>CAYJOL010000042.1:0-1009 GCA_964371785.1 uncultured Ignavibacteriales bacterium | reverse complement strand
CCGGGCCGTGCACCGCCGAGGTCGCCGCGTTCGACCGCTTCGCCGACTTCCTCGACCCCACGGCCCCCGCCACGCCGCCCACCGGCGGCGCCGGCTTCGACCTCGTGATCTTCGACACGGCCCCCACCGGTCACACCGTGCGCCTGCTCGAGCTGCCCGAAGCCTGGTCGAAGAGCATTTCCGAGGCCGAGGCCGGCGCGGGCCAGACGTGCATCGGGCCGGCCGCGGCGATCGCCGAGGCGAAGGTCAAGTACGAGCGTGCGCTCGCCGCCCTGCGCGACCAGTCGCGCACCAGGTTCGCCTTCGTGCTCCATCCAGACGCGACGGCGATCGCGGAGACGAAGCGGGCCGGCGCCGAGCTGGCCCGCCTGGGGATCGTCACGACCGAGCTCATCGTCAACGGGATCCTGCCGGCCGAGGAGGCTGCCAGTCCCTTCTTCGCCGCGCGCATCGCGATGCAGGAGCGGTACCTCGCCGAGATCGAGCGGCAGATGCCGATGCCGACCCGTCACGTCCCGCTCCTCGACGGCGAGGTGCGGGGGATCGCCCGGCTGCGGGCCCTGGTCCCGCTGCTCGCCGATGAGCACGCCGCGCGGCCGGCCTTCGGGCAGGCGGAGGGGCGCCCGGCGCGGAAGACCGTGGACGACGACGCGGCCGTGAGGGCGGCCCTGCAGCCGGATGGGGGTCCCCGCACGATCTTCTTCGCCGGCAAGGGCGGCGTGGGCAAGACCGTGGTGTCGTGTGCAACCGCCGTCTGGTCGGCGCGCCAGGGCCGCCGCACCCTGCTGGTGACGACCGATCCCGCCGCCCACATCGGGCAGGTCCTCGGCGCGGCCGTCGGCACCGAGGCCGCGCGAGTCGATGGGATCGACGGGCTCTGGGCGGCCCGCGTGGACGCCAGGGCGGCGGCGAGCGCCTACACCGACCGGATCATCGCCGACGCGGTGGCCCGCGGCCGGAATCCGGCATCGATCGCGGCGATGCGAGAGGAGCTCGACTCGCCGTGCAC
>CAYJOL010000041.1:0-1168 GCA_964371785.1 uncultured Ignavibacteriales bacterium | reverse complement strand
GACAATCAGGATCCGCAGGACAGCGTCAAACCCGCAAAGATCACCGATCTGCGACACACGGACATCACCACGACGTCCGTAACACTCGCGTGGACGGCACCTGGCGATGACGGGAGTACAGGAAGGGGCGCAGCATACGATCTCCGCCGACATTCCGTCCCGATTGTCGATTCCAATTGGTCTTTAGCCACTCAGCTCTCGGGTGAGCCGAACCCGAAGACCGCGGGATCGAATGAATCTTTTATCGTCACCGGTCTCGACCCGGCGACGGCGTATTCGTTCGCAATCAAGACGGTCGACGATACTGGTAACTGGTCGGTCGTTTCAAATTGCCCAAGCGTAACGACCTTGACTCCAAATCTGGATAGCATTCCACCAGCAGCTGTCGCCAACCTTACCGCTATAGATACCACTGCACGCAAGGTAGTTCTCTCTTGCACCATGCCAGGTGATGACAGTCTAACAGGCACGGCGGCATTGTATGTCGTGAAGTACAGTACGTCGCCGATTGATACCGGTAATTGGGAAGGTGCTACACTGTCACATGCCAATTCTTCACCAAAGCCCGCTGGCAGCCAGGAAGTCGACACAGTAGATGGGCTATCAGAAAACACGACCTATTACTTCGGCATACGGACAAAAGATGAATTGGATAACTGGTCAGGAGTTTCACCCAATGCGGTCGCAACGACCCTGATCGGAGGGTTCGATTTCGGGATATATGGTTCGTATAACATAGGGACGCCATATACTCGGATTGCTTCAATCGAGATCGCTGATATAAACGACGACGGGGCTCCGGACATGTTGATTGGTGACGGTTGGTATGACCGAGCAATCTATATCTTGTTGAATTCGGGGACCGGCCTGCTTTCCAATGCCAAACGAATCGATTTGCCCGATCCGATGCATCCAGCTGTCGGTGATCACTACGAAATTCCGATTGCGACATCAAAGTGGGTTGGATATGACAGCATTCATACAAGTATAGTCACCGGTTACACGGACCCTAACGTCATAGCGATTTACTACAATGTGAGAGGCAATCTAGACTCCTTAATGCTGGTTGCCTATTCCGCTGACAACTTCTCGACTGTTCCTGGTGTGGGGCTGCTTGGGTTGACCGACATGGACGGTGACCGCGATGTCGATATACTCGCGGCGGGAG
>CAYJOL010000040.1:0-1215 GCA_964371785.1 uncultured Ignavibacteriales bacterium | reverse complement strand
GGCTTTGCACAATCCCTGACCAAGGGAGCAAGCGTATCAGAGCAGAAACGAATCGTCTGGATTGCGTTACTTTTATGGCCTTGGGCGGTTTTTCATGATCTCTATTCGATGTTTGTGGATTGTGACGTGGCCACGTTGATCTTTGTTGGCAAAAAAGTCTTGACCATCAATTCCATTTCTGTAATTCGGCGCTCAAGCTCCCGGACTCTGGGATCTTGTTGCCGACACACGTTGGCACGGCATGGGCCAGTGATGTAGACCTTGCCTGTGGCGAGCCGCCATCCAATGAACTGGCCATCGGAGGTCGTTAGCTTTCCATCCGCTTCAAGGACATCAGAGCTCAAAACCTCCACTTGGCCAAGCAGGGCTACAACCACGTAGTCACGTTCCAGTTGTTCACGTGTTCCTTCGGCCTTGAGCATGTTGTTACCCACGAAGGCTGGATTTGTTGACTGCACACCGATGAAGGGATCGCCCTGTTGCCAAACGCGCGTCTTGCCGGTTTGAGTATTTAGACCAATCAGGGACGCGGGCGGTATCTGGTCTTCCTTTTCAAACCACTCGGCAAAGTCGGCACCGCCGCCATTCCAACTCCCGTCGGCGTATGCGTCTCCACCGGCCATGAACCGGAACCTGATGTCAGGGTTGCCCGCCGGTGTGGTCTTCATTTCCATGAACGTCATATTATCGGCTGGATCTCCGGTGTACGTGAGGCGAACGATTCCCTCGTTTTGGAGGGTACTTTCGAAATAGGCAACGTACTTGTTGGCCGAGCGATTGCGGACGCTGAGCACGCCCACGTTGCTGGTCGGTTCATTGAGCATAAGGCCAGCCGGCGTCTCGCCTCCCACGTAGCTCGGGCCGCTGAGGCTCATCAGCTTTCTCATCACGCCGTTTTCCAGCACGGAAAAATCGAGAACTCCGTTTTCGGCGCTTCGGAGATAGCCTCCTGACACGCGCGCGAATTCTCGATCGTCACCGTCCGACGGATTGCTGTCTTCGGATCGAAACGAGATTTGCGGACCGAACGAGGAGAAGTCACCGTAGTCGCCGGTGGAAGCGGCATGCAGCTGGAGTATCGTTAAGGGTGCGCTGGTGGAGCTTGTACTTCCGAAGACATGGAGGGGTGATTGTGGGTCTGTTCCAATGCCGACGTAATCTGAAGAGTCCGTGAGCCGCACCGAAGTGCCGTAATCCCGCCAGCCGCTGGCGGGT
>CAYJOL010000039.1:0-1340 GCA_964371785.1 uncultured Ignavibacteriales bacterium | reverse complement strand
GGTACAGACCGGAGACATAGGTAACAGATTGATCCGGGAACATGGGTAACACATTTTGACGGTATTATCTCAGGAGGTGAGATGTGCCGTGGAAAGAGACCCGTGTAATGGATGAGCGCATGCAGTTTGTTGTGATGTATTTGGAGCACGAATGGGACATGGCCTCGTTGTGTCGCCACTTCGGAGTAAGCCGCAAGACGGGGTACAAGTGGATCAGCCGGTATATTGAGGCTGGTCCGGTAGGATTGATCGATCAGTCTCGGGCACCGTTGTCGCATCGGTTTGGGGTGTCGGAGGAGTCCGTTGCCGGGATCATCGCTGCTCGTCAAGATCATCCGACCTGGGGGCCGCGCAAGCTACGAGCATGGCTGACGCGCCACTATCCGGATGTTGTCTGGCCAGCCGGCAGTACGATTGGGGAGATACTGCGACGTCACGGTCTGACCATTCCTCGTCGTCGGAGTCGCAAGGGGACGCCGTATACCGAGCCGCTGCAGCACTGCGATCATCCCAACGCTGTTTGGAGCGCTGACTTCAAGGGATGGTTTGTCACCGGCGATGGTCGTCGCTGTGACCCGTTGACGATTACCGATAACTACAGCCGTTACCTGCTGCGTTGTCAGGCTGTCAAGGCTACCGGCCACGAACTGGTCCAGCCGATCTTCGAGGCTGCTTTTAGAGAGTACGGTCTGCCTAATGCGATTCGCACCGACAACGGGCCGCCCTTTGCCACGACGACGGTAGGCAGTCTCTCGCGTCTGTCGATCTGGTGGTTGAAGCTGGGAATCGTGCCGGAACGTATCGCACCGGGGAAACCGGCACAGAACGGCCGTCATGAACGAATGCATCGTACCCTCAAGCAGGAAACAGCCTCTCCGCCGAAACAGACCTGGGGTCAGCAACAGCTGGCGTTCGACCGCTTCCGGCAGGAATACAACCACGACCGGCCACATGAGAGTATCGATGATGATATCCCGGCCAATCGCTATCATGCCTCATCCAAGAACTACCCCCTGGTCGTACCGGCAATGACTTACCCTGATGACATGGTGGTGCGATGGGTTCATGCCCAAGGAGACTTACGATGGAATAATCACCAGATCTATCTGAGTGAAACGCTGGCCGGGGAACCAGTCGGCTTGAGACAAACCGATAATGACCGCTGGGACCTCTACTTCGCAACGATCAAACTGGCCGTCCTGGATACACAAAATCGGCGACTGATTCACCTGCCGAAGACCGGGAAACACCAATACAAACAGGATAACGTAGACTACCAATCTGAAAAAGTGTTACCTATGTTTCCGGTCTAAAGTGTATCCTATGTAGCCG
The DNA here is from genome assembly GCA_964371785.1 of uncultured Ignavibacteriales bacterium. Classification (GTDB taxonomy): domain Bacteria; phylum Zixibacteria; class MSB-5A5; order GN15; family FEB-12; genus CAVQCT01. The sequence continues at coordinate 8 of CAYJOL010000039.1, read as the reverse complement.
GATGTACA
>CAYJOL010000038.1:0-1348 GCA_964371785.1 uncultured Ignavibacteriales bacterium | reverse complement strand
GTCGAAGACCTCGCCGAGGCGCATCTCCAGGCGCTCGCTTACCTGAAGCGCGGCGGCGACTCCGCCGTGCTCAATTTCGGTTACGGTCGCGGCCACAGCGTGCGCGAAGTAATCGAAGCGGTAAAGAAAGTCTCGGGGGTGGATTTCGCGGTGCGCATCGGCGAACGCCGCGCCGGCGACCCGGCGCAACTCGTCGCCGCCAACGCAAGTCTCAAAGCCGCCTTCGGCTGGCAGCCGCGCGGCACCAGCCTGGAGGAGATCACGCGGTCGGCGCTGGCTTGGGAAAAGCGGCTGCTCGAGACGACGTGATTTGGAGGATGTTCGCGGGCAAACTTGCCAAGCGGTGTAGCGTACGAAAAAAACCCGCTGCTCGATCAGGCAGCCATCGCGAGCGGCGTGATCTCCGCAAGCCGGTCGGCGAGTGCCTCTCGCGCATGCACAAGGTCGTGATGGGCCTGGAGATTCAGCCAGAATTCGGCCTCCATTCCGAAAAACACCCCCAGCCGCGCGGCGGTATCGGCAGTGATGGCGCGCTTGCCTGCCACGATCTCGCCGATGCGGCGCTGAGGCACTCCAATTTCCTTGGCCAGACGGTACTGCGTCACTCCCAGGGGCTTGAGAAATTCCTCGAGCAGAATCTCACCCGGGGTCGCCAGTGGAACCTTACGCTTTGCCATGATCCTTGCTCCTCAATGGTAATCGACGATCTCGACATCCCAGGCCGCGCCATCGCGCCAGACGAAACAGACGCGGAACTGGTCGTTGACGCGGATACTCCATTGCCCGACGCGATCGCCAGAGAGTTTCTCCAACCTGTTCTGTGGTGGCACGCGCAAAGACTCGATGCGCGCGGCGGCATGTACCATCTGAAGCTTTCGCATTGCCACGGTGGCAAAGTTGGCGAAACGGGCCACTCGCGCCCCATCGAACAAGTCTTCGGTATCTCGGCACTTGAACGTCTTGATCACAGACAAATATACTAACGCTGTGCGTTAGCATAGTCAAGAGTCGTGGGTGCCGATTGACCAACGCCACACGGTCTGGGATAAGCCATCCTGGCTGATTGGCAATTAGCCAATATATGTAGATTTCGCGGTGCGCATCGGCGAACGGCGCGCTGGCGACCCGGTGCAGCTCGTCGCCGCTAACGCCAAGATCAAAGCTGTATTCGGCTGGCAGCCGCGCGGCACCAGTCTGAACGAGATTATCCGAACTCAATCCGCAGCGAGTTGGCTCGTGCATGAGCCGATTTCAGCCCAGGGGACTACCTTGCATCCGAGCCGGGTCTGGGCCTTATCCCCGCCATAGAGCAGCCAGGGCTTGCCGGATATTTCCTTCGCCATTGCCT
>CAYJOL010000037.1:0-1555 GCA_964371785.1 uncultured Ignavibacteriales bacterium | reverse complement strand
AAGCTGTTCGCCGAGAATTTGCACTATCATTTCATCCATGCTATGCATGTTTATAATCTGAAGGGATTCAGACTTGATCGTGATCAGATATTACGTATTCTGGAGGTGTTTATTCCGTCGGCAGAAAAATAACCAGTAACGGTCCGTCGAAATTAAATTGATGAAGTCTAGAGGTATGAATTTTTATTTAATTGGATCCGAGATATGCCATACTTGACGGCCATAAGAGATCGCTTGGGTCGTGTCGTGTTGTGGTTGCTTGACGACCGATTCATTGATCTGGGAGGAAATCCGGTAGGCTTCGTGAGAGATGAAGCAATATTTGATTACAACGGGATCCACAGAGGGCAATTTGCGCAGGGTGTAATTAGAGATCATGGTGGCTATGTCGCCGGGTATATCTACGGAGCGCGAGGACTCACAGTCATCCCACCGATCCCACGTGTTCAGCCCGTGGCTCCAATCCCAAAGATTGAGCCTGTTCGACCTGTCCCACAGATACCTCGTGTGGCCGGTATACCTAAGCTACAATGGTCGCAATTTGATCCTATCTCGATTTTTGGAATATGAAACAATTCCTCTTTATCGATGATAGCAGAATGGATGAACTAGGCGTGTCTAGTTTAGGAGGCTTGCTCGTGAGTGAAGAAGAGTATTCACGCTTACAACAAGCATTGAGAGATATCAAGTGTAATCTCCTTGATGATTCCCTAGCCCCAGTAAAATGGAGCCCACCTGGCGAAAGCGATTCTTTATTTTCAAGGCAACGACGGCATGACTCAAATCAACTACGTGAGCAGGTATGCGACCTCTTGGGGACTATCTCAGGCTTCCTTATTTTTGCCCTCATTGATGAACAGCAGCGACGATTGAACAGACAGCTCCGTCTACAATACTTAAAGCAGGCACTGGAATTCTTGTGCCAGAGAGTTGAAATGCACTGCTCGGGGTTGCGGGAGCATCATGAGATTACAGTCGTCGCGGAAATCCCTGGGAGCGGTCACGAAGGTGGGTTTTCCCGTCACTTCTATCACATCATAACTAATGGTTGTGTGTACCCGCAATTCAACCTTGCTTTGACACATTTCAATAGAACTATGTTTCTGTCACATGATTATTTATGTGAAGGGCTTCAACTTGCAGACATAGCTACAGGAGCCGCTTGTTTCGCAGCAAAGGGTAGAGGTCAGCAGTTCCTAGATAGATTTAAGACAAAGATTCGACGAGGGCCTAGAGGAGTAAAGGGATATGGAATAGTAGTATACCCAAGTAATTCGTTTGTGGCAGACTCTCTTTGTGGTATGTGTGCTGACACAGATTCCCACCCTTGATAATCCCACACGGGGATGCTAAAGTGCACGGGTCGTAACTTATCAACACAAATACTCAATCGTAGCAGGATTTTCTTTTCGAAAACTTCGATTGTATCACCCACAATTCAGGTGCACGAAACAGGTCCTCTAGCTCTCCACGAGTGGAGGGCTGCACACGGTGGATTTCGTCGCAAAGTTAGCCAAAAAGATGTCCCGTGAGAAGCGACTTGGTTGATGGTAAT
>CAYJOL010000036.1:0-1604 GCA_964371785.1 uncultured Ignavibacteriales bacterium | reverse complement strand
AACCTCGTTAAGCAACAGCCAATACAGACCGAGATTGTGGACGGCTTCGCAAAAACGAGCAAAATCGACCGGTTTACGGATATAGCTGTTGGCGCCAAGACTGTAGCCGCTGACGATATCCTGTTCCTCTCTTGACGAGGTAAGAATGACCACAGGAAGGAACTTCGTGCGTTGTTCCGAGCGGACCTGCCGCAGGACCTCTAGACCGTCGACTCTGGGAAGCTTCAAGTCCAGTAACATTACCTGCGGGAGGACTTGCGGGTCACGACCCGCAAACTGACCTTGACAAAATAAGTAATCGAGCGCCTCCACACCGTCGCGAGCCACCTTGATTTCGTTGGTAATCTTGTTCTTCCTAAGCGCACGGAGTGTCAACTGGACGTCGTCCGGGTTGTCCTCGACTAACAGAATGATTTTCTCCAACATGGTCTTCTCCTTTCAGCCCGCTCGGTGCCAGGGTGAAGTAGAACGTGGCACCTTGGTTTGTCTCACTCTCAGCCCAAACGGTTCCGCCGTGGCGTGTCACGATTCGTTTTACCGTCGCCAGGCCGATACCCGTTCCTTCGAAGTCCTCTTGTCGGTGCAGTCTCTGAAATGGACTGAATAATTTTGCCGCATAGTTTGGATCAAATCCCACGCCATCGTCGCTGATCATGTATACCGGATAGCCCATCTGAGCCAGCGTACCGAAGCGGATGTTGGCTACGTTGCGCGTTGACGTATATTTCCAGGCATTGTCGAAGAGATTCTCCAAAGCGATCCGTACCAGCCTGGGATCGCAGTCAGCTTGAAGCCCATCCTGTACGATAATGTCGACCGTACGATCAGGGAACTTGTCACATAAGGCGTCGGCTACCAAGCGGGCTATTTGGCTGAGGTCGACAGATTCTCGATGAAAGTCGCTTCTGGTCACACGAGATAATTGAAGCATGTCATCGATTAGTTGGCCCATGCGCTGAGTAGACGAACGGACCCGATTCAGGAAATCCTTCCCGGTATTGTCCAGCGTCAAGGAATAGTCCTCCAGAAGGGCTTGACTGAAGCCGTCAATACTCCTGAGAGGGGCACGGAGATCATGCGACACCGAGTAGCTGAACGCCTCAAGCTCGGAGTTGAGAGCTTCGGAGGCCTGAGCGCGTGCGGCAAGGGCGTCGTTAAGTGACACCACCTCCTGCTCCATTTGCTTGCGTTCCGTAATATCATGAGCAGAAGCATAGATTAACCCGTTATTAACAGGCTGTGTCGCATTCCACAATAATGTGCGATACCTGCCGTCTCCGCAGCGATACCGGTTCTCAAAGGAGATCACGTCGTTTCCCCCAGCCTGCCGGGTGTACTGCTCAATTGTTGGCGCCACGTCATCCGGATGGACGAACTCGATGAACGGTCGATTGGTCAACTCCCCGGTTGTGAATCCCAGCGTTCGCTCCCACGATTTATTGAGCTTCACGAAATATCCATTCATATTAGCTATGCAGAGTAGATCATTGGACAGGTCGAAAAACTTCTCGACGACAGCCTCCGCTCGTGTCGCGTTGCGGTCGGCGCAATCCACGGCGTGGGTGGCAATGAGCGTGAATACGACGAGAAACAGTATGGTCATG
>CAYJOL010000035.1:0-2084 GCA_964371785.1 uncultured Ignavibacteriales bacterium | reverse complement strand
TCCTGGAGGTGGTATACAACTACCCTTTTCAAGAACGACTTCAGCGGTATCGGAACCATGCAATCTTTGCCACCTTCATATTCGCCGGCCTTCGAAAGAGCGAGCTGCTTCGATTGAAGGTGACAGATGTTGATCTCATAAATCAGACTATTTTCGTCCGAGAAGGGAAGGGGAACAAGGACAGGATTGTTCCCATGACTTCTGCCCTGGCACAGTCGCTCGGCCGGTATCGAGTACAGCGCGACAGGTTGCGAAGATCCTGCCCTGAATTCTTCGTTTCAACATATCATGATGTACCCTTTACGGACTCGGGCCTCAAGCGGCTAGTTGAGCTCGCACGACGCGTCACTGGCATTTCCTTCAGCGTCCACAAACTCAGGCATTCGTTCGCTACTCTCATGCTTGAAGGTGGATGTGATATCTTCTCGCTCTCCAAAATGCTCGGCCATAGTGATATTAAAACCACCACTATTTACCTGGCGGCCAGCCCGGAACATCTTCGGGGGCAGATACTAAAACACCCTTTAAGCAAGAATTCTTAGACATAGCGTTGTCAACTGACGGACAGCTTACTCCTCAGCAAAGACATAGAATATCGATATAGCAGAAATTCTTCTTGTCATAGGCCCGATTACGGATGTAGTATTAGGTGGCAAGATTATTCGGGAATATCTCGGAAATGAACAAGAAGATCAAGGGCAATTCGGGCAGAGAGTACTCTGTGATACGCGAAATCGGCAGTGGCGGATTTGGCGTCGTCTATTTGGTCAAAAGTGTTGAGGGACAAGAATACGCAGTCAAAGTTCTTCCCATTAGTGGTAGTCAACAAGATGAATTGTCCTTTTCTCAAGAGCTAACGAGTACAGCAGGACTAAATCATCCGAACTTGTTGGCACCTCTCGATTCCGGTGACTGCCTAGTCAAGAAGGGGTTGAAAGGAAAGTTCATAGTGATGGATTATTGTGCGGAGGGTAACTACCGTGGGCGAATATCATCCCGGTTGCCTGAAATATCGTCTCTCGATCAGATTGTCTCCGACTTTATACAGCTTCTGGAAGGACTGGAGGCATTACACTCAAGACTTGTTCACAGAGATTTGAAACCCGAGAATGTTCTCCTGAGCAACGGAGTGTTGAGGATCACCGATTTCGGGCTTGCGAAATTTGTCGAAGAGGCTACACGCAGCATGACTTTCAAAGGATCTGGAACACCAGTTTATATGGCACCTGAAGTGTGGGAGGGTGCCCATGTGTTGCCTGCGACCGACTTGTATTCGATTGGGATTATGTTCTTCGAGGCACTTACTGGACAAGTTCCGTTTAGGGAGGATGACATATTCAAATTGAGAGACTTGCATCGTTTTCAAATAGCGCCAAGGATAGGGACTATCAATCCCAGCATACCGGTTTTTCTCGACAGGGTGGTTGGCCGCCTCCTCGAAAAAGACTTGCATCGCCGATACCAAAGCGCCGCCGAAGTACTTTCCGATTTGAGGAAGGCGAATCAATCTGAGCAACCGCCGGATACTGCCTTGTCTAAGCTGGCTGAGAGAGTTCAGTCCCACCAAGACCGAGTAGAAGAAGATCGTCTCACGACAGAGGCCCATAGAAATCACCAGGCTGACGAATTAGCAAGATTGACGTATATGGAGCGACAGCTACTTGGAATGTTTGAAGAGTGCATAGATGAGCTCAATCGACAGCTTCCAGGCGTTTCCATATCTTCGTTGCCGAGCCGTGAAGGCCAAGAATTTCAATTGGGCAACAGAGTATTACATATTCATTTCTTCAAGTACGGTGAATTGTTAGAGGATGCGAGAATTCAGAACCAACAATCGGTTCTGGCAGAGAATAATGTAGTTCACGGGGGTTATATTGAGATTCGAGAAGACGGTGAGGATAAAGAAGGTTGGAACTTTGTACTTCTGAGAAATTCTGAAAATGATTATGGAGAGTGGCAACTATTTGAGACACGGGCAAATGCTCTTACTGGGCGTTCATTTAGGTATGAAATCGCTGCAACAGAGGCGAAGCTGTTCGCCGAGAATTTGCACTATCATTTCATCCATGCTATGCATGTTTATA
>CAYJOL010000034.1:0-2207 GCA_964371785.1 uncultured Ignavibacteriales bacterium | reverse complement strand
GAGTTTTACACTCCCCTGTAGCTCAGTTGGTAGAGTCCCGCCAACGGCGGGATTACTCAGCGGGTCAGGGAGTAAAAATAGAGTTTTACACTCCCCTGTAGCTCAGTTGGTAGAGTCCCGCCAACGGCGGGATTAATCAGCGAGTCGGGAAGTGAAAGTTGACAAAGCGGAAGAAGAGTTTCACACTCCCCTGTAGCTCAGTTGGTAGAGCAGCTGACTGTTAATCAGCGGGTCGCTAGTTCGAGTCTAGCCGGGGGAGCTTTTTATTGCAGGGAGCCACACAAACGAGTCTGCTGAGTGCAAAAGGGGAAGTAACGTGACATATTGGACGTATATTCTCAATAGCACATCTGTTGGCAGATACTACTGTGGCTCGACTGATAGTCTTGAACAAAGGATATTCCAGCATAACGATCCCGGTTATACATCTACAAAGACCACAAAGAAGATACCGGGACCGTGGAAGTTGGTATGGTCATGCCAATTTGCCACGCGCTCCGAGGCGATGCGGAAGGAGAGACAGATCAAGAAACGGGGCATCTGTCGGTTTCTTCGAGAACAATCCTAGTTGGTAGAGTCCCGCCAACGGCGGGATTAATCAGCGGGTCGCCAGTCGAAGATGACGCCCTGGCGTTATTCGACTCTAGCCGGGGGAGCTTCTCTCTTGTATATCAACAGATTAATTCAAATCTCCCTCTTCAGCCTGCCCTTGTTTGGGCACAAGACCGCACCTGAATTGCTCCAGCGGTAATACTACCGATGTTCTTGCGAGGTCATCGCCGACTGAGCACGTCGCGATTCGAAGGTCGAGCTTTTGGCGCTACTCATTTAACGACCTGCTTTTCACTTCTGATTGGCAAAAATCGAAACTGCCCGCTTAGGGCGAGATTCGCCACTTCGATGAATTTTCGGTGATTCATACTTTGCAGATGGCACGGGTGCCAGATCATCTTCCTGCCCTTGGGGGCATAGAGCTCGGGTTCCTTCTTCGAAGGCATCGACCTGTTCTCCTGGTAATGTGGTTTCTTCAAATACGGGATATCTATTCATCGCATCGTTTCGACATCCGCGGGTGACCGATAGCATTGTTATTTTCCGCATGAGGCCGAACTCAGGCCCAGGCTAAGGTTACAAAGTTAGCGAACGGTGAAGACCAAGCTTTGATTTCATGAGAAAGCGGATAGCTAAACACTCGAGTGACTATTTCGAATGTTGAAGTAACCACGTCCCCACTGCGCCGAGTCTAACGCAGTTACGTTTAACGAACAACCGAGATCTCGGTTTACATACAAGCAGGCTCCGGCCCGGTAAACACAATTCCCTTACAGCACTAACACCCAGTTAACTGTTGGATTTCTTATTCAGGCCAACTGATACGAAGACACGACTGCTCGCCTCTTCGCATCGGGTGAAGAGAATGACGAGAATTGACAATTTGAACAGGAGTATGGTCAAGGAGGAGAAACTAATGGAGCTTGCTAAGTTGATCAGAAGTGCACCAATGAAAGCGGGGTTCTTGATTACTTGTCGAGTTGTTCTTGCCATGAGCGTTGTGTGGGCGGGGTTGTCCGCGTCTCAGGTTATTGCGGCCGAGAAAGCGACCGGCAAGATTTACGGTAAAGTCATCGACGTGCAAACGGGAGAGCCGCTAATCGGCGTCACGCTTATGATCAAAGGAACGGTCATGGGTACGCGCTCCGATATGGATGGCAAATATACAATCAAGAACGTCCCCCCGGGTACATACGAGGTCGCCGTGTCGAGTATCGGATACGGCGGTACCGTCATTACTGAGGTGATAGTATCTGGGGACGAGCCGACTTCGCTGGACGTTTTGCTTGTCCCGGAGGCGGTTCAGATTGAAGGAATCAAAGTTACTGCCAAGGCGATGCAGAATTCCGAGGCGAGCATGCTGGCCAAACGGAGCAACTCCGCCACAGTCAGCGACGCCATCAGCGCAGAAGACATTTCGCGCTCCGGAAGCGGCAACGCGGCGGAGGCGATGAGCAAAATCACCGGAGCATCGGTAATCGGCGGCAAGTATATCTATATCCGCGGCCTTGGCGACAGATACGCCAACACGAATCTGAACGGCAGTCCACTCCCCAGCCCGGACCTTGACAAGCAGGGCGTGCCGATGGATCTGATACCATCGAGCCTGCTTGATAATATCGTTATTGAAAAGACGTTCACTCCCGACAAAGCCG
>CAYJOL010000033.1:0-3022 GCA_964371785.1 uncultured Ignavibacteriales bacterium | reverse complement strand
CATTCCCTCGCAGTCGCCGGGGACGGTGATCGAGTATTACCTGTACGCGGTGGATGTGGAGGGCAAGGCGGACACGACCGACACGTACACGTTCCGGGTGATCGATTACGGTGTGACATTGACGCCGTCGGCCGACTCCGGCCGGGGCGCTCCGGCTGACACCCTCTGGTATGACCTGACGGTGACCAATACGGGTATCTATAGCGATGATTACAGCCTGAGCCTGTCGGCGGCATCATGGCCGACCGGTCTGTACGACGCGACCGGGACGAATCCGCTCAGCAGCACCGGGACGCTCCTGCAGGACCAGACGTTTAGCCTGAAGGCGCGGGTGATCGTACCGGCCTCGACGTACGGTCAGTTCGACACGGTGGTGGTGACGGCGACATCGAGTGGCGACAACAGCTACGCGGCCTCATCGACGCTCAAGAGCACGTCGGAAGGCTCGCCGTTGAGCGTGCCGGTGGTGGATGATTTTACGAGTCCGACGATCGACCAGGGGATCTGGGTAAAGAATGTCGGTGGGGAATCGAACGCCATCGGGTTGAATGAGCCGTCGGCGCCCTATTCGCTGAATCTGGACGGCAATCCGTCGGGGGCGGACACGCTGATGTCGCAGGCGATCGACCTGTCGGGCCAGAGCAATATCATCGTGCGGTATTTCTACGAGCAGACGGGTGGCGGCGACGCACCCGAGACCGGCGACGACCTGTATGTGGAAGGTCTCGATTCGACCGGGGTCTGGCAGCAGCTGGCCCACCACCTGGGAGCCGATCCGGATATGACGGAGTATGTCGAGGTGTCGGTGGCCGTACCGCCGTCGGCCTATCACGCCGGGTTCCGCCTGCGCTTCCGGGACAAAGGGACGACCGGGAACTTTGACGACTGGTTTGTGGATGATGTCTATGTGGGCGAGCCGCCGGCGTACGAGGTGGCGCTGACGCCGTCGTCGCAGAGCCAGTATGGTCCGTCGGGTCTGTCGGCGGTTTACTACCTGAGCGTGCACAATAAAGGATTGAACAGCGATACCTATGATTTATCGGCCGTCCAGAACAGCTGGGCGGTGACGTTTTATGACGAGACGGGCAGCAGCGTGCTGACGCAGGCAGGTCCGGTGGCGGCGGCCGATTCGCTGACGATTCAGGCGTGGGTGGCGGTGCCGTCGAGCGCGGTGATGTCGGAGATCGACACGGCGTTGATCACGGCGACCTCGATCAACGATCCGCTGGCGAGTGCGACGGCGCTGGTGGCGACGACTTCGGCGGGTCCGCCCGGCGGGTTCCCCTGGTATGAGCCGTTCCCTGAGGCGAGCGTCAATACGCTGCGCTGGATCAGCAATCATGGGGCGACGATCTCGAGCCTTTCGGTCAATCCGCCCAGCGCGCCCTATGCGGTGAATCTCGACGGCGGTGTCGACACGGTGACCAGCCAGCTGATCGACCTGTCGGGCCAGGCGGGGGTGATTCTGAGTTACTATTATCAGCGGGGCGGCAGCGCCGATCCGCCGGAAGCGGGTGATGATCTGTGGGTGGAGTACCGCAATCAGTTGGGCAGCTGGGTGGAAGTGGCGCATTATTTGGGAGCCGACCCGGTGATGGGGTCGTATGCGTCGGTCAATGTCGGTCTGCCGGCCGATGCCTACTACAGCGGATTCCAGCTGCGGCTGCGCTCCTTTGGCACGGGGGCGGGGACGGATAACTGGTATGTCGATGATATCCGGGTTGATTACGCGCCGTCGCTGACGGCCGATCCGGTCAGTCTGAGCCAGACGTTATCGCCGCAGGATTCGGTGATGCTGCCGCTGGTGATCGGCAACGACGGTCCGGGGAGCCTGGTCTGGAGCCTGCGGGTGTCGCTGCCGCTGAACAAGGCGAGCCGGTTCGCCCAGCTATTGGCGGCGTCCCAGGTGTTGCCGGCACACCGGGAGTATCCGGCCGGGTTCGACGACTACAACGAGCTCAAGGGTTCGACCGACAGCCGCCGGGGCTACCCGGTGGACAAGAATGCGGGCGGTCCCGACCTGTTCGGGTATTACTGGATCGATTCGGATGAGCCGGGCGGTCCGAGTTTCGCCTGGCAGGAGGTGAGCGCGACCGGCACCGACGTGGCGGCCGGTCTGGGCGATGACAATTTCATCGGGCCGTTCAGCCTGGGCTTCGACTTCCCGTTTTACGGCAACCTGCATCAGGAGCTCTATATCGGTTCGAACGGCATTATCGGATTTGACACGGCCGGGATGGCGTCACGGTTCAAGAAGGCGATTCCGACGACGAGCACGCCGAACAATATTCTGGCCTGGCTGTGGGATGATCTGAACCCGCTGGACGCGGATAACCCGGGTGTGCATGTGTACGTGGACACGAGCGGCGGCCGGTGCGTGGTGGAATTCGTGAACTATCCCGAATACGGGGCGGCGGCCGGGGATGTGATCACGGCCGAGGTGATCCTGTATCCGGACGGCACGATTCTCTACCAGTACCAGACGATCGCGGCCGGGTTTGACCTTCTGGCCAACACGGTGGGGATCGAGAACGGCGACGGCACCGACGGTCTGGAGGTGTCCTACCTGAGCAGCTACCTGCACAACAATCTGGCGGTCCGGTTCAGTTCGCCCTATCGCTGGCTGACCACCGATAAAACGGGCGGCACGGTAGCGCCGCAGGCGGCCGACACGGTGGCCTGCTGGTTCCGTTCGGGAGAGCTGGCCGGCGGGGTCTACTCAGGTCAGCTGATCATCAGCAGCAACGATCCGGGCCATAACCCGTACCCGATCGAGGCGAGCCTGACGGTGCAGGTGGCGCCGGCCTGGGTGTGCGGCGATGCCGACGGCAACGGGAGCGGTCCGGATATCGCCGATCTGGTCTATCTGGTCGATTACATGTTCGGTCAGCCGGCCGGTCCGCCGCCGGTGGAGTTCCAGGCGGCCGACGTCAACGGCGACAGCGCGCTGGATATCGCCGACCTGCTCAACCTCGTCGAATACCAGTTCAACAGCGGACCCGCCCCTACCTGCGGACTGTAG
>CAYJOL010000032.1:0-3108 GCA_964371785.1 uncultured Ignavibacteriales bacterium | reverse complement strand
TTTTTATTACTACTTCTTATCGTAGTTCATATTTTTGTGAGATTTGACTTGACATTTTAGGAGGAAGTAGTAGTTTGTTGGTGTCTAGGGAATTAGTTGTAATGCGAATTGCTTCTGATTCGGGAACGCCGCACCTTAGATAACCCTGGAGAGATCTTGAGGTTATCATCCGTAACCACGCACATTTCAGTTTTTAGAGGACATGAGTAGCTCGAGAGGATGTAAAGTATCTGATTGGGTTTTCATTTGTTCTCGATAATTCCACCTCACATCGGAGATCAGTCAAGCGAGGCCGTCATGGGTATGAGCCGTGGTGGCTGGAGGTTGACTTATTTTGGTATGTGAGCGGGGGTTCCGGTTCCCTGTCGAAGGGCGAAGAACCGGATTTTCACGGTGCTGGTTGGCCACAGCGGTGGCTGATGAGTACCGCAACTTACTAATGACCTTTAGCTGATTAAAGGAGCATTCTAATGATGCAAAAAAGAACGTTATATTCTTTGTTGCTGATCTCCTTTATACTGGTATTTGCCATTTCGTATGCTCAGGCGCAGACCGTATCGTTTGAATCGAAGACGGTGACCCGGTGCGAGCAGACGGCGTTAAACGTGACGGTTGATCCGGGCACGGACGTCAGCGCGATCGAGGTAGTCTTCGTGGTCAGCTCGACATCGGGCGGGGCCTTTTTTGATGCGATGACGGTCAATTGGGCGCCGGGGCTGACGTCATTAACGAACCGTATAATCGACGTATCCGGTGTTGACCATGTGTCTCCGGATACTGTTCGTATGGCGGCGATGTTGATCAACAGCGGCGATGTATGTCTGCCAGCCGGGCAGACGACGATAGCGACCGTGAGTTTCAAGACCAGTAACACCTGTTCGGGGACGGTGACGTTGGCCGGGGGAAGCTTCTCCTGCCCGTCGTTTACTGTGAGCAGTCAGTTTGTTGACTGTGCGACGATGGCGATTCTGCCGGCGTCGGTGACCTCGGGGGTGGTGACGGTCGTGAATGATCCGCCGACGATAGCGGCGATTCCGAACGCGACGATCCACTGGGGAGCGACCTATGTGGGGACGGCGGTGGGATCTGACCCTGATCTGGCCAATGGCTGTGAGCATCTGACTTACACCAAGGTGGCCGGACCGGCGGCGATGACGGTGAATGCGAATACCGGTACGATCAATTGGACGACGACCGGAGCTGACGTATGTGAGCATCCGGTGACGATACAGGTAGCCGACGGCTGCGGGGCGACCGCCTCGACCAGCTTCACTATTTGTGTCCAGAACACGCCTCCGGAGATCACCTGCCCGGCTGATACCCTGATTGCGTTGGGGACGTCGGTAAGCCTTGACGTGAACGCGACGGATCCGGACGCTGGTCCGGCTGCGTTGTTGTACAGTCTGGTTGGCTGGACCGGTCCGGGGACGCCGACCTTGAACCCGGCGACCGGTGAGTTCGTGTGGCAGACGATATTTGACGATACGTATAAGGGCTCCTTCACGGCGACCGTGGTTGTATCCGACGGTGCGCCGGTGTGCGCTGGCTGTTCTCCGGCCAACGCCGACACCTGTAGTTTCACGATAACCGTGGTGAACTTCCTGATCACCATCCAGAAGACCCATCAGTCGATCCAGGGTCAGGAGCAGACGGTTGAAGTGTACATGCAGGATCACAATTTCGCGAACTATCCGATGGGCGGTTTCGACTTCCTGTTCCAGTATGACGCTTCGGCGCTCACCCTGCAGAACGCGGAAGCCGGCCAGTTCCTGTCTGATTGTAAGTGGGAGTATTTCACCTACCGCTATGGCGCCAACGGCAACTGCGGCGGCTCGGCCTGTCCGAGCGGCTTCGTGCGCGTGGTCGCCATCGCCGAAACCAACAATGGTCCGTATCACCCGACCTGTTTCACCAACAGTGATCCGGCGACCTCGAACCAGTTGGTGGTGTTGCACTTCCTGGTCACCAACGACCGTACCTTTGAGTGTATGTATGCCCCGGTTCGTTTCTTCTGGTATGACTGCGGCGACAACACGATTTCCTCGGTCGACGGTAACTTCCTGTTCATCTCCAACCACGTCTATAACTTCGAGGACACCACCGGCGCCTACAGCATCGATATCGCTGATCCGACCGTGGCGTTCCCGAGCGCCTATGGTGCCAATACCACCTGCGACGTGGCTCTCGATGACAACAAGCCGGATCCGCTGCGCTTTATCGACTTCGTCAACGGCGGTGTCGATATTGCCTGCGCCGACTCGCTGGACGACCGCGGCGACATCAACCTGAACCATATTGCCTATGAAATCGCCGACGCGGTGTTGTTCAGTAACTACTTCATTTACGGTATTTCCGTCTTCACGATCAACCAGGCGGGCCAGATTGCCGCGACCGACGTCAACGCCGATGGGCTGACGCTCTCCGTGGCTGACCTGGTTTACCTGATCCGTGTGGTCCAGGGCGACGCGAATCCGTATCCGAAGGAAGTGGTCCCGGGTAACGCCGAGTACATCCACACCGCCACCGGCGACCTCGCCGTCCGGGGTGATGTCCAGATCGGCGCTGCCTTTGTGGTGGCCGAAGGGAACGTCGTTCCTCAGTTGAAAGCCACCAACATGGAGATCAAGTACGCCTTCGACGGCGTCAACACCCGCATGCTGGTCTACTCCCTTGAGGGTAACAGCTTCAGCGGCGACTTCCTCAATGTCCCCGGCCGGATCGTCTCCTTGGAGATGGCCGACAACCTGGGCAATCCGCTGGTCGCCAAGTGGGTGCCTGACCAGTTCGAACTGCGTCAGAACTATCCCAACCCGTTCAACCCGACCACCACGATCGCCTTTACCCTGCCGATCAAGGCCGCCTGGCAGCTTGATATCTATAATATCAACGGTCAGCGCGTCGCCTCCTTCGACGGTAACGACGAGGCCGGTTTGGTCGAACTTAGCTGGGATGCCTCTGCCTCCGCCTCGGGTGTGTACTTCTACAAACTCCAGGCCGGCAGCTTCTCCGCGACTAAGAAAATGGTCCTGCTCAAGTAATTCACCTGCTTAAGCAGTTTACCATATCACTTACCAACGCCCCGGCTTACCCCCGGGGCGTTGGCGTTTT
>CAYJOL010000031.1:0-3246 GCA_964371785.1 uncultured Ignavibacteriales bacterium | reverse complement strand
CGATTCGTTTCTGCTCTGATACGCTTGCTCCCTTGGTCAGGGATTGTGCAAAGCCGCTTCGCGCCTTTCGCGAGTCCTATTAAATAGCCGTGTCCGGGAAAGCAATGGACTCGACGTGCTGTCTCACCGGGTTTGCCGGTGTCCGCTGCAAAGTCGCGGCCCAAACCACGTGAGCCTTGTCGTCTTCTGCTGGGTGCGGAAGCGTCAATACCGCCAAAAGCGGTATTGAGTTGGGATACCGGCTCTCTAGCAAGTCTGCCTTTATAAATAGGTTACCGTTTCTAGACTATAAAGTCCGAGAAAACAGCCGATATACGGGGAGTATTCAACCCGATTCAACACCTTTTTGGGGGGATCCCTGTGGACGGAGTTGCTGCCGTCATTTTAGCGATAGTCGCCTTCGCATTTCTGATCTGGATCGGCAACCGGGTATCAGAATCACGACGACGAGAAGGACGCGAGCTAAGGTGAGCAACCGCGGCTACATCGCAAGGCACATATTTTAGAGGAAGACCTCAAACGGCTCATCGGCTAAAGTATTGTACAGAACGTCCGAAAGAATTAATGGGGTATTTATGACGGGGTTTATGATAACCCCGGCTCGTAGGAGCTAAGTTATTGAACCACATCACAGATCTTTACATCATCGACCCCGACTTATTAGACATTTGGAGATATCAACAATACTGAAGTAAATACCAATCAGTTTCCTAAAAAGGGGTGACCTATGCCGGTATCATTGAAGCGATTCACCATCAAGTGGGGCTATTTCATAATCAGTACGATTGTGTTCGTGTCCCTGTACAGTGCCACGAAACAGGACTTTTTCGGCTATTTGTTCCTGGCCAACATAATCCTCACGTTCTGGATAGTCAGGATCGGCGTACAGCTGCAGAAGACGCTGATTCCGACGGTGACCTGTCGAAACTGCGGAATGGTTGTCGATCTGGTTGCTTTGTGGAAATGTGGCTGCGGCTATACCAAGGACCGTCCACGGCACGCCTTCGACAGGTGCCACAAGTGCAGACAACCGATAGGCTATATCAGTTGTCCCAAATGCGACGTTTCGATCAATCTGTGACATTGTGCGTATTCGGAATCTCACAGAGGCCAAACAAGCAAAAGTTCGCGCCGAACTGATGAGGGGCAGAGGACACATGCCTCCCTATGACTTCCCCGTAGAACTTGAGCCGCCCTTCATTCCTTTTGAACACGGCAGATTCAATGCTGTCGATATCGCTCTGTTTGGCTTGGACGGCCGGTTCGAGCCCAATCCGGTAAAGCGGTTCTTTCAATTTCTGTCGTCGAGTCATTCGGACTTCGCGTATTCACCGCAGGAATACAAGCGTCAGGACCTCCTGGCAATACGGCAATTGACTCTTCCCCAATATCTAGAATCTACCCCGCAAATGGCTGAACAATTCCTGAACGGACTGACTCTGTCAGACCGCGTATCCTATGAACTCATAGGCACGGCCGACGGCATTACAATTCAAATGACCTGCGAAGGCAACAGCGCAAACATTTTGCGGCGACAGTTGGAAACACAATACCCGCCGATATCCATCCTGGAAGGAGAGGGTGAAGACCTCATTGAGAAGTTACTTGATACAGAATCGGACGACTCGCAAATCTTTTACTCTGAATACTGCCTACAAAATACGCACTGCTATCCTCTGCTCACGTTTTCGAACTGGAAGGTCGACCCGCTAAGTGTCGCGGTCGGTGCGCTTTCGGGGCTTTCAGACGCAGACTGGGGGGTGTTACAGATAGTCTGGCAGCCGGTCGCAAACTCGTGGGCTCAAAACATGCATCTGGCCACGCATAACGAATATGATGCCACAAAACCGGCCTTCTACGACTACCCTGACTTGAAGGCCTGCAATCAAAAACTCATGCGGCCGCTCTTTGCGGTCAGTGTGCGGGCAGCTGGCTCCGATCCAAACATAGTGTATGCACTGGACGGCTTCTTTCAGCAATTTTCCGGATCGTACAATGCGTTTCAGCGTTGTGAGGAACAAGACCCCGATTCAGAAGACGCTATCGTACGTGCGGTTGTGTCGCTGGTTGAGCGCACAAATTTCAGGTTCGGCATGATTCTCAACAGTGAAGAGCTCGCAGGGCTGGTCCACCTACCATCGCAGCACGTCCAGTCCCGGGCACTCGGCCGCCAAACCTCCCGCACGGCTCCGTCTCCAAAACGGACACTCGACCCGGGAATCGTCATCGGCGAAAACACTCACGGTGGCAGGGTACGCCGGGTCGCCATACCGGCGGAGCTTCGCAATCAGCACATGTATTTGATCGGCGCGACCAGAACTGGAAAATCAACGCTCATGCTCAACATGATTTTGCAGGATATCGACTCGGGTGAAGGCCTGGCCGTTGTTGATCCGCACGGGGACTTGATTACAGAGGAAATACTGCCTCGTATTCCTGCTGACCGCGTTTCCGACGTGGTCTATTTCAATCCGGAAGACCGAAATTTCCCGGTCGCCTTCAACGTGCTTCAGACCGGGTCGGACCGGGACAGGGAGCTTCTCTGTAATGATATGATCGTTGTATTCCAGCGGCTTTTTGGAGAGAGTTGGGGGATGAGGCTGGAACACATTCTTCGGTATCTGCTATTGACCTTGCTTGAACGGCCCGGAAGCACGCTCAGGGACGTCCGCAGGCTGATCGACAACGAAGCGTATCGATTTGAGGTTATTCCAGGCGTCAAGGACCCGGAGGTTCGGGACTTTTGGGACTATGAATTCGCCTCGTACGGAGAGCATGCGTTTTCGCCTATCCGCAACAAGCTTGGTAAATTCCTGGCTTATCCCACGATCAGAAATATGCTTTTGCAGCCAGAGACCAAACTCAACTTCACCGAAATCATGGATTCCGGCAAGATCCTGCTTTGCAACCTTTCCCAAGGGCAGCTGGGCGAGGAAGTATCAAATATTCTCGGTGCCCTGCTTGTTTCGCGGCTGCAGATCGCGGCGATGGCCCGAGCAGGCCGTCCGATACAAAAACGGCGCAATTTCTATCTCTATGTGGACGAATTCCAAAACTACATCACCTCATCGTTTGAGAAGATTCTCTCCGAGGCGGGCAAGTACCGGCTGAATCTTACCCTGGCCAATCAATTCCTAAAGCAACTGCCGGAGAAGCTTCAAAGCGCCATTCTGGACAACGTGGGAACGCTTCTTTGCTTTCGGACCGGTGTTGACGTTGCGACCCGCCTAGCCAAGGAACTCGGGG
>CAYJOL010000030.1:0-3384 GCA_964371785.1 uncultured Ignavibacteriales bacterium | reverse complement strand
AAAGGAGCATTGAATGTTAAGGAGATCGTTTTACATCGTAGGTTTCTCCTTACTGGTGGTTGCCGCGCTGACGATGACGGCATTCGCCGCCAAATCTCCCGTCGCTGAGAAACGCGTCATCGACCCCAAGATTGATCGGTCGGTGGTGTACTCATTCCCCGATGAAAACAATTTTACGACCGGATTGGATTCCAAACAGCTGGCGCTGGGGAATTCTTCCTATTCGTATGCGGGCAAGACCCCGGGTCACCCGTCTCCGGGCGTCAAGGTTGGTGACACGTGGTATGATTATCAGCACAACGGCCGCGTACCGCGGATGATTGGCTGGGGACCTCATAATGGGAACTTGCCGACCGGAACGGCGATCGTCCACTTTGGCTGGATGGGTTTGCCGGGACCGGCGCTTGCCTCCCGTAAATATTATTACAATTTCTATGACGCATCGGCCGGATCATTCGGTACGGCCGCCGGTATTCAGAGTGATGACGAATACGCCGGCTATGTGTTGATGGATGTGACCGGTGACAACCGCGCTATGGTTGGCGGTCATAACAATCCTGGTTCCGGTAATGCTTCGCAGGCGTACTGGGATTTCAGCCCGGGTCTGGGCTTCTTCTCCGCTACCGTACGGGCTCCGAACCCGCCGGTGACGGGTGCTCCGTCCCCGGAATGGATCTGGCCCGATATCAAGTATCAGGAAGGTCCTGACACGGTGCTGCACGTTTTTTCGCAGTACTCGGCGGCTGGCGCCGGCGACCCACAACCGATCGTGTACAACCGCAAGGTTGGCGTGAACGATGCGGGTACGTGGGACACGCCGCGTATTGTTGACACCGTATTTGACATTTCGCAGTCGATCGCCTGCGATCCGAATGGCTCGAAAGTCGCTTTGGTGTGGTTGGCCAACCTGCCGAACCCGGGCGGCTGCGACACCTGCTCGGGTGAGTCGACCATTCAGGTGCAGTGGGATAACGACGTATATTATCAGATATCCAACGATCAGGGTGTGACGTGGCAGAAGCGCGTCAACCTGACCAAGAACCAGAACGGCGTGGCCGGTTTCCGTCCGTACGACGACCTGTCCTGCCTGCTGGATGCGGCCAACAACCTGCATATCGTCTGGTCATCATCCATATGGCCGGCCGATCCGGGTGCGGATGGCTGGAGCGCCTGGGCTTCCCGTCTGTTCCACTGGTCGGAGAACAACCCGTACATCCGTACGGTCTCCGCGGCCGATTTCTCCCAGACCACCTGCGGTCCGGGCGTGTGGAGCATGAACATCGCGAAGATGTCGGTATCCGAGTGCGATGGTAAGATTTATGTATTGTGGGCGCAGTTCAATGATCCGGCCGTGATCATGGACGACTGCGCCGCTCGTGCCGCCGGCGGTACCGGTGACACGCAGGGTTCAGCCAACGGCGACCTGTGGATTTCCATCTCCTCAGATGGCGGTCTGACCTGGGATGCCGCGCGTAACATCACCCACTCGTTCTCACCGGGTTGCGATCCGGCCAACGGTGGAGCGCCCTGTTACTCGGATATGTGGCCGTCGATGGCCCAGTATGGTCGCGCCAATCAGGGCGGGGACAACTGGAGCGGTGCGGTCACGGTTGACCCGACCGGCTCGTATGCCGGAAGCAACTTCCTCGACGTTCAGTATGTAGCCGACCTTGATGCCGGCGGTATTATTCAGGACGAAGGTACCTGGCAATTGGATGACATCCGCTGGTTCCGTCTGGCGTGCGTCGAGCCGGTTCCGAACCCGTTGCCTTCGTTCTCGTGGACGAAGATAGCGGACCCGGCCTGGACGAAACCGGGCACGGAACTGGACACCCCGCTGGTGGTCGAGAACATTGGTAACGTGACATTGAACTATACGTTGTCGAAAGTGCAAGACAACGGCCCGGCCAACTGGCTGCTGTGGACCGGTGCGACCGGTTCGATCCCGTCGGGATTGAACAACACGCAGACGATCACCGTTCGTTTGAACGCCGGTGGTGTGTATGCGGGTACCGGAATCGAACTGGTGGGTCGTTTGATCTTCACGAGCAACGCTCCGTCGAGCCCGGACACGGTTCCGATCAACTTCTTCGTGGTTGACACGCTGGTGAAGCCGATCTGGGATACGCTCTATGCGGGTTGTGTGTCGTTGACCGTTGGCAACAATGGTAACTTCGGCAACCAGGGCAAGGGCAAGGTCAACATGGACTTTGTCCGTGACGGTGGTGACTGCGACACGACGGCGACGATTTATCTGTATGATGGTTCGCCGGTACTCGGCTGGATCAGTGGCACCGACACGGTGTTCAACTGGTCGATATTCGGCAAAGGGTATCTGGATTCGACCGGCTTCCGTCCGATCGGCGGCCAGCAGGCGACTACGTTATGCAGTGGCGTGAACATCTATCAGACCGGCGTATTCGTGACGCATGACTCGTCGATCGCGATGCGCAAGGTCTGGGTGGCTCCGAGCAACGAGCCGAGCAACTGTGACTTTGTAATTGAGAAGCTGGAAGTCTGGTCGTATGACGGCCTGGCGCACAACGGTCTGACGATCGGTGAGGCGGCGGACTTTGACATACCTTCGGACACGGCCTCGTACAATACGGGCGGATTTGATTTTGCGAAGAACCTGATATATCAGCGTGGTCTTGAGCAGAACAAGCCGTCGCAGGATTCGACGGAATGCCAGAACAACGACGCTCGTTTTGGCGGTATGGCGTTCATCAAGTCGTATCTGAACGGAACGCAGCACAACACGGTCCCGTACAGCGCGTACGTCGCGGAGAACGATTCGTTCGTGTATCCGGCGAGCGGCTTCGTGGCGGGTCAGCTGTATCAGAACATGCACCAGTCGGGCTTCACGGTTGTCGATTCGACCGAGGACCTGCATACGGTGATGTGTTATGAGCCGAACCTGAACCTTGGCGCGACCGATCACTATGTGGCGTATATTATTTATGCGTCGGTAGAGAACGGAACGGCGACCGATCTGTCAGGTGCGGTGACCAGAGCGAACAACTGGTTCACGTCAAAGAATCTACCGACCCTGTTGGCGGATAACGACGCGAACGGCCTGGTTGACGCGTGCGAAGGCTGTTGCGTGGGTATGCGCGGTAACATCGACAACGATCCGGCGGACGCGGTCGATATCGGTGACCTGGTGTACCTGGTGGAATACTCGTTCTCGGGTGGACCGGCTCCGGCCTGTGAAGCGGAAGCTGATGTCAACGGCGACACGGCCGTGGATATCGGTGACCTGGTTTACATGGTGGAATACTCCTTCTCCGGTGGTCCGTCTCCCGTATCCTGTAACTAAGTTCAGGACACAATCCGCTGGGCATCCCAGGATGCTCAGCCGGAGATAAAGCAAAACCGCCTGCG
>CAYJOL010000029.1:0-3411 GCA_964371785.1 uncultured Ignavibacteriales bacterium | reverse complement strand
ACATGCGGCTCTGGACCGTAGAATCGGGGTTCGAATCCCTGTCTCCCAGCTTTTTTGTTGCACTCCGGTAAACCACCGTCACTGATAATCAAGAACAAAACGGCTAATACTTTTGCCTTCAGACTGCAAATAAGAAGCGCCTTAAAAGGGGAGTCTTATAAGGCGCCAACGCGGGGTAGATACGTATGGGAACGTGATTTTGTTAGTTCGTACGCTTTCTCCGCACCAGGTACATGGCACCCAGGCCGCTCGAGAGTAACAGTATAGTCGACGGTTCCGGTACGCCGGGCGGCGGACAGTTCAGATTCCCTTCGCTTGTATAAGAATCAGAACCGGTGTTTCTGTTGGCATGGCGCCACAAGTCGTTGTCATTGACGCTACTATTACTTGAGGGGCCCTGGACAACCTGCCCACTCACGGATCCATAGCTCGATGCCGTATTATTTGGGAAGGTGAATCCATAGACGTCACTCATGGTTAGCGTCATCGCCAACACGAATATGGCAATCGCTATTATCCATTTTAGCGCACTTGCTGGTCGTTTCTTATAGATGGTCATGTTTTGCATCCTTACTCTTTAAGGCTGTTCTGCATTTATATAAGCAAGGGTCGTGCCTAGTTAGAGTTATGGCTTAATTTATAGCCGTAAACATGTTATTACCAATAACATGCGGTACCGAATGATTAGTAGCCCCTTCGATTCCAGATATACAATCTCTCGCACACTTTTGCACAAATTCCATGTAATTCCGTAGTTGATACCGATGGCGAGCCTTTATCTCGAACAAGAGACGGAGGACACATGAATGCCAGTTTAGGACGAATCACGGCTCATCTTGCGGATATTGCCCCTGACCGACTGGATCAGTTGGCGGAGCTTATCAATCAAAACATCAATCCACCCGATAGCGTCAAGTCATCCGAGGTGTATGTGCGGGCAATGTATCTTGCATCCGAGGAGATCAATAGCTTTGGAGGCAGGTTTCCGCTCGAAGAGCTCCAACGCCTGGCAGAGCTTATGGTCGACTCGCCCGTGCTGGTGGGACATCGAAAAGATCGGTTGCCGGTCGGCCGGACATTTCTTGCCGAAATAGTACAGCACAGGAGTAGGACCTGGGTAAAGAGCTACTTCTACTGGCTTCGAGGGGCCGATGGTGGGCAGACGCTCAAGGAGAATATAGATGGTGGCATTTACAAAGAATGTTCTGTAGGTTTCACCTTCCAGTTCCCGGAGTGCTCGATTTGTGGTCAGGACATACGAAATTGCGAGCATGAACCGTTCTCAGAGTACTCTGCGGCTAACGGTTCTCAATCGTGTCACTTTCTCTATCGCAAGGTTGAAAGGGTGCTTGAAAGCTCTCTGGTCTACCGTGGAGCTGTCCCCGGGACGTCGGTCACAAAAGAACTCATCGAGACATCGGATAGGCGGACACCTGCGCCACCGCATCATCTCAACCATCCGGCCGAGCTCGATATGACTGAGCGTTATCTGGTAGCCCCCAACTATGCCGGTCTGGCTGTCACGGTCTCGCACGACAAAGGTGCTCTCAAAGTTGTGGACGGCAACGGATGTATTCTCCCGGAAGGAAGTTTATCGCTGGATGGCGCCGACCTGGCAGAGTTCTCAGGCATTCCCGCCATCCTTATCGGGCTTCGCGGCAAAGAACGATGTGCTGAAGGGGATGTCCGCCGGTATGTTGACGCCAAGGGCGGTCCGGTAAGTCGCACGGTTATTAAGTTGTACCCAACTTTGACAGACAATGGCTACTTCTCGGCTTATGGCGGGAACAAATCGATCGGCGTCATTCCCCATGCGGTAGTGACGGTCAATGAGCTTGATTCGGCGGCGCGGCAATTGATGACCCGCGAGGGGGTACGCATCTGGAGTACATCGGACACTCCGGATACACCGGGCCACACCTATCTGCCGGCCTCCGACGGAGTATCAGGCAAATCAGGATACCAATTGAAATTTGGTCCGATGACCGCTGACGCAATCCTGAGTTTCTACGATCTCGACAACAGCAGATCCTTTCTCATTAAACAGTTTAACATGGTGCGCTTCCGGAGGGGGGCCAGATACCTCTGCGACGAAATTCCATTGGAAGAGGCGCGCAAGAACAAGCCGGCGACAGCGGTTTTTGTGGGACCTCTCGAAGTGCGCAACGGTGGTGATAGCCTGATCATGAAGTTAGGCGGGCAGTTGAATGAAACGGTCGTAGTGCAGCCAATTCGCATTAATGGGATGCGGCGGCACCTATTCTATTGTATCGACTCAGGCGTCACACCGGTCGAAGACCTGGGGACGATCGATCTGACGGAGGAAGCCGATGAGTAGCAACGACAATTCTACGAATTTTGTCAATGGCCCGACCCTTCGCATCATCACAATCATCATCGGAATTGCCGCCGCCTACTTTCTCACTATCCAGTCACTCAAGGTGGAATTGGCAGCCAAGGCCGAGGTGCCGGCAGTTGAAATAATAGACAAGAAGCTGACGAATCTGGAGGCGGTGATTCGCGAAGGGGTAGTCAGTCGCGAACAATTCTATGAATTCTCACGAGACATTGAAGCGCGGCTCAATCGAATAGAGATCCTGCTACAGAACAATAAGGGGAGTTCCGGTGAAGACAAGCGATAACCTGACCAGCTACTTTGTGGATCTGAGTGAGCAAATCCGCTCAGCCCGCCTCGACGAGATGGATTTTGACACGCTGCTTACGCGCCTTGGAGAACTGGCCGCATTGCTTGAAGATTATGAGTGCATGCAGGCTGAACTCCGCATTCTTCGTGAAGACTACTGTCTGCGCATTTCCGGCATGCTTAAGGCGATTGCAGTAGCCGGACGCAAGCAGGATGGTCTGAAACTTGCGGAAGAGCAAGCCGAGACTCTGGGTCAGGTCAGCGCGGACAACCTGATCGCGCTCTACCGGCGGACCCAGGCGAAGTTCCACGACACGTTTCCATCGAGTTTCGGCGGCCTCAATCCAACTCGGCATTCAAAAAATCAAGATCCATACAGAATATTCAAATAACCGTGGGATGAGTATCCCGGCCACGCGGGCATGCGCCCGGCCAATCGCATTCATGCAAAACAGGAAGGTAATTCAT
Source organism: uncultured Ignavibacteriales bacterium (assembly GCA_964371785.1). GTDB lineage: Bacteria > Zixibacteria > MSB-5A5 > GN15 > FEB-12 > CAVQCT01. Next base: position 299 of record CAYJOL010000029.1, on the reverse strand, counting down.
GACTATCAGAGCTCAGAATCTTGAATCAATCGCCCCGGTACTGGTAAGCTTTGCCATTCACCAGACGGGCGGAGTCGATGACCTCAAAGACGCAAATATCGGCGGTGCTGTGGAATTCACCGGTAATCTCGAAGTCGGTCCGCTGGCCGTCGACCAACAGCTTTTAGGTAAGCTGGTTGGGTTGAGCCTGTCGGATGCGGACAATGGAACACGCCTGGCCACCGTGCAGGTGGGTGGAGTATGCGGTACAGACCGGAGACATAGGTAACAGATTGATCCGGGAACATGGGTAACACATT
>CAYJOL010000028.1:0-3659 GCA_964371785.1 uncultured Ignavibacteriales bacterium | reverse complement strand
TGAAGAGTCCGTGAGCCGCACCGAAGTGCCGTAATCCCGCCAGCCGCTGGCGGGTACATTGGTGGCAAAAGCGGCCGTGTCCGCCGTGAGGGCATGGTAGGCGTAGGCGACACTGGAGAGCTTTGTGCGCGGCACGAGTTCAGGATCGGTGCCGACCACGATCCCAAGGTATCTGGCAGTATCAATCGCCAGTAGTGCGGGTGGCAACGGCGTCGAGTCGCCGAGCTGATAGCTGAAAAGCCCGTTCTGTACAGACACTGTGCGATACTGGTTGTCCCACAAGACGGCGCCGCCCGAAGGGAGATCATAGATGCGGAAACGGATGAGATAAAGCCCGTCTGACACCGGTTCGTCAGCGGGGTTCGTCAGTCGGCCCTGGTAGTTGATGGTCTGCGGCACGGCGGCCAAGAGAACTGCCGTCGATAGGGCGAGCGCAACGACCACCGCGCAGGTAAAGCGTTTCATCGAAACCTCCTCAATTTGTAACTGACTGCAAGTAATCGTTCGGACTGCCAAGTATGTCCCACCAAGATGTCCATGTTCAAACAGTCTGAAAAGATTGATGCAAAAAGATAGTATTCGGCTACCAAAACAGCAAGGGTCTTCTGGCGCTGGGTTCTCCGGAGCCAATGGATCGATGGTTGTTCGCGAGAATCCCAACCTGTGAAATCAACCACTCCCGGACCCGGCAGACAAAGATATCCTCATCCGTCGGGCCCATGATCACCCTTGGCTAGCTCAGGCTTCTGATTCGCACACTGGTGGTTTACCTGGTGTGATCGGGAGCGTCGAGAAGTTGGGAAAAGCGGCTGATCAGGAGACACCGTACGATCGCCTTGGACCTTCGTCCAAATCGGCCCTAAAACGGCCTCAGGGACCTCGTAGCTGAACTGATCAAATCTGGCCAGCAAAAAGATATCCGGGCGTCGGACTTGGGGTGGCAACGCTTGAATCGCGCCCAAAATCCCGTTCAGTCGGGCTGTGGAGTTGACGGCAAAGAGAACTCGAAATCCGGTATGTGGCCTCACCACCTGCCCGTTCGGGTTGAGAAACAGCTCGTAGTATCCGAGCAACTTGCTACGGATTCGTTTGAGCGGAGTCGTGCCGCGGTCCAACTCCAGGAAATATCCGAAACTTCGATTGCCCGACCAGAGGGTAAAGGTGGCGTCTGGGATCAATATTTCCGATCGACGGCTCAACCCCGTCGAGGCACTCGTCCTAAACTTGATCCCTCTATCCGATATCCAATTAACTAACATGATACCCGGTGTTTTGTTGACTGACAGTTGAACACACGCTCGAAACCGGTTGATCCCGAGTTGGTGTTCGGCAAACACTGCGGAGATCGACTTGAATCGAGGGACCGGTCCAGAACCTGACGTAGTCTTGTCCACAAGGGGACTTCCTCTCCGACTTATTCTGTAGAGCTTCGCCTTTGAGCCTTCGCCAAGTCTGGTCGGTCTTTCAATGCGAATCAAGAGCCCGTTTTGCCACAGCTGTCTAAGCCGTTTTCTGGTGCGTCCAAATGACGGGAACAAGAGAAAGCGAATGTGTTCCGTAGATACCAACCCATAGTCCCTGACTATTTCAAGAATGTGATTATCTCGCTTGGTGAGTTGCATGTGAGAACTAGTTGTCTTTGTTTCCTTTGTCATGCAGCAAGAGATAGGTAAGTCCACAGGCTACGGCATCGAACATGTTCATGAAATACCGGATACGCCATCGTCGATTAGATTCACGGTAGGCTTTGAGTTCCGGATATATCCCACACAGCGTATCGGCCACTTGCCGCTTGGTTGCCCATCCATCACCGGTCACTGCCTTCTTGACTGTGTTCGGAGCAATTTCACATACCGGCACTTTGTGATTTGACGCGAGTCTGTGGAGACTCTTTATCGCGATGACAAGAGGTAAATTCTGATGGATCTGAGTAAAGACGTTCTTTTCTAGCACCAGAACATCCGGTTCCTTTTCGCGAAGGAGGCGATCAACGTTGAGACTAAACAGATTGATTCTTTGCTTGTAGTTGTTTGGCCGGCGAAGTGATTTTACCCCGAAATCCACCAAGTCATTTCCAACAAAGTGTGACACGCCCATTTCACGAAGGCCAGGATCAATGGCGAGCAAACTACGCTTCTTCTGCATACTTTCGGAGTAAATAGATAAACAAGGCGGTGCGTGATTTCTTGATCTTTGAGAGCGGCATGTCCGCGGCCTCGCGGTAAGCACGATATATGGGCTGTCGGTCATGCGTTCGACATATTCGTCGATAGCGTTCGATGTTGCTCAGATCACCAAATGATTCGGCGATTTCTTCAGCGAGTGAATCTGCTCGTTCGATATCACTGATGTGACGGTTGTTGCTCTTCATGGTCATTAGAGTTAGTTGTTAATTGTTCTTGATTGTGCTGGATTTCTCGTCGAAGTGAATCATACATGTCAAAAAAGAGTACTTCGACTGGACACTTAATTACTATAGAGAGCTTTAGGGCATTGCGTAGCGTGGGAGTCTTTCGCCCCTTTTCCCAATGCGCGAGATGCGCCGCGCTTTCCAATCCAGCGGCAAGAGAGACTTGTTTAAGTGACAGATTTCGCTTCCGCCGGTAGTGGCGAATTTGATTGGGCAAGTGCCCATTGACCCTCCTCGTCATACGTGCACGTATTAGTTCATTACGACACGGGAAGCATAGTGCGACTGCGAAATCCACTCAATTGCCGACTCCGGCAATTGCTGTGGATATTTCCCAAACGTAGTAACAGGTTGTGTTTCCCTCCGTTCAGAGGTGACGTAGACGACCAAAAGCAGCTATCGGCATGAGTTCAATCCTTTTGCTCCTTCAATTGGTCCCAGGTCCTCCGACCAAACCGAGGGCAGCAGGCGCTCAACTTGCGTTGAGGTAGCCGATGACGTAGTCTCTTGATTCTCGAACTGGATGTCAAGCAGATCGCAAGGAGGTTTTCCAGAATGTAAATTCACTCCCAAGTGCATTACGATACGCCGTTAAGTGGATGTTTGAGTATCTGCCTGCGAAGATGTTCGGGGCTTGCAGCTAAATAGATCGTGGTGGTCTTGATGTCGTTGTGTCCAAGCATCTTTGAAAGTGAGTAAATGTCACATCCGCCCTCAAGCATGAGAGTTGCGAAAGTATGCCTCAATTTGTGGACACTGAAAGATATACCTGTAATGCTTCTTGCGAACTCTACCAAACGCTTGAGACCAGTTTCGGTTAGGCCCATATTACGATTGAGAGAAGTAAAGAGTTCCGGGCATGACTTCCTGAGTCTGGCACGTTGAATAAGATATCGCCGTAATATGCCAGCAAGCGTTGTACTGATAGGAACAAAGCGATCTTTACTGCCTTTGCCCTGACGAACGAATATGGCGAGATTTGTCAGGTCAACATCAGTCACGCGCAGGTGCAGAAGTTCCTTTTTTCTGAGCCCCGCATAGACAAAAGTTGCGAAGATAGCGTAGTTACGGAATCGCAGATACTGGTACTTATATGGATAATTATAAACGAACTCGAGCAAGTGCAGTGACTCTTGTCTAGTCAGCTTAGGTGGAAGTTTATGTTCGACTTTTGGCATTTCCATATCATCAGTCGGATTGGACAGAATGTACTTCTGCTCGACGCACCACCGAAAGAAAACCGCCAGTG
>CAYJOL010000027.1:0-3683 GCA_964371785.1 uncultured Ignavibacteriales bacterium | reverse complement strand
TAGCTGATTTACACACTGGAGCCGCCGACCGGTTCATTACCATCAACCAAGTCGCCTCTCATAAGGCTCTTTTTTGGCTAACCCTGCGATCAAATTCATCGTTTGCAGTTGTTCGCTCGATGTGTTCGAGATGACCTGTTTCGTGCACTCGACCGACGGGTGATAGAGTCCATGATTCCAAAAAGAATATACTGCTACTGATGAGTATTTGGTTGGTAAGTTTCGACCCGTGCACTTTAGCATTGTCGTACGGGATTATCAAGCGACGAAGGACTCCTATCGTCCCTCACTTAACATTGCCAAGAAGAAAATGGCAGATGCTTAGCGCTTTCGAGGTGTACTGATCAGCTACTCTTGACCGACGATTTGTGCTGCCTTCTGCCTTCGATTCGGTTTCGAAAGTTTTCAATCAATTCCAAGTCTTTATGCAATTCCTTCGGTAGCGCAAGTTCCATACCAGTGGCTGGCGATTCGTCGTGTCCTTTCATATACTTCGAACACCTCGTCATCCCCGTATCAATATCAGCTTTATCTTCAGGTTCGATGGTGACTTTCAAAAGCCTTTGGGTTTGAATTCCCTGTCTGAAGCGCATCACCGAATCGTTAAGCAGCACTTCCTCTATTGCTCTTTCCCAAGTCTCTCGAAGCAAGCCATAGAAGCGCTCCACTCCGAGACAATAACTCTCCATTTTCGTTCCTTTATAGTCTCGTTCGATTGCCTCCAAATAACCGCGCAGATAACGTATTCTTGCGCTCGTAGACGTCGCAAGCCAAGGCAGGTCGGGTGAACAAAGTCCGGCGTCATGTTCCGTACGGAATACTCTCTGCATCATCAATTTAACCTTCTGTTCCTCAGCTTCTCTTTGGAGCTCTAGGAGGAAAACTATGTCATGTGTAAAGACGATCACTTGCCTTCTCAATCCCTCTTTCACAAGCCGTCTAGCGACACGTGTCCGCCAGAAGTGATCAAGGGATGAAACTGGATCATCGAATACAATTCCGCAGTCATGCGAAGAGGTGCTTAGTTCTGCCATAAATGAAGCAATTGCAACCACTCTTTGCTCACCCTCGCTGAGAATTTCTGACAAGTTTGCTTTGCCTGAATTCCGATCGCAGAGATGTAATTTATGATAGGTGCTACCTATGCTACCAGTGCGTTCGAAATTCAGATTCAGGTGCTCGATGCCTAGAGCGTCAAACTCCTTAGCAAGTGAATCTTGGAGTTCTTGAGTGAGAGCTTTCTCCATGAGCGTTGAACCACGCTTGGTGATTTGTGTTGTGTCGACCATTTTAAGAGCGGCACGTAACTTTGCTCCTCTTTTTAGGATCTGGATCCATTCGAGAATCGTTGTCTTACTTCCGCTGACAGCCTTCCGATAATTCAAGTCACTTAGTTCGGCTTCCGTCTTCTTCATAGATTCGGGATTTGCAAGTGCTTCCGTCTCCCTAGCCTCCGCTTCGCACTGCTTCGACAGTTTAAACAGATAGGGAGATGGGGCCACAGAAAACTCGCCTATGTTGGCCCAATCATTTGTATCCATAGAACGAAGCAACCGTATTCTTCTCTTTTCCTGTTCTTTCACCCAATTCTCTATCTCATTTGCCGCTTCTGAAGAAAGTGTCATGATCTCGTCTAACAACTGTGGGTTCCGAGAAAATGGATTGACGTCTAGGCGGTCATATCTCTGTCTCAATGAGCGTAGGGTATCAGACTTGGTCTTCGCTATCTTCGCCGTGTCAGCTTCGACAAATTCCCAAAAGCGTCTCAAACGGTCTTTGGCAGGTTCCCCTAAAGGTTGTTGGCATAACAAACAAAGAGTATCAGAATCAGTTACGGGGAATGGTTTGTTTGGATAGGCTGCCTTTTCAGAAAACTTACTGGCGCTTTCAAACATGATACGCCACTCTTCACCGCCTGTCCCAGGCAGTGGTTCGTTAGAGAAGGCTTTTTGGGAAGCCAATTGTGCTGCCCGGCTAGCACTTGCAGCAGCATTAGTGGTCCGCTTCGCCTCTGCTACTGCGCTTGTGGAAAGCTCCTTTGAGATATTCAGAAGCGATTCTCGTAGACCGTCTATCCTCCCCTTTTGTATGCGTAGTTCCCGAGATCGCTTTATAGGATCATTAGCCTTGTAGCTTGCCACTGACTTGCTTAGCTCATCTTCGCGCACGGCGTCATCCTTGGAGAAAGGAGCGAGCTTTACTATATCCTCCCAAGTCGTGTTTTGCTGTATTGACTTTATTCTACAAGTGGGACCTACAAGCTTGGATATTGTCTCGGGAACAGCGGGTATTCCTTGTAACTCGCTTTGGATTCTCGCGCGCAGTGAGCGACAAAGTGCTGCAATTTTTGTAAAGACATCTAGACCATACGGAATATAACTAACCTCATTTGCTTCGTCGACGTACACGCGAGCTGTTTGGGAATCAAACACAGCTATGTTTGCCAAGCATTCTGGTACCGCTTGACCATCGTTCCACTCGACGGTTGTAGGTTTGGCTTCTCCTATCTGGACGTCAAACTTAGCCCTAGCGAAATGAGCACCAGCCTCATGCTTATAGATATTGGGATAAATGGGGTCAGCAGTACCCCTGGCATGACAGGATTTTTTCAATACTCTGGAGTAACCTGACTTTCCAGCAGAATTGTCACCGTATATGGCAGTAATACCTTGATCACTAAATTCCAATTTCTCCGTCGAAGGAATCGCGTTCACATTTTCCATATTTCGCATCGACAAAACGGTGACCTTATGACCATGAACCGTGCCTGATCCAATATCGCTGGATGACAATGGGATTGCCTTGGGGTGCGACTTATCTGCTAGGGTCCCCAACCCTACTTCTTCCCGAAGATAGTCATAGATTTCATCTTCGTCTGTTGCAGACAACTCACTATTGACCCAAATTCGACGAGCGGCATCAGACTGCCAGTTCGGTAGGTCTTTCGCCCATTTTAGGATTTCTTCAACTATTTTCATATGACCTCCCTTAGTAAATATGAGCCCTGCTACTTTTCGACCAGTTGACTATTGCCCGGCTGACTCTTGGGGCATTAGAGTCTTGCGATGATATAATGCCCTATCAAGTCAAAAATTTCAACAATTAAACCAAGTAGCGTGGTTGCCATTGTCCATTTGACTGACAAGAGATCTTCTCTAGAGGATGCTTGAGTATCTGCCCGCGGAGATGTTCTGGACTTGCAGCCAGGTAGATTGTCGTCGTCTTTATGTCACTGTGGCCCAGCATCTTTGAGAGGGAGAAGATATCACAGCCGCCTTCCAACATCATGGTCGCAAACGAATGCCGCAATTTATGGACCCTAAAGAGTATACCGGTGACGCGTCTCACGAACTCGATCAGCCGTTTGAGGCCGGAGTCCGTGAAGCCCATGTCTCGATAGGACGAGACAAAGAACTCTGGGCAGGTTTTGTTGAGCCTGTACCGCTGTTCCTGATATCGACCAAGGGTATGTGCCAGGGTGGAACTCATAGGCACGATCCTGTCCTTGCCTCCCTTCCCCTGCCGGATGTATATGGTCAGATTCATAAGGTCCACGTCTGCTAATTTCAGTCGGAGCAATTCCTGCTTTCGGAGGCCGGCAAAGATGAAGGTAGCCAGAATTGCATGATTCCGATACCGCTGAAGTCGTTCTTGAAAAGGGTAGTTGTATACCACCTCCAGGA
>CAYJOL010000026.1:0-3739 GCA_964371785.1 uncultured Ignavibacteriales bacterium | reverse complement strand
GCTGGGGGCAGTGGCGGGGGTAAATGCAACTGGAGCCGAGAAAGCACAGGTCTCTTATGCCGGCCTGAAGGGCGCCGTGGATGAGATTATTCTGGACAGTAAGGTTCTCGTAAATGAAATCGGCTCGGTAGATGTTGTTGGCGTAGATTCCTCCAACCCTGGCGGCGGCCATAAAGATGTATTCAGGTTTCTCAGAATCAAGGAAATCGAAGACGGCGCGCTGTTCGAGAAGGTCGAGTTCCTGCCGGACGCGAGTAACCAAGCGGGTGTACGCGCCCTGCTGCAAGCGCCGAACGATGGCGGAACCCACCATGCCCCTGTGGCCGGCGATGTAAATCTTGGCGTTCTTGTCGATGGCCATGCTATTTGTCTCTACCGTAGCTCGTTAATCGTGGTTCTGTGTTCGTGAGACGTAGGCCGTCGGGCGAGGGCGCCCCGCTCCTACAACAGCTTGGCGCGACTACGATTGCTGGACCTTACTTCCAGGCGAGATAGCGCTTTAAGTCGAGGAGGCGGCTTGCCTGTTGCGGATCGGCTTTGGTCCTGGCCATGCCTTCGCTAACAAAGACCCAGAGAACGCTGACGAAGAGCGCCGCGAGTGCTGATAGCAACACAATCAGACTGCGCTTGGGTTTGGATTTGCGATCGGGCTCTATGGCCTTGTCCATCACCTGGACGACGGCGGAATCCTTGGCTTCGTCTATTTTGGCGAGTTCGAATTGCTTTGCGAGCAGCTCGTACACCGTCTCCTGATACTTCACGTCGCGCAACAGGCCTACGCTGTCGATGCCGGAGCTATCGCTCCCTCGCCCATTTCCGGACTTGCTGCCGGAAGTACCCTCAATACGGGCGAGCTCGCGCTTCATCGACTCCAGTTCTTGCTGCGCAAATTTTAAATCCGGATTACTGTCTGTAGCGAAGGTGCGCATGGCGCCGATTTGCACTTCCTTGACTGTAATCTGTCCGCGCAGGCGGGCGGTATTTTCAATTATGGCGCGGCCCTGGCCTTCGACTTGGACGAGCCCCCCTTTGTCCATAGCCTGCCGGGCGGCGGCCTCGGCCTTGCCAAGATTGTCTCTTGCCTGCTCGAATTGTCGCTCGAAGAACAGGCGGCGTTGGGAGGCTTCGGTCACTGCCAACACCTTGGTTAGTTTGAATAGCTCGTCCACATAAGCGTTGGCCAACTCAGCGGCACGCTTGGGGTCCTTGTCGTCGGCCTCGATGGTAATGATACCGTCCTTGCCGGAGGTAATTGCCGTCAGCTTCTCGAGGTCTTTGCGGGTATTGGATTGATATGTCTGGTCGTAGAGATTGTTGAGGTCGAAGCGCTGGATCAGGTTGTCCGCCACAGTGCGGCTCTTGAGCATGCCGATGTAGAGATCGTTGGGGCTCTTGACGCCGGCGACGCCGCCAGCCAGCCCGGCGAGGCCACCGAGTTGGGCCAACAGCGCAGAGGAAGACGATTGGCCTTGCGGCGGAAGAATGCGTGTGGTGCCAGTGTAGATGTTAGGCAGCAGGAGGCTGATTCCAGCGGCGAGGATAGCGACGACGAATGGCAACCCGAGAACCAGTTTCTTGTGCTTGGCGAGCACGATCAGCAAGTCGAGCAGGCTGATTTCGTCGTCGTCCGCTTCAGGCGATTGGCTGTCTGGTGGGTTAGAGGATTCAGTCATAAGGTCGTTGGCGGTGACAAATGAAAGGGATTTCTGGAACAGTTGCAACCTGTGATCGCGGCGAGGGCGCCGCTCCTACAACCCCGCTTCACCACTGGCCGCGACGGGGGCGCCCCTCCTACTTTAGTTCTTGAGCACCTTAATGGCAGCCGCGCCTAGGCCGAACTGGTACAGGATCTGGCCGTAGTCCTTCAGCACTTTGGTCCAGGTCTGGCGCTCGAAATCTTCAGGCACGACGATGGTGTCGCCGGGCATCAGGCGCTCGCCGTCGAAGCTGCCAATGAGCCAGCCGGATCCGCGTTTGCTGATGACCGAGCCATCGACCCGGAGCAGGTACACGTCCCCTTTGTCGCCTGTGCGGGACACGCCGCCGGCCTGCCGCAGATAATCGGTCAAGCGTTTTTCCGGCCTGAACACGAACGCGTTCTCGTTATACACCGCACCGATGACGTTGACCGTCGACGGCCTGGAGGGCACGGTAAAGCGATCGCTGTCTTCGAGCGCGAGATCCGGCAGGTCCTTAAGGCTTCCGGTGTCGTCCGCCGGCAACTCGAGCACGATGCGGCCGGTGGCCTTGACTTGGCGCAGCTTGGTGATCAGCGCTTGTTGTGCCTGCGCGTCCTGCCCCAAACCCGCCGCCTCTTCGGTGGTGGTGACGTTCTTCGCACGGCTGATCGAGCTTGCCTGGATTTCGCGCTCCAGCCGATTGACCGCGTCTTCCAGTTTCTTCTGCTGGTAAATCCGGTTTGATTCGCGCGTGAATTCCGCGCCGAACAGATAGGCGTTCGGGCTCAGGCCGCCGACTCGCGCGACTAGTTGCCGCAGAGTCTCGCCCGGCTCGACGCGATAGATGCCGGGATTGGCGAACTCGCCTTCCAGGCGCACATACTTGGTTTGCTTGGCGATGGGCACCTGGATATCGTCGACCGAGAAGATCGTCACCACGTCGCCCGGCTGCAGCAGGAGATTTTGCGCCGAATCGCCCTCGAGGATCGCCTTGCCGAGATTGAACGGCACCAGCGTCGTAGCAAGGTCTTTGGAACTGATGCGCTCGATGACGGCGTAGTTCCAGTTGACTTCGCTGAGGTTGCGCTTGATTTCGTCGGAGAGTTTGATTCCGGGCTTATCCTCCTGCACTCCTGCCTGAGAACCCTGGCCGATGCCCAGCCCTTTGGACGCCGTCACCTTCTTCAGCGCATCGGCGTTCGCGGTCGCGATGTCTGCGCTGAGTTGCGTATTTTGCATCGACTCGGCTACCGTTAGATCGGCATCCGGCTGCTGCTGTTTCTTGAGCAGACCGGCAATCGGAATGTCCACACCGACCGCCCGGTTGCGCCGCAGGACTTCGGCCACGGCGTTGTCCAAGCCGACAGTCTGGTTCTTGCGCAGCCAGTAGTGGCGCGACAGCAGGGCATCTGCCCGCGGAATGAGGTCCTTGACGCGCATGCCCTCGCGCCAGGGGAAGCGCGCCGGCTGGGCGACGTTGCCGCGCAGGGTGACGGCATTGTCGATGCGCGGCGCAATCGCGTAGATGGTCACCACATCGCCGTTGCGCAGATTGGTTTGCGTGCCGGCCGCGTCCAGATTGAATTCCGCTACGTTGCGTGTCTTGCGGTTGTCGATGCGCTCGACCGTGGCTTTCTGTCCGGAGGCCGTGCTCGCGAGTCCGCCCGCCCAGGCGATGAGGTCGGCGAGCGTGCCGTCTTTCCTGAGTTCGAAAATCGCCGGCACGTTGACGCTGCCGGATATCGCCACCAGAGCGCCGACCGGCGGGACGTAGATCACGTCGCCGGGCAAAAGCGACGCGTCTTTGGACTTGTCGCCGTTGATCAGGAGGTCGTACAGGTCGAGTTCGGTCACCACTTTGTTGCCGCGCTTCAGCTGGATGCCGCGCATCGAGCCTTTGGCCGAGGGGCCGCCCGCGGCGAACACGGCGTTGACCAAGGTACTCATGGAGCTGACGGTGTAGGAGCCGGGGCGGCGCGCCTGACCCACGACGAACACCTGGATTGCGCGCAACTGGCCCAGGCTCACGGTCAGGTCGAAATTGCGGAACACGCGGCCGA
>CAYJOL010000025.1:0-4248 GCA_964371785.1 uncultured Ignavibacteriales bacterium | reverse complement strand
CAACCTCGTCGAATACCAGTTCAACAGCGGACCCGCCCCTACCTGCGGACTGTAGACGATAGCGGATCCGAAAGACTACTTCGGAAACTTAAGCGGGTGGCACTGTACCGAGCGGTGCCACCCGATCACATCGGCAAGAATCTTACGCATGAAGATCTGCTTACCACGTCCCGAACGCTTTGTCAGAGAATAACTGGACACGTCTTTTAGGTGAATCAATTCACAAGCGCCGCCGATCTATAGCTGGGTTGCCAGTACGTCGAGTCGTCAGACCAAAAGAATCCTGCACTCGCAGAACAGAACGAACTACATGAGCGGAATAATATGTCTCATATTGAAACAACTTGCCTCTATTAGCTGACGATGAATCATGAAGTTGGTTTCATGACTTGAGAAATCGATCACAATGCCGAAAATACATGGGAACATCGTAAGCTTTTGGCTTGACTAAAACAGGCGAAGGTCCTATCTTATATTGTCCCGGAGCAATCGTTCTTAGTCAAGCGAACTTCATTGCCGGAGCCCCTGGTGGATCAGTACACAACCTTGATCGGTGCCCGCAGAGCAATATCTTACTTTCTGATAGCGTTAGGACTCATCATCACAGCGGCGAGTTTATCCGCCCACGAAGTGATATCTCCTGCCGCCGACAGTACGTTGAGCGCTTTGCGTACTTCTAATGACGCATTCGCATTCGTGGCGAACGCCGGCCAGTTCTCGTCCGACGTGAAATTTATGGCCGATGGCAAGGGGGCTCGACTTTGGTTCACTCCTCAAGGAGTGTTCTACCACTTTTCCAGACTAATTGCTCCTACTCAGGCGGATCCACTGGCAGATATTGGCTACTCATCGGCCGGCACCACGGACTCCCTCGAACATCTTGTAATCAAGCTCGCTCTCGTCGGAGGTAACGACAGTCCAATAATTGAAAGTGGTGTAAGGGTCGGCGGTGACTACAATTTCATAATCGGCAACGATCCATTGAACTGGTACCAGCAGGTACCGGCCTTCGCTGATATATCTTATCGGGACGTGTATCCCGGCATCGACCTCAAGTATTTCGGAAATAATCAATTGATGGAGTACGATTTCATAGTCTCTCCGGGAGCTGATCCGAACCAGATAAACCTGGTTTACACGGGTATCCAACAGCTTACAGTCAGCCCCGACGGAGACTTACTCGTGACTACGGAATTCGGAAATCTTATTGAGAAGCAACCCGAAATATATCAAATGATCGATGGATCGAAAACACCGATTCAAGGTGGCTATGAGCTTACGGGTCCCCGCACGTTCAAGTTCAAACTTGATGATACGTATGATCCCAACCTTCCCCTGGTAATAGACCCGGTGCTTATTTATTCGACCTATCTGGGGGGAAGCCAGTACGAATACAGCCGTTCCATAGCACTTGATACTTCGCAAAGCGCATACATAACCGGATATGTTAATTCGCTCAATTTTCCCGTAGAGAATGCCTACGACAGCTCCTTCAATGGAACAACAGAGGCGAACTACGATGTCTTTGTTTCCAAATTTTCGCCCAATGGCGATTCTCTGAGATACAGCACATACATCGGCGGAGGTGGTGTCGATCAAGGGATGAAGATCGTAGTAGGGAATTCCGGAGAGGCGTATGTAGTCGGGACAACGAACTCAACGAATTTTCCGGTTGCCTCTGCACTGCAGGCAACGAACGCCGGGCTCAAAGACGCGTTCATTCTCAGATTGAATAGCAGTGGCAGTGGATTGATATTCAGCACATACTTGGGCGGCAGTCAGGACGATGCCGCGAGCGGCGTCTGTCTATCAGGTGGCGACCTTTATGTCTCCGGTTACTCCCGATCGCAAAACTTTCCTCTTTCAGCATCGCCCTATGACAATGCACTTGGTGGCAGTCAGGACGCCTTTTTTGCGCACATTGACCCTTCCGGTTCGTCACTAATCTTCAGCACCTATTTCGGAGGATCTGATGTGGACGATGGGACGGGTATTGCCGTAGGCTCCTCCGGGGACGTATTTGCGTGCGGTTACACCAAATCAGCTGATCTCCCTCTGGTTAACGCGTTCCAATCAACTCAGGCAGGCGGAGCCTCATATGGCGACGTTTTTGTCACGCGTCTAAATTCGACCGCTTCCTCGCTTGTGTATAGCACCTATCTGGGCGGAATCGGCGACGACGTAGCCTACGGAATCAAGATCGATGGCGGTTCAAACGCTTACGTTGTGGGAAGCACCTATTCCCCTGACTTTCCTACCGCCTCGCCATTCCAGGCAACCAAGACGGGTGGTTTCGACGCCTTCCTTACTAAGCTGTCCGCCGCTGGCAGTTCCCTGGTCTTCAGCACTTTCCTCGGCGGAAATCTCAATGATTTCGGAACCGATCTGGCGCTTGATAATCTCGGGCAACCCTATATCATCGGCAGCACCGCGTCCTCCAATTTCCCGACCGTCAATGCTTTCGACAACAGCTACAATTCGAACAATGACGTTTTTGCCGCCTTCTTTTCGGTTTCGGGGAATTCTCTGCTGGGAAGCACTTATCTTGGCGGCCTGGGAGTTGATTTTGGATACGGAATTGCCGTGGATACGCATCGAGTCGCCTATCTTACCGGCTACAACGCTTCAGTTGATTTCCCGATGTCGAACGGTTTTCAATCGACCAATGGCGGTGGGTTCGATGCCTTCGTGACCAAGTTGGCTCTGCGGGATATCGCCTGTGTCGATTCTGACGGCGATGGCTTCGGTGATCCCGGCTACCCGGAAAACGAGTGTCCGTTGGATAACTGTCCTGCTATCTCCAACCCGGACCAGCTGGACACGGATAGCGACGGCGTCGGAGACGTCTGTGATAATTGCGTCAGCACAGTTAATCCCGACCAGACCGATACTGATTCCGATGGCCTGGGCGACGCCTGCGACAATTGCGTAACGGTGGCGAATCTGAGTCAGACCGATGTCGATTCGGACGGAGTCGGTGATGTTTGCGACAACTGCCCGAACTTGTCCAATCCCGGACAAGCGGATACGGATGCCGATGGGGTGGGCGATATCTGCGACAACTGCGTTTCGATCGCCAATCCCGATCAGAGCGACTATGACGCGGACGGTATCGGCGACAGTTGCGATGTCTGTACCGACAAGGATGGCGACGGTTACGGAAATCCGGGCTTCCCGCATAACACCTGTGCCGTGGATAATTGTCCGGCCGTGTATAACCCGTCCCAAGCCGATTCAGACAGCAATGGTATCGGCGACGCTTGTGATGTCGGCTGCTGTGTTCCGCCGACAACCGGAAATGTAGATGGTGATCCCAACGACGAGATTACAATTTCCGACCTGCTTTATTTGGTCAACTATTTCTTTGACGGTGGTCCAGCTCCGGCCTGTTTGGAAGAAGCGAATATCGATGGCAGCGCTGGGGGCACGTTAGATACCGGTGACTTAATCTGGATGGTCGAGTTTATCTTCTCTGGCGGCCCTCTGCCGGCAGCTTGCCAATAGCCGAATCTGTCTTTTTCCACAGCCGAACCGAGATCTTTCCTTACGTGCTTTATAGACATGAACCGTCTCTGTGTCCTACTTCCAGCTTAAGCTTTTACTGCCATATTGGCAGGTTGATAATTGATAAGATCCATTATAGAAGTTAGGGTGCAGTCAGCGGGTCCTTTCACGTGTCCCCTGACTTGTATAGACGGTCTGTCTATCATCTCCAGGGATCTCGACTCGAATTTCCGTACCTTGAATTTTATCTGAGTGTGTACACAAGAAGCGGCCTCTTCACCGGCGCGGGATTCATGTACACAATACCAAGCGACCTTCTGCCCCGTTCATTCCGGGGCTACTAAGATCCTGACTACAATCTTCTCTATGTCCGGCAACGAATCAAAAATGGGATTGATGATTGTGATTTATGTCACATGTTCGGTAAGTTGGGATAGCCAAGTTCGACGAAATTCAGATTTTCCCTGGAGGCTCTCTATACTTCCTTCAAGACGAATCCGGCTATTCCTGACTGTCCTGTATACTCTGGTGTCCCCTCTCGCTCTATTGCCGGCCAATCGAGGTCCAGGCCCAAGCCTTTCGCCTGATAATACTCCTCGCTCAACAGAAGGTTTGAGGCACTACTGAGGGGCAGTTTCTGGTGCCAGGTCAGCCTTGTATCCTGGCAGGGCAGGATGATTCTGGTGGTATTTTTATTACTACTTCTTATCGTAGTTCATATTTTTGTGAGATTTGACTTGACAT
>CAYJOL010000024.1:0-4699 GCA_964371785.1 uncultured Ignavibacteriales bacterium | reverse complement strand
GCGCAGTTAATGATGGCCACGTCTTCAGGTTTCTCGTCAAGCCGTATCGAAGAAAGACGGTTGAAGCTGTCCTCCTACAGTGTGTGGAGCAGTCTCGCCTTGTGACAGCGGAGCGTGAGCTTCTGGAACGGACTCTTGTAGGTTCGATCCAGACACTAGTGGACATTCTGGCCCTAGTCAGCCCCCTGGCCTTCGGGAGAGCTACCAGAATCCGATCTTACGTTAGGCAAATAGCCGGTGTTCTGCATATTGAACCGACATGGGAAGTTGAGTTGGCAGGGTTGTTGTGTCAGCTCGGGTGTATCACTGTACCTGCCGAGATACTCGCAAAAACGTTTTCGGGTGATGAACTGACTGCCGAGGAAGTCAGGTGCCACGATCGCGTGCACGAAGTAAGCGCCATTCTTATCGATCATATTCCCCGCCTGGAGAGAGTCTCCCGGATCATAGCGCGGCTTGGTCTTACCGCTTCGCCCTCCGGGATTGAGTCGAACCTGGTTGTTGATGCCCGTTTTGAAACCAGCGTCGCTTCATTGGTCAACGCGGCGATGGATTTCGATTCCCTTATCACCAGAGGTGCATCAAAGTCTCGCGCTTTGGCCGAATTGAAGAAGAACGGCAGCTACGAATGCCCTGGGATTCTTGAGGCGTTAGTGGGATTGGAAGTTGTGTCAGTCGATCGTCGCATGACCTCGGTCAAATGCAATGAACTAAACAGCACCATGGTCATTCGCGAAAACGTCTACGCCAAAAACGGGCATCTTATCGTGGGTAAAGATCAGCAGGTCACAAAAAGCATGCGGGAATTAGTCAGCTCCTACGTTCAGCGGGGAATACTCGAAGACACCATCGCCGTCTATCTGCCGGCTGACGCGGTACACGTAAAAGTCGGTGACATCATGCATCGCCGCTACTCCACCTCAGGCAAAACCAAATCCGAACATTCTGTATAGCCCAACAGAACGAATTCATCAGAAATTGTACACGGGCGGGCCAACATGGTGCGGTATAGTATTGTGAAGTGCTCTACCCTATGTGCGCAACGCGTCAGCGCCCGCCCGACTGTTCTTACTTCCCGAGGAGCCTGTGAACAAACCCCCGAGTTCCTGCGTATGACTCCCCTATTACGGCAGTAGTAATCAGATTCCTAATCATCGGTGCCTGAAAATCACATCGGGCAATTCCATAGGAACTCTTGCCAAGATAACAAAAACACACTGGTCGCTGCTACTTGGTCGTACCACCGCTCGGTAAAAACGACTTGACAAATACGAGAACACGACTATCTTGAAGCAGGCATCCAATCCCGTGCCATGCCCCTAGCTTCACAGAAAATCAGCGTTTGAACGACATTAACTGGGACGATGTCTGTGGGCCAAGTTGAGCACAACCCCGTTTGCTACTTGACAATCGGGGTTTTTCTTGGAGAAAGGGGGGCAAGGAATTCTGACCGGCTACGAGGGCGACCATTTACTGTGTCAAAGCCGCAAGTTGGCTAGACATCTTGACGATCTTCAGTCTGAAGTCGTTGATTGCATGTCGATACGCTATCAATGATCCTTGAGGGTGCATCGCCAATTCATGCATCTTTGCGTAGAGTGTGCAGTACTCGTCCAGTGCATCGTGCCCGGCGTAGAGCGTGTCCTGATTATCGCGTGCCACCTGCATAATGCCAGTAACACACTCGTCCGTTGCATCCAGAAGCAGATCAGTACCTTTCCCGTGCTCCTCAATTGCGTACGCGGTGAGTTCGGCACTCGGATCGCTACCACCCATGTAACTTGATTTCGTGATAGCGAACTCCCACACATGAAGCAGATCCTCCATTCTGCGCAGATTCAATGTGCACGCTTCATCCAGCCTTAGTTTGGCCACGGCGACGAACTCCACGCCCGTCTTGCCGTGAAGGCCCTCCTGACATTCGTGCACTATGAGGTTGGCTCGCGCAGAATTGGCTGCGTACGCACTCTTCGCGGACTCGTCAACAACACCAGCCCCTCGCTGCATTGGCCTGCTGCAGCAAACGACCAGGCCCACCAGCATAATCGACGTAAGCGTGATTCGTTTCATAACCACTCTCCGGGACCTCACGAGTTATACCTTCCCAGGACAAAGCTGGCGGTGATTTCCTGTAGATGACGAGCATGACCAGCCCATGTTTCAGAAATCTTAAGACTAGGCTGTTCGAGCGACCAGCCACGGCTGTGCGGAAAGAATGTACGTGCACAAAGTCACATCATCGCACTATGCATACAATCGACTGGGCGGGACAAGTACGGCGGTGCATGGTGTGCTCGTGCCAAATGATACCATACGAGATAGCCCCGCCCAATCTTGCTGAGCTCAGGGAGAGTCCGGGGAAGATTCGCCTGAGTCCAAAAAACAGGGTTCCTTTTCTCGACATCTCTCTTCAAACCCCTAATTCGCGACACTCAACAAAGCATATCGGCGAGAATTCCGATTACTTGAGTAACATGGATGACAGTGTTTACTATAAACTCAGCAAAGCAGACCGCTGCCAAAAAAAGCCTTGACAGTGAGCGGTTTTGAGGTTTCTTAATAGCGACCGATGATTTTATCCCTCCCTGCTCTGGGTCGCAAGAAAAGACGGAGTTGTAATTGCGCTTGACACGAACGATGATTGCGACTCTAAGAGCACAGCCCCGACTGTAGTATTACGGCCGGGGTTTTTATTATTGCGCAGGATTGCGGAAGCTCGAAACCCACCCTTATTCAGCCTCCTGCTTCAGAATGCCGTCGAGCTCATTTGATAGCATCGTAGCTTGCAGCCTGAGATCACTCATCGACTGTCGATAGAACACTAATAACCCATTTGATTCTTCTACCAGATCAAAGATCCGGGAGTAGACCGCATGTTGGTCGGATAAATCAGGGATTCCTTCCATGCCGTGATCTACCGACGCTTTGATCTGTTGGATACCTATCGTCAGGCGTTCGTCAGTAGGTGAGCCCACAAGGCCGAGGCCTCTCACGTGCGCCCCTTGTTTGTGCATGGTTAGATCGGTGCTCGCATTGGTATCTTTCATATAAGCGGAGCGAGGTATCGCAAAATCGCAGACGTGGGAAATTCCCACTATGCGGCCGATGTGCTCATTGCAGGCCGTGTTAAGGGCTTTCTTCACCACGTTCATCATCATCCTAGCGACTTTGTTGGCGAGAACACTTTGAGGTTCTGGCAATACCAAACTTGCTTGTGATGAGTTCTTAGCGCATTCGCTTCTTGCGGCTGCCTTCCCAACAACGATTACTTCCTCGCTCAAACCTCCGGCACAATCTATAAGTGCAAATACGATTATAGACGTGGGCCATATTCGCTTCAAGAAAGTCCTCTTACTGCAAACGTGTGATAGATATGGGATAGAATAGTGAGCGATTATCAGGATCCGGGCGGAATCCGAATCTACTAACGTATTACCAAACAATCAGTTAGTCGACCCATACCCCAGAAACCAGCATGTCGATCGCTCAACAGAGATGCAGAATGCGGCCAGCTCGCAGAGAATCCTTAGTGACCCGCTCCCATCCTGCTATTGATTACTTTAATGTCGACGTCATCTGAACCTTTCATCCGGCGAGAGTCATATTTCTTGAGGATTGGTTCATTTCCTGGCACTGGCGACATTTGTGATTGCGTTCAAAGTCCAGTCTTTCTACTTTATTGTCTGGGGTGTCGCTGGTCCGACCTATTTCAATTGATCACGGGCGGCGATCATCAAACTGACCATGAGCGAGAATCGAGATACTGAATCTGACAGAGTGGGTCAAATAGCCCATATTGCAGCTGATGGCAGGCGCCATCCTTTACGGGAACATCTTCTGAGTACGGCCTCTTTGGCGGCATCTTTGGCCTCCAAATTCGGCTGTTCTGAGTGGGGGCGTCTTGCTGGCCTGTGGCACGATATCGGCAAATATTCGGAAGAATTTCAGGAATACCTTCAGGCAGCACACGACCTTAACGGGCACGTCGAAGAAAGAAAGGGCAAGATTGATCATTCGACGGCTGGCGCTCAACACGCAGCAAAGAGTCTCAATCATGCTGGCAAAGTCCTGGCTTACGTAATTGCTGGACACCACTCAGGACTGCCGGACGGAATATCGCCGGATGCCTGCCTTCGGAAGCGCTTGGAAAAGAAAGTCCCCGCATATAACAAATGTCCCGTGGAGATACTTGACCCACCCAGCTTGAGACTGCCTTTTCAACCCAGTCCGACTAGTGCTGGAATTCAGTTTACTCTGTTCATCAGAATGTTGTACTCGTGCTTAGTGGATGCCGATTTCCTTGACACCGAGGATTTTATGGACCATCAACGGAAAGAGCTCCGAGAAGGCTACAGACCACTATCTGAACTTAGTGAGGCGTTCTTTCGCAAGCTTGATGTTATTCGCGACGATTCCCCAACGTCACGCGTGAATCAGCAGCGAGAATATGTCCTGAGCCAGTGCCTCCGGGCCGGCGAGAGGGAAATGGGTCTGTTTTCGCTGACTGTACCAACAGGTGGTGGTAAGACTTTATCTTCCATGTCATTCGCCCTTCAGCACGCTGGGAAACACGATCTGCAGCGAATAATCTATGTCATTCCCTACACAAGTATCATTGAACAGAACGCGGCAGTGTTTCGCTCCATGTTTGGAAAGGACTCCGTGCTCGAACATCACAGCAATTTTGAACCAGCCGACG
>CAYJOL010000023.1:0-5033 GCA_964371785.1 uncultured Ignavibacteriales bacterium | reverse complement strand
GATAACAGGGGATTATCCGACAGTGAACCGCCGCAAACACAGTGGGAGATGACGATATGCCTAACGCGACTAGGTACATAGGCGTTTCTCCAAACCACTTCTCTTGGGATCTGACGGCCATATCTGGACAAGATTTCGAAAACCTGCTGTCTACGTATATAGCGGCCTCATTGGAGGTCGACGCTGACGCTTCCATCAAAATTACGCGGACTCCCCGTTCACATGACCGTGGATCTGATGTAGTAGTTAAATCAACCTCAGATTTTTCCGTGTTTGGCAAGCGTTTCTTCAAGCATAGGAATGACGAGCTAGTTGTTTATTTCGAATGCAAGAAGACGGACCATCAGCTATTATCTCTGAACTTTCTCGAAGACTTAGTGCAGTTCGAAGGAAATGCCCCGGATTACTACGTATTGGTTACCAACGCCACTATTACCCCATATGCACAAACAATAGCTTCTCTCGATGCCAAGGCGAAAGGGTGTCAGTTTGAACTAATCGACCGCTGGATTTTGGCAACAGCTGTAGGACACTCAAGGTTACTTGAAGTTCCTGAGCTTCCAGAGCGCCCTAAAGGACTCGTCGTAGAGTATCAGTACGAACGTCTTAGCCTCGAAGATAATGATAGAATAGATATCTATCTAAGTCTTCGCAACTATTCGACTCAAAACGAGATGTGCCATGTCTCTCTGGTTTCAGATCAAGGATGGCTCCTCCGACCCGATCGACTAGATGTCATCCTGACACCCAATGAAACCAGGACCTTCAAGCTCGTGGCACAATTGGTCGACCTCTCAGGGCTGTTTGATCTGCGAATAACGGCCATTATTGATTCGAGGCCATACTCGATCCAGATCGACAATAACAATGTTAAGTACGACTTTGTTGCACCGCTTCACGGCAAAGGCCACATCAAGAGCATGCGCACGATTGCGGATTGGGTCAAATCCAAGAAGGGACTGAGTGTAGTAAGCGTGACTGGCCGATCGGGTGTGGGTAAGTCTAGAGTTATTGATGAAGTTGCGGAGCGTCTAGCAAGTCCGCTCTTCCGATTTGTGAAGTGTCATTTGTCAGTAAACCATACCCGTGAATCGATACTCGGGATATTTGACCATATGAATCTCCAGCGGCCAGGTCACAACTGCGTTATGCCCGAACTTATACACCTCTTACTTAGCGGGATTCAGTCGAAATTCTCTGAGCAGATGCAGATTAGCTGCGTCATTATTCTCGAGGACCTACATCACGCCGATATGGACCTAATAGATGCACTCAGACAACTCATATGGGCTCCTCCCGTAGTAGCATCTCCCCTGGCCCTCGTTATCACAGGGAGAAACGACTATACTTTTCCAAACGACGAATATTACTCTCTTCTATCCTTAGTTCAACTCCGGGAAGGGACTCACGTACTTGATATCCGACTTGACCCACTTGACGAAGATGACACTAGGTTCTTGATCCGGTCAGCCATACAAGATGTGCCGAGATTCGCCGAGAACAAAATCCTGCGAATGTGCGAGAATATCCCGTTCTTTATCGTGCAATTAGTGGAGTACCTTCTGGAAGTGAAGATGGTACGACTAATAAACCGCAATACAGTGGGTGTGCCGAATCCTGACAGCTTCAACAAAGAAGACAGCATTCCTGCCACGATTGAAGAAATATACAAGCTCAGGTTTGATGCATTGCGACATGAGCGCAATGGTGTTCTCTGCCAGAAGTTTCTGGTGCTTTCGGCGTTTTCGGGTTATACAATTCCCTTAGCGCTTGTCAGAGCCCTGTTTGACGGCACTGAGTATCAAAACACTATTGAGTTGTTGGTGAGACGGCAATTTCTCTGCATGCATCCAGATAGACAGATTACGTTCGCTCACGAGAACCTACTGCACTACGTCGAACGATTCTTGTCCAATGATGAGTACCGCTTTGCTCTTGGAAATCTCTATCTTAATTCTTTAAGTCTTAGAGAGGGTATCTCTCGGTTTGACATGGGACGAATATATTCGCTCTGCGAGTCCCATGTCGAGGCTCTCGATTGCTTCGCTCCCATACTTGAGTCTTTGAAAAACGTTGACAACTTCAGTTCCGAGGACTTGGACAAGTCACACTTCCAGTATCTCGACTTCTTGTTCGACTCGATGCTGAAACTACAACTCGATTCCGAACTGTTGAAGCCAATCATCCTTGCAAAAGCCTATATGGGAGTACATAACTACAATCTATTGGTCGGATTACGTGCGTGCGAGATAGCAGATAAATGGTCCAAGCGGGCGCCTTTTTCTGCCGAAGCAACTGCGAGTTTGTCGAGATCCATTCGGCAGTTGACGGCACACGCTCTGTTGAATATGGGACGGACTCTCCAAGCGCAGCGAATAATGCTCGAACTAGAGCTGTCCAGTATCAGCGATCTTAAGGCAAAGACCAACTTAGATCTGACTTTTGACCTGTTTGATCGGTTGCAAGAATTATATCGAAAGTACAACCATTACTCTCTGTCATGCGAATGCGGGAGGATTGCTCGTTCAGTAGCTGAACAAACGTCAAATGGAAAGATGTTGACCTGTCATATGATTACGCAAGCAGGTACTCACTATTATCGAGATATCGGACGTGCTCAAGTGGAAGCCGATCAGGCAGCTTTGTTGGCGGGACAATTCGGGGCTCACCGGCTTAAGGTTTACACGGAATTGACCCGGCACATTCTAGCTGCGATGCGAGACCATCGAGATCCAAGGTGCCTTGAACGAGCACATTCGGAAATCCAAACCATCGCGTTCCAAGCTGCGCGTGAAAATCTTTCAGATTCTCTGATGCGAGCTCAGTTGGCGGTAGCGACATTGACAGTATTGCTTAGACCCGACGAAGAAGGACTAAACATCGCTACCGACTGTGTTAATGCGGGCATCGACAACTGCTTAAGATTCGGTAATGGACTTTACATATGGTTGCTATACAATCTAAAGGCGATTATCGCGCTTCAACGGCGCCATATTGTATATGATGATGTGCTCAAATCATTTCGCACGGCCCTGGAGCACCTAAGGCGCCAGGGATTCCTTTTCTTGGGTGCGTGGGATATATGTTATCCAAACCTGTTCGTGATTCAGAATTATCTTAGATTCTATATTGAACACTCTTCTGAGCAGTGTGCCGCAGAGTTCCTAATGCAGTTGGACTATTATGACTGCGTTGAATACATGTCACCTCCTGGGGTGAAAGAACAACTGAGGCGAATTCGACGGAATCATCTTCCTATCCCCGCCCGTATTCCAAGATGCATTCCACGTGATCCGAAGTTTCACTATTTGCTTCCACTTATGTAGGGAGCTACTATTTCCATTCGCTTCCAGACTAGAAAGTCCTCGATGCATAAGACGTCGATATCGGTTCTCAGAAACGTACTTAAGGCGTCATGAGGTGTTTCAACAATTGGTTCGTTTGCGATGTTGAAGGAGGTGTTCAGTAATACCGGAATACCAGTGAGTGATCCAAATTCCCGCAATAGTCGCGACATGAACCAGTCCTGCTTGTCGGTGACGGATTGAACTCTAGCGCTTCCATCTACATGAGTCACTGCACCCAGCAACTGGCGGAATTCTTCTCGTACGTTTGCGGCTAGAAGCATATAAGGTGATTCTTGTTTCAATTCGAAGATTTTGAACTGTTGATCCGCCAATACGACAGGAGCAAAAGGCCTAAAGTCCTCCCGATACTTAACGTATTTGTTCAAGTAATGCCACATGGAGACGTCGCGAGGATCAGCTAAGATGCTCCGATGGCATAGTGCACGCGGTCCTATTTCAGTCCTTCCTCGGAGCAAACCCAAGACATGTCCGTCCGCCAATATCGCTGCCAAGGCTTTTACTAGTTTCTCCCGGTGCATTCTCTGGTAAGTAGAGCCAAAGTGATTTAAGGTCTTAGTTATTTGTGCTCTAGTATAGGACGTGCCGAGATATGGAAGAGACTTCCTGTAGTTTCTGATCGCACTCCAACGCCTTCTATATGCTTCCAGCGCAGCTCCAACAGCTTGTCCGTCATCGCCCGACGCAGGCATGATGTGAATACGGCGAAACTTAGTTTGTCCGAGAATCTTATGATTCAGCACACAATTCAAAAACAGGCCTCCGCCAAGACAAAGGTGTTCCCACCGTCCACAAGGGTTGAGTGAATTGAGTAACGAAATTACCGCCCGTTCTACGAATTGCTGGGCGGTACAAGCGATGTCAGCACCAAATAGACTGACAAACACATGATACGGGAGCCCTGAGGATCTCCTTAATTCCTCTATTTCGACAAGCATTTCAGAAAACGTCAGAGAAAAATCGAGCGAATGGAATCGATAGTGGCTGAGGTCCAAGAGGGGCTCTCCATACGGCGCTAACCCCATGGTCTTACCGGCTTCACCATGGCGAAAACCAAGTGCGTATGTGAATTGTTCATATTTCCGACCAAGGCTGATCTGCTTAACTCGATCTAACGGATCCATGTATGCAAGATTGAAACTATTGCGCCGCCACATATATGTCATGCCGAAGTCCTGAAGGCGTTGCGCTACTAGGTTAATGTTCCGTCCCTTGCCTTCGTACAAAGATTCTGCTTCAATCTTTCCATCCACAATGTCGCCTGCGCCATCAGCTATCAAAATCAGAGACTTTTGGAACTCCGATGTGAAGTACGATGCGGCTGCGTGACATCTGTGATGACCTATGCCGAAACATGGAACCGCTTCTAAGGCGTAGTAGTCGTAAAACTCGTCGATAAGCTGTGGTAGGATACTCTCGACTGCCACGTTAGTATAACTGAATCCCACACAACCAATGTCGCCAATGTTCACTTTGGCGTCGCGCAAAACAGCGTCAATAGACTCAAATGGCATATTTGGTGATGGTGAGTGCTTCTGGCGATCTAGACGCTCTTGGGCTACGTTTCCGATGAGAATTCCCTGACTTACTAACGCGGCAGATCTATCATGACCGAGATGTATTCCCAAAGAGATTCTTTTTCCCACTGTCGGATAATCCCCTGTTATC
>CAYJOL010000022.1:0-5269 GCA_964371785.1 uncultured Ignavibacteriales bacterium | reverse complement strand
ATTCTGTTAGTCGAGGACAACCCGGACGACGTCCAGTTGACACTCCGTGCGCTTAAGAAGAACAAGATTACCAACGAAATCAAAGTAGCTCGTGACGGTGTGGAGGCGCTCGATTACCTATTTTGTCAAGGTCAGTTTGCGGCGCGTGATCCGCAAGCCCTCCCGCAGGTAATGTTACTGGATCTAAAACTTCCGAGGATCGACGGGCTTGAGGTACTGCGGCGGGTCCGCTCGGATCAACGCACGAAGTTCCTTCCTGTGGTCATTCTTACCTCGTCACGAGAGGAACAGGATATCGTCAGCGGTTACAGTCTTGGCGCCAACAGCTATATCCGTAAGCCCGTTGATTTTGCTCATTTTTGCGAAGCCGTCCACAATCTCGGTCTGTATTGGCTGTTGCTTAACGAGGTTCCCCAGACCACGACGGTGAAATGATGGAAGCACCCCTGAAAGTACTTCTGGTCGAGGATCGCGAAGAAGATGCGATTCTGGTTGAACGCGAACTGAGACGCGGCGGGCTGTCCGTTACTTGCGCCCGCGTGGAGACCGGCAAAGTCATGCGGAAAATGGTAACTGAAGAATGCTGGGATATTATGATCGCCGACTATACTCTGCCTCAATTTGACGGCTTGTCGGCATTCCGGCTGTATCAGGAGTTTGCTCTCGATATCCCCTTTATTATCGTCTCGGGAAGCATAGGTGAGGACCTGGCGGTAACTGCTATGAAGGCTGGGGTGCATGACTACGTCATGAAAAACAATCTGGCCAGGTTGGTCCCGGCTATCCGACGGGAGCTTCGGGATGCCGAAGAGCGATGGGCCCGGAAACAAGCTGAACAACGACTTCGGGAAACAGAGAAACTGCGGATGGTGGGAGAACTCACTTCGTCCCTTATACACGACTTGAAGAATCCCCTGCAGTCTATTCTCTCATCGTCGGAGCTGCTGAGCACAGGCGAAATCGGACCCGAAAAAACAGTCCGGTTCTGTAGTCTGATAGAAAGACAGATTGATCTGATACTGGCCATGAGCGAAGAAGTGCTCGACTTTGTTCGCGGGGAAATACGTCTCAACCTTAAACGCACTGAGATAGATTCACTAGTCACCGAAATCGTCGACACCTTTGAAGGATCGTTCGCAAAAGCCGGTGTGACACTCGCCTGCCGATTTGAATCGACCACATCGCGAAGGCCGGTGGCCGTGTGCGATCGGCTGCGTATTTGGCGAGCGCTGCAGAACCTCATCAGTAACGCTAAAGATGCGATGCCTGAAGGCGGGACAATCACTTTTCGAGTGGCCTGTGATGAGGGCAAAACGGTGATTGAAATTGCCGATACCGGCAAGGGAATCCCCGAAGAAATCCGGGGGCGCTTGTTTGAGCCGTTTGTAACTGCAGGCAAGCGGCACGGAACCGGTCTTGGGTTAGCTATCGTGAAAAACATAATCGACGCCCACCGAGGGTCAATCACATTCGAGTCAAACGCAACCACCGGGACGATGTTTCGAATTGAATTGCCTACTGGATTGCCGCATCCTCAGGATAGTCAACAAACAGCTACAGTTGGTTGGCGTGACAGTTAGGAGTTAAGAGGTGGAAACGCCCGTTAAAGTTCCGAAAGAGACGACAGCTGTTCTTCCCCGTGTGCTTTTTGTTGACGACGATCCGGATCTCCTTGAGGCTGTCTCGACCCAATTAGTGACACGGTATGACGTTGTGACGGCACTCAGCGGTAAGCAGGGACTAGCACTGTTAGCTACGGGGGACACATTCGCTGTCATCGTCGCCGATATGGAGATGGACGGTATGAACGGAATCGAATTCCTGAAGGTGGTCAAGGAGGTTTCTCCTGAATCGGTCCGGGTCATGATGACCGGGCACGGCAACCTCGAAACCGCGATGAGCGCAGTTAATGATGGCCACGTCTTCAGGTTTCTCGTCAAGCCGTATCGAAGAAAAACCATTGAAGCTGTCCTCCTACAATGTGTGGAGCAGTTTCACCTTGTGATATCTGAGCGTGAACTTCTGGAACGGACTCTCGTAAGTTCAATCCAGACACTGGTGGACATTCTGGCCTTGGTCAGCCCCCTGGCATTCGGGAGAGCTACCAGAATCCGATCTTACGTTAGGCAAATAGCCAGTGTTCTGCATATTGAACCGACGTGGGAAGTTGAGTTGGCAGGGTTGTTGTGTCAGCTCGGATGTGTCACTGTACCTGCGGATATACTCGCAAAAACGTTTTCGGGTGATGAACTGACTGTCGAGGAAGCCAAATGCCACGATCGCATGCACGAAGTAAGCGCTGTTCTTATCGATCATATTCCCCGACTGGAGAGAGTCTCTCGGATCATAGCTCGGCTTGGTCTTACCGCTTCGCCCTCCGCGACTGAGTCGAACCTGGGTGTTGATGCCCATTTTGAAACCAGCGTCGCTTCGTTGGTCACCGCGGCGATGGATTTCGATTCCCTTATCACCAGAGGTGCCTCAAAGTCTCGCGCTTTAGCCGAATTGAGAAAGAACGGCAGCTACGAATGCCCTGAGATTCTTGAGGCGTTGGCGGGATTAGAGGTTGTGACGGTGGACCGTCGCATGACCTCAGTCAAATGCAATGAACTAAACAGCACCATGGTCATTCGCGAAAACGTCTACGCCAAAAACGGGCATCTTATCGTGGGTAAAGATCAGCAGGTCACAAAAAGCATGCGGGAATTAGTCAGCTCCTACGTTCAGCGGGGAATACTCGAAGACACCATCGCCGTCTATCTGCCGGCTGACGCGGTACACGTAAAAGTCGGTGACATCATGCATCGCCGCTACTCCACCTCAGGCAAAACCAAATCCGAACATTCTGTATAGCCCAACAGAACGAATTCATCAGAAATTGTACACGGGCGGGCCAACATGGTGCAGTATAGTATTATGAAGTGCTCTACCCTAGGTGCGCAATGCGTCAGCGCCTGCCCGATTATCGTGACGTTTACACCGAGGCCGTGATAAAACCCCGAGCTGCTGTATTTGACTGCCCCACTTTTGCCTTCAACCATCTGATCTTAGATCATTTTTGTCTGCTAATCGTATCGTACAATTGCGCAGCGACTGAAGCCCAAACGACAGGACTGGACTAATTCCTGCTCGGTCCCGCGACATCGGGCAAAAAACGCTCACATCGAGAGCTTCAACGGACGGCTTCGGAACGATTACCTGAATGCCGAACTGTTCTTGACAGTGAAAGACGCCTTATAGAAATTAGCTGTGTGAGAATCAGATTACAACAAAACCCGGCCGCACAGTTCTCTGGGAGACCTTTCTCCTCTGGAATTCCCGGTCCAATAGAGTTCAACCAACCCGCAGGCAGTCGAATTCCTTAACCTGAAAATAGTCCAATCCACGGGGTGAGGTCAACTACGAAACCGTAAGGTTATAAGTGGACCAAAGAATGGGGAAGGTCAGGTTGACTTGTCATTGCGGGTGCCTTCTGATCACATTACATTAACAGACGTAGAATGCTACCACCTTGTCAGTGATGACCTGCCCCATTTTTTGATCTGGTATGAATGTGAGTAGCCGGGTGTACAGAGGTCAGCAATTCCTGGCGATAACCAAAACGCCTTGAGACGATTCATACTCACGCCATCTTGAGCGCACTTAGTTGCTCTATCCGGTCAACTAGGCATGGGTCGGGGTGATACAACCAGTTGCAAAATTCGTCTAATTGGGGGAGCTTTTCTCTTGTATATCAACAGATTAATTCAAATCTCCCTCCTCAGCTTGCCCTTGTTTTGGCACAAGACGTCAATTGCATTGCTCCAGCGGTAGTGCTACCAATGTTCTTTCGAGCTCATCGCCGACTGAGCACGTCGCGATTCGAAGGTCTAGCTTTTAGCGCTACTCATTTAACGACGTGCTTTTCACTTCTGATCGGCAAAAATAGAAACTGCCCGCTTAGGGCAAGATTCGCCACTTCGATGAACTTTCGGTGATTCATACTTTGCAGATGGCACGGGTGCCAGATCATCTTCCTGCCCCTGGGGGCGTAGAGCTCGGGTTCCTTCTTCGAAGGCATCGACCTGTTCTCCTGGTAATGTAGTTTCTTCAAATACGGGATATCTATTCATCGCATCGTTTCGACATCCGCGGGTGACCGATAGCATTGTTATTTTCCGCATGAGGCCGAACTCAGGCCCAGGCTAAGGTTACAAAGTTAGCGAACGGTGAAGACCAAGCTTTGATTTCATGAGAAAGCGGATAGCTAAACACTCGAGTGACTATTTCGAATGTTGAAGTAACCACGTCCCCACTGCGCCGAGTCTAACGCAGTTACGTCTAACGAACAACCGAGATCTCGGTTTGTATCCAAGCAGGCTCCAGCCCGGTAAACACAATTCCCTTACAGCACTAACACCCAGTTAACCGTTGGATTTCTTATTCAGGCCAACTGATACGAAGACACGACTGCTCGACTCTTCGCATCGGGTGAAGAGAATGACGAAAATTGAGAAATTGAACAGGAGTATGGTCAAGGAGGAGAAACTAATGGAGCTTGCTAAATTGATCAGAAGTGCACCAATGAAAACGGGAATCTTGATTACTTGTCGAGTTGTTCTGGCCATGAGCGTTGTATTGGCCGGGTTGTCCGCGTCTCAGGTTGTTGCGGCCGAAAAAGTGACCGGCAAGATTTATGGCAAAGTCATCGACGTGCAAACGGGAGAGCCGCTAATCGGCGTCACGCTTATGATCAAAGGAACGGTCATGGGTACGCGCTCCGATATGGATGGCAAATATACAATCAAGAACGTCCCCCCGGGTACATACGAGGTCGCCGTGTCGAGTATCGGATACGGCGGTACCGTCATTACTGGGGTGATAGTGACTGTGGAGGAGCCGACTTCACTGGACGTTTTGCTGGTCCCTGAGGCCGTACAGATTGAAGGGATCAAAGTTACTGCTAAGGCGATGCAGAATTCCGAGGCTAGCATGCTGGCCAAACGGAGTAACTCCGCCACAGTCAGCGACGCCATCAGCGCAGAAGACATCTCTCGCTCCGGAAGCGGCAACGCGGCAGAGGCAATGAGCAAAATCACTGGAGCATCGGTGATCGGCGGCAAATACATCTATATACGCGGTCTCGGTGACCGATACGCCAATACGAATTTAAACGGCAGTCCACTGCCGAGTCCGGACCTTGACAAGCAGGGAGTGCCGATGGACCTGATTCCGTCGAGCCTGCTTGATAATATCGTTATTGAAAAGACGTTCACTCCCGACAAAGCCG
>CAYJOL010000021.1:0-6408 GCA_964371785.1 uncultured Ignavibacteriales bacterium | reverse complement strand
GGGACCAAATAGTGAATTCTATTCACGGTGATGACTGCAAGGTGACGAATCGTTCGATCGATGTTCATGTGGTGGGATTACGCAAAAAACTCGGTGTGGCTGGCGAGTATATCGAGACTGTTCGAGGCGCAGGGTATCGATTCCGAGAGTAACAAATTGGGTGGGGCGACTAAGAAACGTTCAGATTATCAGTCAGAACAACACTAGCTCACGCATTTGCGAAAACGTTCTTCTGGCCGTTCCCATCTACAGCCAGCTACAAAATTCGTCTAATTGGGGGAGCCATCTTTTGATATATCAACGAGTTACCTCATTCTTCTCTCTTCAGAATGTTCATCTTAAGGTGCTAAAGCACCACTTATCGATGAAGAAACTAAGAACAAGCATGAATGTCAAACATGTAACTATCTCAGCATTTTTCTTTAGCTTCAGTTGACACTCCTAATCTTGAATCCCAATTAATATCTGCTTTGGTCCGCCCTTTGGATCTCAACCGAAAAGGAAAATAGACCAAATGTATCAATGAAACAGCCCCAGCTACAATTGTCGCGATACTTGCAAACAGCGTTAGCCGGTCCATAGTTTTCCTCCAGTCTCACCTAAGGAATGCAGAGTCTCAATACACTAAGTCAATCGCACTTTCCCCTAAGCCACTTTGTGTAAATAGAGACCGTGTCGAATTTGAGATTGACTAACCGTCATCAAATACCCTGTCTTGGTATCATGGATACAGATACGTTGATCGCTCTCGCATTAGCTCTAATTGCAGCGTCTTTGGGTTACTTGGGATTGCGAGTCACGATGCATCCCATCGGAGGGAAGGACAAGAGGCGTAAGCGCAAATACCACGTCGCTATTGTCATTTTGACCGCCGCTAGCATTCCCTTTGTCTATTGGCAGGCGAGACGATCCAGAATTGAGAAAGTGATTACGCAAAGAGAACTTGAAGCTAAGAACGAGCCGTCTGTCTTCGTAGCTTACTCCAAAAAGAGACTTAATTTCTGCAATGTAAGAGAGAATATAGTCCGAATGTATGCCGTCCAATGGGGTCCCATGCTTGACACGTTAGGCGCACGCCCAATTAAACTGGATCCTGGAAGTTGGAATTCGCGCGACGTCAGTACGTGGGACAGTTTGTATTGCGGGTACATGCAAAGCAGAAGTCGCGCTCATCTCGCCGACTCACTTCGCATATACGTTGAGGATGCGCTCGATCGACGCTTTATACTCAGATATAATCTACGCCTCTCGCTAGATAGTACTGGACTTTTGTTGAGTTTGAGACGCTAACACCCTCCACTGACCCTTGGCCAGAACATGCCCATCCATGAAGATGTTGCGGCGTTGACCAAGTGATTCGACGATTGGACCCTTGGCATTGTAGTTGCCATTAGTTGCCGGGTCATAGTATATTCCGGACATGGGTTTCCTTAGGGAGTTATCTGCCTACAGCGATGCGGTCTTTCTGCCGGCCTGGAAGAAAAAAAGTCCTATCTCCCGCATCCGCCGAACATCTGACACCTCCAGCCCTCCATACTTCGACTTCCACTTGTAATAGGTGGCGCCACTGATCCCGTATTTCCGACAAACGTCCTTCACCAACACCTCGCTGTTGGCTTTCTTCAAACTCCCGACAATCTGGCTCTCACTATACTGCGATCGTTTCATAGATACCTCATGGCTTCACTATACCAAAAGGTTCTATTTCTCAAAGTCTACCAAAAGAGGAAGTTTACGCTTGCCTCTAATCGAATGGAAGACATCTTGCCGCTAATGCGTCACCGGCCTCGGCTGCACTGCACCACTGGAAACCAAAACGCGCATCTTCTTCTCAATTTCATTCCTCTGCGCGTAGTTTTCAAGCAAGATCCGCATTGACAGAGTGAGCTTTTGACCCTTCGGCACGACCAGTAGGCCGGCCTTTGTTCGCACATCCTGAGCCAGAATCATTGTGTCAGTGAGGTCTCGTACTGAGATTTCGCGCTCCTCTGTTCCGAGATCCGCGACCTCGATGCTCTCAAGGGCCGCCAAAACTGGAGGGTAGAATTCTCTGGCCCGACCTTTGAGTACGTCCAGTGCTTGTCTCCGAGAGTACTCCTGGTAAATGAACGTATCGAATTCGATGCAGATTTTCAACAAATGGGCGCCGAGCGAGGCCGGTAATATAAGCTGAACGATCGGCAAGGCGTGGGCGACTTAAAGGCCGAACCTGACGGAGAGGGCCGCTAGGTTGTCCTTAACATCTGAGCGCACGAGAGTGCGGCATTGAATGTCAAGCGCGAAGGTAACCCCGGTGCCAAGCACCGGGGCTTGAGGATCTAGCTTACTTCCGCGGCTTGCTCGATTATGTAGCGCTCAATGTCTTCCTTGGTTAGACCAGGTCCCACCGAGCGAACGAAGTACCCCGCCACCCAAATCTCACTACCCCAGTAGTACTGCTTCAGCCAAGGGTATTTCTGGAAGAGGAGCTTCGTGCTCACGCTCTTGAGGATTTGGGCGGCGTGCGCGGGCGCAATCCGCGGAGGCGCGCTCAGGCCGAGGTGGACGTGGTCGGGTAGCACTTCGCACTCGCCGACCTCCATGTCGTACGCCCCGGCCACCTCTCGCAGCAGCGCCGCCACTTCGGTGCGGGTCTCGGGGTTCACGAATACGCGCTTGCGGTACTTGGTACTCCAGGCCAGGTGGTACCAGAGGTCGTAGCGGGCATGGCTGGTGTGGTGGATGGTCATGGGTAGGTGCCCTCACGGTACGCCACCCGGTGCCGCTGCTCAAGGTTGGCCGGAACTCCTATCCTTCCCCAATGCCAAGCATTGAGGCGTGCCGGAGTAGCGGTCATGAGTGCTTCTCAAGAAAATGCACGTTCGTTCCGTGCATTGTCACTGGAACTCGTTGTGGGAAAAGCTAGTAGCCACGCAATAGCCGCAACACACCAATTTGATGTGTTAATCCGTAACTGAAATCACGCAAAGGGCTTGACAATACAGTGGTTAGAGTTATCTTCGTTACAGGCATCCAATCCCGTGCCATGCCCCTGGCTTCACAGAAAATCAGCGTTTGAACGACATTAACTGGGACGATGTCTGTGGGCCAAGTTGAGCACAACCCCGATTGCTACTTGACAATCGGGGTTTTCTTTGGAGAAAGGGGGGCAAGGAATTCTTACCGGCTCCGAGGGCGGCCATTTACTGTGTCACAGCCGCAAGTTGGCTCGACATCTTGACGATCTTCAGTCTGAAGTCGTTGATTGCATAGCGATAGGCTATCAATGATCCTTGGGGGTGCACCGCCAATTCATGCATCTTTGCGTAGAGTGTGTAGTACTCGTCGAGTACATCGTGCCCCGCGTTGAGCGTGTCCTGATCATCGCGTACCACCTGCATAATGCTGGTAACACACTCGTCCGTTGCATCCAGAAGCAGATCGGTACCTTTCACGTGCTCCTCAATTGCGTACGCGGTGAGTTCGGCACTCGGATCGCTACCACCCATGTAACTTGATTTCGTGATAGCGAACTCCCACACATGAAGCAGATCCTCCATTCTGCGCAGATTCAATGTGCACGCTTCATCCAGCCTTTGTTTGGCCACGGCGACGAACTCCACTCCCGTTTTGCCGTGAAGACCTTCCTGACATTCGTGCACTATGCGGTTGGCTCGCGCAGAATTGGTTGCGTACGCACTCTGCGCGGACTCGTCAACAACACCGGCCCCTCGCTGTGTTGGGCTGCTGCAGGCGACCAGGGCCACCAGCATGATCGATATAAGCGTGATTCGTATCATAACTACTCTCCGGGACCTCACTAATCAAACGTTCCCAGGACAAAGCTGGCGGTGATTTCCTGTAAATGACGAGCATGACCAGCCCATGTTTCAGAAATCTCAGGATCAGGCTGTTCGAGCGACCAGCCATGGCTGTGCGGAAAGAATGTATGTGCACAAAGTCACATCATCGCAGCATGCATACAATCGACCGGGCGGGGCAAGTACGGCGATGCATGGTGTGCTCGTGCCTAATGATACCATACGAGTTAGCCCCGCCCGATCTTGCTGAGCTCAGGGAGAGTCCGGGGAAGATTCGCCTGAGTCCAAAAAACAGGGTTCCTTTTCTCGACATGTCTGTCGTAACCCCTAGTTCGCGACAGTCAACAAAGCATATCGACAGGAATTCCGATTACTTGAGTAACATGGATGACAGAGTTTACTATAAACTCAGCGAAGCAGACCGCTGCCAAAAAAAGCCTTGACAGTGAGCGGTTTTGAGGTTTTTTAATAGCGACGGATGATTTTATCCCTCCCCGCTCTGGGTCGCAAGAAAAAACAGAGTTGCTAATATGCTTGACACGAACGATGTTTGCGACTCTAAGAGCACAGCCCCGACTGTCGACATACAGTCGGGGTTCTTATTATTGCGCACGATTGCGGAAGCTCGAAACCGACCCGTATTCAGCCTCCTACCTCAGAATGCCGTCGAGCTCATTCGATAGCATCGTTGCTTGCAGCCTGAGCTCGCTCATCGACTGTCGATAGAACGTTAATAACCCTTTTGATTCTTCTACCAGATCAAATATCCGGGAGTATACCGCATGTTAGTCGGATAAATCAGGGATTCCTTCCATGCCGTGACCTACCGACGCTTTGATCTGTTGGATACCTATCCTCAGGCATTCGTCAGTAGGTGAGCCCACAAGGCCGAGGCCTCTCACGTGCGCCCCTTGTTTGTGCATGGTTAGATCGGTGCTCGGATTGGTACCTTTCATGTAAGCGGAGCGAGTTATCGCAAAATCACAGACGTGGGAAATGCTCACCATGTGGCCGATGTGATCACTACAGGCCGTGTTAAGGGCTTTCTTCACCACGTTCATCATCAACTCAGCGACTTTGTTGGCGAGAACATTTTGACGTTCTCGCAATACCAAACTTGCTTGTGATGAGTTCTTAGCGTATTCGCTTCTTGCGGCTGCCTTCCCAACGACGATTACTTCCTCGCTCAAACCTCCGGCACAATCTATAAATGCAAATACGATTATAGACGTGGGCCATATTCGCTTCAAGAAAGTCCTCTTACTGCAAACGCGTGATAGATATGGGATGGAAAAGTGAGCGATTATCAGGATCCGTACGGAATCCGAACCTACTAACGTGTTACGAAACAAATGGTTAGGTGGCCCATATCCCAGAAACCAGCATATTGATCACTCAACAGAGAGACAGGATGGGGCCAACTCACAGAGAATCCTTAGTGACCCACTCCCATCCTGCCGTCGATTTCTCCAACGTCGACGTCATCCGAACCTTTCATCCGACGAGAATCATATTTCTTGAAGATTGGTTCATTTCCCGGCACTGCCAACAATTGTGATTGCGTTTAAAGTCCAGTCTTTCTACTTTATTGTCTGGGGTGTCGCTGGTCCGACCTATTTCAATTGATCACGGGCGGCGATCATCAAACTGACCATGAGCGAGAATCGAGATACTGAATCTGACAGAGTGGGTCAAATAGCCCATATTGCAGCTGATGGCAGGCGCCATCCTTTGCAGGAACATCTTCTGAGTACGGCCTCTTTGGCGGCGTCTTTGGCCTCCAAATTCGGCTGTTCTGAGTGGGGGCGTCTTGCTGGTCTGTGGCACGATATCGGCAAATATTCACAAGAATTTCAGAAATACCTTCAGGCAGCACACGACCTTAACGGACACATCGAAGGAAGAAAGGGCAAGGTTGATCACTCGACGGCTGGCACTCAACACGCAGCAAAGAGTCTTAATCACGCTGGCAAAGTCTTGGCTTAC
Organism: uncultured Ignavibacteriales bacterium; assembly: GCA_964371785.1. GTDB lineage: Bacteria > Zixibacteria > MSB-5A5 > GN15 > FEB-12 > CAVQCT01. Next base: position 622 of record CAYJOL010000021.1, on the reverse strand, counting down.
GTAATTGCCGGACACCACTCAGGACTACCTGACGGAATATCGCCGGATGCCTGCCTTCGGAAGCGTTTGGAAAAGAAAATTCCCGCCTATATCGATTGTCCGGTGGAGATACTTGTCCCATCCAGGTTGCGACTGCCTTTTCAACTCAGTCCGACCAGTGCTGGAATTCAATTTAGTCTGTTCATCAGAATGTTGTACTCGTGCTTAGTGGATGCCGACTTCCTTGACACCGAGCGTTTTATAGACCATCAACGGAAAGAGCTCCGAAAAGGCTACAGACCACTATCTGAACTTAGGGAGGCGTTCTTTCGCACGCTTGGTGTCATGCGCGACGATTCGCCGACGTCATACGTGAATGAGCAGCGAGAATATGTCCTGAGCCAGTGCCTCCGGGCCGGCGAAAGGAAAATGGGTCTGTTTTCGCTGACTGTACCAACAGGTGGTGGTAAGACCTTATCATCCATGTCATTCGCCCTTCAGCACGCTGAGAAACACGATCTGCAGCGAATAATCTATGTCATTCCCTACACTAGTATCATTGAACAGAACGCGGCAGTGTTTCGCTCTATGTTTGGAAAGGACTCCGTGCTCGAACATCACAGCAATTTTGAACCAGCCGACG
>CAYJOL010000020.1:0-6634 GCA_964371785.1 uncultured Ignavibacteriales bacterium | reverse complement strand
ATGTTTGGAAAGGACTCCGTGCTCGAACATCACAGCAATTTTGAACCAGCCGACGAAGATTATCGCTCTCGACTCGCCAGCGAGAATTGGGATGCGCCGATAGTAGTTACAACAAATGTCCAGTTCTTTGAGTCTTTATTTGCTAATCGTTCGAGTCGCTGTCGCAAGCTGCACAACATAGCCAACAGTGTCGTTGTACTTGATGAAGTGCAGACGATTCCGGCACCCTTTCTCCTGCCCTGCCTCGCTGTTCTGAGAGAATTGGTGGCCATCTACCGGACATCCATAGTTCTTTGTAGCGCTACGCAACCTGCTGTTCAGAAACGCACAGATTTTCAAGGAGGATTGGAGGGAGTTTCGGAAATCATTGACGATCCGCAAGGGTTGGCGAAGTCACTGCAACGGACCGCTGTGACACTTCTTCCTCAAATAGAAAGTGCCGAGATTGCTTCTCGAATCAAGAGACATCGACAGGTTCTATGTATCGTGAACACAAGGAAACAGGCGAAAGACCTTTACATGGAGCTGTCGGGAGATGAGGCGACAGTTCATCTGAGCGCATTAATGTGTCCGGAGCACCGGAGCCAGACGCTTGAGAAAATTCGAGAAAGGCTGAAGGACGGCCACGAGTGCCGTGTGATAAGTACCCAATTGATCGAAGCGGGTGTCGACATTGACTTTCCAGTAGTGTATCGTGCTGTCGCCGGAATCGACTCAATAGCCCAAGCCGCAGGCAGATGCAACCGAGAGGGCAAACTCGAAAATGGCGATGTCTTCGTGTTTACACTGGGTGAGGGGGTGCCAGCAGGTTATCTTCGGCAGACGGCACAGGCGGCGGAATCGGTGATTCGAAGGTACTCAAATGACATCCTGTCCCTTGCCGCGATTGAGGATTATTTCAAGCTCTACTATTGGACAAAAGGTAGCGCTCTGGACGAAGAGGATATACTCGCGTCACTCCAATCCGGTTGCCAGAATGGAGATTTCCCTTTCAGAACCGTCTCGGAGCATTTCCGCTTCATCAGGGATGATATGAAACCGGTAGTGATACCTTTTAACGATGACGCTCGACGGTTGATAAAAGTCATGGACTATCTCGACTATCCGACCACACTGTCGCGAAAGCTACAGAGATTTACTGTTTCCATATATCCGAATGATTGGAATCAACTCCTCTCGTCGGGAAGTATCGAAATAAGGGCCGGGATGTTCCCGGTTTTAGTTAACGAAATGCTCTACAAAGATGACTTGGGGCTGTGCACGGGGGATGTCTCTTCACCTGACCCTGAGTCGCTCGTGGTTTAAGCGAAAGGAGGCTGCATGGCCTATGGTGTGAAACTAATGGTCTGGGGAGACTACGCCTGCTTCACCAGACCGGAAATGAAGGTCGAAAGGGTCAGCTACGACGTCATGACGCCGTCGGCTGCGAGGGCAATACTGGAGGCCGTCTACTGGAAACCCGCGATACGTTGGGTGGTTGACCGCATCCATGTACTGAAACCGATTCGGTTTATGAATATCAGGAGAAACGAGGTGGCAAATAAGATTCCCCTGAAGAACGTGGCAGCTGCCATGAAAGATCAGCAATCCCCCCTGGTCTTGTTCATTGAGGAGGTACGACAACAACGGGCGGCCTTAGTGCTGCGAGATGTCTGCTACGGCATTGAGGCGCATTTCGAGTATATCGGGCAGGAAGACAAAAGCGATGGGAAACACCTCGATATCTTTAACCGTCGGGCACAAGAGGGCAAGTGTTTTACACAACCTTACCTCGGATGTCGAGAGTTCTCAGCAGGTTTTTCGTCTGTGGAAGATTTCCCAGCTTCACCACTTACAGGGACGCAGGACCTCGGTTGGATGTTGCACGATATCGACTTCGATAATGATATGCAGCCAAGGTTTTTCCGGGCGGAGATGGTTGACGGCACTATAACCGTACCTCGCTTCGTAAGAGAAGGCGTGAAAACTTGATACTACAGGCGCTCTGTACGTACTACAAGAGGATTGCCGAGGCATCCGCTGGATCAATACCATCCGAGGGTTACGCTTCCGAAAAGATTCACTTCGCACTTGTCCTCGATTTGTCTGGCAGACTCGTACAGATTCTCGATTTAAGAGAAGTCAAGGGCAACCGAAGAATCCCTCGAAGCATCATAGTCCCGCAGGGCGCGAAGAAGAGCGTCAATATTGCCGCCAGCTTCCTATGGGGCAATACAAGTTACATTCTCGGAGCCGACGAGAAAGGCAACGCCTCAAGGACTGTCCAATGTCACACTGCTTTCAAACAGCTTCACAGTGATTTGCTCGCATCAAGTAACGATGAGGGCGCAAAAGCAGTCCTCGCATTCCTTTCTTCGTGGAACCCGGATGCCTCTCCGAGGCTTCCTGACTGGCAAGATATGCTTAAGAGTAATCTTGTATTTCAGCTCGACGGGGACAATTGTTTTGTTCACGAACGTACCAACGTTCAGAAAGCGTGGCTATCCAGCTTTAGATCTCATAGCACGGCCGAAAGAGGCGTTTGTCTTGTCTCTGGAGAGTTAGCACCTATCGCGAGGCTTCATCCATCACTAAAGGGTGTGAGAGGCGCGCAATCAAGTGGCGCAGCGCTTGTTTCGTTTAATCTCGATTCGTTCTGTTCGTACGGAAAGGAGCAAAATTTCAATGCGCCAGTATCAGAATCCAATGCTGCGGCATACACCAAGGCATTGAACCAACTACTTTCGACAGACAGAAACAGAGTAATGGTAGCCGATGCTACAACGGTTTTCTGGACAGAAAGAGCTTCTCCGCTCGAAGGTTTCTTTGGCATGATCCTGAACCCTCAAGATGCTTCGGGAGGAGATAGAGAACTCGCCGTGTTCCTCGAATCGGTACGCGCAGGTAAACTACCACCCTATATTGACGGCAATATCAGTTTCTACATCCTAGGACTCTCGCCGAATGCCGCACGCCTTTCCGTCCGCTTTTGGCATGTCAGTACAGTCAAGGACATGAGCGAAAAACTCGGCCAGCATTTCCGCGATCTCCGAATGATCAGATCATTCGACAACGAACCCGAATACCCCGGCATTTGGCGGCTGTTGAGAGAAACGACCAACCAGAAGTCCAATGATGGCCCTGCACCTTTGCTCGGCGGAGCCGTGATGAGGTCCATTCTGGACGGTACGCCTTATCCTCAGGCTCTTCTCTCGGCGGTTATTGGCCGCATACGGGCTGATCAAAATATCAACTACATGAGAGCGGCGATTATCAAAGCCGTACTTGTGAGACGAAAAAGAATATTCAATCAAAGTATGGAGGTGCCAATGGCACTGGATAAAGAAAACAAGAACGTTGCGTACCTTTTGGGCCGGCTGTTCGCGGTGTTGGAAAAGGCGCAGCTGGATGCTATCCCAGGAGCAAATGCTACCATCAAAGACCGTTTCTACGGCTCTGCATCCGCAACCCCACGTGTGGTTTTCCCGCGCTTACTGCGGCTTACTCAACACCACATCCAAAAGGCGGAATATGGAAGATCACGCGATAAACAGGTTGAAGAAATCGTGGGGGACATCCAGGAATTTCCTGCCCACCTGAGCCTCGATGACCAGGGGCTGTTCGCCATTGGCTATTACCATCAGAGGCAAGATTTCTACAAGAAGAAAAATGACACCAATAATGCTACGGAATAGGAGTTCAAAAAATGTCTAAAGTGATTGAGAATCGTTACGAGTTCGCGCTGGTTTTCGATGTAGAGAACGGCAATCCGAACGGCGACCCGGACGCGGGCAACATGCCGCGAATTGACCCGGAGACGAGTTTTGGGATCGTGACAGATGTTTGTCTCAAGAGGAAGATTCGAAATTATGTTGAGATAGTGAAAGGACTCGAAAAACCTTACGATATCTATGTACAGGAGAAGGCAATTTTATCGGTAAAGCAGGGCGAAGCGCATTCGGACGCTGAAGTCAAGAAGGCTGAAAGTGGAGACAAGATTGCAAAAGCTCGCGAATGGATGTGCCAAAACTTCTTCGATATAAGAACTTTCGGTGCGGTAATGTCTTTGAAAGAAAACAACTGCGGACAAGTCAGAGGCCCGGTGCAGATGAATTTTGCGCGGAGTATTGACCCGGTAATGCCGCTGGAGATTACGATAACAAGAATGGCGGTCGCAACGGAGAAAGAAGCAAAGAGTCAGGACGGAGACAACAGGACCATGGGCAAAAAGAACATTGTGCCTTACGGTCTCTATCGGACGGATGGCTATATCTCCGCTCATCTCGCTAAGCAGACCGGTTTCAACGAAGATGACCTCAATCTCCTGTGGGAAGCCCTTGCCAACATGTTTGACCATGACCGCTCAGCCGCCAGAGGAAAGATGACTCCGCGCACCCTCGTCGTCTTCAGGCACGATAGTGCTCTGGGCAACGCGCCCGCGCATTCCCTTCTCGACAGACTTTCGATAAAGAGAGTTGACAACGACGGCCGACCGGCTCGTGCATTTGGCGATTACATAGTGTCTCTTAACGAGACCGACATGCCCAAAGAAGTGACAGTTCAGAGGAAGCTCTGGTCATAATGTTTACTGAAGATGATCTTCTACCCTTGTCGGGGCTACAGCATCTAGCGTTTTGCGAGCGGCAGTGGGCGCTAATTCACCTTGAGCAAGCCTGGTCTGAGAACCAGTTCACCGCTGAGGGACGCGTGCTTCACGAACGGGCACATGATCAGGAGACAGAGGCACGAGGATATCTACGTGTTGCGCGGGGTCTGCGTATTCACTCCTTCTGCCTCGGACTAGTCGGTATGACCGACGTCGTCGAACTCAAGAGGGAGTGCGGCGAAGCGCCGACCTGTAACGGATCAGAGGCCGTGCGATTGCCCCGAGTCGAAGGCTGGTGGCGCCCAATACCGGTCGAGTACAAACGCGGCAAACCGAAGTTGGACAGGTGTGACGAGGTTCAACTCTGCGCGCAGGCGCTCTGTCTTGAAGAGATGCTTGGCGTGAAGATTTCGGCGGGAGCGATTTTCTATGGCCGCCCCAGACGCAGAACGGAAGTGGTTTTCAGTGCCTCGCTTCGTCAGGAAACTGAAACGCTGGCCGCCCGGCTCCATGAACTACATCGTTCAGGGAAAACTCCGCGGGCCGTATACATGAAGAAGTGCCGCAGCTGTTCACTGTTTGAAGTATGCCAGCCGAAAGCTACGGCATCAAGTTCTTCGGCAAGTCGGTATTTCACTGCGACACTGCGAGAGCTGGACTCATCAGAGCCACGGGCTGCAGGAGATGAGCCGTGAAGCACCTGCTGAACACCCTCTACATAACAACGCACGGTGCATATCTGTCGAAGGAAGGGGATACAGTAGTAGTGAGTGTTGACCGGGAAGAGAAGCTTCGTGTACCGATTCACATTCTCGGTAGTATCGTCTGCTTCGGAAACATCTCCTGTACCCCGTTTCTCCTGGGCCTGTGTGGACAACACAACATCACTGTTTCTTTTATGAGTGAATACGGGCGCTTTCTGGGACGTGTTCAGGGTCCGGTGCATGGAAACGTCCTTTTGCGCCGAGAGCAGTACCGACAGGCTGACAATGAGGAGCGCGCCGCTGGCATCGCGCGGTTAATTGTCACTGCGAAGATCGCCAATTGCCGCACCGCCCTGCTTCGGGCAACTCGAGACAGGCCTGAGTCGCCCACATCACCAGCGCTGACGGATGCGGCAAAGAAATTGGGGGGCGTGCTAAACAGTGTCCGCGAGCCCGTGTCACTTGAATCAATTAGAGGCGCAGAAGGGATAGCTGCCACCGAGTATTTTGGGGTCTTTGACAACTTAATCACCACGCAGAAGGAGGATTTCTCCTTCCGTGTGCGATCTCGACGGACGCCGCTTGATAACATGAACGCGCTGCTCTCTTTCCTCTATACTTTGCTGACGCATGATTGTGCTTCTGCTCTTGAAGGTGTAGGTTTGGACCCGGCGGTTGGCTTTCTGCACCGTGACCGTCCCGGGCGGCCTAGCTTGGCGCTGGACTTGGTTGAGGAGTTCCGGCCCGTCCTCGCCGACCGACTCGCGTTAACCCTAGTAAACCGCAGGCAACTTTCAGCATCTGATTTCAAGGTAACAGAATCTGGGGCAGTGGTGATGGACAACGATGCCCGTAAGAGACTATTGGTTGCTTATCAAGAGCGTAAACAGGAAGAACTCACACATCCATTCCTGATGGAAAAGGTTGCCGTTGGACTACTCCCCCACGTGCAGGCGCTCTTCTGGCGAGGTATTTACGCGACGACCTCGATAGCTACCCGCCGTTCTTCTGGAAATGAGAGGAAATAACTATGATGGTACTTGTCACTTACGATGTGAATACAGAAACGGCTGAAGGACGAAAGCGTCTGCGGACAGTGGCTAAGATTTGCGAAAACTATGGCCAACGCGTGCAGAACTCCGTGTTTGAGTGCTTAGTTGACCCGGCGCAGTGGACGGCTCTCCGACAACGCTTAATCGACGTTATCGACGAGGCGCATGACAGCCTCCGTGCTTACTACTTGGGGAGCAACTGGAAAAGACGAATCGAACACATTGGCGCCAAAGCCACTTATGATCCGGAGGGACCGCTTGTCGTTTGAAACGGTGCGAACCGGAAACGAGCA
>CAYJOL010000019.1:0-6648 GCA_964371785.1 uncultured Ignavibacteriales bacterium | reverse complement strand
TCGAGCCTGCTTGATAATATCGTTATTGAAAAGACGTTCACTCCCGACAAAGCCGGCGATTTCGCGGGCGGCAGCGCGGATCTGGCGACCAAAGACTATCCGACGGAGCGGACGCTGACTCTCACGCTGGGCAGCAGCTACAACTCGATCACGACCGGCAATACCGGGTTTCTGACCCAGAATGGCAGTTCTTCCAACTGGCTCGGATACGACAACGGGAGTCTCGATGTCCCGGCCTACATAGAGAACCATCCGGATCTTCAGGAACAGGCCAGCAAAAATCCAGGGTTCATCGACGTCACCGACGGCGATCCTGAAAATATGCACCTGGCCTATTATATGGATACGGCGTCGCGTTCTTTCTCGACCGAGATGGTTCCCCGGACCAGGAAAGCGCCGGTCGACCAGAGCTACGCTCTATCATACGGCGACGAAATGACCTTGGGCAACCGTCCTCTGGGGATAGTTGCCGGACTCAGTTACAGCCACAAGTACCGCATGTATCAGAACGGATTCGACGGGGATTACAAGGCGGGCGGAACTCACCCTGTTCAATACACCGTATCGCACGAACTATCGGATTCAAAATCAACCGATGAAGTTCTCTGGGGTGGATTGACAACACTGAATTACAGTATGTCGCAGAATAACAAACTGGGGGCCAGCTTTATATATACCCGCAACGGTACAACTGAAGATCGGTTGCTTGAAGGGATTTCTCCCGAATACAGCGAACCGGGTGCGATCTATCGTGCCCGTACGCTCGGCTATACCGAACGAAATCTCTACGTCATGCAGGTGAACGGCACCCATGTCGGACTTCCGGCGCCAGGCGGACAGGTCCGAATCAATTGGCAGGCCTCTTTTTCCAAGACGAATCAGAATGAACCCGACTGGCGAAGTTCCTCGGATGAGGTGACGCAGCACTTGGTTGAGGACCCGGAAACCGGCGATCTCGTGTGGGACGGGACGTACGACTACGTGATCAATCCGAGTCGCTACGAAAAGCCGATCCGGATCTGGCGGAATACTGACGAAACCAACAAAGAGTTCAAGGCGGATTTCACGGTGCCGATCGACCGATCGACCCGTTATAAGACCGGCTTTGCCTACGTCGACAAGGACCGGAGTCACCGCGAGCGGAGGTTCATATACGCCATTACCGATAGATACAAATCGTACGCGGGCGACGTGGACTCGTTCTTCAGCGTTGTGGGCATGCGCGGCGGCTCCTTCACCCGGACTTATCAATTCAATGGGGTGACTCACTATCAGTTCGCGTACGACAATTTCCTTCGCGAAGACGTCGAGCTTCGCAACCAGTACGACGGCAGCCAGAATGTGGTCGGCATTTATCAGATGATTGAGATGCCCGTAATCGGTCGCCTGAATTTTGTGGGCGGCGCACGCTATGAGGCAACTGACATGACTTCCGAAAGCCAGGACAATAACTACGATATAGGACGTATTAACGAAGCGCACTGGCTTCCTTCGGCGAATCTTATCTTCCGAGCGGGGCAGGCGATAAACATCAGGACTTCCTACGGAAAGACCCTGGCTCGTCCCACTCTCCGGGAAATGTCCCCGCATTATTTAGAACCGTTCGGGCTGGGGCGCAAGACCAGTGGAAACGCCGACCTGAAGTTGACATTGATAGACAATTACGATTTGCGCTGCGAATGGTTTATGCGGCCGGGTGAGGTGGCGGCGGTAAGCGGATTCTACAAAGAGTTCACGAATCCGATCGAAATGGGCTTCCATGGGACTAATGGAGGAATTCAGCCGCAGAACGCGGACCGCGGCAGACTATGGGGGATGGAATTCGAGGTGAGAAGCCACCTTGACCGGGTTTGGGACAAGATTGGCAATTTCGCGGTTGGCGGCAACCTGACGTTGGTGCATTCGGAAGTATCCATTCCGGAGGAGGAATTGGCGCAGGAGCGCTGGTACGACCCCAATGCTTCAAGCACCAGACCGATGTGGGGTCAGTCGCCGTATATCGTCAACGCCGATATTTCCTATGAGAACGAGCGCACCAGTACATCCATGTCCCTTTTCTACAACGTCTTCGGCAAGCGCATGGCATTCAATGCGGAATTCCCTACCGGCGACGTGTACGAGCAGCCCAGACATCAGATCGATCTTCTGCTCGCGCAGCAGTTGTTCGGCGGCCCGACGCTCAGGTTCGGCGCCAAGAACCTGTTGAACGAGAATGCGAAGTTTGTGCATGAGCGGCTTGGTACGCCGGAAGATAACGCGGACGGCGAACGCATATACAAGGAATACGACATCGGCGTAACCTACTCCGTGAGTGTCGGCTATCAAGTCTGGTAGGGACCAATTTGGCAAACGAGATGAATACATACAGATATACAGATCCCTCACACCGAGCGCGCGTGAGAGAAGTTTGCGATCGCCGCGAGAGCCAAATACCGGCGGACGTGAACAGATACACCCTTCGCGACTTTCCGATCCGCATGAAGAACACAGAAAGGAGGAGCTATACCGCTTTTCGGGAAATTGCCACACTTAGCCAATTTTTTAACGCTACAATCTCTATTCTGAACGGACGATTTACTTTCAGCGAGATAAACAAACTTAAGTATGACGGCTGGTTCTACTCCAGTCGATGTGCTTGTAAGGAGGTTTTCAAGTGTTTCGATGCGTGCTTGCGACTCTTATAGCTCTGATGGTAACGGCGTCGGCGTTCGGCCAGGCCGGACGTCCGGTGACCCCCGTGTTTGATACCGACATTCATGCCGGTGTCAATTACTGGTATGCCGATACCGTCTACAATCTAAAGGAATTCGTCTTTGTGGAAGATGGCGAAGTCCTTATTATCGAGCCGGGAACGGTTGTCAAAGGAGACCCGGGACTCGGCGCGGATGCAACGGCTCTTATTGTGGCGCGCGGTGGCCGCATTTATGCCGAAGGCACCCCGACCAAACCGATTATCTTCACGTCGATTCTCGACGATGTGGATAATCCAAGTGACATTCCGCTGGACACGGCTTTTGGCGTCAGCCGCGGTCTGTGGGGCGGAGTAATCATCCTTGGCCGAGCGTATACCAGCGCGGCTGGATGTGAATACTCCATCGAAGGCATACCGCCGGAAGAACCGCGCGGCCTGTATGGTGGCAGCGACGACAACGACAACTCGGGCGTACTGAGATATGTCTCTATTCGTCATGGTGGCAGTGAAATCGGCGCCGCCAACGAAATCAACGGCCTGACGCTCGGCGCGGTCGGCCGCGGTACGACGATCAGTCATATCGAAGTGCTGTACAACTACGACGACGGTTACGAGTTCTTTGGTGGTTCAGTAAGCCCGGATCACCTGGTAGCGGCTTTCTGCGGCGACGATTGTTTCGACTATGATGAAGGCTGGCATGGTGGCGGCCAATTCTGGTTCGGTATCATGCGCGAGGACTCCGGCGATCACGGCGGCGAGCACGACGGCGGTAACATACCGGTCGACGGTCTTCCGTGGGCCACGCCGCTTATCTCCAACGCCACGTATATCGGTCGCGGCGCCGCGATAGGCGGTCAGTACTGTTTTGAGATCCGCGACAACGCGGGCGGAGCGTATTATAACAGTATCTTCACCGACCACGGCACGTATGGTATCCGTGTGGAGTACAACGCGTCCGAGGATCCGGCGACCAGCCGCCAGCGGATGCAGGACGGAACTTTCACCATGCGTAACAACCTGTGGTGGGGATTTGGCAACGGCAACACCGTAACGGCTGTTTGCAACAGTGACGACAGTACCAAGAAGTACCTGTTTGACAATGGCTACAATAAGATTGGTAATCCCGCAATTGCCTCGATTTCCCGTCAGCCCAATCATCTGCTCAACCCGCGTCCGACCAATCTGGCCGGCGCAGGCTGGACCGGCTGGATTGATCCTACCAATCCGACGACCGGTTTCCATCCCGAAAATATACATACAAACGGTTTTGACGGTTGTGGCGCCGATACGATATCGGTCAACTACATGAACTACGCACCGGTCGATTATGCCGGCGCTTTTGACCCCAACGCCTCCACGCTGTGGATTTGCGGCTGGACCGGATTGTCGTCCTATGGCTATCTGACCGACGACTGCACCGCCAGCCCTTGCACCGACTGTGCCACTGACGGCGTGGCGACGGCCAAGCCGGTCAAGCCAATCAGTAATGCCGATATCGTCGGCTTCACATACTGGAGCCGTGACACCGCATATGAGCTGACCGGGTTCGTCTTTGTTGAAGACGGCGACACGCTGGTCATCGAACCCGGCACAGTCATCAAAGGCGACCCGGGTCTCGGTGCGGATGCAAGCGCTCTTATAGTTGCCCGCGGTGGTAAGATTTATGCGGTGGGTGGTCCTGACTGCCCGGTCATTTTCACGTCGATACTCGACGATGTGGATAATCCCAGTGACATTCCGCTCGACACGACCTTCGGTGTCAGCCGCGGTTTGTGGGGTGGTGTAATACTTCTCGGCCGTGCCTACACCAGCGCAGCCGCGTGTGAGTACTCGATCGAGGGTATTCCGCCGGAAGAACTGCGCGGCCTGTACGGCGGTGAAAACGACTACGATACAACCGGCGTACTTCGTTACGTGTCCATCCGTCACGGCGGTAGTGAAATCGGCGCCGCCAACGAGATTAACGGCCTCACCATGGGCGCAGTCGGCAGAGGTACACGAATCAGCCACATCGAAGTGCTGTACAACTACGACGATGGCTACGAATTCTTCGGCGGCAGTGTCAGTCCCGATCACATCATCGCGGCATTTTGCGGCGACGATTGTTTCGACTATGATGAAGGCTGGCATGGTGGCGGCCAATTCTGGTTCGGTATCATGCGCGAGGACTCCGGCGATCACGGCGGCGAGCACGACGGCGGTAACATACCGGTCGACGGTCTTCCGTGGGCCACGCCGCTTATCTCCAACGCCACGTATATCGGTCGCGGCGCCGCGATAGGCGGTCAGTACTGTTTTGAGATCCGCGACAACGCGGGCGGAGCGTATTATAACAGTATCTTCACCGACCACGGCACGTACGGCATCCGCGTGGAGTACAACGCGTCCGAGGATCCGGCGACCAGCCGCCAGCGGATGCAAGATGGAACCTTCACCATGCGCAACAACATCTGGTGGGGATTCGGCAACGGTAACACCGTTGCGGCCATCTGCAACAATGACGACAGCACCAAGAAGTACCTGTTCGACAACGGCTACAACGCCATTTTCGATCCGGGAATCCAATGTGTCGACCGGGGTCAGAATTCTACACTGAACCCGCGCGCCACCGCTTCGGCATTGAGCAGTAATGGTTTCACCTGGATGGACCCGCTTGACCCGGTTACCGGATATCATCCGGAAAACATCCATACCAACGGTTTCGACGGTTGCGGTCTGGACACTATTTCGGTCGATCGCGCACCGTATGAAGTCGTGAACTTCGCCGGTGCGTTCGATCCAACCGTACCGATGTCCGCGAGCTGGGCGGCCGGCTGGACGTTTCTTTCCTGCGGGGGATTCTTCGGAGACCTGAACTGCAGTGGGACAAGCTGTTGTGCGGGTTCACGGGGCAATGTCGACAACGATCCGGGTGACGCGGTCGATATCGGAGATTTGGTCTACATGGTGGAGTACTCGTTTGCCGGCGGTCCTGCCCCCGTGTGTGAGGAGGAAGCCGACGTAAATGGCGATAGCGCCCTTGATATTGGTGATCTGGTCTACCTGGTAGAATACTCATTCTCCAGCGGCCCGGCACCGGTAGCCTGTCCGTAAGACGAAAGCATAACGACGGGAAGGGGTCCGGAAGCCGGTGATTTCCCGTCGAGAAATAAATCCCAATTCTCCTCCGAGAGCGGTCATTCTCTTCAACCGTACTCGTCTGAGACCCCTGACCCACAAAAGGTTGGGGGTCTTGTTATTTAGCCGGAGGTGGACAATCCGGTACGTTATTGACTCAATCCAACAGTTTTTTCACGTGTTCGTAACGCTTTCCTAACAGGCGAGACCTACCTTGCAGTGCTGTGTGATTAAAGAGTGGAGTTTGAAGTGGGTAAATCTCATGTCTTAGTAGTCGAAGACGACAAGGACATCCAGGACCTCCTCGTCTACAATCTTACCAAATCCGGCTTCACCGTTATGGCCGTCACGAATGGCAAAGACGCCCTCGCGACTATCAAGACCAAGCATTTTGATCTGATATTACTTGATGTGATGCTGCCGGGACTCGATGGATTCGAAATCTGTCGCCGACTGAAGTATGACCCGCGAAGCAGGTCTATCCCGGTGATCATGTTGACGGCGCGAAGCGACGACACTGATATCGTGGCCGGGCTTGAGCTGGGCGCCGACGGCTACTTAATCAAACCCTTTAGCCCCAGCGTCCTGTTGGCTCACATCAGGGCCGTGCTTCGTAGGAAGCACGATGGGTCCGTTGAGAACACATATGGTCTGATCGTACACGACCTGGTGATAGATTCCCGCCGCTTTCTGGTATCTCACCATGGTCGCTTCATTGAGCTTTCCTCTACCGAATTCAAGCTCTTGACCATGCTGGCGCACAGGCCGGGCTGGGTGTTTTCCCGGGACCAAATAGTGAATTCTATTCACGGTGATGACTGCAAGGTGACGAATCGTTC
>CAYJOL010000018.1:0-14125 GCA_964371785.1 uncultured Ignavibacteriales bacterium | reverse complement strand
GAGTCTTTGAAAAAGAATTCGTCGATCCCCAAACTGACTCCTGCAAGATACTCAAGAAGAGTACAAGCTCCCAGGGCTGCCACCATCAAGGGAATGGCCTCGATCAGGTGCCTCGCTTGACGCTGGTGCACGATAGATTCGAGCAGTATGATCGTCATCCCCAACAAGAGAATCCCGATTGCTGTATTCGGCTTCATCGACGGGAAATTCGTTCTGATGCTCATAAGCACGGTGGAGTGAAAAAGCCAGCCGAGTAAGCCTCCACTGCCAATAGCTGTCGCGGCTATACCAAGTAAACTGGTCAGATATTTGAAGTGTCGACTCGGCACGAGTGAGTCAGTGGTCGTGTTTGTTTCCATAATCTTCTTCATTCCATAACGGGCTATATCAATCCATATTGTCGGCTTTTACTGTGCAATCTTTACTTGTCCCCAAGAAACAATGAGTCAGGTCCGCTCAGAACTTCTTTAGTAACGGCAGAGTTCGTTGTGAGGGCAGAGACGAGGTCTAATATCCTATGTTCCAATGGATTGACTCTTGACCTGGTTCTTGGCCAGCCAAAGATTTACTGTGGCAGAATCGGTACATAGGCGGTGAGTTTCGCTCTTGGCAGTGGGTGTTCTTCGAGACCCGCAAGGTTCTCGTTCACATCTTTCGAATTAACTCGCAACTCATGGTGGATTTGGATCTCATTAGTGACTAATAGACCACCTATTCTGTGAGCTCAAGCTGATCCCTGATAACATCGACATGCTGCTATCCATGGGTTGACAGACTCTTTTGTCGATTGTAGCCGACATTTGTTGCGAAGGGATCACGGACTTAATACGATTTAATCCGATCTGGGTTCGATACAGTACGATCATAGCTGCATTATGATTGAACCGTTGCTATCGGTTCCTGAGCATATTCAACATAGTACTAGCTCAAGGAATCTTAACTACAAACCTGAATTACAAATTACATTGTTGTAGATGGGGAAATAATGTGCATAGCGAATTAGAACCATGTCTTCGGGAAAAACGGTCCCGACAATGGCCCAGTCTGGATAAATGGAAAAACGAAGCTCTTGGGCTTGCTATTGCTTTTCCACGCTTTATAGTTGTGATTGCAGTGCTCACTCCAAAGGAGGGTTGCATCAATTATGCTGTCTGGACACGGTTCCTTGAGATGCTTACTGAAAACGCTCTTTCTCAGACTCAGGGCAGAATTATGTTGCACAGAGATATTTAGTTCACCTTCCGTCTCGAATCCTCTCTCGTTAATGTTGCATGAGCCTATAGTGTACCATTCATCATCGACGATCATGATTTTTGAATGCAAATCTACAGTCGCGAATATCCTCTTTCCGACGTAATCAGTATCGCTTGACTGGAGGTAGAACAGGCAGAACTCAGGTTGCACGGCCTGTATTCGCTTGAATGACTCAGCAGTCCAATAAGTGCTGGGAGCCGCAACTTTATAGTTCTCATTGGGCTCCAAGTCAGTCAGGTATGCCGGCATCGTAACCACAATTAATATGAGTTGCTTGTTCTTCTTCAAGGCATTCGCCAATTCTATAGCCAAAGCTTCTGAACGGAAGTACTGATCTTCTATGTAAATGTATTTCTCTGCTGAAGCGATCGCATTCTTGTAACTCTCAAATATCCCCTTTTCTCCTTGCGGACAGGCACCATACACAGGGATGGTTCGGGATACCTGCGCTTTCACATCGGAAAAAACTTTCGGATTCGAGGGTGGAGGTAGTTTCGAGGCATGTTTATAATAATCTCTTTGTTCCGAAATACAGAAGTTCCACCTCTCCACAAAATTGGACTGGACATCCGTAATCGCTTGTCCTCGAATCATGACCATATAGTCGTGACGGGGAGGATTTATTGCCTTGTGGTCTTTATAGATATTGTATTTTGTGCGTTCACTCGCGGTGTCACGAAACCGAGCGCGCCGTATGTCAAAAGTCAGGTGTTCGGAAGTATCCCAATCGTTACCTTTGGCGTTCATCCCACCTACAAACGCCACGTCATCATCAATCACTATGCTCTTTTGATGCCAGCTTCCTATAGGCGAGGGATGAGACTGATACAGCACTTCAAACGTGCCAATACTGCCAGACAATCTTATGAGCGTATCAGCGAACGGATTACGGGCATTTGCCGGATAGTCCCATAAAAGAATTCTCACTTTCACGCCAGCCTGTACTCTGTTGTAGAGGATAGTATACAGCGTGTATTTTCTACGCTGTTCGGGGTCAAGGAGTGATTCACTACTATTCCTAATCAGTTCCAAATCCGACTCAAGAGCCCAAAAGCACAGGTGAATAGTTTTTTTCGCCATGGATAGATAGGTATTTACGGTTTTCCAGGCTTCCTCTCCATTCACCAGAGGCAAGACGAAGTTCTTTTCTCGTACTGGGTAGCCAGATTGAATAAAGTAGCTCTTCTCAGCCATATCGCACTATCCGAAGCTTCAGACACTGAAGCTTATCACTCATTATCGCTAGTGTTGTCAGGTAGTTGTGCGTCCTCCTGTAAATAGACAAGGGAGGTTGGAATCTTGACCACCCATTCGTCCACCAAGCACGGAAAACCGGAGTCAACTGAGCACGCATTGATTTCATCGTCCAAACTCGCGCCAGAATCAGACTTTATCTCGTCGACAATGGAGATGAAGAGCGGATCGTCCAAGGTTGGGGGATTGCCTCCATTCCAAATCTCATTGGTTCCCAAGTAATGAAGCATGACTTCGGTATAGTTAGGATGCACCGGAACGAGGACTCTTGCAGCTCCTGCACGCAAGAAATCTGTGAATTTCGGATCAACATCATTCAACGGAAATGTTTCGTCCCACTCGCTCTTACGCCCCCATGCGTATGGATAGAATCGGTAAGTGATATTATTCCATTCTATAGCCTGTTCAAAGAATTGAATTATTTTCCCCTCGACAAGCGCTTCTCCGACCTTGAATTCCGGATACCCATATTCACCATTTGCCTCCATTGCGTTGAACTGTTCATTCAATCGCCACGTCCCGTTGACTCTGGTCGCTTCAAAGTTATTCGTCAACAGCCGAAGCACGCCCTTTTGTAGCTCGTCGCGTTCAATCTTACGATTGAACTCCGGATTCCTGCCCTCAATGTCGACACCGGTTCTCAGTTGAGCCGCAGCGACTTGTTCGTTATATTCGGCCAGCGCCCGCTTGTAAGCGTTCATGATGGCCTGGTACGCCTTCAGCTGCCATTCTGCTTTGGCAGATTCCTTAAGGTTGCACACGGCGACAATGTTATAATGAAATGCTGATAACCAGCCGGTAAAGGCAAGTGGGATCACTCCTTCAAGACCATTACATGATCCTGACCCCCAATGCTGGCCGCCCAGTGTACAGTAGCCAAAGTATCCTGAGTATCCTTGTATCCATCCATCGCCATAGACACTTGAGACAACGTATCCATTTGGAACAGTGAGTTTCTCAAAAGCCTTTGAATAATCAACATTACTCCCTTGACTGGCTGCCTCACCGCAAGCGGCGGACACTTTCACTGTATCGGAAGGATACGATTCTATGTCCTGAACATTGTAAGCCGCAACGAAGTCCCCATAGTTCCAACGATTAAGATCTCCGGGCTTAAGCGCTCTGCCTGAGATCTTAGGTTCATCCGGCCGAACTGCCGTAAATCCTTTGATTGGCAATTCCTGTATTTGGAGGTAGAATGCTGCCGGCTCAGGAACAATAAACTCTATCATGAGACGACGTCCGTAGTTGATGAGGCGTGCCTTGTAGTATTTGTCCACCCACCTGTATATACCTATCACATGGCCCGCTCCAGCTTTGTTATCGAATCCGTGTTCGTTCTTCTCCTCGAAACGCTCAAGAATGCGGATCACTTTTTCCTCACGTACTCTTTGCGTTATTTTAGATACTGAACGTTCGACCGTTTGCTTTGCGTACGAGGATGCACTCTTGTTCGACTCAGAACTAGACTGCGTAAGGGCAAAATCCGCGTGTGCTGTTACCGAGACCGGACCATAACTTCCAGTCACTGAAAGACCGGCATCCACCTTCATCTCGCTCTCTATGCTCTTCTGCGTTTCCTTTTGAAGCTCAAACCTGTCGGTTGTCTGCAAATCCTTCTCCGTCTCTTCTGAGTGTTCGACCTCAGTGACAGTTGTCTCCTCGCGTTCACGTAATTGCGTAGTAGTTCGCGATTTGCTTTCTGACTTCAGGACGTTTTCGATGTGAGCTACTTCACCGGCGCTGTATCGCAATAGTTCTTCCTTCACTATAAGGAGATCCCCAACTCCTAGGGGTTTTATCCCTCTGCTAGCCGCGGTGTCTTCGTCCACTTCGGGCGGCGGTTCGAAAGGTGGCTTTGGTTTACAATGAAACGTCGGAATGCCAAGAAGATCCAAAATTCGTTGTAGATCGGTAAACTGACTAATATATTCGCAGATCCATTTGGGCAATTTGTCTATGAATCGCTTCACAATTGAGTAACGTTCCTTTTCAAGAGAAGAGATGACCTCTGCAATCTCTTTCTCTTTTACGTCGTCTCGAAGCGAAAGCAGCACGCCTAATGTCTCCTTACGCAGACTTTTCTCTCCGAATGTTGCAAAAAGCCAGGGACTCTTCTTAGGCAGTACGAAGCAACTTCTTTCGAGCTTCGCCTTTGTCCCTTCCTTCGAAAGACTTTTGTTCAACACTGTGCCGAGAGCAAACGCAGTGGCCGGATCATCTGTCTGAAGTACCTTGACATCTACCGCCCTTGTGACGATACCCATATCGTCCAATTTCGGGTCGGTACGAGCTTGTATTTCTTTTGCCCTGAACAGTCGGTCATTGGCCTTTATGTCACTGATCGCCTTTGTGATTGCGTCTACAGTGTCCTTTATCGAGTTCCATTCCTTCAATAACTGATTCACTATTTGCGTTTTTTGTTTTGCTCTTTTTAACTCAGGTGTCGCTAATGGAATGATTTCTTTTGGGATGAGTAGAGAGACTTTCAATATTTTATCCAAGTCGGTCGGCTTGTCATCGGCCGCCAGGTGTGTTAGTGAGTATAGGAAGTGAAGAGCTCTGATTGCATCAAAGATGGGTTCCCTGCTATCTGATTTGTTCTCCGGCAAAAGCGTATGAGCATAAGCACGGTCCCAAAGGTTATCCGTGAGCCGACTCGTATCTTCACCTGCCAACCACGTGTCGACGTCCAGCCCCATCTTTGTTTTGAACGCCTTCCTGGCCTGCTCAACAGTTTCTTCGATACTAAGCAGTGTCGCAATCTCAACAATTACGGCTGTCTGACTCGGATCGTAAGCAGACGTTAGTACTTTACCTGCCAGCTCATGAGCGAGTTCACGCGCATTGGACCCTGACAGTTGTTTGATTTGTTGATGTAAAGGTGAAGTCCTATCATATTTAACGAATTTGCGTGCGATCGCTAGTTCCGACGCCTTCTGAACTGGCCGCAAATTCAAAAACCGAAAAATTTCATGCGTTATCATGTCCAAACTCCCTTCGTTATATTTGTCTCTGCAAGATTGCGTCTCCATTAGTGTCAGTTCATAAGGTCACTTACATCCTACGAGTAGTCTTAGGAACATCGTGGACCGCTTGTATGCCCATCCATGATGTCAATCATTGCATGATGGTCTAGTCTTGGTGCGAGAAGGTTCGATGACACCGGCGCTAGATATGCCATAAAGCCATCGATTAACCTGGTCGTACCTACGTTGTCCTATCGATCACCCTCGAACTGCGAACTAAAGCGATAGCGCGCAGCAAGAGCAGTTTGACTCCATCATGTAACACGATTCAACTATTTGAGTGGCGATGAGTACCTAGCCCGATGATGATTGAAAGACTCCCCACAGATGCTTATTGAAATAATGATGACATGGTACTAAACATGCAGCATCACCATGCTTTATTCATAATCATATCAGGCCCCCGGCGCAAGTGGAAAAATCGAATAACACTCAGGACCTAAGACTGCTATTTGGTGGGGTCCCTGTAATTCACTGAGATCCCGGGCTAATTCTCTGAATCACAAACGGATGGTTCGGTCGAGACGACGGTTGAAGTGTATGGTTTGGTGACAGAATTTGACAGGGGTCCGGCGAAGAGTAGATCAAAGATTACCTCCGACAATCCTCGATTATTCTCAGATTGCAGACCGTTCGAGGGATCGTAGCTACCTAATGAACTTGCTTAGGCAGCTCGTAAATGTTCCGAATCAACAGTGGATACCAAGACTTGTCGCTGGAATTCTGTTCACTGAGACAGTATAACAGAGACTATTTGAGCGAGCGTCTTCAAACGGACCCAGTACATGACAATGTACTTGACAGACCGCAAGTCTAGCCATATGTTAAGATTGACATTTGGGGAGTTCATCTCAACGTACATCAATTAACTGACAGCATGGGAGGAGAGGACCATGTGGAATTTTGTCCTGAAAACGGCGGTTGCGAGTCTTCTGCTCGGCGCGGCCATTGTCGCTGGCATGTCAATTGGTAATTTGTTACATCGGAAGGACGAGAACCCTGATTTTAGTCGCTATGTCTGGGTGGAGCTAAACCAATCTCCCGAGGAAATGATGACCCTCGGCCCTGGAGATGCTTTCCCTCCTGTTGACTATTCTACGTCTTCAGGCAAGGAGGGGGATATGAGCGTACTGCTGAAGGGAGCACCTAGTATTGTCATTCTTGGTGCGGCTCAATGCGAGTCATGTGTAGAGACTATTAAACAATGGCAGAAGTTGAGAAACCACCTTAAACCTAGAGTACGCATTATCGTCTGCCTCACAGATGAGTATGGGTCTCCATCAACCAATAGTGACTTGCTTGACGGACTAACTGTCGTCACACTTTCTCAGAGGCAGTTCTTTGACTATTTCAACGTAATTCAGCATCCAACAATTCTCGGAATCGACAGGTCGGGCTTCATAAAGCACATTCAATACGGCAACAAGCCGTATGTAGACAGACCTTTGCTCGTCGAGTTTACTGATTTCGGCAAATAGTTGTTCCGTATTCGGCGGGCATATTCTGAATTGAAGGGAGGTGATAATAGTGAAAATGCGCTTTTCGTTGGCGATCATAGTAGTTGTCGGACTCGTCTTAGGCCTGTTTATGGCACCGATGAGCAACCGGTCTCATGTCAGCGCTGGTGATGTGATCCCGTGTGAACAATGGGATCTTGACAACTGTGGTTTCTACTGGGAATGCCACCCAATCAGTTGTCCTCCTGGTCTCGAAAGAAGAGTGTGGTACTCACACTACTGGGACTTCAAGACCGGTACATGCGGTGGTCTGTGCAGTTTGCAGGGCGACTACTGCCTTGACTGCGTCCCCCAATAGTGACTCATATTAACCTATTTGATCTGAAGGCCCGTCGCGGCGCCAAGCATTAGCTTGGCGCCTATGAATTTAGCACCATTTCCCAATTTCAGCCTTGTCCAGGGGGTATCTTCTCACCTACTATTGTCAGATCGATGTTCGGTCTAGTGACCTTCCCCCGAATTAGTGGACACATCGAAAGGACAGGGTTATGTTACTATCCGGAGGTGTTCAGATGTCTGCAGAATCAAATCGACGGAAGTACGACCGGGATTTCAAGCTGGAAGCGGTTCGGCTGAGCCGTGAGGCTGGCCGGACGGTAGCCAGGGTGGCCCGTGACCTGGGGATCAGCGAGAACATGCTGCATCGCTGGCGCGGCCAGTTTGGCCAGGAGGGTGCGGGGGCATTCCCGGGGAAGGGTCATCAGAGTCCGGAGCAGGAGGAACTGCGTCGGTTGCGTCGGCAATTGGCCGATGTGACCGAGGAGCGAGACACTTTTAAAAAAGCGCTGGCCGTCTTCAGTCGCCGGTCGAAGTGAGATATGCATTTATGCGGGATCATTCGTCACAGTTGCGGATTACCTTGATGAGCCGGGTGCTGGGAGTCTCACGCAGCGGTTATTATGTCTGGCTGGTCCGTCCGGAGAGTGTGCGATCGGTGGCGAATCGGCAATTGCTGCCGCTGATCCGTCAGGCGTACCTGAAGAGTCGGCGGACCTATGGTTCCCCCCGGGTGACCGATGAGTTGCGCGACCAGGGGATGGTCTGTAACGAGAAGCGGGTAGCGCGGCTGATGCGTCTGAATGAGATACGGCCGAAGACGGTGAAGAAGTTTAAGGCGACGACGGATTCCAAGCACAGCCTGCCGGTGGCACCGAATCTGTTGGGGCGCGACTTTACCGTAACTGGTCCGAACCGGGTGTGGCTGGCTGATATCACGTATATCCCGACGACCGAGGGCTGGCTGTATCTGGCCGGGCTGATGGATCTGTACACCCGCCGGGTAGTCGGCTGTGCCATGAGTCATCGCATCAATGGTGAATTGGCCCTGAGCGCGCTTGGTCAGGCGCTGGCCCGGTATCGCCCAGGTCCCGGTTTGATCCACCACAGCGACCGGGGAAGCAGTATGCGGCTGGAGACTACCGGAAGCTTCTTGCCGACCATAAGGCCGTCACCAGCATGAGTCGTAGAGGTGATTGCTGGGATAATGCGCCTAAAGAGTCGTTCTGGGAGACGCTGAAGCAGGAGTTGGTGTATCATGAGAACTTCGAGACCAGACAAGAAGCGAAGGCGAAGATATTTGAGTATATTGAAGTGTTCTACAATGGTCAACGTCGGCATTCGTCGTTGGGTTCAGTAAGCCCGGCTACGTACGAATCCGCCGCCAGACCACAACCGACACTGGAGCAATCACAGCGTCCTAACTGAGTGTCCACCAAACGGGGGGAAGAGCATAGTGTAGCAGAACTAAAGATCACTGCTGGCCGGAAACATGGCGCACGTAATCACTTTTCCCGGCTTTTATTGGAAACGACTTTGCGCGAGCTTCCGAGTCGGTAGCGAGCTATTTTTAGTGCCATTTCCTGCGGACATCTGAGGACTAACGCTTCTGGCACTAGAAAACGAGGTAACTACTCCATCATCACATGATAAGTACCAATTTCCCGATCTGTGTGGGTCCTCCGGGGATTTCGACAACCCAGTAGTACAACCCGCTCACGGGAGCCTCGGTATTGCGCGTAATCACATCCCAGTAATCATGGGTGGAATTTGGGTCATTGGGCGAGTAGTCGTGGTCAATCCTTCGGACCAGGTCACCATCGAGACTGTAGATTGAGATCGTACACTTGGGCGGCAGGTTGGCAAAATTCACCGCTCTGGTGCGATAGTCCGGCTGGTCCTCGCGCGTTCTCCCTTCGTACCCCTGAGCGCGGTAATCCTCGCTGGCTCGATAAGGATTGGGATAAACGTAAATCTGCTTGTCTGTTCCATTCATCTCACCCTCGGTGGCATACACAAAACAACTGGTCGCATTGACCGATTTGGCTGACTCTAACGGCTTTATCGACGTACCCGGCATCCCGAAATCGAACGCCGTGACCGACACGTAGTACTGCACCGATGATAACAAACCATGAATCTCGCATTCGTATTCAAAGAACTTCAATCGGCCGTCCTCGGTGAAGTAGTCCGGCGTTAGATCCTCCGGATCAACCCCTCTCGGGTCGGGGGCATCGGGGTAGACCTTGTGAATCGAGGTCTGGGTCGGATACTCGGTCACGTTGTAACTGTTCTTGCGGAAATTGAACAGGGAATCAGGGGACCGGGGGTGGACATACGGATGAGACGGGAGCTCGTATGCCAGCGGATCAAAGGTCGAATCGGCACAGGGAGCTTCCGAACGGCTGTATAGGCAGCGAAGACTATCCAGCGGTAAAGGAATACCATACACTTCGTAACGTCCACTGGCCGGGTTGTAGACATACCGGTCATAGTCTTCCTTGTCATAAGATGCAACCAGTGAGAGACTTTGATCTCGTTGATCTCGACCGACGTAAACGGAATAGCCTTCGAAATCTGCGATACCCGAAAAGACATCCTCGGTCGTCTCTGAGCGGTAGCCGTTGAAGTATACTCCGATACCGTCCACAAGCGGCTCAAGCCGCAACTCGGGCGATGGCGGTGGCGAGACCGGCCGCCAGTCGGGGACACCATCGCCGGTCGCGAAAAACGTATCTGCGACACTAGCCACCCAGCCGCTATCAGTCAAAACTGAATCCTGATTGCAGATATAGAGATCACCTGCGTAGCCATCGGAATCCGTATCGACACCCGGGTTGTCATAGATCCACTTGGCCCACTCAATGTTTCTGTAGAGATCGCGGAAGTCTACATGTGCATAGAATTGGTCCGGATAGTCTGGCAGAAAGTCCCTGTTAGTCGGATCCGAGTGAAAGTGCTCACCGAAAACCAATGCGTAGGCCACATGAAAACTTTCGCCCGGATTAAGGTCGTACGGTCCGACTGATAAAAGATATGATGCAACATCTCCATTGGTGCAAATCCCTCTAGCGAGTTCCTGTGGGGGGAACTTCCAAATAGGATCGGTCTGCGTAATTCCTGCAGTATGCAAGATATCATAGTCGATTTCACCGTTCGACATCATGTAGTAAGTATCACCATCGGACCATGGGAATGCTAAGCTTCTCCTATGGTCCTTTCGCTCCGGACCAAAGTCGGCTGTCGTTGACTGGTACACCCACCAATTAAATGAAATATACGCACGATCTTCTAACATTCCTTCCGGGTAGCCTAACACAACAAGTGCTCCCACACTGGGACATGGTTTTGTCCACCGTCCTCGATCATCAAGTGCCACATCATTACCAAAGGACCCATTTATTGGGTTTCCATCGAGATCGGCGAACCATGCGACACTCACATCTTCCGTGTCGGCCTGACACCGTGAGCTCGGCATTCGATTCCTGTAACCGCCAATCCCGCCAGTGACATTGATTGATTGTTCTGGAGGATTGTAGCCAACTGCAGCGCGATAGTGTGGCCCTACGTAAACACTTTTGATAGGCAGGCTCCCAATGTTACGGAACTCCACATCGTAAAGAACGAGATCCTCCGCATATTGGTAAGTCCATGCTAGGCTGGTCTTGATGACTTTAAGATGTAGGCAGCTGGGCCGTGCCGTATCTTCTGCGGTGCTGATTATATCTTGCTCGGAAATTGCCTTTGAATAACCTGCCGAGCCCGGATCCAGAATAGAACGAAGTATCGGCTGTTCGTACTGCTGAAACCCAGAATCTAAGCTACCCACACCCGTCGACACTATCGTGTCGGAACCGACGATACCCGCGCACCAGAATTCAGCGCTGCCGAAGTACGCAATGTCCGCCCCTTTTGGAAAGTCGCTGTGGGGATAGGAAACACGCTCTCCTGAGAAGCAGTCCACAACGTAATTGTCGTCGTTCACTAAGGGCCAGCCAACAATTCCGGCTCCAGAGTATGACAGGAGAAGGACTTTATTTACGTCGTTGGTGGTCACGCATTCATTCACCGCGGCGCAAAGCCATGAACCAATCCAACCACTCAGGAAAAGAGCCACCAAAGATCCCAACGCTAGAAGGCGCCACATAAAAATCCCCCAATCTGGCTTCACCTGAATAAGATAGATAGGTTCCTACACTAACGCAAGGCAAAAACGCCGCCGCCGGTCACTTAGTTGCATCACACATGCTATTGGCTCCTAGGACGATGTTCATTGTCGACTGCAGAAAACACTTTGTGTCAGTAGACAGATGTATCATAACACCTTACATTTTTGTGATGAGTCGATATGAATTGTCCGAATGTGACTCTGACAGGACCAATGAATAGTTGTATTTGACGGTTTTTCACATCAGGGGATACCGCTCCATCGCAGTATCACGGGACTGTGGGACTCACTTTGAGTAGCCTCTGATATTTGGCCTTAGACAGCGCTGGCAACTTTCGAATTTCGGATTGAGCCTCCGCAACTATTTGCCCCGCTACTGATAAAGTTGATTCTGGCTGATCAGATACAAATTGCACCACTCGCTGGCTGGCTGGCTGGCTTGTCGAGTCTAAAAGGCTGCTTTATGTTTCGGTAACACGAGCCCAAATATTACTTATGCTATTCACGTCGGATGATGGCAAGAAACGGCCTGCTAGCAGATTTCTTGGCGATGGGGGCCTCGGAATGCGTGTAAATAAGAAAAAATGCTGAATCCGTCCAGCGTAATTGACTAGCCTGGAATGGGTGTGACTATCAGTAGCCAGACGCTCTAGAATTCTCTCAATAATTACAGAATGAGCCTGTTGGCGACGGTGGCGGGGGATCAGGCAAATCGAGAACATCAAGTACGCTACTTATGAATTCCATGAAATCTTCATCTGAACGAGCAAATGGTATCCATTTCGGTAGGAACTGGATGAAGAAGCCTTTGTCGCTCTGACCTCGGCTGATACTTGACGCAGTGTTTTTCCCATATGTGTTTACACGTTGCCTTTCCACTTAGTATACCTCGACCACTATTTACAGAATATGGAGTCCTGGTCATTGCGATTACGGGCTACCTCGGGTCAACTCGTTGGCTGGCAGCGCAGTTGAGTTCAACATTAGGCCACATACATAACTGACGCTAAAGGTTGACACTTGTGAACCGTCCTTGAAGGCAACGTTCACTCACTTGACAGAGACTTGCGTTTTGATATGCTAAGATAAAGGTATATAATAACTTAGTTCATCCCCAAACCTCAATGCGCAACTTCAATGATGCCTGGCGTCATCGGGCCGAAGGTACTCCGGACTTTGACTCCGACCTACACAGGCGAAACGACTTCCAAGCGAACCATATAAACGAATTTCGAGAAGCAGGAGTATCGACATCTGATAGTGGCGACGATAGGAGATATGGACTCATAGTGGCAGCTATTCTAGTCGCAGAGGGCGAGAAATCCCGAGAGTCAATCGTCGGAATTCTAAGGGCAGACTTCATCGGCGCCCTCGATAGAACGCCGACACCAGAACAGATACAAAGAGAGATTGGTCGAATTGAAGACTGTCTCGATGACCTAGTCAGCAGTCAACTCGTCAACGAAGAGAAGGGTGTGCTGTCTATGAACTGCTTGTAAGTAGCCTGTTTTAGCAGTTCAGCATTAAAAACTCTTTGTCGGTTAGCGTTGCGCTGAACTCTGACAAAGTCCTTGCTGCTTGGGCAACGCTAAAGTTTGCCGACAAAAGTTCTAAGCCCACAATTAAACGTAATCGAAACGGAGGAAACCTTGGAGAACTCTGAAGTCATTTGCCTGTACCTCTCATCACTGAGAAGCCAGAAGAATCTGTCAAAGAACACTCTTAAAGCCTATGCATGTGATCTTCGTGGATTCGACTCTTGGTTAAGCGGAAGAAGAGTCGACAATCTTGTAACCAGCGATATTTCAACCTTCGTTGGCGTCTTGGTCGCGAAGAAGCTGCGCGCGACTTCAGTAAGGCGTAAGTTGGCATGCCTCAAAGGCCTTTTCCATTGGTTAATCTCTAATGGATTAATCGACGCTTCTCCCATCGGAAGCGAATTCGCGGATTATCGTGTTGAAAAACGACTCCCAAGAGTAATACCACTCAATCATGTGGAGATGTTACTCCGGGCCGCTTACGAATCTGTGGCCCCCAGCTCATTCTCAACTCCAAACGTTCCCATACGTTCGCTACGAAACATCGTACTTGTTGAATTGCTCTTTGCCTTGGGACTGCGCGTGAACGAATTACTTTCTCTCAATACGCAAGACATCGACATCTCATCGGGGGCTGTGATTGTCTCGGGCAAGGGAAGAAAGGAACGGAGATTGTTCATCACCTCCAGACAAGTACTGACGTTGCTTGAGAAGTATATGATAAGAAGAAAGAAGCTGATCACTGGTTCAGACGCGCTTTTCCTCAATCAGCACCTTGAAAGGATAAGTGACAGCATGGTTAGACGGGTATTTCGCCGTCTGTGCGAGTTGGCCGGTCTCCCGCAATTTTACACTCCACACTTCCTCAGACACACGGTAGCTACGATGATGATTGACTCGGGAGCAGACCTTCGTACCGTTCAAGAACTTCTTGGTCACTCCAGCATAAGTACCACACAAATCTACGTACATGTCTCTGAAAAGCGCAAGAAGGAGGCGATGTTACAATTCCACGGTCGATCTAGAATGCAGATACCGTAGCAGGAAAAGCCGGCTGTCTGCCGGATAACAGGGGATTATCCGACAGTG
>CAYJOL010000017.1:0-16284 GCA_964371785.1 uncultured Ignavibacteriales bacterium | reverse complement strand
TGGGCAATACTGGACTCGAACCAGTGACCTCTCGGATGTGAACCGAACGCTCTAACCAGCTGAGCTAATTGCCCATCCGAACTCCTCCAAGTTGGTGGGCCCTGCAGGACTCGAACCTGCGACCCGCTGATTATGAGTCAGCTGCTCTAACCAACTGAGCTAAGGGCCCAAACCCAGCAAAGTCTTTCAAATTATGCCGATTTGGGCCAAGCGTCAAGTCCTTTAACCATAAAACCCCAAAAAACTGAATCCGTTCACCACCAAAACAGTTTATTGCGGGCTAAGTTCATCTCCTTCCGCCGTACAAAAGTGCTGTGGCCAATGGCCAAAAACGGCAAAACCAGTATCATTTCGTTATACACCGACCGTTCGCGGTGGTTTTTTGAGGTTTACAATTGCTTTTTCAATCATTTCGGTCCGGCAAGCATAGGAAAAGCGAATTGACTTCTCATCGTCCATGAAAATGTCTCCGGGCACCGAGCCCATGGAGTAATTGTCGATCAGGTAATTCACGAGATCCCACGCCGAGTCTTCCCATGATTCCGTAATACGGGCGTACAGGTAAAAGGCTCCTTTAGGCGGCGTGGCACAGCGGAGAAATTCAGTTTGGTTGACGCCACCGAACAGTAAATCCCGGCGTTGGCGGTAGATGTTACGCATCTCGCGTACAAAATCCTGGGGACCGTCCAGCGCGGCCACCCCGGCAAACTGGGATGGCGTGGAAACGCCATTGATGGAGTAAAGAATCATCTTTTTAATATTATCGGCAAACTGGCGGCCGGTGCACACGGTATAGCCAAGACGCCAGCCAGTCATCGCATAACTCTTTGAAAATGTGAAACAGGAGATAATCCGGTCGCGTACCTCCTGGGGAAAGTCTTTAGCCAGGGCACCTACACTTACATGCTCGGCTTCATAAATGATATCTTCGTAAGCTTCGTCAGAAACGATATACAGGCCGTGTTTCTGAGCTATTGTCAGCAGCCCGAGCAGGTCCTCGCGGGTCATCACCCCGCCCGTCGGGTTGTGCGGGGTGTTCACGAGGATTGCTTTGGTGCGGGGTGTGATTCGGCTTTCGAGTTCTCTAAGGTCCCACCGGTATTCGAGGTCCGGGCGCAGCCTGACTTTGATCAGCTTACCCCCCGATAGTTCAATCATCCAGGCGGTGGCGGTCCAATTGGGCTGCTGGATGATGACCTCGTCTCCCTCGTTTAAAATCGTTCTCATCGTGCAGTAGATGGCATGCATACCACCATTGGTGACCGCAATCTGGTCAAGCGACGTCAGGTAGTCTATGTCGTTTCGAACAGCCACTTTTCGTTTGATAGCTTCGCGAAGCTGTTTTATGCCGGTCGAGGCGGCATAGTGCGTCTGATTATCTCTTAGCGCTCTGACCATCGCCTCCTTGATATGTTCCGGTGTGTCGAAGCTCGGCTCGCCCGATTCAAGGCGAAGGGGGTCGTCGAGTTGCAGCAGCCGATCCCTGACCGCAACGATTCCGGAGAAAACTACTTCCTGTAAGTCCCTGTTCATAGGTCAACCTCTATAAATTGTTCGTTTGTTTCATCCGCTTGTAGTAACACATCGCCGTCCGGGCCAATTACCATCGTGCTTCCCCCGAACTCGTTCGTTCCGTCGTCACCGACCGCATTGATGCCGAGGACGGGCAGTCCGGTACTCTGCGCATGTTGAATAAGCAAACTCCGCCAGTCATTGATCCTCACCCGGGGGAATGCCGCCGGGACGAAAATCATTTCAACTCCGTTCTCTTTGAGGCAACGGAACAGCTCGGGGAAGCGGATATCATAACAAATAGCCACACCGAGCCGACCGAATCTTGTATCGAACAGACCGGGGTTCGAACCGGGGAGGTACACTTTGTCTTCGTTCATAAGTGGAAACAGGTTGATTTTGCGGTATATCTGATACTCGCCACGATCATAGAAAATGTACGAGTTGTACAGATTGCCTTCGAACTGAAGCGGGAATCCGAGCATGCTGGCACATGCGAAGCCTGACAGGGTATCGAGCAGGTCAGCCAGTTCGGTCCCCGGTCCTCCGTTATACAGACAACCGGAGGTGCTCAGTTCGCCGAGACAGACGAGATCCACTGCATCGGAAGCGGCTTTGTGCAAAAAGGATTGATAGTCTTTGTTGGTGATGTTCTTCTGAATCAGTCTGATTCGCATAGACGGGCGAGACGGTTTACGTGTACCTTTTTAGTCCGTTATATAAATACAAAGTACCATAAAGTCTTCAAAAGTCAATCGACGCTTGGCAGATTTTTCGGTATTTTTGCTAAACTCCGACCAACCAATGCGATGACTGTTCACTTCAATGGGGGAATGGGGAGCAACCGTTCAAGCTCGGTGCGGGAAACCTGCGTATTGCCGGTGATGAGACGAATACTCTCGAGCGTATGAGCGGAATTGAGGGTGTCGCGAATCGATCGAAGCTGCTTTTCGATCGTCTTGGCTGAGTTCGACGTTTCCGAAGGCGGAAGGATTACGTTTACATGGTTCTCCGCCAGGAATTTCAGTCCTTTCGGCACCACCGCCGCTTTAAGCCGGGCGGTACTCGCGGTTCCGGTCACCCTGTTGACCACTACGGCAGGACCAGTGCTGAATTGGTCGAATCGAATGTACTGTGACTTCCCCACCTTATTGCCAAGACGCAATCCCTCAGGAGTGATATTGAACGGCCTGATGAGCGGAATCGATCCGGTCGGCGTGTCGGTAAGCTTTTCCTTATGCTGATTCCAGACGATGCGTCCGGTGTGAACGGTGTAACCGGATTCGAACAGAGTACTCTTGTTTCGGAAGGCTCGTCGAAGCCTGGCCGGGGCTTCTGAAAAAATAGTAATACCGTTTCTGGAAAACAGGAAGTCCCCTTTGTTGGCCGACTTTCGGAGGATCAGTAACATGACCGATTGAATGGCGCCGTCGAAATGCTGTGGCGAGTCAAGTATACTGAGATGCTCGATATTGGCGTGGGCGATGATATATTGTCGAAGGCGGCTGAAGTAGGCACCATTGTTCATCGACGGCGGTACGACATAAGCCAGAAATCCTCCCTCGACGAGCAAATCCAGTCCCAGCTTGATGAACATGCTGAAGATATTCGGACGACCGCTGAGTACACAGCCGTAGCGCTGTCTAAGGTCAGCGGCTGGCTTGAATTCAAAATACGGGGGGTTGCCGATAACCAGATCATACTGTGCTGTTGTATCGCGTACCAGCGCGTCGGCTTGCAGTACAGTAGCAGCGGGAACGAGTCTACGGGACAGATTGACCAGCTGCCTGTCGATCTCCCAACCGTGCAGTTCGGCGTCCGGATACTTCTGACCGGCGGATAGCAGAAACTCACCGCTGCCACAGGAGGGGTCCAAAATAGCGGCGTTGTTCAACTGAGGGAGTCGGGCCAGCAGTTGATCGCGAAGCTTACGAGGGGTAAAGTACTGACCAAGTGACTTACGGTAAGCCAGGTCGGTTTCATTCAGGTACTTTTCGGAGAGCTTCTCAAACTGCGCCGGCATCCGGTTTATCCTTTTACCACGAGTATAGACCAAAGCAGAAGCCTTGGCAAACTCAAAACACAGGCGTGCTCCTCTGAAACAGTGAAATGAGCTTGATGAGATTTGTTGTAGCCGGCAACCGAGATTCCCGTTGATGGCGATACCAGTTGGCTCTATATTCCGTTCTGTAAACTTTGAGCAACCCGCTGAATTATGATAAAAGAGCTGTTTCAACTACCCAATCTTGTCAGCCTCTCCCGAGTGGCTCTTACTCCCTTTGTGGCGTACTTCCTCGCCAGGCCGGATGGCCATTCTACGGTAATCTGTCTGATTCTGCTTTTGGTCGCCGGATTGACGGATGGTCTCGACGGCTATCTGGCGAGGCGCATGCATCTGGTCGGCAGCCTGGGAAAGGCGCTCGACCCAATTGCCGACAAGATTTTCGCTTCGGTGCTCGTATTGCTTTTAATCGTCTACCGGGGTTTTCCCGTCTGGCTGGCCGCCGTGATTATCGGCCGGGACCTGCTTATCCTGACAGCCGGGATGCTTCTAATACGCACCCAAAACATAGTCCCCTCATCGAATCTGACCGGTAAATATACATTCGGGGCGGTAGCGTTTCTGCTGGGAAGTTATGTTATCCGCTTCCAATTCGGTATCATGCTTACGACCTGGTTGACCATCGCGCTCCTGATCGCATCGACCGTTATTTACGTGAAAGTGTTTTTCGAGATTAGACGGTCAGGATCGGCAGCCGAATTCGCAGATAAACCGACTTACCGGGTACTTCGTGTCGGTGGAACGATTTTGTTCTTAGCCGTTTTCTTTTTCCAGCTCTTTTGGGACTTCTTCTGATTCGGCTGACATCTCCGTTGAAGGCAATGTCTCGGGTGTGATGAGTCTTGCCCCTCGATTCTTAGTAAAATAGTTCCAGGCCCACTGCGTAAGTACCAGCAAACGGTTATCGAATTCCACTAGATACATCAGATGTATAAACAGCCAGGCCAGCCAGGCGAACCACCCGGAGACTCTTATTTTACCGAACGTCCCGACCGCGGCTGCTCGCCCAATTGTCGCCAGGCTCCCTTTATCGAAGTAGTGGAATGGAGGAAATGATTCACCTCCCAATCGTTTCTGAATCACGTGAGCGACATACCGTCCCTGCTGCATGGCGACGGGCGCCAGCCCCGGAAGCGATTGCCCGTTACGCAAGACATAGGTGGCGAGGTCTCCGATGATGTAGATTTCCGGATGTCCCGGAAGATTCATCCGTTCATCGACCAGCACTCTCCCGGATTTGTCCAAGTACTCCGGGCGACCGCGCGTGAGAAGTCGGCCCAACGGCGATGCTTTAACTCCGGCGGCCCAAAGAACCGTTCTCGTGCGAATAATCTCCGTGGCTGAACCACTCGTGATAGAAACCTGACGGTCGCTGATATCTGTTACTCGGGCGTTCAGCATTGTCTGCACCCACAGCTTCTCCAGTGACTTCCTCGCTTTAATCGAAAGCGACTCAGGATATGCCGGGAGGACTCGATCCGAGCCTTCGACTAACAGAACACGGGCTTTTTGAGGGTTTATTACTTTGAAATCATGTGGAATGATGTGATGGCAGATTTCGCCGATTGCTCCGGCCAATTCGACACCGGTCGGCCCGGCTCCGACAATTACGAACGTCATCCATTCGGCGATTTCCTCAGGCGTGCGCGCCCGCTCGGCCGCCTCAAAGGCGTACAATATGCGCTTTCGCATTTCAATCGCATCCTCGATCGTCTTCAGTCCGGGGGCAAATCTTTCCCATTCGTCGTGACCGAAATAACTATGTCTCGATCCGGTCGCGACAATGAGAGAGTCGTAAGGAACGGGGTCGGATCCGACATAGACGAGCCTTCGGTCAATATCGATAGCCGTGACCTCGCCCAGCCAGACGCGTGTGTTTTCGCTTCTCTTGAGGACTCCTCGAAGCGGCGACGTTATGTCACCGGGGGAAAGTCCGCCGGTAGCGACTTGATAGAGCAAGGGCTGGAAGAGATGAAAGTTTCTCCGGTCGATTAAGATGACATCGACATCGACTCGCTTCAGGGATTTGGCGGCATACAACCCGCCGAATCCGCCTCCGACGATGACTACCCGATGTTTTGACTGTTCATTTTCCATCGAAACATTTAACACCGGACCGTCCGAAAAGTGCATCGAAAATGTCCATGAGAAACAAAATCAGTTACTGGCTGATAAGCTGGCGGAAGGCGGTCAGCAGATTGTTGCTTTGTTCGCCGGAAGAGAGACCGACAGAGCGAACGAGGCCCGCGACCGCACCGAAATAGTCATAGCGCGAATTAATTGAAGCGAGATCAGCGTCCAGCGCGTTTTTCTGAAAATCAAGCAATTTGATAAGGTCGACTTTCTGCGCACCGTAACCGGCAACGATCAAATCCAGCGCCTGATATGCTTTGGCCTGGGATTGATAGGTCGAAGCCGAGATATTCGCCGAGGCGACCAGGTGATGAACGCCGGCTGTAACATCACGCATTACGGCCAGACTTGCGGCATCCTTCATATACTCGGTTTCGCTGAGCATTGCTTTCAGCTGCTTGCGCTGGGACACGCGTTGGGAGCCGACAAACAGCGGCCATCTCAGCACGCCGCCGACAGTCCAGGATGATCGGCCGGTCGGGAATCCGCTGTTGTCGGTTATCCGATCAGCATAATCCATCGATGCCCTGAACCCTATCTCCGGCAGGAAACTGCCCGTATTCCGGGACAGTTCGTTATGAGCCACATCCGTCAGGAGGTCATATCGGCCAATAGACGGGTCTTGCTGAAGCGCCATCCCGACAAGTCGTTCGGTGAGTTTCTCCTGGGATGGACGATCTATCAGTTCGCCATGAACCGCTTCTTCTGAACTCCAGAAAGCGGGCTCAGAGTATGATCCGGTGTCGAGGGTGAACGGACTGTCACCGGGCAGGTTGAACAGAGCGTTGAGCACGACCCGGGCGACCCGGACATTTTTACGGGCATCGGTAACTTGCGCGGTCAAACGGTAGCGCTCATCTTCAAGGCGGATGATATCGACCGTATCCTGGGCCTGAAGTTGATTCATCGCGCGCGCAAGTTCGAGATTATATTCCGCCAGATTCCGATTATTTACCAGCGCTTTCTTAATATCCATCGCGCGGAGAAAGCTGAAATAAGCTTGAGATACCGCTAATTCGAGATCCAGTTGGGCTTGTCTGAGGTCCATCCTGGCCAAGTTCTTCTTCTTTCCGGCTATCTGAATCGCTTTGATCGTGCCGTAGGAGAAGATCTGTTGCTGAAAGTCGAGTCCGGCTACTACCTGATTCTTGTCCAGCACTCCGCCGGCGTAACGCGAGAGGTCTTTATCCAATCGGCTCACCGCCACCACACCATTCAATTGCGGAAGGTAATCAGCCAGCGCCACATCTCCGGCGTGTGATGCCGCTTCAAGAGCGTCGTATTTTGACAAATAGCCCGGATTTTGATTAGTGGCGCGATTGATAGCTTCTGCCAGTGTGTAATGAGGTGCGGTTTCAAGTGTCCCGGCATCCAGTACAAAGAAGTCGTTCAGGACTTGATCCGGAATATCCTTGCCGCATGTAAGCGCCGTCTGCTCATTTAGCGCAAGTCCGAGTCCGCTTTGAAAGTTCACAGCAAGATCACCCGGTGTTGCTCCCTGGGCTATTTGGACTGTTTTGAATGCCTCATTTCGTGCCTCGGAAACGACATCATAGTAGGAAGCGGTGGCGAAGGCCCCTTTCTCCAGTAGAATTTTACCATCCGAAACGAAAGTCGGTATTTTCGCATCGTTCGTACGTTTAAAAAACTCGTCCAGTTTCACCATGTCAAACCCCCAGAGGGGCGGCAAATATAAAGCGTCGATATTCTTGTCCAACCGCTCGAAGGCCTTGAAATAGGCAAAGGTGCCGACGTTATTGTAACCATCAGCCGTCAGTACTTCGAATCCCAACCTCTTCCCGATATTCCTGAAGAGATTGATGACGCTATCTCCTTCGTCGCCGGAAGGAAAGTAGAGCACGCCCAGGCGTTTGACCGGAATGAGTTTGCTTAGGACGCTCAGGTCTCTTACAATTTTCCCCGGATCCTGCTGTAAAGTAAGATTGCTCACCACCGGACGCCCTTTTTGGTCAAGCAGGCCCTGCTCGAAGGGAGCAAACTGGTGCACGCCGAGAATCGGTTTTTTGAACCCTGCGGCTATGAGGTCTTCGACCACCCAGGGCCCCACCGCAAGCACAATATCCACCTGGTCGTTTTTGGCAAGGTCCTTCGCCATCTCCCGGCAAGTATCTCTGTTCCAGACAGCTGAGTAGAACCCGGAGGGTGTCGGAACAAAATTGAATCCGGCGGGCGTGATGAGCTTCAGCTGTTTGAAGTACTCGTCGCGAAGAAGCTCATGGATCGGATATTTGCCTCCCTCGAAATAACCGACACGAATCGTTTTCACCGGTTGTTCCGAGGCGTGTGCAACCAGCGGCATGATCAGCAGGAGCAGCAGACTTGACACCAGCGGAATCTTGAAATTCTTCACCTTCGACTTTACCACCACAACCTTAATTCTTAAGATTTTGCTAAGATAGGGATTTTCTACACCTCGCGGAAGAGAAAGATGCACAGCTTACCGGCCGGTTATAGCCCGCACAAGAGTGGCCAGTTGGTCGGCACGGTAGGGCTTGTGGAGTAGGTACGAGTTTTCTCTCAGGTCATCGGGGAGACTATCACGGCTTATCTCTCCGCCGCTGGAAAGAATACAGGGAACCGACGGCGAGATCTCTCTGATCCTCCGTATTGCGTCAACTCCGCTCAAACCTTTCATAAAGTAATCGATAATCACGACGCCGATGTCAGGGCCCCCAGCAATGAAACACTCAATCGCCTTTTCGCCGCTTTCGGCTGTGAGAACCTCAAAGCCTGCCTTCCTGAGAACCCTCGACCCGATATTCCGGATCATTTCCTCGTCATCAACTACCAGCACGATCATGAGTAACCTCCGGTTATTTAGCTCGGACGCACAATGACCAACGCGGGATTCTTGCTACCAATACTCAGTGATAATTAGGAAGAAAGCCCATGGCGGAAGAGCGTACCGCTGCGGATCGTTGCTTTCGTTCCTCAGGTGGCCAAAAACTAAAGCCTTCGACGTGGAAAGACAACTAAAATATTCTTGTCATTGATAATGGCAGGCCGCCGGCGCGGCGCCGGAAGGCGAATCGAACATGTACTCGACGAGAGCGACCAGGTCGCCTATGTCAATTGCCGCGTCATCATTGATGTTCGCTTCCAACATGCATGGAGGTTGCGGACCGGACGAGAAGAAATACTCTACGAGATAGACAAGGTCGCCGACATCCACTGTTTCAGTCGGATCACCATCGACATTTCCGGTAGTCCCGACGCAGCAGGTCTGACATATATCGCCTACGCCGTTACTGTCGGCGTCAAGTTGATCCGGATTGTAGGTCAGATAACAGTTGTCAGTGACGCAGGAGTTGAGCGGAAATCCCGGATCTCCGTAACCGTCGCCATCTGAATCGGTACACAAATCACAGAGGTCCCCTACCCCGTCTGAATCGGTATCATGCTGATTCGGGTTGAATGTGCTGGGGCAGTTGTCACAACCGTCACCGGCGCCGTCAAAATCATTGTCAGCCTGAGCAGGATTATAATACTGCGGACAGTTGTCACAGGCATCACCAAGGAGGTCCCCATCTGAATCGGTTTGTGCCGTGTTCGGACGGTTGGGGCAATTGTCGCAAGCATTGCCGACACCGTCGCCGTCGCTGTCGGCCTGATTCGCGTTTGCCGATGAGGGGCAATTGTCGCAAACATCACCAACACCATCGCCGTCGCCGTCGCTCTGATCCGGATTGACCGCGTTGGGACAGTTGTCGCAAAGATCACCGAGACTGTCGCCGTCGGCGTCTAATTGATTGGTATTGGCCTTAGTCGGACAGTTATCGCAGACATCGCCGACACCATCGCTATCGCCATCCTCCTGCATGGGGTTAGCCGAGTCAGGGCAATTGTCGCAGACATCGCGATATCCATCGAGATCCGTATCCGGGGTGTTGATGCAATGGTTGATAGTATAACAGTAAGGACCAGTCCAATCCGGCGGGTTGGTAACCCCTCCCGAGGTAGACCAGAGCCATGCCCCCGAACTTCGATAATACGAGGAATCCAGACAAATTGTCTTGCCGTCGTCCGAGTCACGTGGCGTAATCGTAATCAGGAAAGCTACGGCATCGTAGCCGGCCGCCAATCCTGGATTCTCATACACCGAAGCGCCGTAGCCGATCGTGTCCGACAGTGCTCCATCCTCACTGAAATACCGAATGGCAAATATCAGGTCGAATGGATCACCGATTCCGCCGGCGCTGTCCGCCGTGATTGGATCCCAGATTGCTCCATCCGGGGAGTATACTCTGAATCCGTTGGCGAATCCGCGTATGATTTCGCTGCTCGAGTCGACCGTAAAGCGAAGATTATATGTGAGGGGACCGGTGCCAATCTCATTGCCCTCAAACGGACCATCGATATGATCAAGCGAAATTGTCCCCTTGGGAACAGCTGAAGCCGTGCCGGCCGAAATCAGGCAGACCAACGCGGATATTATGATTAATCGAGTTTTCTTTACAAGAACCACAAACCCACGATTCCTTTCCGGCTCAGCCCGGCACCTGTATGGTATATCGGAAGCGGAAATCGAACCAAGATGCCGCCGGAATGACCAGAGAGCGAGTATCTATTTTCTATCATTCAAGATAGCCAAATCCGGATTTTTGTCAAAGGAAAAGGGCGTGCCCAAAGTTCATGGAAAAGAGGGCGAGGATGCAGGTTCGCCTTTTCATATGTTGACTATTAAGCCGCATACCGACATACTT
Source organism: uncultured Ignavibacteriales bacterium (assembly GCA_964371785.1). Taxonomy (GTDB): domain Bacteria; phylum Zixibacteria; class MSB-5A5; order GN15; family FEB-12; genus CAVQCT01. The sequence continues at coordinate 5,853 of CAYJOL010000017.1, read as the reverse complement.
CTTCCATGTTTACCGGTTCGAGGAAGCTCGCCTATGTTGCTCTGTTTACCATTATTATGATCGCTCTGGTCAACCTCGTCTGGTGGCTCAATTACGATAGAACCGAGCGGCTTATGGATAGACAACTCAGCCGGCGCCTTTCGGCCGTGTCCCGCAGCGGCGCGGTTTCACTCACGTCAGACCTGGTTGGCCAATTGAAACAGGATGATATCGGTGCCTATGCCGCGGTTACTTCATTGCTTGAAGACATCCGAAGTTCAGACTCGCTTTCCGAATTGTTCGTTCTGGACCAGAATTATCGGGTGCTCGCGTCAACTTCGCTCAATGTCGATTCCGTCTATTTTCTAAGTGGACTGAATGGTAAATATATCGACTCAGTCCTCTATTCTGTCGACGACAACCCGGTCACTACTCCCTCGTACAGAACGGGAGATCTGTACTTAAAGACGTCTTTTGCACCTTTGCACGACAGCGATGGCACAGTGGTGGCGGTGCTCGGAGTAGAAGCGGACGTGGATTACTTTGACGCCTTGACGGACCTCCGGCGCAATTTGTATTACTCGACCGTGATGTCGATTCTGGTTGGAGCGCTGCTTGGCGGCATCTTCTTACTCTTTCAGCGGAAGATGAGCGACGCCGAACAGCGTCTCTTTCTCAATGAAACACATAGCTACCTCGGACGGATGGTGGCGGTCGTGTCTCACGAGATCAAGAATCCATTGATGATTATCCGGGCATCGGCCGAGCGCATTCACAGGAAGTTCAGTGGCGAGGAAAGTCGGTTCATCGTCGAGGAAGTCGATCGACTGAATAGAATTGTCACCGGGTATCTTGATTTTGCCGGTGGACGGTCCCGCTTCCTTGACCACGACCATACTGAAACGGTGAATCTCGGCAGTCTTATCGAAGGCCTCAAGAAGCATTTTGCCTCTCGATACCCGACCGCCAAAGTACATTGGCTGCCCGATACTACCGACACATCGCTTGCAATCCTGACCTACCCGCGCTCATTGCGCCAAGTCCTGTTGAACCTGCTCATCAACGGTGCCGATGCCTGCGAGAGCGCCGGAAAGCCGATTGAGGTGGGGATTTTGGCTCACGAAGTGTCAGGAGAGGTGGAAATGAAAGTGATAGACCACGGAAGCGGCCTGACCCGTAAAGAAATCAAACGGCTCTTTACGCCATTTTATACCACCAAACAGTCGGGTTCCGGATTAGGCCTGTTTCTGAGCAAGAAAATAATTGATGAGATGGGTGGAACACTTGATATTACCAGTGACAAAGGGAACGGAACCACGGTCACTATCAAACTTCCTGGCGTGAGTAAAAGATAAATATGGCAAATATTCTTGTAGTCGACGATGAACCGAAGATGACTTCGCTGGTGTGCGGTCAGCTTGAAGATGCCGGGCACACCGTCATGACCAGCACGCGGCCGAGCGAGGCGTTACAATTGATCGACAAACACTCTTTTGATATCGTGATTACCGACCTCTCTATGCCCGATGTCTCGGGCATGACCATCCTTGAGAAAGCGTTGGAGAAGGAGGGCACCGAAGTCATCATGATGACGGCCTACGGGACGGTCGAGAGCGCCGTCGCGGCGATGAAAAAGGGCGCGGCCGACTATCTCATCAAGCCATTTCCCCTGGATGAGCTTGAAATACTGGTCAAACGCCTGGTCGAAAAGCAGAAATTGACCTCGTTATCCGGTCACTACGAAACGGTAATTGCCGACACCGCTTACTCGGATTTTATCGGCAACGCACCGGCGACAAGGGAAATCAAGGAGATGATTCGCAAAGTGGCGTCGACCGACGCAACTGTTTTGCTGACCGGTCGGTCCGGTACCGGAAAAGAGGTCGCCGCCCGCATGCTGCACAATCTCTCGCAACGACGTACCAAACCATTCATTGCCGTCAATTGCGCCGCGCTGACTGAGACACTTCTTGAATCCGAACTCTTCGGTCACGAAAAAGGAGCCTTTACCGGGGCGGCGGGTCGAAAGCGGGGACGATTCGAATTGGCCGACGGCGGCACGATATTCCTGGATGAAATCGCGGAAACCTCCACCTCGATGCAGACCAAGCTCCTGCGTGTGCTCGAAGAACGAAAGCTGGTGCGGGTCGGCGGCGTTGACTTGATTGATATAGATGTTCGGGTGGTCGCCGCTACCAATCGTCAGCTCAAGGAAGAGTTGGAAAAGGGACGATTCCGGGAAGACCTGTACTTTCGCCTGAATGTCTTCCCCATTCACATCCCGGGCCTGGCCGATCGAAAGGAAGATATCGCCCCATTGGCCGAATACTTCCTCAGGAAACTGGGCTATCAACACAACCGACTGCCAAGCGACGTAGCGGTTTTGCTTGAATCCTACGACTGGCCCGGCAACATTCGAGAGCTGAAAAATGTCGTGGAACGGGCTACGATACTGGCCGGCGGGGATCCGATTACAACCGAAGACTTCTCGTTGGATATGGACAATGCGCCGCTTACACAGCCGGGAGAACCCCCTGCCGCGGGCGGCGCCAAAGGACTCGAATCGGCCGAAAAGGAGATGATTTTGGAGGCCTTGCGAAAAGCCGATGGCAACAAAACAGAGGCTGCACGATTCTTAAGGATTACGCGTCGCCGCCTCTACAGCCGGATGAAAGCACATAACATAAGGCTTTAATGGTCTTGCTGGTTCGCTGAGTTGTACCCCAAGGTACAACCATGGGCTGAGATGGCTACGATTACTTCGCGCAAGAGGTTGATAGTCAATATGTTGTTGCGCTACTACAGTGTCGGCACGGGATTTGATTCATAAGCTTGTGGACAATACCACGGAGAGTGAATGTATGAACAATAAAGTGCTAAAATATCTGCTCATCTTCTGCGCATCCTTGCTAGTGGTCCCCGTCGGATTCGCTCAACGAAGCGGTTCAGGAGCGGGCGGGCCGGTTGAGACCTTGCGGCGACAAATGGAACAGACCGACGAGTTAATCGACAGGGCGAAAGAAGTCGTACAGAGCTCGAATTCCGCTAAGGCCAAAATCGCCTTGGAAAGCGCCATCAAGCTTCAGGAAAATGCCTGGACCAGATTTAATGAAGGAACTGTGAATGGGTATCGTGAAGCGGCAATAATGAGCGCGCAGGCGCGTGAACGGGCAAAGTATGCCATCGCCAACGGGCCGTTCACCGAACAGAACGACGATCTCGTATTGAGGAAACTCGAGCGCGCCGATGAGTTGCTTGATAATACCAGGGAAACTCTCGGGGACAACCAAGATCGAAGCCTCCGGGCCATATTCGACTCCGCTGACGATAATCTTACGCGTGCATGGGAATTCTATCGGAACGGTCAGCCGCGGCCTGCTCTGAAAATGTGCAATCAGGTGGAAAAGGCGCTGAATCGTATTCTGACTATTGCGAATCGCCAGCAAATGAACGCGGCCAACTTCCAGCGCCATCTGGACGTTGTCGAGACGATGATGAATCAGACCCAGAGCGAGTTGTCATCCTGCGACAATCAGGCCGCCAAGAGTTTGTTTGAACAGGCCCAGAAGGCGTTCCGCCTGGCGAAAGACCTGTCCGCCGAAGGTCACCTGGCCGGAGCCGTCCAAGCACTCATGAATGCCAGAAACTTGTCCTCACAAGCCCTGGCTTTGTGTACCGGTTTCGATGCGCTCAATCAGCACTATGATAGGATCAAGAACGATGCCGACCTCATAAAGGAAACTGTCCCTCCGGACGGCGACAAAGCTCGGCGCCTTCTCGACCAGGTTTATGCTCAGCTTTCGCTGGCCAAGCAGTATATTGCCGATCAGAAGACCGATATGGCAACAGCCGCGCTGAAAGCCGCTGACTTAAGCTTGAATCTCGTGGTCAAATTGCTGAATCAGGAAGACAGGACCGACTAACTCGAGGGGATTTTGCGCGTACCAGCGATATCTCGCTTCTCTTTTGCTCTTCTGCTTTTCTTCAGCGTCACCGCTGGAGTGTCTGCCTCCAATCTGGACATGAAAGCCGGGGTTGGCTATGATTTCTTCTCCCAGCAGTACTTCCTCGACTCCGCTATTCTGTCTGGACCGGAGTCGCTGTACACCACATGGTCGCTGGAGAATAACTATCTCGACGATCAAAAAGGGATGCTGTCGCTGACCTACAAGCCTTATGAGAATCGACGTCTGGAACTGACGACTCGATACGAACAGACGACTGATTTTCTTCGTGTCAAATTTCTGTCCGATTTTGCCGGCAATGTTGGCTCAAATCGAGTGAGCCTGAATACCCAGGTCGATTGGCGACACCGCTATCGAGGGACAGCCACTTTTGGCGATAGCTATGTTTTTGGGTATAGCCGGGGGCGCGTTTCCGTTCCGGTATCCGGCTCCCTTAATGGTATTGCACAGCTTCAGGGGGAATTCGTACGGTTTGATTCCGTGTCGAATCTCAGTTACAATTACTACCGACTGGGGGGGAAAATTGGAGCGGAAAAGCTGTTCGAGAACTTCTCGTTCGGCTCCGTCAACCTGACTGCCATGAGCCGCCAAGTGCCCGATTCCTCACAGCTCAACTACCTTTCCCTTGGTATCGAAGCATCGCTGTTTGCGTTCTACCGGGGAGGCGAGGCCGATATATTCGTCCGCGGCGAGCACAAAAACTACAATCAGCCGGACAATCAGGACGACCTTTACCGGTTCGAGGCAAACGGTCAAAATAAAGTCCGGTTCGGCGATGACTTCTATACGGCCCAAGAACTGGACTTCGAAATGGTCAAATATAGCTCCGATGATATCGTCAATCTGGACTACACTCTGGCTGAGCTCGCCCTCCTCACCGGGTTTGAAACGGCCGGTTTCAGCCTGGCGATTGGACCCGATTTTGAAATACTCCGCGAGGAGAAGCAGGAATATACCACGCTCGAGGACTACTTTGAAACCGGGGCCAAGCTGGAGATAGATTGGATTGTCCCCGGCAAATACTTCGTTTCTCTGGAAACTATTATCGGGGTCAGGAATCTCAAGGAAAGTAATGATCTCCAGACTGACTTCTCTTTCGCTCGCATCAATCTGCTCGGTGACCTCACCGTGTTCAAAAGGCTCAATCTGAATACGCTGTTCTCAACCGAATTGGAGCGACATGACATCAGGACAAACGACTCCAGAATCTACCTATTATCCTCCAGTTTGACTTATCAATTCTGAGATATTTCCTGCCATAATGGCAGCCAAAATCTTACCCCTTTAACGACCGATATCCTCCGCCAGAGACCCACTCATAAGTGGCCTGTCCAACCATCCGAACTCTCTCCCCAAAGCTGACCGACAGTACCGCCATGGCTTGTTCTTGTGGTTTGTTCAGTCATCCCTGACTCTCCTTGGGAACCTCCCGTGGATCCGAATTTGGTCTTCTGGCCGGGTGACTTTCTTTACTCTCGATCGTCGAGTTTGGGAAACCCAATCTGCTTCAGGAATCGACTTGTTGAGCCGGTACAGGTATTGGGACCACCCCATAGTTTGTGATTTTTCTCACTAGCCATTACACTCCCGGAGTCCGCGGCGTACCCGGAAGCGGGGGGGCTTTCCTCCGCAGCCTATCCATTTCCTTTCGACATTCGGTCGCCTATAGATTCCCGAGGCCAGGCGTTGTTCCGGTCGCAGGCCGTCTCCTTAAAGTGAGCCGATTGCCCGGTTCCGGAACTCATCGGGGCCTCCATTAATGGTCGCCCGGACATTTAGCAGGTGTCAAAGAAGGTCACTTGTGGCCGTGGCTTGCCTGAGGAGCGGGTCTTTTGGGGTGACGAGAAAAATCAGTTTTTATTACTACTTCTTATCGTAGTTCATATTTTTGTGAGATTTGACTTGACAT
>CAYJOL010000016.1:0-17901 GCA_964371785.1 uncultured Ignavibacteriales bacterium | reverse complement strand
AGTTTACCATATCACTTACCAACGCCCCGGCTTACCCCCGGGGCGTTGGCGTTTTGATGCGGAAAAGATGGACGATTTTTGCCATGCCCCCCTTCTCATAGCGATTGACATTTCCGGCCGTTTGTGATATTTTGATTTTTCTGTTTTGGATTGAGTTGATACGCTGAGCCGAAATTATCTAAGCATGTGGAGGTTTTCCGGTGAAAGAATATACAACTGAGAAAATTCGCAATATCTGTCTTGCGGGTCAAAGGGGTTGCGGCAAAACGACCTTGGCCGATGCCGTTGCCTTTTGCACCGGCATCAATACCAGAATCGGGCGGGTCGACGAAGGCAGTTCGCTACTGGATTACAACGAAAATGAAATCGCCCGGAAAACATCTATCTCCTCGAAACTGCTGGCTTGTGAATGGGAAAAAAACAAAATCAACCTGCTGGACTGCCCCGGTCATACGGATTTCATGGGCGAGCTACAGGCTTGCCTGAAAGTAACTGATGCGGTCGGCATCGTGATTAACGCCAACGCCGGCGTGGAAATCGGTACCCAGATTCACTTTAAGGAAATACAACGCCAGGGCGTCCCTTGCTTCCTTTTTGTCAATAAAATGGAAAACGAAAACGTCAAATGGGAAAACAATCTAAATTCTATCAAAGAAGCTTTCGGCAAGCACGCGGTCGCGGTCCAATTGCCGATCGGTGAGGCTCAGTCGTTTAAGGGATTAATTGATCTTCTCCACATGAAGGCCTACGCATTTGACGCTAACGGACAGCGGGCCGAAATCGGGATTCCCGCTGACATGAAGGACCGCGCTCAGGCGGAACGCGAAGCTCTGGTGGAAGTCGCTGCAGAAGCGGATGATACCCTGCTCGAGAAGTTCTTCGAAAACGGCACTCTCGACGACACTGACATGCTCAAGGGGCTTAGACAGGGGATTATTGATTCAAAAGTCCTTCCGGTCCTCTTCGGTTCGGCAGGAAAGAATATCGGCGTTCGGGTTCTGCTCGATTTCATTGTGGATTATCTCCCTTCCCCCGGTCAACGTCCGCCTGCCTCGGGCACCAAGACCGGCACGGCCGATACGGTACAACTTCCCAGCAATAGTGCCGGCAAGTCTGTCTGCTTCTGCTATAAAATATCATCCGAAGGTCACCTCGGTGACATGACATTTGTGCGAGGTTTCAGCGGGACAATCAAACAGGGCGATGAGTTGGTCAACCAGCAGCGGCAACAGTCGGAACGTATCAACCAGATCTACACGTTTCAGGGCAAGAACCGTATCGAAATGACTTCGATTCCGGCCGGCGACATTGGTGTGTTCGTGAAACTTAAAGATACCCATATCAACAATACTCTTGCCGAGAGCTCCTTCTCGGTAACCGTTTCTCCAATTGAATTTACGAATCCGGTTATGGATGTTTCCATCAAGCCGAAATCCAAAGGTGACGAAGAGAAAATCGCAAGCGGCCTGCACAAAATTCACGAAGAAGATCCTACTTTCAAGCTGACCTCCGATGCCGCTCTCAAGCAACAGGTACTGTACGCGCAAGGTCCGACGCACATTGACGTGCTGGTGGAGAAACTGAAAAGTCGGTTCAGCGTCGAGGTTGATCTGGTTAAACCGAAAGTACCGTATAAGGAAACTGTCAAAGGAAAAGCCGAGAAGCAGTACCGCCACAAGAAGCAGTCAGGCGGTCGGGGACAGTACGGTGATGTTTACCTCCGGATTGAGCCGAACAAACGCGGCGCCGGGTTTGAGTTCCTCGATGAAATCAAGGGCGGGGTCATTCCAAACAAGTATATTCCGGCGGTAGAAAAAGGCGTGGTGGAAGCCATGCAACATGGGGCGCTGGCCGGCGCGCAGGTGGTTGACGTGAAAGTGGCGCTTTATTTCGGCTCCTATCACGATGTCGATTCTTCCGATATGGCCTTCAAGATTGCCGGCTCCATGGCTTTCCGGGAAGGTTTTCTCGAAGCCAAGCCGATTATCCTGGAGCCGATTTACAATGTCGAGGTGGTGGTGCCCAGCGAATACGCCGGAGACGTGATGGGCGACATATCCTCGCGCCGGGGTAAGATTTCCGGCATGGAGCCGGACGGCAGGAACCAGGTTGTGCGGGCGACCGTCCCTCAGGCCGAACTGTACCAGTACTCGGTCGATCTTCGCTCCATGACACAGGGGCAGGGTGTCTACTCAGTGACCTTCTCGCATTACGAAGAAGTGCCACACGAAGTGACGCAGAAGATCATCGAGGAAGCCAAAAAAGAACGAGAAGAAGTAGGCTAATCGGTAATCGAAATCTCTCCGCAAAGATATCGGGCCGCCATCGGAAGGGATGACGGCCCGCTTTCGTTGTGTCTCAGTTCTGGGCGTCCGCTATTTGTTCGTATCGTCAGTTTTGATAGTGCTATCCGAAGGCGACATACTGTCAGGTTTGACGGGTGCGGATCCAATGCTGAACTTGACTGATTTGAGAACATTCCCCTGGCTGTCCTCGATCTTTACTTCCCAATCACCGGCCCAGTCCGGAATGATGCTCTTGTAGCTCCAGGTCCGCCATGATGAACTTCGAACCGGCAGCTCTACACTTGCAATCTCGTTAGCCCCGTGAAACCAAACGTGCTTGATTGAGGTGGTATCGAGTGCGCCGGTCAGCTTGGTCCAGACATATACAGTATCTGTAGTCTCGGGGAAAATGGTTCCTTCTCCGGTTGGCATCCGATCTACAATACCGGTGCAGGCGACTGTCTCGACAGAAGTAAACTGACCCGACGTGGTCGAGTCCTGAGCATACGTAAGTCCGGAGAAAACCAATTGTGCGGTCAGCAATAGTCTCAGAATAGTCATTCGCCTTTGACTCCTTTCATCAATTACGCGTCCTTGCGCGTGCGGTGGAAAGATATGTCCCGATCCGGCAGGTCAAATCACATGCCGCGCCGCCGTGCTCCGTGCTGGCCGGCAACTTGTGAGTATTGGAATGGCAGACGCCACGGAGATCAGTCGACTCTGCTTTCCAACTCGTCCGGGCAGAACCCCGGAACAATCTCAGCAATATCCTTGCAGGGTATCGCTGTCCAGCTCTCGATCTGAAAGGCGCCGTGCGCCCTGCTCAACAGCGACACCATCGCCGCCGTCCTCTCATCCGGAGCTTCGTAGACATCCATGAAATCATAGGGCCCCAGCAGAGCATAATGCGCCAGGAATTTCACTTCCGGGCACTTCCGTTGGATTTCTTCGATCCGGGCTGGACCGTTCCGCGTATGGCGCTTCATTTTGTTGGTAATGTCGATGATGTCTGCGTCAAGCGGGGCAATCTTAGTCATCATTACAAAGGTTTTCATAAGACCTCCGTCGTATTTACGAAGTGGACTTGTTTCCTTTGTCAGACTATAGTCGCACCGTGGAAGTACAATAACGTGAGTATCCGCAACCTGACCGTAGTCAATTTAATATAGCCTTTTCGACCGACTTTCAAAGAAAATTCCGCTTCGTTCAGGGTCGCCCCGGGGAGTTGCTCTCGTATTACTTTAGATAATCTTCGTATCTTTCGCAACCTCAAGTTATTGAACCCGACATCACATTCAAACACAAACTAGCCGATAAGTATTGACATGTATACAAATGAGCACTACCATATCGATGCGCTATGCTAAAGCAGGAGATCACGATGGTGAAGATAAAGTTGACCGAAAGACAGCGCGAGGTGCTCGACTACATCCGCGAGCACGTGAAAGCTCATGGAGCGCCTCCGACGATCCGCGAGATCGGGGCGCGTATGGCAATCAGTTCTACTAATGGCGTCCGCCAGCACATCCGGGCGTTAATCAAAAAAGGGTATCTCAAAAAACAGGAATTTGTCGCCCGTGGCCTTGAGCTTACCTCTTCCCTGGCTGGCGATGTCATACGTCTGCCACTTGTCGGTTCGGTACCCGCCGGACTGCCAATTGACGCAATTGAGAATCTCGAAGGTGAAATTGCAGTCGACTCGACTTTCCTGCCCAAGGAAGACGCGTTCACTTTAAAGGTCGTGGGTGATTCTATGCGCAACGCCGGCATTCTCGATGGTGATATCGTTATTGTGCAAAAGCAGCAGGTCGCCCGCAAGGGTGATATTGTTGTCGCTATTATTGGTGAAGAGGCCACGGTCAAACGGTATTTCCCCGAAGGTCAGCAGATACGCCTTCAGCCGGAGAACGATCAGTTTCACCCGATTATCGTGAGTCGAGACTCGAAAGAGTTTCGAATAGCCGGCAAAGTCGTCGGCCTGCTTAGAAGATTTTGAACTGCCAAAGAAAAGACCCGCCGAGGCTGGGCGGGCCGTTTAGCTAGTCTTTGTGCTAATCGGGATGTTCTCTACTTTCCCTCAGCCGGAGCTATCAACTCGAGTTCCACGTCGATCCCAACATCGCTGCCTACCACCACGCCGCCGGTCTCAATTGCTTTGTTCCAGAGGATATTGTAATCCATGCGGTTTATTGTGGTCGTAGCGGAGAAGCCGGCATGTGAATTCCCCCGGTCATCGGTAATCGCACCGTTGTAGACGCAGTCGAATGTGACCGGCTTGGTCACGTCCTTTATTGTGAGATCTCCGTTCAGCTTGAAGTTGTTGCCCTGAACATCTGAGACGCCACTGGACTTGAACATAATCGTCGGGAACTTCTCGACATCGAAGAAATTGGGACTCTTCAAATCGCCGTCCCGGCGTTCATTGGCCGTGGTGATCGATGCCGCATCGATCGAGAACTCTGCCGTACCTTTGCTCAGGTTGGCCGGGTCAAAATCCGCCTGACCGCTGAATGACTGGAAGTTGCCTTTCACATTTGAAATAACCATGTGGCGAACGGAAAAGCCGATTGACGAATGATTCGGGTCGACCTGCCAGGTCCCCGCCTTTACGCCACCGGCCACCAGAGTCACAACCGTGAGTACGAAAGCTATGCGTTTGAGCATGCGGCTCTCCTTTGTGTTCCCTTAAAATGGTTTTAATTGGTCGACCTTATAACGCCGAGCCCGTGTGAAAGTTCCAGTGAGGAAAAGTCAGCAGTCGATAAACCGGCGAACGTCGGACTTCAAACACCGACCCGATTGAAAGCCACAATCAATCCGCCGGTAATATAGGCCAGAATCCACCAGATGTATGCTGTGCGTGAGTACAGGTGGAGCGATCGAACCACCGGTATATCGGGACCATGTACAAGGCGAAATCTCCAGATCGCTATTGTGTCCACCAACATCGCGGCCAGCGATGAATAGCCGAGAATACCATGAAGCGTGAATGGCGAGTTGGTGGAGCCAATAATCATGCACGTGGTCGCCGTTACATCCAGGACCACCCCTGTCGTCAGAAACGTAAGCACCCGAGCCGTGATTTTGCGTCTTCGCTGTTCGATCAGAATGGCGATCGAGTAACCTACCAGTGCCGCTGTGACAATCACCGTGCCGGCCATGAGAATTGGTTTCACAGTTGTCCTTTCCATTCCGGAGACATCAAAACGGCTATGATACTTTCTCGGCTAATCGTCGGCAACTCTTTTCCGGTGAGGATAAGGTAAATGGGCACGCTTGAGTCGGGGTTGACAGAATAATCGTTCGTATTTACATTGCTAAAGACTACCAGTCGAGCACAAAGGACTTCATCTGGTATCAGATGAGTATTTTCGCGTCAGCCCTGCCGTCCCCCCTCGGGCAGGGCTGTTTTTTATGCTGGTGATTTGATCTGATGATAGCGAGTTTTTCGCCCTATCAGGAATGACACCCCTATTATTAACAGATTCGTAAATAGCGAAAACAGAGCCAGCTGAAGGCTGTTGGGCGGCGGCGGGGAATACGCCTGCCCGAGGTCGGCCAGAGCGACTATTATTAGAGTAAAAGAGCTCAGCAGGATCGCTCGCCCGCGACTCATAGGGACCCGCAAAATGAATATCGCTAGTCCGCCAAAAGTGATGATCGATTCCACCGCCAATGCGATCGGCAGGTGATTCCACAACGATAGGCCGATTTTGCTTGAATTTTCTCCAGCCACAGGAATCTCCGGAACATGAACAACGAAATCAAGTAGCCAATGAATTACCACCGCGCCCGCGATAGTAATGCCCGCGGTTATCCTTCCTGTTTCCCATCTTTTGGTACACAGCCACGTGAGTCCGAAGCCAAGGGTGGCCCAGATAACGACGGCGGTCAAACCATGCGAATAGGGAAAAATGAATTGCAGGTAGTGGAGGTTAGCATAGTCTGCCGGAACGATCACCGTCTCAACTCGCAAAAGAACGAGCGACCAGAGAAGCAGGTCAAGAAACATTGACGCAAGTACGACATATCCGAGATTCAGTCTCTTCTCGATTCCGGCCAATCCAAGCGCCGCTCCGTAGTGACCTACCAGCATAATTCTTCTTCCTAATGCTCAAGGTTAACGGACAACCCGTCCGGAGGTGTCCTCGAACCTACTTCTGGCGACTCCGCTGGCGGACAGTCTCAAATAGACAAACTCCGGTCGCGACCGATACGTTGAGGCACTCTACCTGGCCCTTCATCGGGATTTTCACCAAATGGTCGCAGGTTTCCATTGTCAGACGCCTCAGCCCTTCTCCCTCGTTACCCATCACAAGCGCGATCGGCCCCGATAGATCCATATCGTAGATAGACTTTGTTGCCTGGTCGGCCGTTCCGATAAGCCAGAGTCCGGCTTCCTTGAGCTGGCTCATAGTTCGGGCCAAATTGGTGACCTGGACAAAAGGTACATGATCGGCACCGCCCGTAGAAATCCTCCTGACAGCGTCTGTAATGGCCACTGAGCGATCTTTGGAGGCAACCACGGCATGGACACCGGCCGCGTCAGCCGAACGCAGGCAGGCGCCCAGATTATGCGGATCCTGAATGCTGTCCAAAATGAGAATGAAAGCGCTTGCGCCGGCTTCTTTCACTATCTGAAAGAGCTCGTCTTCGGTCCTGGCCTTGGCCGCTACCGGAGATTTGACGTGAAATGACCGTCTTGGTGAACGAACAGGCTCGCGTCTCGGCGGGCGACCGACCGGCCGTTCGGGGCGGTCTTTCTTTCGGCGCTCCAGCGGTCGGCTATCACGGCGGGACCTCATGTATTAGACTCCTTGCACTTCTCGTAATCACTCAGCTTCCGAAGTCGGACATAACTTACTTCGGCCAGCTTCTTATCCAGCCAGAATTTGTGGTCCAATCCTATAGTCACAAGAACCAGCTTTGCGGGATAGTGGCCGACTGTTTCGATTATTTTCTTGAAATACCGCTCATTATATTCGGTCCAGATATGGTGGAAATCGGGGAAAAACGATTCCAAAACATCATGGCGAGGCGCTACTGACAGCAGATGATACGCCTCGGCCTGTAACATATCCAGAGCTTCGGGCTGGCGGACCAGTTCGTGCAAACGGGTGTAGCTCTTTGCCACCAGCAGTTCGATCATATCCATTCGAGTTTTCAGCAGGATGTCGTCTGCGATTTGGCGCTCAATTTCCCGAAGTTTGTCATCGAGCTCCCGCCCCTCTTCCAGCCGCCCGGACATCGAAACCACCGGTATCTCCAACTGCTTAGCCACCGGCAGAATTGCCGATTCATATTCGGGCTTGGAGCCGGTTGCCATCTCCCCCGCCAACTGCTCCGGCAAGAGTTCGGCGCAGATAACGGCCGGCTTGAGCATTTGGACAACCTCTTTCAATCGTCGAATATAGAAGGGCGCCTTGCGTTCATCTAGATGAAGCGTTCCCAATACGAGGATATCAGTTTTGTTGGCTTCAGGTACCATGGCCTGAAATATAAGTTCGCTACTCACGTTCAGACAATTAAAATCTAAGTCTTGGTGTGAAGGGATATTAGAAGAAATCAGACGAGTCGTTATGCATTCGTGCAACTGGGCGCCCGTGTGAATTGTTAGAATAGTATCTGACATAAGCTGATTCCCCAAATCAGCGCCTTCTTAAACGTGTCTGCACAAAGGAGGAACAATGGATAAATCGGTGGGTATGTGGGTGGATCACGCGAGGGCCTATCTGGTCGAAATAATCGGTGCCAGGGAAACGGCGAGGGAAATCCGGTCCGAACATGACGAAATCGAAGTACCTCAGGGTAGCGCCATGTCGGCGACCGGCTTCGGCCCACAGGAATTTTCCCAGGAAAGGACTCTCCAGAACCGCCGACAGGCGGAACTCCGGCAATACTATCGCCGCATCGTGACCGCGGTCAAAGATGCCAGCCGGCTGTACATTTTCGGCCCCGGCGAGGCCAAAAACGAACTGGTCAAAGAAATGGAGAAGACAAACGGTATCTCCGCCAAGATAGTAGCGGTGGAGCCGGCTGACAAAATGACCACCAATCAGATTGCGGCCAAGGTTCGAAACCGGTTTATCAGGAAGACGATTCCCGGGATGATGTAAGGCCTGGCATTGCGCATGTGAGTTCTAAGAGCTAGATTACGGCATGGCGTTCAAACCGATTCTCTTACTTGGCAATCCAAAGCTGTACGAAGCGTCTTCGACTGTATCGCGTGACGAGCTTGAGACAGTTCGTCACGCGGTCACAGATCTGCACGATACAATTATGCACTTCAAGGGGACACATGGCTATGGTCGGGCGATTGCCGCGCCACAGATTGGCTACATGAAACGGTTAGTCTACCTGCTCATCGACAGGCCAATTGTCATCATCAATCCGACAATGGACAATCTCAGCATCGAGATGTTTGAGTTATGGGATGACTGTATGTCGTTTCCGGACCTGATGGTCCGGGTTAAGCGGCACAAGCGCTGTGCGGTTACATTCCGTGACCTTGATTGGAAAGAGATTCGTTGGGACATAGCAGATGATCTGTCTGAGTTGCTTCAGCACGAATACGACCATCTTGACGGTGTGCTTGCCACGCAACGAGCTATAGACGGACGGGGGTTTGGGTTGAGAAGTGAGATTAAGCGTTAGCTGATAGCGGCAAAATTGTCATTGACTGGTTTTTCTACTTTGCTATATTTACATAAAACGTGGACGGGCTAATCGTCCCTGACAACAAATTGTATGAGTATGGGCTTGGCGGTTCATGGGCCGCCGTTCGTGAAGCGGTGCTTCGCGAAAAATCGAAAGTGGGGATTTAATGTCCAATGTCTTTACAATTATCGTGCGCGTTCTTTTTCTCGCTTCTATTCTGCTGGTGCTTGCGGCCGACTGGCTGCTTCCGGGAACCGGTTATGGTTTCCTCGCGGATACTCTTGGTTTCTTCGGAGTTATTACATTTGGTTTGCTCTCTGCCATATTGTACAAAACTGGTCGCGCGAGAATGCTGGCCGCCTGTCTGGTTGTGGTGATAGTCTTTGGATTGGTCGCTGCCGAGACTCAAAGCGAATGGTTTGGCTATCGCCTCTATCTGACAAGACACGGTGATCAGATTCAGCGATTACTGCCCGATTTGATCAAAGGGAACACACTGAATACCTCTCCGATAGTGACACCGACTGATGCCAATGTTGACAGTGTTCTTATGTCAATGGGCATTCACGACTGTTCAACTCATGCCAACACCGCCGCCTTCATGATCGACAGCGATGACCTCAATTCTCACATCTGCCTGATCTTTGCGCCCGACTCCGCGCCGCAGCACTCAACACTCTATGCCCTCGGCCTTCGCTGGATCACCACCGAACCCCGCCACCTGGCGGACAACTGGTATTACTGTGAGGAAGCAGTGGAGTAGCGTGCTTTGAAATCCGGCTTCATCTTCGAGCCGGTCCTTGCCCACCCTCCTTAGCGGCCGTTAATCTTTGCCAGCCGGATTCTGATCGAAAGAACCTGGACTGAATAGGTGGCTGAATCAAGAACTGACAACTGATAGCTGTGCCGCTCCGACTTCCGGCTTCGAAGGTTGAGGGAACCGAATATACCTGAGGACATTTGTCGCCTGCTATCGGGAGCAAAGTCCTGGCGGTTGGTGTTAAGAATATGTCCGGCTTTGCCGATATTCTGACTACATAGAGAGAATTAGTCCAATTATAGCACCGTTCGAGCTGATGCGTCAGATTGCTTAAGTCTATATAACTGTCGTCCTATCAAATAGATACAGAAAGGAATCACATGAAACGCATCCTCCCCGTCCTGACAGTTTTCGCGCTCGGAGTCGGCACCCTGTTGACCGTGACCCAGTGTTCGTCCAACAACACCCTGGCGCCGTTCCAGCCGGAAATCGTGAGTACCGCGGATAATTTCCAACTTCAGGCGACCGGCGTAAGCGACCGGACGGCCACCCTGAATTACTCCTGGTCTAACAGCGGCACGCAGGCTACCGTAAATCATTCCACCACGACTACAGCTGGATCTGCCCGGGTGGTCATCAAAGACGCCGACGGCACCACGGTGTATGACAGCGCCCTGTCGGCAAGTCTGAACGAAACCACCAGCGCCGGCACTACCGGAACATGGACGATTCAGCTCATTCTGAGTCACTATAGCGGATCGCTTAATTTCCGCGTCCAGAAAGTGTAAGCGGACAGACTGACTGGTCTAGTCTTCAGTTCCACGATAAGAAATATATAGCGGCGTTTTTGGGAGTGCTCTGCCACTCCTCAGAGCGCCGCAACTATTTTCCACGCGCCGTTCTCGTTGCGATAGACCGCGGCCGAGCCTCCGGGCCAACCCAGGCTCCCTTCCGGCCAATAGATATAGACATCGCCTTTTTGGGGTATGAATCGGCCTCTCTTGCAGGCCTTAATAAACCGCTCGTTTGGCTCCTCCGAACATGCATCGTAGATTGATATTTCCTCAGCATACAGCCCAAACAGTTCAAGAAACCTTCTATCGGGATAGGTATCATCTTGCTCTTTTTCAAATCCCCGCCTGAAGAACTCCGCTAGAGGAAGATGCATCGTATTCTCGGGCATTTGATATGTCGGCGAAAAACCATCCGCAAACCGATCAAAATCACGATCCAGGAGGGCCAGCGTATTCCTGATATGGGTCCGCTCCACCTGTGCCTTGATGACATCGCACGAATCGATTACTCGGGGGCTAGGTCGACCTATACTCCCGTTTCGAGGAAGATCCCCCGGGCGCTTCATCAGTCCCCGGGGAGAATAATCCGGCTGAAGACTCAGCGCAACGGTCGTACCGCCATCGAGAGTCTTAGTCCCAAGATGTATGGCGGTATCGCGCAGGAATATGAAGTTCGTCCGGCTGTCCATGCTCTCGCCCAGAATTCCGAAATTGCTGGAAAACTCGAGCCAGGCGGTCTTATCCGGAAATTCACGCACCAGCCGGAAAGGCAGGCACTGGTAATAGGGCCAGCCTTCGGTCGGCCCGAACGCATCGCCCGGCCGTACCCTGAACGTGAATATTATGTCCGTTTCTTCGCGTGGATGAATCCCCCAAGCGGACCAACCCGTCAAATCTGCCAAAAGCAACACCGTGCTGTCAATATTCTCATCCGGCGGTGCGCTATCGACCGTTCGTCGCTGATGTTCAAAGTGAATTTCGACTTTCTTTACTGTGTGAATATACTCTTTGGAGACGGCAAATCGAATCGAGTCATAGAGTGGGTGCCACGCGTTTATGGTCGCCGATTTTGTGATACCCAGCTCGAAAACGAATTTGCCGGAGTCATCGGTTGACTGCCTGCGGCCTGACTCCTCGCAATAGACCGAGGCATCCGCGACTAGTTTGCCCGTGGCGTCATCAACGATCTCGCCAGATATCTGGTTCTTCGGAAAGACACCGTCGAGGCCGGTGGTTACCACCTTGACAAGCGAGTCACCCTGCCCGTTGGCGCTGATCGTACCTTCTCCCTTTTTCATCCGGATCGTAAGAACTACCGCTGAGTCCTCGGGCAGGCGGATGTTATTCACGTCAATTGTTGAGTATCCTGCTAAAGAAAATCTGAACGAATGCACTCCCGGATTCCGCCAGTGTGCGGGAAGCTCGTTGAACGGTCGGCTGTATTTGTCATCCGAGAATTTGAATTGCATATCGACACTATCGATCGGCTCTTTCGTATCGGCATCGATTAGATGGAACACGAGCAACCCGAACGGGTCCCGGTTCATTCGGAGCGTGCATCGCTCGACCGTTGCTGAATCAAGTACAAGTTGACCGGATTGTTTGGCATCTGCATCCGACACGATCAGGAACGCGCATGTGCACAGACAGACTATCGTAATTGATTTTATTGCTGACATATTCCCTCCGCTCGACAAAAGAATACTTATCGCATGATACTGTTTGATGTCGTCATTGTCGATAGTAAAGGCGGTGATACAGGACAGCCCCGGTGGTGTCTTGCTCGGGGGACAAGTTTGTTAATAGAATGACGTTTGAAAGGGAGCCGCGTTCAATCGGCCGTTTCACGGTACGGCGGGCCCGAAGCGGGTCCACCCTACATAAGAACGGAATTGAGGCTGTTTCACACTTCTGCTCTTCCGTAGAGCGACTCGCCGAACTGAATCTCAGAGTGCGGAAGTTGTAGGTGGCGTGACCTTGGAGCCACGCCAGACGGACTGACTGATTATCCCTAATCCGGAATCTCGGGTTCGACCAGTTGTGTCAGTTGGGTCAGTGATTGCTGCCAGCCCAGGTAGCACATTTCTACCGGGATGACATCCGGAATGCCTTCCTGTACTATCCGAAGTTCCGTTCCGCAATTGACTTTCTTGAAAGTGATGGTGGTGAGCATTTCGCCGGGCATATTCGGATCATCGAACTGATCGGTATGCACTATCTTCGCCTGGGGCGTAAGTTCAATAAATGTACCCCCGAACGAATCACTCTTACCGGTTGTGAAATTAGTAAACGACATTTTGTATCTGCCGCCGATCGTTGCGTTCATCTCGTGCACTTTGGCCGTGAAGCCGTGCGGCGGTAGCCATTTCACGATCGCATCACGGTCGATAAAAGCACGGTAGATTCTTTCGGGAGGGGCGGTCAGCACACGATGGAAATCTACTTTTCCGGGCATACTCAGTTCCTTCCAAGTACGAATTTTGATATCACTTACTACGCCTGTCAGCCTCGTTTTATTTGGGATTAACGGGCGCTCTTATCGAGGCTCTTATTCTTCCGAAGGTCCGCACCTTCTCAGGACCGGACGTTCCAGACGTGCCGGGAGGCATGTCATAACCTCATTGTGGCGGGCCCGAAGCGGATCCACCCTACATAAGAACGGTATTGAGGCAGTTTCACGCTTCTGCTCTTCCGTAGGGCAGATTCGCTTCGAACCTGCCGTGTCGGACACGCCAAATGGCGCAGCGGCGCAGCACTCTATCCAACCCTAATAATGTCACCACGGCCCACCGAATTCCAGAATTTGTCTGCTTGTGCCTGTCCAAATTCAAGTTCGATGACCTTACTGAGGCTATAGACGATTATGCCATCACCAAGCCTATTCTCGCTTTGCAGTGAGCCACCGACCTCTTGTGCAATTCGCATCGCTTCCGGCTTGGATTTCCCTCTTCTCACCAAATACTCGCATATATTCTCGGTCATGCCCTTGCCGGTGGCACCACGTATCAGCTTGAGGGCCCACTTCTCGATTTCACCTTCAGAGACTGACGGGTACATGTTACGGAGAGTGGCAATAAGAGCTTCGCACCAAAGTCTTTCATCGTTCCATTCTGGGACATGCTCCCTGAGGGCCCTCCTGGTACTGATCGCTCCCTTCCAGGTCGAATAACCCTTAACTCCTACTCTCCGCCAGGCAGAGCCATTACGAAATAGCATCGTACCCACACCGAAGTATAGAGTTAGTAGTGAAACAAGTAATCCAGCGTACATTAGCCAGCCGTGAATTCGAGTTGCAAAATAGATAATCACGGCCGTAATAAGGAGCCCGACAAAGAGCTTGCCGTAGGGAAAGTTCCTATAGCCTCTTCTGAGACTATGCCTTGGAAAGCCCTGACTGTGCGAATCTGACCGTTTCCTGTACATCATGATCGGTTATTTTCCATACCGTCTACGTGCCCACGCCAATATACACTGGAGCCCCCCGTGTGGTCAAGCTGCACGTTTTGCGAACTGATTCGATGTCTTGTTGCCCTGCTCCGAATATAGATAGCCTTCATTGTGGGCACCGATCCACCAGCCATTTCATGCGCGCCGAGAGGCATGTCAGCTCGACGTAGGTCGGTGTTCCGACTGAGCGCGCGCCAGGTGAGTCGCGTGCGATGGAGAAACCCGACATTTGGATTGAAGAGGAAACCCACCGCAAGCGGATGGGCCACCCGGACCGAAACCGGCGACGGCTAGATATGCAAATGGAACATGCCATAGTTGCGACGAATACCAGCGTGAACGTACATTTAATTGCTCGTAGTACGCGGTCCATTTCTGGATTCTCATTTTTGTCCTCCATCTTAGTTTATCTATGCAGGGAGCTGCTTGGCTTCATACGTACGCTCAGGTCCATCAGTTATTTTCAAGCCCAAACTTGATGGCGCTTGAAAATCCAAACCTAGAAGGTGAAGTCATGGAAAACAGCAAAGAAATTTAGGTTTCGCTCCGTCACCTGCGAATCACTAATCAAGTCGAGCTTCCGCATTAAGGCAGTTCCCATGTTTGTCCAGTAGTACGAAGTTTCGATTACCTTCCTTCCCTTGCGAGTCCCGGGTAGCAGATTAAGCCTTAATAGGCCAGCGTGGCACAATCGAGATACGGCATCCTTTTGGTCTGCCGGAGGGTTACCTGCGAAATCAAAGTGGCTCTTGTTACAGAACTGCAGAATGATGTTCAGTTCGTCATGACTTAGCCGACTGATTGCGCGAGTTACTTGCCGATCAATGGTCAACTGAAACCTTCTGTCCGTGTCCAGAATCGATTTACAGAGAATCGGAACACTTGATTTCAAGTTTACCGGATCATATTCCAGGTGAATGAGATCTTTCAAGTCGAATTTGGGGACATGTCCTTTTTCAGCGATTAGAATTTGCCTTTCAATGGCCTGAGTGGAATGTGCGATCCCAAGCTCGTAATGGACGTTCGGATTGTCTCCGCTGAGTACCCCCAGAACGAACTGAGACGAGAACAGCTCGTCCAAGATCTCAATCCAACCGGTTCGAACGTACTTCGGATCCTTCCCTCGATAGTTCGTAAATGATCCTTGCGGCTCCGCCTCGTTGTTAGCCTGCTCAATGGCGGGACGTATCAAATCCGTGTAGACTGGTTCATATTCTTCGCGGAACGGCATGGCCACAAAGATCTTACGCCAAGTATAGTACCTCGATTCCTTCAAAAAAAAGTCTAGGGGATACATTTGTGCCTCTCGATGCAGCAGCTTATACTAATTCGGATTCATAGTTTGTTTCTGCCGCTCATGCTAGTCAATACATTCAATTCGATTCCGCGACTGAGCCCGGCGGCCACTCGGTCATCCTTAAAACTCACGTGGCAATACTTCTCCGACAATTGCATAATAGAACAGATCGATTGCCATGCCGAAACCCTCATAGAAGTCGTCAGCCTGCAGGAAGGGTATCCAACTGGGATCCACCGATGATGCCGGATGGACAATTGCTGTCCTCTTCTCGTATGCGTCTACCAGCATGTCGGGGTAGCCCGGTCTCTCAACAAACAGTCGGCGAATGTGTTCCATCGTTGGCTTGAACTCAAAACTGGAACTCCCCACTTGATTGCGTGAGATCAAGCGAAGACATCCTTCCAAACCAAAGAAAAGGTTAATACACGCATCGTCGAAGTAGATTCTGTTCCCGTTGTTCCATAACATTGCTGATTTAAGCAGATTAAACCCTGTTCTTAGACTCAAATCATCATCGCTGGAAAACTGCGAGTAGAACTTCCACGCCTTCTCTTGCACAATTCCATCGCTTCGGAAGTCAAAGTTGGAAGCGATAGCGGTCCCCCTAGATGAAGGAAAAGCGCTCAATCGTTCAAGAAGTCTGTTTGTTGATATGGCGACTGACAAAGAAGTCGGCGTCAGTCTTGAGTGCGCGTCCAAGACCAGACTGCCCGGTAGGTCTGTGACTTCGGGGGTCAACTGAAAATGGCAATATCCCTCTGATACGGAAAATGCCAAAGATGACAGCACCCGGACCTCCGAACGCGCAATCCAACCCAACTCAGTCATGTGATCCTGTTCATCTATCCAGCATTGAGGAATTCTGGTAAGAAGGATCGGCTGATCATCCCAAAAGTCATAAATCGCATCATCGGCGCGAAAACTGAACCCATAGTAGTATCCGCTTGTTGGCCGGAATCGTCTCAAGCGTACCCAGATGTTTTCGTGATAGCGCCCCTTCGCCAGGCGGTCTTCAAGCTCCCCAGGAACTACACCAAATCCATGTCGAAGACGAGTCGTCATTTCCCAAGCAAAATGCCACAACATAAATGGGTGCGTCAGGATCTCGAGTGACGGTAGTGTTTCAGGAGGAAGCATGAGAATATCTGCCGCATCGCCTGCAAGCATGTCTAATTTGTCTACATCCTCCTTAGCACAAAGTCTGTTTATCGCGGAAATCAGCGAATCAATTTGATCCTCTAAATGTTGTTGGTAACTCATAATCAATCTGTGCCCTCATGTTTACCATCCCTTGTCCATTATTATATACCCACGAGTTGTCGCCTCCGCAACCACAAAAAAACCCCTCTTGTTTTCACGAGAGGGGTCTATTTTAACCCTGCAGCTTTCTACTCTCCCAGAGTTAGCTGCGGTTTATCGGATTCAAAGTCGCCTGCAACACAAACTCGAGACCTGATTGAGAAGAAGGGCTACTTCCCATTGCCTTGCGCCGCAGAGCCAACAACAATATCACCTTTAGTAGTGCCCACGATCGCAAAAAGCTCGTCTTGCTCCTTCTGGGGAACATTGAACTTGTCAAGGGTGGACTTGAAATCGGCCGCCATTGCCGTCCATTCCTTCTCAGTGATATTGAGGTGCTTATGAGATTCTTTCATTGAGCGGCCGGTATATTTCTCCGGTCCTCCTGTCGCTTGGCAGACCAGCGCCGTAACTTGATACTTCAATCCGGCTTTGGGGACCCGTTCTCGCGCCTCTTTTATTGCCGGATTCGCGTTAAGTATATCATTCACAAGAAGTCGTTCAATGAAATCATCGACTACCGTCGCAATCGAGTACACACCTCCCAGTCGCTCATATAGAGTTGGTTCAACAGTAGGTTTGGCCTCGGACTTTTGTTGCCCATACGCCGCACCGAAAATACCAAACATTAGCAGAGCTGCGGCAACAAACAACAGCTTCAACCTTCTTGCTGAAGTCATCATGTGAGTTACTCCTTTCACGGAATATGAGTTGTCCATTTTAGAGATTTATTTTGTTTATGTTACGAAAGATCCAGGCGGGGTATTTGAGACGAAGTTCAATCCGGAGCATTCCAGACAAAAAAACCCCTCTTCATTTCTGAAAAGGGGTTTTATTTTAACCCGGCAGCTTTCTACTCTCCCACACGGTCTCCCGAGTAGTACCATCGACGTAGACGGGCTTAACTGCTGTGTTCGGAATGGGAACAGGTGTGACCCCGTCGCTATCGCTACCGAGAATATTTTCATAGCGTTATCTGATAAGAATCAGGATCGCCCAATAGGCTGATCGCTGCCAGTATTTCCGATTTTCCAAGTAAAAATTTATCGGTTAAGCCTCACGACCGATTAGTATCACTCGACTGAACGCATCACTGCGCTTACATCTGTGACCTATCAACCTGGTCATCTTCCAGGGGTCTTTAGGGACTTGCGTCCGGGAAATCTAATCTTGGAGTGGGCTTAGCACTTAGATGCTTTCAGCGCTTATCCCTTCCCAACGCAGCTACCCTGCGATGCGGCTGGCGCCACAACAGGTGCACTGGAGGTTGGTTCAACCTGGTCCTCTCGTACTAGGGTCAAATCTCCTCAAATTTCCTACGCCCGTATCAGATAGGGACCGAACTGTCTCACGACGTTC
>CAYJOL010000015.1:0-26785 GCA_964371785.1 uncultured Ignavibacteriales bacterium | reverse complement strand
CTCGGGCAAAAGCCCGCGCCATGCGAGATGCGGTCAACGTCGGCATCATCTCGCTAGAAGAGCTGGCTGAAGAATTCGGTAACGGCAATGACAGTGCCAACGGCGACCGAAGTCATGATTCATCTAAAGGCCAAGAACTCAACGGTGACAGTGGTGCCCCCATGACACCCTCGCAGAAGAAGTATCTCTTCAAGCTGCTTTCGCAACAGGGGAGGTCTGATGCGGAGGCGAAAACCTGGCTGATTGAGGCGTTCGATATCGAGAACCTCAAGGACATCACCAAGAAGATGGCAAGTGATATGATCGATCACTTGCTGCTCACCGCAGAACTGACTGACGATCAGGCAAAAGTCTGAGAAAGGAGGATAACATGTCGAATCTATACGATGCCCATCACCAATGGGCCACGCGGCCGCCGGACCAACGATTCGCATCACTTGATGACTTACTTGTTCATGTGTCGAATCGTCGTAAAGGCTCAAGCGAGGAGTTACGCAATCTTCGTACCCTGGATGTCAAGCTTGCGCCGGACGGAAATCTCGGTATCAACGGCGAATCTCCACTGGCTACTTTCACTAACTGGTCGTTTGGCCAGTTGGCACGAACTGTCGGGGCTCCGGCAGGCTATCTGCGATGTCTGTCGCCAGATTTGGCCCGAGACTGCCTGCGGTATGGTCTAGACAATTCTGACGGCGATACCAAGCTCATGATCCGAGAGACTTTCAACGGCTCCGGTTCGGCTCTGGCCGCTGCCTTCACCAGCGCTACTTATGGTCGGATATGGGATGCCGACGTTCTCTCCAGCTTGATCGAGGCCGTCGCGGATTCCGGTTGGCATGTGCCCCCGGCACGGGATAGCAACGACTCGGAAAACGCCGGACTCTACGCATCAGATCGGGATATGTTTGTATTCATGATCAATGACAAAAGGCCGGTTGAAGTAGGCAATGCCAGACTTGGTCGAGGCTTCTTTTGCTGGAATTCCGAGACCGGGTCAGCGACGTTCGGGCTCACGACTTTCTTGTACAACTACGTCTGCGGAAATCATATTGTGTGGGGCGCAGATGAAGTGAGGGAGTTGCGGATCGTCCATCGGACACACGCGATCGATCGGTTCTACCGGCAGGCACTTCCTGTGTTGAATCGGTTTGTAGAAAACCAAGCAGAGACAAGTCGGATCGAAAATATGGTACACGCGGCCATGCACCGGCAGGTGGCCACCGACTTGCCGACACTTCTGAAGTGGTCTGAAAACAAGCCGTTCACAAGACGCGAGATCACAAGGGCTTGGGAGATCGGACGAGCCGAAGGCGATGACCCGAGAACAGTCTGGGGCTTGGTACAGGGACTCACAGCCTACTCGCGTCAGATGAATCACACGGACAGTCGGGTGAATCTGGAGCGGAGGGCAGGAGCTGTCTTGGCCGCGTAAGTTCAATTTGGGAAAGGGAAGAATACTCCTGGGGCCTGAAAATGTCATTCAGGCCTCTTTTTTTTGTAGAGAAGTTACTTGTTAACTGCTATATTCTGAAACGAAAGGAGGGTCAGATGCAGAATAACTTCTTGAAACTCGCACCATTCCAGCACATTCAGTCGATCCTTGGACTAATCAGCGGAATTGTCGGTACATCAGTCGTGCTTTTCTCCGGGTGGGATTCAATACCAGGCTGGGGGCGAGATTTGATTCTCTTTTTTGTAACTATTGTTACGCTAATCTACATTATCGTCCCGGTCCAGCGGTGGGCAAAGGAGACAAGAGAACTGATAAAAGAGACAATGTGGCAGCGGCGGATGCTTCTCGAACTTGCACGACTTCTACAAGACGGGCGCTTTTTGTTCGAGCAAAATTCGACGTGCTCGCTCACGAATTATCTGGATTCTATCTCCAATGGATTGGTTCAAGATCAAGCCCTATATCCAGTTGTCAAGAGATTGGCTGAACGTTTTCACATTCTCGGAGATTGGCAGCGGTCCTTGCTTACCTTCGCGAACATCGGCTTTAGCGATAGACCTCCATTTGTACAGACGGTCCATGGCATATTGATGCTCTACCATAATGCGGCTGAAATCGTCCGTGAACTAGCAAACGTGAAACTTCCTGAGAATGATTCGCTGGGTATCTACAAAGATCAAGAGCGGATGTCCAAGGAGAAGTACAACCAGTACATGGGGGATGTTGAGCGGCTCCTAGAGAAGATTGCTAGGAAGTTACCGGAACTAAAGACAGGAGCTTTTGCTAGATTCTGACTTGTTTGACTAACTAAGAAATATCAGTTCTTTGTGAGACTTTTAACTGCAACCAGGCGCTGGGAGGACACAAGTGATGCAAGAAAAGAGGACGCACCTTCTTCTTCAGCTGGCCAAGGGATACGATACCCCTGCTTCCCTAAAGGGGCCTCATGGCTTTCACTATGATTGGGAGAAAGGTGCATGGCTTGATGATGACTCAGGTCAGTATTATGCTTTTTCCTCAAAAAGACGACCGCCCGAGACAAAGAAGTCGGATGTAGAAACTGGTGAGGACCAGAAGGGGGAATGAAATCCAGGCAAGAACTTGTATGAAGAAAGTTTTTCCCAATGTCCTAATACTAAGCAGCCGTTTTGACCTCTCGTGTGAGTTCATTATGGCTCGGCTCGCAGAATTGTCAGCCACTTATCTTCGCCTGAATTCTGAAGATCTTGCAGGTTTGGAAGTGTTCCTTGACCCCATAAAAAGAGAGCTGAGGATCGAAAGTTGCTCCAAGGTGTTCCTCATCAACGACAAGAGTCTAGAATCGATCTACTTCCGTCGCCCAGTTTACTTGAGAGAGTATGGTGTGCCCTTTACCATAGAGGAACAGCACTCAAGGGTACAATGGGCAGCATTCATGCGTAATCTTATGGTCTTCGATAGCTGTGTCTGGATGAACCACCCAGGTGCCACGTATGTTGCTGAACACAAAGCCATTCAGTTACGAGCGGCATATGAACTGGGTTTCGCAATTCCCAGTACCTCGATTCAAAATAGTAAGCGAATAGACTCTAGTATAGTTGATGAGCTGGACCGGTTAGTAATCAAGGGATTGGACACCGTATTGGCTCGCACACACAAAACTGAAATCTTCGGGTTTACCCATGTTGTGACTAGAAAAGAGATTCTAAACAGCGAAGTCGCTGCAGCACCAATCACGATGCAGGAATTGATCGAGACAAAAGTTGACATCAGAGTGACTGTGGTAAGAGATAAGGTCTTTTCGGTCGCGATTTTGAATAGAGGAAAAGGGGTGCATGGCGATTGGCGGCTAAGGAAGGAGAGCGTAAGTTACGAGCAGATTTTTCTCCCTCCGGATGTCATCTTGCGCTGCGTTTCTCTATTGAAGAAACTTGGACTTAATTTTGGAGCGATCGATTTAGCACTTAGGAACGGAACTTACTACTTCCTCGAAATAAATCCAACGGGAGAGTGGGCTTGGCTCTTGGAATCCGCTGGGGCTGATATAGACATGATAATCGCTAAATTTCTGGCGGGGCATAAATTGTGAAATTGGTAAGACTGGTCGACGTAATCTTCTGTGAGATTCGCAGCCTCAATCGCGCCACTAAGATTATTGAGTCGAGGATTGAAAGCAGAAAGCAGGAAGGTTTGCTTGTAGGTGATAACCGTGCTAAGCTTTCTCTAGATTTGATTAGGGAAGATGCCGAATACGACCACAAAAGACTACGGATTATTGAAGACAAGGCGAAGGTTACTGTCATCGGTATTATTATCGCTCTTACACTATTCGCATCTGTAACTGATCGCTTTTCCCCTCCGACCCCTTTTGCTGAAATCTATTTCAAGCTCATCGTAGGAACACTGGATGTACTGACAATCATGTCTGTTCTATATTTTCTGACTGCAGCATACTTCGCCCTTAAGGCGATCAGTCCAAAGCAGATATACCGCGTTACCCTTCAGGATGAGGTATCCTTTGAACGACCAGAGGAAAGGCAGGCGAGGTATCTCAAGATACTGGATTTAAACAAAGACGTTGTCTTGAAATCCACAAACTTCGCCCACGTCAGTTATAATGCGACACGAAATGGTATCGTAGCCATAGTACTTCTGGTCACTTTACTTGCACTTACGAATCTCTCCTCCCACTTAACCTCGCGTCAAGAGAAGGAGAATGCGCCACTACAAGAGCGCCACTACGATATTCATGGCAAGAACATCATTATTGAAGAATCACCTTTAATTAAGTGACGAGCGGTCGCATGATTCTTCGTGCCATATGGCTTGGTTGAACCTGTTGGCTTGCCCCCATTTGTTTGTACCATGTGCCGTTTACAGGCAGGGCCTTATAGAGAGAGTAAGAAAATGGTACTGCTAAAATAAGGTTCCAGGTAGCCTATCTTTTAACCTTTTTCACGATGAGTTTTGTGATTAGTAGGCAGATTCGTGGCAGGTAGCTACGAAAATCAGGGTAGTCGCAGGTAATCAAATCGAAAAGATTTGTAGTATTGTCAAACCTCTGGGATACGATTTTGCTTGTTCCAGCGCAGTTCTGAGTACCTCATAGGGCGCTTTCCTGCCGTGAGCTCCATGCGGCCGGTCGAAATTGTAGAAGTGCTCCCATTCCGCCAGTTTCTGATTCAGATAGACGTCATCCGAGTAATTCAAGAGCTGATAAAATTCTTCTCCATCGGTGCGATGGGATCGCTCTACCTTGCCATTCAGTTCCGGCGAGTGCGGCTTGATGTCACATGCCGCATCCCTTTGTCCTCAACGTGCCAGTGGAACAGGGCCTGGAATTCGTGGCCGCGGTCCGTCCGAATCGTTTGGATTCGGAAGGGAAACCTCTCCAGCACATGGTCGATGAAGCTAATGGCATTGGCCTGGCTGTGACGCTGATAAATTTTGAGTGCCCAAATCCGCGTTGCATCGTCAATAGCCGCGGACGTTAATTGCGACGGACCATCTTACCGTCAGGAGCTTTGAGGAAGACAACCTTGACATCCATCTGGACGCGATGACCGGGTACCTGCTTGGCATAGCGATGGGTGTGCAATGTTCGACAGCCGACTTGGTTAGGGAATCGACTGAGTCCATTGCGCACCAGAATCCGTTAAACACTTGTGAATGCGATCCGGATTCCGTGGTATCTCTCCAAATACCAAACAATGCGTTGTGGTCCGAGGTGATAGCCGATACACAATTCCAAGACCTTGTCAACGGTCTCCTGCGGAATTGCTCTCAGGTGCTTTCTGGCAATGGGCCTTTTGCGCACCAACCCATCCTCTCCTTCGGCATCGTAGGCCTTCTTCCACATGTAATAGGATGCTCTTGGAACGGCGAACACCCGACACGCCTTGGCCACATTCCCCCATGTCGCTGCATACTTGAAGGTCGCTACTCTTTTCTGAAACTCCAGGTAATCTCTTGCTTCTTTGTACATTAGCCAAACCTCCTCGATTTACTCCTAATCTATGCCAAAAGTGTCTCAGAAGGTATGGTACACCTACAAATTCGCTTTTATCGGTAGGTAGCAAGAGTTTGCTAACACTTTGCTCGACAAGGTCGCGACTTCCACCACCTAGAGTAATCTTTCTACAATTTCAAAGGCATTTGCGTTCTAGAAAGACTCCTGCATCGCTGACTTTGCTGCGATTCCGAGTAATCCGATCAGCATGCGGCAAGAATCCTTTTCGCCGCGATATTGGCTCCGTTGATTTTCACCAGCGTTTGAACGGGCGAATGATCCAGCAAGTCGGTAATTTTTCCGTCCCAGATCCCGGATGCAAACTCTGATTCCGTCATACAAGAGGCTGGAACGAAACCTTCAATCCCTTCGCGCAGATATTGAAACTCAGCAAAGTCGAAACGAGGAATATACAGCAACGGAATATGGTACGCGATGCACTCGGAGGCAATCCCGTAACCCAATTTCGAAATTACAGCGTCACAGGAGCGAAGAATGTCAGGAAATTCCCAAGGTCTCCAATCTTGAGACAAAACCCGGACGTTATCCCGCTCACCCAGAAACGTTGATTCGGTCAGGATGTAGACAGTACTTAGATCATTGAAAAGGCGACTGAGTGTTTCTGGCGGCAGGACGTTCTTCATCCGCAGCGCTACAAGTACTTTTCGGCGCCTATCTTGGGGGTCTAGTTTGAGGCGACGAAGAGTCGTGTTTCTATCGGACAGGCACGGTCTAACCACAAGAGGGATATCTTCGACATGGCTGAATTCACTCATTTCGTGGTGAAAAGGGAGTCGAAGCAAGAGCCTTGTGTGGGCGTATGTTTTGCGGAAAAGCTCAACGAGCGGCAGGAATCCGGGGTTTAGTCGGACATAATCCTGAAAAATGAAGTCCCAAGTGAAGTTGGTGACCCCGATTACTGGGACTCCAGATCGATAGCCAATGAGCGACGCCGACGGAGGAATGTCGCTTACAATGACGCTGACTCCGGACTCTCTCACGTATTCAGCCTCGCGAGAAGCGAATTCATCCATAGTTCGATAAAACGTTTGGTTTTGTCGCAACGTTTCATCAATATCTTGTGAAAATAAGTCTCTTTCGACTACACCAACATCGCATCTGGTTGGATTGTACGTTAGACAGCCGTCTGGCAAGAAGTCGAACAGATTTCGACCGACCATTGCGCGAATGTAAATATGGACTTCGGGCATTATTTCTGCAAGTTGGCCCATAATCGCAGCCATGCGGGTAGCATGTCCGAATCCATGTCCTGAAATGTAAAAGAGGATCTTCATTTGTTGGGTCCCTAAGATTCAGTTCTCAAATGCGTCGGGTTATGAGTATCATACTATACTATTCCTGCAGAATACTCAATACGATATGTCAGGGCCAGCCTGGTGGCTCAATCTCGTTTCGCCTTTTTGATTCTCTCTATGTTCGATTTGCCATATTTCACAATTCCTGCGTCACTAATCTCCTTTAGTACCCGTCTCATATACGACACTCCGCCCCGCGTATTGGCTGCCATAAGTGCCACAGAACAATTGAATCTGACAAAGGGATCACTGTCGGTAAGAGCGGCTCCTTGGAGTTTGCCCAGCAGTTTCAGATTAGCGAAGTGAATAAGAGCATAGGATGCATTCTGTCTGATTTGAGTCGGTTGGCCACGGTCGAGGCAACTACCAATCGTGCGTGCGATCTTGCTGGCATATTTGTCAGCTAAGCGTCTTCGTTCGCCTAACAACGATGATCTTCGCACCAGCTTGACTTCAATCGGAAGCAGCTTGACCTCAAGAGATGATCGATCCGTTCGAATCGCATACGCGGTCAAAGACTTTCGAATGTCCTTTTCGTCGCTCCAGTCTACCTCTTCACCGTGAAGCATTCTAACAATCGACCGAATCGCGTCACGACGGAGTGCGACTCGTTCATTGGTTCGTTTCGCAAGGCTCAACAGGTTCGCCAAAACGTCCTCACGAATCCATTGGCCAGAGATACGGATACTGTTTGCACGGACCTTTTCATTAAGCTGCCGATTTCCCATCCACGAAATGAGAGTCGGGATGTCTCGCTCAGGATCGATCATTTGGCAGAAGAAGCGGATGATCTCGTAATAGATCTCTCTCTTCTGAAATGGATGGACAGTTCGGGATGCAACGGCTCTCGCCAATTTTTGGGCAGCGAAGAACTCCATGAAAGACTTATGTGCGAACTCATAATAGCCGCTCTCATCACGCTTTCCGATGAAGCCTGCGGTTTGGATGTCGTGTTCAAGGAACTCAATTCGACTGAGTGCCGTGGATTCCCCCTTGAGGTATGTCCAGACCAAATCCTTGATTCTTGTGAACGGAATAGCCATTTCGCCTTTACCGAACATTTCCCACGCAACCTCCTGAGCGAAATAACGCTTGCTTTCCTTATTCAGGAGAGTCCGCTTCTCAGAGATATCTTTTTCGATCCATTGATTTGTACAAATCTCATACAAACTCGCATGGTCGATGCGCCTGCGTTTCTGTAAGTCTTCATGGACCCGAATTATCATGTCAAGCATAACTGGGCGCTTTGCAAGATCGGGGAGATCGTAGATCTTTTTAATAGTCTGCCAATAGACCTTCCACTGTTGCGGCACCCGCTTTCGGAGTACTTTCTTCATCCTCGAGATATCGAATTCAAGTAGGTAAAGCAGTTCAAAGCTTGACTGAACCTCGCCGGACTCTGAGAGAGGGCGATTCAGCAGGGCCGAGGCCTGATGTTCCGACACGAAATACTCTTTGCGACTCGTAAGGACGACCTTGCTGCGATCGCACAATGTGTGGAATAGTTCATCAAGATGGCGGGCTGTCACTTGTTCATCAACTTGAGTGCCCATCTCATCTAGCCCGTCGAAAAGCAGTAGAAGCCGTCCACTGGAATTGAGTCTTTCAAAGGCGTCAAAGGCGCGCGGTAAAGTAAGTTTGCATTGATTGAGCAGAAAGTCGGTAATTAGCTCTCTGATGCTGCCGAATGAAGGATAATCTCTGAGCCTGATAAGTAGAGGGAGCCGCACTTTGCAGGGGTCAGATTTGAAAGTCTCGAGGTGGCGCCATGCATAATGTCGGCAAAACCAAGTTTTGCCGCTTCCGTATTCTCCCAAGACGCAGACTTGATGTCCACTCGCTTCCTGTAGCCAGCTGTCTACATACTTGTCAATGCTGGGATACGAGTCCCGATCGCATACAAGCGCGCTGTCTGCCTCGACTGGCCGTTCGCAAGCCAAATCCACATAGTACAAATCCACGCCGTCATTCTTAACTACAGCGTCAAGATAATCGTAGTAGGGACGAAAAATCTCATTGATCAATTGTGGCAACGTAAGGACACGCATCCTCTGATTTGTTGGGATCAACACCTCCGCACTCGGGGCTATTCTGCGCTCGCTAATGAGAAAACCTGTTGCGACGTTCGCGGACGCAAGTTCCATACCAAAGTCCTGAACATGGTTGACGCCTATCTCTCCATATATACATCTCACGAGAGTCGGCTGGCTTTCGAGGCCTCGGCGTCTCTTCGCCGTCCAATCGACAGCGATGCCTTCCCTCACGGTAGCCGCCCCAAGATCGTAGTCGAGCAGATCGAACCAGAATTCTACTTCGGGCACCAATTCCCTCATGCCGAGACCCTTCACGAGAGCCATTGTGGACCTCTCAAGGTGGTTTCTGGCTTCCTTGGCCGCGTGTGTTTCGACTGCGTTAGGCATCCGTTTGTGTTTTTCACCGGTGCCGCATTCGGGCTCAAGTAGTACAAGGTTGACTTTGTTCTCCCATAAGATGTCCCTAACCTCATCGATTGCCTGCTTGATTTCTGCCTGCACAGACGGCACGATCAGATCAGCGTAGGTAGATCCTGGAGGAAACTTATAGCTTACAATTATTCCTTGACTCTGAATTCTAACCCCGCTGATGAAATAGCAGCGATACCAATGATATAGAGACTTAACGGGCAATGGAGAAAGCTTCAATTCCTCCATTACTACTCGTCGATTATCGATGTCGAGTGCATCGGCCAGCCTAAGAAGTGCTGCAAGGAACTGAGGCCGAATGATTCCATCTTGATGTGTGCATTGTCGATCCAGCTCAGTCTTGAGGTTGACTCGACGGTGTGACTTCGCGACCCAGGCAATGTGGGGTATTAAATTAGGATCGTTGATTAGACCACAGTCGGGGTACTCATCCGTTTGGTCACCTGAGTGGAGAATCATTTGGAACGTTGTCTCGTGGTGAATCTCTCGAATGATTTCCAAGTCGTCCGATTTGGACCAGGTCCTGCTTTGCATACCAATGTCATGCAAATATGCTGCGGCCAGAAGTATGTATATCTCGAACTTCGTTAGTCTTGCTTCGGGATGTAGTTCGTTTAATCCTTCGGTCAATCCCGACAAGATGGAAATAATTCTCTCTGAGTGGGAAATAGTATGATCCGTATAATACGTATGGATCGGGTGCAACCAAATCACTGCCGCGGCCGCTTTGACGTTACCTAAGGCCCGTCGCCAATTGTCATCTAGATAATCAAGGAGATTCATCCCCGCCCTCGCTTTGTATCGATATCCGTCGATACTACCATGTCAATGCTGTGATAACATACTGTCCCGACCATTGTGCCGCAAGGCAAATATTGGGAATTGATACCTGTTTGACAGTTGAGCCGGAAGGCCCGAGATGACCCAGTCAAGACATCACTCGGACGAGTCTCAGGCCAACACTGACCCGTTGCGCAATCACTGTGAAATCTTGTCATCCACCAACCGTCTCAGTGTCGCATACTGCTCTCTGCTGTTGGCTATGTCTTTTTCCTTATTAGAACTGGAATCTGTGGTGTACGGGGCTGAGGTTTCTGCGCTAAACGGGTCAGATGTTGATCCGTCTATCGACAAATTCAAGTACACATTGTGCTTCGGGAGAGACAGCAAATGAACGGCGTCGAAAACGTCAGAGCTCAGCTTATTCGAGATCGAGTCAGTATTACTTCCCAATTGGCCTCCAGGAGTGGGCCCTTAGAAACGTACGTCATCGTCCAAAGAAACATCGTTGTTGGTATCAAATACAGTTATCCGTTTTGACTGTGTCAATAGAAATAAGACATATCGTTTCATAATCGGGGCACCTGCGGGTCCGATTTTGGTTTGTCGAACCAGACTTCGCCCGGCCGCCCCGGCTGCAAGTGCGCGCCTCGCACAAATCGTTCCAGATACCGTGCAACGAATCCTTTCAAGATCTCCTGACGATCCCGATACACCCGCCGATCAGTGCTGTAATGCCGCTGCAGCGGTGCCACTAACCCGATCCCGCTGTGCCGATGCCCCCCCGTTGTACCGGTCGAAGAATCGCGCCTGGGACGCGAAGTCCTGATACTCTCTGATGCCTTTTGTGGTTGAGGTCATTTCTCAGCGTCGGTGACATCCGACCTGCACAGGATGAGCACCTGCAGCGTGCTCAAAGAACTAGAGAAGCGAAACCTCCGACCCCCTGATATCCAGAAACTCCTTTCTATCGGTGAGCAGCACCCGGATAAGCAGTGTCAAGGACCCCTTTTGATTAATGAAGTGTCAGAGCTACTTGTCCAATGTCTAATTGTCGGCAGATTCTAGGTGCTCTATGCGTCTCATTTCATATCATGTAAGTTGGTGTCGTTCAGTGGCGTACACTTCCGATTCGCCAGGTGCAGTTCAAGTCTATTGCGAGCTGAAAGTAGGCAGGCCGTCGGGTCAACGTAAGAAAACATTTGTCATCGCTGAGATTATTGTGTAGAATAGACAATTAACGAATCAATCGACAGGGAGCTAAACGCACTGATCTCGTCGAATTAAGCAAATTAGTGTCTTTGCTATGGATAATCATATAAGGGCCGCATAGGGCTATCAATGTCAACAATCTGGTGCCGAGGAGGAGATCACGGTGAACAGAGGGTTAAGTAGAGTCTGCACAGTCGACCAGAAGGCTTCGGAACAGGTGGTCTATAGTAATGACCAGTACGTTTGTCTAATGAAGTTGTTCCCTGATTGTATGCACCCTGGACCTCTTGAATTGGGTGATTATAGACGATTCCACATGCGATGCTTTTTGCCACGCGAGGCTCTTGCTCATGTGAATGCTAAAGTCGACAGACTTGTTATTATGACGAATGGCCTTGATGAAATCCACGACTTCAGCCTGTATGACGAGCTGGGATGCCGCTTGGCAAGTCGTGGGTTAGGCTGCATTCTCCTCCCGTTACCAGATCATCTGAACCGTCATATGCTATATCGGATACCCTCTCCCACTCTTAGGCAAGTAATCCTCAAGCCGAGCGATATTCTGATGGACGAAGCAATCATGTTGTATCAGAGATTCCTTCAGTTCAGAGATGAGCTCAACGTTCTTTTGCGTCATGTTTTGGGTGACGGGCCAGGCTGTGACGCTGAAGGCTGCAAATTCTATCGTGATGTTTTCGGCCCCCGTACTAGGATATCACTCATGGGATACTCCTTGGGAAGCGCTGCGATGCTACCATACTTCTTGGAGCGAATTGCTCAACGTGGTGATGTTAACACCTGCCTTCTTCTGAGTGCTGCAGTTACCTTGAGAAACACTAATCCTTCTAGAATGTTTGGCGAAGGTCGCTGGGAGGATTATGTTAAGCGATTTGAGAGTGCTTTCTTGGCTCTTCGCGGAGAATACCCTTCCGGAACCGATTTGGTAAGTGGCCTCTTCGGTGCTGCCTGCTTTGATCACAATCGAGAGAGTCTTCGAGGGCCCCTAAAGGAGAACGGTAGAAAAGTCCTCTTCCTATTTGGTGGCCGTGATTTGATAACAGGGGCAGACAAAATGATGGGTCTTGAACCTAAGGACTGGGGTGTCACCAAACTCGTACTTCCGGGGATCAATCACTTTCTAGCAATTGATGAGGAATTTCGACAGTGGATCGACCTCGTAGTTAATCTTATCGTCAGTTTTGAGAGGAATGGAGCTTCGAGGAGCATCACGCTAAAACATCTTAATTCTCAGTACGAGTCCTTGCAGACTGCTGATCGATCCGACTTGCGGCAGATTGAACAAGCTGAGAGTGTGGTACGAAGGTCGAAGTATTTGGGGTTGGACCTTAATCAAATCCCTGAAAGGGATGGCGAGAAACTGGAGGCCAAGAAAATTACCTACGAGGATTTACGAGGAGCACTAAGTACGTTTGCTCCTGAGACGGATGACGTTAGTTTCGAGCAGAAACAGATTGACGCTTCATACTTGCAAGATAAGAAATTGGGACGTATTCTCTATGTGCTCGGGATCATTCGATCTGAGGAACTGGTCAGAGCCCTCTATCTGCAGAGAGAGCTAATAGAAAGAGGTGTGCATCAGAGGCTCGGTGAAATACTGGTTAGTCGATTGAAACTGGTACGCCCCGAAGTACTGTCATCGGTAATTAGTGCGATCGAACGAGGAAGGAAATTCGCGGAAGATACTCGATGAGATAAGTTGCGAAAGTTCCTTAAGACATAAATTCGAATATTGCAGCAGGTACATTGCACTCGAAGATACATCCAACGGTGGAACCGAACAGTTGGCGCTTGAAGGATGCTGAATTCAGCATCCTTGTATTGAGATGAGAGGCTCATTTCAAGTCGGGTTGCACATGATCCAGAGGATGACGGACCGAGTTTGCATTTGCTGCTCGTTTGTGGTAAGGTAAAACCGCATGTAAGGTTCCTTGGTGCAATCGACCTAGCTGACCTATTTCGGCGGCTAGGTCTTTTTTTGTTGCCGGTACTTTAAGTTGGAAAGAGAGTAAGGTCGAATTTTCCGATGATTTTTGATCTGAGTTGTATTAGTTGAGATTTAATCTGACATGCCGATGTAAACAGAGAACTGATAAACATCGGAGGACAGTCAGATTAAATCTCAACTAATACAGAATTGACTAGGGCGTAGGCATCCTCATCATTGCCTCTTTCGCCAACTTTTCCTCCCTCCTCATGGTTTTCGGGGTCGTATAGGCTTATCTCTGCCTGCTCTTTTCGAATTTGAACGCTTCCTTTTGAGGAGCCTGTCGGTCGTGGCACAGATCTCACGTATTGCATTTATATCGAATTTGTGGCTATACTGCTCACACCGGGTTCGAACGTCCTTTACCCGGGCCCACCCCAGGCTAATTCAAGCTGCATTTGGGAGGGAAGAATGGAGATGAAATTGGGCTAACGTGTCAAGTCTCTTAGCAACCTATCTAGAGAATCTGAATACCGGTGTGGGTCCCACCATTCTCTGAAATCTCCAATGTGCCTGTTTTCTCGAATCTTTTGAGCCCAAGCGTGCCGCGCCGTCATCACTGCGTCATCGAGTCGAACGGGAAAGACCATCGTCTGCTTTCTATCACGTTCCTCCGCGAATGCTCTATTGACTTCATCTTCTACCCAATCGCTTCGTACCGATTCTTCGGACAAGACAAGGAGCAACTTCTCGTGGGTTCTTATACCTTCATAAAGACTGTCGAGGATTTTGCCACCGATTTTCATATCTTCTGGAGCGTACCAGCACCGAACGCCCTTGTCTTGAAGATCGGCGTACAGCCGATTAACAAAATCGGAGTTCTTAGTGGCATAGGAAATAAACACCGAGTAGAACTGGCCGTTCTGCAAAAAATTGACTTCCATGTTTGGTGACGATTCCTCCATTACTGACTGAATTGCGGGGTCATTTACTCCACAACCTCGCAGGAATACCACCGGCAGTGGGCCGGATTTCTGAATGGTCTCGGAGTCGATAGTGCTTGGTCCCGCGTGCGAAGACGTGAATAGCCCTGTGGCGCCTGCCAGATCACAGTTAAGTACTCGCGTATATCCAAATCGAGCCTTGTCGAAGTGGGCCGCTCGTAAATTGGCGTCTTCGAAGTTTGTATGGTGTAAGATCGATTCTCTTAACAAGACGCCCTGCATGTCGGCCTTATGAAAGTCAGCTCGCGATAGATTAGCGCCGGTAAAGTCTACACCCATTAGGTCTGCCCATCGGAAATCAGCCCATTCCAGAAAGGCCCCCGAGAAATCTGCTTTGGGTATAGATGCATGGACCAGGTCTATTCGCCGAAGCCTTGCCTGGCGAAGATCAAGCGTCGCGCTTGGGTTAGCTTCCATCCAATCAGCAATAGCCTGCGGCCCTTGCAGTAAGACTCTTATATGATCTTCACAAGCCATTTGACTACCTTTCTTGGTTCATCGACTTTTTAATCAAACTTGCAGGTCAACAAGGACGAGATACGTCCGAGGGGACCTGCGATGCCCGCCGCTTCTTTGCGTCACTCTAATCAGATGCCTCGAAAGAATATGATTCACCCTCGGTTTGACCATGCGGATCAGGACCTCGTAGGACCAAGATATGGCGTCAGAATCAAATGGCGCAATCTGTTAATGATCTTGGCGGGCGATACCCCTCGACCTTTATCCTTCCCTAGTCCATGGACTCCCCGGAAGGGAGGTATCGCTCGCGTACCCTAAAGCATTCCACCAATCCGAAAGCCCCTCAATTGCCGATTTCGGCAACTTTTTGAGTATTTTGGTGGATAAGTTCGGCCGCCTCCCTGTCCGCAGTATTGACATCTTGCCCACGATGCGGTAGATTCAGTCAGCGGGGTAGATCTTGATGGTACAACTGGCAAACCCCAGGAAAACGAAAAGCAAAAATCAGCGTAACAGAATTGGCTGTTAGACATATGAAGTCTAAGGCCTTTGTCACGCTGCTTGTGAATTCGCTAGATCAACTAACATAAATGACTATGGCTAATTACCACGTTTCGAAGAACAAGACTATAGGACTCTGGGGCGCAATGCGAGAAGGCGCTTCCCAAGTTGCAGGGTATTATGATACCCAAGCGAAGGCAGAGAGAGCTGCAAAAAACCTTTGCCACAACAGCGGTGGTGGCGAGGTCCGAATTTATGGACTGGATGGCAAGATCCGGGACAGTGATACGTTGCCACCAGGACATGATCCCAACCCGCCAAAAGACAAACGCCATTAATCGGGAAAAACTGTATGTCACAGGAAGGGCACAAAAGAGGTCAAACCGAAAGTGATCAGAATCGCAGGGTCAGTCTCCGCCTTCCGCCTCTGTATTCTATAAATGTTGCCACGAACTCTTATCAGGTGAGGCAAATTATAGTTCCGGATCTACTGGTGAGAGGAACTACGCAACCTATTCAGATAGGAGAATCTCGAGTACTGCGATTTGTTTGTGAAGGCGATCCGCCTCAGATGAAGGCAATACTAACCCCCACAGAGCTCACTTTGGAGGGTAGTGAGAATGTGCTATTGTCAAAACTTCTCGACCCAGACGATCGAAGTAAGGATTTGAGCAGCCTGCAGTTCACTTGGCTTCAACATCCGCGACTAAATGACGTGTCCCGGGATTCCAAGGAAGCAATCTCCAGATATAAAGCGGCGCTTCTTTCGTGGAAGGGCGCCTTTAACTTTCCTGCCGTCGAATCTAGTAGGGATACGATAGGTCTGAGATCACCGCAGGTTGGGGCGATACACGCGCTTCACGCACATTGGTCCACCTCGAATGAGCCCGCGACCATTGTTATGCCAACAGGCACTGGTAAAACTGAAGTTATGCTGGCCGTTCTTGTTTCAATGCGTTGCCCAAGACTTTTTGTAGTTGTACCAACAGATGAACTTCGCCGTCAGGCATTCGGTAAATTTACCTCCCTTGGACTCTTGAAGAGCTTGGCTGCGCTGGACTCTTCCGCCGATTATCCTGTTGTTGGATTGTTGAAGCAACGGCCCAAAAGCGCTCAAGAGATTGAGGAGTTACTCGGCAAGTGCAATGTTGTAATCACAACTATTAATATAGCGGGGCAGATGAGTTCTTCGATTCAGAAGAGCGTGGCTAAGATGTGCCCGTATCTATTCATCGATGAGGCGCATCATGTACCAGCCAGGACTTGGTCAACTCTTAAGGAAAATTTCCGATTATCCAGAATCGTTCAGTTCACCGCGACACCTTATAGAGATGATGACAAGTTGGTGAGCGGCAAGATTGTCTACAATTACCCCCTTCGGCTAGCGCAAATGGAAGGGTACTTTCGGCCGATTAATTTCAAACCTATTCGTGAGTTTAATGCAAAACGAGCCGACAGAGCAATTGCAAAGGCTGCCGTTTCACAACTTAGGGAGGATCACCAGAAGTATCCCGATCACATTTTGATGGCGCGCGTTAACAGTATACCAAGGG
Source organism: uncultured Ignavibacteriales bacterium (assembly GCA_964371785.1). Lineage (GTDB taxonomy): Bacteria > Zixibacteria > MSB-5A5 > GN15 > FEB-12 > CAVQCT01. The sequence continues at coordinate 10,112 of CAYJOL010000015.1, read as the reverse complement.
CGGAGGAAGTATATAAACTTTACGAATCGTACACTGAATTTAACCCGATTGTCCTTCACACACGATTGTCTCCAAAGAATAGACAGAGTGCGCGAAAAAGTCTACTTAGCGGCTTATCCAAAATCGTAGTCTGTGTAAATATGTTTGGCGAGGGTTTCGACCTACCACAACTCAAGATCGCAGCGTTTCACGATATTAGAAAAAGCCTTCCCATTACACTTCAGTTGATCGGTCGTTTTGTGCGTGCTGCCGAGGGAGTTGGCGACGCAACCGCAATTGCAAACACAGGGATGGTTGAGGTTCGTGACGAGATGAAGAAGCTCTTTATTCGGGACGCGGACTGGAACAGGTTGATTCAACAGCAGGCAGACAGCGCAATCGAAGGCCAAGTTGCAATTCAGGAGTTTATCCAAGGTTTCGAGGGTCATCCAGACGAGATTAATTTGTCCAAAGTGCAACTTGCGCTCAGTACTGTTGCCTATCAGACGAGCTGCTCTGATTGGCATCCCGAGAACTTTTCCAAAGGATTGCCGAATGCAGCCGGGCTTGAAGGCGTTTACCATAGCATCAATGCTCGGAATCGTACTCTGATTGTGCTAACCGTGACAAAAGCCCCACTTGAATGGGCAAATAGTGGTGAACTGTATAACTACAGTTGGGAGCTATTCGCTCTCTACTGGGACAAGCGCAATCAACTCCTCTTTATAAACAGCGCAACTAATAAGGGCTATTTTGAGTCACTCGCAGAAGCGGTAGCGGGCACGAAGAGACGAATAAACGGTCCCGTTGTGTTTCGATGTTTGGCAGATATTCACAGACTGCGCTTGTACAATGTGGGCCTGCGCGAGCAATTGAGTAGGCGCGTGCGATTTACCATGCGGGCAGGTGCCGACGTTGAACCAGGGATCAGTGGACCACAGCGAAGAAACACAAGCAAATCAAACCTGTACGGACAAGGGTATCGTTCTGGTTCGAGAACGAGTGCTGGTTGTTCTGTAAAGGGAAGAATTTGGACTCACCGTCGAGGCACAGTGAAGCAGTGGCGAGATTGGTGCAAGGAAATGGGGACACGGCTTCTAGATGAGACAGTTGATCCAGACAGGATTTTGGAGGGCACACTGAAGTCACGACTGATAGAGAAACGTCCACAGAAAATGCCGATCTTCGTGGAATGGCCAACTGAACTTATGATGCGTCAAGAGGAAAGCACAACAATTAGATTGAATGACACTGTAGTAGTGAGTATGGATGAGATTGAAATTGGGTTACATCGAGCAAATACAGATGAACCACTAGCGATCAGTATAGGAAATGGCGATATCTCAGCGGTGTATGAGTTGCGGATTGTTTTCCTAGACAAAGATAGTGATTATGAGTTCCATGCAACTTCTGGTTGTGCAGAGATCTGTTATGGCGGACGGTGTATGAAACTGGAGACTTATTTTCACGAGTCACCCCCAATTGTCTGGTTCGCCGATGGATCGTCCTTGGAAGGCAATCGGATCATTGAGCTTCCGGAGACCCATATCCCCTATGATAGAGAGAAAATCGAGGTCTGGGATTGGGGAGGAGTGGATACTTCTAAGGAGGCTTTGCCTTCTCGCAACGATAATTGGCTATCGGTGCAGTCAGTAGTAGTGAAGAAGCTCGAGGAGCAATCGGCCGATTTGATCTTCAATGATGACGGCGCCGGAGAAGCGGCAGATATTATCGGACTTCGGATCCTAGATAATAGGATTCTGATTGAACTCTATCACTGCAAATTTGCTTCCAAAGGAAATGAAGGAAATCGTATTGCTGATCTATACGAAGTATGCGGACAGGCGCAGAAAAATATACACTGGAAGGAGCATCCTAGACGCCTGATTCAACATATGTTGCGGAGAGAGGGTATTCGCAGAGATAAGAAACTCCGTTCCAGGGTGCTTCGCGGTGATACAGAGAAGCTCTTTGATATACTTGAAGCTTGTTTAGTAATGGCAGTTGACATGAAGATAACGATCGTTCAACCGGGACTTTCTAAATCGAACTCCTCAAATGCGCAACTTGAACTTCTTGCTGTTACAGAGAATTATCTTAACGAAACATGTGAGCTACCGCTTACTGTTGTTGGACGTGTATGATTCCGGACTCAGGTTGGAAGTGAGAGCATATCTTGCCGGCAACTTGTCCTCCCTCCTCAATGTATGTGGGATCGTTTAGACTTACGAGTACCCGGTCCTTTCAATTTCTTCTTTCCTTTCTTCTTCCTGCCACGCCTGGATTTCTGTACATCAGCACAAATCTGCTGCATTGCTTTTATGTCCAGCTCGTGGCTGTGTTCACGACAGAGGGTTCGAACATCCTTCACTACACCGAGGGAGGAAAAACTGCCTACTTCGGCTATTGAGCTAAGCTTGTTATAAGGTAAAATTCTTGGGCCAAGATAAACGGTCCTTTTATGCCAAGTCTTTCTCAACTACATCGCCAATTCACAGACGAGCAGCGTTTTGCCACGCGCCTGTCGGATGTCACCTTGCGTGGCTATAGACAGAGCTTCTCGCTTTTGCAGGAGGTTATGCCGAGCCTCTCCGATCAAGAACTGTCGCCTGCAGCAATGACAGAATTCTTTCGACGTTTGGAGACACGGACGAGGACGGTCGGAAAGGGTATCAAGAAAACAGGCGTACGGAACTCGACGATCGCCACATACCGAAGCAAATTGAACCGCTTTTTCTTGTGGCTTGAAGACAAAGGTTATATCCGTGAGAACCCGTTTACTCAAATGCAATACCCTGACGTGCAATACGAAGATCGAAAGTTTCTCTCTCGCGCGGACATTCAGAAGGTCTTTACCGTATTGGCTCTTAATACGGTTAGGCAGCCAACTCTCATTCAGAAGCGGAATTTGGCGTTGTTTGCGACGCTGCTGTACACAGGGATAAGGAGGGGGGAACTCTTACGTCTAATGGTTACTGATATCGATCTGCAGCGCAGAGAATTGACAATCCGAGCGGAAACATCCAAGTCAAAGCTACGGCGAATCGTGCCTATTTCGACAGAATTGTGGAAGTTAATGCGGGATTATCTGCTGGAACGGTCGCGACATAGACTGACGACACAATTCCTATTTGCCTCTCGGGCTCGTGACGATGGTCTGACCACCGATGGGCTAGATCATCTAATCAAGAGCGTGCGAAAAGCATCTGGAGTCAAGTTCCATGTCCATCAGTTTCGCCATACGTTTGCCGTCAATCTATTGAATAACGGAAGCGATATTGCCAAGTTAAAACAGCTTCTTGGTCACCGTGACATCAGGATGACTGCCACTTACCTACGCTGCTTGCCGTCTACCGCCTTACGTGCTGATGTAGAGGCTCTTAACCTCGATAACTTGGTGTAGGGTCGCCGATGTGGACGCGCTGTACATTCGGTTGGCAATTATTCAAACACAAGCATTCATGCTCATTACAGGAACACCAGAAATGTCACCCAATCCAATAGTCCGGATCCACATTGGACTTGATTTCAAGCTATGCGCAGGAAATTGACGATGCATGGCGGAAGGTAGTGCGCTGCCCAACAATGACTTGTACCGATCAATTTTTCGGGTTGCGGGATATGCGATAAGCAACCAAGTGTGAGAATATTGCCTTCAACACACCGAATTTTGAGAGAAATTAGGCTTGACAATTCAGCACCTTAGCGCAATGTTCATTGGGTACCGTTTGTGGGCAACTGTATGTTGGGATTAGCATGCTTCTAACTTGTTGGATGGAAAGACGGGCATACCGGGAGGGATTACTGATCGGTGGAGTTTTTTCACGACATTGACGCGATAATTGAGCCGTTGACGCACGCCGGGCTCCACTTGGTTCTATTTGTAGTGTTTGTTTGGCAGGCCGTTCGTCTATTTAGGATAGGACATCCTACAAATTTGCGGTCTGTCATCCGATTGTTGCTTGAAAGTCTCTTCTTGGGTGCGTTTTACACATTATCGGTTCTATTCGTTCTTAAGTTCGTAGAAGTCGCGGCACTATACATCAATAAGATCTTTGATATTCTTAAAGATCCCCTTGAGCCCGTGTCAAAGGTGTACCATTCTCAGGAGGTGGAGAGTGTCAGACATTCGATCGGCAATTAGTGGACACCTAAGGAGACTCCGTCGCTTCATTTACGTCTTTATGGTGCTTATACTTCTAGCTATCCTCCTTCAACGTATAGTCAATCTCTCGCTTGGAAGCAGTAATAGTATCCCCAACTTCTCGTACCACTTATTTCCAATTCTCCTCCTGTGTTACCTGTTGTGTTTTGAAAGTGGCTTTGTCGCACCATACAGGACACTGATGACCATTTGGGCAAAGTTCAACCACTTCTGGCAACACTTGCGTCTGCTAGTTATTCTCGGAGTCGGTTACGGTGCGTACTTGTTCTGGACATCATCAAGCAAGCAATATCCCGTATGGCAAGTTGCGATACTAGCTGCTATTTCACTAATGTGGGGCGTGCTGACTAGATCATTAGCTTGGTCCTGGACAATGGTGCGATTGAGAGATGAGGCGAAGGTATCGACGTTCGTTGCGTCTATTATCTTACTAAGCACAGTTCTTTTGACGATAGTTCTGTACGCGTCGCTATCAGTCAAGGCTTCAGTTGGCATTCTAATATTCGCGGCAAGCTTGGGATTTATTATTCAGGACTATAGAGTTCGCAACTCGATAAGACAATCGCCGGCATTTGGCTATCGGGGGTCTTCTCTATCAGAGTTGTGGGCAAATGTCCAGCCACTGTCGGCAAAGAAAACCTCTGACTTGATGGATTCTGTAAATCTGATGTTACGCAAGGGAAAGGTGGCGTTGCCCCTGTGCATTCTGATCGCGACAACTTATCTCGTTCCAGGATGGCGCGAATCCAAGGCGTACAAGAAAGCACTAGTGAGATTGTTCCTCAGGCTGAGGCTCTATGAGAGAGCGGCAACTACTGCAGAACGATTTTTGTCCCAAGGATGTTCGTCAGACACCTTAATCAGTCTCAAATGCCTAGCGCAAGCGAAAGAAGGAAAGTTGGAAGACGCGGCACTATTGCTCTATCGGTCAATTGAGCTAGCAGCGGTCAAAGGATTGGAGTGGCGAAATCCATATCACATGCTGAATCTAGGGTATATATCTGCGCTTTCCAGAAAATACGATAATGCTCTCTACTGGACAGATCAGGTCCTCAAATCAGGGAATCAAAGTTTGTCTGCTTTGGCGTTGAACAACATGGCGTACTTTATGGTTGAAAGAGAACTATCAAACCCTTCCGTTTCGCTTGAGACGATCAAGAGTACATGTCGCGAAGCTCTCTTACAGGTGAAGCAGGGACTTCGAGCAAACACATCTTTAGCTGTGATAGCAAATCTACTAGACACAATCGGGCTTTGTTATTTCTTAACAGGAGAGTACCAAAGAGCTACGGTTTGTTTCGGCAAAAACGCTGCAGTTAACCCATACGCCAGTCTCCATCTCGGGATAGTGTTTATGGCTGAGAGCAAGGAGTTTCTTCGTGCAGAGTACTTTCTGGAATGCGCGTTCATTTTGGCTCGCCGTGAGCACAATTATCAGCTACAGGCCGAGTCAATATACTTCAAGAAGCTTTGCCGCGAGTTTCGCAAGGAACGGAAGCGCCTGAATTCCGCGCAAGTCGTGGACTGCCTCATTGAACGCTATCATTCCTTGGCTCCACCTTCATTGACGAATTACGAATTTATCGCCGAATTGGCCCGGTCCGCTAGTAAACGGACCATTACCTTGGTACGTGACCGAGAGGAGTCGGTCGAGGAGAATATCAGAAAAGCAAAGAAGGCCATCGAAATAGATGACCTTCGGAGCTTCAGTCGGGAGTTCCTCCGTTCCCTCGCTAGCCCTGCTACTCTCGGGGCTCCATCCAAACACCTATCTCAAGAATGGAACGCTCTGGTCGGTGAATGCGCCGATACAGATGAGCTACTAATTGATTCCATAGCTAGTGGCTCTTCTTCTGACGATCAGGAGTGATAACAGATACACAGTCGCCTCCGCAAGTAGAATCACCTCGTTCCGTGGGATATCCAAGGAGAAGATTCCTCGTGGCCCATGAGAGAAAGGTATATAGGCGGTTACCGCAATAATGAACAGAGCGTCTAGGAAGATTGCCAGGCTAAAGTGCCTTCTATTCACATTTACATCTCTGATAATCGAAGGCCACTTTTGGCCGACTAGAAGTCCAGTAACAGCTATTGCCGTTAGGACCGAGGTCATAACAACGAACGAGTTTGGAAACATATTTCTTCACCTCCTACTTTAACGAGATTTAAGCAACTTATGTTCCAATCCAGACGCAATTCTCGCGCCAAATAAGACATTGCGGGATAATAACATAGCCACAAATCTTGTCAAGCGAAAGGAAGACTGACCGGTTTGGGATAGAGCACGACTACCTTGGAGTATGGGAGAGCCACTACACCTTGATTTGTCTCTGACTAGTAGAGATTCCCACAATAGGACAGGCTAGACATAGGTAGCGGGAGGCCGAACCACTACTTTACGCTGTGTACAACCCCTCTCTCAGGAGTAGATTTAGCGATATCGGAATCATGCGATCTTTGCCACCTTCATATTTGCCGGCCTTCGAAAGCAGGAATTGCTCCGACTGAAATTAGCAGACGTGGACCTTGTGAATCTGACCATATACATCCGGCAGGGAAAAGGCGGCAAGGATAGGATCGTGCCTATGAGTTCCACTCTGGCACATACCCTTGGCCGATACCAGGAACAGCGCTACAGGCTCAACAAAACCTGCTCAGAGTTCTTTGTCTCGTCCTATCGAGACATGGGCTTCACGGACTCCGGCCTCAAACGGCTGATCGAGTTCGTGAGACGCGTCACCGGTATACTCTTTAGGGTCCATAAATTGCGGCATTCGTTTGCGACCATGATGTTGGAAGGCGGCTGTGATATCTTCTCCCTCTCAAAGATGCTGGGCCACAGCGATATCAAGACGACGACAATCTATCTAGCTGCAAGTCCAGAGCATCTGCGATCCCAAATGTTGAAACACCCTCTGAACTACATATAAGAACTACCTGTTTAAGACAGTCCAAAGGAGCGATTTCGCGCGGGCGAGAATCAAGAGATCACTCATACTGATAATCCCTTTTTAGTTATCTGTTGGCCATTGAAGCCTCGGTAGGCGTTTTCCCCTCGGTTCTTTGCCAGAAAGACTTGGTTGAAGACTGATGCTAGTCGTAGCCGGCTCGTTCCAACCTTAACAAACTGTAAACGCATTGAGCATTCGACGCAGACGCTTTTCGTTTAGGAGATTTTATAATTGCTCAAGATATAGTAGCTATGCATCTTGATCAATTTGATCTTCCACACAAGTCCAAGTTATCTAATAAAATAGGCAGTATACGAAACTGGCCCTAAACAACTAAGATCAGGTACTTCAGGATTTGCACCAAAATCTAGTTGAAAAGGACTAGGCCTAAATGCTATTATTTGTTTATGGCAATTACTATTGAGGGCTACTCGTTTAGCGGTCCGTATTACCACACTAGAAAGTTTGATTCAGACTTTCCGTGCGTATACCTGCTGGTGAATAATCAGAATCAGGTGGTTGATGTAGGGGAGACAGGAAGTGTGAATGGTCGGATGATTAATCATGAAAGGAAATCGTGCTGGTATACACACAACTGCGGAGATACTGGTCTCTACGTCTATATTAACGCCGACGAGAACTTTCGGCGACTGCTCGAGAATCTAATTCGAATTAAATTCAGACCGCCATGCGGTCAACGTTGAACAACTATGACCAACGCAGGATATTTTATCATTGATGGCTCACATCTCTTTGCGAGAATCTACGAGATCTGGAGAAGGCACTCCGGCTACAACAATAAGCGCCTGCATATTGATCGACTAAGTGAAGCCCTTTTACGTACTTGGACAATCTACACGGGACCAGCTCGCCGAGTGGTGTTCTATTTCCGTAAAGACGATACCAGACTGAAGGAGATGTTGATTATTCCTCAAGTTGACAAGCCAGGTCTAAAGAATCATTGGCAAATCAAGCAATGCGGAGAGAAGATTGCTACTGTACCACAAAGTCAACTAAATAAGATACAGCCAAAATACAGAGATCATTTCATGAGAGGCGAAAAGGGACTTGACATCAGACTGGCATGTGATTCCTTGTCTCTAGTAGCTGGAGGTCGTGCGTCAGATTTGGTTTTCCTCGTAAATGATCGTGATTATGTACCTCTCTTTGAGGCGATACAGTCATTTGGAGCAAACGTATATCTCACTGATCTCGACAGTAAATCGAAAATTGCAAAGAGCCTCGCTGAATTAGCAGATAGGTATCTGACGCTCGATAGTGACCTTCCACACATTTTCGACGTACAGGAGCCAACCAAGAATCTTCCGACTCAACCATTGTCGCAACCGTAACAGGGAAAATATGCCAGAGAAAAATCCATTTAATCCCAATTCTGTCGTCTCAACAAATCTCTTCGCAGGGAGAGCGAAACAGGTGCTTAGCATTTGTAATAAGCTGTCCTTACTACAGCAGGGAACTCCAGCAAGTTTCTTTCTCTTTGGTGAGCGCGGCATTGGCAAAACGGCGTTAGCAAAATTGATTCTTCATGTGGCAAAGGCGCAGGACAAAGAACTTTACGATCTGAACTTACTTACGTCCTACTACTCGATTGAAAAAGGTCAGGATATACGTGGTGTCCTTCAAGAGAGTCTGAACATTTTGGCGTCGGGTTTAGAGCCTTCACTCATGGATCAAATAGGTAAGACACTCGGTATATTGTTCGATAAAGGTAGACTGAAAATTGGTTTAATTGAGGTCGGGATAGAGACAAAGAAAGGGAATGCGGCTAATGCGGCAGCTAGTATCAAGGATCAGTCGGTGGCAATACTCAGTAGTATTGTTCGCAACGTTAGGGAGTCCAAAGAGCGTCACAAGTCGGGCGTGCTTATTGTCATTGATGAACTTCACAATTTGGAAAATATAAGAGAGGCTGCATCCATACTTAGAAATATTATTACTACGCTTGATGTGAATGAGCTTGGCTTCGTTGCTTTTATGCTAATTGGATATGAAGGCGATGCGGAAGAGTTCTTTTCAGTCGATACGTCCGCCCATCGCGCTTTTGATTCCCTTAGACTTGGAGTAATGCCTGAAGAGGAGGCAAAACAAATTCTGATCAAAGGTTTTGATTCGGTCGATGTCAAGTATGACAGCGAGGCACTAAGCAGTAGCATCGGACTCGCTGGAGGATATCCGCACTCGATTCAAATGCTGGGCTACCATTGCATGGAAACAGATAAAGATAGTTTCATCGGCCAGGATGATTGGAGTGAGGCGGTAATCGACACGGCAACAGAATTACGGACAAAAGACTTCTCAAAAATGTACTCGTTCGGAAAGACTTTGACATTAAAAGACAAACTTGTGCGGGAAATTGCTATTGCCAATAAACCCTGCACTAAGAACGAATTGCAAAGAAAGTTCCCGAAACAGAACATCTACCAATACGTCAAACCGCTCAAGAAGGCTGGGGCAATCAAGACAGATGACCAAGATAGGCTAGTATTGCAGTCGCAGCTGTTTCGGACTGCTGTGATCATCGACAATTATCTGAGAGATAAGAAAGAAATTGACGGGACTTCCAGGCGGTAGTCGAGCCGTCGCTATTAGCTCAGCGGTTATCAATATCCTAGTTCTAACCTGCTGTGGCCCAATCTTGTCGAATCTTGCCTTCCTGGCAAATACTTACACGACAGTTCATATCTATGAGCACGTATCATCAACTACCGGCGAGGGTATGTAGAATTCTTGACCCTTGATAGTCTGATGTAGTAATGGTAAAGTGTGCAAGTCGAAACTTACCAACCAAGTACTCATCAGTAGCAGTATATTCTTTTTGGAATTATGGACTCTATCACCCGTTGGTCGAGTGCACGAAACAGGTCCCCTCGAACACATAGAGCTCACAACTGCAAACGATGAATTTGATCGCAGGGTTAGCCAAAAAAGAGCCTTATGAGAGGCGACTTGGTTGATGGTAATAAGAGTACCCTAGTCCAAGTGCCATGTTTGGCTAA
>CAYJOL010000014.1:0-29511 GCA_964371785.1 uncultured Ignavibacteriales bacterium | reverse complement strand
CAGAAGGTTGGGGGTTCAACTCCTCCTGGGCGTATTTTTTTATTGTCATTCAACGGCTTAGGGGGAAAGCCAGCTCCACCGAAACGACCTAAATACCTTCTGATTTCGAAGGAGACTGGGATATGTTTCAACTCCCCCACGTTAAGCGATTGTACGATTTCGTCGACACAATGACTATGGGCAATCATTGGCGGGCTTACATTGATGCCTTTCTGTACGGCTGCAGAATGAAAAACCTCTCGCACAACACCATCAACGGCTACGCGGAACGGCTCGGTTATTTGGCGCGTTTTCTTGATAAGAAGGGAATTGATATCGAAGACGTGACTAAGATCCATCTGCAGGATTATATCATGTCATTGATCAATGATCCTAAGATCTCTGATGCGACAGTCAACGGCCGCATTACGGTGTACAAAATCTTCTGGAATTACCTTGCCGAAGAAGACCTTTGGGATAGGCCAAACCCAACCTCCCGACTCAAAAAGATAAAGGCAAGGCAGCAAATTAAGGAGGTGCTTTCTCCCGACCAAATATCGAAAGCTGCTGCCACAGCCAACAAGAAGATCTTCGTTGGATACAGAGATTACTGTCTGCTCATGTTGCTCTTCGATACCATGATTCGGCGAAACGAGCTTCTCACTCTTACAATGGAGAACGTAGATCTTAAACAGGGTTTAATTAAGGTGCTTGGTAAGGGAAACAAAGAGCGCTACGTGGCCATGGGATCAAAGATGCAGAAAGTCATGCATTTCTATTTTCAGAGATGGCGCAAAGAAATGCCCGGCGAGTGCGTGTTCTGCACACAACAGGGGCGTCCGCTCGACAAAGATAATTGTCGTCAGATTGTATGGCGTATGGGCCGTCGAGTCGGTTTACATGTCAGCCCACACTTGATTCGGCACTCAGCAGCTACCTGGTTCATCCGCTCCGGGGGCAGTCCAGCCGTTTTGCAGAAGATAATGGGACACACCAGTCCTGTCATTACCGCGGGTTATACACACCTGAATTACGATGATCTTCTTAAGGCGTCTCAGAAATTCAGTCCTGGGAACGCCGTGGCTGCTTAGCAAATTGATCTTCGTGCAGCCACATCTTACGTTCTTGCGAAACAGTCAATAGAAGAAGTAGACAGGTCCATGCAACTTGAGACATCTGTTGTCTAAGCAGAGGGTAGCAAGTTCGAGTCCTGCCGAGGGTACTTTAATAAACGCCCCACAACGACTTCCGGAGACAACCTAACCTGAACCATGAGGCCAAAACGACACAAGAGAGCCCCTGACGCACAGGAGTTGTCATGTAGGATCGCCTTAAGAGATTGTATGAAACGGTCGATGCTTTCAAAGTGAGTGAGAACTGGAAGACGTACGTCGATACGCTCGTCTTCGGGTGCAAGATTCGAAACCTCGCCCTCGCACGATTAACGTCTACGCCGAGCGGCTCGGGTATCTCGCGCGGCACCTTGAAGGCAAAGGCGTCGATATCGAGGATGTCAGGAAGCAGGACATTCAGGATTACCTGCTTGCCCTGATTAGGGTCGCCTCAGAGGAAACCGTCAACGGCCGCATTCAGGCCATGCAGCGGTTCTGGAACTACCTCGAGCAGGAAGGTATTTGGAAGAAGCCGAACCCCATGCACCGGGTCAAGCGCATCAAAATCGAGAAGAAACTCAAGGAAGTGGTGTCCGAAGATGACATTTCGAAAGTCATTTCGGTAGTGAACAAGAATTCATTCATCGGATTCCGCAATGTGACTATGCTCCTTTGGTTCTTCGATACGATGATCCGAAGAAACGAACTAATCACGCTCACGCTGGAAAACGTCGATCTCAAGAGCGGGATAATCAAAGTGTACGGCAAGGGGCGAAAGTCGCGGGAAGTCGCGATGGGCGCGAAGATGGTCAAGACCATGCACTTCTACCTGAACCGTTGGCGACAGGACATTCCCGGTGATCTCGTCTTCTGCACCCACGACGGCAAGACGCTCGACAAGGACAACGTCAGGCATATTATCTTTCGCATGGGGAAAAAAGCCGGAATCCATTTGCATCCACATTTGCTTCGGCATTCAGCGGCTACCTGGTTCATCAGACACGGCGGGTCACCTGCACTCTTGCAAAGAATCATGGGCCACGCGTCGCCCGTCGTGACGGCCGGGTATACACACTTGAATAGCCAGGACATCGTCGATACTTATCAGCGACTGAGTCCGGTGAATTCAATTCGTATGTAACCAGCCATCCTGCAGGCAGATTAGCAGGCTAAAGGCAAAGAGCCAATCTAAAATCCAGGTCTCAATCATACGGCCGTACCTCTTGATCAGATTGACATAATGGACTGCCGACCATTGATAGAAATCTACCAGTCCATTTAGGCCAGCAAGCGGAGGCTTCCCGAATTGAACGCCAGGGGACTCAATCACAACAGGTTAAATACTGCCGAGGGAAGCAATTGCTGACTTGATGGATAGGACTAGTTCAGATATAATGGCCTTGAGCCTGCCTGCTTGCTCATAATCAACTTCCACCTAACTTTTTCCTTACGAATTTATGAAAACTAATACTTTCAAATTTCTTCAGAAGTCAATCCGCCAAGGAGAGTTATCAAAGCACAAAAGACTACTACTATTCTACTCTGGCGGATTGGATACTTCATTCTTGCTAAAATTCCTGTCCAGTGAATCCAGGCAGCAGATTTTCACGGCGCACTTCGACATGGGTAATATTAGGTCAAAGTCGTTGCCGCTTCGACAAGGTCGGCGCTTGGCGCACCTTGCAAAGAGACTCGGTTCCACCAAGCACTTTACCTTGGCTTGCAGCGAGGCGTTTGTGGATCGGTATTGCTTCCCAGCTGTTATGGCGAATGCTGAATATAATCACTCGCATCCACTTTCGAGTTCCTTGACTCGCCCGTTGATGACGAAGGAGGGATCTGCACTTGCGAAAAGACTTAGATGCACGGCAGTCGTAATCGGATCCACAGCCTGGCAGAACAATCCAGTACGGTATGCTGGCGCTTTTCGGGCTGTCGCACCAGAAATTGTAGTCATCGAACCATTCATATCCAGCTCCATTTCTCGACACCAGAAGCTCAAGTATTTGTCGAAATTTCTGATCAACCAAGCTAGATGGCATAGGCTATCCTTGCAGTCAGCGGACGACAATATATGGACACATGAAATTGAAGACGGTAATATTGACGATCTGAGGAAGTGCGCATCCGAAGAACATTTCATCTATCAGCAACTTAAGGACGTGGGAACAGCTCGCTTGGGGCGGGTTCGCATCAGGTTTTCGAAAGGCAAAGCAATTTCCCTCAATGATAAGCCTTATACGCCCTTAGAGTTAGTGTCCAAGTTAAACAGATATGCGGGTCCATTTGGAATCGGCAGAACGGATTCAATTGAAGATAGGGTCGCCGGTCACAAAGCTCGGGAGATACACGAAGCACCAGCCGCTACGATTCTCATTCAAGCACACAGAGAGCTCGAATCTTTGCTTTTGCCCAGACAACTACTGTCCTTTAAGTCGATTGTAGATCAGCGGTGGACAGATATTGTCTGCTTCGGTGGGTGGCATCACCCGCTGAAAGAAACCCTGGATGCCTTCATTGCAAAGGCGAGTGAGTGGATATCCGGGACAGTAGAATATGAGCTTAAGAGCGGCAAAGCATTGATTGGACGTCGCATTGTCGATACGGGTCTCGATATCCGCAAACTTAATGAAGTGATTGCTAGAATCAAACAGCCTACGTCACCCAGTCAAGAGTTTTTCGACTTTACGGTGTTTGAATCTACGCTTTTCAACTTTGTTCATTCGCCCTAAGCCGACGCAGTTGAGATATTGTGAGCTGCTGTTATATTTGTGGCTGCGTCTTTGTTATCATAGGCTACTGATCACCAATTCGCTGGCTTTATATCATGAGCTTAACTGTATCGCAGGATTAGGAGTTTATGTAAACTACCCACCATTGTTCTGTCACTGCTTTCGAAGCAGATCGAGCCAGAGCAGGCGAGTTTCTTCAGTGCGAAACCTCACTGCCTCACTGAAGGCTACTGCGACTTCTCGATGAAAATTGGGCTCGCCATCGAGGATATGGCCAAGAACCCAACTTAGCCGAACCTGTGCAGCTTGCACTGAGAGGTGGCCTGCGGGAACGCAGCCCGATTCTATGAATAATTTACCAGTTTCGTAAACTGGGTCTGCAATTCCTCCGCACACCTGGGACGCCATTACAATCGGATGTGCTTCGCCATACATGCGGCAGGCCGACAGAAGCGAATAGGTAGGTCCATTATTGATGTTTTCTGACGTGACATTCCCGTTACCTGCACCATAGCCTGCGATTACCACTCCGCGATATCGCTGCATCTGGGCAAGATAATCTTCAGTCGTAGCAAATGGATTGGCATAGATCACGCCCACTCTCTCGTCAAAATGGGTGTCTACATTTAACTCAAGGCTATTGCCCAAGTATTTGAGCAATGCTATCCACTGAGGGTAGGCCATGTTGGAGGAATCCATGGGAGGGTCATTCTTGTACACTCTAAAGTGCTTATACGTGTCGTCCAAATTAGAAGTAATGAACCCTGCGACGAAGTCCCCGGCGGGGACATAGCCTCGCCCTTGAATCTTTACTGACTCGATAGTACCGCCCGTACGAACGACGTGGAGCTCTTCTAGCTGACCAGGGTTAAGGCACACGCGGACGCGATCCGATACAGACTTGAAGCGGTCCCAATCCGCTATTACTCCAATTTCGCCCGAGAACGCTATTGGATCGAACTTATGCAGCTTCTGCAAATTCGCTTCGAAAAAACACTCCCCGCGATTGAAGACCGCTCCAATCTGCGGTGCATACAAATACCGTAAGAGTAGAACGGCTGTTCGAACGTTATCGCCAGCATCCGAAACCACGCCTTCGCCGGGTGATAGCTGAGAACCCGTAACGATGATGTTAATGTCTCGCCGTCGCCTCAAACCCTCCTGTAACCCAAGTCGCAAGAACTCCAATACGTATGCTAGTGTATCTGTGCCGTGTGAAATTAAAACACCAATACGCGGGTGATTCAGCGAATGTCTAATCGCGTATTCCCCGATACTCCCGAGTATGGCACCAAGTTGTACGGTCTTGTGTCGGTGTACGAATGGATACCCCTGGAGTTCGATCGCCAATGACTGGTCGTCTTCAACTGATGCGATAACTACTTGAGGAATGTCTATTTTCTGCGCAGCCATTTCCTTAAGAATCTTCAATCCACCTCGAGGATCGTCGGGCATGAAACGCATATCTAAAAGTAACACGTGTGTCTGCGGTGCATGGATTCGAAGAAAATCGAGAATGTCCGGCATTTGCTCATCGAATGTTCTTTGGCTACGGTATGGATAGACTTTCAGGCTAAGAGAGGCGTCAAATGTTGCTCGTTCCTCGGAATTGGCGCCCCAAAAGTCTTCCTCGGACGAATAGAGATCGTCTACTACTAGTACATACTCAGTTCTCCAAGTCATATTCCCTCCAGACTAATTTGGCCAGTGATCTCAAAGCATCTCGCATGTCTCCGAACTGCTGAAGATATCCATTAAGCATAGACCGGTGATACGAGCTTTTATCGCAACGGTCTCTGACCAGAACTAGAAGATCATCCAAATTGGTTGTTGGAGGCTGTGTCCACCACTTTCTCAAATCGTGGGTTAGGTTTTTCTCAATATACGGAAGAACCTTGGAGGTTATGTCCGAGCGAGTCAAAAATGGTGGTGATTCCGCTAGCCCAGTCAACAACTGAGCACTTCCGTCCCATTTCACTGCCTGTATTCGGGCGACCTCGGCATCGTGGCTCTCTCCAACCTGAAGTATGGGGTTTCGAATACCTTCTCGTCGCCAATGCTCGCATAAGGATAGTGATTCCGTGAGAGATAAATCGACACAGATGAGTCCGGGCCGAAACGTCTCGGTAGCCTTTAGCCGATCCGCTGAAAAGAGTCCTCCCTTTCCTGCCGTATCTGTCAGTAGCATTCCTCTAGGGGACAAAGATAAGTAGGTCCGTCCGTCGCGCCGCAATAGGTTGCAAATGATTGTCGCGACGGCTTCCGGACAGGCTGTTATTGTAGTAAACACGTCGTCCGCCGACATCTTTTTCTCCACGGCAATTAGGTAGAACTGTGATGTTTATAAAATACATTTGAGTCTACTTCTCGTCAACAGGTTACGGCCGTTTTTGTTTGAATCGTGATCAATGGCAAGACGCACCAGATTCCACACCCGGGGTCTCCTACTCAACAGGGTCCGCATTACCGCGATGTTACACCCTTTAACCTGTTCTGCAGGTGCGCACTCCTGATATCTCCAACTGAAGAAGCACGTGCGTCTCATGTTAACACTGAGAATAGGTAACGAGGATACTTATCTTGTCGTCTTTTCTAGCGGCGACTATTCGAAGTGATAGGGCGACCTACGTTTTATGTTAGGCGCACTGACGTTGCACCTAGTATTTCAGGATTGTGACAATGTAGTCATAGCTTGTGACAGTTTAGCTACGCTTGGTCGGTCCCAGGGCGGTCTTTAAAGCTTTCTAAGTAGGCAATCGGGGCGCGTGCGTACATAACGGACTGTAGCATAATGGGTTAACCGGCCATCCGTTCAGCTCTCGCAAATTGGCAGCCATTATGCATCAGACTCTTTTGGGAATGGAAAAACATCGTGCATGGAAGAGAATTGAAAGGAGTCCATATGTCCTTCAGAGTTTTGAACCCGTATAAGCTGTCGGCATTGTGTATTCTGCTAATTGTGCTAGCAGCTCTAAGTGGCTGTCATCAGACTTCTAACGAGACCGTAATCGGTATGCTGGCACCGTTGACCGGTAGCGGAGCGTCATTCGGTATCGGGCAACGCGATGGTGTAAGTTTGGCTTTGGACGAGATTAACGCAGCAGGCGGCATCAACGGTAGAAAGATAAAGATGGTAGTAGAAGACACAAGAACAGAACCTCCAACGGCTGTCACCGCTGCAATAAAGCTACTCAATAAGGACCGAGTCGTAGCCATTATCGGATCTGCGGCGAGTCTCGATGTGCCCGCTTACATGGACCAGCTTGAGCAAGCCCATGTACCACAGGTGCTTCCGGTTGCTGTGCTGCCCAAGATCACAGAATCAGGTGCCAAGTGGACCTTTCGAAGTGCGATGAACGACAAGATCGCAGCGCGAAAAATGGCCGAGTTTATCGCGTCGCGGCTCAAACCAACCGCTGTCGCTTTGCTGCTTGAGAATAGCGCGTTTGGCGCTACCGGAGAAGTCTGTGGCCAGCGACTAACCGACCTGGGATATGCGCCGCTAATGATAGAGCGCTTCAACCGCGGCGATATTGACTTTTCTGCCCAACTAACCAAGATGCGGGCAGCTAAGATAACCCATATACAGTTTTGGGGCTACTATGCTGACTATGCACAGATTGCTAGACAGTTGAAACAAATGAAATATGACGCTCAGCTGATGGGTAATCAGGCGCCTGTGACGCAGAAGACCCTCGACTTGGGCGGTGAAGCCCTAGAGGGCGCACTGAATGTCTGTCTCTTTGTGCCTGGTTCCTCAAATCCTCGCATTCAGAAGTTTGTCAAGACCTATGAGGCCAAGTATAACTCGCTTCCCGATACTTGGGCAGCTCAATCCTACGATGGTATGTATATTTTGGCTAGGGCGCTAGAAATTGGGGGTAGCAACCCCGAGAAGATTCGGGAAGCGCTCGCCGGAATGAAAGACTTTGAGGGAATCACTGGCACTATCACCTTCAATTCACAGGGCGATGCTGAATTCCGCGGTAGCTCGATAGTTGTAGTGAGGAATCAGCGATTTGTCCCATTTGAAGAGGCATTAGCTACACATCGAACTGAGTAATCGATGAAGCATAGTATTTAAGTTTATGCTTATTGAACAAATCGTCAGTGGAATTGCACTGGGACTGATATACGGTCTCGTGGCTCTCGGATTCTCTTTGGTATATCGTACCATGCGGCTAGTCAATTTCGCCCACGGTGACATGTTTATGGTGTTTGCGTTCGTTGGCCTAAGCTTGATGAATACATTGAACATGCCTTATGCTCTGGCGATATGCCTAACGACGGTTGGTGCGTTTGTCGGCGGCTTGATTCTATATTGGGTGGTTCTCAATCATGCCGCTAAATTGTCCGAGCTAAATCTGATGATCGCGACTATCGGTTTATCGCTGGTTCTGCGCGATACAGCACTATTGACATTCGGCGCCGGTGAGCAGCGATATCAAGTGGATCTCGATTCATCTATCTTGACCCTTCGGCATTACAATGTCTCCCGTAGCATATTGATCATTACTGTCGTAGCAGTGATAGCTGTAGCATTGTTGTGGTTCTTTCTGTACCGTACAGTATCGGGTATTAGACTGCGAGCGACATCCCAAGACACCTTCATGTGTCGGCTAATGGGAATAAAAGTAGATCGAGTGCAGAGCGTGGCCTTCGGACTATCAGCCGCGTCCGCATCTATCGCAGGAACACTTATAGGACCTATCTGGATGATTTCATATGGCATCGGTTCGCTGATTGGGCTCAAAGGCTTCACCGCAGCGATAATTGGCGGCTATGGCAACCTTAGAGGGGCAGTTATCGGTGGGCTTGCACTGGGCGTGACCGAGACTTTGCTGGCAGGGTACGTATCGTCTACGTGGCGAGACGCCTTAGTCTTCGTCATACTGATTGTCGTGCTAGTCCTGAGGCCGACCGGCATACTCTCAGGATATAGAATGAGGGAATCGTGAGCGCCTACAATTGGTTCATTTGGAAGAAAGCGCTGCCGATATTTCTCGGCTTCATTTGCGTTCTGCTTGCATTCGTGGTTGGGCCATATGAACTCCATGTGCTATCTACTGCGGTCATATTTGCAGTGTTGTTCCTTAGTGTATATCTCGTCGGCGGACTCTTGGGTCAAGTCTCACTATGCCATGGCGCACTATTCGGCATCGGAGCCTACACAGCAGGAATCGTATCGATCAAATTTGATAGCTCGTTTCCTGTAGCGGTGTTGGCAGCTTGTTTCGCGACGGCATTGTGCGGATTACTCATTTCTTTGCCGCTCATTCGACTTAAAGAGCATTACTTTGCCCTTGGTACCATTGGTTTTAGTGAAATTGCATCCAATGTGTTCCGGAGCGCTACAGACCTTACAGGCGGAGGCGGTGGATTAGAGGGAATTACCAGGCCAACGATTATCGGCATCGATCTATCTGGACCACAAAGAATCTACCTCATGGTAATTGCCGTTGCTGGCGCCAGCATTTGGCTATCCTCTCGTCTCGTTTCTAGCAAGCTAGGACTTCGTCTGCGCGCCTTACGAGACAACGAGATTGTCGCTGAAAGCTGCGGAATCAACGGACCGTTGAGCAAAATCGGCATGTGGATTCTATCGTCTGGTGTCGCCGGACTTGCAGGCGCCCTTTTCGCGTTTCAGGATCGATTCGTAGGACCGGAGTCATTTTCGACTGGCTTTTCAATCCTAATATACTGTGCTCTCGTACTTGCCGGAAGGACACACCTACTCGGCGCGCTCGCGGCTGCCGTTATGCTGGTAGTCGGGCGGGAATATCTACGCGAATTTGATGCTTGGCAAGGTATATTCTTTGGTGGTGGGGTCATATTAGTGATGATCTTATTCCCCTCGGGTATTCTTGGATGGCTTCTGCGGCGCCCTGCGAAGTCCACGGTGGGGAACTCGTAATGCAGTATTCTGGTCAATCAGTGCTTTCGGTTCGAGGTGTATCGAAACGATTCGACGGTTTGATAGCTCTTGATAACGTGTCTTTTGACTTGGAGTCAGGTGTCTGTGGTCTAATTGGCCCGAATGGCGCGGGAAAAACTACGCTTCTAAATGTCATATCTGGGACTACTGAATCTTATGGTGGTTCGATATGGATGCACGGTACCCGGATAGACCGAAAGAGACTCTACCAGATTGCACGGTTGGGCATTGTCCGCACTTTTCAGAATAGCCTTGTGTTCCCTACGATGACAGTGTATGAGAATATCGCCGTCGGTTGGCTGGAGAGAGCTCGTGACCTCGGTTCGCGCACTTCGATTTGGTCTTCGCCTACATCGAGCATTGACTGTTTGGAGGCGGTAGCGATGGCTGCAGAGAGAATGGGTATTCCTCATTTGCTCCCTAAGCATCCTGACGAAATTACCTTCGGCCAAAGAAAGATGATGGAAATGGCTCGCGCTTTGATACAATGCCCTAGGTTGCTACTCCTGGACGAGCCTAGCGTGGGCCTTAGTCCAGCGGAACGTGAGAAGCTAGTGGACATTATCCTGCAGCTTAGCTTAAAGAACACAAGTATTCTTGTCGTAGCGCACGATCTAGAACTTGTCAGCAGCGTCTCAACGCGAGTATTAGTACTATCTGGTGGTAAGTTGATTGCGGATGATGGGCCTGAAGAAGTAATGAATAACCCTGAAGTCCAGGAATGCTATATAGGTACTACCCATGTCGCTTGAAATAATAGGCCTTGCGTTCAAACGCGGTGAAACTGAAGTATTACGAAAATTCTCATGTTTGGTACCGAACGGTCGAATCGTCAGTGTTCTCGGAGCCAATGGCGCCGGCAAGTCATCGCTCATGTTGGCACTTGCAGGTCACGGAAGGCTTTCCGCAGGCGATGTCAGAGTGGACGGAAAATCGGTGTGCCAGGCAGGGCGGGTATCTGCGCCGACGGGCACATTTAGCATTGTGCCTGAAGGCAGACACATCTTCCCAGAGCTCAGCGTGAGAGAGCATTTGCTCTTGGCGATACCCCCTAGCGTGGTATCCAGAAAGAAACGAAAGGATTACCTCGAGGAGCTGTGGGCACGCTTTCCGACCCTGGCAGAGCGTCGAGGCACTATGGGCGGCTCGCTTAGTGGCGGTCAACAACAAATGCTAGCCATTGCTCGGGCGCTGGCCAGAAGACCTCGCTTTATGCTGCTAGACGAGCCTTCTGGCGGCCTCTCTCCCAAGGCGCTGAAATCAGTAACGGACGTTGTTCTGTCGATAGTTCGGGACGGCTGCGGCGTTATATTGGCTGAACAGAACGCAGAGCTTGCATTGTCGATCTCCGAGGTCGTTATGGTTCTCGATGCCGGAAATACTGTTTTTACGGGAGGCCCGCACCAATTGCGTGATGACCCTTTGATATTGCAGGCGTACCTTGGGAAACTAGGGAATCTCAGTGCACAAAGGTAATAGCAGCAACTGGCTTCGCTATCCGCCGCCGGCGCAGAGCTCTTCTGCCTCAACTAAAGTTCCTTACTCGCTTGTCGATTAAGTACTTAGAAGCGACGAACGGTTCTTGGAGGAAATAAGCATGGAGCATCAGGTATTTCGTCAGACCTCCAACCTATGTTCTGTTACGATACTGAAGGAGAGACGCTAGTGAATTTGGCAAACCCTCTGGTTGACAGGAGAAGGCTGGAGGGGGAGATATGGAACATAAGCGAACTGATGAACGACTTTTCGCTTCCTTCCCCGGAGACCATGAGTGGCGGGCTGGGTCAATTCATCTACACTGGATACCGCAAATCGGGCACGGCGTTTCTCGCACGAATCAAAGGGACATTCGGGTGCGCACATTATGATCCAGAAGCGCAGCAGGTATTTATCGCGCGCGATTGGATCGGAGAAACGCCACTGCATTGGCTTATGGGAAGCAATGCATTTGTGTGCGCCAATTTGCTACAGGATCTCTTGGATTATGACGAATATCAATACACGTACCTAACAGCTGCGCCTCAGGGAGTTGCATTTGTATTCGATGCAAGTACATGTTACCGTTCCTCAAATGGCCGTGTGCAGATGTCATGGAAGCTCCTGCGCAGGGAACGTTTCCATGACTTTTCAGCTTTTCGCCAGTTATTAGCATCTGAGGATAATTCCGAGACAGTCAGGCAGAATCTTCGGATGATCCGTCAGGAGCTTCTTGAAAGTACAGCGAGACGACTTCATGGTAAATCCGGACCAATAGCAGTACTCCTATCTGGGGGGATTGATAGCCTAACTGTTGCCCTTTGTGCACGTGAGATCCGCGCTGACTGTGTAGCATACACTATCGGTACTGACGCGCAGGCAAAGGACTTCTACCGGGCGAAAGAAGTGGCGAAGTGCCTCGGCATTCCATTTCGCGGCCTCATTGTTAATAAACAAGAAGTACTCGGCGCATACCGAAACGGTATCAAATCTTGTGAACTGTACCACGTCGGCAATACTTATTGCGCAACAGGTATCTGGCTTCTGGGAAGGCACTTGGCTCAAGACGGATTCTCGACGGCACTATGCGGAGAAGGCGTAAATGAAGCGCTGGGAGATTATCGCAGTTGGAAGCTGTTAAACCCAATTACTAATGAAGCTGTGACAATCCAAAGCATCGACTTTGAGGCGATGCAATACTCTCAGGAGCGGGAGCTCTATGTCTGGGGACGTCGCGAAGCATTCAGTAAATACAATCGCCAATTGGGCACCGGCCTAGCTAAGCATGGGGTTGGCAGGATGATAAAGCCGTTACTTTCGTGGGGCGTTACTTTACATGCCCCATATTTCGATCCTTCCATCCTGGCTCGGTTGACCAATCTGACACCCGGCGCTCAACGAGATTTCAAAGGGAAGCCCGGACTGATGGCTACTGCATTCTCAGATGCGTTGGCGAACAACCAGGTTCCGTCTAGGTTTTTCTATGATAGCTCAAAAATCCGACTGCAGGATGGTGACGAAGGCGGACGCAACAGCATTTCGACTATTCTTCATTTTGAAGGTGGATACGACCAAGTCAAGACAATCGAGATGTTCAATGAAATCTTCGGCGCTAACTTAGACCCTCAGATGGAATCTAATCGACTGCTTCGTATCCGACCATGAGAAGCTACCTTGGGGCAAGTGTCTCAGCAACTGCGACGTAGTAAGTTCGAAACAGAATCTACGCACTCGGATCTGCAGTAGACATGACTCTTAACAAATTCCTGGCAAGGTCAAATGAAGCAAGGGCATCGTCCCGATCTACTGGATGAGTATCTTTGGCTGTCAGATGAGCAGCCCTGGCTCTCATTCTCTTGATGCTTCTAAACCAGAACTCCATCTTCATTTCGTCGGGAAAGAAAACGTCACGAGTGAGATAGAACTTATCCATCGCCTTGGCTTGATTACCATCGAGGAGCCAAGTTGCTCGCTTGCGAAGTAATTCGGAAGAGCCAATATCGAGGCTAATAGACTCCAAAAGCCTATCAATCTTAAACTCGACTGTCTGGTAGGATAGAATCACACTGTACTCGAAGCAATTGCCTTTTTGTCCTTCACGCAAGAGTTCAGCTAATCGCAAATCCATGAGGGTGGCAAGTACCATGAAAGCGTAGCTCTTTTCAAGGAGCATTCTGCTTGTGTCGTCCAGGACACTGAGTGATTGTCGCATTGCTCGGTGTCTTCTCGAATCCTCTGCGATGTCCCGAATTAGCCGGAGTGCGGCTGCATGATCGTTCGACGCTTTGTCGATGTACCCACTTGCTCCTTGCTTCACGCACTCGATGGCTCGCAAAGGATTCGTGTTGGACGTGAGCATGATTATAGGGCGCATCCAATCTCTCTGTAGGAGGTTTTTCAGGATAGCGAGCCCTTTGTCCTGGCCCGACAACTCAGCATAACCCTCCAAGTCTGTTGTGTCTGCACGGAAGTCGAGATCGAGTAGGATTACGTCGGCCACAGGAAGAAGCTCTTGTGCATCGCGGTAGGTACTTGCCCAATGGAACCTAGCTTGCAGCTTCTGCCATCTCTGCGGCAAGACATTGATCAAATGTGGGCAGTCATCGTCTATGACAAGGAGGTTAGTTGGCATCGCTTCCGCCCACCGACTGCCAGTAGTCTCTCGGCGTCATGCCTGTATGTTTTTTGAAATTCCTGCTGAACTGCGTTGGATGCTCCCTCGCGAGCTTGGCCGCATGGGCACGAATTCCTCGCGCCTTGTGCATGTACTCTTTGTACAGCTCACATTGAAATTCACGTGTCACCTCTTGTCGTCCCGCTACCGCTTTATCGGCTGCTTTGCCAATAGAGGTTTGACTTGTTGGCTCCTTGGTGCTCGCCGGCGCCCCCTCAGTTGCACAGCAGACGTCGCAGAGTGACGAGCTACACCGCATGTCGAATTCCTGTATATCGGATTGTTCGATCATGTTTCCCCGGGACACTGCGACTAGCCGCAAAATACAATGAGATAGCTCACCAATATTCCCGGGCCAGTCGTGCTTAAGCAGTGTCCTCAGAGCTTCGGGGCTAACACGCTTGCACGGTCCGTTCGACCCTGTTCGGGCGCGACCCACAAACTGGTCAACCAGAAGAGGGATCTCCTCCCTCCGCTCCCTGAGGGGTGGCAGAACGATCTTAATCCAACCCAAACGGCGGAATAGATCCCGCCTAAACAGCCCTTTGTCGACCATTTCTTGCAAGCTACGATTTGTAGCCGCTACTACTCGTACCCTTACACGAATCTTATTCTTCTCTTCGCCACCAACCGGAATAAACCACTTGTTGTCCAGCACGTTCAGTAGATATGCTTGATTCTCGATCGGCAATTCACCGATCTCATCCAAGAAGATCGTCCCGCCATCGGCTTCGGCGAATTTGCCCTTCTTATCTCTAATCGCTCCCGAGAATGCACCCTTGACGTGCCCAAACCATTCTGATCGCTGCATGTTAGGGTCGCCTCCGATCAGATTGCAGGCAACCTCAATAAACGGGCGGCCCGCGGCTCGTTCACTTCTCTCGAGTGCCTGCATCAAATAATTCTTACCTGCTCCCGTTTCACCAAAGATCAGCCCATCGGCTGTCGGTTCAAGTATGAGAGTCCTGGCCAAGGTGCGAGCTTTTATGACGGATGGACAGTTCCCGCTCAGTCCAAAGTCCTCCTCAATCTTACTAGCCGCGCTCGCAAGCTTATCAGCAATGCTTTCCGCAATCTTGCCTACCTGAATTGAGAATTTGCGTTCTCGGTAGAGCTTGACATGATTTCGAATGGATAGAGCCAATTTGACCATCTGGCTAGGGTGTTTCATGACATAATCGTCGGCCCCGCTCTTCAGACAATTGACAAGGATGCTTGCCTCTCCTCGAGTCTCGCCATGTGTCGAAAACATGATGATTGGTATTTCTGCAGAGACCTCCATTTGGCGCAACGCCTTGAGAATGTCAAGACCAGTATATTCTGCACTGCCAAAATCGTAGTCGAGGAGAAAGGCGTCAAAAGGCTCACCTATTTTAGCCATCGCCTCATCCATCGTGGAGGCGAATTCAAAATTGAAGCGATGAATACGCAAATAATCATTGAGGAGCCTTCGAACGCCCCATTTGCCCGCATCATCGTCCACTACTAGAACTCGCAATTCTTCGTCAATATCAGCAATGAGTTCGCCAGGCAGTTGCTCTGGCGCCCGTAGGTCTGAATGCTCCGAGGCTAACAGGCGGTCTTCAAGAAAGGACAGGAGGTCTTTCCATTGCGTGTTGACAGCGAACACTTGCGCTGACAGTTCTTCGTCGTTTCCTCTGATGCGCGCCAAGTTTAGTAACTGCAGGAGGCTGGTCGCCGCTTTATGGTACCCCTCAATGTAGAAGCCTAGTTCGCGATCAGAGCTACTCCCAGCCTCGTCCAACAGTTTGAGTACTTTGTTGATATGTTCGCGGTAACGTTTGTATGAAACACTGTCTTTGGCCAGTTCACGTACTTTCGCCACAAAGAAAGAATAGTTGAGTTCCCTTTCGGCCGAATCGAAGTACTCGTACAGAGCACCAAGAAAGAGTGTTTTCACATCGTGTGCAATTTGATCCAACTCGGTTTTTTCGGGATGAACAAGCCGAACTGTTGCTTCCTGAGCAGTGAGTTGCGCGTACTCGGAATCCACTTGAAAAGTTAGCGCAAGCGAAGAATCTGCTGTGGGCTTGAGAATACCAAGCCGTGTCAAACACTCTAGTAGAGGTCGCTCGAAAACCGGCTTCCTAAGTTTGTCTGAGGGCAAATGTCTACGCATGTCAAACTCGGTGAGCCGATCGGCCGCGGCGCTGACTATCAACAGCGGCAGATTGGAGTTACCAACTCTGCCACCTAAGTCCTGAGCCACATCCCAAGGATTGTAATCAGCATCCTCGTCAAGCATCCAATCCGCAACAAATCCAACCACTTGGTTCATCGCGTCACATTGCTCTAGTTCGACTATGAGTGCCGCGAGTTCTTGGCGAGATAACACGTGCTTTAGAATCATGCCATCAATGCCAGCAACTGTTTTCTTCGTTTCCTCCGAGAGCGGCTCGTCATCGATCCAGACAAGAATGCGGGTTTGGTCCATACCTTTTACGCTTTCCTTCTGGGATAGATAGGTAAACGTATTTGCACAAACGAACCTTCGGTTTGACTGCACCACGACTCCTTGTCATAGCGTTCACTGTCCGGACGCCAAGACCAAACGTTCTGTCCCTCTGAACCGGCGTACCCAATCGAATGAATTATTTGAAGATGCCTTAGCCACATGAGTGCGTCAGTCATATCTCCTGGGTGTCCCAAAACATTAGGATTCCATTCGAGGCCTACAAACATCTGTTGGGTATGCCATTTCAGAACTAGCACTCGGTCTAATCTAGTGTTACTGTGGAAACATCTCTCATCGTGTTCGTTCGCCTGGACTAGTTCAAAGGTCGCCGTAAATCCTCGGTCCTTCTGGGCGTCCGAAAGTAGAGATATAAGTCCCGGAATGGACTCGCCTTTTTGGCTCTGTCCCAACGACTCGAACAGAGGCTTCATAGGATACCACACTGTTTTATCGTTCATTTGCTTTCGTGCATCCCCTACTTCCCTGAAACCCATATTCACCAAGTGATTGCAGGCCGCTGCCACTGAAGGTTGATCGTACCAAACTTCAGCCGATATATGAACTGCCCAGAAGAAACTGCAAAATACCTTCTGGTAATTCTGACACTTCACAACGTCTGGCGTTGCCAATGAACTGATTTTACCTTTCATGTCTGACATGAGAGTCGCCGTTTCTTCGGTCTGATATTTGGCACAATGGCACCCATGTTGACTCCTCCATCCCTCTTCAAATGAGCCAAGCTTTCTAAATTCAACGAGGTCGCGAACTCGAACTTCCGTCGAGCCCTGCTCGGTCCAACACAGAACTTCTGTGTTAAGACACTCGGACACTGTACTTTCAGATATCTTGTGTTCATGCAGTCGTCCAGGATGCATATGAAATAGCTCCTTGAATCTCTTATCATCGCGCCACTTCTGAAACGATTTCGGTAAGACCTGAAACATGTTTATGCTCATTGGCGGTGGCTGCATCAATGAGTGAATTACAGGGCTGAGGAACAGTTCGTTGGCCAATATGCCCAATGCAGCCGCCTCGGCATTCGAGGGGATAGCGCCTGAACAAATGGAAAGAATATTGGCTGTTTCTGAGCGCTCTCCAGGAAGCAAATGGAGAAACGAACCGAAGCAGTTGCCTCCCCAAAGGGAATAAAACTCCACTAGCGGTCTTATCATCATTAACGTATATTTCAAAGGCCTAACTATATGTTCTTTCGATCCTTGGTTGCGCGGAATATGCCAACGAGTACAAGTGTAGAGTCGTCTGGCGCAACCAATTATCGCTGTAGCCACAGCCTGTTGATCGGCTCGATTGGGTACTGAAAGATCTTTTGAGGCATCTTTGATCGCGTCGAGCAGTCTGGGCCATAACTCTTTGGCCTCCGTGTCAACCAAACTTGGCCATCTTGGGAGAACGAATCTTCTCTGATATTCACTTGGCAAGTGCCACCGTATCTCGTTTGCGATTTCCCACGAGATTTGTAGGTCACGCCCAAACAGCGGCTCGAGACCCCGAGTGACCTCTGCAAACTCTTGAAGGAGGTATGGAGCCAGCTCCTCTAGCAGCTGGTTTACGACCTCGGCAGATTGCTTCACGTATTGACTCGCCAGCTGCTTTTGCTCATCAACTTGTGACGATGCGTACTGATCGACAAGTAAAAGTACATCGAATTGATCGCGTATAAGCAGTCTTTCGCGAAGTAACGGAGTGACGACAATTGGATGGGCCCCCATGTTCGGCTTGGAGTCTGAGGACCAAGCTACGAGGACAGGGTTGGCCGCCCTGGCATATTGCGCTAGGAAATCATTAAAAGTCGAGCACGGCGGCTCTTGGTCTCTCATCGCTTTCGTTATGCGAGCATAGAGTCTCCAAACCAAACCCCAATATAGCTTCGCATGGACGAAATGCTGTTGAAGTGTTTTCAGTTCAGGTTCCGAAAGCCCTATGTCTTTGGCAAACCAGTGGTGGCGATAAGCATTCCTTTGAGAAATCTTCGAGAGGACAGAATTCCGTGCTAAGAGCGCCTCGGCAAGGGGCACTTGCGGCTGAAGTAGTAACTTATTCAACTGCTCAACAAAGATACGGTCGCCGGTCGAAACAGAACCAGCCAACTTGGACCAGAAGTTTGCAACAACAAAATAATACTCAGTGAGCCCTTTTGCCGCCTCGCTGCTCAAGAAGAGGCTCTTCAACTCTGAATCCTGAGCGAACATAGATGACAACACCGCACCGGAATCGGTCTTGTGATTGTCACGCTCCAGAATCTGCAGGAATAGTCTCTTTTCGTCATCGCTACCCAGCAGCAGTAGTGTCATTGTGCGAAAGTAGAGCTCCAGCGCTTTTCCCGACTCGAGCAGATTTGTTGGACGGCTCAGTAATCTGAGCGAAAACCGTCGCACATGTGTTACTGCTTGGAGTAACTCATTTACTGAGTCACGTTGCGAGTCGAAATCCCTATTTTGCACTTGGCACTCCCAAGATAGTTGTCGAAGTTGAAATATAGTATGACCTATCCAGCGACGCAACAATTTCCTGCAAGAGGCAGAGCTGCTCCCCGTGTTGATTCAAGTGGCTGTAGCGTAGCCAATTACACATCTTGACATGCCGTGCTATGAATTTCGAACATCCTTGGCGCAAACCGTTCTTCGAAAGACTAGTCATCAGCGGTATCCAAATCGTGCCTGGTCCAGTATCGGCCGCCTTTCCTTACATGAAAAGTCCGATGCGGACCTTGTTTCTGCATCTTCGGGAAGAGCGATTGGATGATTTCCCGGGTCAGCCGGTACTTTCTGGATACTCTATGTGAGCAACCTGTTGCTTTCATTATCTTGAACCAGTCCTTAGCTAAATTCCCTACCAGCTAGAATACGCGACGTCGAATCCAGATTATGATGATCGTGTAACAGGTATAAGTGCCGAAAAGTAACCTGGCGTTGCCAGCGACCGAACCGCAACTGCTCAGTCACGCCCTCAGTCTTTCACGAATTACACGTTCAACTATGGAGATCACTCAAAATGATTGCAAACTATGTGCCGTAATCATAGTCACTCGGACCTTGCTACCGTCCGAATCAAATCTTCTGGAACTGATTACACTTTACTCCTCGTCAGTTCCTCCCTCGGCGACGCATCCAAGTCTCGAATGCTAAATGCGGGACAGTAGCGCGACGGGTGTGACGGATGCGGAACAATAAGAAGCTAGTTTGTTACAATCTAATTCCCATTAACTCCCGGACAAAACTTCGATATGGCAGATCACACGGTCTTCGCTCAACCTGAGCAGGACGTCAACACTCTCATTGTCCCCACATGTGAATTGCCTGTTGGCCTGCAGTAGACGTGAAAGTACATCCAGAGGGAGAGCGGACCTCCTTGCGGGGCTGGGGCACGCCGTCTTAGGTGAAAGTTGCAGTGCAAGGGATTTGAGGTCATGCCAGGTTAGATGCGGCGAAATTCTCCGCGTCCCCGCATCATACGCAGTTGGCACACGGTTTGCGATTCGGGAAAGCAAGATGAAGGAGTACATGAAATGAAGTTCCTCGGAACAGTGGCAGTCGGAATCAGTGCCGTCGCGATTAGTTGTAGTGACGGCACATTAGGCGACAGTTCCGCAGCGGTCAGTACGACTGTTGATGAATCGCACTCAAGCCGAGGTACTGGCGAAATCACACATAGTGCCATAGTCATAGGTATCGATGTCACCGCATCGTGCGAATCCTTACGCAAGAGGGCATTCATAGAAGCAAAGCGCATCGTGAGCGGGCTTAAACCCGGCGACTTTCTCCACATCCGTCTTGTCACCGAGAAAAGTCAACTTTCTTCCAATTCTATCTTGACATGCACGTTTCCAGAGGTTGAGACGAACGTCAACATGTTTGACGTAGCCGCAAAGCGCCGTAGCGTATTGGCTCAGCGTCGCTTTTCGGTCATGCGCGGGCAGGTGATCTCAATCTTGGACACGCTGATGGCCGGCCCTGCGCCACATACAGATCTAGTAGGCTTTGTGAGCGCCGCTGCCAGTGTCCTCCAGCCCGCAGCCGGTAATCGCCACAAAGAGGTGCACGTAATTTCGGACTTCGAAGAGAATGTGGGATTTTCCGCCACAGTCGACTTATCGGGCGTTAGCGTCGTGTTGCACGAGAACACGCTGACTGAAAACCCGGCGGTGTCGCGCGCATGGTCGGAGCGGTTCAAGGGATTTGTGCAGGCTGGTAAAGCGTCATCCGTCACAATCTTGACTGTCCAGTAGAGGTCAATAGGAGGAACAATGGAAGAGATATTCAGAATCTGGCGTGAGTGGTTGGGACCGCTCGTATTCTGGGCGCTCTCCGTTGGCGCAATCGTGCTCTTCCCGATTATCGGTAGCGTGATTGTCGGCATCATCCTCGTGGGCCTCTTCAACGAGCGAGTCCGACTGATCCTCGCCGAGGTCATCGGTCATGTCAACGAGTTCTTCCTGGGCGAACCACAGGAACAGTCAACAGAACGCGTCGGCGGTCTGATTCCGAGCATCTACCACATCAGCGGAAGCGTATTCGCCTGCCTTCGTGCTCGGTTTCAGCAACGTGACGCTGTAACCACAGCCTTTGTATCTAAGCCGAGCGCCAAGGCTGCCCTCATGAATCACTTGGCGAGTTTCCTTGACGGGCCGGAAGGTCGGGTTGGTCACCGCATGGCGTCATCTCTGCGCGAACGGGCGCAGCAGGCACAGACACAATATGACCAGAGGCTTGCCGATCGCTATCGCAAGGCTATCGAGAACCAGGCTAAGCCTGAACTTGCCTGGACACACGCGCTTGGCGCAGTAATACTAACGGCTCTCTTCGCTGTGCTCGCTACAGCCGACCTTCTCATTACGGTTCAGACCATAGCCGGAATATCGGGAACGAAACTAAGCGGATTCCTAGCAGAAGGGCCGATTGCCCACTCCTTCGACTATCTCACGGGCGGTTGTGTAGTGGCATCGGGCCTGACTTTTGGAGTGTTCATCGCGGAGTTGTTGGGATTCTTGTCTTTTGTCCCATTGCATACCTTTGGACATGGCGTCCAGCGGGCGCTGCTGTTCCTGTCTGCCTTCATGTTCGTGTTGACAATAGCGCTATCATGCGGTTTGGCCGTATATCGGGCTGACGCACTCAGTTATCCTGCTGTTACAGAGAACGCCGACGGAGACGCCACACAACCTGACGACGGTCTCGTTCTGCCGGGCGGCCAGTTCGTAACGCCTGACGTCGCGACTTCAGAATCGCCTGCGCAAGCACCAAGCGAATCGATCGGTCGAATGTTCGGTTACTTATTAGCAGGCATCGCAGGTATTACGCTCGTGGCCACCATGTACGCATTCCTCGGACTGAAGACTCTCGTCGTGTTCTTGGCCCTGGCGATCGTGGCGCTCTTTGCTGCCGCTGTGTGGTGCCTTGGGGGAGTGATGCGCATGGTTCATCGCGCAATCACGATCGTACTGGTATTTCTCTATTCGCTGTTCAATTTCATTCGTGGATTCTGCCAATCCCTAGCAAGCACGATTGTACGCATATTCCGCCTCAAATTGACCGATGTCCAGGATAACGCGACAGAAACAGCGCAATCAGCCGAGCAGACCCAAGCTACTTCGTCCGGCAACCAGCAGACACTGACAGCGATGTCGCAACACGTGCCTCAGGAACCAATTGCTCCTCAGCCGGTGGAACCATATGTCGCCACCACCGTTGAGTGGAACCCGCTACAACAAGAAGGAGAAACCAATGTCTGAGTACACTTTTGCAGCAATTGAAGCTATCCCAGCTCGCATCATGCCGACAGCTAACCGCATGCAGGTCCTGGTGGCCACTATACAGCGCATCTCCCAGTCGCTAAAGACACAAGCGGCTACGGTTGAAGAGCTGCGATCCAGTCAGGCTATGGGCGAAACCGTCGTCCGCCTCACGGCACTGGCGCAGTGTTTGGCTACGCCCGAATTCTCCGAACTGCGCGAACGGACGGTGAGTCAGCTATCGCCCTCGACGAAGTGCACTCTTCAGCAACTAGCGTCGGTATCCCAATTGGCTGCAGCCCACCACACCCTCTTTACCGGCATACGCCCTGCGGTCCTAGAGGAGTTGGTAAAGGCGACGCGCATTGCGCATGGGCAATTGGCCGCTGAAGAGCGGATGCAGACTTTGGCAGATGTCTCTTCAGTGTTGGCGGAGCGCGGGTATAGAGTCAACCAGATTTCACCCAGCCGCACTGACCAGTCGTGTATTCGGGCCAGTTTAGGCGAACGGGCCGCGGTTGCTAGGATTTCTGATCGAGGCCACTTGGAGCTTGACCTGGCGGGGTTTGAACCCGGTGCATGTACCACTGCGCGAGAGCAGCTTTTCGCCGATCTGGGAAAGCGGGGGTACGGGTTCCGAGAGAGCCAACGTGTCACGCACAACCGACGCGAAGGCGGCCAGCTTGTTTCTGAGGTAACCGGCACACCTCAAGCGGAACGAGATCCTCTCGATCATTGGCTTCGTCAAGCTCGAAAGGCTCAAATGCGCGCGAAGAGGTAAGACTCGAGGAGCGATTCGGCACTGAACATGCTATCGAAAGTACAGAGGAAGGAGTGAAGAATGTCCACAGTGCAGTTCATGCAAACAATAGAGCGCAAGCGTGCGGCAGGAAGTACGGCGTTTCTCCTCCGCTTCAATACCGCCGATCGATATTTTGATCCAACCTCGCAAATTCCACCAGTGGACCTGCGCATCGCAATCGCTTCCCACTACTCGACTCACGATGTTGGTTACTACAGTCAGTCCACCGGAATGTTTCCACTCACCCCACAGGACCGAACGGCCAAGAGCGCTTTTCAACCTGGGCCGATGAGTGAAACGCCCGTGCAGGGCATTGCGCGCGCAATTTGGCTTCTGCGCGAACAGGAGAGGCGACTGCTCATTGTGGACTTCGCCGAATTCCTGACACCGCACGGGACATCGGATGGCCTGCATCCCGACACTACTCGATTGATCGAAATAATGATGCGGCTTGCCCACGACGACGAAATTCGTCGCCGGGGGTCCTTCGCCATCGGCATCAACCAGTTCGGGCCCGTCCACGAACTCATCCAACGGAACTGGGCGACCATCGATTTGCCATTGCCGAGCGAAGAAGATCGGAGGCAATTCTACAACGTGATCTCCAAGAATTCCTGTTTTGCTACGCTGGATGACGGAATCACACTGGACGAATTTGCCGATCTCTCGCGTGGGTGCAGGCTCCGGGACATCGAATTTGTCATGCGCGAATCGAAAGCCGGTGATCGAAAGGTAACTCGCGATGACCTCAACGATGTGCGCGAAGTAGCGTTACGATCGCTTGTCAATGACCTGTTGGTGGTCCGCAAGCCGTCTGGGTTGCGCTTCGATTCTGTCTGCGGCATGGCGTCATTTCAGCAGTACATCGAGAGCGTCGTGGAGGCAGTGAAGCGCAGCCAGCATGCACTGGCGCCCGGAGGAATCCTTTTGCAGGGGCCCCCTGGCACTGGCAAGACGTTCATCGTCGATGCTATAGCTGATGCATTTGGCTACCCGATTGTCGAATGGCGGAACCTTAAGTCGCAGTGGCTCGGCCAGAGTGAGGCAAACCTCGAGAACTGTATTCGCGCCATCGAGGCGCTGAATCCTGTGCTCGTGCTTGTTGACGAAGCCGATCAAGTTCTCTCTGGCCGTCAGGAGGGGATGGCTGGAGATGGCGGGACCGGCGGTTACATGTTCGGCCGTCTCCTTGCGGCCATGGGTTCCCCGCACCTCAAAGGTCGTGTCCTGTGGGTGCTTTGCTCAAATAGGCCAGACCTCATTGATCCTGCTCTGGCCGACCGGCTCGGATGCTGCGTGCCGTTGCTGCGTCCTACTGTTGCCGCAATTCCTGGGATACTCGCTTCACTCGCAGGTCAATTGCAGTTGGTTCTGACGCTGCAGGAAGATGAGTTACACCAGATCGTCAGTTGCCTGCCCGAGCAGGCCTCGGTTCGCAAGTTGCGAGACTTGCTGTCAACGGCAGCTCTTCGGAGTTCCGATGGCCAACACATTACGCTGGCGCACATCCTCGATGCGTTGCAGGACACGCAATTTAGCGAAGATAGTTTCCGTATTGAATATTGGACCTTACTCGCAGTCCAGATGTCCACTCATGCAAACTTGCTGCCATGGCGCGATGGCAAGTCGTACAGGCCGGAGTGGGTGCCGCACTCGTTGCGTGAATTCGTAGATCAAGATGGCTCGTTGGAAGCGCAGAAACTCGATCGCCGGATTTACGAACTGCGGAGGATGATTGGGCGATGATTGGGCAGGAGTGGAAACGTGAAGCTCACGCCTTTGTCGAGGCAGCCAGTGCTGACGAGGGCATGTTGTCTTCCGTCGGTGATAATCCGTACGTCGCTGATATGGAGCGTGAGCTCGAAATGTTCCTAAAGCTGCCTTCACCTAGCGCAATCGCGGTCTGTTCAGCCACGATCGGTCTGAAGACAGTTCTCCTTGCAATCGGCGTGAAAAAGGGTGATGAAGTCATTACCGGTGCATTCGGCTGGGGACAAACCGTTGCGCCGATCCTCGAACTCGGTGCAAAACCAGTCTTCGTCGACTGCGAGAAGGATGGCGTCAATATTGATTTGGAGCAAGTTGAAGCCGTGATGACTCCACGAACCAAGGCTGTGGTTGCTGCCGAATTATTCGGTCTTCCGCTGGATCGAAACAAGCTCCATGCACTAGAAGATTGCTACCGGATACCGGTGATTCTTGATTGCGCGCAATCCCTGGGAGCGACTGCACCGGGGTCGTTGCCTACCGCGGTGGTGTATTCTTTTGGCAGAACCAAACTTATCTCTGGTGGCGAAGGCGGCGCCATAGTTACCGGTGACCGACAGATTTTTGACGCCTGTCTCATCGCGTCGCAGCATCCCATTCGAGTGCTGCAGCGCTTGCAGAGTGACGTCAGCTCCTGCCTGATCGACAGCGTTGCTCCAAACGGAAGGATCCATCCCTTTGCAGCCATGATCATTGGGTGTAAATTGAGGACCTTCTCGTGCGCAGTGGCCGAAAGACGAACACAATTCCAGTCGTGTCGGCAGAGACTGGCTGACAGTAGACATGATCCAGTACCGCTTCCCGCGGGCGCTCTACAAGCACCCACAGTCATTCCAGTGATCGAAAATGAGGAAAGAGCGGTAGGTAGGTTCTGCGAGGAGGTTGGGTGGAAGACGAGTCATTGTTCCATGACGCTGCTCACCGACACTGCGACCGTTAGGAGTGGTCGGCTCTTGCCGAGAGCCAATGCCGCCTGGGGCCGCAGAGAACTCGCAGAGGATCGTATCTCCGGAAAGCGGTTTCCTAATGCCGAAAGGTGCCGCTCGCACTTAACACTCATTTCACCGCTTGACACTGCACCAGCAGGAGGGTTGAGTGCCTAGTCGACAAGAGTCACAAATTTTATCCCGGTCTCGCCCATCTCTGGCTGAAGACCTACTGCTAGCTGGCGCGGCAGCGCAGTTGCCAATCACTTACCTTTCCCAAGGCAACAGTGGGCTTCTGGGAAGCATCTCAATGACGGTGTTGTTCGTCAGTGCAGGCATCCTCATCCTTTGCCAATTTCGATTCGCCCGACCGTTCTTCGCTGTCCTCGGGATTCTTGGCTTCCTAGTTTGGCTTCCACCTTCTCTGAAAGTCGGGTTTGTGACGCTTCTAGTGATCTTAGGAGCGATCCTCCTTGTCATGCGTATGATCTTCAGGTGGCCGCGTGGATACTAGGGCTGTTATCGGCAAGAGTTGTATGCTAGGCGGCAACGCCATTCTGATGTCGTTGCTAGTGACCTTAGCATCTTTGATTTGCTGCGCCCCTGAACAACAACCCGCATTGGACAACGATGCCGCCACGAAGGCTGCAAATCTGGCCATACAAAAGTTCACTTCGTGGGTCGAACCAATGTGGCCTGATCCAAGCCTCTACGAAATCGAGGACATTTATGACCTTGACGGTGACGGGTCGTACGAAGTGTCTTTCCGACAGCGTGTCGACGGAAATATGGGCTGGATAAGCGGTCTTGTCTTTCGGCTCGAAGGTGACAGTCTGGTGCTTTTTCCCCAACTAGCCTTCCTTCAACGGTCCGGTGGAGAAACTAGATTTTACAGGGACGCTGTTGTAGTTTCTTATCGAGCGTGGGAGTCTATGGATGCGCATTGCTGTCCATCATTGACTGTTCGAGACAGTCTCTCGTTATCAGCCGATGGAGTGCTCACGCCAAGGTCTTCGGATACAATAAGAGTACGGTGAATTATGTCAAGCTACTTGAATAGGGGATTATTTCATGGAGCCTTGGGAGATCTTCCGGAAGATAATCGAAGATATTGAAGAGTGCGAGCCGAGGGACGAGGATTTCTTGGAGCTCAAACGTGATTTGCGGAACGCTGCGGTGAATTACGCTCGATTACGAGTGCAGTGGTTTTTGGCAGACCAAGATGAGAAGCGTGAGTACGAAACAACTCGAGTCGTCTCCCATAACCGTCTTATAGATGCGTGTAATATTCTGAGCCGGTACATGGAGTCACGCGGCATCGGAAACTCATGAAGAAAGCAACTTGGCGACAACCGCAAAGTTGTCGGTGATTTCGCTTGCTACCTTCATGCCTACTATGGTATAAAGGCACGCTGACGCCGTCCGCAAAGCGTACAGACAAGGCAATATGGGCATAGGCAGTCGTTGCGAAACTCAGCGTTGAAATGACTTATGGTGCACGACTATTGAGTGGTCCAAGTGTGCAAATTGCCAAATTGGCATTACCAAATCTCTAAGAACCCCTTGCTGCCGCGCTGCAACAACTTGGTATCTTGCCCCAACTTGACCATGAGTTCCTCGACGGAACTAACGACCGCGTGGTGGACGACTGTCGTCCAGGCGCGAAGGTCTTGGTGGACCAGTATGTTCTTCGGTGCTGAGAGGGCATCGGCGTAACCGGTGAGCTTTTCCGATGCCCACTTTTTCAAGAAGCCGGGCTCGACAGTGAGGAACCGGCAGCAGTCCAAGTGAACGCCGTATGCGCGGACACCGATGTACATTCGGTAGTCACTGAATTGCTCCTGCCGCACGACGATGAGTTCGCGTCATTTAGGATCGTTTCTTCTTTAAGAGTGATCGCCATAGGTTCTTCCTCCCGCAGAAGTGGTTTTCGCTACCCGATCTGGTAATTACTCGTATCTGTCGGGTCCATTGAGGACCAGATCGGAGTGAATATAGTTTGTGCTGAAAGTTGGTCGTTTGTCGTAATCCATTGAAACCGTTTCACTTTATCCGAAACGTTAAGCTTAACCGCCGCTTGCCGAATGTTGCCGAGACGTTCAGCTGAAGTCGTGACGTAGAGGCTCCGAAACGCTTTGAACGCAGCCACATCGAAGTCCTTGGCATACCGCCGGTAGCTTCCGTTTAGCAAATAGTTGGCATAGAATCGAACACTCTTCAGAACGCCCTTGTCGGGATCTGAAACGACCTCAGTCCCCCGGTCGATTTCCAGGAAGAACAGGGCCTGTTTGCCATTCCGCCCCAGAGCGAATACTCCATCCGGCGTGTGCGAGACTTCCCGTTGTTCATTAGCTACGTCAAAGATATAGTCTCGAATGTATTTAGTGACTCCAACTTTGTCGGTCTTCTCCCCGTAGTAGTCGGGAATGAAGCCCAAGAGTTGGATTCCCGACGATTCGCACGCTAGCCTAAGCACTATCCGAAAATCGTTGATTGCAAGGAAGTGCCGCATGAAGTAGTAGTCGCGGGGCTTGGCTTTCGTGTCAGACCATTGGAGTTGCTCCCGATTCACACCCAGAGCCTCGGCAACAGCCTGCAGTCCCTGTAGTGACGGCATGAAAATCGATTCGTCTATATTGGCGACCGTAAATGACGATATAAAGCCCGCTGCTTTTAATAGCCTCATACGTCGGTACGCTGTCTGCATCGATGGGAAATGCAGTCGCTGAATTTGTTCGATTGTCAGAAAGCGGTGTTTGTAGAGGTCAACCAAAAGGGCACTGTCCCGCTCAGTAAACTTGAACTTGGGCTGCGACATCAGAACACCTCATCAGGATCTAGGTCCGCAAGCGGGTCATCATCAGGTCGCGCTTGATTCGGTTGGTCTTCGATGGATTTTGGATTGCGCGGTATCCCATACGTTTTCCGGGAAAACTCAATGACGTCTTGAGCTCGGTCGAAATCCGGCTCGGTGTCGACTTTCGGTACCCACATCTGAAATGTATTCTTGCCAATGCGACAGTATGCTTCACCAATGCCGAGTTTGAGCAATTCCTCTCGCGGCAGTGATTCAATGTCAAAATCGTATTGGTTAATGAACTCCGGTCCGAGCCTGGTGGCGTCTGCTTGCGCCCATCCTCATTCCGCAGCGCATGCGGGTGCATAGCGCATATCCATTTCGTCACCTTGGTCGCACTATCATTTTCACGTTCCACGGGGCGTTCGAAGACTTTCTGTACGTAATCTAGAGTTACACTTCTGCCAATTTTCAACTTTACAATATCATCGGCTTGTTCGCGGTACGAGCAGTCCGCCAAACCCCTCCCGACAAGATATCGGCGACCTTGATCATATCAATCGTGGTAAACCAAAATAGGAGGGGATGTCGCATCGCCGTGGCGAGCTTTAACAGCACCTGGAGGCGACGTTCGTCAGGTGTCACTGTTAAGACACGAAATGCTTTCAGTCCCGTCGCCTTTTGAACCAGACTCCGTTCAAAGGCAAGTTGATAGACCAGCAGCTTGTCTCGAAAGACCCGAGGAGCCTCGGCTCCTCGGTCCAGTTCCAAAAAGAAAACAGTCTTACCCTTCGGCATCTGAAGACCGAGAAAGGCATCGGGAATAAGTTTCAGCCTCCCGCTCTTACTTGAACCTGTGTTCAACAACTCCCAACTTTTACGACTCACAATTTCGTGTCGATCCTGCCAGAACAGCCAAGAAACCCCGGGCGCCGCGATCACTGAGCTGTCCACAGCCAGACGGAAACTGACAATATCAAGCTCGTGCTGGAGTCGTTCCGGCCGTACTTTGTTTTTCGACGGTTTCCAGAGAAGGTCGGCTTTCAGTGCGCCCTGCTCGGTAGACAAAAGTGTCGCCCCTTCCTT
>CAYJOL010000013.1:0-34454 GCA_964371785.1 uncultured Ignavibacteriales bacterium | reverse complement strand
TATAAACATGCATAGCATGGATGAAATGATAGTGCAAATTCTCGGCGAACAGCTTTGCTTCTATCGCCGCGATGTCATTTCTGAATGCATGTCCAGTAAGAGCATTTGCACGTGTCTCAAACAATTTCCACTCCCCATACTCGTTTTCAGGATTTCTCAGAAGTACAAAGTTCCAACCTTCCTTATCCTCACCGTCTTCTCGAATCTCAATATAACCACCGTGCATTACATTATTCTCTGTTAAGATCGATCGTTGGTTCTGAATTTTAGCATCCTCTAGCAGTTCACCATACCTGAAGAAATGAATATATAACACTCTGTTGCCCAATTGAAATTTCCCGCCTTCACGGCTCGGCAATGAAGATATGGTGACGCCTGGAAGCTGTCGATTGAGCTCATCTATGCACTCTTCAAACATTCCAAGTAGCTGTCGCTCCATATACGTCAATCTTGCTAATTCGTCAGCCTGGTGATTTCTATGGGCCTCTGTCGTGAGACGATCTTCTTCTACTCGGTCTTGGTGGGACTGAACTCTCTCAGCCAGCTTAGACAAGGCAGTATCCGGCGGTTGCTCAGATTGATTCACTTTCCTCAAATCGGAAAGTACTTCGGCGGCGCTTTGATATCGGCGATTAAAGTCTTTCTCGAGGAGGTGACTAACAACCCTGTCGAGAAAAACCGGTATGTTGGGATTGATAGTTCTTGTCCTTGGTGCTATTTGAAAACGATGCAAATCTCTCAACCTGAAGATGTCATCTTCCCTAAACGGAACTTGTCCGGTAAGTCCCTCGAACAACATGATCCCAATCGAGTACAAATCGGTCGCAGGCAACACATGCACACCCTCCCACACTTCGGGTGCCATATAGACCGGTGTTCCAGAACCTTTGAAAGTCATGCTGCGTGTAGCCTCTTCAACAAACTTCGCAAGCCCAAAATCGGTGATTCTCAACACTCCATGGCTCACTAGCACATTTTCGGGTTTCAAATCTCTATGCACAATTCTTGTATGCAACGCCTCCAGTCCCGCCAGGAGCTGTATGAAGTCGGAGACAATCTGATTGAGAGACGATATTTCGGGCAACTGAGGTGATATTCGCTTACGGTAGTTACCCTCGGCGCAATAATCCATTACAATGAACTTCCCTTTCAACCCCTTCTTGAATAGCCAGTCGCCGGAATCGAGAGGTGTTAACAAATTTGGATGATCCAACCCTGCGGTACTCTTTAGCTCTTGAGTAAAGGACAACTTATCTTGTGGACTGCCACCAATGGGAAGAACCTTAACTGCGTATTCTTTCCCGTCAACACTTTTGACCAAATAGACGACGCCAAATCCGCCACTGCCGATTTCACGTATCACAGAGTACTCTTTACCCGATATGCCCTTGATCTTCTTGTTCATTTCCGAGATATTCCCAAATAATATTGCCATCTAATAATACATCGGTAATCGGGAGTATGACAAGAAGAATTTCTGCCATATCGATATTCGAAGGTCTTTGGTGGGCTATATGCTCACTATCAGTTGACTATGCTATGTCTAAAAAATCCCACTTAAAGGATGTTTTAGTATTTGCTTCCGAGGATGTTCTGGACTTGCGGCCAGGTAGATTGTCGTCGTCTTAATATCGCTGTGGCCCAGCATCTTTAAGAGGGAGAAGATATCGCAGCCGCCTTCGAGCATTAGAGTAGCGAAAGTATGCCGCAATTTATGGGCGCTAAACGGAATATTGGAAACTTTCCTTGTGAAGTCGATTAGCCGTTTGAGGCCAGAATCCGTAAAGCCCATGTCACGGTACGACAAGACAAAGAACTCCAGACACGTGCTGCGTAGTCTACCCCGCTGTTCCTGGTATCGGCCAAGGGTATGCGCCAGAGTGGAACTCATAGACACGGTCCTGTCTTTGCCGCCCTTCCCCTGAACGGCGGATATGGCCAGTATGAAATCCGCCTTCAGGTCGGGGTGTGCGTCCTTGAGGAATGACCTCTCGTTGTTCCATTTGACCTGCGAGCCGTCGATACCGCGAATTGCTAGATTCATCCGGCACAGGTGATAGGTTGTCTGGTTGCTTTCCTGACCGTAGATGGAGATATCATCGATCTTGTCTCGGTGTTGCTGGACGAATTTCTCGCTCATAACGAATATGCCACCGGACTCGCAACACGGATCGTAGACCTGGCCCTTGTATGACTCGATCATTTCGACCTTTGTGGGATAAAGCATACTCGCCACATAGAAGTCCTCAATTGCGAACTCCGCTACTTCTTCCTCGGTGACTGTAGAAGACGTGACGCGGATAGGTCTGATCTAATTCTGTGGTCAACCTTCAGAGCCTTCTAAAAGTAAGCCTCTTGAAATATTAAGCACAAGATTTTCGTTGACTACGCGAATAAAGACTAATAGCTTTATTTAAAGATTAAGACACTTTGGGGAGTGGAAGACGACTTGTTTGTCGAGCACGTTCCACATATTTCTCAACATTAAATTCTTAAAGACTATAGGGGAATTGATGGAAACATCATCACAAGGTCAAATCA
This sequence comes from uncultured Ignavibacteriales bacterium, assembly GCA_964371785.1. GTDB lineage: Bacteria > Zixibacteria > MSB-5A5 > GN15 > FEB-12 > CAVQCT01. The sequence goes on along the minus strand of CAYJOL010000013.1, from coordinate 31,913 downwards.
TCCCAACCCAGAGCACGGTCGATGTAAAGAAAGCCAGCCCCGCTGTACTTTGGGCATCAGGGACAATCTTGATAGTGCTCCTGCTTATGCCAGCTACCGACTATTTTATCTTCTGTCGATGGCTACACTTGCACGATGGGGCACTTTCATTTATGGACTGGGACAGTGGCTGGGCCACATTTGCAGCGTTTGGTTACGTACTGACAATGGGCCTTTTTGTTGCAGTAGGCGTGACGCATTACCACTATAATAACTCCATTGCAACTAAGCGATGCATTACAGGACTAGGCTTCTTTGCTTGCCTCGAGCTATTTCTGTTGATCGGAGCATCTGGGGGGGTTGTGTCCAGCCCCTTCACGACGTTTTATGCGGCAGTGTTGTCTGCGGCCGCACTAGTCGGTCGAAAGAGTAAACACATTGGCCAATTGCTTTTGCTTATGATTGTTCTTGTGCTTGTGTTGTTCTATCTTCAGTTTAGGGATTGGTTGCCCAATTTCCGATCTTCCTCTGACCCAAATGCAGCTCTATTTTATGACTCATACTATATTCTCAGCGTGATCGGAACTCTCGTTGCAACGTTCTTGGCTGACAGAACGATGGATCAATAGTATCATTCTATCGCGTATGATATATTAGTGGTACTAAGATGGCCAATCTCTTTGCAATAGACACTTTTGAACTAATACTCCTCGTCTCGGCACTGGTGGTAGTTCTATTGGCGTGGAAGCTCCGTTGGCTAACACTGCCTGCAGCATTAGGAGGATTGATTACATCCGTAAGCTCCATCACTTTCGGTGGAGCCTGGTGGTATCTCCTCGGCATTCTTGTTTTTGTGTTTGGCAGTGGACTGAGCCAGTTCCGACGCTTTTCGCAGCAGAAGTCGTCTGTTTCGCAATTAAGGCGCCCACGCAGACTCGTTCAGGTGGCGGCATATAGCGTTCCGACTATTGGTCTATTGATTCTCCAGGTCAGTGATGTACTGGACCCTACACAGGCTTTTCTAGCTTATGTGGCAGTCCTTGCGACGGCAACTTCTGACAATACAGCTACTGAGATCGGCAAGTTGTCAGCTCACTCACCTCGACTTATTACAAATGGCAAGTCTGTTCCCACTGGTACATCTGGTGGCATCACTTCTCTCGGCCTAGCGGCCTCGACCATTGGGGCCATAATAGTACCCCTGTTTCTATTCCTGATACCTCGAGTAATGATAGCAGGCGACCAAACAGTTCTATCCCTAGTGATCGGGTTGTCGACAGTAGGACTTTGTGGATCACTGTTTGACAGTCTACTTGGTGCAACTCTACAAGCAAAATATCGCTGTCTGAACTGTTCTTCGTCAATTGAAACGCCCGTACACGGGTCCACGTGTGGTGGGCAGGGCAAACTCGTATCTGGAATTGCCATTATTTCGAATGAGATCGTAAATGGCTTGACTGCGAGTTTCGCCGCAGTTGCAACACTGCTGATTTGGAGATAATATTGGAAGCATATATGAAAGACCGTACAACTGTAGAGTTTAGGAAAGACCAAAATCATCAAATCTCTAGGGCGACCCTTAGTATCCTCAGGGGGCATGTTGATGACGTCAAGGCTCGTAATCTCATTTGCGGCGCATTGAATCTAAATCCTCGTTCAAAGAGGTTCACTCACGGCAAGGTCGTGCGTGGCACAATCACAATGATTCTCCTAGGTGATCGAGGCATCCCGAACGACCTCGCCAGACATCTGGCTGGACTAATTGAGATGGTGCATCGAGCAAGCCTAGTAGCCGACGATCTTCAAGATGGTCATCCTAATAGATATGGTAAGCCTAGCTTCTGGAAGCAGGAAGGCATATCCGTAACAGTATCAGTATTAATGCACTTGGCATTGATGGTGCTTGGGGCTCTAGATCCCCAATATTTAACCCAATTCGGGGTGTCGTTGACCAAGGCTCGTCGAGTACATTCCCTCTTTCTCTCGCAGTTGTTGTCAACAAACATTGGCCAAGTCAAAGACGTTTGCGCGGACCAGGAGCGCATTTCGCTACAATCATACCTGACAATCGCGGGTCTAAAGACTGCTGGTTTGTTCGAGCTGATTGGCGAGCTCAGCGCTATCCTATCTATTGACAAAGGGCACACTGATAAGTCCGTTGCGCTGTTCTTGCATGACTTGGGGATTGTACATCAAATTCGCGACGACCTAAATGAATTGTACGAATTGATAGAAGCTCGCGAAATTGATCCAGATCAACTCGGGAAGCTCACTCGGGGCCTGCCCTACGCACTATATCTCGATTCCTTTGGGAAGATTGTCACAAAACGGGAAACGCGGTATTCTAATAAAATACGTGAGGGAAGGACTTTGCTGAAATCCCTCTCGTCCCCAGACCATGTTCAGAGGTGCGAAGAATTCTGTGGTGAATCGTACAAATCATGTATAGAGGAAATGGAACGTTCTCTAGTTAGTCCAAGGACAAGACGTCGACTCCGAGAGATTTCAGACTTTCTAGCCACTGCGAGATACTAGTGTAGCTACCGCAGTTGCCTGGTCAGTTTCGGCGGAAGCCTTCGCGGAGCCTTTGGCATTTCCATATCATCAGTGGGATTAGACCGTAGATGCTTTTGTTCCACACACCACCGGAAGAATACCGTCAGTGATTTATGGTACGTGATGTAGGAATGCGGTGCCCAGTGCTTCTCTTGTCTCCCCTGAAAGAAGAATTCACGAATAGCCAATTCAGTGAAGTCCGCAATTTGGTGAGCTTGAAGATGACGTTGGAGCAGGCCGACGGTCGCGCGATAGCGTCTAATCGTGTCCGGAGAGTAACCGCGGACAAATTCTGAGTAATCACAAAACCTATCAAGGGCAGTGTTGATATCCATAGATGTTATGTTTTAGATGACTAAATTTCCTGCAGTAGTCTCTGGAGCCGTTGGCCGGAATTGAACCGGCGACCTACTCCTTCGCTTCCACCGCTACTTTGGCACTGGGCCTATAAGCGGGCTAGACTGTATCTTGAGCCTACCCTTTCGGGTTTAGCTCCCCTTGTCAGTCGTTCGGGCGTCATTCAGGCGCCACGGTCTTATCCAAGTGTTTGGACTTTGACCGTTGAGTATTTGCTTGACTGAAATCGCTTAGGACACTTCAGCATTCTCACACCAGCTTATCAAGACTGAGAGCCTCTACGTCTCCTCGTAATGCTGTCGTTGGTAGGCAGCGGAGGTAGGTTGCTGTCATTCTGATGTCACGGTGACCAAGGAGCTGTTTCAACCTGGCAATGTCGCTTCCGTTGTTCAAGACATTGACCGCAAATGTGTGGCGGAACTGGTGCGCATGAAACCTGACTCCTGACGCCCTTTGAACGCTCTCAATCAGGTGCTTAAGCCCATTGTCAGTCAGCTTATCGTCGCGAGCAGAAGAGGCGAACAGGAACGGTGTGGTTAACCGGACCCGTTCGAGCAGATAGTCTCTTAGCAATTTCATTAGTTCTGCGGATATTGGCACAACTCGACGCACCTTCGACTTGGACGTTTCTGCTCGCACGGTCAGTTCCTTTCGACGCATGTCAATATCGGTAACTAGAAGATTTAGGAGCTCACCCCTTCTGATTCCCGTGTACAGCAGTGCTGCAAACAAAGCCAGATTTCGCTTCTGAATGAACGAGGATTGTTGGAGAGCACCGAGGACCAGAGTAGTGAAAATTCGCTGGATGTCGTCCCGTGAGAGAAATTTGCGGTCTTCGTATCGGACATCAGGGTATCGCATGACAGAAAATGGATTCTGCGCGATATGTCCCTTGATCTCAAGCCAAGCAAAGAAGCAATTCAGTTTGCTGCGATATGTCGCGATCGTGGATTTCTTAACTCCTACTTTCTTGATACCTCTGCCAACCGTTCGCGTCCGGATCTCCAGACGCCGAAAAAACTCTGTCATAATTGCCGGTGTGAGTTCTTGAACCGAAAGGTTTGGCATGACCTCTTCCAATAGTGCAAAGCTCTGCTCGTAGCCTCGCAAGGTTACGCTGGACAAGCGTGTCGCAAACCGCTGCTCGTCTATGAACTGTTTATGAAGACTTTGCATATGGACCACCTCTAGGTTGCCCAGTCATTCTACTGCATGGCCAAGCAGGTTCAATTGCCGAACTCGGCATTTTTTCCTCCCTCGGGCTAGTGAAGGACGCTCGAACCTTTTGTAGGAAATTCCGTCATATGCTGGAATCTCGTCCACTGTCTCACAAAAGGAAGTCTAGTCGAAGTCACAAGGTATGAGGAGGGAGGAAAAGTTGCCGGAAGAGGCCATATCTCCGGAGCCTGGACGACGTTCGAACCAAGGTGACGGAAATCCTGAAGAACCTTCGAAAGGTAATCGTACAGGGTGGTTTGTGACACCAGAAGAAAACGATGTCTACTCCGGAAGTACGGGTATAGGTGTGGACAAGCTCGGAGCGCTTGATGATGTCGAAACCAACGTGAGGCAGATTATTAGGATACTCGGATAACAGTGGTGTGCTTTTCCTGAAAGCTCATCAATAGTGTACAGCTCCTTTATGACGGTAATGTTTCGATCCCTTCTATTGAAAGAAACGTGATAACCAACAAGAGACATACCCGAACTCTAAGGAACAATCTCGGCATCATCTAGCAGATACATTGCCAAACTACTTAAACACAAGTACTCGTAGGCCCGGACGGGATCATCTATATTGCCATCAGACGTGTGACTTTTTTCGTTGCGAAAGCGATCAATAGACATTGTCAAGAACTTAACCGCTTCATTAAAGTCTTTATCTACATTTTGTGCTGCAGCCCCCTTTATGTGTAGTTTCCCTTTCCCAAAGGTCTCTGAACCTGTTTCGTATCCAGACAATTCTCTCAAACGATCTCGAACAACTTTGAATCCCTTTTCCGCAGCCTCTGCGTATGCCTCCTTTTCATACAGGTCCTTGCACTTCGTTTGTATCTTCGGATGCAACGTTGCTAGTCTACCAATATTGGCTGCTAACTTGGCCGGCGAATCCAACGGCAGCTTAACCTCCAGCTGACGCATCAAACGCTGTGTTAGCTTCTGCAACTCCTCAGCCGTATCGCACAGTTGTTCGGCCTCCCATGCAAGGCCGCTATAGTAAAGCCAAACCGGGACGCATGTACCCTGTCGAAGAGCTTCAGTGTCACGGGACATAAGAGTCCCTGGTAAGTTATTCTTGATATACGTACTCTTGAAACTATTAACATCAACCTTCTCAATTTGCCGAAACAGTTCCTCTTCTCTCTCCATTGCAGACGTAAATTGCACTATGGAGAGCGCAAGCACGATCTTGTCCCGAAATTGCTCAATCGTCTTCCTAAATTCATTCGTAAGTTTCTCAAATGTCTCAGTGGAGAATTCATCCCCGACTATCTCATCAATCTTCGCAATTACCTCTTCCGGCTGCTGCTCTTGCCATCCATCCGGGATACCATTTATTCCGCCCCACTCTTCACTGAATCTCTGGTCAACATCCGGTATCTGAAAGTCCATAAAATACATTTGACCATGCCAGCCGGCATACGATCCGCTCCAAGAACGTTCAATCTGGCGAGACGCCTTCGTCAGGACCGTTGCGTGCTTCCGCAATACCTCGATTGCGGATGATTGATTCTTGTGGAAGTCATTAATCAGATGACGTGTCTCTGTTATTAGGTTCATAATCTTACCTTGCTAAAACCTCATTGTGGCAGATGATAGCCGCGGTAGTTAATCCGTGCCGCATTCTTACAACATCCAACTTGATAAACATGCTCCTGTTGCTCCGGAACACAATGAATTATAACCCCGAGACCACGACAATACAATTAGTCCCTACTTCAAGCCTCAAATATAAGGCCCCTTGCTTGAAGTCAGGGCAAGTTAGTTAGAAGTTCTCTCGATCATTTAATGAGGAGACCTGGCGCCTTTTGATTAGCCTCAACTCTGCTTCGAAATGACGGAAGCGGTTTTCAATCTGCGGTATTGTCCCCTACAAACCTTTTCACGCGTTCCAGCTCATTCTTGAATTCGGTTAAGATCTCTTCTTGCTCATCGGTGCTATACTTCTCCAGAATGTGTGAGCACAGCCGCGTTTTATCTAGAGACCTTATGGTGGTCGTTTTGTCGCCTTGAGTACGCGTGGATTCGCTGAAATACGCATCGTAATTGAAACCGTCGGGGAGGGTAAGTAGGTGCTCGCTCCCCGTCGCATAACGGCTATTAGGCCTTTGGGTTGGCGAGAAACTCAGGACCCGTCCTTCCTCTTGAGGACTCACTCCCGTATCTACATCGTACAGAAGTACGACTGGCATGCCGATGAACTCCGGATTAGACTTTGCAAATGCCTTAAATTTATCAAGAGCATCTTTCCCTGTAAACCTGGCCTGACCTGATGTGCCATCATGATCACCGATCCACCGCACGTCTGCCACAAATGCACCGTCATAGAACAGTTCTACTGCCCGTTGGAAGTACCGCAAGTCCAATTCACCCTCAACAAAAACAACTGGGCGCTGGAGATTCTGCAACTTCTCCTTAATTTGATCACTCTCAATTTGCATCTCTTGCAACTTAACCGAGTACTCTTGCTGAGTGTTCAGGAATGTACCATAATCGACCCCAAATGCCTTTAGGAGCTTGTCCTTTAGCCTGCTATCTTGCGAGTCAATTTCTCTAAATCGTGTATCACCCCCACTTTCCTGCGTCGTAACTAATGTCTGAAAATTGTCGACATCTATGCTCGCGTTGGGAAAGATAAAGACTGGTGAGTGAGATGACGCGAAAATCTGAGAGTGTTTGGAGTACTCTATGAACTTCCTAAACAAAGATATACATCTTGACGCTTCAAGCGAATTTTCTGGTTCGTCTATACCCCAAATCCAATATACCTTTGGGTTGTTTGTAGCCAGCCAGCCCAAGATAACTGGCGTAAATATGCTCTTAATACCTTCCCCCCGCGCGTCCAACGCAATCATGTAATCCTCAGGATTGCCTCGCAGACCCTCCTGCCCTTTTTCCTCGGCAAAATTGGTCGCAACTTGTAGGGATGACCAGAATGAGTCAAGCGTGATCGGTAGAGATACTTTCGTGTCTATGTCAGTCAATTCCTGAAAGTCTCTTGCAAGATTGTGCGCCGAGCCTGCAATTTGTGAATTTAAATTGTCCTTTGCAGCCTGATCTATGAAAATCCCTTCCTCATTCCCAACTATTGACAGTACGTAAGAAAAGACATTTGCGCTCTTAAGTGCCGGGATGTAGATAAACTTTATCTGAGTCAACAATACACTCAGTGATCTCTTGAGACCCTGACTCGCACTTGACATGAATGGCGGCAGTTCTTCCCGATACGTGTCTTCATACTTCCACCATTCTCGTTTGACCCACAGAGATTCAGCTTGGCTCTTGAGGAATCGCTTAAGCTCAGCTTTCCCTTTTATTGACTCTACATCGATCCAAATTGTTATGGATATAAACTGTCTACCCTTTTTCTTCTCGCGAGCCTCCTTTAATGCTAGCTTGGAATAGTCTTGGTTGAACGCAAACTGCTGCAAGAAGGAAGTCTCACCATTGAAGAACAGATTCAGTGCTCTGAGGATATTCGACTTTCCAGAGTCGTTTGATCCGGCGAAGACATTCATAGACTTCAAGTCAGTCAGCTTACAACGATAGACAGATCGGAAGTGTCGAATTTCAATTGCCCTGATAATAGACATTTGTCCACCTATTTTAGTTAGCAGAATTCAAACCAAATGAGAGACAGGCTCTCGGGGACCAGCGGATTCTCGGAAGCGAGCCAACCCTGTTTAGATTTCATGTTCTAATTTGCTGATCACCACACACAATTATGTCCTAATCAAGCTATAATTACAACTTCGATTTTCTGAGTTCGGCCGAAGTGCTATTTCAATAACTTGCTAAATCTATGAAATCAATCACTATTTATGCCGAAAATCCACCGAATCCGAGGACCGCCAGGCCCTCTCGATCGAGTCCCAGATAGCCGAACTGACGGCTCTTGCCCACCATGGTGGCTTTGAAATCGGAGTAGTATACCAGGAGTCCCAATCCGCACGCAAGCCTGGCCGACCTGAATTCGACAGGATGTTGAAAGACCTCAAGAGGCATCCAAGTGGGGTTGTTCTCTGCTGGCATCTGGACCGGCTGGCCCGGAACCTCCAGGATGCCGCCACCCTGACCCAGATGCTGCAAGACGGAATAATCCGAGAAATCCGGACACCACGGGCCGCCTATGTCAGCACAAGCATGGACCTGTTCATCGCCGGCCTTGATTTTCTTATCGCCAAGAAGTACGTGGATGATCTCTCGGAAAACGTGAAACGTGGTCTTCGCGAGAAGGTCCGCTTGGGTTGGCGCCCTGGAAAAGCACCCTTGGACTACAAACCCTCGGGCCCGTATCGAAAGGGCCTTCGGGAAATCGTGCCCGATCCGCGCACATTTGACAAGGTCAGAAAGCTCTGGAAACGGATGCTTGAAAACCCCTACCCCCTGTCCCTGCTCCACAAATACGCCGAGCATCTGGGACTGACCCTCAGCTACTCCTCTCTGTGTGGTCTCTTCTCCAATCCGTTCTACTACGGTCACTTCACCTGGAACGGTGAGCTCTTCGAAGGCAAACACCAGCCGATGGTAACCTATCGGGAGTTTTCTCAGGTCCAAGCCTATATCCACCGAGGGGTGAAAAAGGCACGTGCTCGCCATGATTTCACGTTCACTGGTTGCCTCACCTGCGGGGAATGCGGCTCGGCCGTTACCGCCGAACGAAAGTCAAAGTTTATCAAGTCGACCAGAGAAAGGCGTACATACAAATACTATTACTGTACGAGAAGCAAAGACCCTAGCTGTAGGCAGAGGTCAATCACTGAACCCGAAATAGTCGCTCAAACCTCCGCGTATCTGGCAAGCATTGAGATTCCAGTCCATGAGGCAGCACGCCAAATGAATCAACTTCAGAATCGGATCCTGGCTCAGGAGCTGAAAAACAGGCCGCCCTTTGCAACCTTGCAGGCAAATCTACGAGAGGCGGATCATCAGATAAGCGGCTTGCTGGCGCTCCACTTGTCCTCGGCAAATTCTGATCGCTCCCTTATCACCGATGAGGAATTCAAACGCGAGAAACACAGGCTGCTGATCAAACGACGGGAATTGCTGGAGAATATTGCCGGCCAGGAGCACCTGTTCAAGGATATCCAGAATCGGGTCTGCCGATTCGTCAATCTCGCTGTCTCAGGAAGACGGCGGTTTGAGACGGGAACGCAAGCCGAAAGACGAGAAATCTTCAAATCCCTTGAATCGAACTGCCAATTATATCACAGGAACCTCATTTTCACGGACCCAAACTCATTGACGAATGCTGAATTTCCAATTCCCCTACGGGAACACGAATGTCTTCGAACCGTGCCGATTCCTTAAGAAAACACGTGATTTTGACAGTCCAAGTTTCGGGTTTCCTTCGGGCTAGTGAAGGACGTTCGAACCTTTTGTAGAAAACTGCGTCACAAATTGGATTTTCGAACTCTGTCTCACACAACTAAGTCTAAACGATCCCGAAAACCCAGAGGAGGGAGGAAAAGTTGCCGACGAATGAATCATAGTATTCAGGGGTCATAGGCCAAGAATCCGCAACTTTTTTCTGGACTTCGCTTGTATGCTATATTTAATCTATATCAGTTTGAAGAATCTGAATAGCAGAAAACTACATGCTGGCAACAAACGACAAAATGATTCGCGCTGCGCTACTCAAACTGCTTGCTAAAGAGATAAGGGCTTATGCGAGTGGTGAAACGGCCGCACGGATATTCCAAGAATTTGGTGTCCGTCATGGTACTACAAGGATCGACGTCGCTGTTGTAAATGGGATTTTGCATGGATATGAAATCAAGAGTGATCTTGACACACTTGATCGCCTGCCGGAACAGGCGAAGCAATTCAGCTCTGTATTTGACAAAATTACGCTCGTCGTAGGTAAGCGTCACCTGTACCACGCATTGCATATTATCCCGGAATGGTGGGGGCTGAAAATAGCGGTAATTGATGAAGCTAATCAAGTTGTTTTTCACACTATCAGGGGTGAGATAGAAAACGTGGGGCAGAGCGCCCTCTCGCTGGCAAAATTACTCTGGAGAGGAGAAGCACTGACATTATTACAGGAGAAAGATGAAGCCAAGGGTTTCAAGAGCAAACCTCGAAGGTTTATTTACGAAAAATTGGTGAATTCAATGGATATAGATACTCTGAAAAATAGAGTTCATGTCCAACTCGTATCTAGGCAAGATTGGCGATCTGATCCACAACCAATGTTATATGATGGTTGATTCCTGCGGTAAGCCAAGTCTGGGGAGTCCCTGTATGGTCATCTCTTGATGTGGCCTTCTCATAGATGTAGGCATCACCAAAACTGTAGTCCATACCCTTGAAAAAAGACGAGGTCATCAATAGATTAGCTAGTCCTGAGTATTGCTTGAATCCGGCGCCCTTTTCGTTCCTCAATCCTTCTCCCCTGAATAGCTCCCAAGTCTCATGTTGCGTATAGCGAATGCTAGCACTCGGGTTAGCGCCTGGAATATGTCCGTAGTGTATCGGATGCTGAATCGTGTAGTCCGAATACAGCGGTTGCCTCTCCAGTCCCGTCTGTTTGATCATATGGTACCAAGTGTGCCACTCATGCCTTGGAATCGTATAGTGACCATGCTTTTCAAAATTGGATAAATCCCTTGGAAATGAGCCGGCGGCTAATATTATTGAACGCCATTCCACAAGATACGGCAACTGAGATATTTGGCTTGCCACTTCTTCTCCAGCAGGTTGACTATCGATGACCTTTAGATCTACTAATAGGTCAGTCTTGGTAATATCCAGAGCTTCATCCTTTACAAATTTCTCAATCGCTTGAGACAATTGTGGTCCGAAGTGTGATATATCAATTCGAATACACAGTCCTTGCTCACTTCGATTGGCGAAGTTCACTGCCAGTCTTCTCACATCAATATCGGCCCGCGAGCTTTCTACTGGCACAATGTAAGTGACAGGAATCGTCGATATACCGAGGTTTCTTGTACTAGATAGTATACTGTCGAATGCCGTTGGCCGAATATCACCATCAAGTAAATGCACATCAATAAATGCAGATTCGATTCCCCAACAATCTAACATCTGCTTCGCAATCTTCGGAAGCTTACGTAAGAATTTCGTCTTTGAGTCTTCAAGGACTTTTTTGTAGTCTTTCCTGTCCGTGGTGGGAGGAGGCAAAATGAACTCAAATACTGGCTTGATGCTAGCCTTGCATATTCCATTGAGTTGCTTTATTGCTCTTATCTCCGCTGGTCTCCAGCGGACTATTGGGACATAGGGTCTACGTGCTTCCATACTTAAGAATCGCTAAAGACTTTTGGAAATAACCACCGAACTTTTGACTTTGGATCGTTTACGAGCTTGTGTAAGTAGAAGTAATTCTCATGTTTATATCTGATGATGCCGGCAATGACGGCGACGTTTATACCAAGCTCGTTTGCCAAGCTCTGAGCAGCCATAGCAGATGGCGTTACTTTGGCAGGACTAATCTCCCATTTCTCTCTTGGAAGTATTGACTCTTCAGCAAGTCCATCTGCTTCCCTCTCCAGTTGTTCCGAAGAAAATTCCATCCGATCTCTATCCTGCACTTTTTCATCAAGAAATATTTCAAAATCGGAATTATCATAGTGAAGGACAATGTGCGCGAGTTCATGCATCAGAGTGAACCAAAAGTTATCCAGCCGATCATGTCTTAATGACATCCCAATTATCGGATTCTCGCGTTCTGTCATTATTGCTGCCCCATCAAGGTAAGTCTTTGGCAAGTGCGGCTCTACTATGAGAATCACCCCAGCTTCCTTCAAACGATCTTGAGCCAGAATGGGACTCCGTTCCTGACAACTCAGTTTCACCAAGTCTTTCATATATGCAAGATCTAATGAACCAGCTTTATAAATCGTCTCCACTTTCACTTTCTGAGCCTGTTGAATGATTCGTGTATACCATGCAGACAGTGCATGCTTATCTGTTAGAACGGAGGTTCGGTAACTCGTTCTGCGAAGCAAGGCGGCTGGTTGTGACTCGACGCCAACTGAAGCAAAAAATCTCTGAAGAAGCTCGACCTTTCCATGTTCTTTCAATGTCAACTTTCCAAAATAACCACGTTTTGCCATTAGATTCAACAATCGCGTACTCCAACTACCGTAGCTTAATGTTCCGCTATCATCTCGTCTTTGAATCAACACTTTTGCCGGTATCCCAAGCCCCGCCTCAAGCTTCCGGATCATGTCAAGCGTAAGCTGTCTTTTCCCCGATAAAACCTCGGAGACTCGACTTCGTTCTCCTATGTATGGCACCAAATCAATGGGTTTTAAACCCTGCTGCTCCATCCTATACAAAATCGCCTCAACAGGATCCGGTAACGACTCAGGAAAGTTCTTGCTTTCATAGTCTTGAATGAGTGTCGCAAGTAGACTAAGTTGCTCCCCCTCGTCCGAATGAGGTTCGGGATCACTCAGCACTAATTTCTCGAGCAGTTCGAGTGCTTGATTGTAATCCTCCTCCGTTCTTATCACTTTTATTCTATTGGCCATATGCTCAATCCTTTACCATTTCATATACTCATCGTGTGTCCCAACTTTCTTGACTTGGACGACTCCCGTTTTGTACGCGACATAGGCGAGTACCCGGTATCTGTTTCCCCTCACATTAAAGACAACTTCATTGTCTTTGAGGATGCTTGCCGCTGGATATCGTCCTTTAATGTCCATTGGCGTCCTCCATGTGGCAGACTTGACCTCAGAGATCCATGCGTCAACTTGATTCGCGGAATCGGCATGTATTTCCTTGAAATCCACCAGCATTTTCAAACCCACTATGATCATGCAAATTTTGTTTACCAAATATTATGTTCCCATTATGGGAACATAATATCATAGAAGAAGCCATCTGTCAAGTAATTTTCGAGCTATCGCAAAAACGGGCCGAATTGGACGTAAACATTAAGAATTACAACATGTTAACACCTTTTTTGTCGGCAACTGTAATGTCGCCTTCCACTCCAACTTATCCACCGAAATCCAAAAAAGTTGCCAAAGTCGGCAATTGAGGGGATTTTGGATTGGTGGAGTGCTTTAGGGTACGCGGGAGATACCTCCCTTCCGGGAGTCATGGACCAAGGAAGGATAAAGGTCGTGGGGCATCACCCGCTAAGATCTTTAACAGAAAGGGATCGATAGATGGACACTGTTGGTATTCAGGAATTCAAACGGCTGTCTACTCTGTTCCATTTAGGGTATATGAGGTAAGGATTCTTGAAATTCTATTTGGCAAGAAAACATCACATTGAACGACCTTGTTAACAACATTTAAGGTACTTGATTCTCCAACACCTTTGTCATCAATCGTGTCGGGTGAGTATGCTTGATCTTGTCATGCAGAAGGTCCAACATCTTCTTAAGCATTTCAATCATCAAGTCAATCTCGATATTTTCACTAAATCTGGTAAGCCCCATGTCGGACTCCCAGTAACTCTTTCTCTGGTTCTTCTGGATCGCCATAAACGCTACGCCAATCCAGAGCTCTCGACCTTTCATAGAGTTCGACAAACTTGTCCCCTAAGCCTTCTTGAAACGGCCCGTCGTAACTGAAGATGTAGTCCAAGAGCTCCATCAATAGCCTGAAAGCGGTCTCGATCTGCTGATCGCTAGGTTGGCCACTCATATCACAAAATCAACTGGAGATATGTGAGAAGCAAGCTCAATTCGCCGTTCTTGTCCGTTCGCATGAAAAGAAAATATTGACAGCTGACAACCAGAGCTGTTATTTAGACCTAATAGAGAACCATAGTAGTCATAGAGGGTGATATGTGTTGCTGTCAGCAATACCTCCCATTATGCATGCTTTGAGAACTTCAACTTAGTTCATTCTTTAGGGGAGTTCTTGGGTGGCGAAAGTTTTTTAGCAAAATCAGGCTCTGACTTGACAGAGCGCAACAGAGTGAGGGTACGCAAATGGACAAATCTCGCAAGATTATTTCGATCGGCGACGGTGCCAACGTTTCTGCGCCAATTACGGCTGCAGAGAGTATTTCGAACAGTTTTAATACTTTGGCTAATTCTAAAATCGGTGGAGAATTGCAGGAGCTCTTGGAACTGTTGTTAGTCGCCATATCTGAATTAAACGTTAACGATGAGAAGATCATCGCGCATAAGGTAGAAATGGCTCAGGATGCGGATTACCTTGTCAAAGAAGTCACCAAAGAGCAACCTAGAAGGAATATTGTCAAACAAGCCATTGACTCAATAATAGCCTCGGCGAAGGATATCGGAACCATCGCCTTACCCATTCTCATCATAATCGAAAAGATCCAAGCTATCTTCGGTTAGTACTAATTCGATTAACCTGACAAGCATCGAGGAGTGAGAAATGTCTCGTGATCTGGATTACACAGGTGAAACGGTCTATCTATACAAAGAACAAACATGTGGCACTTCGATTCTTCAGTCTCATAGACAGCTCAAGGAGTTCCCGAAATGCGCGCTCCTTCCAGAAGTTGAACATCTAGATTTGTCTGGTAATGAGATTGAGGTTATCCCTAGCGAGATTGGAAGATTGTCCAAACTATCCTACTTGAACCTCAGCGGTAATTGCATCAGTGAACTTCCCGAGGAAATCGGACTTCTCAAGAACCTAAAGTGTCTTAACCTTTCCAACAACTTGATCACGCAATTGCCGCTCGCGATCACCCAACTGACTAATCTTACTTCGTTGATCCTAAACAACAATCAAATCGACAATCTGCCTAATGAACTATGGAGTCTGCCCTCGCTTGCCTTCTTGTTAATAAGAAACAACAGACTCCTACGCATTGATGCATCGATATGTGAGCTGAAATGTCTCAAGTTCATAGACGTAGCAGGGAATCCTCTAGACACTCCACCAATGGAAGTTGTGAAGAAAGGCATCAGTGACATTGCTAACTACTATCGCCAGCTACTAGACAGAGGGCTGGAAGCGATATACGAAGCAAAACTTTTGATTGTTGGCGAAGGAGGAGCGGGCAAGACCACGCTTGCCCGAAAGCTCCTCGACAAAGACTATGTACTACAAACAGACATAGGCACGACCTATGGCATCGATATCTCAACGTGGTTCTTCAAGCTCGATGACGACAAAGATTTTCAGGTGAATATCTGGGACTTCGGTGGGCAGCAGATCTATCACGCGACACATCAGTTTTTTCTTACCAAGAGCTCACTTTATATTGTGGTCGCAGAGAGCAGGAAAGAAGATGCTAATCTTTACTATTGGTTGGATATTCTTAGTCTGCTCTCGCATAAGAGTCCCGTAATTCTCGTGAAGAATGAAAAAAATGACAGGGAAGTTGAACTAGACGAACGCAAACTGAGAATTACGTTTCCTAACATAAAGGAGATCATAGCCTCGAATTTCAGTGACAATAGAGGACTCGACGAAATTATACACTCTGTTGAATATCATATGACTCAACTGCCACACGTGAAGACTACTCTGCCGACAACCTGGAAGAAAGTGAGGGAGATCCTCGAAGCCCGTGAAGAGAACTATATTGGCGTCGATGAGTACATCCACATATGCGAAGAGAATGGATTTGCCAGTAAAGAAGACAGTTTGCAGCTGAGCAGATATCTTCACGACCTTGGTGTATGCCTACACTATCAAGATGATCCCTATTTGAGCAAGACGATCATTCTATCACCGACTTGGGGTACTGACGCTGTTTACAGAGTGCTCGACAACAAAGGTGTCAAGAATAATAAGGGTGAATTCAGCTTTGAAGATTTGACTCACATCTGGGATGACCCAATGTATTGCGATAAACAGATTGAATTGCTGCAGTTAATGATGAAGTTTCACCTTTGTTATCGTTTACCAAATAATGACAAGAGATATATAGCACCGCAGCTTCTTGATACTTCCCGTCCCGACTATGAATGGGAGTCGACTGACAACCTTTATTTGAAGTACGTTTATGAATTCATGCCAAAAGGGATCATTACTCGTTTTATTGTCGACATGCATCAATATATTAAGGATCAACGATTGGTGTGGCGAAGCGGTGTAATAATCGAACGTGACAGTACTAGGGCGGAAATAATTGAATACATGGAAAGAGCTAAGATAGAAATCCGCATTTCCGGAGACCGCAAGTCTGATCTAATGTCAAACATAATTTTTGTCTTCGACACCATTCATGCTTCATATACGAATTTGAAATACGACAAGTACATCCCCTGCAAGTGCAGTCAATGTCTAAAGACAGATAAACCATATTTTCACAAATATCAAGATCTGGTGAAATTGCAGCAAAGGAGATCCGACACGATTTGCATGGAAAGCAGTGAGTCGGTCAAGATCTACAAGATGATTAGCGACATGAAAGCTGTCGAATTGATAATTGAGCAGGAGCTTCAGAAAAACCATCCGAACAACTTCGCCCAGATCATGCCTTACCATATCAATTTTATCGAAAATGTTGGGCAATATACTTCGTTAGAAGGAGAGAAAATTATTACTGTGGGTGATGGCTCAACGATATCGGCTCCGGTGACTGTCGCAGATGAAATAGAAGACTGTTTCAATATTATTGAGGGCTGTGACGCCGGTAAGGAACTGGTCGAGGTACTGAAAGAGTTACTTATCAATGGTACCGAATTAATCAAAACGCTGGAAGGCAAAGAAGATAGCGAAGCGCCGAGAGTGCTGCAATGTTTAGACTACTTGGTCAAAGAGATCACTAGCGACAATTCTCGGGATACTCATTTGCAGTTGTTTGTGGGAGATTTGCTGCAACTTGGAGCTCATATTGGAGCAGATGCTAATGTATTGCTGACTACGGTTCGAAAGATTGGTGTGCTTTGCAAGGTTGACTTCAGTAAGTATGTACCGTAACTAGAATACAATTTAGCAAGTTACGGGCACGTCTGGATCTGGTGTTGGAGAGGACGTAGTAGCAGTAATCCCGCCTGCATTTACGTATCTAAATGCAGTCGTTGACTTATCGCTTCCTTGGCTTCTTCGCTTATGTGCTGAGAGTGACCTTCCCTTATTCTTTGGTCCAGTCATAACCTCACGGTTTCGTAGTTGACCTCACCCCGTGGACTGGACCAATTTCTGGTTAGGGAATTCGACTGCCTGATCTCGTAGAATCCAGATGAACAAAAGAAGATGCAAAGTGAAGCTTAACACCGCTACTAGCGCCGGGAGGCTTTTGAATTCTTGAGACCAAGCAACTGCCGCAATTGTAGAAGCCATTATGTTCATGAGTGTGATCAACAATGCGTTGCTGAAGTCAATACCACCTAACGCTCGTAGCCTTGGCCGGAGTTCTCGAACAACTCCCGCTAAGGAGAACTTGTTTTCTTCCTCATAGGCGGCTGCAATCTGTTCCATGCAATAGATACATTTTAGATTGTGTCTGCGCACATACAGTACTAGCAAGAAGGTAAACATCCCCACCAAAAATGCCATTGCGGCCAAACAGCTCACAACAGTTGAATCTAGAATCTGTGATAGTTTTAGTTCTCCTATCCGGTCTTTGAGTAAGTACCCCGCGATGGCTACAAGACCTGCTAGGAAGCTAACGTAGAATTTGAGAAATGCAATTCGCATTTCGTCTCTTCTCTTCCACAATTCCGCCAGAATCTCGAATTGCTTAACGGTTAATTGATCGTAAACGCCTGTTTCAATTTGCGGCATGCTGCTTTCCCTTTCGTAAGTGTTTGTCATTTCTAGGCATGAAGATCATGGTTGCGAAGTCCGCCTTGTTTTGCGACATCGTCGCATTACGTAATGTTGAGAATGACCACATTCGACGCCCTACTCATACTTCCGCTTGTACCGTTGGCCCTCATTTAACGAATAACTACACAGATTGAACGCTGATACGCAGTCAGTCATCATCCTTTTCAAGTTCTCCTGCTGTTGGCTCATCGAGTAGTAGCTTTAACGGCGTCCGACAATGCCAAAACTTCGATAGCAGAGTGCTGGCCGCTATAATTCCTGCAATCCAAAAGAGCAGGCTAAGGGTTTCTGTCGACAATCTCAACACATTTCTGGACGATATGTGTAAGATGAAAGTGGTTAGCCATATCCCCGCGGCTGTCAAACCGCCAGCAATTCGGCGGGGTGGGAACAACCGAGCAGTTGAAGAAGAAGCAGACCTCATTGACAACAGGAACATTTCTCTCGATACGATTATCATACAGGGCAGCATAGGCATAGAGTGAATAATTCCGTATATCGCTGAAACAATTGTTAAGAACTTGTCAGCGAAGAGATCTACACTCTGCCCAATCTTCGATTCAACGCTCCAACGACGAGCAAGCCAGCCGTCGAGAAGATCAGATAGACAAGCATAGATATACAATGAACTTGTCAGAATGGTGGGGGCATTGGATTGAGCAGTCCACAGAAATGCCGCCGCGGCTGCAATTCTACTGAGAGAGACTGCCTGCACAATTAGCCCAATTCTCAAATTGCGGGTGATTGTCCGCCTCCTAGAGTGTTACCCTACCCAAATTCCGAATGGTGCCTTTGCCGAGGCAATATGCTTCATCGCAATCGCTTTCGTATCAGTTTACGTATCAACGGAACCAGGCAACCAGGGGCACTTCTCGTACGGAGCCAGTTTCTTGTTCAACTCTTCATCGGTTCTGACGTCGTCGTAATTCACAGTCAACCGTTTTTTGAGTCTTCAACGCTCATACTTGCGCGACAGCGCACCGCGACTCGGCAATTTCTCACAGACGATTGAATCCCCCATAGGGAAGTTCAGGACTCATCTTCCGTGCATCATCAAGAACGTTTTCAAGTTGGCCCAAGTGATCGTTAAACTTCTCTTTCAGGATCTTATGCTCGTTGTCTCTGCCTTTCAACCCGGGCGTCGTAGGTAGCTCAAGTTGGTTCAGCTCAAACACAACATTAGAGAGCGCTCGGTAGAACCCGACTATGTCCAATATGAGCGCTTGGCGCTGTTGGTCGGAGATTCGTTTGCTACTCACAGCTCTCATGAGAGTACGATGCCAACCATCGAGTATCATCATCTTCTCGTGAAGTCCTTTCAGTAAAGGATGCACACTCTGATTCTGGACGAATTCGGTGCAGAGTGACATCAAGTAATATTGTAAAGAATGAACTAGATTACTCGCAAAAAACGGCTTCGCGTTCTTAAGAACCTCAGAAAGGGCTACTAGCTGCCTTTGGTGCAACTTCTTCTGCAAACGGACCTGGTTCAGGGACCGAAGCTTGTGAAACAGAGGAATGATCGAGAAGACCATTGTTATGCCAAACGTAATAGCGACAAAACACCACAGCACAACCCTGAATGTCGAGTTGATATTCTGATTCGCTGTTGCCAAAGTCACTAGTAGGGTTACTGCCCAACCAACATTAGCCACGACAATCTCAATGTGGAACTTTGACTTGGCTGCTGGTACTTCGATAGGTGCCACGGAACGCACGGCCTCCCCCTTTCATCGTCTGCTCTACTGCCTCATGTCGCATATCATTGACAAACCTTCTTGGCACCAAAAACCTGTCGCCGTTGTAGTGAATCAGACAATCGGGAATTTCTGCGATCCAATCTTCAGTTCCCCATCCGATTTCCTTTATGTACATACACTACGCGGCGAAGTCCGACAGCTATACATAAGCTGTCGTTCATTCCAGGTGCACTCAGCACATTTGCACCAGCCTCTTCACCTGTGTTGGCGCAATGGAGCCTTGAGGTGTAACCAATTCGCCAGGATCCGACGACATCAATTACGCGTCAAATGCTGGGTCGGGAGTTTTCTCCTGTATGTTGAGAGACTTCCCTACCTGTCATCGCTGACGCAAAGCTTACCTAATTATAATCACAATCGTCCTGGGTTTCCAGAAAAAAATGAGGGCTCGATAGATGGTTTCGAACCCTCAGAATGTACCCTTTCCCTTCATTCTTATTACGCTTTCAATAGTGCCCCAGCGCGGCGCTCCAGATTCACACGAGAATCCGTGTGTTTCATCTTCCGTGCAAAAGCCGTAAGTCCCTGTACAAGCCCCCAGACCGTGGTCGGGTCATCCCCTTCTGCGATGCCGGCTTCCCATGCGCCAGTGATCTCGCGCTTGGTGAACGGGCGGTTTTCGGACCACTTGAGAAGCCTCGGCAGGTCTGGGGCAACCGGTTGGAGCATGGCCGAGTGAACCATGTTCTCGATCCTTACCGCCTCAGCCTGATTCTCCACAAAGCGGTTCAGGACAGGCAAGGCCTGGCTGTAGAACCGGTCAATGGCGTAAGTCCGGTGGACAATCCGAAGTTCAGTCACTTCCTCAGCACCCCAGACGACATGATTTTCACACACGTAGTTGTACAAGAAAGTGGTGAGTCCGAACGTCGCAGAACCGGTCTCCGAGTTCCAGCAGAAGAAGCCGCGGCCAAGACGTGCGTTGCCGACTTCGACTGGCTTTTCGTCATTGATCAAGAAGACGAACATGTCCCGGTCAGAGGCGTAGAGTCCAGCATTTTCCGAGTCGTTGCTATCCCGTGCCGGGGGCACATGCCAACCGGAATCTGCGACGGCCTCGATTAAACTGGAGAGGACGTCAGCGTCCCATATCCGACCATAAGTAGCACTGGTGAAGGCGGCGGCCTGAGCAGAACCGGAGCCGTTGAAAGTCTCTCGAATCATGAGCTTGGTATCGCCGCGAGACTTGCCTAGACCATCTCGCAGGCAGTCACGGGCCAAATCTGGCGAAAGACATCGCAGATAACCTGCCGGAGCCCCGACAGTCCGTGCCAACTGACCAAACGACCAGTTGGTGAATGCAGCCAGTGGAGATTCGCCGTTGATACCGAGATTGCCGTCCGGCGCAAGCTTGACATCCAGGGTGCGAAGATTGCGTAACTCCTCGCTTGAGCCTTTACGGCGATTCGACACATGAACAAGTAAGTCGTCAAGTGATGCGAATCGTTGGTCCGGCGGCCGCGTGGCCCATTGGTGATGGGCATCGTACAGATTCGACATGTTCTCCTCCTCTCTCAGTCTTTTGCCTGGTCTTCAGTCAGTTCTGCGGTGAGCAGCAAGTGATCGATCATATCACTTGCCATTTTCTTGGTGATGTCCTTGAGGTTCTCGATGTCGAACGCCTCAATCAGCCAGGTTTTCGCCTCCTCATCGGATTTCCCCTGTTGCGAAAGCAGCTTGAAGAGGTACCTCTTCTGCGAGGGTGTCATAGGGGCGCCACTGTCACCGTTGAGCTCTTGGCCTTTGGATGAATCCTGACCTCGGTCGCCGTTGGCACTGCCATTGCCGTTACCGAATTCTTCAGCCAGCTCCTCAAGCGAGATGATGCCGACGTTGACCGCATCTCGCATGGCGCGGGCTTTTGCCCGAGTGAGGGACATACGGATAATGTGGGGGACGAACCTCGAATTGACGTTGCCTGGATTGGCATCGCCGCACTCAATGAATATCCCCTTGTCTGTCACCACTTTTGCCATAGAAATCGCGGTCATTTCATTGTCCTTGGAAGGGGTCTGAAGCAGCTTGGTTATTACCTTTTTGAGACCTTCCTGGTGGGCTCGATTGAGCAAGCCAGCGTACGTGACAACCTCTTTGGTCGCCACGACCCTGCCTTGCTTGTCCTTGATCTCGATTGTCGTCACGGGATTGCCGTTTCTCATGAAGTTCTCCTTTCTGAGATGTGTGTGGATTAAGTTTGATTGGGAAAGGGCTGATGCTCCGGTCACCAAACCACTGGTGAAACGGAGCCTTGCCCTTGGAGAATAAGTGAACCACAGAGGCAATCAATTGCCGGAAGTGACAACTTTTCCTCCCTCCCCCGGTGACTCTGCTTGCGGTAGCATAATCACATGGCAAGAGAAGAACTGACCATACTCGGGCAGACCGACTACCGGAATGTGAGGCGTAAATTCGGAATAAAGAAAGCCGACCGCCGGCGGCATACCTACATCGTGGGCAAAACCGGCATGGGAAAATCGACCCTGCTATTGAACTGCCTGGTACAGGACATTTGGAACGGGAACGGCATCGCCTTACTCGATCCCCATGGCGATCTTGCGGAACGCCTGCTAGACTACATCCCACCGATGCGGATCAACGAGACAATCTATTTCAACCCAGGCGATACTGACTTCCCCATCGCCTTCAACCCCCTGCATCACTTTGACCCCGCTCAGAAGCACTTAGTCGCCTCAGGTCTAGTCCAGGTGTTCAAGAAGATTTGGGCAGATTCATGGGGACCCAGGCTCGAATATGTACTTCGCAACACCCTGCTCGCGCTCTTAGGACGACCTGGCCACACACTTCTGGCGGTAACTCGAATGCTTGTCGACGACCTATTTCGCGCTCAGATCGTCAAAGGAATCAAGGACCCGGTGGTACGGCACTTCTGGACCATGGAATTCGAAGGATATCCCAAAGTGTTTCGAACCGAAACCATTTCCCCTATTCAGAATAAAGTAGGTCAGTTTCTGAGTAATCCGCTCATCAGGAACATTGTAGGACAAACCAAAACCAGGTTTGACTTGGCAGAGGTCATGGATAAGGGGGGAATATTGATCATGAACCTTTCCAAGGGCCGGATTGGAGAGGATAATTCAAGTCTGCTGGGATCTCTCATGGTCACTCAGCTCTATCTGGCGGCATTGCGGCGGGCGAAACAACCAGAGGATGAGCGTCGAGATTTCTATCTCTATATCGATGAACTACAATCGTTTATAACTGACGACTTTCCTCCCATTCTCTCCGAGGCACGAAAATACCGATTGAACATGGCCGGAATGGCCAACCAGTTTATTTCCCAATTGCCCGAAGACATGGCCTCCGCAATTTTGGGAAACGTGGGGACATTGATCGCATTCACTTCCGGCTCAGAGGACGCCGAGATTCTAGAAAAGGAATTCTACCCGGAGTTCGACACTCACCACCTTCAGGAACTCCCACAGTATAGCGTCTACATGAAGCTCTCTATCGACGGTTCGACATCAAAGCCGTTTAGTGCGAAAACGCTTCCAGAGATCATGAACAATGCACCATCACACAGAATCAAGATAATCGATCAGTCTCGCCAACGATATTGCACTCCTCAGGTCATCGTAGAGGAAAGGGTAGCACAATGGATGAATCACAGTTAAGCCGGATTCAACCTGAAATCTGTGCCCAACGTCTGTGCGAATAATTGGACTCCAAAACGGCACGCCGAATCCGTTAGAATCTACTTCTCCAAGGCTACCTCGTGTAATTCGTGAATCGGTATACAATAGACCGTCCGCCTGAGGAGTTCGAATAGGCGCTCACGACAATGTCCAGATCGCCGTCCATATCGAGATCAGCGAGCTTGATAATACTGGTTGCCTCTATGATGTCGTCGAAGCGATCTGCGCGCACGAATTGACCGTCACCCATGTTCTTAAGAAAATAAATTCCGTTAATGACAGCGACTGCGATGTCTTGGTAACCATCCAAATCAAGATCGCCAATAGCGACATCATGAGCGGTCTCACCGACATAGAAACTCTGGTAAGACGTGAAAGTGCCACCGCCGCTCAAGAATACAAAAGCACTATCGGTGGTAGTCACAACGATGTCATCGCCGGTGCCACCATCCAAATCGCCTGATGCCATGCCGCCGGCTACGCCTGTTAATGGAAGCTGCAATAGAGGCCCAAACGCCTTGAAATCCACACCGAGAATCGGAGCATCGGACGATATGTCAGCAACGTCTATAGTACCGTTCCCATCATAGTCTCCCGCTGAAAAATCTACGACATTTCCAAAAGCTCCATACGATGACGGTGGGGTCAGGTTGTATAGGTTTTTGTTCCACAGGACTGTCACCCCGCCGCTGTTGTTCGACCCTCCCGCCGCGAGTATATCGACATCGCGGTCACCGTCCATGTCGGTCAACCCAAGTAGCCCGACGCCAGGAATAGTCGAGAAGTTGTCAGCGGAATAGGCAACCAGCATCAAGGAGTCTAGATTGCCTCTCACATTGTAGTATATCGCTATGACGTTAGGATCCGTGTAACCGGTGACAATACTAGTATGAATGCTGTCATATCCAACCCATTTTGATGTCGCAATCGGAATTTCGTAGTGATCACCGACAGCTGGATGCGTCGGATCGGGCAAATCGATTCGTTTGGCATTGGAGAGCAGGCCGGTCCCTGAATTCAACAAGATATAGATTGCTCGGTCATACCAACCGTCACCAACCAGCATATCCGGTGCCCCGTCGTCGTTCACATCAGCGATCTCGATTGAAGCAATCCGGGTATTTGGCGTCCCTATGTTATACGACCCATATATCCCGAAATCAAATCCGCCCACCAGCGTAGTCGCGATCGCATTGGGTGAAACTCCTGACCAATTATCCAGCTCATCCTTCACCCGTATGCCGAAGTAATAGGTCGTGTTTTCTGATAGCCCATCTACTGTGTCGACTTCCTGGCTGCCAGCGGGCTTTGGTGAAGAATTGGCATGTGACAGTGTAGCACCTTCCCAATTACCGGTATCAATCGGCGACGTACTGTACTTCACGACATACAATGCCACCGTACCTGTTATGCTATCATCCCCTGTCATGGTCCAAGAAATGACTACCTTGCTTGCTGTCGTATCGATAGCGGTAAGGTCGGCGACAGTTGATGGTGGAATGCTATCCAGATTAGGAGTCAAGGTCGTCACGCTTGGGCAATTTGAAACGACCGACCAGTTGCCAGCGTCGTCGACCGTCTTGATTGCGAATGAATACGCCGTCGCCGGGACGAGACTGGTGACGATAAAAGATTCATTCGATCCTGCGGTCTTCGGGTTCGGCTCACCCGAGAGCTGAGTGGCCGAAGACCAATTGGAATCGACAATCGGGACGGAAAATCGGCGGAGATCGTATGCTGTGCCCCTTCCGGTACTACCGTCATCGCCAGGTGCCGTCCACGAGAGTGTTACGGACGTTGTGGTGATGTCCGTGGGTCGCAGATCGGTGATCTTTGCGGGTTTGACGCTGTCCTGCGGATCCTGATTGTCGGGTGAGTTGCCGGAATCACTATTTCCGCCGCACGACGTTAAGGACAGTATAGCGCACGCCAACATTAAGCTCCGAGCGGTAATCGGTTTTCTCACGTTATTCCTCCTCTATCGCCTGAGTTGATGTGATCTTTGTGATGATACGATTGTAGTTTCGCTTGATATCTTTGATGCTTTGAGTCCCATACAGGTCCCATGTCGTCTTGACCGACGCATGCCCGAGAATCTTGGCGAGTGTCTCAATGCTACCGCCGACGTCCTTCCAATGTCTAGCGAATGTATGTCGGAGCAGATGGCAAGTGATGTTTGTGTATTGGGGATTGGGGTTGCACAGACCCGACCGGTGTCCGGTGTTTGCGACAATTCGGTTTAGCTGACGGGTAGTCAGGGCTGATCCTCGATCGGAGCGGAAGAGGGGCAATTCTGGTGGACCTGCTAACAGAGGACTGAGCAAATGGGCAATACGTGCCGAAAGAGGCACCAGGCGCATTCTGTTTCCCTTCCCTTTACGGACAGTCAATAAACCCTCCCTCACATCCACATCGCCAATGGTCAAGTCACACACTTCAAAGCGGCGGAGCCCTGTATCGACCATCAGAATAATGATCGCGCGATCTCGCGGAGTCAGCGCAGCTCCGACTAAACGCCCGATTTGCCTGGAAGACAGGTGGTATTCAGCGTTTCTATGCACTGACAAAACCCTCTTCTCGCCGAGTACGGCGTTTCGATGTCTCACTTTTGCATAAGTAGGACGCTCCGGAAGGCGGTCCCTGAATTGTCTACCCGTGTAGATGCGCCTGAAAAAAGATGTCATAAGAGTCGAATCGATGGGTCAATGAGAAATAGAGCGGATATCGCGGGAGGTACTGAATGATGATAGATATTGCGCAGATTTATCGTGAAGTGAACAGAATAAGCTTCTGTGTTTCAATTGGTTGCGCGTCATCGGAAATGCCCCACTTATGCAAGAATAGGACATCAATCGCGTATTGTCAATCAATTTTGTAGGCTTCGTCGCGCTTATCAACCATGATGTTTCTTCTTCAAGACAATATAACATCATGGCCTCTTACACAAAAATATTTACACACTCTCCCACGGAGGGGTCAAATTTGTTGTTTGAAGTGGTTTACTATCTGACCGAAAGGCGAGAGATTTCCCTATGTAGACTTAGACCGACTTACCAGACCCGATTGAGCTTGCGAAGATAGTGATCCTCGGTGATGAACCACTCCAGCAGCAGAAGAAGCATCAGCCTCTGCGGACTTTGGTCTCGTTCGTTCTTCTCCTAGGGCTTAGTTCTCTTCACGAGTGACTTGTTTCCTGGACAAGACACAGATATGTCGCATTTTATTCGGGTCTAGTCTGTACGCACGCTTCTCATTCTGGGTTCGCACGTCAGCAGGGTGCAGCTCCAATGTTTAGTTGCAACACTTTTGGATCCAGTTAGCAGTTGCATTTCGCGTACTATACGCTAGCGTGAAATGCACGAAGCCGCCCATCTTGGGCGGCTTCGATCCTGTCAGCGTATTTTGGTTTTCGAATTAAGCGACAACGACTCGCCGATCGGGTCCCAACGAGGCGCTAACCTCGTCTATAAACCGTAGCAACCTATCTTGACGCAGTCGCAAGGTCCACCAGCTGAGCAATAGCCGTTGCACTCTAGCAGGACGTAGGGCGTCGGTGCTTGACAGCAACCATCCTCACAACCACTCATTGCCTCACGAGGTCCGAGAGGGTAAGGAGTACAGGTGCCGTCACAGCTTGGTGCACAATCCGTACAAGCATGTGCCTGGCTGACGAGGAGCAATGACGTTCCCGCTCCTGCCAGAAGCATGAACAGAAACAGCGATAGCAGTGCTATGCCTTTTTTCATAGATAAGCTCCTTTCTGCTGACGGGATTTATAGATTCTTCTTCAAAAATTGTTCGTCTAATTCCCTGCGGAACCCGACAGAAACAAAGCGAACTCTCCCGTTCTTATCAACCCCCACAATAGTGGGAAATACCCTCAATGCGAGCGCCACCTCTGTTTCACCGCGCAAGTGCATACAAGGGAATGGAAACTTGCTAGTGAATTGTTCAGGATCGGCCGAGTATAGTTGTACATTGTACTCGCCGCTTCGCACAGCTTCCGAATTGGAAAGAAAATTCAGGAACATCTCACAAGTGTTACAGCCAGTTGACACAAAGGCTACAATAGTCTTCTTTTTGGAAAGAAGGCTATCAAGTCCTTCGAATTCGGACATGTTGACGCCTGGAATGTTGGGGGGAAAAATCTGACCTGTGCGAATGGTGGTGCTATTCGGCAACGTGGAGGATGCGTTCAAACTGCTACTGAGCCTTTCAGTAAGTCCTGATTTCACCGAAACAAAGAAACCAGTCCATACACCTGAAACGACAATAACAAAGAGCACAACGCACCGAGCTAGCGACCGAACAACGCTGCTTCCATAAAGAGGCATACCTCACCTCCCGGATACACGCCGAGAGTGTATCGCCACAAATTTTGTTATATATGAAATTCCCTAGCCCTGGAGTTCTTGTTCTAGATATCTCGCCGGTGTAGCCCCAGGCCCACTAATAGTTAATTAAGAGGTATCTCGATGTCAAGTGTTTTTTTGCGGTGCCTGATTATCTCCGCACTGATCTTATCATCCATCGTTTAAAGGGGTGTCAGCAACTTGCGAAAGGCTCGACACAGAGCGCAGTCAATCAGGTGGCGATTTGAAGCTGGCATTGGCCAATGCCATTCCTATGAACTAAAGACCTACTGTGAGATTTGGTGCTTCGGTGAATTCCGCAACTGATCGCGGAGATTCTCTATCCTTCTTTTCAGCTGCTCGTTTGGACCAATCAATGAAAGAAGCTTCTCATAATGAACTATGGCGGAATCCAATCGCTGCTCAGATGTGAAAATATAACCCATCCGTTCATGGACTGGAGGGTACTCCGGTGAGTACTTCGATGTAATCCTGAAATAGATGAGTGCTGAATCGGAATAGTGCTTAGCCTGCATCACTTCTCCCATTCGGAAATTGAACTGTGGAAACTCTGGGTAGTATCTCAAGGCTACACGGTACACAGCTTCAGCGCTGTCCGATTGACCTGTCGTTAAGTACGCCTGGCCAAGCATGTCGTAATTGGCCATGTTCTCCGGATTCAGACGGATCGACGACCGCAGCAGTGCTATTCCCTTCTCCGAATCGCCATTATCGATGTACATCTTGCCCATTGTCCCTTCGAGCACCGATCGGTTGGCTTTGGAGTCGACGTTCCCTCCCAGATTCAATCCAACTACAAGAAAGAGAAACAGGCCGATCCAAGCCCAGCCGGCCTTGCCGGGTTTCAGTAGCTTCATTACTCCATAGACGCCAAACAATATCATCAACGGCATGATCGGTTGGCGAAAACGGGAACAGACAAAGAATGACGCAATGACCAGGCTGTACAGGACGACAAATGCA
Organism: uncultured Ignavibacteriales bacterium; assembly: GCA_964371785.1. GTDB lineage: Bacteria > Zixibacteria > MSB-5A5 > GN15 > FEB-12 > CAVQCT01. The sequence goes on along the minus strand of CAYJOL010000013.1, from coordinate 3,359 downwards.
ATCGGCACGGTCGCAAGAGACTCCCTGCGCCAAGCCAGTAACATTCCTACGATTGCTAGAGGAATGAGAACACCTGAGGGGAAATTGAGAAAGTACTTCCAAAGGAGAATTTTCATGATGATGCTGTATTCACCCGCATAATAGAGTGCTTTGTTATTGAAGATTTCCTGACCGTGGTAGAACAGGTAAAACTTCTTGAAAAACAGTCTGACTGCCCGAATCGGGTCGGCAGCAACATCCTTCAGTCCTTCGCGAAACCAGTAGGATGAGACTTGTGACTGCGTGAGCTTGTGGCCGACCCTTCTTTCTGCTTCGTCAACAGAGGAAGTCCAAACGTTATCGGCGTATTTTCCGGCGCGGGAGTTCGGACCGGGAGCAATAGCTGTGAGCCCGTCGGCGGTCTTGTTGTTCCCGATATAGAAATTGGCTCCTCCTTGCGTCGAAATAAGCACGAACTCACCGCCTGAGATGATGTTGGTGAGTGTGACTGGAACAATCGGCAGGAAGAGAAAGACAGCAAAAACAAGAGTAAGCCGCAACGATCCTGTTATTGACGCTTGTTTTCGTCTGAGAAAGAGGGCTATTGGCAGAAGCGCGGCCAGGGGGAGAATGGTCGGACGCGCGATCGAACTTAGTCCAAACGCGAGTCCGGCCGCAATAACGGCGGTCATACGCATAGTTAGGATCGATTCGTACAGAAGCCATGCCGTGAGCGTAAAGAGCAGAACGGACAGGCTTTCAATCATTAATTCCCCCTCAAAGTAGATCAATGTTGGATAAGCAATCGTTATCAGCCCTGCCCAGAGTGCAGTTCTCTCGGACAACATTCGTTTCGCGAAGTGATAAATAACCATCCCAGTCCCCAAACCGCACAAGTTCTGGAAGATGATGATCGGCCAAGGAGAATCTCCATACAACCGGTACAAGAAAGCTACAATGTACGGATATAGAGGCGCCCTAAAAAATGCAATCCCCGGACTATGCCCCTTGAGAATGTCCAGCGCCCAATCATGAAGTACGAGACTGTCCAGAAAGTAGTGCCCAAAGTAGATGCTCATCGGAAGCTGCAGATCGTAGACGAGGCGAAGCAAAATTCCGACCCCAAGAATGATGAGCAAGTGATTCATCCGAAGAGTAGTATTCTTTCGGATTGATGTGCGTACTTTCACTTGGTCTTGCTTGCTCGCCACATTGTTGAAAATAACGGCCAAAGCCGTGTTCGTCAACCTAAATCGCTGGCAGACCAACGGTCAAATCTACGGTTTCACTTGGGAACAGCGACTAATGACAACGGAACATTCACTAATGCCATAATCACCTCCATTTCTAATGAGATCCAAACCCAACAAGAGTTGCGGGTTATTTCGAAGGATGTGAACGAGAACCTTGCGGGTCTCGAACAACACCCACTGCCAAAAGCGAAACTCACCGACTATGTACGGATTCTGACACATTAAATCTTTGGCTGGCCAAGAACCAGGTCAAGAGTCAATCCATTGGAACATAGGATATTAGACCTCGTCTCTGCCCTCACAACGAACTCTGTCGTTACTAAAGAATTTCTGATCGAACCTAACCCATTGTTTCTTGGGAACGAGTAAAGATTGTTGAGTAAATGTCGATAACATGGATTGATGTAGCCCGTTATAGAATGAAGAAGATTATGGAAACAAACACGACCACTGACTCGTCTGTGCCGAGTCGCCACTTCAAATATTTGACCAGTTTACTTGGCATATCCGCGACGGCTATTGGCAGTGGAGGCTTACTCGGCTGGCTTTTACACTCCACCGTGCTTATGAGCATCAGAACGAATTTCCCCTCGATGAAGCCGAATACAGCAATCGGGATTCTTTTGTTGGGGATGACAATCGTATTGCTCGAATCTATCGTACACCAGCGTCAAGCGAGGCGCTTGATCGAGGCCATTCCCTTGATGGTGGCAACCCTCGGTGCCTGTACTCTTTTTGAGTATCTTGCAGGAGTCAGTTTGGGGATCGACGAATTCTTTTTCAAAGACTCTGCCAATGCCGTCGAAACCTGGAACCCGGGTAGGATGTCCGCAATCGCCGGAATCTCGTTTCTGATCTCCGGTCTGGCGATTTACCTCAAGGCACATAGATACAAACGGTTGCCTCTGCTTCCGGACTTGCTGGCGTTACTGGTTTGTTTTGTGGCGACGTTTGCTTTGTTGGGGTACTTGTACGATGCCGAGCCATTACGCAACTTGGGAATGATGGGAGGCATGGCCCTGCACACCGCAGCCGGCTTTCTCGCAATCGGATTAGCCGCGCTTCTCTTACGGCCAGCAGAAAGCCTGGTTCCGCGATTGCTCTCTAGTCGTCGGGCCGGGGCCGTTCTGGTCTGGGTTCTGCCCATGGTGGTAGCCGGGCCGGTAACTGTCGATTGGCTCAGGCATCTTGGCGAGAGAGCCGGATTCTACGGCCACGACCAGGGAATCGCGATCAGCGTAGCCATGACCATACTGTTTCTCGTCGTATTCACGCTCATTGCCACCCACGCCGTGGATCACGCCGACCGCAACGCGACACGAGCGGAGGCTGTTGTCGAGAAGTTCTTCGATCTGTCCAATGATCTACTCTGCATAGCCAATATGAATGGCTATTTCGTGAAGCTCAATAATTCGTGGGAGCGAACGTTGGGATTCACAACCGGGGAGTTGACCAAACAACCGTTCATCGACTTCGTCCACCCGGATGACGTGGCGCCAACAATTGAGCAGTACACCCGGCAGGCCGGGGGAAACGACGTGATCTCCTTTGAGAACCGGTATCGCTGCGGAGACGGCAGTTATCGCACATTATTGTGGAATGCGACACAGCCTGTTAATAACGGGTTAATCTATGCTTCTGCTCATGATATTACGGAACGCAAGCAAATGGAGCAGGAGGTGGTGTCACTTAACGACGCCCTTGCCGCACGCGCTCAGGCCTCCGAAGCTCTCAACTCCGAGCTTGAGGCGTTCAGCTACTCGGTGTCGCATGATCTCCGTGCCCCTCTCAGGAGTATTGACGGCTTCAGTCAAGCCCTTCTGGAGGACTACTCCTCGACGCTGGACAATGCCGGGAAGGATTTCCTGAATCGGGTCCGTTCTTCTACTCAGCGCATGGGTCAACTAATCGATGACATGCTTCAATTATCTCGTGTGACCAGAACCGACTTTCATCGAGAATCTGTCGACCTTAGCCAACTGGCCCGCTCGGTAGCCGACGCCCTACGTGACAAATTCCCTGATCGTACGGTCGATATTATCATCCAGGATGAGCTTCAAGCTGACTGCGACCCCAGGCTGGTACGGATCGCTTTGGAGAATCTCTTCGACAATGCCTGGAAATATA
>CAYJOL010000012.1:0-57387 GCA_964371785.1 uncultured Ignavibacteriales bacterium | reverse complement strand
AATGTGTTACCCATGTTCCCGGATCAATCTGTTACCTATGTCTCCGGTCTGTACCAGAATATCAATCCCACCAAAAGGGTGGGGCACCAAGACGAATTGGCTCCCTTCTGGGCACCCGCGAAGGCGGGTGCCCAGAGCAGGCAAAGATGATCCCCGGCCGTCGCGGAGGCAGAAGATCGTGCAGAGGCCGATAGAGAGTGTAACAATAACAAAAACGCCGACACGAATTTCTCCCTGCCGGCGTTTGCCAGTTCTGCTCGTGGCGGCTACTATTTCATCTTGTTCATCATCTCGTCAACCCGACGTTTGAGCTCGTCGGCCGGGACATCCTCCACATGTGTCGATACATACCAGGTGTGCCCGTAGGGATCCTCGAGCATACCCGTTCGGTCACCGTAAAACTTGTCTTCGACCGGCTGTTTCAATGTGGCACCCGCTTTGACCGCCCGCTGAGCGACCGAGTCTACGTCGTCCACGTACAGGTAGATACTTACCGGCGAACCACCAATAGTTTTGGGGCCTTTGACCCCCATGTTTGGAAACTCGTCCGCAAGCATAATGGTCGAATCTCCGATTTGAATTTCAGCGTGGCCGACCGTGTTGTTCGGACCGTTCATCCTGAAACGTTCGGTTGCCGCGAACGCCTTCTTATAGAAGTCGATCGCATTTGCCGCGCCTTTGATGTACAGATACGGCGTCACCGTACTGTACCCATCTGGAATAGGCTTCACTTTTTTAGCCATAAAATCTCCTTTCATGCACCAGATTATACGTAGACTGGGCCAGTCCGCTATCACTTTTGTCAGCCGGCAGGGGTGAGACTTACGGCGCCGGCATGGCAAACGCTTGTCTATCAGCACGATACGAACATACCCGACATAGTGCTCCCGCAAGAGAAATGCCCGAGTTCGTTATCGCACGAAAATCTAAACTGTCGGCTGAACTTTTCTGCGTTGTCCCTCGTCAGTAGAGTAAGGAGTGAAGTGACGTACATGATGAAGCCTGAAAAACACGGCGCGCAGGTTTTATTCTTTGCGCTCAAGGAGAAGCTACAACCGCATCCGGTCCTGCAGCAGGAGATCGCGGCGGTGCTGGGATACCAGGCGGCGGTGCATGCGTGCGCTATTGAGAACCAACAGATCCACCCTGTTTTTCTCCAGCTCCCCCGTTCCATGGAATCAATTCGCCAATGGGAGAAACCCTTGCCGGAGTATCACCAGGTGCTCTCCGAAGTTCAGGGATATTTATTGATGCTTGCCTCGCTGGAGGACCTGGTCTCGACCCGCAAACGGCTTACTCTGGCCGGATTGGCCCAGATGCACCGACTCATTTTCGAGCGAAGCCGTTATCGCCAGGCCGGTCAGTTTCGCCGGACCAACGAAATCGCGGCGGCACCGGGCAGAGTGCTCCCTCATCACACGCTTGTTCCGGAGATGCTTGAGCATCTTCTGGCCTGGCTGGACGAGCGTCTTGCTCGACTGACACCCGTTACCCCTCAGAACTTCATAGAAGCCTTCCAGGTAATAGCCGAAAGTCATTATCGTGTTGCCCATACCTGTCCGTTTGAGATCGGAAACGGAAGTTTCGCGCGCGCCATGGAGAGTTACATCATGCTGAGGCTGGCCATGTTCTACCACGTACCGTGTTTTGAGAATCACCCAACCATGGATCAAGCCATAGAATCCGCGACGATTGAGAATCTGACGCCGATAGTGCATGCGTTACAGAATTGCTACGAACAGTCCCTGAAGCTGGTCGAGGGGTTTGCTTCGCTCGTCCCGGCTGAAAGCACGAGCAGCTTCCGGGCCCCGGCATCAGCCGTGTTTCGCCGTTATCCTCGATTTTGACCGTCTTCCCCGCCTGCCAAAGCTTCTGAAAAATATGATTCCCCGCTCCGGATTATTTGCTATATTGCTTGCCTATGAGTTACCTCGTTTTTGCCCGAAAATATCGACCACAGACATTTGAAGACATTGTGGCCCAAGAACATGTGACGCGCACGCTGCAAAACAGCATAAAGAACGACCGCACCGGCTCAGGGTATCTGTTCTGCGGCCCTCGAGGCACCGGCAAAACGACTACGGCGCGAATTCTGGCCAAAGCGGTTAACTGCATAAACGGCCCGACCCCGGTACCGTGCGGTGAATGCTCCGCTTGTATCGAGATCACCAAGGGGTCATCGCTCGATGTTCTCGAAATCGACGCGGCATCTAATACCGGTGTCGACGATATCCGCACCCTTCGGGAAAATGTCCGCTACCTGCCGACCAACGGCAAGAAGCGCATTTACATTATCGATGAGGTCCATAGACTGTCGGGACCGGCGTTCGATGCCCTGCTCAAGACACTTGAGGAACCGCCGCCTCATGTCATGTTCATATTCGCGACGACCGAGCCGACCAAGGTCCCGGAGACGATTCTCTCCCGCACTCAGCGTTTCGACTTCAAGCGGGTTTCAGTGGCCGATCTGGCCAAGCACCTCGGAAGTATTGCCTCCAAAGAGAAGCTTCACATCTCTGAATCAGCCCTGCGGATGATTTCTCGAAAAGCGGATGGCTCCGTGCGTGACTCATTGTCACTGATGGACCAGATTGCCGCATACGCAACCGGTGAGATCACCGAGAAAGAAGTAATCGAGGCTCTCGGGCTGGTTGACCAGAAGTTTCTGTTCGATTTCACCACCGCGATCGCCGGAAAACAGAGTCGCACCGCTCTTGAGTTGATGAAACAGATTTTTGACGGCGGCATCGATCCCAAAGACTTTGTCGCCGAGCTGCTGGAGCACCTTCGCGTCCTGCTGGTCCTGGCCACGGACAAAAGCGCCGGCGAGCTGTTGGAATTGGGCGAGGATGAAATGAAGGAATACGTGGCGCAGGTCGACTACTTCTCGATCGGAGATATAATTCGCCTGATGAAAATGGCCGGGGAGCTGAATCGTGACCTCAAGGACAGCGGCCTCGATGAACGCCTGCTACTTGAGATGACCGCGGTGAAAATGGCCGAGATGGAAGCAACCATCAAGTTCGAAGAAATTCTCAGCATCATGAAGCAGAATCCCGGTTCAATTTCGGCCGGTGATCTGTTCGGTTCACCAGAAAAAAAAAAGAGTGACGGACCCGGCGACCGAATAACATTCGTCCGCCGTCAGTCCGAAAGCCATTCCACCGATACGGCCCCGCCGGTTTTTGCCCGGGCTGTCAATCTGCCAATAATCAAATCCGGCTGGCACGATTTTCTGAACGTCCTTCGCCCGAAGCGCCCCATGCTGGCCTCTCAGCTCGGAATGGTGGAAGTGCGCGAAATGAAAGATAACCTGCTGGTACTGGTTTTCCCGGCTTCCGGTGAAAACTCCAAACTTATAGTTGAAAAAGCGGACAACTTTGCGCTAATTGTCTCGGCCGTACGAGAGTACTTTAAAGCGAATGTCGGTGTAAGGTTCGAGATTGACCGTGACAAAGCGTTGCCGGATACCTTGGCTGAACAAAATGGCAGTACCGGCGTTGATATCGTTAAGCTCGTAGAGAACTCGCCGAGAATCAAGAAACTATTGGAGAAGGTCGACGGTCAGATTATCGGCGTCAGAAAAGTCAAATAGACCTCGTAGCAAAGAGAACTCACAAGGAGATGAATATGTCTAAAGGCGGACTGGGGAATATGATGAAACAGGTCCAGCAAATGCAGGCCAAGATGGAAAAGATTCAGGCGGACCTGGAGAAACTTGAAGTCGAGGGCACGGCCGGTGGCGGCATGGTTACGGTGATTGCCAACGGCAAACAGGACATTCTCTCGATTAAGATTGATCCTGAAGTTGTGGATAAAGACGACGTCGAAATGCTGCAGGACCTCATTCTTGCCGCTGTCAACCAGGCCAAACAGAAGGCTCAGGATATTCAACAACAACAGATGGCAGAGCTCACGGGCGGACTAAACCTTCCCGGCCTTCCTTTCTAAGAGACGGAGATTATGTTTAAGTCGGCAGGTTCGGTAGAACGTCTGGCCAACCGTCTGGCGCGGCTCCCCGGCATCGGGCGCAAATCAGCTGCACGTCTGGCGTTCCATATACTCAAGCTTTCGAAAGACGAAGCGTTTGAGCTGGCGGACATTATCCGCGAGGTCAAAGAAAAAGTCGGATTCTGTTCCATATGTAATAACATCTCTGAAACCGACCCCTGCCAGATTTGCACCGACCCGAAACGTCAGCGCAATGTCATCTGCGTGGTTGAAGAAACTGCCGATGCCGCGGCTATCGACAAGGCCGAAAGCTTCCACGGATTGTTTCATATCCTTGGCGGCCGACTGTCTCCGCTCGATGGTATCGGGCCGGATGATTTGAAAATACGGGAACTGCTGGCTCGCCTTGAGAGCGACGAAGTAACCGAGATCATAATCGCTACCAATCCGAATGTCGAAGGTGAGGCCACGGCACTGTACCTCTCGCGCCTGCTCAAACCAATGGGTGTGCGAGTGTCCAGGATTGCCCGCGGGCTGCCGGTCGGCTCCGACCTGGAATATGCCGACTCGGTCACCCTGACTCGCGCAATAGAAGGTCGGCAGGATATCTGATCCTCAATGAATACTGACACTGCTCGAAAATCGCTTCTGGTTGTTTTCATCGTCACCGCCTTACTGTTCCTGCTGGTCAGACTGCTGGGGAGTTCGGTCTTCTCGACCAGCTGGGCGTTCGACCAGTGGTTCTACATCCCCTGGTGGTACCTGACAGCCTGGGCGGTCGTTGCGGTCGCTGTCGTGGCGGTATTTGTGTGGAGACCGTCGCTTGTCGATTCCTTTTTCGAGTCCTGGCAGAAAGGGCTGATCGGCATTTCCATCCTGGGCTTGCTCCTGCTGATCTTCCGATTCAATTCTTTTCTCTATGGCGGCGGTAATTACCAGATAGCGAAACTTGCACAGACTGATACGATAATTCATCGATGGTACGAATTTGGAGCTCTCTGGATTGCCGATTTGATCTATCGGGTCATCTCCCTGCTCAGTTTCTCGGCAAATACGGCCGCATACATATCATGGAAAGGGTTCGGATTCGGCGGAACCATCCTGACTCTTATCGCCGCGATTTTGTTGTCCAGAGACTTGGCCGCGAAGACAATGTCGCGTGCGATTCTGTTCACCATTCTGCTTTTCGGACCGCAGACCTTCCTGTATTTCAACTTTGTCGGATACGAGCCTTTGCTGGTGGCAATTATCTACTGGTTTATCTTGTTCGCAGTCCGGGCACAGATCCACGGCAAATCAGCGTACCTCGTCCCCCTCTGGTCGGTTACGCTTCTTGGATTGTTGCTCCACGTCTCGATGCTCATGTTGATTCCGGCGGCCGTGTTCGTAACGATTTCTTCTCCTGCGCGCCGGTCGGGAAATTCCGGCTTCATACTCGGCCTGCTGATTCTCTTTGCGCTGGGCGTGACCGTGTATCTTAGGGCCCATGGCTCGATGGAATTCGGGCAGTACATACTGTCACTTGGGGATAGAACTGTCCAATCCAACTACACTCTATTTTCGGCTAAACACATCATAGACATCATTCAACTGCTTCTTCTCGCCTTCCCCCAGGGATTGATATTGTTGGTTTTGCTGGCCACGCGCAGATCCGACCATTCCCGATACTTTATAGCTGGGACACTCGGGTTATTGTCGATATCCGGCCTTGCAGTTGTCTTCATGATGGAACCGTTACGCGGGATGGCCCTGGACACCCCGATCATGACAACTTTTCTGGCGCCCCTCGCGCCATTGCTTGCCCTGCTAGTCAGTGAACGAGCCGAGTCCGGTACGGTAAGTTCCAAAGCGACCGGGTTGGTGGCGGCGTTGGCTTTTCTGGTACCTTTCAGCATTATGCCGGTCTATTCGCGGATTGAGTATGCCGACGGGTACATCCAGGCATATCTGAACAAGAACCCATCCTATTGGTACGAAGGCGGCGCGGCGGTCCGTGATGCATATTTCTATCACGAAGAAGATCCCCAGAAGCCGAATGCAAACAAGTGGGACCAGAAGATTCCCATCCAGTCACAGGATTATCTGGACCTGACCGCGGCCAAGGAATACATCCTGGCCCAGATGTACCCGGAGGCGCTACAGAAATTATACAAGCTGAAAGCAAAGAATCGGTATTGGATTGAGCCGCGGTTCTTGATTGTCACAGTGCAAAACAAGATCGGGCGCTACGACCTGGCCAAACCGGAAATAGACAGTTGTTTGATGATCAATCCGTATGATAAAGCCTGTCTGGTCAGCCTCTACAGGTACTATCTCAATACGAACGACATACCCAGAGCGATTGATGAAGTCAACAGGGTAATCAAGATATATCCCCACGACAACGAACTGAAAGCTGATCTTGCCATCTATTTGTATCGCTCGCGTGACTTCAAGGCCGCCGATTCACTATCGGCTGAATTGATAGCACAAGACACAACCCTGGCCTACCCCTACCTTATTCGCGGATTTATTGCCGAACTCAAGAATGAGCCGAGGATTGCCATCCCCTATTATGAAGCGTTCATCAAAAAGGCTCCGGATGCCGAAGAGACCCCGCAAATTCGAAAGAAGCTGAATAAGCTGGTATTGGACCTGAAGAAGAAGACCCGGTAGCTCAGGTACGATTCTCAAGGCGGGCAAATCCGTCCATCGCCGCGACTTTGTACGCTTCGGTCAGCGTCGGATAGTTGAACACCGTATTCACAAAATAGTCGAGTGTCCCACCGTGGGTCATCACCGCCTGGCCGATGTGTATCAGCTCGGTTGCCCGTTCGCCGACGATGTGCACACCCAGAAGACGTTTCGAGTGCGGGTCAAAAATGATCTTTAGCATACCGTCGTGATCGTTGATAATCTGTCCGCGCGCCAGTTCGAAATAGCGGGCAACTCCCACTTCATATTCCTGCCCGGCGCTGCTCAGTGTCTCCTCGGTGTCACCGATCATAGACACCTCAGGAATCGTGTAAATGCCAAAGGGAAGAAGGGTGTTGATACAGGACGTGTCACCCTTTCGGAAGGCATGGGTCGCCGCCAGTCTCCCCTGGTCCATGGAAACGGAAGCCAGCGATGGGAAACCGATGACATCGCCTACCGCGTAGATATTCGGCACCTTAGTTGCGTACAGTTCGTTTACTTTTATGAGACCCTTGGCGTTTGTTTCGATCCCCAGCGGTTCCAATCCGAGATTGTCGGTATTGCCGATTCGTCCGGCCGTATATAGCAGCCGGTCCGACACGACTTTTCTCCCACTCTTGGTAACCGTGACCACTTGATTGTTCTCGACATAAATATTGTCCTCGCCGTCACCCAAAACCAGCGTGATCCTGTATTTCCGCATCAGGTACATCAGGTTGTCAGCTATTTCGTGGTCCAGAAATGAAAGTAACCGTTCGCGGTCGTCGACAATTGTTACCCTTACCCCGATATGAGCGAAGATACAGGCGTACTCGCAACCCGTGACGCCGCCTCCGACAATAGTCATAGTTCTGGGCAAAGTGTCAAGACCGAGGATTGACTCCCCGTCGTAGATGTAATGGTTGTCAAAATTCACGCCTTCGGGGTGGTGCGGTCGGGTTCCGGTGGAGATGATTATGACCTTGCTCCGGATCACCCGAATATTGCCCGCGTCATCGGTCACCTGCACGCTGTTCGGGTCGAGTATTTTCCCGACTCCCTGGAGGACTTCGATCCGATACCGGGCCATATTCTGCTGAATAACATCGAGCTCCTGCTGGATGACTTGCCCTTTGCGATACATCAGGTCGTTCACACTGATATTCGGCTTGACCCCGCCCATCATGCCGTAGACGGACCGCTGGCGAAGGCCGGAGATGTACAAGACTGTTTCTCGAAGTGTCTTGGAGGGAATTGTTCCGGTATGTATGCACACTCCGCCGAGGACCGATTTCCGTTCAATAATGGCGGAGCTGCGACGCATTTTCGAGGCTTCGATCGCCGCATTTTCCCCGGCCGGTCCAGAGCCGATTACAATCATGTCATATTCTTTATCGCTCAATAGTATCCAACTCCAATGTTTTCAGGCTTTGTAAGAAGGAAGCGTTGTTTACACAACAAGTTTTCGACTCAGGAGATCCCGGGCTTCTCCGGAGAAATTTCGATCGATTCATCAGCTCCAATGCCAGCCTCCGGTTCCATCATTCGCTTGAGCCGACCGTCTATTCGCTGAAGCTCGTCCTGGGATTTGTCCAGATTGAGCATGGCCGACCGCAAAGATCCGTTCATCCGTTCATTCAGTTTTGCCAGCGCCTGCACCGAACCGGCCAGTTCATTCAATCCATGAATGAGTCTTCGATGATCACCGGTCAGACCGGCCTCGACATAGACCGCGGCCAGTGAAGCCAGAAATCCGTAGAGGTGGCCGGGGCTGCTCGGTATCACCTTATGTGAGAGTGCATACTGCAGACTGTCGTTGGCTTCATCGGAAATGAATTCATAATACACGGCTTCCGCAGGTATGTACATGATCGCGAAGTCCGTGGTCTGTTCATCCGGACGTACATATTTGGCGCAAATACTGTCTATATGCTTGCGCACTGCCAGCGCGAATTCCTTGGTCGAGGCTGCGGTTTGATCTGTTTTCTTGCGGTCGGAAATCAGTCGTTGAAACGACTCCAAAGGGAATTTTGAGTCGATCGGCAAAAGGCGGTCACCCAATTTGATAATTGCATCCACCCGCTGTCCACCTCGCAGCGAGTACTGCGTTTCATACATGGTCTTCGGTAGAATCTGGCCGAGCAGATTGTCCAGCAGCATCTCGCCGAGTATTCCCCGCAATTTAGGCGGGCGAAGCAGTTCGGACAGGGATTGAATGTTATTGCCGATGGCTTCTATATTTTTCGCCTGTGCGGACAACTCACCTAATTTGTTCTCAATAGCGGAAATTACGGACATGCGGCGATCTAAGGCAATGGTCCCCTCAGCGAGACGGTCATTGATCATCTTGTTTGCGTTATCGAGAGTTTGCCGGAGAGCCAGTAATCCGTCCATCTGTCCGGATACCAGGTCTGCCTTCCAGGTAGCGAGAAGAGCCTCGACAGTGGCCGACGAACGGTCGCCCGACTGACGGCGCCAGACTGTTATCAGCCAGACGCTCGCCGTGAGATTGATAACAATCGCGGCTACTAATAGCGCGGTCAAGACGTCCATATCTCCGACCAGGTTCTTCTCAATTAGGCAGAAGCTTGAAATCGGCTCTTGTCGGCATCACCGAATTAAGCGCGCTTTTCTTCCATTTGAGATAGATCTTATTGCCCTGCTTATCGTAGTAATCGTCCGAAGGTGTGATTCCCCAGATGTACTTGGCGACCAGTGTATTCGTCGCATAGTCGTACAGTCCGGCCTCGTTCTGATCGAATCGAATGCCGTAGCGATAGCCTTCAAACTGACTGCTGTCGCGGTAATGGCTTTCAAACAACGATGACAGGGTCCCTTTCAATTCGGTTGTCATGCCGAACAGGATATTTCCCGTGGCCGGCTGGCCGCCCGGAGCGGTGAATACTAACGAGGCCCAATCCTTGTCATCGTATATGACCACATTACTGTCTCTCAAAAGCTCCTTTGCATCCTTAAGCTGACCTGGCAACAAGTCGGAATCCTCCGCCACCGCGGTCTTGACATAAGCGTCGAAGTCTCCGGCCAATTCCGCCCAGCTGGCCTTGCCGACCGCATTCGTAATCCGACTTTCTACATCACTGATTGACATTCCATCCAGACTATCAAATCTTCCGGATAGACTGCGGTACAGATCAAAGTACTTCGGCAATCCGAGTTGCTGTTTAAGGAATCCCGCGAAGAGACCCGCGACCGGGTAAGCGACATCAGCTCCTGAGCTGCGATCAAAACCTGACATAGTAAGAATCGAATCAAGAAACACAATCGAATCACCATAGAGGAAACCGCCCAGCGCCATGAGCGATGCCGGAGCCTTGCCCCAGCGGCCGCCGTAGTATACGGCGATACCTTCACGCATGATCGGCAGAGTGTACAGCGGCAATTTGTGAAGTTTCAGGTTTACCAGCAGATGCGTGACTTCGTGGTAATGCGGGAAGAATGAGGAGATCACGTCATTGGACGCAAGGTCATAGGTCCCTTTGATCAGGTGGCCCGTAAGTTGTTTCACGGTCGAATCATTATCACAGAAGAAATATTCGATTTTCTTGTCGTTAATCGTCTTGAGATCAACTTTGTCCAATTTCAGCGAGTCTGCAATCCGGTCGATATAAGCATCGGCCTGTTCCAACACAACGGCGTTCAGAAACTTCTTGACGCTTGGGTGGTAATGGATCCGGTAGTATTTGGTTTCCATCACGGGCCAGTCTTTGCAGTAATAGTCTTCGGGATAGATCAGCCAGTAATAGTCACCCTGCTGAAAGGCATAGTATGTGTATTCCACAGTTTGCGACCCCACCACGGCCGAGTATTCCAGCATGGAATAATTGCCCGGATTCAGGCGCGCCTCGTTTTTGACCGGCGGGTTCAGGTAGTTCTTCATGACGTCCAGATTTCGGACTATCGGAGAGGTGCAGTCACACTTAAGGGGAATACCCTCGTACTCGATATTGAAACGGTTGGCGCGCTCCCGGCACTGGTCAGCCCACAGGTAACTGGCCGATTCGACATTTCCCGAGACGAGCAGGTCAAAGTAGTTCGTGAGCATATCGATATCAGTTTCGGCGTGAGTCGGTGTCGCCACAGCGAACAACGCCGCCAGAGAGAACGATATGCTCAGAATTTTGAGACGGACCACAGGGAGCATCCTCTTTCTCCTCACTAAACGCAGTTTTCAGGTAAATATATAGCTTATACCGCTATTGTCCAGAACGGACTTAAAAAAAAGCCCCTCGGCAGGGGCTTTTTGTCTGTCCGTAATACTCTCCTCAGAAGGTGAAACCGACCGAGAAGCGCTGGGTCGAGGCCAACCGGCCAAAATCCTGCCAGGCATAGTCGATAACCAGCTTGGTTGATTTTGCCACGTTGGTTGTCAATCCACCGCCGAACGCCAGACCCTCCTCATCGTAGTTGATCTTGTAGCCACCGCGCAAAAAGAACTTCTCGTTGTACCCAAGCTGGGCGCCAAGAGAGCCCTGTTGCACGTTGTCGTTGGGGTGCTTCAACTCGCCTGACATGGTCAGCACAGAGCTGGGCCCCATCTCGACATCGTAGGCCAGACCGACACGGAAAGCCATAGGCAGATCATAGGGTGTGGTTTTCAGTTCGGCATTGACCGCCGAGTTGGTTCCGCCTCCGTTCTGGGAGTCGTAGTGCACAATTAAATCGGAGCCGGAGAATTTCATTTCCGGACCCATGTTGGTTATGCTCATGCCCAGTCGCAAAGACCTCAAGCCGGTGTACAGCATCGTGCCGAAATCCACGCCGAAGCCCGAGGCTCTCTCGTTGTGAATCTTCTCGCCAAGATACCGCACCGAGGCCCCGAAGGCGAACTTGTCGGTCAGTTGACGGGCATATGTCACGCCCAGAGCGTAGGATGTTGCCGTATAATATTCGCCGGTTCCATCCTGTTGGTCAAAGGTCGTAATTTCCTGCTCGCCGGTGTTCAGCACGGTCGCTGATATGCCGAAGACGCCGAGGTTTTCAAAATTCTGGGCGTATCCGACATAGTTCAGCGAGATATCAAGCAGGTAATTTACGTTGGTGAAACCGACGGCCGCGTGCTCGATTTCCACGAGCCCGGCCGGGTTCCAGTACATGCTGTATACATCGTTGGCAACGGCAACCGAGGCTTCGCCCATCCCCTGGTATTTCGATCCGACCCCGATCTTGAGGAATTGGGCGCCGGCCGAACCTGCCTTGGAGAGTTCAGCGGAGACGGTGCTGCCGGTAAGTGCCAGCGTTATGATGAGCATACAAAGATTTTTCATCATTCGCCTCCTCTACTTTACTATTGCGAAGCGGCCGAGTCGCTCGCCGTATTCTGATTCAACGTGATATATATATATGCCGGAAGCGACCTGCTGCTGACTGGACGACTGTAGGTTCCAACGGGCCGTCCCGGTACCATCGTCGTGAACAATCGTACGCACGAGATCACCTGCCAGCGTGTATATCCTGATTGTGCACTTATCCGGCACTTTCTGGAATTCCAGCACCGACTGACCTTCCGCTGTTTCGACCATCGATGAGTACTGGACGAAATACGGATTCGGGACCACGCGTATGTTCTTCAGCTGATCCTGGGCGGCGGCAGTATTAACGCCGTCTACCTTGAAGCTGAATACATCGTCTGGTCCGTTCACCGGAGCTCCCTGGATGGTGAGAACATCGCCGGCCGACGGGTTATACATGGAGCCGTCGAGCGTGAATCGCCACCCGTACTCATACGGGAAAGCCAGACTGGTAAGATCATTCATCGGATCATATGGATAGTCGACAATAATGAGTGCGTCGTCCGGATTCCACGTGCCGTCGATCGGCCATTTATCCAGAGCGAGCGATACCCGTTGATTGGTCGTCATATTCCAGACTTCGAATGGAATCGGTGTCGTCGGGTAGGTAGTACCGTCGAAGTATTCCCACATGGATGGGGCGATGGTCGAATCGGAGGTGTATCTGAGTTGATACACCGCCCGGTACTTACCAAAACCGAACGCGTGAGACTCGACGCCGGTCCAATATGGGAGCAACGGGCCGGTGAAGTCCGACACACTTAATGTCGTGTCATTACCACCGAAACTGGTCTGCGCGTAGCCTCTCGGCTCGAGCTCAGGGTTCTGTACAATTACGCGGAGCCCTTCGGCGATATCGTAGTACTCCTCGTCGCCGTCGTAGCGCGTCTGATTCGCCAGTAGCGTGTCTCCAGTGGTGTTGTTGATTAGGAACCAGTAGGTCTTGCCGGGCGTGTCCTCAAACGTCACTTCGTAATCGGATCCCTGCAGAGCCTGCTGGTCGAACACAACGGGAATCACTTCTCCCTGCGAAGCGGAATCGGTTCCGTTGTACACATGTTCAACGGTAGCCGCCGCGTCGTAATAGCCGGCCGGATTATCATGGGGCCGCGCCGAGATAACGTTGGGCGATTCTCCTGCTATACCGAACCCTGACTGGAGGGCATCGACACCCGATGACGGATCGCCGACATCGAACGCCGACAGGCAATACCAGTAGTCGACCCCGTTATACAGGCCCGTGTCCACAAACGAGTGTGGAATCGGGTCACCCGGTGCAGACACGAAATATGTCGCTACCGGATAATAGTCAAACTCCATACAGTTATTGTCGGTCTTCCAGTTGACCTCGCCCCAGGTCTTGCCGCGGTTGTCACTGCGGTACAACTTGTATCCGGCAAAATCATTCGCCAGACTCAGCGGGTCAATTCCGACCTCGGAGGTGTCGTTCCACGACAGATAAACTCTGCGATCGGCTGCGCGGGCCCGGAGCGTCGGAGTGGGCGGCGGCTGAGGGCCTATATAGTGATTGTCATACAGCTGTTGAGCCATATTACAATTGGCCACAAAATCAGCCGAATCAGCGCCGGCGACTAACGCGTACACCAGGCGAACGGTAGCGCCTGCCGGCAAGTCGATCCCGCGAACACACTGGATATAGAACTGGTCGGTCGGCGGCAGTGGCGTATCATATTGGTTGCTATTGATCATAGCAAAGCGGCCCGGGTCATTGTCGGGCAGATACGCCCAATCATCGGTGCGCAATGCGGTCATACCTATACCCAGTGGGGTTTCCAGTAGTTTGGTGCCCATAACTCCGGTCTTGACCGTAGGGCCCCAACCCGGATCCACACCGAGCACGTCGTAAATGTACGCCCAGTTATCCGCCACGTCATAGACGACCTGGTCATTCTGGTTTCCATTGCCACCCTGACCGTCGAGTCCACCAACGTCCATGTCGGCATATAGCCCGAACGCTACGTTGGTATAGTGCGTGGTCGAGGTGTTGGTGATATCCAGTATGACATAAAGGAAATCCTCGTTATAACAGTAGTTCCACTGCATCATGTGATGCGTGAATTCCAATCCCAGCAAAGGCGAGCCCAGCGCGGCATCGTTAAAGCGATAGTACGAATCCTGCAGGGAGACCGGGCCGCTTGGACTGTAGCTGGCCTGCAGAGAATTATACTTCTCGTCGTACGTCCATTCCTGCTGGTCAGGCTCCCAGATACGCCATCCATTGGCCGGACTTCCGGCCCCCAGACCGACCGTATCGGCGGGGTCCCAGCCGTAGTACCGGGTCGAGTCGGTGGACAGATAAATGCGGTATTTATCTTCGTTATTTACCGGCATCTTGATCGCCTGAAAGTCATCGTACGTATCGGCCACCAAAGTATCCCCGGCGGGCGTCACCGTTCCGATCCAGTAGCGAATTTCCGCAAGATAGTCGTGGCCCGAATTACGCGGCCATTCTCCTGAGGGGAGATACCCCGGATATCCGCCAACCAGACCGTAGTTGTCAATCGTGGTGACGATGTTGCCTTTGTTGTGGGTGATTCGGTCGATCGACGTCGGTGCCGGCGCCAGCGAGTAATCGCCGTTTCGGCCCCTGATTGGTCGTTCGGCTGATGGCGGCATGGCTGCCACAAACTGAGCGAGCACCGCCACAGTCACCAGCAGCACAACCACCTTTATTATCTTATCAAGTCTCAATCTCATTATCATACTCCGGCTTAGAAGTTAAATTCTAACCCGGTCCTGATTGTCCGGGGCGGTGAATAATTCTGCGGGTCTTTATCGTAAAGGGCGTCCCAATAATTGATTTCCTGCTGGTTCGTGGCCAGCGTGGCGATCGGCGTGGAGCCGTCGTAATCAGGACGTCCGGTCCGCGGATACACCTGGATCACGTTCTGCTTGTTGAACAGGTTGTCAACCTCGACGAAGAACGTGATCAGATAGTTATTGCGAATGAATCTGAAATCCTTATTCAGCCGCGTGTCGACCGTATAGTTGGACGGCAGTCTACCGGCATTCCGGTCACCCAGGCGGAGTCCATCGACATCCGTCAGCGTGTACGGTAGTCCCGAGCCGTAATGTCCAACAACGTTAATACCCCAGTCGGTGGGCACATTTACGCCGAACACCTGAGCCTCGGCGGTATGCGGCACCCGAAAGTCTATCATGCCCGTAATGGTGTGGCGCTGGTCAAAGTCCAGCGGATACTCCGTTACCGGCGCGAGGGTATCCTCGGTTGATGTCAGGAATGTATAGTATGGTTCCAGAGCATACGATCCATTTCCTTTCGCTATCATATAACCGTAGGAAATCGAACCGCTCAAGTATCCGTTGCCGGCAAGTTTCTCCAGCTGGATATCAAGTCCCTTGACCGAACCATAATCGCCATTGACAAAGCTGGTTACAGAGTTCCCGGCGATCTTGAAGGTTGAGCGCGTGGTGACCAGATCGTTTATGTCCTTGTAGTAGGCTGTAGCGTCGAACTTAAAGCTGTGGCCGATGAGATGCGACAACCCGATTTCATACGAAATTGTGCGTTCGGGCTCCAAATCAGGATTTCCCAACAACGGGTAGCCGCTGGAAACATCGCCCTGGGTGTTCGTGTACAGATACGTGAATTGCGGCACCTGGTAGTACACACCATAGTTGAAGTGCATAACTGACTTGTCGGATATCGGGAAAGATACGCCCAGTCTCGGCGAAAGATGGGATTTGGCCTCAGCCCGCTTAAATGTGGCCGCCTCGCTGAACGGTGTCACGTTATAGGAGATGTCGGAATTGCGGTAGTCATACCGCAATCCGAGGTTGATGATGAAGGCATCATATTCCATCTTGTCCTGAGCAAACACGGACAGATAAGTCGGCTTGCTCGAATAGTTTTCGCCGTACGGCCGGGAATTAAAGAACTGTTTGAAGTCCCAGTTTACGTTGTATCTCCGGTACTCCACACCGGCCTTGATTTCATTGTCCCGGTTGAGCTGATTGATCACACTCCCATGCAGGGCGGTATATGCGGATTGACGGAAACGATAGGTCGGGTCGAAATCGGGACCGGCCGTGAAGCCAACCAGCTGCCGGGGATCTGAATAGTCCGGATTGTTGCCATAGTTGTCTTCATGAATCGTTCCATTATATATACCATTGGCATCTTCGGAGTAACCAGGCCAATCTCTCCAATAAGTATCAAACAGATGGGCCGGGGCAGTCTTAGTACGCGTGAAGAACCGGTTAAACCTCAGCGACAGAATCGTGTTGGCGCTGGCATAGTAGTTCCCGGACGTGCCTATGAGATAGGACTCCTTCTTGAATACCGGGAGACCATCCAGATTGAAGTCGTAGGAACGACCGTTGACATCGCGATGCTGATATGTCTCGCCATCAGACTCATAATAGGTCCCGGTCGTGACCAGGCGCAGTTTTTGGACCGGCTGTAACGAAAGCTTGCCGGAGCCGGTGTACGATGCCAGGCCGTTATGCGGCAAATAGGTCGGATCATGGAGATACTCACCCGCAAGGCTGAAATTATGCAGGCTTTTATTCATGTAGGGGACCGGCCCGGATACGTTGAACGACATGGATCGGTTATCGATTCGTTTGATATTGCTCAGCGAAGAAGTACCGACGTCATACACCTGCGTGTAACCCTGATACATCTTGACATTACCGGTATAAGTGGAGCTTCCCTCGCGTGACACCGCACTGACTACGCCGGAAAGAGCTTCGCCGTATTCAGCGGTGTATCCGCCCGAGGTAAGAGTCAACTCTTCCAGTGAATTGGGCATGATGTGAATTCCGGAACTCAGAACGAACGGGTCCTGCACGGAGAAACCGTCATAGTAGTACGACACCTGTCCCGATCGGCCGCCGCGGATATGCAGGGCGTTATCCCTGTCCACCACCACACCGGGATAATTGGTAAGTACGGATTGCACCGTGATAATATTCGGAAGTGTCTTCAGACGGTCGGCCGTGAAGATAACTTTTGAAGCCGTCAAATCCTTCTGGATAATCGGATTGTCGGCGTACACTACCACCTTCTGTCCAAGCTCAACCGCCTGTTCCCTCATCGTGAAATCGACCGGGGTCGTCAAGTCTACGAGCACCCTGACCTCTTTCTTGACAATCGGCTCAAAACCGATACTGCTTACCGTAAGGTCGTACTTGCCGCTGGGCACATTAATAATGAAGTATTCTCCATCGGCGTCAGTTTTCGTCGCCAGGTTGGTCCCGATTACGCGAACAGTGGCGCCAACGAGCGGCTCTTCGGTTTTTTCGTCCACTACCACACCCGAAATTTTGCCGGATACTCCTGCATTGGCGTGGGAGGCTAACATGAGGATCAGGAAAAGCGGCAGAAGGCAGATCCACCCCTGCTTATGACTTTTCAAGGTGATTCCTCCTCTATAGATGTTTACATTCGATTCCATTTCCGGAAAATAACTCAGTACTTGGTTGATGCTCCAATTCTGTATTTGTATCGGACACCCGCTTGAATTCTTTATAAGGTGTTCGCCAAAAAAACGGACCGGAATTGCGAGCAGAAGGCGACTGATTTGTCAAGTTTTCAGACTGAAATCCGATAAACCAGTAAGCATCAATTGATGAGGCCCGTTGAATCGGGCCTGTTTAAGTATATAAACGAGCGTAATTACTAAGGTAGGGACGAGTTGCACCTCCGCACGGGTTACTACATCACAATTGCCTTGCTCCTTGCTGCGCTGAGTGTTATCGGTTTCGGGCAAACGGGACTGGCCGATGGTTCGCCGGTACATATTGCGATTATCTCGAGCGACACTCTTACGTCGACCCAACGCGCCCTCGGCGGCGCTGAAAAAGTCATCTCACGCACGCATCCCGAAGCCGTCTTCACCAGCTTTCTAATAGGTAAGGACCAGGTCGAGAATCAAACGATCATTGACTCGCTCAGGAAGATTCGCCCTCAGTTGATTCTGACCGTGGGTAGTTCAGCCACTCAGCTTGCCCATGAGAATTTCCATGATATACCGATCGTCTTCTCGGCTGTGAAGTATCCGGTTCTCTCCGGATTCGTAGATTCGGTGATTCGCCCGGGCACGAATATCACCGGCGCCTCGCTCGATATCCCTACGGATATTCAGTTTACGTACTTTAAGAAGATCATTCCCGATATCAAAAAGATTGGTGTGCTGTACACCGCCAATACCGAAAGTCTGATACCGCAGGCCAGAGTCGTGGCGCAACACCTTGGTCTCACATTAATCGCGGTAAAAGTAACCGACGATAAGGATCTGCCCGAAGCACTTGATTCGTTAACCAGATCAGTGCAGGGAATCTGGTCAGTCGCGGACGAGAATCTTTTCAAACCAAAGTCGACCCGCTACATCCTGCTTAACACGCTCAAAAAGGGAATCCCCTTCATGGGTTTTTCCCGCTATGTGGTGGAATCGGGCGCTCTCTTTGCGCTTGATTTTGATTATAAGGCAGTCGGTCTGCAAGCTGGAGCCATCGCCAATAAAGTCATCGACGGCGAGGCACCCGGCAATATTCAGGTAACGACGGCCGACATCATCTGGTTTCACTACAATGAAAACACCGCCAAGCGCATAAATATCGTCATACCGGAAGAATTGGCGGCAATCGCCAAGGAGGTCTATCGATGAGCCTCCTGAAAATCTTCCGAAGCATCAACCTCAGGGCGAAGTTCGTCCTGCCCATTTCGATCCTGCTGATTTCGACTATTATGTTTATCAGCACCTACCTCATCGAGAGACAGGCCGATGGATACCGCCGCGAACTCGAGACCAGCGGCGAAACGATGATCAGGATGCTTGCCATGAGTGTCGAATCAGGCGTGCTGTTCGAATCCAAATACGAGCTCGATGACGCGTTGAAGATTCTCTCTCAGTTCGAGGTTGTGCGCTACGCCTCCATCCGAAATGCCGATGAAGTGAAACTGGCCGATATCGGCGTGTGGAATGACACCGGTAGCGTCCGCCTGCGGAAGATTTACCGGGGCTCTATGAGCAATGAGAACTGCAACGACTATTATATCAAAGACCGGTCCGGCAACGAGTACATCGAACTGAACTACCCGATCATGTCCCGTATCGAGAAACTCGATCGCGAGAATCTCGGTATTACCGGCGGCCTGGATAACACCGTGACCACCGAATATGTCAATGAGAGAATCGGGTCTATCAAGCTTATTCTCTCTCTTTCTCTGGTGAATAAGAGCATCGCCGAAGCCCAAAAAACGGCCATCCTGATCACGGTGATAGTGCTGTCGTTGTCCCTGCTGTTGCTTACGTTCCTGGTTCGCTACATAACACGCCCAATTCGCAAACTGGTGGAGGCAACCGACCAAATCAGCAAGGGCGACCTCTCCCAGCGCCTGGACATCCGTCAGCATGACGAGATTGGCCATCTGGCGACCACCTTCAACAATATGGTGGAGTCGCTCGAACTGTCGCGTCATGAGATCGAGCAGTACAACCGAACGCTGGAGCAGAAGATCATCGAACGGACGATGGAACTTGAACAGGCGCAGGCACAACTTGTGCAATCCGAGAAACTGGGAGCTATCGGCCAACTGGCTGCCGGCGTAGCCCACGAATTGAATAATCCGCTGGGCGGTATTCTGGGATATGCTCAGTTCGCTCTCGAAAAGATGAAGAAAAACATCCCTGAGAAGACGTCAGGCAAAGAGATCAGCAGTTATATCAAATACTTGACGGACATTGAGACTCAGGCCCGCCGGTGCAAAAATATCGTCCAGAGCCTCTTGCGGTTCTCGCGGTCATCGCGGAGTACCGACTTTGCCGATGTCGATATCAACCATGTCATTCGCGACACCTGTACTTTTGTTGAACACCAGCTCAATATGAACCAGATCGAACTGCGGTTAGAGCTGGATGACAAGCTGCCGATCATTCAGGCCAACGCCGGCCAGCTGCAGCAGGTTTTCACAAATCTGATTATCAATGCTATGCACGCGTCACCGCCCGATACGACCATTACCCTCGCCACCAGGCTAAGCCCGGCGCTGGGCGAGTTCAACGGGGCGATCGAGATACACTGCCGCGACCAGGGTGTCGGGATTCCGCCCGAGAACATGAAGAAGATTTTCGAGCCGTTCTTCACAACCAAAGATGTGGGAAAAGGCACCGGACTCGGCCTGGCCGTCAGCTATGGCATCATCAAAGAACATGGCGGCGAAATCAAGGTAGAGTCAGCCCCGGGCAAGGGCTCCGCCTTCACCATCATTTTGCCGGTTCAGAAATCAGTACCGACCTCCGATACACAGGGTAAAGATTTTATTTCGTTGTTTGCCAACAAACCTATGTGAAAAAGTGACTGATGTCCAAGAAATCTATTCTTATTGTCGACGATGAGGAAATAATCCGGGAATTCCTCTTCGAAGTACTGGCCGAAGATTATGACATACAGGTAGCTATGGACGGCGACGAAGCTATCGAGAAGCTGAAAACGTCGAAGTTCGACCTGATTATCACCGATCTGAAGATGCCACGAGTCTCCGGCGAAGAGGTCGTAAAGTTTGCCCGACAGGCAGATCCGACTTCGAAAGTCATTGTTATCTCCGGCTACTCCAGCCTCTACACGGTCAGCCAATCAGTAAACAGCGGCGCCTACGCATTTCTGTCAAAACCATTCAGCATAAAAGAACTGCTGCAGACAGTGAGCAGCGCCATGTGTGCATAGCGAGGGGAGCCATGATCAAAATACTCATTATTGACGATTCCGAGGTCATCAGGCGCCTTCTGCAGGAGTATCTGGTGGATCTCGGCTATGACGTGGACCTGGCGGTGAATGGCCTTGACGGCATCGAAAAAGCACTCAAGACGGATTACCAAATAATTTTCTGCGATATCCATATGCCCAAAAGAAACGGCTACCAGGTATTCACATCCGTCTTTGCGAAGAAGCCCGGCACAGCGTTCATCATGACCGACTCGCTACCGGATCAACTCGCTGAAATGGCCGAGAAGGCCGGGGCGTGTCGCACCTTGACAAAACCGTTTGATCTCGATGAAGTGAAAGCAACCATTGACGGGATATTGTCGAGCACGAAGGTGAAATGACAGATTCGATAAACAACTCCATCAATATAATCGTCGTCGACGACGAGGACATTGTCCTGTCGCTGGTGAGGGACGCGCTCGAAGACGATGGTTTCCATGTTGAGACCGCTTCAAACGGCGCCGAGGCCCTGGATCTGGCCCAGACCATGCGGGTCGATCTGATCATTACCGATATCCGTATGCCTAAGATGGATGGCAATGAGCTTGTCAGGCGCATCCGCGAGCAGCAGCCCGACGTAGCCGTCATCTTCATGACCGGATATGCCAATCTCAATTCAGCCAAAGACGCCATCAAGCAGGGCGCCTTCGATTATATCCTCAAACCCTTCGAATTGAATGAGATTCGTCAGGCCGTGCAGAAGGCGGTGGAACGGATAAATCGAGAAGCCCAGGCCAAGAACTCGGACAAGCAGCTCGATCAACTTACCGACTTGCATCAGATGCTTTTCACCGCCGGCGACAAAAAATCGTTGGTCACGGCATCGCTGAAGTTCGCTATGGGACACTGTGAATCGACAAGCGGTTCCATTATATTCTGGGACAGCAAGAAGGTCAATTTCACATTAGTCTCTATCGACGGCGATGAGAGCTCCGAAGTACAGTTGCCGACGGATCTCATGTTTCGAGCACTTGACTCGCTGTATCTGTGGGAATTTCAGCAGCCCCTCATCGTCAGAACAATAGATGAACACCCTCTCTACAAGGCCAATCCCGACCCGGCCCTGGAACAATTCATATTTCCCCCCTGGAAGAAGAACAAGCACGCCATGGTCATTATGCCGGTAAGTCGGAGCTACGCAACATACGGACTGCTCATGATCGGCGGAGACGAGAATTCCAGCACCTTAACCGAAGGCAATCTCAAATTTCTTACGATAACGGCATACCAATTGGGCATGTCGCTGGAGAACTTAGAACTTCTCGAAGAAACCCAGCAGGCGTATAGTAAGCTAAAAGGCTTGCAGGACGAGACGATTCAGCTGGAAAAGATGGCCACCCGAGGCGAAATGTCCGCCGAAATCGGCCATGAGTTAAACAATTTCCTGGGAGTCGTGGCGGGCAATCTCTCGCTGCTCGAATTTCAGCTGGGAAAAAAGAACTATGCTGAACTGGAAAAGTATGTCAAGGCGATGACGGACAATATCGAGAAGATTAAGAAGTTCACGGCCAACCTGATGGACTTGCGGCCGATTTCCTCCAAAAAGGAGATCGTATACTTCGACAAACTGATCACCGAGGTCATCGACTATCTCAAACCCCAGAAGAGGTTCCGGGATGTCGCCATCGATCTGGAACCGATCGCGCATGAACTTCCCTTCGAGGCCGACACGGTTCATATCCAGCAGGTCCTTTACAATATGTTCAACAATGCCGCGGATGCCACTGACGGATGCGAGACCAGAAAAATAACCGTCAGCACCGGTATGAACGGCTCCGGCGACAGTTTCCGCATCACGATTCGTGACACCGGGGTCGGGATCGACCCGGCGCATCTGGAAAAAGCGTTCAAAGAGAAATTCACGACCAAAGAGCATGGTCACGGTTTTGGACTCTTAGTGTGCAAGAGAATTATTGACAGCCACGACGGTAAGTTGCATGTCGAGTCCGAGCCCGGTAAAGGCACGGCCATAAGTATCGATTTCCCCATAAAAAAAGAGACGGCACAATGTCCCGTCTCCGTCTAAGTCAGCGCTCGGCGCCCTGCCTCTAGAATTTGCGGCTCCCCCGCTGAGTCAAATCCATACCCTTCTTGCATAAAGGACAGTGCTCCGGCTCCCAGCTGTCAGCCGAGACCGAAGCCAGTGGATAAAATGGATAGTCAAACTTGACTTTACCGTTTGATCTGTCCAGCATCACTCCGATGCCGACAATGTCCGCTTTATACGAATTCACCAATTCGATTACTTCGAATACGGATGTTCCGGTGGTCAACACGTCATCCACGATAACCACCTTCTGTCCTTCCTCGAGCGAGAAACCCCGCTTGAACACGCGGCCTGTCTCGCCGGACTCGGCATAGAGCGCTTCAATCTTCATGTACCGCGCGACATCGTATGCAATAATAATTCCACCGGTGGTGGGTCCCACCACGGTCACCGCTCCGGTATTCTTGAAATTGACCGCCATCTGCTCGCAGATTTTGGTGCAGATGGACGGCTGTTTGAGGAGCGTAAACTTCTCGTAATAAACGTCCGAATGACGACCTGAAGTCAGTTTGAAATGTCCCGTGAGCAGGGCGTTGGATTCTTTGAATAGTTCTATGATCTGTTGTTGATCCATCATTCCTCCGAGAATATCGCGACGGCCGCCGCGAATTGTCTTTCGTGAGTAATCGATATATGGCATCGGGCTGACCCGAGTTGGTTGGCAATAGGCGCCGGCAAGTGCACCTCAGGTTGTCCTGAAGATGTGTTGAGGATTTCGACTGACGAAAATGCCGGGCGATCCGTGAGATAGACTCCCAGGGCCTTTATGACTGCCTCTTTGGCAGCAAATCGGCCGGCCAAAAACAAAGGCTTATCCTGTCTCTTTTCATAAGTGAGCAATTCGTTCTCCCCCAGAATTTTCCGGACAAACCGCTCGCCATACTGTTCAATATCCCGCCGAATCCGATCTATTTCCACCAGATCAAGCCCGATTGAACGTATCATGTGTCGCTCCCAAATATTTTGGTATTCGAATCACGATAACATAACGCATTACGGCCATCGCGGCAACTTTTACCAAAAAGATATTGCAGAATACCATTGAGCCTGATATGTTGATTGTGGTTGGAGAGACGGATGCAATTTGAAAATCTCTAACACTTGACCAATGAAGGTCGTCTCTATCTTGCTGCGTTTGCGCCGTGACTCAGTCCTCGGATTGATAGCGAGACTACATGCGAGACAGTGACTGTGAAAATCCTTTACCGTACTAGTAAGGGAGTTATTCAAATTGCGCACCTTCTCTCCCCCAAACTTCGCGGCTCGTCACCACAGATGAGCCGTTTTTTTTGAGGGTCAATAATCTCGCTTACTTACCCGACAACCCCAGGTTGGGATATGTGACCACCGCAATTTCGGCACTAAATTAGACCCCACCCAATCGTCCGCGACCAACAGAATCTCATATCGTGTTGTCATTATTTGGATTACGCCTACAATTCGAATCTGTCCGCCCAACCGGTCTTCCTGAGCTTATTCAAAAAAAAAACAATTTGTACTGACAGAATCTGACAGGGGCATTGACTATGGTGTAGCATGGGCAATAGGAAACACCATGGTGCGGACAGCTACAGTTACCTACCCCCCGGGTGGTTGACGGTGAGTCATGTTTGTCAGGGCTGAAACCTGATTGAGATTCTGGGTCGGACCGGGACCTCTTCCCGGTCCGTCTAGAAGTCCCGATACCGAGACGAGTACCCCGGAGATCAGGCGCCAAACGGGAGCGTGGCCGCCGGCAGACGCTTCGGCGTCGGGTGACCAATTCGAACTGAACAGTGAATTGTTTTGAGAACCCCGGATAGAGACTTCTATCCGCTGTACGAGCGCCGCCAGAGCAGTGCACCTGGCGGTGCGCATGATGGTCGAGCGACAACAGGGGCCGTTGTTTTAAGTAGTATCTCCCCCCGCGGGAACACCGCAAAAAAATGCCCGCCGTATTCTCAAGATGATATGGCGGGCATGATTAACCTCGGGCGGAATTGAAGCCGCCCTGATGTAAGGAGAAAACTTATCTACCATTCCCTGTAGAAATCATCCAGCACTTCCTTGATGGCTTTCTCATAAACTATGTCGGCCTCAGTCGGACTCACCGTTAGAAAAAATAAGTCCTCGCCGCAAGAAACCAGATATAGGCGGTCTCTTTCAATCTCCAACACGCCCCGTTCTCGGGTAATCGTCACTCCTTCGCTTAAGGCAAAGACTCCCAATAGCTCACTGATATTGTCGTAAATAACCCGATAAGCTTTGCGAAAAGTCTCCGCGCTGGCGGTAGTGCTGAAATTGCCATCCGGGTTTAGGTGATAAACGTGACTGACACCGGGAATCTCCTTGAGGCGGTCACGAAAGGTTACCTCAGGCGTGAGTTGCGAAACTGCCGAACCTTCCGGTTCCGTCGGGTGCCCATGAGTAATCGAGGAATCTTCACGGATTATTTCCAGGACCTCGCTGTGCTGCTTTTTCATGATCGACTCGACTCTGGACTGTTCCTCGAATGATTCAATGGGTCGGTCGAGCTTCTTCTCAATCTTGTGAACTACCTGGCCGTTGTTGGAGATTGTTGTAGTCAATCGCGGATACGGACGATAGGCGTATTCGGTCTGTACTTGCAGCGAACCGCTGCCGCGTTTTATAAGCGATGTTCTTCCGCTGGGTATGTAGCTCGTCGCACTCATTTTTCCACCAATGGGTAATCTGCAATATGGACTTCACGTCCTCAGAAGTTATATCGGCAGAATCAGCAGGTAGAATAACCGCAAGATGCGCAGGTCAGGCAACCGGCGTCAAATCTCATGGCCGCAGAACATTGCGGGCAGATCTCGGCGGCGCCGACCGATATCACGGCGTCTTTGTCTTTGACAAAGTGCCTGTTCAAAAATTGCGCAATGGCATCGGGAATCGACGAAACCTTGCCGCCGCCGGCGTAAATCTGGCTTGAGCCCCCGATTCCGCGAAGCTGCTTGACAATCTGCTCAATCGGGACGTGGGAGCGAAGGGCCAAAGAAATCAGTCGGCAGATGGCCTCGGTATCAGCCATCGTTGTATAACCCGACTTGCCGATATGCGCAAAGACCTCGAACGGCTTGCCATCCTTGAGATTGGCCGTGATATAGAGGTTGCCATAGCCGGTCCGTATTTTCTCAGTAATTCCGGTAAGCAGATCGGGGCGCTCCTCGACATGAGGCGTAAGCGAAATCGCCTGCGACGGTTTGCCGGCGGTGGACAGGACCTGGTTCGGACGCGAGTTGTCCCGATATATCGTCACCCCTTTACACCCTCTGTGATAGGCGTCGAGATAAGCCCGATAGACGTCCTGACGAACCGCGGTTTCGGGGAAGTTGATGGTCTTTGAAACGGATGAGTCGCAGTGCTTTTGAAATATCGCCTGCATTCGCACGTGGTCTTCGAAAGAAACATCGGCCGCCGTTAGAAACAACGCCCGCACGCGTTCCGGAATTTCATCAATAGCAGAAAGCGAACGGCTCTGTGAAACCTTCTTCAGTAACTCATCGGAAAAGAAGCCATCCCGCTTCGCTACGGCGGAGAAGAGCGGATTAACTTCGGTCAATTTGGTGCCATCCATAACATTCCGCTCGAACGCTATCGAATAGTATGGCTCGATTCCGGACGAACACCCGGCAATTATTGAGATTGTTCCGGTCGGCGCAATAGTTGTCACGGTGGCGTTGCGCATGGCGACATTCCGTTCACGATAGACCGAACCATCCCAATTCGGGAATCTTCCTCTGGATTTGGCAAGTTCCGATGATTGCTTCTGGGCCTCGCTCTCGACGAACGACATCAGCCGATCTGCCAGAGCGAACGCTTCCTCGCTGTTATACGGCAACCCAAGCTTAACAAGAAGATCCGCCCACCCCATAACACCAAGACCGATCCGGCGATTTTGCCTCGTCTGCTTTTCGATCTGTTCGAGAGGGTATTTATTCTGATCTATCACGTTATCAAGAAAGTGAACGGCGCTACGTACCGTGTCACCCAGCTTCTCCCAGTCGACCCCTTCTTCGACCCGCGACATCGAATAGTTCGAAGGAAACGGATCTCGCGTAAACTTGCCGAGATTGATTGAACCGAGATTGCATGAGTCATACGGCGGCAGCGGCTGCTCCCCACACGGGTTCGTCGCCTCGATCGTCTCCGATGGACTGGTCGGATTTAACCGGTTCATTCGGTCCAAAAAGATGATACCCGGTTCACCGGTTCTCCAGGCCTGCTCCACAATAAGGTCGAAGACCTCGCGCGCATCCAGGGTAACCTCGTGCCCATCGACCACATGATTCTGCTTGGTATGCGGATTATACAACGGATACCGTCTCCCCTGTTCTACCGCCTCCATGAATGCATCGGTGACGGCGACCGAGATATTGAAATTGGTTATCTCACTCGTAACCGCCTTACAGGTGATAAACTCGAGGATATCCGGATGATCGACTCGAAGAATTCCCATGTTGGCCCCCCGACGAGTTCCTCCCTGCTTGACTGCGTCGGTGGAGGCATTGTACACCTTCATAAATGAAACAGGACCGGACGCAACACCGGAGGTTGATGCCACAATACTGTTTTTGGGACGAAGTCGGGAAAAGGAGAATCCGGTCCCGCCGCCGGACTTGTGAATAAGGGCGGCATGTTTATTCGTCTCAAATATCTCTTCCATCGAATCACCGACCGGAAGAACAAAGCAGGCCGAAAGCTGTCCCAGAGGGCGTCCGGCATTCATCAGGGTCGGCGAATTGGGAATAAATTCGAGCGAGGCCATCATCGCGAAAAAAGCGGCCGCCGACTGTTTCACCCGGGCCTCATCGGCTCCATAATTGCGGTCCGCATCGGCGATAAAATTCGACACTCGAATAAACAGCTCCCGCGGCGTCTCGATTACCCGGCCCAGACGGTCTTTGGCGAGGTATCTTCGTTTGAGTACGGCCATGGCATTGTCGGTCACATGTACTTCACTGAATCCAGACATACTTTTATCCTCAGTATCTTATATTGCAATGTCGGTTTCGCCCGGTAACTTCATTATACGTACTTTTGTAACAACCGCAATCACATTGAGGGTCCTTTTTTGCTGACTATCAGGGTTGAAAAGGGTATAATCTGCCGTATGTCATTAGCTACAAAAGAACCGGCTGTCTCCCGTCGTACTCTGGCCCTGGCGGGCGGTGTGCTGTGGTCGCTGGTGGGTGGATTTCTGATACTCCGAGCCGCAATCTGGCTCAACTACGGCAGGGGAATGGACTACATCATGGCGGCCGTGGCTATCTTCCTGGGGCTGCTTAAAGGTCGCTTTGTATTCCAAAAGATCGTAAAGAAGAATCTGACCCGTATAGCATCGCTTTCACCTCATAAGGAAAAGATCTGTATCTTCGCGTTTCAGGCGATAGCATCGTACCTGATAGCCCTGTTGATGATAGGTCTTGGCATCGCGCTTCGGATGAGCCCAATTCCTCGTGATTGGCTGGCGGCGCTATATATCCTGATCGGCGTGGCGCTGATTCGGGGCGCCCTGGTCTACTTCGGCGCTTCGCGATCTATGTGAATCCGCAAGCTTACTCGGCCGGCAGCAGGTCGGGATCGCTTTGCTGCAGCATTTCGAGATAACCAATTCCTTTTGATCCAAAGTACGCTTCGGGCCTGGCGTAAACCGGGTCCTGCAAGGCTCGGTCAAGGGTGATGAATTTGTACCCCATGTTTTCAACAGCGCTCAGCAGAATATCCAGCGAAACTGCATTCAATCGATTCGCCTTGAGGGCCAGTATCTGTCGGCACGGCCGATTCAGCAGATCCATGGAGGTTGCTTCACTCCGCTGAATCGCTTCAATCACATGATTGACATATTCGGTCAGCAAACTCTCGTATGCGGTGGAGTCCGGCGTTTTCCCGAGCTTGTCCAGCGAGAGGTTGTACAAGTAGTCCTCTATAACGATAGATGTATGGGCGACTCTGTAATCGTGTTCGCGCAGGAACCCGGTTATCTGGCGCTTGGTCTCGACCGATGTCCCGTAGTGCAGAAACGGATATCGAAAATACCGGCGCTTCTGCCCAAAACCTGAGAGCATCTGCTCAAGGGCATCGTGTCCCGCGCCAATATCATCGATGAACTGTTCGACCCCGAGTTCATGCAGGTCCTGATAGGAGAAGGTCATGTTCCCCAGAACGTGCCCGTCGTTCAACCACTCTCCCAGCATATCGTACGCCCCTTCGATTTGATCACCGACCACGAATCCGGCCGCCTTGACATTGTGTTTTTTGAGCGCCTGAAGAATAAGATAGGTGACAGCCGGTCGGTCGACATCACCAAACGCTTTGGCCGTTGGTAGTTCATCGAACGTGATACACATCTCGCGTTTGGCCGGCTCTTTCGCGTTCGTTTTGCCCTGTGCGACAACCCGGCCAGTCGTGATCACTGACGACAGGAGGGCCAGCAGAATTGCCACCACGCCGATATGCAGCGCTGAGCGGTGGACTCTGCCGATACGGTTTGTTTCAATTAGTGATTTCATAATACATCATGAAGTTTGTACCGGCGCGGGCGCCGAACGGCACTCCTCCGGTAATTATTGCTTTGTCCTTGCTGGTGACCAGCTTGTGTTGTTTCGCGAGCTTTGAGATAACTTTCAGCATTTCTTCAAACGAATCCGGATGCTTCACTTCGACAGGATATACTCCGCGTACGAGCGAAAGACGCCGCATCACACGCCGGTTGGGCGTCATCGCGATTATCGGCTGCGATGGGAAAAGATTCGATATGATGTCGGCGGTGAATCCGGAACTGGTAAAGGCGAAAATCACTTTGGCCGGGCAAATGATATTCGACTCATGCACGGCATTGGCGATCGCCTGGACGATCTCGGAGCGCATCATGTGCTCCTCCATCGCTACATCGGGTGCTATCAGCCCATCTTCGGTGG
The DNA here is from genome assembly GCA_964371785.1 of uncultured Ignavibacteriales bacterium. Taxonomy (GTDB): domain Bacteria; phylum Zixibacteria; class MSB-5A5; order GN15; family FEB-12; genus CAVQCT01. Next base: position 27,751 of record CAYJOL010000012.1, on the reverse strand, counting down.
CTTCAATCACGCGCGTCATCGCCCGTACTGCCTTTTCGGGGTATTGGCCGGTCGAGGTCTCAGCCGAAAGCATGACCGCGTCGACACAATCGAACACCGCGGAGGCGATGTCGTTGACCTCGGCCCTGGTTGCGCGCGGTGAAAATCGCATCGACTCAAGCATCTGGGTAGCCACGATTACCGGTTTATGGTAGTAGTTGGCTAATCGGATGATTCTCTTCTGAAGCTTCGGGAGTTCTTCAAACGGGAGTTCCACGCCAAGGTCGCCGCGAGCCACCATCACGCCGTCACACGCCTGCATGACCGGTTCGAGGTTGTCGATCGCTTCTTTCTTCTCGAGCTTGGCGATTACTTTCTGATCGCCGCCGCCTTTCGCCACCAGTCGCTGCGCTTCTTTGACGTCTTGTTCGGAACGCACGAAGGACAGGGCGATGTAATCAGCCTCGGCGCGAATAGCGGCTTTGATAGCTTCGCGGTCTTTGACAGTTATAGTGGGAAGCTTGATATCGCTATCGGGGAGATTGATACCTTTTCCTCCGATAAGGACACCGCCGTTGGTGGCTTTAAGTGTTGCCCTGGTTTTTCCTGCCGCAATAGCCTCGAAAACAATATTGCCGTCATCGATAAACACCCGCTCCCCTTTGCGGATCGAACCAATGATCTCCTTGTGATTAACGCCAATGATCCGCCGCGCCAGATCTGTACGGCCCGCGGAGATCTCCAATCGGTCTCCAGCTTTGATCTGGATCTGACCGTCAAAGGCGGCCAATCTCAATTTGGGGCCTGAAATGTCGAACAACATGCCGACAGGAAAAACAGCCTGTTTTGTTCCCGCTCGGATGACCTCGGCCGCCTCGAGAAAGTCCTTTGTCTGTCCGTAGGAACAATTTATCCGGAAAAGGTTTACACCCGCAGCGACGAGCCGGCGGATATTCGACGGTGAACTTATTGCCGGGCCATAGGTCGCAATGATCTTGGTTTTCTTCATGTCCCCGGAAGGGTACCGGCTAAGTTCTTAGGAATCAACAAAAAAACATGCCGATTCGCCCTGCCGGCGCCGCTGATTCGCTGCTAAAGAAATCGAAGTTCCGACCGATAGAAAGTGAAAGATGTGTCAAAATGAAACATGAGAGATAAAATGAGCACGACCGGGTTCCAACTTGAATCAACATCTGTCACTTCGCGTCTTTCGCATTTCAGCCTCGACGCGGATAATGCGAATGTTTCGTCATCGCGCGGCAGACAAATCCACAGGGTGCTGCTGCGCACTCTTCTGAACACTCAACTCAGTGCTTCGAATCAATCTTTTCTCGACGCCGAGGCGCCTCCACAATGCCTGGCCTTCCTCATGCGTGAATCCGAGTATCTGCACCCGGCCGGGGTGGAGTTATTCCCTTTTGAAATTATCGAATCGGCTGTCGGGCAGGGTGGGGATGCTATCTTTACGCATCTCTATCGAGATGAATTCGAGCGGCATCATCGACCGTACAGGATTCTCACATCCATACTCAATCCGCATGAAGCGTCGAGACTTATTTTCGGATTTTTCGGACCATCGCATATCCTATCGGATGCCTTGACGATGGACAGATTCGCACGACTCACCGGTGAATTCCGCCGCGGTCTTACCGGCCTCCGCTCGATCATTTCGGATATTGAAGAGGAGTGGAATTCGACAAACCCGATATTGTTGATGGAGAAGGAGTCCGGCGAGCCGGTAGCGCTGACTTCGGAGTTTGCGCGTGAAGCCGCTGAATTCGGGATCTGTGTGTCCGAGGACCGAAGCGGCGATCTGTGGCACACTATGGCCGGACTGTTCGAGAGTCGGCAGGTGACAATTACTGATCACCAATCAAATGATTACGCGATAAGCGCCGTGAAACTCGGAAGTCGTCACGTACCCAAAAATCAAGCTCATGATATATACGGAGCCATGACCGATGAAATCCTCGCGCGCACGGCTAACATCGTTTTAGCGACCAGCCAGATTACCGGGAACGCCAACAAGCAACTGGCCCATATTGTAGGAGCAGAGACTGAGGCAATTAACCAGGCTATTCGCCGAATAACACTTCTGGTTTCGTTCGATGACATCCCTAAAAGGGAGCAGAGCCTGTACCATGAGTTGGAACATGTGGCCGATCGCCTCAGGCCGAGGATCGGTGAACAAATTAAGCTCATTATCACCGGCTTCATTGACAGCCTGAACATACTCGCCCCTACCAATGCAGTCTATGCGTTGTACGAATCGATACTTCTGTCACACGCAGAGTATGTTGGGGGAATCATCGAGACCACGGTCACCTTTGATCTCCATTCGAGCAACCGCGGACTTTCGATTGGTTTTAATACGACACTACCGCCCGCCTTTGTGATGACCGATAACCGGCCGATCCAGCACCAGCAGTATGCCGGCCATCTGGCCGCCAGAATGGGCATGGGTATCGGCACGTCGAGGAACGTATCCACCGGTCACTTGCTGACGACCCTCACGGTGAACGACAATAGAAGGATGAGAAACTAATATGAACACACAGAACAAACACCGGATCTTATTCGTGAACGCACCGGAGGAGACGATTCAGGCAATTGGCGCCGTCCTTGAACGGGAACGATTCGATATCGAATCAGCCGATATTGTTAGCTGCACTGATGTGATTCGCCGAACCGGAACAGCGGTGGCAGTGCTAATCAATCCGGGAATCGAGCAGGCGTTACAGCTTGTTTCGCGAATCAGATTTATCTCTCCGTGGACCCAGGTAATTGTGACGGTGGACACCCCAAATACATCGGAGCTGCTTGCGATCGTAAAAGCGGGTGCTTACGATTGCCTGCCGCTTCAGATAACAACAGCTGACCTGAGCGTGCGAATCCTGAAAGCCAATGAATTCGCCGTGATGCAGAGTGAACTGGTCGACCTTCGTCAGCACGTGGCCATGAATTACGGGTTCGATAACATTGTGGGGGTGTCCAAAGCGATTAGCAAGGTCAAAGAGGCGGTGGCAAAAGTAGCGCCGACGGATGTCCCTATAATGCTTCTGGGGGACACCGGCACGGGCAGGGAGCTGCTCGCCCGTGTCATCCACCATCACTCCAACCGACGCCGCAACCGATTTGTGACCGTAGATTGTTCTATAGCCAACGAAGACCGCCTTCATCTGGAGTTGTTCGGCAACGGTGAGAACCTCGCGGGAGCGCTGCGTGACGCTAATAACGGGACCCTGTTTATTGACAGCATCGAATCCATGCCGGCAGCCGTTCAGGCACGGCTGGCCGAATTCCTCAAGACCAGTAGTCTGACGGATCCGAAAACCGGACTCGCCGTCAGGGTTGACATACGACATATAACTGCCGGTATAGCGATGCTTCCGCAGTCACTCAAAGAAGTCGGGTTTGTCGAGGAACTATTCTATAGGCTTGGTGTTCTGCCCATCAGAGTTCCATCTCTCGCCGAGCGAGTTGAGGATATTGAATTACTCGCTGATTATTTTCTGCGCAAGATTGCGCATGAGACAGGCGGAGTCGAAATCGGCATTACCCGGGGAGCCGCCGATAAACTCGTAAAACATAACTGGCCGGGAAATGTACGTGAATTGGAAAACACATTACGACGAGCCGCCACCCTCTGCCGGGAGAATCTAATCGACGTCCCGGATATTGCTTTTGTCCGGGCCAGTGGTCACGGGGCCGAGACAGAAGGGCCGCATAAAACGACATTTCGCAAAAGGACCGGACTGCTCGACGATCATCAGCGGGATGTGATTGTCAACGCCCTTCAGGAAAACGATTGGAACTTTACGCAGACTGCGCAGGAGCTGGGAATAGGAAGAACCACGCTCTGGCGCAAAGTTAAGAAGTATGATCTGAAAAAAGAAACCGTCCCGGCCTGATCGCGTATAAAGCACGACAGGGACCGTAATGTAAGGAAATCGGCAATGAGTTTGCTAAACGGTGATTTACCACAGCGCGGAGACACTTCATTGAATCCACATACCGAATCGACGCCGGAAACAGGGATCACGGAGCTGTTTGCCGAGTTCACGCACAAATTGAGATCCAAATTCCATATTCATAAGGGCGTGCTGGTATTGCGGCGGCGCCCCGGCGAACCGTTGTCCGCCATCTCCACCTGGAGTCAGGGGGAAACGCTCGATGGCCTCTCGATCAAGCTACCGGATCAGCCCTCCCTTTTTGAACGGGTGGTGGCGGCCGGCCGCACGTACTGGGAGAGCATCACCGATCTGTTTACCGGCAATTTCTTCGAACGAAAACTGCTGATTGACGACACCTCGCGGTCGTTTGTGTTACAACCGCTGCGCTACGATGGGGAGGTAATCGGCCTGGTTGGATACAGTTCGAGCGACGCTACCGATTTCAGCCGGTTCGAGGAAGATGATATCCAGCGGACCACCAATGAATTCGCGGAATATATCGGCAATCGAATCGGGGAATTCTGATTTAATTCTGAAAGGCGCTTCGTCTTGCCTTCTTGATACGGTAGATCGCCTGATTCTGCTCGGCATTCGTCCGCGAGAAGTAGTGCTTTCCTTTTTCATCCGCAACAAAGAATAAGTAATCCGTTTCTTCAGGATCCAAAGCGGCTTCGATTGCCGCTAGACCGGGGGAATTTATTGGCGTCGGCGGCAGGCCCTTGTGTCGATAGGTGTTATACGGTGTGTCCCGTCCAATGTCCTTGCGATTGAGCGGCCTCTCCAGTCCCCCCAGTCCGTAGATTACCGTAGGATCCGCGTCAAGACGCATGTTTTTGCGGAGGCGGTTGTGGTAGACCGAGGAAATGACCGCCCGTTCACCGTTGCTCCCGGTTTCCGCTTCGATAATCGAAGCCAACTTAAGCACTTCATATCGACTGAGGTTTCCGTCGGTACTGGCCGGCCAGATGTCGGCGGTCTTCTGATGGAACATTCCTATCATCTGCCCTACAGCTTCTTCCTCGGTCAGCCCCCAGGGAAAGTAATACGTCTCAGGAAACAGATAACCTTCAAGCGACGGGATATCGTGCTGTTTCAGAAACGACGAATTGGTGTCGAGGTTGACAATTGAGCCAGAATCGAGTTCAAGAGCCGTCGCGAGAATCGAAGCTGTCTTCCAGATTGTACTTCCTTCGGGGACGGTTACTTTGACTCTCACGAAATCAGCCTCGGCGAGCCGTTGAAGCACCGAGCGAGGCGAATTCTTGCCGCCGAAGTCGTAGCGCCCGGGGGCAAGTTTCCGGTCGATTCCCCGGTACCGCGCCGCTATCCTGGTGACCAATGGTGAGCTGACCACTCCTTTGTCGGCGAGTTCCCTGGCGACTTCGTGCATGGTTGTACCCGGCTGGATTATGACGGAGACCAGCTTGCCGCCAAGGTCCGATTCGTGGTTGTATGCCGAATAGCAGTAAATCACCACCAGCACGGCGAGCGCAATGATAATACCCAGGATATTCCGAATCAGTGTAAACATATCCGTTTCTTATACAGTTTGAATTCCGCCTAACATTAGTATCGCGCGGATTATGGTTCAAGTTTAATAATTAAGGGAAGGCAAAACTATCAGCGATGGTGTTCGTCAAGAAACCGCTGGAGGATGATAACAGCGGCCAGGCGGTCGATCCGCTTCTTGTCGGTGCCGGTTCTTTTGCCGTGAGCATGGATTATTCCGGCGGCCTCGATTGAGCTGTGGCGTTCATCGACTTTGTGCACCGGACCTTCATAGAACTGGCGGACTTTCTCGATAAATCGATCGATTTCAAGACACTTGTCGCTCAGGTCGCCTGACGCCAGCAGGGGATACCCGATTACCAGGCCGTCAGGAGTGTATTGGCGGATCACCTGCCGTAACTGACTGAGCGCATCGGCTATGGATTTTACTTCCAGCGTCATCAGCGCCGACGCAATAATTCCCATCGGGTCTGACTTGGCCAGACCGATTCTGCGGGACCCGTAGTCAATTGCCAAGTAGGTGCGGTTTTCCTTTGAGCTCATAAATCCAAGGTACTTCCAGCTCACAACTTAGTCAAGAATATGCCGGAAGTATTGACTGAGGTTTCAGCGGCGTTGCAGAATGGCGATCAGGTCTTGCGTTCTTTCTTCTTGGCGGCGGGAAAAAGAACGTTATTAAGAATCAGGCGGTAGCCGGGTGAATTCTTGTAGAGACTCAAATCGGTCGGCGGGTCATTGACCATGTGACGGTAGTCCTCGGGGTCGTGGCCGGCCATGAAGGTGAAAGTTCCATGCCCGAGGTTGCCATGGATATAGCGGACTTCGTCGAAATTATCCGGTTCGCCAAGAATCGTCACGAACTTCTTCAGCAATGATTTGCGGAATCCGGTCGTCTGCCCCATGAACCCATCGACTGTGTTCACATGGTCCTGAACGAGCATGGTAGGCACCGGATCGAGTTTGGCGGCGAAATCAAACAGGTAAAAGTAATCGTCTTCTTCGCGGGGAAATCTCATCTGGCGTTCCGGATAGGTGTCGATATCAGAGTGCTTGTACAACAGGGGGTCGGTGGTGACGGTGAAGTTCTCGAACGCGAATGTCTTGCTGTAGTCCAGCTTGGAATTGCAGTTTGCGTCAACCGGGTCACCGTCAAATTCCCTCGGCACAATATCCACTCCTTCGGCGGCCAGAGCGATATCGATCGTTTCCGGAGCCGAACACATGGCAAACAGGAAACCGCCACGCCGGACATAGTCATAAATCACCTTGGCCACATCGAGCTTCATCAATGACACCTTACTGTAGCCGAGCCTTTTGGCCATATCTTCGTTCGCTTGCACATCGGCCTGATACCAGAGTTGGTTGCGGAAAGCCGCATAGAACTTGCCGTACTGACCGGTGAAATCTTCGTGGTGGCAGTGCAGCCAGTCGTAACCATCGAGTTGTCCGTTCAGCACTTCCTCATCCCAGACAACATCGTAGGGAATTTCGGCGTAGGTCAACGCCAGGGTGACGGCGTCGTCCCAGGGTTGTTTCGACGGTGGCGAGTAGACCGCTATTTTCGGCGCTTTTTCGAGTTCCACCCGTTCCATATTTTCAACTTCGATCGTCCGGTAGATATCCGCCACCTGTCCCGAGGTTACTTGTTCATATTTGACACCGGCCAGCAGGCACATATCTGTGACCTCCGGGGTAAAGTCGATCAGAAACGAGCCGCCGCGATAGTTCAGCAACCATTCCGCCTTCATGCTCTTGGCCAGCGCCCTGTAGACTACGCCGTAGGCCTTCAGGTGGTCGGTCTGGGTTTTATCCATAGGAATAAGAATAGAGGTGGCGAAAATCTTGAGAGGCAGTGCCACGATCAAAAGCAGGAGGAGAAGTTTTTTCATATCGTTATTGATACAGCTCTGAAAGACAATAGTTCGAGAATTCCGATGCTATAGGATTCGGCTGAACCCCTACCGTTCCACTTTGAGGGCTGCCAGAAACGCCTCCTGCGGAATCTCCACCCGGCCGAACTGCTTCATCCGCTTCTTCCCCTCTTTCTGCTTCTCCAGAAGCTTCCGCTTACGCGAAATATCACCGCCATAACACTTGGCGGTCACGTTCTTGCGGAGGGGCTTGACGGTCGCCCGGCTGATAATCCGGTTGCCGATGGCCGCCTGAATGATGACCTCGTACATCTGTCGGGGAATAAGCTGGCGGAGTTTCTCGTTCATACTGAGGCCCCAGTTATAGGCTTTGTCCCGGTGTATGATGACCGAAAGAGCGTCGACCGGCTCGGTATTCAGTAGAATATCCAGCTTAACAAGATCTGATCGGTTGTAGTACGGCAGGCCGTAGTCAAACGAAGCATAGCCGCGGGTCACCGATTTCAGCTTGTCATAGAAATCGAAAATTATCTCAGACAGGGGGAAAGCATACGAGATGCTCACGCGATTGGTGGACAGATACTCGGTGGTCTTGTATTCACCGCGCCGCTCAGTGCCGAGTTTCATAATCGCCCCGATATACTCGTCCGGAATAATCACCTGAGCATCGACATACGGTTCTTCCACGTGTTCAATCTCGACGGCCGGGGGCATCTTGGCCGGATTGTCGACAACTATGATTTCACCTTTAGTCGTGTAAACGTGGTATTCAACGTTCGGAACCGTGTTGATGATTGTCTGGCCGTACTCGCGTTCGAGCCGCTCGGTAACAATTTCCATATGCAGAAGACCAAGAAAGCCGACTCGGAATCCGAATCCGAGAGCGGTCGAGGACTCCGGAGTGAAGCGAAGCGACGAATCGTTTAGTTTGAGCCGTTCCAGCGCTTCGCGTAACTGTGTGAAATCCTCGGTAATCGCCGGATACAGTCCGGAGAAGACCATCGGCTTGACATCGACAAACCCCTCCAGCGGTCTTTCCGCCGGACGTTCCGTGTGCGTTATCGTATCGCCGATCTTGGTGTCCGCTACCTCTCGAATCGAGGCAAAGAAGTAACCGACATCGCCTGCTTTCAGCTCATCCATCGGTATGGTTGCCAGGCGAAGACACCCGACCTCATCGATATCGTAGCTCTTCCCGGTCGAGAAGAATTTGACTTTGTCACCCTTTTTCAAGGTGCCGTTCATCACCCGTACGACCGGCATGGCACCCCGATAACTATCGAACACTGAGTCGAAGACCATCGCTTGAAGCGGCGCGGAGAGATCTCCTTTGGGCGCCGGCACCCGTTTCACGATCGCATCAAGCAGTTCCTTTATGCCGATTCCCAGTTTAGCCGAGCAATGCATAACTTCATCCGGCGCACAGCCGAGTAGGTCGACAATTTCGGCGGCAACTTCGTCCGGCCGCGCGTTGGGCAGATCGATTTTGTTGAGTACCGGGATGATGGCTAGGTCGTTATCAAGGGCCAGATAGAGATTTGACAATGTCTGGGCTTCGATCCCCTGTGATGCGTCGACCACCAGCACAGCGCCTTCGCAGGCCGATAGCGAGCGGCTCACTTCATAAGTAAAGTCAACATGACCGGGGGTATCAATCAGGTTGAAATCGTAGGTCTTGCCGTCGTCCGCCTGATGCACCAGCCGAATCGCGTGCATTTTGATGGTTATGCCCCGCTCCCTTTCGAGATCCATGGAGTCGAGGACCTGATCCTTCATCTGGCGTTCGGTGAGGGTCTTGGTCACCTGCAGCAACCGGTCGGCGAGAGTCGACTTGCCATGGTCGATATGGGCGATAATCGAGAAGTTCCGGATGTTTGAAAGGTCGGCCATAATCCTCAACAATTTTGCTCGTAACGGTTTACATCAAAAAGAACCCGACAACTTGTTGCCGGGTACTTCTCTCAACTTGTCAGCGTTTTCGTCGGTGACTAAACGGGGACGCAAGATAGTCCAAAGGAATCCATTTGTCAAATGAGGATAACAGGTCTTGTGGTCCACGGCCTATTTTTTCAGGAAGGCGCCCAGCCGGTCCCGTAACTCGGCTTTGTTGATGTCGGAAATCAGGATCCCGTTGTAGGCAATGGAAATCTTGCTGGTTTCCTCCGAAACAACTATTACCACTGCATCGGACACCTCACTGACTCCAATTGCCGCTTTGTGACGCATCCCGTACAGCTTACTGTATCGCGGATTGTTGGTCAGGGGCAACGAGGCCGCCGCGGCCGTGATATGGTCGCCGGAAATAATGATGGCGCCGTCGTGGAGAGGAGTGTATGGCGTAAACAGGGTGATAAGCATTTCCGATGATAACTCCGCATTTATTTCCTTGCCGGTCTCGACGAAATTGCGGAGGCCGGTCCTCCGTTCGATGACAATAAGCCCGCCATACCGGAGTTCTGAAAGGCGGAGTACCGCCCGGGTGACCTCTTCGAGCGATTTCCTCTGTTCCAGCGACACAAACCGTCTGAGCACCCGACTCTGGCCGAATTGTGCCAGTACCGAGCGAAGCTCCGGCTGGAAGACTATCACCAGAACAATCAGACCGAACGTGGCCAGATTCGAAAACAACCAGGTTAAACCCTCAAGCTGAAACCAGTAGGCAACCACAGCCAGGCCGACAATAAGTCCCAGTCCGAAAATAATCTGAACGGAGCGGGTCCCCTTAACCAGCTTGAGAATCTGGAATATGATAAATGAGACAATGAGGACGTCGACCACGTCCTTGACACCGAATTTGATGAAATCGATCTGAAAAATTGTCATGAAGTCTTTCTCAGGGCCGTAACGACTTTTAATGCCTCAACCGATTCTCTGACATCGTGTACTCTCACAATATTCGCGCCATTAAGTACCGCCGCAACCATTGAGGCAATCGAGCCGCCGATTCGATCAGCGGCGGGACGGTCGGTTTCTGAGAGCGTGCCGATGAACGCTTTGCGCGAGGTCCCGATAAGAATCGGCAGGCCGAACTTCTTAAACTCGGCCAGATCGGTCAGAATCGCGATATTGTCGGAGAGTCGCTTGCCAAAACCGATCCCCGGATCAAGGATGATCTTGCTCCGGTCAATGCCTCGACTTAAAGCGAAGTCAATCCGTTGCTTAAAAAACTCACCTATCTCTTTTACACAATCGACATATGCCGGGTTGTTCTGCATATCCTTCGGCGTGCCCAGCATATGCATGAGGACTACCGGCACTTTCGCCCCGGCTGCCACCTCAGCCATTTTATCATCGAACCGAAGGGCTGAGATGTCATTTATGATATCCGCGCCGGAGTCGATCGCCGCCCGGGCAGTCGCGGCCGAATTGGTGTCGACTGAAATCGGAATCCGTAATTCCCGGCTGACCGCCTCAATCACCGGAATTATCCGCTTAATCTCTTCGGTGGCCGGAATCGGCGTTGAACCTGGACGAGTCGATTCGCCACCTATATCGAGAATGTCCGCCCCTTCTTCCTGAATCTGAAGTGCCCGGCGATAGGCGCTGGTGAAGGTCTGATACTTGCCACCATCGGAAAACGAGTCCGGAGTGACATTCAACACTCCCATGACCAACGGGCGGCTAAGGGGAAGTTGGCGACCGGCCGTCAGTTGAATAACCGGTTTCTGTTCTTCTTTATTCGTAAGTGTTTCTTTTGACATAGGTTGTGTGACTCAGCAGTTCAAGATATGATTTTGACCGTTTCAAAATCAAGCTCAAAACCGCCGAGTCGTATCTGAAAACCTGCAATAAGAAAGGCAGCCTCACTGAGGCTGCCTCTAAGAATAAGTCCATGTTGGTTAATGGTCGGTAGTCGGCACCGGGACCTCGACTTCCGTCGGATTGCCCGATGACCGTCCGATAATGACATCAACTTCCCGGCTGTCGACCATCTCCCGTTCAAGCAGGGCTTTGGCCAACCTGTGTACGATATCGATGTTCTTGCTCAGGATATCATGTGCCGTTTGTTCGGCTGCCTCTATGAACGAGCGAACTTCGGTGTCAATAATCACCGCAGTCGCTTCGGAATAATCCTGATGCTGCTGGATTTCCCGGCCGAGGAAGATGTGTTCTTCGGTTTTGCCGAAGGTGGTCGGGCCCAGCTTATCGGACATCCCCCAGTTACAGACCATTTTTCGGGCCAGTTTGGTTGCCCGTTCCAGGTCATTGCCGGCGCCGGTATCCAGCTGGCCGAAGACCAGTAGTTCGGCGACACGCCCCCCCATGAGAACGGCCAGCGTCGCTTCAAGGTACTCCTTGGAGTGTGTGTGTCTCTCATCGACCGGCAACGACTGGGTAACGCCGAGCGCCATCCCGCGGGGGATAATCGTCACTTTGTGAATCGGATCGGCCTTGGGGAGAAACTTGGCAACCAGGGTATGACCCGCCTCGTGATAGGCGATGATTTTCTTTTCTTCGTCGCTTATAACCAGCGATTTCCTTGCCGAACCCATCAACACCTTGTCCTTGGCCTCTTCGAAATCTTCCATGGATACGGATTCTTTGTTTCTCCGGGCCGCGAGCAAAGCAGCTTCGTTCACCATGTTGGCGAGATCAGCGCCGGACATGCCGGGCGTACCGCGGGCGAGAATCGAGAGGTCGACATCACCGGCCAGCTTGATTTTCCGCACATGAACTTTCAGGATTCCCTCGCGTCCCTTGACATCGGGAGTGGCCACCACAATCTGGCGGTCGAACCTTCCCGGACGAAGTAGCGCCGGGTCGAGAACATCGGGACGGTTGGTCGCGGCCACCAGAATCACGCCCTCGTTGGTGTCGAATCCATCCATTTCCACCAGCAGTTGGTTAAGCGTCTGCTCACGTTCATCGTGTCCTCCGCCAAGCCCGGCGCCGCGATGACGTCCGACGGCATCGATTTCATCTATAAAGATAATGCACGGAGCGTTCTTTTTCCCCTGGTCGAACAAGTCGCGCACGCGGCTCGCGCCTACGCCCACGAACATCTCGACAAAGTCAGAACCGGACATCGAAAAGAACGGAACTCCGGCTTCCCCGGCCACCGCTCGGGCAAGAAGGGTTTTTCCTGTTCCGGGAGGGCCAAGCAGCAACGCGCCCTTGGGGATCTTGCCGCCGAGCTTCTGGAATTTGCCCGGTTCCTTCAGAAATTCGATAATTTCCTGAAGCTCTTCCTTGGCCTCGTCGGCACCCGCGACATCGGCAAAAGTCACTTTCGGCCGCTCGTCAGTGAGCAACTTCGCTTTGCTTTTGCCAAAGGTGAAGAGTCCCTTCGCCCCCGCCCCACCTTGCATCTGCCGGATGAAGAAGAGCCAGATCAGAATAAGGATAATCCAGGGAGCGGCCGCCGCAAGGTACGAAAACAGATTAGGGCTTTGGTCCTTGGCGACAATCTTGACATCTTTGGCCTCGAGCTTGTTCACCAGATCATAATTAATATCCGCAAAGGGTATTTGCGTCTTGAACTTGCTGACCGCCTGACGGGTATTGCTGGAGGCGAATTTGGACGCCTGCTTGAGCACGCCCTGTATCTTGGTGTCCTCAAAAGTCACTTCGCTGATGTTATTATCGTTTAACTGAGTAATGAATTCGGTGTAGGTAATATCCGCCGAATCCTGATTCATGCTGCTGAAGTAGGAATAGATGATGTACACTACCAGAAAAAGCGTTATCCAAAAAATGGCAGCTTTGCCCGGACCCTTCCAGTTCAACTGGTCTTTCGGCGATCGATCTTTCCTATTTTTGTCGGACTGCTGTCGATTATTGAGATCTGTCACTCATGCTCCATTTCGTTCAATTATCTTTCTGTCTATAATTATACAGCCAAATATCTTCTCTATTCAATCATATCGGGAAAATCGGTCACAAACTAGACATCAATCATTTTGCCTATAAAGGGAAGATTCCGGTATTTCTGCGTGTTGTCCAGACCGAAACCGATAACGAATTCATTTCCGAGCGAGAATCCTTTGTATTTCACCGTAAAACTAGACCTGTGACTTCCCGGCTTGTCGATGAGTGTAACAACCTCCACCGATGCTGGTTCCTGCTTGCTGATCGCTTCCAGAATTGAGGTCACCGTCCGCCCCGATTCCACAACGCCCTCCACGATCAACACATTGCGGTTCTTCAGGGAAATCGGGATAGGACTGCCAAATACCACTTGCTGCTCCGGCCGGGTTCCGCGCCGGTACGATGCCGCCGATATGAATTCGATCTCAAGGGGAAGGTTAATCTGTCGAATCAAATCAGAGAGAAAGACGATACACCCTTTCAACACTCCCAGGAGAACCGGATTTTTGTTGCCGTAGTCATGGGTTATTTGCCTTCCAAGTAAGCTGATGCGCTGAGAAATCTCCTTTTGGTCGTACAGCAACTCAAATGGCTTCAGGTTGATGCTTTGGCTGTTCGGCGACTTCAATTTCTATTACCTCTTTGGTGTCTTCTTTTATTTTCACGCGGTCGGCTATTTCGAATCCGACCAACCAGATTATTCCATTTTTGTCGCACACCACCGGTATCTCGTCACGGAGAACCCGATTAACCTTGCGGTCAGTCAGATAATCCCCGACTTTTTTCGTCCCGCGCAAACCCAACGGCGTAAACCGGTCGCCGGGGCGAATGCTGCGTACCAAAAGCGGCGGATTGACGGCTGAGTTGTCCATGGTGATTTTAAGGCTGCGCCGCTGTTTCGTTCTTTGGTCCGTACAATGTAATACCTTTATGCTGAAAATCAACCCCGACATCGGCAGAATCGTAGGTTCATTCAGGACCAGAGGCACCTCAAAAGGGGCTTTGCCCTGTCGGTAAAGAATCAATTCACCGTTGCGCACGGCGGCCTGTATTCTTCCCGGTAGCGACACCGACCCTTTGCCTTTCCGCACCAATTCTTCCAGATAGTTCACCGACGAGCGATCCGGCGGTAGACCGTCCACGGAAAGCGTTACCAGACATTGCCTTAGGAGACGCCTTCGGAGCCAGACCTCTTCCTTGCACAGTGGTTCAAGGGCTAACCGAAGTTTACCCCCAGAGGTGAACGACACGAACTGGCCGAATTTGCGCCGCGTAATTTTCTGAAGATATTCATCTTCATCACCCGCCGTTTCTGCGAGATTAATAAGGGCCGCATCGACCGAAGGGTTCAGCCGCATCCGAATCTGCGGGAGAAGTTTATTCCGCAGATAATTCCTGGCGAAGTCGATTGTACTATTGCTCTGATCGGTGCAGAATTCCAGCTTGTGCTTGGTCAAGTACGTCAGAATATCTTCACGTCTCAACCTCAGCATTGGCCTGATAATCCTGTCCCGACTGGCCGGCATGCCACGGAGTCCCGATAAACCGGTCCCGCGCAGAATGCGAAACAAGATCGTCTCCGCCTGGTCATCCGCATGGTGTCCCAGAGCGACTTTGTTGAACGAGAGTTCTCGTGCGAGGCGTTCGAATGTTTGGTAACGAAAGTCCCTTGCCGTTTCCTCGATTCCCTTTTTCTGCCGCCTGGCCATCGCCGGTATATCCGCCGACTCCACCAGAAATTTCACTTTCAGACGCGCGCACAGCTGCGCACAGAATTGCTCTTCTGTTTTGGCGGCTCGCTTGCGGACTTTGTGATTGATATACAGCGCACTTAAAGTGAGCCGGTATTCCGGACGCAGGGTGATGAGCATGTGCAGCAAGGCAACCGAATCGGGTCCGCCCGATAGTGCGACCAGAACACGATCTCCCTCATTAAGCAATCCGGATTCTCGTATGGTCAACCTGACTGTCTGCAGTTGAGACATGATTTGAAAATACTCATTTCACAGATGACAGCGACAAAAAACTCGTTTTTTAGCCGCCGTTGCTGGGTACCAAAAGAAAACCCGCTCAGGCGGGTTTTCTTGAAATCCAGGTTTCGACTGTTCTATCAAAAGACTCTTTCCACCAACCGCACCAGGTCTGTGATATCGATACGTCCGTCTTTATCCAGGTCGGCAGTGCCTGGATCGACCGGTTCGGGACCGGCTGCGAAGTAGTACTCGACCAGCCTCACAATGTCTTCGATATCCACCGTATTATCAAGGGTAACGTCACCGGTGATGTGACCGATCAACCTGACATTTCCGGAGATTTCAAACGGTTGATCATCTGTAAACTGACCTGACACCGTATACGAGACAAAACTGGTATCGTAGAACGGCATGTAATTCTGCACGAACGGCGGGACGCTGTACTGGCAGACAATTACGTCACCGACGAATCCCGGATACGAGGGGGCGAGCGATATACTTTCCGGAATAAGGTCCCCGAGAATACGCACTGATGACAGATCCACATCGGCGGCGGAGTGATTGCCGACGAAATTCCCAAAGTGAATGATGCCAAAGAATGAGTCAACCGGGTTCGCGTAAAACGCATACATCGTAGGAGGAGAAATAACCACGCTGGGTGTAAAGTCCGGTTGACAATCATCAACGTGGATATTGAATAATTGAGAAACGGTATCGATGCCATCGGACGCATACGCAGTCAGGGCATAGTCACCGGCCTGACTGAAATCGGGGGCAAATACGAATCTTCCATCGCCGTCACCCAAATAGGTAAACGACATATTGTTTGAAAGTGGATCCACCCACATAGAAATTACGTCATTATCGCCATCGGTGGCGTGAAAGGTCGCGAGAATCGTGTCACATTCCGTTATCGAGAAGTCCGCTATCTCAAAGAGTTGCGGCGGATGGTTGGACAATACGGTCAGCCTGACAAGGGTGTAGGCAACTGATCCATCCATCGGGTCCGGTTGCCAGTGAATATACACCGTGTCGATATAGCTTCCGGGCGCGAGTCCGGATGCATCCACGCCGATCATAACCGAACCGGGCGTTGTTCCGATAGAATCAGTCAGGTGCACCCAGTTCTGATTGTGTGCTGCCTGAAACGGGACGTGAAAATTGTTTACTTCGGTCACGGTGACAGGTGTCGGCGATGGATTGGCGTGTCCTGATATTACCGTGTCATTGATCTCTGAAGGGTTAGTCACGACATATTTCAGGACTTCGGTCACTTCAAATTCCACGACCGCATACTGCGGCGAATTGACCGCATCGGCGGCCGAAATCTGAATCGAATCGACATACGTCCCCGGTGACAGTCCCGCAAAGTGTACGGAAACGCCGATACTGGCCGGCGTCGTCCCGGCACTGCTCGAAAGCTCCATCCATGATGCTGTCTCACTGGCCGTAAACGGAATCAGCGCACCCTCGACAGTTGAGATATTCAGCATCTGCTGAGCTGGATCCGGCCCCAATTCGGTAGTCGAGAAATGCAGGGGTGTCGGCCCAATCTGCAGGTGAGCCGTCGGACCGGCATTAGGGTCATAGATGGTGAACACATGCGGCCCATCCCAGGCCGGAAACGCATCCGGGCCGGCCCACTTCCACGTCCCTATCGGCCGATAAAAGCTCGAATCCAGCACGATCGTCTTGCCATGATACTGCGCATCGATCGGTCCAATCGTGATCTTGTAACTGACCGAGTCGAAACCGGCCGGAAGTCCTGTCTCAAACAGCTTCGTCCCGCCAAATCCGACCGTGTCGGCTCCCGTGCCGTCGAAGTCGAACCTGTTAATTGAGAAAATCAGACCAAACCACTGCTTCCAGTTCAACGGCAGGGTATCAGCTACGGTCGATCCCCACGACGCACCGTCGGGTGAATATATCCGGAACCCATTGGTGATGCCGCCGTGGTTGAAATTATTGTTGGTAACGCGAATCCAGAAGGTGACTGGATGACCAACCGGTATCGTGTCTGGCGCATATAGACCGTCAATGTGGTCTACGCTAATACTCTGCGCAGCCGCGGCAACTGACAGGGCAACGGTCACCGCAATACAGCCGATCACTGCTTTCCACTTCATGGCAAATCCTCTATCCAAGATAATGACATTACAGATTTGAACTATTAGCGCCTCAAATGCAGGAAAACTGGAAGTAATAAAGAAGCGACATCAAGGCGCACACACATAGAAGGCCTCGTTATTCGGCCCCGTTGAGTACATCATAAGTCTAATAGATTTTGTTCAATCTGTCAACTGTTGTACCTGTCCCAGCACTTCAAGCTTCCGGAGGGACCTCGGATGTTTCACCGGCGAATAGCGCCGGGCAGCGCCAGGAAATTTAACCTGTTTAAGCGAAGTCGAAGTGCTTTTAGTTGACGGAAGCTTGCCGATATGTTACTTAAGCATCTTATGGTTACACCAGCAACAAGCCCTGGCCTGGGGCGCCGCTTCGTTTATTACCACTTGCCGGTAATTCTGTTTGCCGGGCTGATCTTTGCCGTGTCTTCAATCCCTAACTTGCAGGCTCCGCGAATTCGGCTGTTGACGCTTGACAAGGTGGCTCATTTTATCGAATACGCGGTCTTTTCTTACCTGACCTTCCGCTCGTTTTCGAACCTGGGAAAGTCCGTGTCTTTGATACGGGCGATGTTGCTTTCCGCGATGTTCTTATGTGTCTTTGCGGCGCTCGACGAGTATCACCAGAGTTTTGTCCGGGGCCGGCATTCTGATGTCTCTGACCTGTTGACCGACGTTGCGGGTGCCTTTCTTGTTTTGCTTTACCTGGGGCTTCGTAAGCATAGGCGCAGCAAGGCGAAAGAGGCTGAGCAATAATTACGCAAATTGCCATATTGGCTTGACTTTTACTTATATTTGTCTATATTAGGCCTGTAAAAAAGCAGCCTCTTCTATAGTGTGGGAGAAGGGGTATGCGCACCTAATTGGTTTTACTGATCCTTTTGGTCCAACAAAATTGGCTAAGCCTGAACAACAAAAAATCGGTGTGTAGCGATTCTCGTCCGAGGTGAGTTGTGTGCATTCGACCCGGTAAATTTCAACGATAACGTTGCGTATGATAGTCGTTGGGGAATGCATACGGAAAGACCGCGGTGATTCGCGTTTTTTGCGTCAGATAGGTTGCATTAAGGAAGATTCAAATAACGAAGTCCATAAACAATTTTGAGAGGGTTTTAACATGAGGTCAAGACTAGCGCTTCTCTTCCTGGCCATTTTTCTGTTTTCATTCGGTATGGTCCAGGGACAGAGTATTTCGGTAGACCATATTGACGGTCTGTATGCCCCGGATACCATACCCGTCGGTCAACCGGTGACGTTCTGGATCCGCATGACCAACAATAATTCGAATCACGGCGGAATCACGAACGGTTTTCGGATATATTCCCCGGATGGCGCAACATGGGACACAACTGTTGCAGATACCCTTCCGCTGAACTGGAGCCAGTGGTTCGGGCTGATTTTCTCAATTAACAGGTTCAGCTTTGATGGCACGGGAGCCGATACGGTCGGTTTCGGCGGCTCCAAGTTGTTCGGCACGGGTCTTCCCGCTGGATTCGATTCAGTAAGCTACAAGATCACTATCGGTCCAATTGACGCGCAATATCATGGCAAGACGATCGTGCTGGATTCGAGTTTTTATCCGCCGATAGGGACGTGGAAATGGGCCGGTCCGGATGCGTTTCCGGCCTGGGACGGTCCGCACGTGTTTACCATTTATGACCCCAACGCAGGTCCGACGGCCAGCCTGGTGGTCAGCCCCTCATCGCTGACTTTCTCCGCCCAGGAGGGCGGCGCCAATCCCCTCCCGCAGAATTTCAATGTAAGTGAAGCGGCTGCCGGGACGATTGCATTTAGCGCTGCCGAGACAGCCTCATGGTTCAGTCTTACGGGAGTCGGCGGTACCACACCTGATGATATCACCGTCAATGTGGATATCACCGGTCTGACCCCAGGAGATTATAAAGACTCAGTAATGATTTCGTCGGGAGACGCAACCAACTCTCCCCAGTACATGGTAGTGAATCTGACGGTTACCCCCGCTCCGAAATATTTGGTTACTTCGCCCACACCGTTGAATTTTAATGCAATCGAGGGTGGATCCAATCCGCTCGCGCAGAGTTTCACGGTCAGCGAACAGGGCGGCGCGGCGATTTCTTTCACGGCGAACGAATCCGCCACCTGGTTCAGCCTTACCGGGGTTCTCGGCACTACTCCCGATGACATTCAGGTTAACATTAACATCGCCGGACTCGCCCCGGGTACTTACACCGATTCGGTCGAGATTGCGTCAGTCGACGCAGCCAATTCGCCGGTGTATGAGGTGATAAACCTGACAGTAGCTCCTGCGCCCAAGACTCTGGTTGTCACACCGCCCGTGCTGAATTTTACGGCACAGGAAGGTGGCTCCAATCCGGTGGCTCAGACATTCGATGTCACCGAACAGGGTGGCGCCGCTATTGGATATATCGCCTCCCGTAGCGGGCTCCCCGCCGGGTGGATGACGGTTACCGATACGACCGGAACAACTCCGGGGACGGTGACAGTCAATGTAGATATAACCGGAGTATTGGCAGGTTCTTACCTGGACACGATTTTTGTGAATTCGTCCGAAGCGGCAAACGGCCCTGTTACGGTCGTGGTGAATCTGACAGTCACGCCGGTCGAAACGTTCTCGCTGGTGGTAACCCCGACCGTCCTGAACTTCGTCACGCAAGTGAACGTCAATCCTTCCAATAAGGCTTTTGTCGTGAGCGAGGCCGGCGGGGCTAATATTGCCTTCAATGTTACAAAGCTCACCGACTGGGTCAGCCTTTCCATCGCGAACGGCACGACCCCAGACAGCGTGACGGTGGCAATTGATGTGACCGGTCTTACGGAAGGGACGTATTTCGACACGTTGATGGTCACAAGCGGGGCCGCGACAAATTCGCCCCAGGCGGTTTTTGTGACGCTCGTGATACAGCCGGTGGCTCCCACTTACACGCTGGTGGCCACCCCTGATTCGGTCTTCATTAGTGCCACGGTCGGCGATCCTGACCCGGATACCGCCTGGATCAATGTCACCGAGCTTGGCGGCGCGAATATTAACTTCGAGGTGATGGATTCTTCAGCCTGGTTCGACCACGGCATCGTGGACTCCGGGACAACTCCCATGCTGGTGCCGGTGGCCATTCACTTTGGTTCCCTGTCGGCCGGAGACTATTTCGGGATCCTCAGGCTTACCTCCGCCGACGCTTCGAACTCTCCGATATACGTGAGTGTGGGGCTCCATCTCGAAGGTGTTGTCAATAACCCGCCGTACTTCACCGGGGGGGTTCACGACACTACGATAACCGAGTGCGACTCGCTGAATATGACCTTTACGGCAGAGGATCCGGACGGTGACCCGATATTCATGTCGGTTGACACGCTACGCCCGAACATGACGTTTGTCGCTGACTCGCTCGGTCATGGTCACTTTACTTTCGATCCTGACCTCAATCAGGCGGGTGTCTACACTCTCTTCGCCAAGGTCTTCGATGGCTATATCACGACAACGTCGATGTTCACGATTACTGTGCTTGACTGCCAGCCGGGAACCTACGGCGATACCGTTATGGTTGCTACCGAGCCGGCCGTGCCTGGCGCGCAGGTGCTCATCCAGGTCGACTTTACCAATCTGTGCGACCTGACCGATATCAGCACCTATCTGGCGTGGACCTCCGGCAACTTGACCCTTGATTCCGCTAACTTCGCGGATTCCCGCCTGGCTGGATTGTCCGGCCAGTTCTTTGACATCGACAACGACCTGCACACGGTCAGCTTTGGTACCGCTTTCACCGAAGGCGAAACCGTACCTCCGGGCGCAGGCAATCTGATAAATCTGTACTTCTCGCTGGCCGTGAACACACCCGCCGGTTTCTACCCGATAGATCTCTATGGCATGTCGCCGAACGCTTACAATCCTCAATTTGTGAGGGAGTGCGGAGGCGGCCCTGAGACCATTCAGCCGTTCTTTATCCCCGGTGGTATCGTTGTCGATACGTCCGGCAATTATGTTTGCGGCTATGTGGTCGACCCGGACGGCAACCCGATCCCGGGTGCAACTGTCCAGCTTTGGGATGATTTCCCCGGTGGGATTGTCGTTGATTCGACCATGTCAAGCGGCACCGGAGTATTTGCCTTCTCCGAATTCAATACCATACCGTTCGACCTCTGGGCCTTCAAAGAAGGTTATTACCCGGGTAAGGTCGAACATATCAATTTCGCCCAGAGTGGCATCATGATCGTGCTGACCCCGTACCAGCCGGTCACGCCAACCAATACCAACGTCCGATTCTTCTGTGATTTCAATACCTATATGGACGCTCCGCTGCCGGTCGGCTCGGTCATCGACGCTTATGACCCGAATGGTGTCCGCTGTGGTAATTTCTTCGTAACTGAGCCGGGCAAGTACGGATTCCTGTATGTTTACGGCGATGACCCGTATGAACCGGGCGACCAGGGCGCTGACAGCAATGACGTCATCCGTTTCTATGTGAACGGACTCGCCGCAATTCCTTCAGTCACCCCGATCTGGACCGGTGACCATGGTGTGCAGGAGGTTTGTCTCGATGTTCCGAATGAAACCACGCACATCTGCTCATTGCGTCAGGGGTGGAATCTCATCAGCTGGAATCTCGACACCAAGTCGGATGACATCCTGACGGTCCTGTCATCTATCGGTGACTGTCTCGAGGTCGTCCAGGGATTCGAACAGGGCGCCCTGACTTACGACGCCGGATTGCCGGAATTCTCGGACCTCTGGCAGGTTGATCACCTGAGCGGTTATTGGGTGAAGGTCAGCTGCGATGTGGACCTTGAAGTCACCGGTATGCCGGTCCCGACCACCACACCGATTCCGGTCACAGCCGGATGGAATCTCGTGTCGTATCTGCCCGAAGTTCCGATGCCGACGGCTACTGGTTTCGGCTCGATCATGGGCGACCTGGTCGTGGCCCTGGGCTTCGACGCCTTCTCGTCGGAACCGGCCGGGACGTATGTTCCGGGCGATCAAAACAGCGATCTGCTCGAACTTAACTCGTGCCTCGGCTACTGGGTCAAGGTTCGTAACGACGGCCAATTGGAATATCCGGGCGAAGGTCCGGCGATTGCGCCCCAGAAACCGGTTAATTACCTGGCCAGTCTCGGTACGGCGTTCAACGACGTCACACCGACCACGCAGTGGATTAACCTGTACTCGCGCGCATTGACCTTAAATGGCGAAGTTGTCACCGCTGGAAGCCAAATCTCGGCTTTCGCAGAGGATGGCACTAAGGTCGGA
The DNA here is from genome assembly GCA_964371785.1 of uncultured Ignavibacteriales bacterium. Lineage (GTDB taxonomy): Bacteria > Zixibacteria > MSB-5A5 > GN15 > FEB-12 > CAVQCT01. The sequence continues at coordinate 5,293 of CAYJOL010000012.1, read as the reverse complement.
AGCTATGTTATGAATTCTGACGGACATTTCGGATTCATGCCGGTCTATGCGGCCGATCCAGGTGCTTCTGGTTTGACCAGCGGCAGGAGCTTCTATCTTTCCGTCAACGACGTCAAGACCGAACAAACGTTCACTTGGTCAAAGCCGGGCGACAAGATCGAAATAAACGGACTGACGGCGAAGTCGACTTCCGAAGAGCCGCTGCCCGAAACCTTCGGTCTGCACCAGAACTATCCTAACCCGTTCAACCCAACTACGACTATCAACTTCAGCCTGCCCACCGCCGGCAAGGCGAAGATCGAGATATTTAACATTCTTGGTAATCTGGTTGCTACTCCGTTCGACGGTGTGGCCCAGTCCGGCCTCACTGCGGTTGTCTGGGATGGCAAGAATACCAATGGGGAGACAGTTTCCTCCGGTATTTATTTCTACCGTCTGTCTGCCGATAACTACAATGAGACTAAGAAAATGACGCTGTTGAAATAACAGCCTGGTGTTGTAGTTTCTAAATCAAATTCCGGTCGGTTCACCAGAACCGGCCGGAATGGATATGGTGAGGATATGAAAAAACAGGTTACGCTATTGCTCATACTCATGGCCGGACTGCTGATTGTATACCAGCTGCAGGCGGACGTTTATCCTACCAACGTATGGGCCGATTACTCGGGATCAGTGACGCTCAACGGCCAGCCGGCCCCGGTCGGCACAGTGGTTGACGCGTTCGATCCTCAGGGGGTGCACTGCGGCACCTTTACGGTCGGAATTTCCGGCGCCGGAAGCGGACTGCCGGGCAACTACGGCTTTCTCCACGTCTATGGCGATGATGATACTTCGTTGGCGGTCGACCACGGCGCTGAGTCGGGCGATCTGATCAGTTTTGAAGTAAATGGCAAGACCGCCACAGCATCGCTTATAAGCGGCAGCCTCACATGGACTTCCAGCACGCAGAGTACAGTCGATCTGGGCGCTTCCCAGACGGTCGCGTTTACGGCTGTCACCCTCCCGCCGGCCAAGGCCGGAGTCCCGGGCGACACGGTTGGCTTTGATGTCGGTATCCGCAACGACGGTGACGGTCTTGACTTCTATGGCGTTACCTCGTCATCGGATCTGCCGTCGGCCACCACAATGGACCAGACCGGTCTATCTTACGCCATGCCCGGCGATACCGTGAATGTACATTTCGATGTTGCCCTTGATCTCTGGGGCGGCGGCGGAGACACAGTCTATACTATAACCTACACCGTTTACTCCCACGTCGATTCCACCGTCACCTATACTGACAGCGTCCTGCTGTTCAAGACCGTGACCGACGTGAACGATCATGGCTGGGCGAACATCCCGGATCGGTTCAATTTGTTCCAGAATTATCCGAACCCGTTCAACCCGGCTACCACAATCGCGTTTAACCTGCCGAATCGTTCCACGGTGAATCTTGAAGTTGTCAACATGCTCGGACAGATAGTCGATGCCAAGACTCTTGGCGTTCTGCCGGCCGGCATGCATGAAATTGAGTACGATGCATCGAGACTGGCCAGCGGAGTATATTTCTACCGACTGATTACCGACACCAATGCCTTGAGCCGGAAAATGATACTGTTGAAGTAAAAGAGCAGTGTCGAGATAAGCTTTAAACCCCGGCCCTCGACCGGGGTTTTTTGTTGTTGTGTTCAAAGTTGCATTCGCTTATCATGGCCAGATAAGACTGGAAAATCGGACACCTGTTCCGCATCCGAGGAATCGATGACACTAGCTTTACGAGTGGTCGGCAAATCCGACAAAGGACTTGTCCGATCCGGCAATGAAGATACATTACTGGTCGACCAGCAACACTCGGTATTTGTAGTTTGCGACGGTATGGGCGGGCATCAGGCGGGCGAAGTGGCTTCTATGATGGCAGCCGACATCATCCACACCGCGTTTACTGAATTCACCGATGAACTCGCCGGCGACCCGCAGTTGAATCTTGATCGGCATCTGCCGCCGAGCGGTGATGTTCTGGTCAAGTCGATCCGCCTGGCTAACCGCGCGATATATAACAAAGCAAGTTCAAGCTCCACGCTTCACGGCATGGGTACGACTGTCGTAGCCCTCGCGCTCGAGAAAAACATGATGTCCGTGGCCCATGTTGGAGACAGCCGGGCATACCGGATCAGCGACCGCGGCCTGGTGCCTCTGACGCGGGACCACTCATGGGTTAATGAAATACAGCAGTCACAGAACCTGACCGAGGAAGAAGCGGCGTCGGTGGTCGGAAAGAACGTCATCACCCGGGCGCTGGGTGTTCGTGCCAATGTCGAAGTCGATTACCGCCTGATTCAGGTAAATGTGGGCGACAGGTTCCTGCTGTGCTCCGATGGACTCTGCGGATACGCGGATGATGAAGAAATCTTCATGGCTATTCGACGGGTGCGCGATGACCTCAACAAAGTGGTCGACAACCTCATCCAGCTCGCCAATGACCGCGGCGGCGCCGATAACGTGACGGTAGTTGCTCTGGAAGTGGCCGAGGTCAGTGAAACAGATCTTCCTGAAATCGAGCTGTTCACGATACCATCGGAGGCTGATGTGCAATTGGAGGCAGAGGACACCTGGCTTACGCGGATAAGCGATCATATCGCCAACCGGGAGTCAAAGAAACAAATCACCAGTGATGCCGCACCCAGCAAGCGGAACCTCTATCTTCTCTTTGGCATATTCTTCATCGTGGCGATCGTCATTTTCTTTCTTGCCTCAAGGCAGTAGTCCTTTTCAATACCCTCTCGCTCGACAGCTATTGCGTAGCGGCCTTTCAACCGGTAGATTGCTTTCGTCATGAAATCGAACTCATTCTGGCGCAGCGACAGCTTTATTTGGGGACTCGCGATCTTTTTGTTTGCCTTCACCGTGCGTGTGATATTTCTCCGCCAGGCGGCCGCCATCCCGCTTTTCACCATTCCCATCATGGATATGGAGTATCACTACAAATGGGCGGTGGCAATTATTAACAACTCCGACTACATCAAGGGCCCCTTCTTCCGCGCCCCGCTCTACCCGTACTTCCTCGCCGCAGTCTTCTCTGTTTTCGGCCCCAGTATCCTGGCCGCGCAACTGGTGCAGGTAGTAATAGGGAGCCTCTCGGCCGTGTTCGTGTTCCTGATTGGGCGAAAAGTCTTTGATGTCCGGACCGGAGTTGTAGCCGGGTTGTTCATGTCTCTGTATGGCACCATGATTTTCTACGATGGACTTCTGCTCATTCCGACCTTGGCCATCTCTTTGAACTTATCCGCCGTCCTCATCCTTATATATGCCCTCGAAAGAGGTAAGCCGCCACTCTACCTTGCCGCGGGAATCGCTCTTGGACTCTCGGCAATCGCCATACCAACTGTGCTCGCGTTCGCGGTAGCGTTGGGCGGCTGGTTGCTGATAAGAGTGCTCCGGAAACGGAAAGGTATCTCCGTGCGCTCGCTTCTTCTCCTGGCAATCGGAGTCATCCTTCCGATAGTACCGGTTACCCTGCACAATCTCAATGCATCGGGAGAGTTAACCGCTATCGGGACCTACGGCGGCCTTAATTTCTACATTGGAAATAACACCCAATCCGATGGCGTCTCGGCCAATCTACCCGGTGCGCGCAGGGATTGGTGGGGGATGATGGAAGATGCCGAGCGAATCGCCAACCAGGAATCCGGGCGGACTCTGAGCGAATCGGAGCAGTCGGCTTTCTGGACACAAAAGACGCTTGACGAAATCGCGCACGAACCGGGGCTGTTCGTCAGACACCTGATCAAAAAAACGATTCTTCTCATCGAAGGAAACGAGCTATCCAATAACGTTGACTTCTACTTCTTTGCTCATCGAAGTTCCGTGCTCAGACTGCTCATCTGGTACAAGTATCTCTATCTCCCCTTTGGGCTGATTCTCCCCCTGGCTGTGGTCGGCATGATATTGGCGGGCTGGTCAAAAGTGGGCGTGCGGCCGCTGTTGCTCTTCCTGCTTACCTATGCTCCGGCAATCATATTGTTCTTCGTTACGGCAAGGTATCGAATCCCGCTTGCGCCATTTCTTGTCCTGTTTGCCGCGTACTTTGTCACCAGCATACCAACAGTACTGAAAAGGGCCTCGCGCAAACGGCTAATAGCATACGGACTCACGCTGGTTCTCATGCTGGTTCTGTGCAACACCGATGTGTACGGTTACCGCAAGAAAAACGATGCTCAGGGGTATTACACGATGGCGTCGCTGTATGCCCGTATGGGCGATACATCGCGAGAAGAATTCTATTATCGCAAAACTATCGCCGAAGACACCACGCTTTCGGAAGCCTACAATAATCTGGGGCTGCTCGAAGCCTCCAAAGGGAATGTGCCCGAGGCGCTTTCGCTGCTGCGAGCGGCAACCGAACTGTCATCGGAAAATTTCATGTACCAATACAATCTCGGTTATCTGTACCTGCAGTCGGGACATCCCGATTCGGCGATTGCACCGCTTCGGCAAGTAGTCAAGGTCACACCGGACAATTTGTACGCTCTCAACAACCTCGGCATGGCTTACCTCAACACCAACAAGTTCGACAGTGCGGCGAGCGTGTTTCGGCAATCTATACAGGTCGATTCGTCGTTCGCGAGCGCCTATTATAATCTGGCTATTACATATCAGCAGCTGGGCCAGCCGGACTCGGCCATCTATTACTTCGAAAAAGATCTCCACTATTATCCGGGCGACGCCGATGCGTTGTACAATCTGGGATTGCTGGCCCTTGAGCGGCGGGATGTCGGCGCCGCGCAGGATTACCTGAGCCGCTATGTCAAAGCCACCGCGGATTCATCGGGCGATGCGGTCGGAGCCAGGCAGCTCCTCGACTCGCTCGGCCGGGCCAAGAACAAATGACTCCCTTTTGTGTTTAATATTCAGCCGGGCAGAAATGCCCTGAGGCTGACAAAATGCTTCTGGCATAGTAACACTATATCGCGGACGGCAACCCCTTTGGAGTTGATTTCGGACCGCCAGGCTACGGAGAACTGATATGTTGCTTATCCTTGGTGCATTTGATTCGATAGTCGCAAAATACACACACGCGGGATTCTGGGGGATGGTGATTCTGGCCGCCCTGATGGTCGGGGCAATCGTCCTCATATTCCGGGACAAACAGATTAAGTAACCGGTTCGCGTAAGACCGGTTAGAGCCGCGAATCGAGCGGCTTACCCGGGGTAAAAACTGCTTGACTTTTGGGTCGATTCAGGCAACATTGGCAATCTAAGAATGCGCCCATAGCTCAATTGGATAGAGCGTCTGACTACGGATCAGAAGGTTGGG
>CAYJOL010000011.1:0-67590 GCA_964371785.1 uncultured Ignavibacteriales bacterium | reverse complement strand
TAATCCCGCCGTTGGCGGGACTCTACCAACTGAGCTACAGGGGAGTGTAAAACTCGTCTTCTGTCTTATCGACAAACCGCCGTCTCCGGCAGATGTCTATTATACATTTTCCGGTTTTTTTGTCAAGCGTTATTCGACCAGCTTACGACCAGCGCATCCCGACCGCCATCAGCACCAACGCGAATACGACCAGGATGATCCGCACTACCGGCACCAGCACACGGATATTCCGCTCGTGCCAGTCGGCCAGAGCATACAGGTGCATCCATCGAAGAACGCGGATTCGAAGATTAAGCATCTGGGGCACAATTGGTGTGAGCAGTACGAACAGGGCCGCGAATATGATTAAGATACTATCCCGTGACATATTAACCTCCAGGGTCAATGTCCTACAGTAATGATACCATCGAATCTTTATGGAATTCAAGGCAAATCGACCTATTTGCCCATCCTGGGAATCTATTCGAACAGACTCTGGTTGGTCTTGAAAATTGTTAAGAGATTGTCCGACAATATGTTACAAAGCCGATGCCGCTAACGCTCGGCCGTCGCAAACACACGGGCAATCCGCCGGTCCGGCACCAGCCAGATAAGCGCAACCGCGACATATATAGCCTGCGCGACCCAGGGGTAGAAATACGAAACAGCTATCGCCGTCAGGTACAAAATCGGCGACATCTTCCCTTTCCAGTCGCGCCCGACAGCAGCCTTGAGAATTGAGTCTTTCCCCTGCGATCGGATGATGGTCGTCTGCAATATAAAATAAGCGACTGCGGCCATGAACAGCACCAGACCATAGAATGCCAGCGGGACAGCGGCGAAGTGGTTTTCACCCACCCAGCCGGTGGCGATTGGAAACAACGACAGCCAGAACAGCAGGTGCATATTCGCCCAGAGGATCCCGCCGGTAACTATCTTCGCGGTATGAATCATGTGGTGATGATTATTCCAGTAGATCGCCAGGTAAACGAAGCTGAGGACATAACTCAAAAACACCGGTACCAATGGCCTGAGGGCATCGATATCCACGCCATGGGGAACTTTCATTTCCAGAACCATGATCGTGATGATAATGGCCAGGACACCATCGCTGAATGCCTCCAACCTGTTTTTGCCCATATCTTGACTCTCCTGATCTGTCTACTTTGGCAACGGATTCCTGTCAATCGAGTTTGATTCCGGGAAAGACTCCCGGCGGAACATGACTGCTTACCTGCGTCATTGGTCGACTCACCAGTTGAACGAAAGCTCCACACCGTCTTCGTCGGCATTGGCCACCGGCTCGACATGAAGCCCTTTATACGGCTTGGTGAGCAGGTAACTGCTGAAAATGCCGATCGCCCCGCCCGCGATAACATCGCGCGTGTAATGTCTTTTCGATTCCACTCTGCTGTACCCGACAAATGACGCTATAGCGAACGATGGGACGCCGTACGCCCAGCCATAACGGCGGTCGATAAACTCGGCGGCGCAGAAGGAGGAGGAGGTATGCCCCGATGGGAACGACTGACTGCCGCCGTCGGGTCGACGTTCGTTTATGGAGTATTTCAAACTATACGTAGCGCCCAGGGTGACAATTCCCGATTCGGCCAGATCGATGAACCCGGTTCGGTCTTTGTGCCCGATAGCCATCCCCCCGGCCGCGGCGGGCAACACGAGCTGGAGAATATCGCCGCTTGTTTTGATGCCGTCTCCGGCATACGCCCGGCAGGAAATCGATGAGCAGAATATCGCGGCGTAGATAAACGCCTTGAGGCAAATTCGATTGAAGCTCGCAACGCGGGGTGTCATGATCATCGGGCGGCGCCTTTCAGGTTTAATCATGGTGTTCGCCAGGCCATGTTGCACTCACCGCAACCAGCACCGGCGGTCATTGTCTTTGAACCCGGATGGAAGCACTGATGTTCCGGAAATCCGTTTCGTATCGCCAGGAGATCGGCGAGCCGACTCGGGCTCAATTGACGGTGCGCATCAATGACGCAACAATCAGGAGAATCAAGCCGACCGACCCGGCTAGTGTCCGAACCGCGTGCCACAACCACCATTTATCCCGGAGGTCGGACCAGTTTTTTGGCGGAGCCGATGGCGTCCAGTTCTTCACCTCGGCATTAATCGGCTGATTGGCGAAGCGGGTGACCAGACCGGCAGTGACAAAACAAAGGAAAGCGACAATCAAAAATGCGAACTGGAGTTTGTAGGCGTGATTGAGAATCGATGTAGCCAGCGTAAGCAAACCGGTGATTGCGCCGAGGACCGGCATGGCCGTGTTTAGAGTGCGGACATTGTGCTGGTGCACCTCTACGAAAGCGCCGGCCGAGATTTCTTTGGGATTGCGACTGAGCCAGATACCGAACATGCCGCCAACGACCAGAGCGGCAAACAGCAGATTCAGAGAAGTGAGAATCAATCCGAACATACAAAGACCTACCGTCTGAAGGGTTGCAGAAGCTTTTACTTAAATATTGGGCATCCCGAAAAAGCATACCAATTCGGGTTAAACAAAACTGACGATGACAATGTTCGGGGTTTTTACGGACGGCTGGCAGGATATGTTGGGGGTCTTTTGGAGCGTATCCGAATTCACGCCCAAAGGGCGGGGCAGCCGGCAGGTTCTAAGAAGGACCTGTCTTACAGCCGGACCACTCTTCTCTGCGTTCCCCGCGCAAGCGGGGATCCATCTTTATATTCTCTTCCGTAGGGCAGATTCGCTTCGAACCTGCCGTTCCATTCCCGCCGCACACGGCGGGTTTATCTGGCGATGTCAGGAGCACAGGGCTCCTGACCTATGCTGTTCAAAACAGCCATTCCCACCACTTCATGCGGTAGTCCTGCAACTTGGCGGCAAACTCGTCAAACGTCTTGCTGTCCGATTTGCAGCTTATCTCATAATCTGCCCAGGGTGAATCAATAGTTATTGTTATATCTTTATATTTGATCGTCGCCCTCGACTGAGCCTTCAAACTGAATGTCGTGTCTTTCACCTCGGTATTCGGGAGTCTGCGGATACAACGAAGAAGCACGTGCCAGGGAGTTCGGTTGCAGTCCACCTCGAAACTTCTCGTGCCATCGCTCAGAGTACCCAACCAGGTAATTTTCATTGGCAGACCTATTTTCAATTGCACAGTTCTGTTGTGGGCAGATTCGCTTCGAACCTGCCGTCCCTTCCCATCGCACGCGGCGGGATTTTCAATCCGCCTTTCCATCAGATGCCTGTTCCGTCATCAAATTCGCCATGTCATCAGGTGTGTCATTGCGATGCGTATGTCACGCCGTCAGGCGTGAAGCCGTCGCAATCTCTATTCACTCTCAGAAGACGAAGCCCAGATTGCGACGTCTCGATCTCCCGCTACCGCGAGAGTTTTCGCTCCTCGCAATGACAGAAGCGGAGCCGGCACCTTGTAGTGACCATCTTGTCGGGCGGTCTCGCCTTCCAACCTGTCGTTTTGACCCCATCCAAAGAGTGGGGCACCCAGCAAGTGTCGTTTAGATCCGCCATGATAGATTCCAGTATGCGACAGACTCATAACTGCTCTGCGAACAATCTGTGGAAGAATTTGCTGACAGGCCGACTCTTTCTCCGGTACTGTCTGCAACACCGGTGAGGTCTGAATAATTCAAGTCAACGCTGAGCAATTCAAAACCACCCATATCGTAGAATTTTAGCGTAAAGGGGGCAACTAGTGAACTCATTCTTTCGTAACCCTTCGGTACCGGAGTCACTTGAAACCGATACAACATTCTACCTGACCTCCACGCGGTAGTGAGATCCGCAGATGTTACTCCAATCTGCTTGACTTCGACAATCGGCCACACCCTAGGGCTTTCCAAAGCTCCTGCACGCTTCTGAGCGTCTGCTTCCTCGGCGGCCGTCTCGTCGGGCGTCTTGGCTAGAACTAACTTGTTACCTGAAATTATGGCCACTTCTCCGGTCTTTCTGTCGAGTCGTATCATTGTCCCAGAGTTGCTCTGGACAATTTCGTATCGCTCACTGTCACAAGAACACAATATTACCATCGTAGATAACAAAGCAATTCCAATGTTCCATTTACCAGCTTTCATTACAACGTACCTCCCTTATTGATTGTATTAGTATCGCACCAAGTTTCAAACTGAATTGGACACTGCTACTGACTATCTCCTCATGCATGTCTCAAATTCCTTTGGCGGAATTGGCCGCTCTAGCCAACTCTCTCAAGTGATTAAGGAGATCCTGTCTCTCCATCTGCTCAACGAGAAACTCTACCCATTCCGGCTTGTATACATAATCTCGGTGTGTCGCATCATAAATACAGTATCTGGAATTGGTTGCAGCTGGATCGGATGCTTTCCCAGTCGGCCGAGCGTGAAAGTGCTGATAACAAAGCTTGTGATCGTAATGATTGAATCTATTTCCTCTTTGCCTAGAAACTTCCTTTATTACTTCTCCAGCCTTGAGATATCCGAGATTTGCAACAGGGACCTGTTTTTCTTTGATAAAAGTGACAAGGTGTTCGTACTTTCTCATCTCTTCCGGTCGATCCGGATCATATTTGACGAACTCGACTGCGGCATCGGCACTCTTCACATGGTTATTGATCTTAGGCACTAAAAAGACTTTGAAGCTGTACTTCGGATCGCTACCTGTCTCCTCACTCAAAGCTGACCGGTAGTTCGTTACAAAGTCCTTTACCGCCTGGTAATTTCTCCGATTCAACTTTGTCATTGCTTTGGATTGAGCAGGTTGGATATTGGTTGAGAATTGTAATGCGAACGTGAGACCTGCTCTAAGTGCATTACTTCTGCCAAAGTGTTCCACAAGCATTTCCTCAAAATTCATTAGCAACGCTTGGCATTCACCGAAAATATCAGTATCTAATTCTGGCAGAGACCTATGCTCGAGCTTGTTGCGAAGCCTAATAAAAAACTGAATATTAAGTCGCACAGAGGACAGTTCATCTTTGTAATACTGCTTCAGGCACTCAGAGAGCTCCCAAGCTTTGTTGTCACCATCAATCTTTTCATACCGAGTTGAATTCCTCTTCCGATAGAACGGTTTCTTTTTCTTCTTCAAGAAAATTGCGTGGAAAAGTGACGTCCAGGCAACAATCATCAAGATTATGAACGCACCAGAACGAAAACTGGCAGTCGGCCTATTGTAGGTTTCGACCGCTAAAATCGCCGACTCGCGCGCCTTGGTCAGCAACAACTTAGCTTCGACCGGAAGTCCTCGCATATACCTAACTCCAAAAGTGTCTATACATTCTTTGAGTTCAAATCGTTTGTGTCTCGATCTAGCACCTAATCCAATTTCAATTGCGGTACCAGATGAGTCGTCTCACGTTGCTTGGTGGCCCAAATTTGCCGATCTCTCTGTGCCTCCTAATTCCTTCGAAGGAAACCTACACGCACGGAGCTGAGACAGTCGGTCCAGATCTATGAGAGCAACTGTTCCAAGTACTCTGAAGCTACAAAATCCGCTATGTCCATCTTCAGTTCGTCTTTCAAAAAACGTCGAATAAACAATAGCGCATTCTCCACGTGAAAGGCAGCATCATCCGGACTTGGATTCGAATATTTATGTTGAATGTTATTCCTTTCTTCGTGAAGGAGCTCCAAGTTTGGTTTCTCCGGAATCTTACAACTTAGTTGATTCTCCAAGATGTCATATGCGCCCCAAATTGTAATGGTCTCCTTAGGGTTCTTATATATCGAGACCCCTGAGCTTCGGACCTTCTCCTTAAACAACAGTTCTATCGCCTGGTCGACGTGCAAAAGTGCAAATTTCATGTCTGGTGTAGTATCACTTCGCAAAAAGTGCCAGAGACCGTGATCGAGAGTCTCGAACGCCGAGCGCAAAAGAGGTGAAAGCCTGGGCTCATCCTTCTCTCTAGAGGTCAGACTAGGCCGCCTGGACCTACTAGTTTTTCGAGCTGGTGCCATGCAACTTCCTCACTACTTTGCCGGCTTGGCGGGCTGTTTCTCAATGAATTCCTCACCAGACCGCGTCAAAACGTATGCCTTCTTATCTTTACCAACCCCTTTCTTTGCACTCATCATTCTTCCACCCTTTATATTCTGAATGATCATTTGGCTTGTATTTGAGCTTTCAAGTTTGGCGTCGTAATAGCATCCATTGATATCTGCAGGCGTGAACGACGCGAGACCAGACATCTTTTCAAGGTAATATCCAAATGCGAGTACCATATCAGTGTGCTTCTTGAGACCGAGCTGTCTAATGAACTCTCCAATCGAAAGCTTCTTACCAGAAGATAGGTTTGAGGGTTGAGCCTGTAAGGGCTTTGCTTTTGGCGAAGTAGGTGGCACACTATTTGGCGTTGGGTCTGCGCCAGTCCAATATTTCGCCAGCATGTCGAGGACAAATCTCTTATCACCCTCTGCTTCAAAGCGGTAATCTCCTCTCGCTATGCTGATTCTGTAGTTAACCGGCACTATTTCCTCCTTCATCTCTACGGATTAAGATAAGTCAGTCGATTTTCCTTTGGCTCCATGGAGTCAACTTCTGTTCAATCTGCGTCGACACAGAAATTCGTTGTTCTCAAGTCACACGAGTTTTCTTTCCTCCTGGGACGCCTGCGTGTGCGTTACAAAAGTTGAAATCCGGTAGCCGTCCCTCGTTAACCCAATATACAATAGTCGACAAACCTGTCAAGCTTGGATTCGAAAGGCTAAACGGGTGTGTTGTCCTTGTGCGCCCAGAGGTAGAGGCAAGCGATCGACCGGTACGGCCGCCAGGCTTCGGCAATCTCCGGAGCTTCGCTGGGGTAGTCATCGCGCTCGATCTCGTAGTGGCGGCACATGGCGGCGCGGATCCCGCCGTCGCCCACCGGGAAGATATCGGGGCGGTTCAGCGAGAACATCAGGTACATCTCGGCGGTCCATCGGCCGATCCCCTTGACGGCGGTCAGTTTCTCCAGCGCGTTTTCATCGGAGAGCTTGGCGATAGACCGAAAAGACAGCTCCCCGGAATCCACCGCTTCGGCCAGGCCGAGCAGGTAACGCGCTTTGGGACCGGAGAGGCCGCAAGAAGTGAGTTTGGCATGCGGGACGGCCAGCACTGATTGCGGCGTCAATTTGCCGCCGGGGATGAGCGCGAGGATTCGGCCCAGGATGGTGCTCGCGGCCTTGACCGAGAGCTGCTGGCTGACGATCGACTTGGCCAGCACCGGGAAACCGCCGCCGGATTTGCGCGGTTCAAGCGGGCCGACCTGCCGGATGATTTTGCGCATGATTTTGTCTGATTTGCCCAGATGGGTCATGGCGAGCTGTATGTCTACCACGCGGCGTCCTTTCGATTAGGTTTCAGGGTAAGATAGGCGATGTCCCGGGCGGTGGCAAGAGGGCGAACATCACATTCCGGGGACACGGTGTCAACACCCAAGGGTATCGATATACGCGGGCTGCACACCCTCACCCCTACGCGCCCTCACCCCCCGGCCCCTCTCCCACAGAGAGAGGGGAGGAAGAATTCGTGCCGTTATCTCTTATTTCCCTCTCCCTCTGGGAGAGGGTAGGGTGAGGGTAATTAAAGACGGCATGCCTTTCGGCATGCTGGATGGCCGCCTCTAAGAAGATGCGTCCCTACACAAGACTGTAGCCCGGTGCGTGTCGTTGACGCACACAAGACCGAATGGCCGGCTCCCCGTAGGGCAGGATTCGTCTTCGAGCCTGCCCTTGTCCGTAGCCCCGTTCGCGCTATATACGAAGGCATGCCTACCGGCATGCTGGATGGCCGCCTCTAAGAAGATGCGTCCCTACAAAAGATCGGATGGCCGGCTCTGGGAGGGCGGGGATCTACGTAAGACCATGGAAACAGGAGAGCCGTCAGGAAATGATTCCTGACGGCGCGTTCGAATTCTTTGCCCGCGGTCGCCTTCCCACCCGGAGGGTGGAGAGCCGGGGGCAATGCTACTGGTGGATCTTGAACTGAGCGACCATCTGTTGCAACCGGTCGGCCTGGCGGTTCAGTTCCTCGGCGGTCGCGGCCGATTGCCGCGCACCATTGGCGGTTTCGCGCGTCACGGAACTGATATGCTCGATATTCTTGGATATCTGCTCGGCGGCTGACGACTGCTCCTCGGCGGCCGAGGCTATCTGACCAATCATATCGGTCACCCGCTGGGCCATGGCTACGATCTCGTTCAGGCTGCTGCCGGCCTTGTCCGCCGACTCGCCGCCTTTGTCCACTTCCTGGATTCCGGCATTCATGCCATGCACAGCATCATCCGTCTGTTTCTGAATCCCTTTGATCATTTCGGTGATTTCACCGGTGGCTTTGCTGGTCCGCTCGGCCAGCTTGCGGACCTCGTCGGCCACGACTGCGAATCCGCGTCCCTGCTCGCCGGCCCGGGCCGCCTCGATCGCGGCGTTCAAGGCCAGGAGATTGGTCTGATCGGCGATATCATCGATCACGCCGATTATCTCGCCTATCTGATCGGCGGCGCTGGCCAGTTTGGTGATAGACTCCGCGGACTGACGAACCACTTTGGCGATGTTCTGCATCCCCTGAATGGTGTCGTTCACGATTCGTCCGCCGGAGATAGCGGTGTCGGCGGCGCCTTTGGCGGTAACGCTGGCCTCGCCCGCGTTTTTGGAGGACTCCAGAATAGTGGAGGTCATTTCTTCCACCGCGGTCGAGACTTGATTGACCTGATCGGCCTGATTCTTCGCGCCCTTGGACATCTGCTCGGACGACGAGGCGATCTCGGTGGCGGATGACGCCAGTTCACGGGCATCGGCGCTGAGCTGACGTATCATGGCGCTCAAATTGGCGGTCATGCTTTTGAATGAATTGCCGAGCACGTCCTTGTCGGATTTCGGCTGGACGTTAACCGTGAGATCATTGGCGGCCATCCGTTCGGAGGCATCGGCCAGACTCTTCATATAATCGATAAGCCTGCGGAACGACTCCGCCAGCGCCCCGACTTCGTCGTTCGACTTGATGTTGACTGTCTGCTTGATATCGCCGACCGACACGGCCTGTGCGATATCCAGAAGCTGGGCGATCGGCCGGCCGATGCGGTTACCCAGATGGATGCCCAGCCACAGCGTTCCCGCGATGGAAACCAGGGCAATAAGCAGGGCCATCAAAGAGTTGCTGCTTGCCCGCTGTTGTAAGAACTGCTTGGAGAAATCTACTTCCACATATCCGAGCAAGTGCGCTTCGGAATCGTTGATCGGCAACCAGGTCTGAATTACATTTGCCTGGTCCTGCACCACCAGTTTTTTGGTCGGCGCAAGGGCGGACTTCAACGTACCGGTCCGACTCCAATTTTTGATCGGTTCTAGATTTGCTCCGTAGATCCAGATCCCCTCAATCGTTGCCCTGTCTCCGCCATCATTCTTGATTGATTCAAGCGTCTGGTCGAGCGCGGCGCCTTCGTCCATTGAGAGCATCTGAAGCCCCAGTGACAAATTATCGGCCAGCAATCTCGCCACATAGGTTGCCTGATCCTGCAGCACATCCTGGCCGAGGTTCTTCGCCTGGCGCGGGGCAATGACTCCAAGTTGGAAACCGAGTACCAGGCCTATAATCGTGATTAGGCTGACTATCTTGAAGCGTATCGACAAATTCCTTATGCTCATTGAAGACCTCCTGCCTGTTCGACCTGTAGCGTTCCAATCAGTGCCCGGGCTGATCGGCTGCCGCCTTTATTTAACCGTCTTTGCCATTTTCAGAACCGCCGGGTTCCAGTTTAATCCTTCGGCGGTGGATGCGGCTACGTTGAGGAGAACTTCCGGCTTGCCGTCGTCGCCCACACCTACGCCAAGGGATATCCCGGCTTCCACTGCCTGCGGCGAGGAGGTCACACTGGCCACTTTCTCGCGTCGCGTATATTCAGTGACCATCGCGGCCTTCGAGGCATCGGCAAGACAGACTACCGACGGCTTGTAGGCGGGAAGGTTGTCGTCAGCCGTGACCTTGGCGAGCTTGGCTGAACCGATTTGAATGCCCACAGCTTTGGTGAACGCTTCGGCCAACGCAGGAGAACCGATAACATGAATGCTGATCTCGGAACCGGCGGCCAGGTTCTTTTCCATGGCCAACAGCTTGACAATCAGGGCCGATGCTACGTCGGGCGGCGCGTCCTTGGCAAAGCTGAACGAGCCGATGGCAAGCATCATAACCACGCCCGCCAGTATCTTGAAAATGCCAGTCATATGATTCTTCATAAAGTGTCCTTGCCTTAGTACCGGCAACGCTTTGCCAGCGCCACCTGATGTTACCAAATGGCAGGGCCGCTCTATATCGAATCGGCCCTGCTTGAAACCTGCTACAGTCAAAAATGCTCACCCGTTTATTTGAACAGGTAAGAAAAATCCAGTCTGAATTCCGGATAACTTTCCGTCTTGCCGTTGAACTTCTGGTAATGAGCGCTATGATCCAACTTGATCGCAACACGGTCAACCGGCTTATAGGAGAGACCCAGCGTGTACTTCACGAACTTTCCATCATCGGCCAGACCCGACTCATTGTCCCCACCATAGGTCTTCTTCTGAATGGTCTCGGGTTGGTTCATCCAGTCGAGAAACGCGTACGGACCGAACGTCCCGTGTTGAGTATAGATGAAATAGCCCAATTGGACGTATCCCGTGGTCACGGTATAGTTCGCATTCTGCACAACGTCCGCTTCGGTCAAAGCGTCGGTGGCCAGACCAGCCTGATCGCCAAAGAAATTTTCTCTCTGGTGGGTGTTCAGGTCGGTGCTGTTAGCCACGGCCAAGACGCTCGCGGGGTCACGTACCACTTTGTGGTCGGCCTGGTAATAAGCGGCTTTGATCAGCCAATTCTTTATCTGAACTTCGGTGAATCCACCGTAAACGGTGTACTTGTCGGATGACACCCACGGCATAGCGCCGCCTGAAGGCGATCCGTCGCCAACGGCTACATCGGAACTCACACCGGCTTCGCCCAGATTTGAGAAGTAACCGGATAATCCGACTACTGCCTTCTGGTGGATTTTGGCGCGAACGTCCCAACCCAGCGGTGTCACGTCTTCGGACGGACCATTCTCGCCGTTGTCAGTGCACAAGCTATAAGAATAGGTGGCTTTCGGCGTGGCGATGTCACCATGCAGGACGAACGATGTCAACCTGGGAACGAGCAAGTGGTCGGCGTCAAACAGCTCGGGCGGTTCAATTCCCAGATAGGTCGGCACTTCGTCAAGCTTCTCATTGAACAGATCGAAAGGACGGTAAATCTTTCCGACCTTGACTTGCAGGGCGTCTTTTAATCTGATATTCCCCCACATATTCCGCACTTCCAGATCCTCGGTGGCCAGGTTGACGAAAGTCTCAAAATTCTTGCCCGGAGTTGCCCTGAAGAACAGGTTGAAGTACGGAAGGCTCCATTCTTGCGGGGTGTTGGTTCTGACGGTCTGGCCGTTTACGACGGACAGTTCACCGTACACCTTTTCCAGCCGCGAACTCATGTAACCGTACATGGTAATTCCATCTTTTGCCTCGTTGGCGGAAAAATCCATGCCGAGAATTTCTTCAAGAGACAAATCCAGCAGGTTCTTCTCATCCGATGTGTTCGTTGTCGCCGATCCCGGCTGACACAGAGTCAATACTAGGCCGAGTACGACGCAGCCCAGTCTGGTCCAGATTCGAACGTTTTTCAATGTTTATCTCCTTCTAATGAATCCGACTATGACGGTGTTTCTAAATTTCATCCCCACTTTATCTGCACCGAAATCCGCATGTCGTGCGTGAGGCTGGAGTTTTGCGTTAATACTTTGCATCGGAACCGCCGCACGTGACTTTAGTCATTATAGACAAGAACCTGCACTTTTACGTGCGCGGACTGTTTCGTAGCGGAATATGGACAAGGTTATTGAGTATGTTCAATCCGCGTTCGGCCGATGGCTCAATTCATAAGTCATTGAAATATGACGGGATTGCGGTATAGCCAGGGAACGTACGGAAAAATGTCACTACTCAATGCCCACTGCTCGTGTGCTGAATGCGTCAGCAGACTGTCGGAATGAGAGGAGTGCACCGGGGACTTTTGTAGCCATCCTCAGCACGGGTGATAGATAGAGCACACAATTGATATGCCGTCAGGAAAGAATTCCTGACCGCATAAATACGGAGCCATTCTGTGGAGCGTTTCAGCTATTGCCTGGTGGTCGCGACTTTCATGGTCAGAGTGAGTTTCTCGCTCGACTGGAACGGCAGCTGGCTGTCTTTGTCCTGAGGAATCTCGATCAGGGTGCTTTCGTTAGGACGGGCCGTGATCTTCCTCTCGAAGGTCTTGCCGGTGGTCTTCTCCGATTTAATCTCGTTCGGGAAGCCGGTAACCATGTCCGGATTCACGGCGTAGATATGCATCACGCTGACCGTGAAACTGACGTTACCGTCGTCCGCCACCGAGACATCGGAGATATCAAAGGTCGCCACATATAGAAGCGAATCGCCATTGCCCATTGGATATACTCTGTGATAAAAGCAACTTCCTTTACCATCGTCGCCCGTCACAATTCCCAGATTGCAACCTCCCTGAACCTCTGCCTGACCCGTAGTCGTATTGGTCAGCTCATATTGCCCGTGGAAATCCACATGATGATAGGTCTTCGGGGCATAGACAACCTGATCCGACGTGGACACGGAGATTTTCAAATAGGCCGTCTCACCGTTGCCGAGGTCGAGCGTATACGGCAGCTCTCCCCCGTTCGGAAGAGTGAATTCTAGCTTGTCGTCGTGATAGCGAAACAGGTCTTCCTCGGTACCCGGTTTGTGCACAAAGGTAAGGAGGGATCCACGCAGGCGAATTTGGTTGCCGGGAGTCGCCGATGCGGTCAGGTAAAAATCCGCCACCAGACCGAGAGCGGTGGAGCGCTTTTCCTCCTTTGTCAGTCTCATCGGTCCCTGTTTTGTGCCGTACGATGACACGCTGAAGTTGCTCGGGTCGCCGAAGAACTTGAGGATCACTCGCCCGCAGTCATCATCATTAACGTAGAACCCGCCTGAGCCTAACGACCTGTCTGGCTGGTCCGGTGACATGACTGACAGTTTGATATAATAGTCGGTGGCGGAGACAACGCCGGCCATGAGCAGAAACACGGCGTACAACATAAAACCAATTATTCGACGCATGACTTTTCTCCTCTGAAATTAGTTCTTGTCCGGATTCAAGCGGCTGTAGCTTGAGACTACATCGGCCTCGCTCAGGACAATGTGCTGGACAGCCGGTTGGGTACCGCGGATACTTTCCGGCAGTTGCTCAGCTTTTTCCCTTTGCATAATCTGCACTCCGCTGTTGATAATCAGCAGCGCCAGAACCGCGGCTATCGCCCAGGCGAGCTTCTTGGGAATAACGTAGGTGCCGCGCCAGAAGCCCGTCTGTTCGACCGGTCCTCGCGGAGACCTCACGGTGGCGTTAAGGATCCGGTCCTCGACCTCCGAGGGCATCGCCTCGGATTCGAAATGAGTGAGTATCTGCGATGTCTCGGCGAGTTCGGTGGCGAATTTCCGGCAGGCGGGACACGCGCGCAAATGGTCCGCCAGCTTGAGTTCTTCGTCTTTGCCCAATTCTCCGTCCTTCATCGCCGACAGCAGTTCCTGAAAATATGTGCAGTCCATGGTCAGTTCCTCGTTATTGAAAGTGACAGAAATTTCCCGCGGAGCGCCAGCCGCGCTTTGTACAAACGGGAGCGCACGGCCGGTATCGATATATTCAGCATCTTCGATATATCGTCATAGGAGAATCGTTCGTACTCACGCAAGACGAGGATCTCTCGGTCGGAGACTTCCAGTTCGCGCAAGGCAAGTCTTACCAGGCGGGTTTGGTCGCTCTCTGGGACACTGTTTATCGTGACGGGTTCATCGAGATCGTTCAACAGTCGGGTGATCCGCGAGGTCCTGAGCGCGTTCAAGCACAGATTCCGAGCCGAGACAATCAGCCAGGCGACCGGGTTATCGATCGTACGCTGGTCACGCAGCATTTCGAAGAAGCGGATGAACACATCCTGAGTAATATCAGCCGCCCGGTCCGGATCATCGAGCATACGGAGGGCGAAATTGTAGACCCGGTCTTTGTTAGTCTGGAAGATGGACTTGAAAGTTTCCGAATTCCTATCTGCTTCGCTCACTTCTGACCTCACCCGTTAGTCCTAGTATTTGTCATTAAGACACCTGAGCACCAGAAAAATCTCTGGTTTTTTTTGAAGGGCGTGGAAATGGGAGACAGAGCAGTGTTTCATACCGGCGGAAATTCCTCTTACGCTACATCAACCCGTAGCCCAGGTCAGTGAGGCTCGACGATGTCGAGCCAATCGCCATCCGGGTCGAATGAACGGCGACTTGCCAGATGAAAATCACGTGGCATTCGGGCAGGCCAGTGCCGGCTCTGATTGACTTGAGATCCGAACTCGGTTCCAGCCCAGCCGGAAGACTTCTAATATATACTTGTGTTCTGCACCAGGTGAAAATGCTTCCGCTTGCAAAACAGGACTCATCAACGTATCATATGCGGTCTTTGGGAATGTTTCGCGAGGAGATTTCATGTGTAGAATTATTCGTGGATTTCTGGCCCCGACGCTGGCTGGCTTGGTGGTGGCGTCATCGACGTTCGCCGCGTTCGACGATTCCGGCTGGACGATCAAATACCAGGAGAATTTTGACTCGCCATACACGGCGATGAATAACCAGACGTTTGGCACGAATGGATGGCTTACCTATCGGTTGATTAACGGCGGCGCAATGACGGTTGCCAATGGGTATGTGCATCTCAACGCCCCCGATTATTGGAACGCGGGACTAATCCGTTCCACCGAAAGCCTTCCGGCCGAGTACAAGGTCCGCACCAAGGTCGGGTATATCAATTATGATTTGGCCAATTACGATGCCGCAGACTACGCGGACTCCAATTTCGATCATCATCGCGGACTGTATGAAAACGGGATGTATTTTCTGACGATCACCAATGACACCTGTACGGGCAGTGAGTGCGCCGAGAACTGGTGGCATTATCATCGCAAGATGGTTATCGATGTAGACAATCACCTGAATGAAACCGGACCCGAGACATTTCATCCGGTCTTTATGGTCTACATGGCGCCACAGACCAATTCGGGCGGTAATCTGCTGCGCACATGGACTGGTTCAGCCTGGGATTCATCGGCCTGGAACTGGAATGTCGCATACACTTATCAATACAATAGCTGGTATTACGCCGAACTTGAAAAGAAAGACGGATTCATCACCCTTCGGCTGTATGACGGCAACAAATATCTGCTTGAAGAAACAACGCCGGTGAGTTTCGACAAGATCTTCGCCATCACCGACCCGACTGAGTATTTGTTTGTGGGCGAGCCGCATACGGATGACTACGAAGGTGATGTCAGAATCGACGAAATCAGTCTGCTGGTGCCATCGTCGCAGTGTTGTGTGGGCGTTCGAGGGAATGTCGATGGCAGTGCGGACGATTTCCTGGATATATCCGATCTCATCTATCTGGTCGAATACTCGTTTGTGGGTGGCCCGGCGCCAACCTGCGCAATCGAAGCCGATGTCAACGCGGATGGTATTTCGGATATCGGCGATGTCGTCTATTTGGTGGAATATATGTTCGGCAATCCGGCCGGCCCCGCGCCGTTGGCTTGTCCGTGACACCTGCTTACTGATAATCGCTTATTTGCCGGATTTCCACGCTGTCTCCGTAGTGGAGTCCGGGACAATCCTTGGCGATAGCGACCGCATCGTCGTAGTCAGCGGCCTCGATCAGAAAATACCCCGCCACGGCGTCGCTGCTCGGCGTAAACTGCGTGTCGACAATCTTCCCATCCAGCAACGAGACAATCCGGCCATTGAGCTGGATTTCGTCGCCACCCTTGAATTTGCCTTCCGCGCGCAGTTTTCCTGCCCAGGCGATGAACTGCCTGACTATTTCTTTGGCGATTTCAGGTGATGGCTTTTTCGAGGCATCCTCACGGATCAGAAACACAAATTCCGGCATAGCGCTCTCCTGTTTTGTCTTAAGATATATATTGTGTGTCAATTATGTCAGCTATTGCCCCACACAATCAGCAGGCAAAAGTCCGAGTCGCAGATTAACTTTTCTATAGTTTGGTTGTTATAGCGGTACGCTGATACGACTGAACAGTTTCATGCAATAAGGAGAAATGTGATGGCTGACGCAAAAACTGTGGAGGCCGGGAAGAAAGCCCCCGCGGTGAGCCTTCCCGACCAATCGGGCAAACTTGTGAACTCGTCGGACTTCGCCGGTCAGTGGGTTGTGCTCTACTTTTATCCCAAAGACGACACCCCCGGCTGTACCACCGAGGCATGCGATTTCACCGACGGCCTTAAGAGCTTTGAGAATCTGAACGCAGTGGTGCTTGGGGTCTCCCCCGATTCGCCGGAGAGTCATAAGAAATTCATTGCCAAGTATGACCTTAAAGTCACGCTTCTGTCAGACCCGGAACGGAAAGTTCTTGAGAAGTACGGTGCCTATGGCGCGAAAATGATGTACGGCAAAGAGAGCCAGGGAGTTATCCGCTCAACCTTCCTGATAGACCCGGATGGAATTATTGCCTATGCCTGGCGCAATGTGAAAGCAACTGGACACGCCCAGAAGGTCCGGGAGAAACTTGAAGAACTGGCCGCGTAAGGTTTTACAGATCTGTGGCATGGTAAGTTCAAAACAATGGAGAGAACATATATGACTAAATGGATTGTTGGCACAGTTGTTTTAATAGTAATGGCCATCGGTATACGGAGCGTGGCCGTTGAGATGAAGACTACAGTAACCAAGGACAGCACGGATATGAAAAACAAGACAATGACCTCGACCGACTATCGTGACATCCCATTCAAGACAATCAGCGGCGAGGAAACAGACCTCCGGAAGTTTGACGGCAAAGTGCTCCTGCTTGTCAACACGGCGAGCGAATGCGGATACACTCCGCAGTACGAGGGACTCGAAAAGCTGTATGAGACGTACAAGGACAGCGGTCTGGTGGTGATCGGTTTCCCGGCCAACAATTTTGGGGGACAGGAACCGGGGACGAACGAGCAGATTCTCAAATTCTGCACCTCCAAATACAGTGTTACTTTCCCTATGATGTCAAAAGTGAGCGTCAAGGGCAGCGACAAGCACCCGCTTTTTGCCTACCTGACCGAAAAATCCAGCGTCCCCGGTGAGATCAAATGGAATTTCTCCAAATTCCTGTTGAGCCGCAAGGGTGACTTGGTTGCCCGGTATGATTCACCGGTGACTCCGATGTCTGACACGCTGGTGGCGGCGATTAAGAAGCTGTTGTAGCCCGGCAGGGGGTGCGAATGCCCGGGTACGGAAGCGCACGATTTGCCTTTTCCTATTTTTTTTCTTGCATTAATATTTGAACCGATAATATTAGTGGTACACAAGAAAGGAGGTGGTCTAGCATTGAAACCATATTTATGTGAGGTGACTGCTACTTAGTCACTGCCTCAACCAAATTACGTTGGGGTCACACTAAGTAAATCCCAACAGTTCTACCGACCCGGCTGTGCGCTCAGCGCAGCCGGGTTTTCTGTTGCAGGCCGGCATTGCGCCGGACAGAAACAAAAACGCCCACCGGTGGGAATCTCCGGTGGGCGCGGTACTATACACCTCGAAAGAACATTCGCCGCTATTTCAACATAAGCATCTTCTTCGTTTCCGTAAACTTGTCGGCTTCAATACGATACAGGTAGAAACCGCTACCGACCTGGTTACCGGCCTGATCGCGGCCGTCCCAGGTAGTTTCAAACGTACCAGCCGATTGCTGAACGTCGATAAGCGTCCGGACGCGCTGGCCAAGGGTGTTATATATGGTCAGCGTGACATGCGACGCCGTCGGCAAGCTGTAGCCGATTACCGTAGTCGGATTAAACGGGTTCGGATAATTCTGCTCCAGCCTGAAGTCAGTCGGCAGAACATCGTTAGTGTTGTCGACACCGAGTGCCGGTATATACTCGATATTCGGCGTACTCGGATCGACCAGGCCATCGGCGATTGGCACACCATTGTTAATATCATAGGTGATACCTTCGGCCAGACTGTCGTTATCCGAATCGCTGTCAATCAGCAACTGATTACAGTAGGTCACCGCCTGCCAGATTGTTATCGGATCGCCACTGCTTGGTGACAGGCCGGCTCCGGTGGGCGCTTCATGACCGTCCCCATTGCCATTGTTCACCTGTTCACCCGGCTCGATCCGTCCTGACACGATATTCAACAGCATGACGATGAAATTGGAGCGCGCTTTGTCCCAACGATGATGACGATGGTGCGAGGATATCGCCTCATACAGGCGCTTCATCGCATCCATACAGTCCTCATTCGGATCGACGACAAATATGCGTATCGGATTCCACGGGTGGTCATTGAAGTACTGACGGATCAAGTCAATATAGGTGCACATCTCGTCATAGGTGACTTCCGCATGACCACGTCCGCGGATGAGGGCGCGTAACTGCGCGAGCCAGTAGCCGCGTGCCCGGTGATTGCCGGTCGAGTTGACCCGAACCAGATGGAAGTCAACCTGCTCGGTCACCTCGTCAATATCCACTCGCTGGACCTCGTGATCACCGATATAACCTCGCGGAATTTCAAGATACAGCTTGTAAGACAGCTCCTTCAGGTCGTCAAAGCTGTAGTAACCGGAGTCATCGGTCTCAGTCTCATAAAGAGGTCGACATGACTGACCGTACAATTTGAGCGTGACCTCCGGCAAACCGATGGAATCATCATAGACATAGCCGAAAATCTTAGCGGTCTCGCCCGTACCGGTGGCTTCGCAAGCATCACCAATACCATTCGCATTGGTGTCAGCCTGGTCCGGGTTGGCCGTGTTCAAGCAGTTATCGCAAACATTGCCGACACCGTCACCATCGTCGTCTGCCTGATCGCTATTCGACTTGACGAGGCAGTTGTCGCATAAATCACCGACACCGTCGCCATCGACATCAGCCTGATCGGTGTTAGCCGTAGTTGAGCAGTTGTCGCAGGCATCGCCTATGCCATCCTGATCAGTATCAAGCTGGTCCGCATTCGCGACCGTCGGACAAATATCGCAAATATCGCCAACGCCGTCGCCATCGACATCGGCTTGGTCGGCGTTAGCCGTAGTGGAGCAGTTGTCACAGACATCGCCTATGCCATCTTGATCAGTGTCAAGCTGGTCAGCATTCGCGACTGTCGGGCAGATATCGCAAATGTCGCCGACCCCGTCGCTATCGACATCAGCTTGATCGGCGTTAACCGTAGTGGAGCAGTTGTCACAAACATCGCCTATGCCATCATGATCAGTATCAAGCTGGTCCGCGTTCGCGACCGTCGGGCAGATATCGCAAATGTCACCGACACCGTCGCCATCGACATCGGCTTGGTCGGCGTTAGCCGTAGTGGAGCAGTTGTCACAAACATCGCCTATGCCATCATGATCAGTATCAAGCTGGTCCGCGTTCGCGACCGTCGGGCAGATATCGCAAATGTCACCGACACCGTCGCCATCGACATCGGCCTGGTCCGGATTAGACGCAAACGGACAATTATCGACAGTATCACAGATTCCGTCGCCGTCGGTGTCATCGCATCCGGTCACGACACAGCCGACATCAAGCGCACCCACCAGAACATGGCCGCTGAAATTTGCCGGTGCGCACGGTGAGGCATCCTGCAAGTGGAAATCATAGACGGCAGGATTGCACAGAAGCGGATCAGCATTAATCGTTCCGGTACCGAGGCCGCTCCATCCTCCTGCGACATCGCACTGATTCACAAACACCATGCCGCCATTCTCGGCTTGAATTTCCGCGCCCGTTCCGGCCGTATCGAGCCAGAATATGGTTTTGGCTACCGTGACAAGTGAGTTCGATGAAAACAAGCCTCCGCCCTTCTGTTCGGCTCCGTTGCCGTAGACGGTGCAGTTATCGATAGCCAGATATTGGCTGCTCTGATTGACGCTGGCTATGGCGCCGCCGTACAATGTCGCATCGTTGCCCGCAAACACGTTATAACGTACGGTCGGATACGAGAAACTGTATATGTCCAGACCGCCGCCGCGATATGCGGTGTTGCCATAGAAGAAGTTGTTCCGGACGGTCGGTTTGGCATTGAGGTGAACAGCCAGACCGCCACCCCAGCTACCCGTATTACCGCTGAAAGTATTATCATTTATGAGCGGATTACTTCCTTTCACAAAAAGTCCGCCGCCATTGCCGGTGCAGTTGTTGTCGCGAATCTTGTTGAATCTGAAGGTCGCTTTCGATGATCCCTGGCAGACAATTCCACCACCGTCGCCGGTGTTAAAGCAGGTGTTGATATCACAGTTCTGGATTACCGGCGATGCTGCGTTGATGAAGATGCCTGGAGCAGCGGTAGTATTCCGGACTGAGAATCCATCGACCA
Organism: uncultured Ignavibacteriales bacterium; assembly: GCA_964371785.1. Taxonomy (GTDB): domain Bacteria; phylum Zixibacteria; class MSB-5A5; order GN15; family FEB-12; genus CAVQCT01. The sequence continues at coordinate 47,216 of CAYJOL010000011.1, read as the reverse complement.
CGGCAGTCGTATCCTCGCCGCCGGCAAATGAAAGTACCGCGACTGCGCCGTCGGCCGGCTCAATAGCTGTTTGAAGCGCGCCCGCACTCGACTTGAGCACGAGGTTCTTCCCGCCGAAGCTGATGTTTTCCTGGTAGACGCCGGCACCGACCCAAACGGTATCATGAGTCGCGGCCTGCGTTATCGCAAAGCCGATGCTTGCGTATGGATTACCCAAGGAGCCGTCGCCCGCGGCATCACTGCCGCTCGTGGCCACATACCAGCGAGCGGCAGTAGCTGATGAGGCAACAGACAGAAGCAGTATAACGCTGACGAGGATGAGTCTTCTCATAATTTCTCCTTTCCCGAGCTTCGGCCCATACAAAGCTGCTGGGTGTCTGGCCGAGAAGGTAGTATTGTGGATAGTAGATATAGACTATACACGCCGCATGCCGACGAAAGAATCTTTGATGAGTCCACGTTAGCGATTGAAACCGCCTGTCCCGCATGATGATAAAATATGCGGTTTCAATCGATTCAGGTAGCACAACGCCGCGGATTCCGGCCGCTGTTTCATTTGGGAACATGCGCTGTTCGTTCGTTGAACAATTGGACAGCCTGAGGGCTCAATCCGGTCAAACTTTCTTGCTGAAGTCGTCCGATTCGTGTATAATACCTGCGGACGTAAATGAGGCGAATGGTCATACCTAGCATTGATAGAATTCCCGTATTAGCCCTGCGAATCTTAGTCTTGGCAGTTTCAGTTCTGCTGGCCTTCGGTTGCGGCGGAGGAGATTCTCCCAACAACTCAGGAGGGGACAAGACTCCCCCGACGGTCAAGACGACAATTCCCGTTGACGGTGCGACAGCAGTGTCAATCGACAGTCCCGTATCCGTCGTTTTTTCCGAGCCGATCGATTCATTTACCATCACATCTACAAGCTTCTCGGTCAGCGGAACCGTATCCGGATCGTTCAGCTTCATTGGCGACACTGTACGACTGACACCTTCGACCCACCTGAACTACAGCACGACTTATACTGTCACAATCTCGACAACAGTGGCGGACACAGCTGACAACAAACTTCAGACTGTTTATAGCTGGTCGTTCACTACCGAACCGGATCTGGCTTCGATTCCACCGGTTGTCCAGTCGACATCGCCCGGTAGCAATGCCGTTGATATAATCGCTACTGCGCCGATAACCGTAACCTTCTCAAAGGAGTTAGATGGCGCAACGGTGACATCGTCATCATTCACCCTCAACAACGGCGCGACCGGCGCGGTGACCTATTTCAACAAAGTAGCCACCTTCACTCCGAGCGACACCCTCCTGTACAGCACGCAATATACCGCGACCATCACCACTGCCGTCGCAGATACTTTCGGCAACCATCTGGCTACCGCTTATCAGTGGTCGTTTACCACACAGGTTGATCCGATGATCCCCGTCGCACTCATCGAGTCACCTCAGGACAGCGTGATTGTCGGAGATACGTCCGTAATCTCTGTCCTGGCGATTCATCCTGTCGGCGTGACAAGGGTTGAGTTCTATGTCGATGGCGTTCACGCCGCGGGGGCGGATGACCTCAGCTCTCCATTTACATTCGAGTGGGATGCCACGGCGGCATCGATCGGCACCGCCCATATAATCTATGCTAAAGCATTCGATGCGACCAACCGGGAGGGTGTCTCGGATACAATCACGGTATTCCACCGATGGCAGACTCTGGTCGATGACCAGAACGACCCATGGCCGACCGATATTAAACGGGTGCTTGGCCGAAGCACCGACTCGCTATTGGAGCTACGCTATGAATTCTGGGAGAACTGGGCAAGTGCGTTTAATGACACCAGCTTTGATCTCGGAGTCTACTTCGATGCCGACCAATCTCCATTCACAGGTAGAACTACGTTAGACACGCTCCCCTCAAGCCCGGCATTGAACGGCATCGGAGCAGACTACAGAATGATCGTAGGGGTCCACGGAAATCTCGCCTTCTCACAGTTCGACCAGGCGCACAACTCCTGGACTCTTCTGTACGATCCAAACGGTTTTGACTACCTTAACATAGAAGATAGCTCGGATTTCTTTGAGGTGGGCATCAAGTGGTCCGACATGAATAGGCCTTCCGGCGTGCGTATTGTAAGCATAAACGCCCTTCTGGTAGACCAAACTGGTGCCGCGATTACCGACTGGGCGCCGGATCAGGGGAGCGGCTATGTCGAGATAGCCCGCACGAATCGGTACATCGGTCCTCCATATGTGGCGCCGGCGGCCAGTTCCACAGATATCGCCCGCAAAGCGGCTCCTCTCTCGTTACCCAATCCGTTCAAATAAATACGGCCCCTCATGCGAGAGGCCGCTTCCCAAAGGCATGGAGTTTTCGGTCTGTTTGATAGGCCGGCTTATTCCAGTCGTTTAATAGTATCCAGCAGCGTTCCGTCGCGCCATTCGATAACGTGCACTACTTCATCCGTCGTCTTCACATCCGGCGGGATCTTTCCAAACGACTCAGCCTTCGCTACTGACTTCGCACGAAGTTCCTCAATCGTCACCAGCTTCACACCGAACTGCTGGGCCCGTTCGAGGATGACACTCTTGTAGGTGCTTTTGCTTTTGGGGTTCACGGCGGCGTAGTCTTCGGTCACGATCACATCGACCACCTCGCCGGGAGTAGTACGCGTAAACACGCGCTCCACAACTTTCGGGAAGCCTCTGCCGTCTTTACCAGTCGCCAGCGGCATGAAGATGATTGTGAGGTCAGCCCCTGCCGCGACATCCTGACCACCGCCGATTCCGCCGATTATCCGACCTCCCGCGCACACGGTGTTGAGGTTGAACTCGAGGTCAACCTCGAGCGCCGAGAGAACCGCCAGGTCAAGCATGTTGACCGCGGCCTCTTTGTTGGCTACGGAAGCGTAGTAGGCGGTTGTGATTTCGTGATGGTTATGGTTCTTCAGCAATGATTCAAACACGCGTGGGCTCGGCTCGAATAACTGTCCGTGCATCAAGCGTTGCACCGTTCCCTCGTCGAGCATATCGACGTGCAGCGACGTGATCCCGCCGATAGAAAAATTGGCGCGTATACCGGTCTCCTTGAGTATGGCTCGGATATTTTCCAAAATTATCAACCCGGCGCCACTGCCGACCTGAAATGCAAAATTGTCTTTCACTACACCGGAAGCCTTAATCACCCGGGTTACATTGTCAGCCACCTGTGCATTGAACGGATTCTCCTTGGCCTTGTGCATATCCAGTGTTCCCGACCCAATACCCGAGGCCAACCCTGGCGTCTCGACCTTGACCACGAAATCAACCTGTTCCATCGAAATCGGCGTGGGCATGATAAGCGAATCGCTGACCGTTCCGGCCAGCAGGCAGACATGCTCGGCGTATTCGGCGTCGGCGGAAAACAATCCAACAGGTCCGCACAGGTGCTCCGGTTTGCCCATCAAGCCGTTCGCATTACCGTGGACATCGGCAATTGGCACCGGCCCAAAAGCGACATTTATGGTCACCTCTCCGGTCTGCATCTTGCGGACCCTGTTCCCATGAGAGAACCCTACGGAAACCCAGGGGAGAAAATCACCTTTGACTACATTGTTGCCCAGCTTTCGATACACATTCCCATAAATGCCGCCTATCGTGCCGTCTTTGACCGCATCCATAAACCAGGGGTCGACATTATCAAAAAACGCGTTGCCATAGATCTTAATGTTCTTCTTTTTGGTCTGCTGGAGTTTCTTGACAATTATCCCCAATCCGTGGTCCCCCGTTCGGTAATAGTGCGGGTAGGAGATGGTGTCGCCATCTTTGATGATTTCCATCACCGCATCAAGGGTAACGACCTTGTTCTGACGGTGAGGGATTCGGCCGGCTATAGGTCTGCCTACCAGCCGCCCGGTGAACTTTTTCTCGCTGAATGCCGAAGCGAATGGTTCATATTTCTTATTATTGAATTTCATACTACCTCTCTTGTGGCAAGATTCTTCCGCTGAGTATAAGGCGAACGGGCAAAAAGTCAAGTGGGCGGATTTATCGACCATTTCCATCCGCCTTAATCACAATTACCTTGCCGACGGTTCGGTGTCGGTGTATCTTTGGACAACGATTTTCCCCGATATTTCAGAAAGGAAATAAGCATGGCGGAACAATATATCTTCACGATGCTTGGTTTGAATAAATACTACGGTCAGAAACAGGTCCTCAAGAACATCAACCTCTGTTTCTTCCCCGGCGCCAAGATCGGGATTGTGGGCGAAAACGGTTCGGGCAAGTCGACCGTGCTGAGAATAATGGGAGGACTTGACGACGAATTCAAGGGCCAGGCCGACTTGAGCCAGGGGTACCGCTCCGGCATAGTCCTTCAGGAACCGCATCTCGATGATCAGTTGACTGTCCGTCAGACACTCGAACAGGCGTTCGAGAGAACGATGGGGATGCTCAAGGAATATGACGAAGTGACGGCAAAGATGGCTGAGCCGATGTCCGACGATGAAATGCAGAAGTTGATGGACCGAATGGGGGAACTCCAGGACAAGCTGGACAGCTCTGATGCCTGGAATCTTGACCAGAAGCTGAAGGTGGCGGCGGATGCACTCTGCTTGCCGACCGATGAACGGATAATCGGCACGCTGTCCGGAGGAGAGCGGCGACGGGTTGCCCTGTGCAAGGCGCTACTCGAACAGCCAGATTTGCTTTTGTTGGATGAACCGACCAACCATCTCGACGCCGAGACGATCGACTGGCTGGAATCACAGCTTCGTGACTATCCGGGGACCGTTATTATAGTCACCCACGATCGGTATTTTCTCGACAATATCACCAAGTGGATTCTTGAGCTCCAGGATGGCTACGGGATTCCGTGGGAAGGGAACTATTCCTCATGGATCGAACAGAAACTGGCCCGTTTTGCGGCAGAGCAGAAAAAGGACTCCCCCCGGGCGCGATCACTTGGCCGTGAGTTGGCCTGGATAAAGATGAGCAACAAAGAACGGCACGATCTTTCACGGAACAGATTGCAGGAGTACGAGCAACTGGTGGCGAAAGAGAAATCCGCGCGTGACGACGCTACTTCGATACAGATAGCCCCGGGTCCGGAGTTAGGGGACAAAGTTATCGTGTTCAACAACGTGACCAAACAGTTCGGTGACACTCCTCTCTTTACGGATCTCTCCTTCAGCATCCCCAGATCGGCCGTGGTCGGCGTCATTGGACCGAACGGCACAGGCAAGACGACCATGTTCCGGATGATTGTCGGCGAAGAGAAGCCGGACAGCGGCGAAGTGGCGATAGGTCAAACAGTCCAATTTGCGTACGTCAATCAAGAACGCGACGCCCTCAAGGGCGGACATTCCCTGGTACAGGAGATTGGTGGCGGAGCGGATGAAATCATGTTCGGCAAACGTCCCGTTCCGGTGCGCCAGTACCTCTCCCGGTTCGGCTTCCGTGGGTCTGACCAGCAGAAGACGGTCGATGAGCTCTCCGGCGGCGAGCGCAACCGGTGTAACCTGGCCAAGATTCTCAAGATTGGCGGTAATGTTCTGCTATTGGACGAACCGACCAACGATCTCGATGTCAATACCCTGCGAATGCTCGAAGAAGCGATCCTTGAATTCCCCGGTTCGGCTCTGGTAATCAGTCACGATCGATTCTTCCTCAACCGTATTTGTACCCATCTGCTGGTGTTCGAGGGCGAAGGTGCGGTAAGATGGTTCGAGGGAAATTATGAAGAGTACGAAGCCTGGCGTATCAAGGAGCTCGGCAGTCACCTGTTTGAGAACCGCCGCAATCGCTATCGCAAGCTCGTAAAGGCCTGATTTCCGGTAGCTGCATTTACTATTCCCAATCGCCGGCGATTGTGTATATTGCACTTAATAGACGACTATTGCGTCTATGTAGTACACTCGGGAGGTGTTTATGAGACTTGCAATATACGCTGTCTTTCTATCTCTTCTGACCACGCAGGGGACCACGGCCGACCTCTACTGTATCTTTCTCCATAGTCCCACCGATGCCACTCTTGCAAACAGCTTGAACATCAAGCCGATACTTCAGATTGAAGGTGGTTATCTCATTCTGGTCGAACCGGATGGTGCGCAGACAATGCTTAATTCAATTCCGGATGCGAAATTGATTGTAGGCGATGTATCCATCGACGATCTGGCTGTCGACCGATCACGCCGACCACTGTCAGAGTACTCAGAAAACGAATTGATCTTCGAGCAGAAAGACTTGAAGCTGGTGAGAATTGATCGCAGCAAACCATCCAGTTACACTCTGGCGCCGCTTCGCCCAGGCCCTATAAAGATGCGTTATACGGCTCCTCACGATGGTCTCCTTCCCGGCCCGACTTCTTCTTTCGAGCTTGGCGACATCATGCCACAAATCAGTCAGGACTCGCTGGAGTCTTACGTACATCGGCTGGAAGCATTCACTACCCGTCTTGCGGGAACAGACTCGAATTATGCGGCGCGGGATTGGATTGCGGCCAAGTTTGCTTCATTCGGTTATGACTCCGTCACGATCGACCCGTTTCAGGGCAGTCAGTTGTGGGATTACTTCCCGGTTCAGTGCTACAATGTCATCGCTTTCAAGCCGGGATCTGTCTATCCGGACAAACAGATCGTGATCGGCGCACATTTCGATGCCGTGCCCGATTGCCCGGGAGCCGATGACAATGCCTCGGGCACAGCGACCGTGCTGGAACTTGCCCGAGTCCTGCAGGATGTTGTGCTGCCGATGTCGGTTACCTTCATTGCCTTTGACTCCGAAGAATCCTGGATGTATGGTTCTTATCATTATGCCGACAACGCGGTCGCCCGCGGTGATGATATTGTGCTGATGATCAATCCTGACATGATCGCCCACCTGACCAATTCCGACAAAGCCAAACTCTACTATGGTGAAGAGAGCGGCTACGCCGGTTTCTGGATCGACATGGCAGAGCAGTATGCCGGAATAACGGGGTATTATTCGGGAAGCACCGCGTCGGACCATCTACCGTTTCAGGAAGCCGGCTACGACGTCATCTTTGTGCAGGAGTACAACTTTTCTACGAATTATCACGATCCTTCCGACATTTCTGCCAACCTGAACTTTGATTACATGACTCGCATGGTGCAGGCCACGTTGGCCACTGCCTACAATGTCGCAAGTGCCCCTCCGCCGGTTCATCCGCTTGCCATCGACCAGCCCGGCGACGGAAATTCGCTTCTGGTTCGCTGGCAGCCCATCATATCGTCTGAGATCAGTGAGTATCGCATATACTACCGGCCGATGGAGCCGACACCGGGTGATTTGAGGTATGTTTCCGCCGGCGCGGCCGACAGCACATTGCTTCTGACGGGACTCGATGAAGGAATCAACTATGAAATCTTCGTGATGGCATACAATCAAACAGGAATGACCTCAATCGTTCACGACGTTCTATACGGCCGACCATTATCACACCCTGTGTTACCAGATAGTCTCACTGCCTGGCCACTGCATGATGCAGTCCGCCTTGACTGGCAGTCGAATAACAAAGAGCTTGATTTCTCGCACTATGCCATTCTCCGCGATGGCGCAACGATATCCATGTGCGCTGATACGTCGTTTGTAGATAACGATCCCTCTCTGGGCGGCGATTTTCATGACTATCGCGTTGTAGCGGTGGACACTGATGGGAATTATTCCGATACGGTCGGCGCGGCTCCTGTACCCATGCGTGCGGCTACCCTCGAACCGGACCGGATCCTTGCTGTCAACCGATCATCCAATACGCTCAATTGCCTGGTCGATGAGGTTCGAACAGGGGTGTTCATGCGCGATGCTCTGGCAGGATATAACTTCGACTACTTCTCGGACACCGCCGCAACTTCTTCGTATAACAACCCGAACAAGATTCATCTTATGAACATGCTTGACTACGGTCTGCTGGTGTTTGGGTCCGAAGGCGGTCATGTCGACGCGATCGGCGGACGACCGGATCTCGGAGGTATTCTCGATACTCTGGCATATTATCTTTCAATCGGAGGGAAACTGGTTCTCTACGGACGATGGGGAGATATCAACGCGTCCGACACCCTGGACTACCTGGCCAATGGACTTGATTTCGATGACGCCTATCATGATTTGCTTGGGATAGACTTCCGTGTCCAGACCGCGTCGATACCCGTGGCACCAGATACCTTGCTGTCAGACTTCACCGGCGCGCACAGCCTGATGAGCGGATATCCTGATATCGCATGGGACTCAGCCGCCACCTCGCAGCATTCGCTGCCATTCAGGAATCCGTCAGGAGTTCCTTTCGCAACCTGGGTTCATATTGGTAATCCTGACTTTGAGCCAATCTATACCTATGAATCACGCACCGGCGACCCATCAAATCAGGGAGGCACGGTTGCCTGGCGCTACCTGGGCCAGACCTATAGTCTTACCTGTTTCGATTTTCCAGTCTCGTTCATGCAGTATTCAACGGCGGTACAGATACTCAGGAAAGCGGTCGATGACATGCAGGCTCTGCCCACGGATAATCCTCCCCCCGACAACGGGAATCTGCCCGGCGAATTCTCATTATCACAGAATTATCCGAATCCGTTCAATCCGACGACCGTCATTGAGTACAGTCTGCCGAAAGGATCCGATGTCGAGCTGGTGGTGTTCAATCTGCTCGGTCAACGAGTTCGTACGCTGGTCGACAAACGGCAGCCTGCGGGGACTTTTGCCGTTACCTGGGATGGCCGCAGTGGTTCGGGAAACTCGGTCACCAGCGGGATCTATTTGTACCGGCTCACCGCTGGACAGCACTCCGCTTCCCGAAAGATGCTCCTGATTAAATAACCACTGACCGCACAAAGATCTCTGCACAGACAATCCCCCGGACTTTCAAGGTCCGGGGGATTGTTGTCACGCCCGCTAACTGCGCCCCGCAGGATACTATTGAATAAGCGACAGGTAACTGAGTTGAAGTCCGCTGTCCGGCTGCACGATAGTCTTAAGTGTGCTTCGACTCTGCTGGAGGATCCCTTCGAATTCGGTTCCCACAATCAGCTTGCCATTGTATCTGCGAAGAACCGTGACCGGCTTGTCTTCGAGCTTGTTCACTCCGGCGAGCTCACTGTTGAAGTATGACATCACACCCTGATCGGTGCCTACATAGACTACCCAGTCGGAGGCATCGATACTTGTGACATGATTCGACGGCAGTCCGTCGTCGGTCGTCAAGGTCACCCATTTGCCACCGTCGAACACATGAAATCCGTTGCTGCTGCCGACATACAGATGGCTGTGACTGTAGGCCAGAGTGCGCACCGTGTCAAAAACAGCGGTATCACGAAGCAGATATCGGCGGGTGAAATCGACGCCATCCCATCGATACAGTCCCTGACCATCGGTGCCCACCCAGAGACCGTCATCGTCCGCCACCAGCGCCGTCACGGCGACATCGTCCATCAACTTCTCATTACCAAAGACACTTACTGCGTAGAGACCATTCGCGGTGCCGACCACAAGGCGAGGACCGTAATCACACAGTGCCGTCACCGGACCCTCGTATTGACTATCGGTTGCCTTCATTTCCAGATTCTCATTGAGCGTATAGAGGCTGTTACCGCCGACATACAGGACTCCTTCGTGCATGGCGACCGCATCAAACCGTTCATCCGCACAGACAATCTTGTCGGTTCCGGCGATAAAATCGTACACCGCCAGACCGCCGTCGAAAGTAGCGTACACCTTGTCATCGGTAATCACCATATCCGAGACGTTGCGCAACAGACCTTCGCTGTCAATCGGCTTGCTCTCCTGGGCCACCACCGGCTGTGACTGCTGGTTTGCGGCAACAACGGCTGAGTTCGTGTCGGCCATCTGGTTGGCCAGATCGACGCCATTGTCGTCTTTCTTCGAATTGCAGGCGGACATCAGCGTGACCAGGGCTACGATAAGTCCGACGCTCGCGATGATTCTCATTCTTGTCTTCATGACTTTCTCCTTCAGTTAAGGGGTTTTCTTCAATCCGTCATCACACATATCAAAGCGAATGCCAACAGCTTAGGTCGTTGTATAACAATAATTTAGCAAAACCGGCGCGCTAGCAACTGTGTCTTAACTGACACAACATTTGACAGAGGCATTGTATCGCATTGATTAATATAAACTTAGATATGTGTCTCAATTGACACAAGAACGATTGAGGCTCAAGCCGAAGGTTCTTCACTGGCGTATGCTCATATATGTCAAGCGCATAGGAATTCATTCTGAGATAGCGTGAGTCGATGCTAATGAGGCGCTTTGCGTTTGACTTGGAAAGCGCTCATTGGAAGGAATCCGTTGCCCCGGCTGTACTCTGTTTAGCAGATTGAAATCAAGATGACGGCACGGTCAGGGGAAAAGGAATTCATTTGAACGACCCTACCAAATTGCACGGAACCGTTTTTCTGGCCGTCAGATGTTAGGTTGCTCAAAGGAGGTAAGCGTAAGTTAAAGTTCAGCAGAATAGGGCTTTTCGAAAAACAGCAAATGTGCTCAAACTTTTTGATTCCGGGGGATTTATGAAACGATTGTTAGTCTCGACAATGTTCGCTGTATTCTTGCTGTCTTCGGTCGGCACGACATCTGAAGTCCCGCATTTGCCGTACAGATGGAACATCAGTCCGCTTCAACACGGATTTGATGGACAGAATGTCAAACTCGCATTCTCGTTTAGACCTGACTTTGATTGGATCAGAAGTGTAACGGTAAATGTCAAACTGCACGACGGGATCGGATACACCGGACCGACGTCGTGGAAGGTTCAATTTCAGAGTAAAGATGACTCTAATCTTACGGTACTTTCCTTGGTCGTTCCATCAAATGACACAAGCGAAATCGACTTTGTGCTCAGTGCCAGTATGGCCAACGGAATGGATTTTGACTATTCTATACAATACTGCTTCGTCACCCAGGGGGATTCCATCGAGTATTGGAAAGGCGATCCGCGCTTTCCATGGATAGGGGCGAAATACAAACGACCCAAATCAGATGCAATTGATAAGGATACCCTCAGGCGAGAAGATCTGGAGACAGAATACGAAGTGTTTTTCACACAGCGCACTCAGAAAGAAATCGACATAGCAAAGAAGATTATTGGCTTTTCACCCAAAATCGACTGGGACGGAAGTGCACGCGTGAAGCTTACGTTGCGAAAAATCCTGGCGCTGTGGGACGAAGGTATCGGACTGCAGTTTGCGGTATATCCCGAATGGGGAAGCCCTCGTGACACCACCTTCACGCACCAGAGACGCGCAGCACCGACGTCCAGTTCCTCGCAACTAGTGAGGTTGGACCAGAACGAGGCAAATAGGGAACTGATGAAAAGGCGAGAACAGGCACCGCTGAACGACAAGACGACCGAGGGGTTCTTCATTAATGGCGAGATGTGGCAGCGCAACTATGGTGAGACAAAGTTCCGCAAGGTTGAACCGCTTACCGATGTGAACGCGTATCTCCAACGCATGAACGACTCACTAAACGCACTGCCCGATGACCATCTGTTTGACATCTGCCTCACTTTGTCCGAGACTGGCGAACTGTCCAAGACGAAAGGAGTGCTCGGGCAGCTTCCGGAGCCCGTTGACAGCGTTCATTACCATGTGAAGCTGACCAAACTGCAGATAGCCGAACTGGCCGGTGCGAACATCAGACTTTCCTACATCATGAACGGCCGTTGTTATCATGACTCGCTCGATGCCGTCGATACGAGTCTTCGTAGGTCAGGATCCAGACGAGAACGCGGCAGCGTTCAACAGGGTCCTGAACTTGTCCGCTGTACAGTGCGGTCGGTATCTGCCATGTCAGGAGCGCAGGGCTCCTGACCTACGTAGCTGAATACTCCCGACCTTCAGTTTAAGCGTCACGAGCACGGCTATTGGGGTCAATGGATCTTGGGGGGAGTTTATCGCACGCCGATAACGGCGGCATGGATTCGATTCGGTCAGCTTCGTAACCGTCCCCGGTGAGCTTCCGCGGCAGACAAACCGAGTGGCACGTGAATTGGCATCTCCCCAAACGGTATACGAGAATGTGCGGAAGAAATCCGTTGCCTCGCAGTAATACACTTGGCATGATAGAGTCAGGAAAACCGAGCGTTAAGGGGAGATAGTTTCTATGATCGTGGCCGGATAGCGCTACACGAGTACGGTTTAACGTCCGTCACTTGATGTAACTAGAAAGGAGGTTGGTATCGAATCTATTCGGTTTGTTAGAAGGTAACTTCCCTATTGGGACAATTGGCTTTGAATAATAGGAGGCTCTAATGAGAATCGTGACCTTATGTGTGGTGATCGCATTCAATCTAATATCACAAACGGTCGGCTCAACTGGTCCAACAATTCAATTACCCTATTACTGGAGTATTGAACCGGTTCAGCACGGGTTTGACGGAGAGCATGTGAAGTTGGCTTTTTGCATAAAACCCGGCTGGCGTTGGATACATGATGTTTCCGTGACTGTCCTGGCCAAGGACGGTATTGCGTATAGCGGCCCGACAATCTGGCAAGCTGCGTTTCCGAGTATGAGCGACTCGAATTACGTGATGCTAGAACTGAAGGTACCGACTAATGATACAAGTGAAATCGAATTTGTTCTCACGACGAAGACGCCCGAAGACAAGGTTTTTAATTATTCAGTACCATATTGCTTCGTGACCCAAGGGGATTCAATAGAGTATTGGAAAGGCGATCCCCGAGTACCGTGGGCTATGAGAAGTGCCATAGGGCCGAAATCGGGAAAACTTGACCGAGACACTCTCAAACCCAGCGATCTGGAGGTCATCTGCGATGTTGCTATGAGTCTGCGTTCGCCGCAGGCAATGGCGGCTGCTGCAAAGATCATCGGCCATGCCCCCGAGGTCGACAAGCGTGGAAACGCCAGAGTGAGAATACCTCTGAGGCAACTGCTTGCCCTGGCCGATGCGGGAATCAACTGTGAACAACTCCACCGCCCTGACACCGCGTCCGCGGAGCCTGATACGACGGGAGCCAACGGTACCATCGTCGGTCCGATTCGCATCAATGAAAACGACGCAAAAAGAGAGCTTATGAAACGGCGAGAACAGGCACCGCTGAACGATAAAACGACTGAAGGGTTCTTCATTAATGGCGAGATGTGGCAGCGCAACTATGGTGAAACAAAGTTCCGCAAGGTTGAACCGCTTACCGATGTGAACGCGTATCTCCAACGCATGAACGACTCACTAAACGCACTGCCCGATGACCATCTGTTCGACATCTGCCTCACTTTGTCCGAGACTGGCGAACTGTCCAAGACGAAAGAAGTGCTCGGGGAGCTTCCAGAGCCCGTTGACAGCGTTCATTACCATCTGAAGCTGACCAAACAGCAAATCGCCGAACTGGCCGATGCAAACATTAGACTTTCCTACATCATGAACGGCCGTTGTTATCATGACTCGCTCGGTGCCGCCGATACGAGTGCCGCTGATCAAAAAGAAAGTCCATCAGCCAAGTAGACACCGGCAGGCATTCAAGAGCCGGCGGCCCCGCCCCGGTGGCTTGCCCATAGACTGACTCGGCAAAGCGTTTTGCCATGCGCCTTTGCGTAACGAGGTCAGGGGCCAACCATGCTCCTGACCTTCCAATATTTAATCGGCCGTCAGAATCCCAAAAAACTGTGTCAATTTTTACACTTGTATCCGTTTTTTGCTAATCTGTTATTGTATAAGATACAGGAGAAGATAATGCGCGTTGTGCTCGTGAACTGGCTTTGTGGGATTGTGGTCGTCGTTAGCGCCGGCTTTATGTCAGTTTCGGCCGTCCAAGCCGGTGAACTCTCTTGTCGCGTAATCCAATTCAAGCTTCAGCGGTTTTATTTTGGCGCCGGTGAAGAACAGAACATTTTCGCCGGTAGCCGCTTTACTGTCTACTCCGGCAGGGACTCGTTGTTAAGCGGAGTTGTCGATCAGTCGTATCGTGGTGTGTCCATAAGCGAGCCTATTCCCGTCAGTCCCGCCCAGCCCGACATAGATTCCTTGATGGCGAAGGTTGAGACGGCCGTTATCGACAGCACTTCGACGATATTTCTGGGCGGTCTTGATATTGAACCGGCTTCGTTGCTTACCGGCGACAGCCTGCCGGTACATCACACCGCTAACGGCAATCCGATCGATATTGCATTGTGGCGTGACAGTTATCAGGTAATCGACCAGTTCGAATACGGACAGGCGGATGGACTCTTCTCCCTGCGTACTCTTCCCTGGATTAATACCAAAGTTGAGATACAGGCGACACCCGCGCCGTTCGTTGCCGTGATTGTACCCAATCTCGCCAGCCCCCTCAATCGCGACGGCTATCTGACTACTTCGCTTTACTATCGGTTCGGCCCTATATCACTGGCGCACGTATTCAACGGCGAACCGCCCACGCCGTTAAACAGCTTCTATCTGGAAGATACTTCGATCGTCAGATCGTACCCGTATGACCGCCAGAAAGGCCGCCAGCTCTTAGAAACGATGGGTCGGCCCGCCACCATTCGGTTGTCGTATTTGAACCGATGCCTGGAACCATTGGCCGATTACTTCGCGGACATCCTGTCCCGCGACCGGGTGCATATCGAAATCGAATACGGCAATCCCAATGCGGATGTACTGCTTGAGTTGGTGCCGTTTCGGGGTAGTGAATCTGTCGCATCGATGATTTCGATTCGTGACCAGATCAAACAGATGCGTCCTTCAAGACCGGAGCAGAGCGAGGCAATAACAGTTCTCAGCAACTATATCGATGCCGCGCGGGACGCCGATAGTTCACGCACTCGAAATTACTATGCCGATTTGGCCGATCGAAGCCTTAAGCGTGACCTCGGTGTATTTCCGCTTTTTCGTCCTACCCTCTATTTCATTTCGCGAGATCGCTTAAGAAACTTCACCTTCGATCTGACCGGCAGGCCGAGACTTGACAGCATTGCCGTTGTCGATTTGCCCGTTCGACGTGCGGAGGGGCATCCATGAGCTTTTCTGGCCGCATCCGTTTGTATCTGGTGTTGGTCGCGATCATACCGCCGCTGCTGATATTGACGGTCATCTATTTTCATTCCACCAGACAGCTTGAGGAGCTCAAAGAGCAGAATATCTATGGCGATCTGAAGAAGTTCGATGCCTTCTATGCTTCGCTGAAAAACGAAATGCAGATCAGCATCAAGCAAATGCTGACTTCGGCGGATTTCAGGTATGCGCTGATGACTCTTGATTCGAGTCGTGGCACTACCGTCGATCTTGATCCCAGACCCTACGGAATGGACTTCATGGAATTGCTGGACAACTCATACACGGTCCTGGCCAGCTATAACCGGCCTGGGCTTATTGGCGAGCTGATCCAGAAACAAATGCCCGTGCCCCAATCAGGTTCGGCCGGATTTGCGGAGACTGTAGAGTATGATCGCGGCGGTTCGCATGCGGCTATAACGTTCATGACGCCACTATCCGACGGCAAAATCATGTACACCGGTCGATACTTGAATTCCTGGTATCAACAGCGCCTCGGAGAATTGCTCGGAGCGACCATACAAATCTACACCGAGGCAGACACACCCGTTGTCTATCAAAATATGAGCCCGGGCACGATTTACAAAACAGACGACGGTTACGAAGCGGTACTCGTGGGTGGCGCCGGGGCCGATTATCTGGTCGCGGCCAAGTTCCGCTCGAGCGACCAGCGCCCGATCTACGTCTCTTTGCTTGGTCTTACCGGGTTGGTGGCGGTGATATCGGCGTTGACGGCCATTCTGCTTGGCTTCTACATTACCGGGCGGGCCAAGCGGGAGATCGACAATCTGGTGGTGGCATCTTCGCGCATCGCCAGCGGAGATTTTTCGACCCCGGTCATGGCATACGAGGAAGGCGAGTTCTCGCATCTGGCCGATTCGTTGACCGACACGATGGGCAAGCTGAAAAAACTCCAGAAGGACCTCGCGGTCGCAGAAAAGATCGCCGTCTGGCAGACCATGGGACGAAAAGTTGCCCACGAAATCAAGAATCCGCTCACGCCTATCGCCATCAGCGCCGATGATCTTCGTCGATCCTACTATGAACAGCAACCCAAGTTCGGCGCCATTCTCGAAGAGACTACGACTACGATCAAAAACGAAGTTAACCGGGTGACCAGACTGCTCGACCAGTTCGTCAGTTTCGCCCGCATGAACCCGCCATCAATCCAATCTGTTCCATTAGAGTCGGTTCTCAATGCTTTATCGGCGCTGTATCAGCGCGAATCAGCCGCGGGCAGGTTCAAAATCGTCAACACGAGTCATCGCGCCAGCATATCAATAGACCCGGATGCGGTCACACAGGTGTTGATAAACCTGATCAAGAACGGATTCGAGTCGGCGGACGGCGCTTCGGTTGCGATCAATGTGTATGATGACAAAGAATACCTGGCGATATCGGTAGAGGATACCGGACCGGGGTTCAGCAAAGAGAAACTCGCCGATCCGTTTCAGCCGTATATGTCGACCAAGAAAGGCGGCACCGGGCTTGGGCTGGTGATTGCCTATCGCATAGTCCACGACCACGGTGGTACGATTGAATTGCAAAACCGCCAACAAGGAGGCGGAGTCGTCCGATTACGACTTCCGCAGTAGCATGGCCAGAGTACTGATTGTCGATGACGAAGAACAGATTCGAGCGTCGCTGAAATCCGCCCTCGAACGGCGGGAGCACGAAGTTGTGTCGGCGGAATCGCTCGCCGAAGGGCGGCAATTCTCCAGGGCCGGCTTTGACATCATCTTCCTGGATATCATGCTTCCGGATGGAAACGGTCTGGACCTGTTAAAGGAAATCCTGACTGCCGACGCCCGTCAACTGGTGGTGATGATATCGGGCCATGCCGATATACCAACAGCCGTGGAAGCGATCAGGCTCGGCGCATATGACTTCATTGAGAAACCGATCTCACTCGATCGAATCCTCATCACGATTGACAATGCCACCAAGACAAACAACCTGCAGTCGGAGAAGGAACGGCTGACTGAGGCCCTCTATGGCGAATTTATCGGCGAGTCCCCGTCCATTCAGAAACTCAAACAGGATATTGCGCGCTCGGCCGGTAAAACCACGAGATTTCTTATCTTTGGCGAAAACGGGACCGGTAAGGAACTGGTCGCAAACATGATTCATCGCAGCAGCCGGTTTTCCACCGGACCTTTTGTCGCCGTCAATTGCGCGGCGCTTCCGGCGGAACTGGTCGAATCGGAGTTGTTCGGTCATGTAGCCGGAGCCTTCACCGGAGCCGCCAAAGCACGCAAAGGGAAATTCGTCGAGGCGGACCGAGGGTCTATCTTTCTCGATGAGATCAGCGAGATGACCCCGGAGGCGCAGGCGAAAATCCTGAGGGTTGTGGAACACAAAGCGGTCACCCCGGTGGGTTCGGACAAAACCACCGGCGTGGACTGCAACATTATAGCGGCCTCCAACCTTGACCTGACTGCGATGGTGGCGAATGGAAAATTCAGGCAGGATCTGCTCTACAGACTGAACGTGGTCCAATTCAACCTTTCGCCGCTACGGGAGAGACGGGAGGACATTCCGCTCCTGATCGACCACTATTCGAAGAAGTTTGCTCTGGAGACCAAGACTTCGGTGAAACATCTGTCACCCGAAGCGCTGACCTACCTCAAGTCCCTGAAGTATCCCGGAAACGTACGCGAGCTGAAGAATCTGGTGGAGCGACTCAATATTTACTGCGAGGACACAACGGTCCGGCTGACTGACGTCAAAATGTTAATGCCGTCCTATGGAACCTCATCGGCTCAGACCTTAAAAGAAGCCGTGGCCGCGTTTGAGCAGGCATATATAGAAACAACCATCGCTCGCAATGAAGGTAACATGGCTCAGGCCGCACGGGAGCTCGGTCTTGAGCGATCCCACCTGTATAAGAAAACCCGGAAGTTCAGTTAAGCGCTTACCCGACCAGAGGCCGGGATTTCAATTGAGGCCAGTAGCATTCCGCCTGTTTCGCAACAGTCAGGGCTTTTTGAGCAGTTTATAGACGGCTGAAAAATCCTGATCCTCCATCCCATGAGCCATCGCCAATCCGTAGAGCTCTTTGGCGATCGAGCCCGTGAAAACCGGGCGTTTGAGGTCTCGCGCAAGGTCCTGAAGGAAGTGCAGGTCCTTGTAGATGGTGCCCACCGCAAAATGCGGGCTGAAATCCTCATCCAGCAGCCGCTGCTTTTTGGCAGTAAATACGCCGGAATTTCCCGCTCCGGATAGCAGCATTTCAATTACTTCCGCCTTGGGGATACCCGCCTTCTCGCCCATCACTATGGCCTCGCCAATCGACGCCATGAAGCTTCCGAGAAGGAGATTATTGATTAGTTTCATCTTGGTTGCAAGGGTTGGTTTCTCAAGGTAGAAGATGTTCTTTCCAAATTTCGATAGATACGGATGAACGCAATCAAACGTCGTCCGTGGCCCGCTTACGAACACCGTAAGATTCCCCTGCTGGGCCGGTATGACGCTGCCGGCAACCGGCGCCTCAAGGTAGACAGCTCCCTGCCTGTTGACGTAATTGTGAACCTCTTCGATTTCCCGGAAGTGATTTGTAGTGAGATCGACCACTGTCTTCCCGGCGAATCCGCGAGTGAACAACCCGTTGGTACCGGAGATTACATCCTTAACGGCGCGAGTGTCAAACAGACAGAGGAACACCAGGTCGACTTTGCCCGCAAGGTCCAGAGGTGTTTCCGCTACCACAGCATTTAACCCCTCCGCTTTTTCTTTAGTCCGATTCCACACGGTCAGCTCGACACCCTGGTCAATCAGTCTTTGGGCGATCGCCCGGCCGAGGTTTCCCAAACCAATGAACCCTATTCGCATTCTACTTTCCTTTCTGTGCCTGTCTATGACTCAGTGGCCAATTCAGCGCATGGAGGCACAACGCTTCGCAAGATATTCAAATACAACTTCCCACGCTCTGTCGAAATATTGATACAACTTTTCCCACTCATCTGTCGTTCCCCAGCCGTGCTCAGACAAAGTCAGACGGGTGCGCTCACCGCTCAGGCTTTCAAACATGAGAATGATCTGCGTCCGTCGGTCCCGAAGCGGCCCGAAGTCCGCAGGGGCATTCCACTCGAATGAAAGCATTTTCATTGGCAAGTAGCTCAGTAATTTGCAGTCCTCGGAGCCGCGCGTTCCTTCTGGCGCCTCCAATGAGAAATACCATTCATACGGCCCACCCGGGCGTAATTCGATTCGAGCATCTTCCGCTATGAACGACTTCACGCCTTCGGCAGTTGTCCACAATTGCCAGACCTTTTCAACTGACACCGGCAGTACTATCTCTTTGACCAGAACCCGATCGGACGGATTGTCCGCGTATCTCTGCTGGGGCATCATGTGAGCGAACAGGGAAACGCGCATTTCTGACAGTTCATACGTGTGGACACCCTGGGTTACCGATGGTTCACTGTTCATTATCTGCCGTGCTTCGGCTTCATCCGCTACTTGCAGTATTATCAGGCCAAAGACCGGTTGGAAGTGAGGTCCAGCCATCAGTACTTTCTTCTTGAGAGTGAGATCACGCAGGTAAACGAAATGTTCCCCCATAATCCGCTCTTCGTTCGACGTCATATCGTTCGGCCAGTCTGGGCGGGTTCCCAGTAACCTCGCTAAATACTGTTTCATCTGTGGCATTGCTCTCACTTTGTCCGGTGATACACGATAGGGTACCGGACCATGTTATGCATTTGGCGTCATTCGGGTAATATAGACCGACCCGCTCCGGCAAGCAAGTGGCAGGTTCGTTTCATTGATTGCCTTCAGTCGAGAGAATCGGTCGATTGGAAAATAGCCAGAAGTTGAAGTGATGTTTCAGAACCGGAAGTCCCCGAAGATCGTCCGGCAAGTCCTCCTGTGTTCCTTTTCTGTCCAGAATATAATATGCGGGCCTGCTGCTACGCAGAAACTGCTGGTAGTTGCTGGTTACAGTTATTGGTGCATTGAGATAGAAGTTCACTGAGTAAAGGTCAGATCGATTCGAGTAAATTACCGGATGTTCTGGTCCAGCCGAGCGTATTTGTTCCACGAGCGGGTACAGGTTCTCCAACGAAGTGTAATATGAGGCACCGACCTGGAGTCCGACCAGGATAACCGACATGAGTAAAGCTGCGCGAACCGCCTTACGAATCTGTCTTACGTGGCTTTCCACCTGCGTACCGCTCAGATAATCCGCCGCGAGTATTGCCATGGGTACAAACAACAGGAGCACGTATAGCGGGAGCCTGGAGCGCACGAGGCTGAAAAAGATGAGCGGCAACAATATCCAACTTAACATGAAAGCGTGATACGGTTCAATCTTTCTTTCCCTCAGCTTTTTCAGCGGATATGCGTTCCGCCATCCCTTGACGAAAGATATAGTCCATGGAAGCAGACCGCCTAACAGGACGGCCGGGTATATGAGAAAGCTGTTGTTCCGATGATGAACTGTCGTGAACATGCGGTCGGCCAGCTCCCGGCCAAGGAAGTAATCGACCAGTTCCGGGTGTCTGACAACCAGCACAATGTACCAGGGAAATCCTATCAACAGGAAGACGAGCCAGCCGCGGGTCGACGTGAACGCACGAAGGATGCGCCACTCTCCGGTGTACGCGGCATAGCCCAAGAAAGCTAAGAACGGAATCAACAATCCGACCGGACCCTTGGTCATGAACGTCAGTCCAAGAAATGCATACGCCGCCACAATGCTAAGGACCGATCTTTGCTCCCGCCGATGCCATCGCCAGATGAAGTAGATAGCACCCATCTCGAAAAACGTGAGCATCATATCGGGCGTGATGATATTGGCGGCAATGAATGGAATGGGCGAGGTCATGAATATCAGTCCCGCGACAAATCCTGTTTTCTTATCCCTGAATTCAGCCACCAGCAGATAGGTCAGAAGCACACACCCGATAAAAGGGAGCGCCACGGCCAGGCGCACGGCAAATTCATTCCTGCCGAAGAGCAGAATTCCGACCGCACTCACCCAGTAGCTTATGGGCGGTTTGGTGTAGTGGGGAATGGAGTTAAGTTGCGGAGTGATCCAATCACCGGTGGTGACCATCTCCCGCGCAACTTCGGCATACCGGCCGTCATCGGGAAGCCAGAGCGGCCTCAGCCCGAGAAAAGGCAGCGCCAAAAGAGCGCTCCAAACCAGGAGCCTGGCCCATTCAGGAATTTTGGATTCCCGGTCGGTATTTGATTCCACAGTCACTTGAGTACGCCTCGATCCCAAAGGCTCACTTGACCAGATTTCCGTCCGACTACTGCTGGTGAGCCTGCCTCCGCTCACGCGAGATAAAATACAAGTTGCGCGAGTAGACCAGAAACCCGAACGACTGGCCGACTATAAAGACAGGATCTTTCCGGTAAACAGCATATATCAAAAGCAACGCCGCTCCGGCAATACTCAGCCACCAAAATTCAATCGGTACTACGCTCTTCTTCGCTTTCTCCGAGGCCAGCCACTGCCAGAGAAACCGGGCACTGAAAACGAACTGTCCCGTGAATCCGATCACCAGCCAGAACGTACGCATATCAACCCTTCTCTTTGATTCGATACCTGAGGTAACGCCGCTGCATCCAGCGCACGGCAAACAGATCGGCGATTCCCTTCCATAAGCGATTCGAGATTCCATACTTGGTAATGCCATGCGTGCGCGGACGATGATTGACCGGCACCTGGATTATCGAATAACCGTTGAGCTTGACCAGCGTGGGGAAAAACCGGTGCATGCCGTGATATAGCTTCACTTGTTGTATGCACTCTCGGCGCATGACTTTGAGTGAACAACCGACATCAATGATATCCTCGTGCGTCAGGCGATTACGAACGCCATTGGCGACTTTGCTCGATACCCGTCGTACCCAGGAGTCATGTCTTGTCGCACGGTACCCGCAGACAATGTCCGCTTGAGGGATTTTAGCCGCCATATTTGGTATATCCTGTGGATCATTTTGCAGATCGCCGTCCATCATAACCAGCAAGTCCCCTTCGGCATCGCGCAGTCCGGCATCGAACGCCGCCGTCTGCCCGGCATGTCCCTCAAACGAAAGCCAGCGCACGATGGCATAATCGCGGGCGACCCGTTTGATCTCTTCCAGCGTACCGTCGACAGAACCGTCGTCGACAAATATCACTTCAACCTGTTCCCGCTTATCGCCCAGGACAGCCGCAATCTCGCCGACGAGTGGCGCTATATTTCCCTTTTCATCCTTTACGGGTATGACAACTGAGTATCGTGGACGACTCATTTATGTCAGACTCCTAACCGACATGAACATCTTGTCTTCTGTCCTTGCCGAACATCGAAATATACCGGCGGGTGCCCGCAGATTCAATCATAATCTGTATGCCGTGCCGCTCGTTCAGCTTAGCGCAACGGGCACGGACATCACGGACGCGCTGGTTCAATATGGATAGAAGATGAAAAACAGCAAAGATATGGCCGCCAAAAACCACATACCGGGTTTCACTTCTCTTAGTCGTCCGGCAAACAGCTTCATAAGGGGATAGGCCACGAATCCCCCTGTCACACCAACTCCAAGGTTGTAAGTGAAACTCATGAGCACAATCACGGCGAAGGCCGGTATCGCCTCCGTGAGATCTGCAAAATCAAGTTCGGTTATGGTCGTCATCATGAGCAGACCAACAACTATCAACGCCGGACCATAAGCGGCAGGAGGCACTACCGTCAGAAACGGCGAAAAGAACAAGGCCAGTAGAAACAGAATCGAGGTTACTATCGCGCTGAAGCCGGATCGTCCGCCGGCCTCAATACCCGCTGCCGATTCGATAAACACGCCTGCGGTTGAGGTGCCTAACAGGGCCGCGAGGACGGTCGCACCCGAATCACACAACATCGGCTTCTCCATCTCCGGCAGATTCCCGGTCTCATCCAGGAAACCTGATTTGTAAGCCAGTCCAAGTAGCGTGCCGGTAGTATCAACGAAATCCATCACGAACACCGTGAGTATTACCGACATAAAACCCCAGGTGAGCGCTCCGGATATGTCGAGCTTGAGGAATATCGGCGCCAGCGATGGCGGTGAACTGATCCACGCCTGCGGTGGCTGGGCCACTCCAAGAAAGAACGACCCGAAAGTCGCCGTCAGGATTCCCAGTAGCAGGGCTCCCCTGACCTTTCGAATCATCAAGAGGCTGATAAGCAGAAAACAGCCGACCGCCAGGAGTATATTTGTCTGTCCTAGGTCACCGACATGTACGGGCGCACCCTCGACACCAACGGTGACAATTCCGGTCTCGTTCATCCCGATAAAAGCGAGAAAGAGGCCGATGCCAACGGCAAATGATATCTTGAGGGATTTGGGAATCGAGGTCGCCAGCCAGGTGCGAATCTTCAACGCGCTCACGATAGTAAAGAGTATACCGCCAAGAAATATGGCCCCGAGCGCCGTTTGCCAGCTGTACCCGAGCACTTTGACGACAGTGTATGCTATGAAAGCATTCTCGCCCATGTAGGGAGCAATGGCGAACGGCCGCCGGGCATAGACGCCCATGACGAGGGTTCCGATGAACGCTGTCAACACAGTGGCGACCATCGACGCTCCGAACGGAAATCCCGCAGCTTCCAGAATCTTCGGATTAACTATGATAATATACGACATTGTGACAAATGTCGTCACCCCCCCGATCGCCTCGTGTTTGAAATCGGTCTGAAGTTGAGCGAAATGAAAATATCGCCTGAGCCAGTTGGTCATCAGTTGTGTCCCTGCACTTTCAGACCTGCAATCTACAGCGTCAAAACACTTTTGTCAGCCTTTATGTAAAACGGTTGTCTCCCCTGCATCCGAACATCACGGGCCGGCTATTATTTGCAGTTTTGCCTCTTTGTGCTGGCGTGAGGCCGGAAATCCTCGTATATCCTCACAACCAGTATAAGGAAAGTATATGTCAGATCGATCGGACACCAGTCTGCTGGAGTTTCATAATCGGGCCACCGTTGCAGACCTTCACTGCGACACCGTTTTGCAGATGCGACGAGGCTATGATCTGTTCGCCCGGCACGACAATTACCACATCGACCTTCCGCGCCTTAGCGAAGGTGGTGTAAATCTCCAGGTCTTTGCCATCTTCCTGAATTCGCACCTCTCAGGTCGGGAAGCGCATGAACGGGCGGAACGCAACATCGCTCTAATCAATGCCGAATCCCGGGCTCATGCCGATAAGGTCGAGGTTTGTCTATCGGCCGAACATGCGAAAGCAATCATGGCCGACGGCCGACTGGCTATTTTCATAGGGATCGAAAACGGATTAGCCATAGATAATTCGCTGGACAATCTCCGACGCTTTTTTGACCTCGGCGTACGATACATGACGCTGAGTCATACGAGCTCGCACGACTGGTGTATTTCCTCAGCGGATCCCTCCCCCCGGTTTCACGGTTTGAGCGATTTCGGCCGCGATGTAATTCGGGAAATGAACCGACTCGGTATGATGGTCGATGTCTCTCATATCTCGGTCGCGGCTGTTGAACAGGTGTTGAAGGTATCACGCCACCCGGTCATTGCCTCGCATTCTTGCGTGCATGCGCTTTGCGCTCATGACCGGAATCTTACTGATGATCAGATAAAGGCAATTGCCGCCACGGGTGGTATGATCGGCATCAACTTCTGCCCGGAATTTCTTTCCGAAGAATTCAAGGCTCACTCTCACAATTCTCCCCAATTTGCGGAAGCTTTCACAAAGATCGATGAACTTTTCATCTCCGAAATGCCCGAATCAGATATGGCGCGAGAAATGGCACCCCTGAAACCGGCTTTTGAGGCTTGGCAGGAACAAATGCAGCCATATCTTCCGGATGTCTCTCGCGTGGTGGATCACATAGATTACATTGTCAATCTGGTTGGTCCGGATTATGTCGGTTTGGGTTCAGATTACGACGGCATCCTGGTGGCACCACGAGGCTTGGAAGACTGTTCACGTCTGCCGGCGATAACGCTGGAGCTTGGACGTCGTGGGTACAGTCGGTCGGATATTAGTAAGATACTGGGAGACAATTTCATGCGGGTCTTTGCCGCAGCCGGCCCGACCTCCTGAGAGAATCTTGACTTTTGTCATTGTGTGCCCCAAAGTCTTTGTTATCTTAGCATATTGTGTAACAAAATGCGCAGTAAACAGGACCAATGCAGTCCGTCTCCGAACACTCGCCCCTGATTTGGGTTTCATAAGTGTTAGCGGATATGAGTTTTGGTTCGTAAATCCTTAGCCACGGCCTAGGTATGAATGCTCGGCTGGGCTGACAAAGTAGAATGATGAATTAAGGAAAAGATAATGTCTACCAGCAAACAACAGTCACCTTTTTCCGGTACCGACCACCAGGGCTTGGCCGGGATAGAACACATAATCGCGGTCGCCAGCGGCAAAGGCGGTGTCGGCAAGTCCACGGTTTCGACAAATCTGGCCGTTGCCCTCAAACGGATGGGAGCGTCAGTCGGACTAATGGATGCCGACATATACGGCCCAAGCCAACCCGGCATGCTGGGCTCATCAAACAGCCGGCCTGGAATCGAAGGGAATCAGCTTCGCCCTATTAACAAGCATGGTATCGACTTCATCTCGATGGGCTTGTTGGTCGACGATGAGACGCCGGTGATCTGGCGCGCTCCGATCGCCATGAAAATGATTCACCAGTTTATAAGCTCGGTCATCTGGGGCAAGTTGGATTATCTGCTTATCGACCTGCCTCCGGGTACCGGCGATGTTCAGTTGACGATTGCCCAGCAGGCGAAGCTGTCCGGGGCGATAATTGTCACCACGCCCCAGCAAGTGGCGCTCGGTGTGGCTCGCAAAGGCCTGAAGATGTTTGAGCAGGTGAATGTTCCGATAGTTGGCATAATTGAGAATATGAGCGGATTTACGTGCAAGCACTGCGGCAAGGAGACAGCGGTATTCAAAGAGGGTGGCGGCATGCAGATGGCCGCAAAACTCGGCGTCCCCTACCTTGGCGCTATTCCGCTCGATCCGGAAATCATGATGAGTGGTGACGACGGTGTTCCTCTTCTCGCCAACGGGAAAAGTTCTGCCGCCGGCGAGGCTTTCATGAGTGTCGCCTCGGCGGTCACCAAGAGTGTTGGGACGATCAGCGCCGCTATTAAAGAAATCGAACCCCGGGATATTCACATGACACCCGAAGGTAATCTGCACATGAGCTGGGAAAACGGCATGCATTTCGATTACACCCCCTATAATCTTCGCGTAAACTGCGCCTGTGCTTCATGTGTCGACGAAGATTCCGGACACCGAATTCTTGACACCAGAAAGGTTCCTCTCGATATTAAGATCAGCGGTGTCAACGCTGTCGGCCGCTACGGAGTAGCGGTCAATTTCTCCGACGGTCATAACACCGGTATTTACACGTTCCAGCACCTTAAAGAGTTGGGCGCCAGCGAGCAAAGCAGCAAGAACGATTCTTTTTCAGTCTGATAGATGAAGGAGTACGATGATGTCTCAAGATACACAACAGATCAAGATTACCGGGGAACCGTCACTCGACCCTCAGGTCTGCAAGTTCCATGTGGATCACCCGCTGTTTCCCAACGGCTCCTTCACTTGCCGTGACCGGGAAATGGCTGAAGGTTCGCCGCTGCTGGAAGCGCTGTTTGCTATCGGCGGCATAGCTCAGGTGATGGTTTCGGGCAGCACGCTTACAATTGCCAAGAATACAACGCAGACGTGGCCATCGATGGGCAAGCAAATTGGCACGGCCATTCGTGAGCAAATTCGGTCCGGCAAACAGCTCATAGACCCGAACGTGCAGAAGAAGCTCCCTTCCGAGGAGAAGATCCGCCATCAGATTGAAGAGCTGTTCGAACAGGAGATCAATCCGGCCATTGCCTCGCACGGAGGACGGGTTGAACTGGTAGATGTCGAAGGAACCAAAGTGTACCTGCGTCTGGGAGGCGGTTGTCAGGGCTGTGCTTCGGCCAACGTCACCCTGAAGAACGGAATTGAGAAGGCTATTCGGGCGATGATCCCGGAAGTAACGGACGTCATCGACGCCACCGACCATGCCTCCGGAGCGAACCCCTATTATTAGTCGGTTTTGGAGCCGGGGAAACGCCTTTTCTTTCGATAATCCGACGAGCGGGTTCAAAAAATCACCAGTTGTGTCAAGGCATGTCCCTTTTGATTGACAACTTTTAGATTTTACTTATCTTATCAATAATCATATTACTTCTGTGCCGATATGGCCAATGCACGCTTGCGACCGCCAGGTGGATAAGCTGATTTAGATGCAATGATTCATATATATATGGATGGAAAATGAAATTAGTCCGCACACTCCTGCTCACCGTTGTTCTCGTTGCCGTTCTCGCAACTACTTCAAGAAGTCAGATTAGTAACGGCGGAACGCCGATCAGCTTCGAGAACCCAACCAAAGCGGCCGCTCCGACGGTGACGATGCCATCGGTCGATGTACCCAGCCTGTTGGCCGAAGACCAGCAGGATGAGAAACTCGGTGTGCCGTTCCGGTTCGGTTATCCGTTCGATGTTCAATACGATTTAGCCAATTCAGGCATATGGGAAAAACTCCCCGACGGCGGCAAAATCTGGCGACTGCGAATATCGTGCCCCGGAGCTTATTCCATCAACCTGATATTCGACCGTTTCCGTCTGCCCGACGGCGCGAAGCTGTTCATTTATACTGAGGACCATAGCCAGGTGATCGGCGCGTTCACCAGCAAAAACAATAAAGATTATAACCAGTTCGCCACCGCGCCGGTCAAAGGCGATGTCTCAATCCTTGAATACTATGTTCCGGCCGATGTCGATTATCCCGGCGAACTGCGGGTATCGCGAATAGTCCATGCCTACAAGAATATTTTCTTTGACCGGCAGGCGGCCAAAGAGGTCCTCAATTTCGGAAGTTCCGGTTCGTGCAACAACAACGTACATTGTCCGGAGGGACTGCCGTGGGCCGATGATATCCGCTCCGTTGCCATGATAACAACAAGCGGAGGTTTTCGGTTGTGTACTGGGGCAATGGTAAACAACGTTCGCCAGGATTTCACACCGTATTTCCTGACAGCGAATCATTGTCTCGGAGGGGAGGCGACCTGGGTATTTATCTTCAATTACGAGAGTCCGACGTGCGCGAATATCGATGGCCCGACCAATCAATCGGTTTCCGGCTGCACGCTTCTTGCCACCAACACCTACTCCGATTTCGCGCTCCTTCAACTCAGCGAACAGCCCCCGGATTCCTACAACGTCTACTATTCCGGATGGTCAGCGGTCGATGCCGCTCCGACCTCGGCTACCTGTATTCATCATCCATCCGGTGATATCAAGAAGATCTCATTCGATTATGACCCGCTTACCTCCACTGACTACCTCGCTTCGTCGGGCGTGACCCATTGGCGGGTAGGCAGTTGGAACGACGGCACGACCGAACCGGGTTCCTCCGGCTCACCGCTATTTGACCAGAACCACCACGTTGTCGGACAGCTCCATGGCGGCTACGCATCCTGCACCAGCATCACCTCGGACTGGTTTGGCAAGTTCTCTCAATCTTGGAATCACGGAACCACGACCGACACTCGTCTTCGGGATTGGCTTGACCCGGACAATACCGGCACGACAATTCTGGACGGTTTCGATCAGAATGGCCTGACATTTTCCGCGGATGTAACCAGCGGCTGGACTCCCCTGCCCGTGAATTTCTCGGCAACCACTCGGTACACCGCCGATAGCTGGACATGGGACTTTGGTGACGGCGGCGCCGCTTACACGCAGTCACCGTCGCATACCTACACAGCTCCGGGACCCCACACGGTCACCGTCGGGATCACCTCGGGTGCTGAAGCATACAGCCGCACTATTGACAACTATATCTGCGTATTCGCTGACACCATGATCGCTGATTCCGTATTGGGGGAAAAAGGGAGTCAAGTGGTCATATCAGTGTACGGACGCACCAACTTCCCGACCGGTACCATTAGAATCCCGGTTGAATACGGCGGCACGGTGCCATTGACTTTCGATTCGATGTCGACAGCCGGGTGTCGCACGAGTTATTTCACCAACAATGGGTTCGCGCATTACGACCCCTTCAACCGTCGATTCACCCTCAGATTGCAGAGCTCTACCAATGGATCTGTGCCGGAACTTGCCGCCGGGAGCGGATTGCTCGTAAAACTCTTCTTCCATATCGACTCATCGGCGCCATCTGATCAATCCACGCCGATTCTGCTCGATGGTTACCTGACGTATTTGCCTGAATACAGCGGCACGATCATCACCTTCAACCCGGCCTTTGCGTCCGGCCAGGTTGCGGTCAGTGGCTGTTGTGTCGGAATACGCGGGAATATCGATGGAGACGTAAACAACACTATCGATATTGGCGATTTGGTCTACTTCGTGGAATACTCCTTCAGCGGCGGGCCGGCTCCGGTGTGCATGGATGAGGCCGACGTTAACGGTGATGGTTCTATCGATGTCGGTGATCTGGTGTATCTCGTCGAGTACTCATTCTCCAACGGTCCTGACCCGGTTTCGTGCCCATAAGCAGGATCAATTACAGACCTCTGAAAGCCTCCGGGCGGTTAGCCGCGGAGGCTTTTTTGATTTGATTGGCGGCCAAATGAAGGTATATTTCGCCAAATCCAACGGCAGGAATCCATTGTGACTCTAATTGAGAAGACGGATACCGAAATCTGGCAGGATATATTGGCCGGGAATCCCGGCGCATGGGAAGAACTGGTGCGCCGATACCAGCCGCTGGTTTACACGGTAGCGACCCGGGCCGGGCTGTCGATGGCAGATGCCGCCGACTGCTTTCAGCAAACCTGGGTGGCCCTATACACGAATCGCCGCAGAATCACTGACCCGACCCGTCTTTCGGCCTGGCTGGTCACTACGGCCAAACGGGAATCGATTCGACTCTATAAGCGGGCGTCGGCTCATTCTGACCTTGATGACGGTCCGGAACTTGCAGATGACGCCCGACTGCCGGATGAGGAAATGGAACATCTGGAGACACAGGGACGGCTGGAATCAGGGCTCAGACGGCTCGACGAAAGATGTCGTAAGCTATTGATAGCCTTGTTCTTCGATCCGGAAGATCGGTCCTACGAACAGATTGCGGCTGATCTGGGAATAGCCATGAACAGTATGGGGCCAATCCGCGGCCGGTGTCTCAAGCGACTGAAATCACTTCTCGGCGAAAATATCTGAACTTTCGTACGAAACCGCCGCTCTGGCCCTCTGTCAGACGGTTACAAACGGTCATAACCCACAAGGAAATATGTAAGATGACTAGACACCCGACCAGGAAGGAATTATTGGAAGCTGCCCGGTCCAACAGCGATCAATATACCGCCCATTTCAAAGCGTGCGCGGATTGCCGCGAACTGTTTGAATTCTACCGCGCCTATCAGGTAGCGGGGAAGCTTCCTCTGGGCGATGCTCCGGAAGGATGGATTGTCCGGGCGGCAAAGCTCGCCGAAGAGGAGTCGGTGTTCACCCGGGTCAAAGAATTGTTGGCCGGGCTAGTGTTTGATTCGTGGACTACTCCAGTCTCGGTAGGCGTTCGGGGTGGCGGCACCCAGCAGGAGCGCCGACTTCGGTTTCAGATCGATGATCTCATGCTTGACCTTCGCGCCGAGAAACAGAAAAACGGATGGGATTTCGTGGCCCAACTCTCGGGCGACCGGGTTGCTCAGGAGAATTTCGTAATATTGGTCGCCCATCAGGAACTCCGCGTCAATTCCGAGGGTTTTTATCAGTGGTCAAGTAAAACACCGCCTAAACAGATCCGAATTCGCTCTGATAAATATATCGTTCAAACGCCGGATATTTCATGGAAAGCAGCCCCCAGACCATAGAACAGACTGCCCGAAGATTCCTTACGTTTGGCAAAGCGGACGGACTCGACCACGCCAGCCTGGCCGACGCCTGTAATCGTCTTATCAACCAGCAGGCCGGATCCTCGCTCAAGACGGCGCTGGTATCGGCTAGACGTTTCGTTCGGTGGGCCCAGGAGCATGATGGCGCGTTGCCGTTGACCGCCTATCGCGCTCTCGCCCGCGTAACGCATATGGGTGGCGGCTATGTCGACGCCGAAAACGCTTATCTCACTGCAAGACGCCTGGCGGCACGCAATATCTATGTCAGGGCGTTGATAGACAGAGCGCTTATAGATGTCTATATGTACCTCGGAAATCTGCCCGAGGCCCGTCGACGGGCCAACAACGCGCTGAAGTCGTTCCGGAAACTGAACAAAGAGGCTGACATTGCCAAAACGCGCGTGAATTACGGCAACCTGTTGCATCGACAGGACCGACACGGCGAGGCGCAACAGGTCTATCAGCAGGCCGGCGAATACTTCGAATCGATTTCAGACGATCTATCGGTGGCAAGGTGCTATTATAATCGCGCCAATGCCCTCGTACAGCTCTTCGACTTCAGCACTGCAGCTCCCCTGTACCGGAAGGCACAGGAAATATACACTGCACATCAGATGTCCCTTGAGGCAACCGACGCCCGTTATGGGATGGCCTGGTTGCGCATGTTGCAGGGAGCATTTCACATAGCCCTCGGCGAACTGAGTGAGTGTGAACAAATATATCGCGAGGCGGGACAGCCGAAGGGCGCGGCGTTGTGCGAACTGGACCGCGCTGAAGTCTACCTCGGTTTGAACCTCTTCCCTGATGCGCGGGATTCGTCCCGACGAGCGCGGGAGTCTTTCAAAAAGCTCGGACTCAGTTATGAGACTGCCAAAGCTTCTTATTTTCTTGCCCGTGCCGAGGCGTCTCTGGGCAACCGTACGGCCGCCGCAAATGCTTTGAAGTCAGCGGCCGATGGATTCGCGCGAGAGAAGAATTTCGGTTTTGTCGGGGCCTGCCATCTTCTGCGAGCGCAGTTGACTACGAACCGAGCCACCTCGGCCGCAGAATTCGCCAGGGCTCGGTGCATGTTCGCCAAAGCGCAGCTTCCCTTGTGGGAAGCAATGACCGATCTCTATCTGGCTACCACGACACAGAAGAACGAGCGGGCGTTGTCCCGACTCCAAAAGAGCGGCGCCATCAAACAAGTGCCCCATCTTTTCGCGTGGTGGCAGACTCTGCTCGGCGATCGAGCTGCGCTCAAGGGCATGTATGCCGCGGCTGTCAACCACTGGACGCGAGCCGCGGACAGACTCGACCTTATTCGAGCGCAACTGCCCCCTGTTGAGATTCGCACGCACTTTGGACGGCAGGACAGTTCTCCGCATCGCAAACTCATAGAAACAACGTTCGACCGGGATCCGTCCACGGCGGCAGTCTGGGCCGAACGGTACCAGACGGCCGGAGTCTGGACACCGGTCAATCCCGTGCTGATTGCCGACGCAACGCGCAGACGAGTGGAACAGTCGTTGAACGAGCTTGCCGCACAAGTAGCTTCTTTCTCCCATTCGCTTCCGGCAGGATCAGGTGAGCGTGGCTCGTTCGGACCTCAGACGCAGATGACAGTCGGTCGGCTCCAGAGGAAGGTGAGGCAGGAACTCGCCTCTATCGAACAGGGCAACGGCAGAATCGATGAAATAGCCTGGCTGCGCGAAAGATTTCGCGAACTTTCGCACGAACTGCCCATAGTCCAGTTCCATCTGGGTGATTCCGGAATTTATGCCTTTGTACACAGCAATGGACAGACAAGAACTGTCAAGTATACGAACGGGTTGATTCGCCTGTGGCAGGTGATCAAGCAATGGAGATTCCTGCTGGAACGGGAATTACTCACGCACCACCTTAACGACAAAAGCGATATCGTGTCTGAACAACGGTTCTTCGGTTCGGTCGGCGAATGGCTCTGGAAGCCATTGGATATACCGGAGTCGTGCGCGCAAGTGTTGATCATACCGCAGGGCGATCTGGCCAACCTGCCGTGGGAAGCTTTAGTGGTCGATGGTGTGGAACTGGGTCAGCGATATGATTTCACGTTTTCACCCAGCCTCCGACATTTCATGCACGCCAGGGGAATTGACGCCGGATCGTCCGATGTTGAGATTTTTGTCGGCGAGACCGGCGATCTGCCGGCTGTCACGCTGGAGTTGGATGCCCTGCTGGCGTCAGCGGGCGGCTCCGGACGCCTCTATAATCCGGCAACTCGCTATGGCTGGCCCTCAACCGGCGCCGCCCGCCTTTGGCACTTCGCCGGACATTCACAACTTCGCGCCGACAATCCATTCTACTCCTATCTTTCCCTGCAGGATGGGCCGCTCTTTGCGGCCGATTTTCGCATCCGTGACGTAAAAGTGCATTTGGTGACTCTCGCCGCCTGTCGTTCCGGCGAACAGGTTGCCCTATCGGGGGAAGAATCGACGGGCCTGGTCAGGTCATTATTGGAGATGGGAGCGCGTAACGTGATCGCCGGTCGATGGCCGGTTTCTGATATGTCGACGGCGATCTGGATGAGCAAATTCTATGAATCGTTCTTTAAAGGCGACCTGATAACCGAGGCTGCGCGTCGGGCGTCGCAACAAGTTCGGGAACAATATCCCTCCGCATACCACTGGGCCGCTTTCTCAGTGTTCGGAGCAGGCAATTAAGGAGGCAGGAAGATGAATATACATCGCATTCTCCGGATCATAAAAATAGTCACAGCGTTGACCTTAGTTTCGGCATCTCCGCTTCTCGCCAAGGCCACCGATGAGTTCGTCCCCGAACAGCTGGTATGTAGAGTACTGCCCGGTTATGACATCTCGACTATCAACACCGAATACGGTACCACCCTGGTCAGCTACCTCTCGGAGATAAGTGCTTATCTTTTGACCACCCAGCCGGGCCAGAACGCCGATAGTCTCGCGGCCGTCATATCCGGCGAGCCTTCGGTAGTCTTCTGCGCACCGAATTATATTCTCGACGCTCCGGAAGCTGTGCAGTCAAGCCAGCCGTTTCTCGATCAGAATGTAGTGGCCGATCCGCGGGTCCAGCTCGCCGCTACCGACTTGCAGTTGAGTCAGGCCCAGACTGTTTCAACCGGCACCGGTGTGAAGGTCGCGGTTATCGACGTAGGTGTGAACCTTACCCACCCGATGCTCGCGGCGGTGGCGACCTCCGGCTTTGACTTCGTCGCCAACGACTCCATAGCCAACGATGAACCCGGCGGTATCAGCAGCGGGCACGGCACCTTCGTGGCCGGCGTGATCAATCTGGTGGCCCCCGACGCCCAGATAATTTCCTATCGTACGCTCGACACAAATGGCAAAGGCGACGGCTATGCAATCGCCGAGGCTCTCATCGAAGCGGTCAATGCCGGCTGCAAAGTGGTCAACCTCAGCATGGTCATGAACTCCAGACATCCGGTTCTCGACGATGCAATCGCGTACGCACATGATCGTAACGTCATGGTTATCGCGGCCGCAGGCAATGATTCTTCGGAAGTCGACAAATTCCCCGCCGACGACTCCTATACGCTGAGTGTCGCCGCGCTTGATTCAACCAACGTGAAGGCGGATTTCTCCAACTACGGAGGGAAGGTCGACGTCTGTGCCCCGGGCACGCAGATCCACGCTCCGTTCCTCGATACATCGTATGCGTGGTGGGACGGGACCAGTTTCGCCGCGCCGTTCGTGGCGGGACAGGCGGCATTGCTGTATGCGATGAACCCCCACGCGACCTGGAATGACATCCGTGACGCAATTGAACAGACGGCCATCAACATCGACTCGCTCAACCCCGGCCTGCAGGGTAAGCTCGGATTCGGATTGATCAATCCGGTGGCCGCAGTCGGTGGCTTCGATCCGTTCCTCTGCGGTGATATCGACGGTAACGGTGTTGGTCCGGATATCGCCGACCTGGTTTACCTCGTCGACTATATGTTCAACGGTGGTCCCGCCCCGACCAGTCCGGCGGCAAGCGACGTCAATGGCGACGGCGCCCAGCCGGATATTGGTGATCTCGTTTACATGGTCGAGTACTCCTTTGCCGGCGGCCCCCCGCCCGCCTGCGGGCCATAGCTCGATTCGCCCAGCATAACGGACTGTCTAGCCCCACTATTACCACATAATAGTGGGGCTTTTAGTTTTCGATGATGTACGAATCACTCGGTTATCTGCTCTGTCGACTGAAACCAATAATCAACCAGGAGACAAAGAGAGGTAACATGAGAATGGAATCCCTGACCAAGACCGCCGCGATGCTGACGCTACTGGGTATCGCCGCTTTCTCAGGCTGCACTGGGAACAATCCGATGAATTCTGCCGACGGAGGATCCTCGAACGGCAAACCTTCATCCGTCCAGGGCCAGGTCGAATTGTATGGCCGCGCGTCCTCTATCGACAGCACTTCCCGCACGATCACTCTGGTCAATCAACCTGTCACTATCGTGGTTGACCCCGCTGCCGAAGTTGTGTTCAAGGACGGCGGCGGCGAAACTCCCACTACCCTTGGAAGCATCCTCCCGGGCGATTCTCTTGAGGTCCGTGGCGATATGCAGGGCAACGGCACGCTCCTGGCGAATCGGGTGCGCGTCCGCCCTGATGAGAACAACGAACTCGAATTGAGGGGCCGGGTCTCACAGATTGATCCGGTCGCCCGTACGATTATGCTGGCTGACAACCTGACTCTGATCGTGGTCGCTCCAGCCGCAACGATCGTTCACAAGATATCAAGCGCCGAACTTCCAATCACCCTCGACGAAATCGCGCCGGGCGATTCGGTTGAAGTGCGCGGCGCGACCCAGCTCGACGGCTCCTTGCTGGCCGACCGTGTCCGCCTTCGCGATGAGGACACTTTTGAATCGGAACTTGAGTTCAAAGGCAGTATTGCCTCAGTCGATCACGAAACCGGGATAATCTACTTGAATGAGCGCCCCGAGGCTATCCGAACCGATAGCCTGACCTTCATTTTCAGCAAGCAGGAACAGGATACCTCAGCTACCACATCGTTCGCGAAACGGGGAGCCGATGATTCCGGCGACGATACTTTTGGTAAGGATGATATCAAGGTCCGCATCACGCTGGCTCATCTGAGTGTCGGTGACACCGTCGAAATCCATGCGAATCGCATTTCAACCGATACACTCTATGCGGTTGCAATTGAACTCGAAGACGGCATGTTTGATTTGAATCATGAAATCGAGTTCAAGGCCCACCTCACGGGAATCGACCTGGGCACGGGAAGCGTTTCATTTGACACTGAGAGCCGCGTTGGCTTTGTGGTTGCCTCGACCATGCTTCGGGGATTGAATAACCAGAATCTTGCCCTCACGGACTTTACGGTCGGCATGCTGGTGGAAGTCTATGGTTTTGCCACCGACTCAGCTTCGTTCCAGATAGTCCTGATGAAGCAGGACAATAACTTGTAATTCCAAACGCTGTCCCCTGACTTCGGAAAAGGCGGAACGGATGCCGCCTTTTCCGTTTTGCTGGTTCCGACTGTACTAAATAGACCAATGTCATCTCTGTTGAACAATCACATCGAGCGTCGCATCACCGCTCCCGCCAGAGGGTCGGCGCGATGCCATAAGTTCAGTTATCATAGGAGGTTAACCAATGAACCGCTGGGTCAGGAGTCTTCTCGGATTATTTGCCGTGCTCTTGCTGGTCGGGCAGGCATCGGCTACGATTCACACCGTCAACGTATCTAATTTCGCCTTTTCGCCTTTGAAAACTGTCGTTCAGCCAGGGGACACGGTCCGGTGGGCGCTGGTGAGCGGCTTTCACTCAACGACCTCAGACCCATCCTCACCTAAAGTTTGGGATTCCGGGACCATGTCTACTGTCGGTCAGCAGTATGATGTGGTTTTTACGGCAGGCGATGGTCCGGGACCGTTTCCGTACCATTGTGAGGTCCACGCGCTCACGATGATGGACACAATTTTTGTCGCGGCAGTGCCGGCCGCGCCAACCGTATTTACTTTCTTGTTGAATGAAGCACAGGCCAACTCCGGGGCCGGTACCGGAAGTTTTGCTTCGGGATTTGGAGTGGCCAGGCTCAGCGCCGACTCGACCCAACTACAGCTCCTCATTACCCACGACGTGGCGAGCGCGAACGCGGCTCACGTTCACTTCGGAGCTCCGGGTGTAGAGGGAGCTGTCAGGTTTGCGTTTTCGAGTCCGACCAGTCCGATAAGCGAGACCTGGAATCTTACGCCAACCGATGTTACGGATCTGTTTGCCGGCAACCTCTATGCCAACGTGCATAGTCCTTCTTTCCCGGGCGGTGAGATTCGAGGGCAAATTGTCCGGTCTCCAATTATATTCGCTTTCAAACTCGACGGCAATCAGGCGGGCACCGCGAGCGCCGCTGCCGGGTTCTGCGTTGCCGAATTGAGCGCGGACCTGACTCAGCTGTCCGTATATTGCGAGCACGATGTAACCAGCCCGATCGACGCACACATTCATCTTGGCATGATCGGTTATGACGGCCCGATTCAGTTCGGCTTCTCGTCTCCGACAAGCCCCATAAGCGAAACATGGGCGCTCACCGCCACCGATGTCGACAATCTGCTGGCCGGTTATTTCTACATAAACATCCATTCCAATGATTTTCCGGCCGGCGAAATTCGTGGTCAATTTGTGCTTGACCCAACCGCCGCCACGCTTCCGCTCGACCAGTCACAAGAGAACAGCTGCGCGGGTACCGGGAGCTCCGCCACAGGGACCGCAAATGTCACGCTTAAGCCCGGTGGAGCAGAATTAACGGTGAACGTGGTTCACAATGTAACCGGCGTGACCGGTGGACATGTTCACCTTGGCGCGCCCTGTATCGATGGTGCCGTGCAGTTTGGATTTTCCAGTGCCACCAGTCCGATTAACGAGATTTGGTATCTAACCCAAAACGATGTCATCAATCTCTTCCGCGATGACCTGTACGTGAACATCCATTCGGGCACCTTCCCGGCGGGCGAGATTCGCGGTCAGATCATTACACCAACTGCCCCCACCTGTTGCGTGGGTATTCGCGGTAATGTCGATGGCGACCCGGGTGATGCCGTGGATATCGGTGATCTGGTCTATCTGGTCGAATACTCATTCGCGGGCGGACCGGCTCCATCGTGTGACGAAGAAGCGGATGTCAACGGTGATTCCACTGTCGACATAGGCGACTTGGTCTATCTGGTCGAATACTCATTCTCAGGCGGACCGGCTCCGGTCAGCTGCCCGTAGCAAGTTTCTCCCTGCACCCTTGTTGTTCTTACGCGCAGTCGCGGCCATCACTCAATGGCCGCGACGTTTTTTTGGGTGTCAGTCCCCGTTCCGTCTTTTTGATTTGATATTTCGATAATTTGGGTTTATATTGTCCATTAAACCTTCTGCCGGTGGACCTGTCGGAATACCTCCGAACTGTCTGAGAAAATGACGCAGTGGTAAGAGAATGCCCCTCGACTTATTGGTTCCGTGAGGGTATGTCGACGATAAAAACACTTACTCAAATGTACGGATGACGAATGAAAAGACCTTTTTCCGCTTTAGCAGTTCTTCTTGTGCTTCTCGCTTCCGGTATGGTGATTGGCCATTCGAGCGGACCGCAAAACGGGCGAACCAACGCCCCGGGAGAATCCGACTGCACCGGATGTCACTCTCAATTTACCCTGAATTCCGGCCCTGGTGCTCTTGATATCACTGCCCCGCAGTTCTACCGGCCAGG
Source organism: uncultured Ignavibacteriales bacterium (assembly GCA_964371785.1). GTDB lineage: Bacteria > Zixibacteria > MSB-5A5 > GN15 > FEB-12 > CAVQCT01. Next base: position 8,631 of record CAYJOL010000011.1, on the reverse strand, counting down.
TGATACGATAACTGTCGCAGTCAAGCTCACGAATAGCGGGCAGCAACGCTGGGGATTCGAATTGACCGCTCTGGATCAGGTCAACCAGCCAATCGGACATTTTTTGCTTACCGACACACTCCGAACTCAGCTTTCGATTGCCGCATCAGGACGAGAGTATGTAAAGCAGACCAGCGATGGAACTGATTACGGTGTATTTGACACTGCACCGGGCTGGAGTTTGTTTTGGATCGCCCCTGACTCAGGTATCGGACCGGCGACGTTCTATGCCGCAGGCAATGCCGCCAATGGCTTCTCTAACACGGCCGGGGACTATATATACGCTTCGACCACGTCCGTGCTGGTTGATCCCGGGCTTTGTTGCATCGGCGGGACCGGCAATATCGACGGTGACCCGGGCGATTTGACGGATATAACAGACCTTGTCTACCTCGTGGAATATTCATTTGTCGGTGGTCCGGCGCCGCTCTGTCTGGACGAGGCCGACGTCAACGCTGATTCCGCAATCGATATTGGCGACCTGAGTTACCTGATAGATTATTCGTTTTTCAATGGTCCGTCGCCCGTAGTCTGCCCCCTTCGGTAAGTCAACATTTTGCCTGACAATCCGACAATTAAATAGTAGAATGTTGCTTAGAAGTTTACCGATTATCAGGTCTGAGTCATCACCGGAAACAGGTATAACAAAATGTGCGGAATAGCGGGTTACTTTCAGTTGGAAGGACAGTCCGCGCCTGAGCGCGAGTTGGTCGGACGGATGGTGCATAGTATCAAACACCGGGGGCCGGACGAGTTCGGAGCGTATTTCGATGATTATTGCGGACTCGGTCAGGCCCGGCTTTCCATCATTGACTTATCCACCGGCTCGCAGCCGCTATGCAATGAAGACGAGACCGTATGGATCACCTTCAATGGTGAAATTTTCAATTACGTCGAGCTTCGCCCGGAACTCGAGAAGCTCGGTCACAGATTCCGCACCCATTCAGACACCGAAGTAATTGTCCATGCCTACGAGCAATGGGGTAAAGATTGCGTCAAACGATTCAACGGTCAGTTTGCTTTTGCTATCTACGATAAGAAAGACCGGACCCTGTTCATTGCCCGCGACCGTTTGGGTATCCGACCTGTCTTCTACACGGTATATAACAACCGGTTATATTTTGCGTCGGAAATAAAAGCAATTTTCTGCGAACCCGATATTCCCCGTCGAATCGATCTCGAAGGTCTTGATCAGATTTTTACCTGGTGGACCACGGCCCCTCCCAGGACTGCTTTCGAAAATATCAATGAACTGGAAGCCGGAACATATCTCGAAATCAAAAACGGAAGGATCACCGGCGGCCGCTACTGGAACATGGTCTATCCCGAGACCTTCGACAAGAAACGTTCGGTCGATTCTTGGGCGGAAGAACTCCATGAGCTTCTGGTCGATGCTGTCCGCCTGCGTCTGAGAGCCGATGTCCCCGTTGGGGCGTACTTGTCCGGAGGTCTGGATTCGTCGGTTACCACCGCGTTAGTACGGCACTTTACGCAAAATCGCCTCGAGACATTCTCTATCGCGTTTCAGGATAAAGCGTTTGATGAATCAAGTTATCAGAAGCAGATGGCGGATTATCTTGGCACCAGTCACCATCAGATCCTGTGCACCTACCGGGATATCGCGGAGAGCTTTCCACGCGTCATCTGGCACACTGAACGTCCGATAGTCCGCACTGCGCCGACGCCATTGCTTATGCTCTCCGGGCTGGTCAGGCAGAATAATTTCAAGGTAGTGCTTACGGGCGAAGGCTCCGACGAGATTCTTGGTGGATACGACATATTCAAAGAAACACTTATCCGCAGTTTCTGGTCACGTAACCCCGAGTCGACCTGGCGACCGGCTCTTCTCCGTAAACTCTATCCGACGCTCCCCGTTTCGCAAGCTCAGACCGGCACCTACTTGTACGAGTTCTACCGAGTGGGGGTCACCGACCCACGGGGATCTTACTATTTCTCCCACATGCCGCGCATGAGCACGACGACCAAAGTAAAAGACTTCTTCGCCGAAGATGTGCGTAAGACACTATCTTCGATCGATTCTTCGGCCGCCTTCGGCCGTGAGTTACCATCGAACTTTGACCGGTGGCATCATCTCTCTCGCGCCCAATATATCGAAGCTCGTTCATTGCTGGCCGGCTATATCCTCTCGTCACAAGGCGACCGGGTGGCCGCGGCGAATTCGATCGAGTGTCGATTCCCATTTCTCGACCATCGGGTCGCTGAATTTGCCGCCACCGTGCCGCCGTGGCACAAGATTTTCGGACTCAAAGAAAAGTATCTACTCAAGCGGGCCATGCGTACCGAACTCCCCGCCAATATACTTGCCAGAGTCAAGCAGCCCTATATGGCGCCGGATTCCAATAGCTTTGTGCAGTCAGACTCGCCTGCCTATGTCAGGGAGATGCTCTCGCCCGATGCCGTTAAACGAGTTGGTATATTTAATTCCGCGGCAGTCGACAGGCTGTACCACAAATGCCTGAAACAATCCGGCACGCATCTGTCATTCAAAGACAACATGTCGTTTATCAGCATACTGTCGACACAACTCCTCGCGGATATGTACCTCAGTAAATTCGAGATGCCCGCGCCGCTGGGGCGGGACGCATTCCGTACCTGGCACGATTTTTCACTCACTGCCCCGGTCTGACAGGCCTCCGATCGCTCAATTCAGTTCTCAGGTGAGAAGAACCGATGGGTATACGCTACCATCGGGCGGGGAATATCAAGTTGAAATCGCTCTTCCTCGGACCTGATACCGGTCCGAATCTCGCCGACACGCCCGCTCTTCACTTTGACTCCCCAATCCTTGTCCAGAAGCAATATCTTTCCCATCGCAACCAGATCGATCCCATCGTCAAGAACCTTCAGTGCCGCGTCAGGAAGTATAATACCACCCACGCCGATTACGGTCACTTGCGAAGGCATCGCATCCCGAATCGACTTCGTTGGATTCAAAGCTGAAGGCGAGTCATGACGAATCGACACGCCATAGGCAGAACTTGATACGTGCACGACGTCGACACCGAGTGGAATGAGGACGTTGAGTAGTTCGATTGTCTCAGCCGTGGTGTATCCCTGCGGCTCCGGCTCCTCGGGAGATATGCGATAGGATATTGGATAGTCGTTTCCAACTTCCGCGCGGACAGCTTTGACGACCTCGCAAGCGAACCGCGTGCCGTGCGTCAATCGGTCCGATGATTGCTTGTCAGCGCCAATCCCCCACTTATCCGACCGCTTGTTAGTGAAAGGCGAAAAGAATTGCTGGAACAGGTAGGTGTTTGCCCCGTGTAGTTCCACCCCTGAAAATCCCGCCCGTTGTGCTCGGCCGGCTGCTCGGGCGAACGACTCGACAATCATCCAGATCTCGTCTTCAGACATGGCTTGCGGCAGTTCCGATGTACCGCGACGATTGTGCACCGCCGATGGTGCCATGGGAGGACGACCGGCATATACCTGCTTGGCGGCGTTGCCACCGTGATGTATCTGCAGAAATGAAGCCGCCCCGTGCCGATTGATCACGTCGGCACATCTGGTGAGCCCGGCGATCATATCCTCATTATGGCAGCCCACCTGACGCTCGAACGAGTGACCGGATTTGTGACAGTAACAGGCGGGCGTCATGATCAACCCGATCCCGGCTGCTGCCCGCTGTCCCAAGTAGTTCACTTCTTCGTCTGAAAAGGAACCGTCTGCGTTACCGGAGATTGTCGTCATTGGCGCCATCACCAGACGATTTTTGAGCCGGAGTTTCTTAATTGTGAATTGTTCGAATAATCTGTCAAAACCCATGCTCGTCGCTCCTGACCGAACGCTGCCTCGTCACACGTACTTAATAATTCGCTCAAAGATGAATCGGCCCATCACCGTCGCCCCGGTTAATGTGACATCGTGAAACAGCCAATTCAATTTTGCCGAGTCGACCGGCGAGTTGCGGGGATGCCGCAAAGATGAAATTCGATGGACCGGCCAAAAATCCCTGGCTTCTGAGAGCTTCCCCGTATGCCCGGGCTGCCTGATTCGACACGATTAAGTCGACTCCCCGGTGAATGAGATATTGCGAAGCCAATGCCATGAGCGAAGACTCCATGCCCGGTTGCGTCAGACAATCAACTATCGTACCGACCCTCATGTCCCCGAATTGCTTATGCATCGCCATTTGCGTGTCCAACAGTACCACCCATCCCACAACTGCGCTATCTTTCACCAGCTTCAATTTCAGGAATTTGCTGTCGCCAGACGGATAAAGAACGTTCAGTGTCGCACTGTCACGCACTGCCGAAAGGAGGTAAGTTCGTGCGGCAGCTTCCCAAAGTTCATCCGCCCAGCCGTCAAAACTGTCCACTTCAGCAACCGCGATATCACTATCTTCCCGATGAATCCTTGTCCTTGTCGACAAATACCCCTTGATCGCCAGCCACCCCAGTCCGCTGAAAGCCAACAAATCCAGCGCCAATCTTCGGAACCTCGTCTTTCTGAGGTGCTGGATATTTCTCAGAAACCGGAACCGATGGATTATTCTGAAATAGAAAGGCACATCGACCAACCGCCAACCCAGCGCGGTAAGGAGCTTCGGCAGAGGCCGTTGCATGCTTCCCATTCCGAGGGCATACAGAAGCGGTTGGCGGCTCAGGGCGTCATTCAACAACCGGACGCCCAGCATATTGTAGTCTCTGTTGATAATTCCCTCGGAAATCGGAAGTTGATAATTGCCGACCGAAATGATTTTACGGTCGAGCACGAAGTCCTGGTGTTTTAGAATATAGCCGCCACGAACCATGGTGCTGTCTTCTATTGCCAGGTAGTATTCCTGAAACAGGCGCCGATCTTCCTTCCTGGGAAGCCAGAATGGTTCGGAAGATTCCGGAAATTGGAAAGACTCTCCGCCGGATTTGAGTCGCCGATTGAATTCGACTACCAGCTTTTCGTGGTCGGAAACATAGGGCTGGATGCTGATTGGCACGATCGACACCTCTACGACCTGCCCACACGCAGTTTATGGGCCAGCCAGCGTCGCTCGAGGCGGTTTCGCTGTGATGAGTTCAACACCGTCTCGCCCTTCTGCTCTTTGAGGTAGGTCAGCAATGTTCCGACCGGCACGAACCAACCGGGTTTGGCCGCGAGGCGACGCATCAAACGGGCGAATTCGGGCTGCAATTTACCGTTTTCCAGAAAGCCGCAAGCCAGGTGTGCGTACATTATGCATGCACCACCTTCGGATTCCAATCGATCCTGATTGGCTTCGGAGATAGTTTCGACAAACGAGTCCACCCGCGGTCCTTCCGATGATGCAAACCAATAGTTGACATATGGGCGTGCCGGGTCATGGTAGGGCATTTCCGGACAGTCTTTTAGAGTATTTATGTCCGAAAAAACAAAATTCCTCACAAAGGTAATCCGCTCACGGCAATAGTCTCCCCAGAAGAGCGGATCTCCGAGCACTTCCCCTCGATATTTGCCACTAAATCTGAATTTCGTGGCCAGGTTGTAAAGGAAACGGTTCACCCCGGTAACCCTGCAATCGCCCCAGTAAATATTCTCCGCACACCCCGAGTGATTGGCCATGCACATCGGATCGACGCCAAACAACTTACGGAAGCGATCGAGGCCGGTTATAGTGTCGGCGCGCTGGGACGTATGAAATGTGCTCATGTGGTACCCGATCTCGAATCCCTGATCGCGGAGTCTCAGTAACCATGTAAGGTAATCGGTATCTTCACAGGTCGCACCCTCGCAGAGGGGAACGCCCGACCCACGCACGGGCCACACCGACTTGGTGGTCTTCGTACCGAGATCAGCAAGAAATGCATACACATCGGCAACGTTGTTGGTATAGGCATAATCGGTGTCATCGAAAATGGTGAAAGCAAAGCGCTTTCCTTCCGGCCAGAGGATCGAATTACTCATGCGCTTCCACCCGGACTTCGACCGGGAACGGATACGGCGCGGCAAGGTCCCACGAAAAACGCCCTGAGTCACCGTCCCTGGAGAATCCGGACTTCATCCAGAAGTCCAGCACCGGCTTGTTTTTTGGAGTAGGTAAATACTCGGCAAGAATCGATTTGCCACCTTGTGCGACTGCAAATTTGCAGGCATGAGCCAGCATTGTCTCCTCGACCTTACGTCCCATTACACGGCAGCTCAAGACAAAATCAACAATCCTTGCCTGCTTGGTGTCAATCGCGATACTCAGTATTCCTGTGAGCCCGGAGTCACCGAATTTGTCGGCCACTCTGAAGGTCCACAGATGATGCCCCGGTTGCTGTACCCACGCCTTCAACTCAGTTTCAGCGAGCCGACGCGTGGCCAGGTTCATTTGATTAGTCTTGTTCAGTAACTGCGTGGTTCGCTGGAGATTCGCGTCATTTAGCGCTTCGATAGTAACGCGAATTTCGAGACTCGTAAGCCAATCAGCCAGCGAACCCATGTCCGCTTGCGTATCCTTGCGCTTGCGTTCGGTGACATACATCCGCGCCCGTTCTTTATCTTCGGCGCTTATCACCGGACTGTCAAAACAACGGAGCGAAAGAAGGGTTTCGGCAAACCTCAGTTTGTCATCCGGCCAGTCCGGAACCAGCACCTCAGGGAGCGCTTCGCGCACCCTTGCTCTTTCAACCGGGTTATCATCGATAAAGACGACCGATTGGAGCCCCAGATTGAGTTCCTCGACGAGGGCGACCACATTGCGCGCCTTGTCATCCCAATTGATTCGCCAACCGGCAAAATCGTCCAGTTTGAGTACCATATCAGGATGTTTTCGTATCGCCTCGAGCGCGATGGTTTCTTCATTCTTGCTCACGATACCAAGGAGGATACCCCGGTTGGTCATTGCCTGGAGTGATCGCTGAAAGTCCACATATGCTTCGCCCAGCAGGTCGTGGCCGCCCAGCCGCAGGTTTTCCCAGCCGTCATCGCCCACGATACCACCCCACAAAGTGTCGTCCAGATCTACTATTATCAGCTTTCGCGCCAGTCCCATAGAACCGTCGATTGCCGCCCTGATGTCCGCCGCAGCTTCGGAAAACACCTCGGATGAAAAGGCAATCTTGCCCATGTACCAGAGTTTGGAGTCGACAGGCCGTATTCCGGCATTCATCAACCACCGCTGGGAATCAATGAGATACGCATTCGGCAGTTTTGCGATTTGCTCCGCCAACCGTAAATTCATGCGTCGAAGTGTATCTCTCACGCCCTGACCCGGTCTCAGGTCAAGCATCCCGGTACCCCGATCGAACGGCGGCACACTCCAGTCAGCCACAAGCAAAAGCTGGACTCGGCCGGCTGCGTTTTTGAGTGCATCGACAAATCTATCCACTTCTAGCGCAATTTTCTCATGTTCGACGAATTTATAGCCCTGAGTCTCTCCGAAACCGGGAATGACTGACTCAGGTCTGGTCCACACTACCAGCACGTCGGGGTGGCTTTGCCATACCTCATGCGCTGCGTCCAACAGGAGCGGGAAGACCTGCCCGAATGGACCAGTGATCGCATGATGAGGCAAAGCCCCTGTTTTCTGGTTCAACAAGCCGGCCAGATTATCGAGAGTGAAATCCGAAACGAGTAGAATCCTTTTAGTTTTCTGTTCCACAGATCATTCCCCCAAACAGGCCTGAAGATAATCCACCAGGCTACTGACCGTACTGAGTGGACCGCTCTCTGTCGCCAAGACTGCGTCAGTGGTCAAAGTAATGGTTCGTTGAAATCGCATTTCAACCAGATGTTCCACTGCGACAATGAAATTCACCAACGCCAATGAATCCAGCGCGCCACCAGCACCGGCAAGACGCGTCGCGAGCGCCTTCTCAACCCTATGATTTTCATCGAGTTGTCTATTCACGCTGTCTATTGCTTCGTAAACCACCGCAAGTATTTCTGACCGGACTGCCATCTAACTCCTCGAAATTGAGAACGCAGAAACTGATGACGCAAATCGCCACCACATAATGCGATAAGTATTACCGAAAAGTAGTCCGTTGTCAAGCGTTGCCGCGATGCATACGTCGATATTGTTGCAGCACATTTACTTTCCTTTTCCCTCTGAGGGATAACAACTTTCGCTTGACTACACCCTGTGTTTTTGTATATTAAAACGGTTTGTACGCGGTGTAACTTTCTCTCCTTTTACTACCGTTGCAAGTGCCACATAAGGCAAGTTTGTAATTTCTAAAACATCGGATAGTGACTCGTTTTGGCCGAGGAGTTGTAGCGGGTAAGCAGCATTGATAAAGCAGGACCGTTGAGTCGCAATCCTTTTGCATCACCCTGTAAAGAGTCTATCTGTATACTTTACTGAACTAATGCTTCAAATGTTCACAAACGACACATCAACAAAACATGCAGCACAGAAGTACATACTTACTTTCTCAGACTGCTTCATAGGTAATCTCGAAGGGAGGTGGATCCATAGAATAGAGTTTCACTAAATCACTCCACAATCGATCTTTGATCGGTGTGGGGGTATTTACAGCTTTCCAATTAAGCACGAGAATGTACTTGTTTCATCACGAGGTGGAATAAGTTGGGAACTCAAAAAACTCTCAAAAGGAGCATTGAATGTTAAGGAGATCGTTTTACATCGTAGGTTTCTCCTTACTG
>CAYJOL010000010.1:0-129107 GCA_964371785.1 uncultured Ignavibacteriales bacterium | reverse complement strand
AAAAGTGTTACCTATGTTTCCGGTCTAAAGTGTATCCTATGTAGCCGGATGTACAATGCCGCCTTCCCGTTTCGGCTCCCGCACCGGTGGTGGGCAATCGGGTAACCGGTGGCGGCAGTGGCACAGTAAAGCAGGCCCCGGCAGTGGCATCGGCACCAGCCGGCGGGAATATCGCGCGGGGAACCGTGCTTGACGTGAACGGGACAATCGACTGCACTCTGTTGCTTGCATAAGGAAGGATGTTATGGATTTCAATCAATTTCTCAAAAGTACCGAAGTCGCCAAACTTTACGCGGAAACCGGAGGCGGTGCTCTTACCGGGCCAGTCGACCTTGTTCAGGCAGCGGCCATTACCATCGACAAGGACCTGTATCTCGAGGCCGAGACCCGAGGGATGACACTCTCAGAGCTGCTCGAGGCCGATGAGTACGACCCGACGCCTTCCAACTGTCCACTGGATGCGTTCGAGCGTCAGCTGATGCTGGCCGGGGTGCGTCTGGGTGGCAAGTCACCGACGACGGTGGAGCAGTTCTATCAACAGGCCCCGGCTCTGATGCCGGAGTTCATGCTGCGCGAGATCAGGCGGGGACAGTCGATGCGCCCTGAGCTCGGTCTGCTTATTGCCAACAGCACAGCCGTGGCCAGCAATACCTACACCCCATTCTTCATCGACACCGACGACAAGGCCAGATTTTCAATGCGGCCGATTGGAGAAGGGGCCGAGGTCCCGCAACTGTTGGTGACCGAGCAGAACCACCCTGTCACTGTGCGTGACTACGGGCTGGCGCTAAGGGCCAGCTATAAGTCACTCAGGTACCGGACTACTTCGCAATTCCGTGTGCTGCTCTGGTATATCGGCTTCCGGATTCAGACCGATAAGATCGGTTTGCTGGTCGACTGTCTGGTCAATGGAGACGGCAACAGCAATCCCGCTCCGATTGTGGAGTCGGCGACATCGGGCACTCTCACTTATGATGATCTCATCTCGCTCTGGTCAACTTTTTCTCCATTTTCAATGAACACCATCATCTGCGGCGTCAATGAGCTCAAGACGATTCTGACGCTCGATGAATTTAAGGATCCGATGGCAGGATACCGGTTCCAGAACTCCGGTGAAATGTTCAGTCCGCTGGGCGCAAATCTCATCCGCTCGGACGAGGTTACTGCGGGATATGTAATCGGACTGGACAATCGCTTCGCGGTCGAAGAAGTCATCACCCAATCGCTGACGATTGAGTACGACAAGGTCATCGACCAGCGTTTTGAAGAAGCAGTCATCTCCGAGTCGGTCACGTTCGCCAAGGTGCTTAAAGAGGCCGCGGTCATTCTCAACACGCAGTATTAACGGGAGTTGGGACCCCACCACGGGGTCCCGTTCTTCCTTGCAAAGGGATACCATGCGAAACACTATTGTGCAGATTGACAATCAAAACGGACTCGGCGTGCCCCCCGGCCGCAAACTGTTTCGAGTTGCTACCGGGGAATTTGCCGGTCGCTTGCTGGCTGTCTTCCGCGAATCCGTCAGTCAGATTCAATTTTCTTTCGCCGATGCTCCGTTCAATACCTGGTCCGCGCCGTCGGTCATTGCTGATGACGCCTCAACATTTCCACTCGATGCCGTGATGGCCGAGGACGGGACAGTCTGGGTTGTCTATGTCGAACAGGCTACAGAGTATCTCACCGTTAAGAAAATGACCTTCGAGAGCGGCACCTGGGCGGTGGGCGCGAAATGTTATGCCTATATGGGCAACTCATTTGCCCCATCGATAGTTCTTGATCTGTCGGGCACCCTATGGCTCAGTTTTTCGAGACTCTCAGCCGGATTCTATGACATCCAGGTTAAATCTTCGACCGACGACGGCGCGACCTGGGGAGCAGGACCATCCGATATCGGTGACACTCTTCGAACTGCTCTATATGTTCCATTTTCGAAACTGCTGGCAACTAACAGCCGGCTATATGCGGTCTACAACGGTACCCTTTCGGACCTGTTCGTACGTTGGCGGTCGCTTACGGCGTCGGTGTGGGGCGATGAACAACTGGTGGCCTCCGGGAGCGACATTGATGAACACTTTGATGCGGCACTCTCTGCTGACGGTCTTCTGGGGATAGCCTACAACAGCGATAGATTATATTACCGCGAATACGATGGAATGAACTGGGGTTCGCAGATTGCACTGGACGCCGCCCGAGGTGTCTTCCCACAGGTGTTCTTCAATAATCGATTCCCGGTGGTCGTCTATCTGAAGGCAATCGATGGTGATGAGATGTCGCTTTTGCACGTGCATCGTTCTACCGGGACCTTTTCGTCTCCGGAAACGCTTGAGCCGAGAGCGGATACATTTGACCGCGTTCTTCTTTATGACTCCGGATTCGGCAATTATACGGACTGCACGATAGCCGCAAGTGACCTCACTGCCGCCGATCTATTTCACAACGACTCGGGTGTCCTCCTGAGCAGTCAAAAGGATGCCTTATTCCTGGGGATGACGCGGAAATTCCGCTCAGTGCACATTCATTTGTCAACACCGGGAGCTGACGGGACTGTTTCGTACTCATATTGGGATGGAACCGGGTGGAAGTCCTTTGCGCCGTTCGGCGGGAATTACAATTTCGACACGCCGACTCGACAGCTCACACTCTGGGAAGATCTGGCTTCGGTACCGGCCGACTGGCAGAAGAATTCAGTGGAGAATCAGACTCTCTTCTGGGTTCGTATCGAAGTATTCGGAAATTTCGCGACCCCACCGATTGGCAGCAGCCTGACCTCGCGGTTACAGATCGAATCAATCATACTCAGGAGATAGTTCCATGTCATATACGAATGTCGAACTGGTGCGACATCACTTACTTGAACAATACCCGGTACAGTCTACAATTGAGAACCAGGCTGTCGTGCTGGTTGGAGATGAAAGTGTGTTGTTTTACGCGGGGGAAATTGAGCAGGCGAGTCTGGTCGTGAAATCGGCGCGTAATCGCGTTCCTACTCGAATAATCACGACACTCGAGCCCCAGACTATCATCCTGACTGCTTCGCCACTGATTCCCGGAACGGTGACTGTGGCCTCGGATTCTTCAAGAGGAATACTCTATGTAGAAAACGAGGACTATGTCATTGACTACACTCGCGCGATGCTGACAATAAAGCCATCAGGACGACTCGAAGCAGGCGACCCGGTCGTGATCTGGTATCTCGCGTTTGAATTGTATGTCAATGGTGTCGACTACAGTATCGGAACATCGAGTGGCACAATTAAACGTCTCCTGAGCGGCAATATCGCTTCCGGTGAACAGGTCTATCTTGATTACACACCCCGGTATTCAGGTGTGACCGAACCAGCGCTCGAGGCGGCAGTGGCGGAGGCCGACGGCCTGGTGGAAAGGGCGGTGGATCCATCGCGTCAGTTCGGAGCAGATCCGGTTCTTCAGGTCGCCGCCACCTGCAGGGCGCTTGAGATTGTCTGCCGAACCGCCGTTACGCGGGATTTGATGAACGCGGGAGGCAGCGACAGAACTGCGTCGATGTGGATGAAACTGGCGGATTATTATGCTGAAAGGTCTGAAGACTTGCTCCGCTCATTCCGCCCGCCCGCGACTGACCTGTCCCATCCGACTCTAAGTTAAAGGAGGTTGAATGTTTCCGGTTTTCCTGACGCTCGGTAATCTGAGAACGTGGTATGTGCCTGAGATACACATTTGGGGCACGACATCGTGGGGCCAATTCGATATGCTTATGGTCGAAAATGTCGAGGGACAGCGCTCCGTCATGTATCATACTGTCGATATCGGGGGCGTAACTCAAGTGCTCCGGTTCGCGGACTTGTGTGATTTTCGGGGGAATCACCTGCCCGAATCAATCGTCAATCCGCGCATTATTATCTGCTCTCGATCGGCATACAACGCCTTCCTTATCGGCCGGGAATCCGGGGAATCTTTTCGAGTTGCCCGAGACGTAAGAGCGCCGGAACCCATCATGGTCGACCTGCTGGTTCTTGAGATGGGGGCATAAATGCAGGGTGGAGACCTTGGAGAGGAGGATTTTGGGGAAGCGATAGCTTTGCTCGATGACCTGATCGCACGATACTACCGGCAGATTCGCAACAATATCGATGAAAACCCGAAACTGGGAGACTTTCTGAAAATGATCGAATTGCGACGTAAGGTGAGCCCGTCAAACTCGGAGCAACGCAAATTCTGGCAGATGCTCGAGAAGATACGGAAAGAGGAATTGGCGTCGAAAGGTGAAAAGACCAAGCGCACAAAAAAAAGGGTGGAGCGACAAGATGCGGTTTAGATCCACAATCGGGACTTGCTTGATGCTCGCAGTGATATTTTGTCCAAGTGCGCAGTGCGGGACTCTCGATGTGGCAGCCGGAGCCGATTTATCCACGGTTGTCTATCCACGAGGGGCGTCATCTGCAGATGGTGCACGAAGTCAGACACTGGTAACAGTCGAAGGAGCATCAACGCCGGAAGGGGCACCGGAGATCCGTATTGGCAGTTTGAATGGCCGCTCTTTTTTGGCGGTCAGTCTTCAAGACAACGAGCCACCGGACAATCCACGGTACACCACGGAGAAGTCCGGTCAGGGTTATGTTAGAATCGGCGGTACAGGCAATCAACAATTCCAGGAAATATTTCTGCGTGAAGATGGCTGTCTGGAATGGCTGCTTTGTCTTGAGAGCCGGCCGGTTGCTAATCAGTTCATATTCCCGCTGATAATACGGGGCCTGACGTTTTACTACCAGGATGGCCTGAGCGACTTTGAAAAGTCCCTGGGCTCAGAACGACCCGATTCAGTCGTGAACTCGTGGGCTGCTTACTATTCGTCGCCGATGGCAGACCGTCGGGGAACTTCTACCGGAAAAGCATTTCACATCTATCGCCCAAGAATATGGGACAGTTCAGGAGATTCGGTGTGGGCAGATCTGTGGATTGACGCGGAGGCCTCCCAGCTCACTATCAAAATCGATCCGATCTTTCTGGACCGTGCCGTTTACCCGGTCACTATTGCTCCAACCTTCGGATTCAGCACAGCAGGCGCCTCTAGTACCGCGTTAAGTACGGTAGAGGCGTGGGGGAATAAGAACAGCGCATATTTCTTCACGGCAGACGGCACAGAGACAGTCGATTCTCTGTACGCTTGCCTGAAATCCTACTCGGCAGGCACGTATTACGCCGACATAGCCATGTATACGGTCGAGTCAGGCAATCCATCCCAGAGAGCAGGCAATGCCGCAACCGTGTCAGGTGCCGGAAGTTCCGTGACTTGGCGCGGAGTGGACATCGGTGAATCACTGACGAACGGCACCACTTATTCCCTTTGCGTGGGAAATCCAATCAATGGCACGCGGATCCAGTACGACACAGGAATTTCCGGCCAGAACTCTCGCCAGACAACCTCAACACAATTAGGGGCAACTTGGGATCATGTTGTGAATGGCACCATGTTATTGAGTATTTACGCAGTCTATTCGACCGGAACTTCATCGCCGGGCGTGAGCAGTTTACGTCGTCAAAAGGAGCAACAATCTTGGATTCATACTGGAGGAAGGTAGGAGATATGCGAAAAAGTGTGGCGTCGTTGATTCTGGCAACACTGTTCATATCTACAGCGTCCGGGACGGGCGTAGTCAACAACAGTGGTGGCGGTCCCGAAGACTCCATCACGGTGCCGGTCATCAATTGTGACTCGCTGGGCAATCCGACTTACGCCGATAGTTTCTTCGTCCTGACCACCGGCCCATCGGGTGATTCCGTTTTTGCCGAACGAATTACCGTCAGTTCGGCGCGTCTTGACTCCTCAGTGCTGTCCGATGTGACGGTGTACCGATACAGGGCTTCGGTAGCGGATATCGATGGACTCGGTCAACCGGGAGTATACGCGCTTACGATAATTGCGCAGCGGGACACTCCCTTGCTACGTTGGATGAACGGCTGCCAGTTTCAAGTTGTTGCGTCCGATTTCGATGATCAGCTGAGTATCATCTCCGAACTTCTCGATTCACTTCAGAGCCAGGCGATCTGGGTTGCCCGGCAGGCCGAGGTGGAGCATGTCGATGGCTTTGACCCGTTGGTTGACTCAGTACTGACGAAAAATCCGGAGTATTATCGTTCGACGCTTTCCGCCGGGGAGATTGCGGACACACTGTTCGGGAGGGATTCGGATTTGTTTGATGCTGGCTACTGGCATAAGGTGGCGGCGTCTGCGGACTCCGGCGCCGCGGGGAGCGGCTCAGACTCGACATCAATAGCCCGATGGATCTGGAATACGCCCCAGCAAAATCATCAGGGGTCGGGGACTTTCGGCGCCTATCTTGATGCGCCAATATCGGGGTTGACCGGTGGTGGCGGCGCTATTACTCACGCAATGGTCGCCTATGATTCCACATCTCAATTAGCTATTCCAGGCGCAAGAATCGCCGTCAGAAATCTGACTCAGACAGCGCTTCTCGGAATTGCGATGACTGACATCGATGGTCATGCGAGCCTGAACCTCGACGCAGGTCAGTATCTGGCAGTGGTCAATGCGACAGGATTTCTGTTTCAGGCGTATGACACCATTCAGGCAGGATCGGGTCTGCCTGATACAGTATACGGAAGGCGATTTGATCCGGGTACGCCGCTGTCACCGGGGCTCTGCCGTGTCTACGGATTCCTGTACGGTCTTGATGGCACTCCCCAACAGGCAGCCGACGTCCAGGCATATTTGCCCGGCGGAGTGGTGCGCTTTCACGATTTGATCGTGTCGCCTTTCTCTGTTTCTTCGGTGACGGACGAAACCGGCTATTTTTATTTCGATTTGATCCCATCTGATTCGCTGACACCGGCCGGTTCACTGTATGAGTTCACTATTCGCCGCGATGATGGCACCGTTCTGCGACAGCGGCTATCGGTCCCGGCGACATCTCATTGGTCGCTTACGTGGTAATCAATCTGGTTTCACCTATAAAGAGGAGGAGGACAATTGGAATCGCTTTTACTTGATTCCGGATCATGGCTGGGGATTCTTGGTTCGGTCGGACTTCTTCTGATCGGCCATGTCGCCAAGAAATATATCATACCATTTCTGGCGGTAGGTAAACGAAAGCAATACGCCGGCTTTATCGCGACTATCGCGAATGAGGTAACCGATGACCTCAGGTCCAGGTACCCGGAGAATGAGTGGTTGCAGCATCTGGATGAAGCGGTCGACGCGTTGATCGAAATCTGCGGCATCACTGAAGAGATTGCCCGACGAGCCATTAATGCGTCGGTTGCCCGCAAGCAGCAGTGAGACTTGCCAAAAAAGAAGCCGCGCTCGGCGCGGCTTCTTCATTTGATTATCACCGTGGAATCTTATCGACACGGCGTGGCTGACGTGCCAAACATGTAATTTACGTAGTAGACTACATCTCCGATGTTGACGCGGCTATCACAGTTGGCGTCGGCCCGACCCGAGCCGCCCACCGGCGCCGGCCCGGCATGAGTGATAAAAGCGACAAGATAATTCAGGTCGGCAATGTTAGCGCGACCGTCGTTGTTGTAATCCCCGTGCATATAGTAACTGGAACAATCAAACTGAACCAGCACGGTGGAGACATCGCGAAGCGCCGTATTATCCACGCCCTCGGCCCGGAAGAAATACTGTTCGCCATCGACAAACCCGGCCGTACTGACGCTGATTGCCCAGCCGTTGGTGCCATTCGTGTCGGTGCCGACCGCCGTTCTCGACACTGCCCATCCCAATGGGACCATACTGATCATCATATCGATCCGTTTCCAGGCTCCGCCGAAATACATCTCACTCTGACCGGCATTGTCCCGCACCGAGACCGTTTCTTTGAGGCCGGTTGTTGGATTGCAGATGGAGACACGATACGAACCATCAAGCTGCTTCCATCCGCGGAACCCATCGACGGCCACCCACAACCCCGGCGTATTGCCCAGTGCCACCAACGCAGAGCGCTGCTCTTCTTCCACCGCCTGTCTTAATGCGAAGTAACCGGGATTGCGCGTTACTGACAGGGAGAGCGGACTGGACTTGGATGCATTAAAGTCCTTCAGCCCCGAATAGACCAGTTCATCATAACAACCATGATTGGCACGCACGTTGAACAAGACAGCCATTCTTTCCACAAGGGTATCCAGTGTCAACGTGACCAAACCTTCGCGCATCAGCAGGGGGTATCCCCGATCTGCCCAGAGCTTTATCGCCAGGGCCGCGGCAACCGGACCGGAGTAATATTCGGCGTACTCGCCCGACGCGACATGATTGCCATCACTTGGATTCCCATTGCTATCGCCGAATTTGAATTCGCTGAGAGTTACAAGTCCTGCGGAATAGGCCGAGTCAGCTTTCTTGCGATAGAGGTCGACGCGATTCAGATTTTCATCATTGTCATTGAAGATCATGTCAAACGATGGACAAATGCTGGTGCCTGAAAGCGGGCCGATGACTGTCGGTGTAGGCGGAGTAGGATCAATATATACTGTAACATCGCTGGTCGCCGTCCGTCCGGTCGTATCATGCGCGGTTGCCCGGATGACATAGGCGCCCTCGGGGAGTCCGCTGAAATTCCAAATATAACTGTATCCATCACCGGCTACAGCGTTGGATACGCCGTCTCTTAACGGCGAAGCGCCGTTGAAATCCTGACCGATCGCAACAAAAGCGCCGCCGTTCGAGTATGAGAACGAAACATAGTCGATAATCGTGGAGCCGGAATACTCGTCGGCCCAGAGCATTGCCTCTGCGTACAGATTCTTATTTTCAGCCGGAGCAAGTAACTTGACCAAAGGAGCGGGCTGGGTTGTTCCGCCACCGGTGCCGCCCGGGATGCCCGCCGCATAGAGCACAAGCTGCCCCGGGAAATTCCAGAACTGGTTGTTGAGCATGTCTATGAACCCGACTGAGTCGTTCCAGATGTTGTACGACATGCACGTAGCATTGGGATTGTCGTCGGTGATAATCGCCGCACCTGCCGCCGCATCGAAATAATTGCCAATATAGAATCCGGCAAAGAACGGTCCCGTGACTACAAACGGCGTATCCAGCGGTATCCAGATATCATATAGGCCGGTAGCCGGCACCTCGAGATCCCATTGCGTCGACATCGCTACCAATGCCCCGGGAAAAGGGCAGGACGGATCGGTCATATCGGCCAATTCGATGTCGACTGATACGCTGATAGGAGTAGCGTCCGCGAAATACATCGGCATATTGATTTCGGTGACCGTGAATGGATATGGATTGGTGCACGTCAGGGAAGGGTCCAGATAACTCTTGTAAAGCTCATTGCCTACTACCCAGCCATCGATCTTGTACACCGCCCCGGCATCGTGACGAACCACACAGGTATCGGCGGAACTGATGCTGGTATACGGGTTGAGGCTCCGGAAGACAGGGTTGCTGATAAGTTCTATACGCGCCTCAGGTTTGCCGGCGGCGCTGAGCCCGGCTGCTACGAGCGAGATGACAAGCAGGTAGAGCAGTCCCTGACGTGATCGAGACATGGTAGCTCCTATCAAGGTTGTTTCAATGCATTCTTATGTTGATTATCGAGCGTTTTCGCTTATACTTGACGGGAAGTGGTTGACAAAAGCCGGGTTTCGCGGCCCGAAGTACCCGGCGCCAGTCGATGTGCAGAAATTGAACAGGAAATGGTGATGAATTCGCGCGAACGAAAACCGGAGTGGCTTAGAGTTAAGGCATTCAGCGGCAATAAGTACGATGAAGTGAGCCAGCTTCTTCGGAAGCATCACCTCAACACGGTCTGCCAGGCGGCGAACTGTCCCAATCGGGGGGAGTGTTTTAATCGCGGGACGGCCACGTTTCTTATTCTCGGACCGCAGTGTACGCGAAACTGCCGGTTCTGCGACGTACCATCGGGTAAACCGACCGAGGTAGATCCGGATGAGCCGATCCGGGTGGCGATGCTGTCAAACGAATTGAAACTCAAGCATGTCGTGATAACCTCGGTTACCCGGGATGACCTGCCTGATGGCGGTGCCGGGCAGTTTGCTCAGGTTGTCCTGGAACTTCGCAAACGAATCGCCGGCGTCACCATCGAGGTGCTTACGCCGGATTTCCAGGGAAGCCGTGACGCGGCAAATGTAATAATCGACGCCGCCCCGGACATCTTCAATCATAATCTGGAAACGGTGCCGAGACTCTATTCGTCCGTCCGTCCCGGCGCTGATTACGCCCGCTCCCTCGATCTCCTGAGGTATGTCAGGGATCATTCCGGTATTTTGACTAAATCGGGCATCATGGTTGGATTGGGGGAGACCCTCGACGAGCTTTCGCAGTTATTCGAGGACCTTGCCCATACCGGCGTTTCAATGTTAACCATCGGGCAGTATCTTGCGCCTTCGAAAAATCATCTCCCGGTTCACCGCTATGTTCATCCTGACGAATTCGAACAGATGAAGCATCTGGCGATGCAGGCAGGAATCAGGACGGTTTTCTCGGCGCCGCTGGTGCGTTCTTCCTATAAGGCAGACCAGTTTACATCCTAAGATGTATGGCGCAAATCCAAGCTCAATAATTATACAGTTACCAATCTTTCTCTTCGGAATCAACCCATTTATCCGATACCTAACATGAATTCAACCGACGCGAAGGGAGAATCATGTTCGAAAACCGCAGCGCCAGTATTGTTGTAGTCGACGATGAGACCTATATCTGCAATATCATCGTCGAGGCTCTGGCTTCGGACAAATATTCCGTCAAGGCATTCACCGATGCGCGTGAAGCGATCACCTTTATTCGTGACAATCATGTCGACCTGGTCCTGTCCGACCTGGTGATGAAAGATTGTTCCGGGGTGCAGGTGCTGGACACCACGCTGGCAAATCACCGCGACGCCATCTTTATTCTCATGACGGCCCACCCGACGGTTGAAACAGCCATCTCGGTGCTCAAGAAGGGCGCGTATGACTTTCTGGTCAAACCGTTCAAGCTCGATCTTTTGCGAGCCGCCATCACCCGCGGACTGGAACACCAGCGGGTGTTACGTGCCAATGTTCAGCTCGAAGGTCAGGTTGAGTTTCTCCAGGTAGCCAATGCCGGTACCGCCGAGGGCAATATCGACGAGTTTCTTGCGCTGGTCGTCCAATCAGCCAAGAAAGAGCTGTCCGCTACCGCGGCATCCGCCATAATCATAGATCCGGAAAGCAAGGATATCGTGGGGCATGTGGAGTGCTGCGATGATGAGAAATATCGAGCCAATGTGCTCGACGAAGCCTCCATTGACAAGTTCATTTATACCAAGAGCGGTAAACCGGCCATACGTAGGCAACAGGTACTACTCGACGGTCAGGCTTTGTCGCAAATCCTTATCGCCCAGCCGATATTCATTCGCCGCCGTTTGCATGGCGTCATCAACCTGCTCATTCTGAGTCGATTCGATGAACTCACGGCGGGTCAGCTCGATGTTCTCTCGATCCTGTCGAATTCGGCCGCCTCGGCAATCGCCAACCACTGTCTCTACCAGGACCTCCAGCAATCTTACCTGCACGCTATCCGGGGACTGGCCAAGGCAATTGAGGCGCGGGATCCATACACCGCCGGGCATACCGACCGGGTGAGCAGACTGGCCGAACTTATCGCCCATGAACTGGGTTGGGACAGGGCGCAAATCGACAATCTCGTCATGGGTTGCACCCTGCATGATATCGGCAAGATAGGCGTCCCCGACGCCATACTTAACAAGCCGGGACGGCTCACCGAGGAAGAACGCAAGAAAATGAACAGCCATCCGAAACTCGGCTACAATATCATACATGGGATCGACCTGTTTAAGCCGGCCATCCCGTATATTATCGCGCATCATGAATGGTACGACGGCACCGGCTATCCGAAAGGGCTGAAGGGGAAAGACATCCCGATCGAGGGACGCCTGCTGGCGGTCGCTGATACTTTCGATGCCATCATGTCAGATCGTCCCTACCGGAAAGGCGGAAGTCTCGCCAAGGCGATTTCGGAGCTTCAAAATTTCAGTGGAAGACAATTTGATCCGGCACTGGTCGAGGTCTTTATCGAAGTCATCCGGCAAGGGAAGATAAATTTCGTTGAGATGTACGGCCGCCCGGAAGATATCAACCAGCTCAATGCCGCTCCAACTACAACCGAAAAGGCACCGGCGTAAACGATAGCACGAGGATGACGATAGCGACCACCCCCATGGTCGTTGCAATTCGTCCCGGCGGGCGACTGTCATCGAGCGTCGGCAGATGCTTTATCCCAAATACATATCCGAATATCGCGAACACCCACCATAGTTTGGACTGAAAGCCGAGCAGAAGCAATAGCCCCATGGCAATATATCCTAGTATATGCTGTTTGCGGCGGAAGAGACCAAACAGGATATGACCACCGTCGAGCTGCCCGATCGGCAGCAGATTGATCGCTGTGATCAACAGACCGACCCAGCCGGCGTACGCCGCCTCCGACAGTGCATAGACGCTTCCTTCGGGCGCCGGTCCCATGATCGAAAGGGTCAGAAGTCGCATCAGGATCGATTCTCCCTGAAGGGCGAAGCCCATTTCGCCCGGCGGGATCATCGACAAACGCACAATAGTGGACGTAGTAAGTCCATACACCAGACAGGCAACGGCGACAATCCAGCCTGCGATCGGCCCGGCCGCGCCGACCTCTATCAGGTCCCGTCGATTCCGGAAGGGGGTCTTGGATTTGATAATCGCGCCGAATGTACCTATGATATTCGGAGCCGGGATGAAATAAGGAAACGAGGTGATTATGTTCCTCCGGCGGCTCGCAATGTAATGTCCCATCTCGTGAATGAACAGAATAGACATCAGGCAGAGCGTGAACTGTATTGCCTGTCCCTGCCTGAGCGCGTCAAGAGTCCGACCGAAGGCATTGCTGAACCCGGCCGCCTCCGCCTGGCGCAGGAAAACCGGCACGATATACACCGAAATCAGTGTCAGGACAAACAGAATGATGTTCAGGGGCGGGACGGAAAATTTGCGTTTCGGGTTGATGCTCAGGGTCAACTGGCTGTCGGTTTGGTCAAGGGTATAGCTGTAGCCGGCGAGTTTGAGGCGTTCACGAAGCATTTCGACGGATTTTTCACGATTGAAGTAGTTGTTCAGGCTGAAAATGATATTCTGGCCGTGCTGATAGACGGCGGAGATTTCGAACAGATCGGCCAGCAGGCCGCCAATTTCGCGCTGTGTTTTGTCGGTAGTCGGTTCAGCCATTTGCCCCATTATACAATATGTCGGCAAAGACAGATACAAAAAAGAAGCGAGGACCCGAAGGTCCTCGCTTCCCGATCTATAGTACTACTACCCGGATTAGAGAGTCCAGGCGCCGACTGGGCACGGGCCGCAATCGAAGTAGAAACTGATCATGTATGTAATATCCCCTGCGTTGACGAGACCGTCGTTGTTCACGTCACCGGTATGGACGAACGGAATCGGTCCGGGACCGCCGTTATTCACATACCCGGCCAGATAAATAATGTCGGCGATATTTACGGCGCCGTCATCATTTACGTCACCACGACCGAAACCTGCCCACTTGTTTACAGTGTTGGCAAGCGCGGCGTAGTTGGACGACAGAGCAGGACTCACTACGCCACCCGCGAAGCCGAACTGGGCTACGCCGAACTTGTAGGAGTCACCGCCGGCGAAGTCGTGGCCAGCGATAGTCGCGTGGAATTCCTGGTCAGAACCGTTTCTGACGTTCGCGTGCGAGTACGCACCCGGGCCCATGCTCATATACTCGTATGCCTTATCCCAATACTTGTTGTAATTGGTCGCGGCATCGTCGTTTCTGAACTGGGCAGAGTCGGCGTTCAACGCTTTCACGTTGATCATCGGCCCTTCACCGTCGCAACCGCCAAACGGCACCTTTATGAGACCCCAGGCCGCGTCGCCATTGCCTCCAGCCGTGTATGACCACGCCGTGGAGATGCTGGCATCGAGAGCCGCGGTATCGGTACCGACGTCATAGTCGATCATGGTACCGAAGTACCAGTTGTCGACCGGGAGGCCGTTGCGTTCAGTAACGGTCATGACTTCAAACGTCATGTTCGCGAATTCCGGAGCATCTTTGATACCGTAGGTCTTGGAATCGACCCGCAGTCCCATGCTCAGGGTATCGTCGAACGCGGCGCCGAAGGCGCTCCAATCCCAACCGCCCGCGCCATCACCGAAGTTCTGGACGGAGTCGAGATAGGTCTTGCAAACCACATCAGCCAACAACGGGTCGTAGGTCGCTCCACCATCTCTGGTGATTGCGCCCACCGGCACGTCGGCGGTGAGTGGAGGCTTGCACTGGTCATCGCAGAAGTTCGGATCCGGCTGCATGGAAACCCAAGCATCCGTTTCGCCACCGCCAGACGACCAGTCTTGCGTGTTCATGGCGATACGGAAGTGCGACACGCCATAAACATACGTGCCCTGATAGAACGACGAAGCATCGCCGTCGATATCAAAGGCATGCGGATCCCAGTCACCGGTACCCAAACGGCCGGTGTTGGTAACCCACTGCATATTGGCCTGGCCGATACCAAAGTCAAGTTCCGTGGTATCGATCAAGCAGCCGCCGACCACCGTCAGGAAGATTTCCGGAAGCAACGCATCGGCATATTCCGGCGTGTTGTTCAGGAAGAAGTCGGGATCGTTGGCGTCAAATGCGATATAGCAGGACTGCGGGCCACGGTTGATCAAAGTCTGATTGACCGTGAACTGCAGATTGATGGTGCCGCCGGCCGGAACGATATCGCCCGCGGTAGGATGATCCAGGCTAACCAACCAGGCCGGTACGCCGGCGGCGGTGCGCTTGGTTTCCTTGCCAAGATTGATATCGCGAACGGACGTCATGCTCTCATCAATGGACTGTCTCGGCTGCTGGAATTTCGAAAGGAAGGCGTCACGGGCAAGGTCATTAGCGATCTTGCTCGCCTGCTCTTCCAGATTCTTCGGAATAACGCCGGCCGAGAAGTCAGGAAGGTCGGTACCGATAATCACGTTCTCATCAACATAGACGTTGGCGAAAATCAGGTCGGTACAACCGGTATTGGTGATGATCGGACCAAAGTCAACCGGCAGAGCGGGGTTGGAGCCGAATTCGACCGGACCGGTTGGATGATAGGTCTCGATCTGGAGGCGGGCTCTGTCGGCGCCCTGGGTGAAGTCATACAGACCACCGTAGTAGTCCGCAAACATCACGTGAATCGCGCCGCCGGTAGCCTGCGCGATCGCGCCATTCATACCAATGTTCAGGCCGCCGATGTGATCCACACGGCGTCTGAATATTTCGCTGCCGGTAACCGAGTTCCAGCATTCCAGGAAGCCGTCTTCGTTGAACACGAAGAGCAGATCATCCACACCACCCGGTTCGCACGTACGGAAGCCGCTCATGTAATAACGGCCGCCGCCCGGGCTGGTCGCAAGCCAAGCCACAGTCGACGTGGTCTTGTTGTAAGCAACAAGATTGCCGCCCGCGGTCGGAGTCGCCCACTGAGTCAAGCTCGGCAGGAAAACGCGCGCCACGTCGACAATCGGAGTGCTGTACTGGACACGGTTAGAAGCAACAGCAGGAATCGGGAGGGTACCGGTGCCGGCATCGATGACATAGTACACGCCATCGGTCGGGTGATCGCTCACGCCGAGGTCGTTCGCATACGAAGCGCAGTACAATTTACCGCCGTCGTAGGCAACGCCGCCACGGAAACCTTCCGGATAGTTGTAAGATACATAGATATTCTGCGCCTGCAGACCGCCCGCACCCGAAAGGGTCCAGTCGATCGCGCCGGTCGCAGCATCAATACCATATACATCGCCTTCGGTAGCGGCGGACGCCGTGCTGTAGAACAGCCGGTTACCGTCGGTCGCGCCGGAGATGTACGTGGCGCCGGTCAGGGTCTGCGGATTGTTAGCATCCGGCCAGCCCAGACCCGGATAGTTGGTCTGGTTGAATTTCGCGCCATTGGTAGCGTCAACCGCAACCACTTTGCCGTTGTCGGTCGAGTAGAACAGGACGTTCATACCGCCAACATTGAGCAGGGTGAGAGTTGCCCAACGGGTCTGCCCGGTAAGCGCGGAAGCACCGAAGGTAACTACGGAACGTTCCCAAATCAGGGCGCCGGTGTTGAAATTCACCGCACCAACTGACTGGGTCGAACCACCCGTGAAGAACATGACGTCGGTCGGAGTTCCGACGATGTCGATGTTGGCAATGGTCGGGGTGTTACGAACGGAAGTACCAATAAGCGTACCCGAACCAAGCGCGCCGGTCAGTGTATAGACCGGGGTACCCGTGGCAAGATCAAATACGATGTACTTGTTCGAGAACGCGCACACCGCTTTGTCGCCATAGATGACCGGGCCGCAGAACGCTACAAGCTGAGTAGCGTCGACATAAGCCCAGTTCAGGTTCAGGTTGCACCATGCATCGCCAAGGGCGAGGTTGGACGCACCAGTACGAGCCTGGTTGCCCTGCATGGTTGCCCAGCCGGCATCAGAGCCCGGCGTACAGGTAGCTTCGCTGAACGGAATACAGCAGACTTTGGCGTCCATGGTCATACCCATGTCGGCCGCAAGTCCGAGTGCCGTAGCCGGGAGCCAGCCACCGAAAGCCGGAGCATTGATCCAGGTTGAGTTCAGGTAACCGCCGCCTGCGCTTTGATACGTGATACGGATACCTTCGTCACGAGTCGGGGCGACCGATTCGACACCCACCATGAACTCGTTAGGAACGACTACATCCGGTACCACCAGATCAATGACCAGGAAGCCGTAGAAGTTCGAACCGGTATAACCGGCCGCGGCATAATCAGCCGGTGTTAACACCTTCTGATACAGCAGCGAGCCGCCCGGGCTGTCATACACGTTAATGTTCGTGTTATACGTGTACATGTTCGGGCGGAGTGAATCCGACGGATGGCGATACATATAGATGGTGAGGTCTTTGAGAATGCATTCGCTGCCGGCATCGGCTTTGAACTGCTGACCCCATTCAATTATAGGATTCGCATCCGGGACCGGATAGACGCTCGTTACCGCAGCGCCCCAATCCTGCCACGAACAACTGTAATACTCGTCTTTACACAGGTTGGCGTAGATTCCGAAGTTGTCGTCTGCGCCATATACATCAGCCAGCGGCCACCAGATCGGCCCGCCGCCCATGAGGTCCTGTGCATCGAATAGATTCGACCGTCCCTGGACGCCGTCATCGCCGTCGCTCAGGAACTTTTCACCGTCGCCGGAACCAAACGCAGCGCTCGTGCTCAAACCGATATGGAAGTCGCCTTCCAGAACCAGATTAAGCGACGAGAAATCCGCATGGGCAGACGCCGGATAGAACGGATATGTTCCGCCCAGAATCGTGACCTGTGCGATTTGCGCGCCTGGCAGTCCAGCGTTGTCACTGTAAACGGTGACAATAACATCGTCATTTCCAGGTATATACGGCAGCGGCGAACCGGACTGAAATACGTCCACATCCACTGACATGAGGGTCTCAGGACCTTCAGTCGTGAAGCGTTCCGCAAAGTCACTAAAGCCATACACCGGGTGCGGTGTCTGCCAAGTATACGAAGGATATGACGCTGGATTCATGTAAGATTGAGTGTAGCAATCGGAATACGGGATTTCACCACAACAACGTTCGGCAAGGATGAAGAAACTTACATCATCGCCCCAGTCGTTTAACATCGTCCCCCAGGTGCCGGCATAGTTTTCACTGGCACGTTCTTCGCCAGCGAACGGACCATCCGCAGCGTCGGAGATGATCGCCAGCGTAGCTGACGGATCAACACCTTGTAAGACGGTCCAGCCGATGTGATAGTTCTCTCCATCGGAGAAGATGAGGTTCGACGCACTGAAGTCGGCCGAGATGAAGAACAGGTTACTGGCTTGCGCCGTATGTTCCGCATCGATGGTCGCCCAGGGGATGTCGACAGAGTCGAGCTTCGCGCCCGGGAAACCAAAGCCGTCATCAGCCCAGACATACGCCCGGAAGTCGGGAGTTCCGACAAACGCCGGCCAGTACATCAGGTAATGCGCGACTTTGAGAGAACAATCAAAGTTGGCATCGGCAGTAAAACGCATGTTGAATAGGTCGTCGCCATAAGCATCCGGTATCGTCCAGAAGTAAGCGGCGGAGCCGCTTGTATAATCCTGAAGATCACAGAAATACTGCAGCGGAGGAGTCGGAACCGACAAACCCGCCGGCAGCTTCTGTATTGCAGACGCCGGTTTCTTAAAGGCCGGCTGGGCCGGCAGAGCCGAGGGTTTCTCCGCAGACGCCAAAGGCGCCTTTAGATTCTTCTCGAATCCGTCGGTGTAATTCTTCAAGACACTGTCTGAAAATGCCGTACCGCTCAGGGCTAGAACGAGACCTAAAACGAATACTGCTATTAACAGTCTTTTTAACATTTATTTCCTCCTTATAAGGAAAAATAGGTTATTCGCCCAGCCGAAGTCGAGCACACTACCGGACTCTTGCGAGCCATATGGCAGCCTGCAGCATCCCAGAGTGTCTAGGGAATGGTGGGATAAAACTTCAGCCAACGAATTCATTGTATTTCCTATTTTGGAGTCGGAGGTCACCATAACTGTTATGATAAACTCCACTTAGCTGTAATAGCCTGTGCTTCTGATAACCACGAGATTTCAGTCTGATGTCGCGTATACACCTCCTTAAAGTACAGACTCTAAGATGGTTAGTGAAGTTAACGAATAGAGTGGGAATTGATGGAGGAATGGCTTTACCGGCTGTAAACAAACGGGTACTGCCCGCCGTCCCTTCCGCCTCAAAGGGCGTACAAGACGAACGTACAATACTTAATCGACTGCCGAAGCAGTCTTAGTTTCATTAGCAGTAGTAAAGTTTGTTTCAAGAAAGGTAGTAGTCGCTATCCGGTTCGTCACTTTTTGGCTCTCGGACTTGCCAGATAACTAAACACACGCTCGTCCTAAGTATAAGAGTTTCGGACTTTTTGTCAAGGGCTAATCCGGGGAGTTCCGGAAAAAATTTCCAATAACGGCCCGGCACGGTTTTTGGGGCAAAATACCGGAAAATACCGGAAAACCGGCATTTTTGGGTAGAGTCCATGTAATTTGAGCTGTCCGGGGTGCCCCACCCTCCGGGCGGGATTTTCGCGGGGAAACCCAGAGCCACCGCCTGTCATTCCCGCGCAGGCGGGAATCCACGATTCAAGATGGGCCCCCGCCTTCGCGGGGGTGACAAGAGCGTGCCTTTGGCAAGGTGTGGTATGTCTTTGTCGACAATACGTAACGGGCTACGGACTAGACGCACCGGGCTACGGACAGGGGCAGGCTCGAAGACGAATCCTGCCCTACGCGGAGGCGGCCGTCCGGTTTTGTGTGGGGACGCATCTTCGTAGGGACGCATCTTCTTAGAGGCGGCCATCCAGCATGCCGGTAGGCATGCCTTCGTCGACAACACGCACCGGGCTACGGGCAAGGGCAGGCTCGAAGACGAATCCTGCCCTACGCGGAGGCGGCCATTCGGTTTTGTGGGACGTAAATTTTTAAGGGCCGTCAAAAGCCGGCCAATGTCCTTGACATCATGCACCAAGAAGCCGTAGCTTGGCCCAAACGATGAGACTAATTTCCCTGGATATAACGAATTTCCGGGTGATCAAGCGGGGCAGGCTGGAATTCCCCGATAAGGTCATTGGAATAATCGGCCGCAACGGCGCCGGCAAGTCCTCCATTATAGAAGCAATCGCCTGGGCGCTCTATGGCAATCAGGCCGCCCGTACCGGCAAGGACGAAATCAAGGCTACTTACGCCGGAAAAGACGAAAACTGTGAGGTTTCCCTGACCTTCTCTATTAATGAGGAGAAGTACCGGGTTGTTCGTCGCTTGATCGGACGATCGGAACGGGCCGAAGTCGATCTGTTTCGAGGTGATGCCACCGAGTCGGTAGGGGTGAGTGAAACCAAGACGTATGTCGGACAGCTTCTTGGTCTTGACTGGCGGGGATTTCTCAGCTCGTTTCTGGCGAGGCAGTCGGAACTGAATGCGCTGTCAGATTTGCAGCCATCCAAACGCCGTGACCACATTGCAGGTATGCTCGGAATCGAACGGCTTGATAAGGCCATTCAAAAGGTCAAAGATGATACCCGGATCAATCAGGAGAAGGCAAGTCTGGTTGAGCGAAATCTTAGGGAACGTGAAATCGTTGAACGCCGCGTGGCTGAGTTGAATAAGGCCATTGCCGCGCTCCAGCAGCCCGTGGCCGATGCCCTCCGAGCGCTCGCGGACGCCCGCTCCCGTCTTGAACAAAACACCAAAGACTACACCGCCAGTCAGGCCAGGAAGGCCGAGTGGTCAAACCTCAAAGTTCAAATTGACGCCCAGCAGAAATCTCTGCGTTCACTGGCCGACCAGAGGGATCGGTTGCTGGTCGAACAGGAATCACTGAACAAGGCCCAACTGGAATTAGATGGTTTGCGGGAGCCATTGGCCGAGTTCGCCCGGGTGCGAGCCGACCTTGACCGCCTTGCCGAATTGAAAGGACAAGTCGGTCAGCGAGATCAGTTGACCCGACGGAGGACCGAACTCGATACGGAGCTTCAGCATCTCGCGCAGGAAATAACCGTTGTCAACGCCCGCGGCGAGGAGATTGCCTCACTTAAACGTACTATTCCGGATGATATTGCCCTTCAAGTGCAAAATATGCAGACCGAACTCGAATCAGCGCGAACTGATTTTACACATCTGTCAGCCGAGAAGAAGGCTCTTGAGAATGAACGCGCCAAGCTTAATCAACAACTCGCCTCGATATCTGATCTTGGCCCCGAATCAAAGTGTGATAGATGTCTTAGGCCGTTTGGCGATGATTACGACAGCATCCAGAATCATTTTGCCGCAGAACTTCGCCAGCTTGAATCAGCAATATCCGAAAAGACTGCTCTGCTGACAAAGAAGCAAGCTGTCGGTGAAAAGCTCCGCGGGCAAGCGGACGAACTGGAGAAGCAGCGTCAACACGCCCAGGAATTGAAGCTGAGACTCGAGGCGGTCACTAAAGAACAGGCCGATTTGCAGCTTCGTTTCAGGCAGGCAGAAGTACAGCACCGCCATGTCGGCGATGAGTTAAAGAAGCTCGAAGGCGTGGCATTTGATCCGGTCCGGTTTGATGCCCTGGCCACTCAGATGAAACAGCTCGAAGTGGCTAAAGAGCGCGCCGGGCATCTTCAGGGGAGCCTGACCCGACTGCCCGAAGTTAAGGCACAATCGGAGAAGCTTGCGGTGTCTATCGAAACGGCCGGCAAAGACCTCGGCCGAATGCAGGAAAGCTGGGATCAGCTTGACTACACCGAATCGGCCCATCAGAAAATCGAGCAGGAATTTTCAGCAGCGCAGGCAAAAGTGGAAGAGGCCCGACAGAAAGATACTTCGCTGTCCAAAGAGCTTGAACTGAACCAGAAGGAACTCGACGGGAAAAAGGAACAGCTGGCCGGATTCGATCGTCAGGCGGAGGAACTTGAGCAGTTTCGCACGGCTCACTATTACGGCGAGAAGCTTGGTTCATTGTTCGCGGATTATCGCAAGCAGCTTATCGCCGGTATTCGTCCGGCGTTGGCTGATATCTCGTCGAAGTTATTCTCGGAGATGACGGCAGGGAAATACCCGATGGTTGAACTCGATGACAAGTACAATTTGCAGGTCTGGGATGGCGGTTCCTCTTACGGGGTCGACCGGTTCAGTGGCGGTGAAAAGGATCTTGCCAACCTGTGCCTTAGACTGGCCATCTCGCTTGCCCTGACGGAGGCGGCTGGATTGAGCCGGTCGTTTGTGATTCTCGACGAAGTTTTCGGGTCGCAGGACAATGAGCGCAAGGAACTGATACTCAGGTCGCTGGCCAATCTTAAACAGCGGTTTCCCCAGATACTGCTGATTACGCACATTGAGGATATCAAAGACGGCGTGGAGCAAGTGATTGAGGTAATCCCGACCCAGGCGGGCTGGTCGGAGGTGCGGGTCAATGGCGCGTAAACGATCATCGAAATCGTTCCGATGGACGTTCCTGCTGATTCTGGTGGTGGCGATTCTTGTCTTCCGGCTGGTCGAAGATATCGGCCATGACCGGAAGCCGGGAGACCGGTTTGTTGTCGCAAAAGTAATCGATGGTGATACGTTCGAGATGCAGGGAGGTGATCGGGTCCGCCTGCTGGCAATCGATACTCCTGAGAGAGATGAGCCGTTTTACGATGAAGCAAAGCATGAGTTGGCCCAGGTCACGCTGGGGAAGTCTGTCCGGCTGGAGTACGTGGATAACCGCCGCGACCGGTACGGAAGACTGCTCGGCTACGCTTATGTCGATTCATTTTTCGTCAACAAGATCATCCTTGAAAATGGGCTTGGCTATCTGTACCTGTTTGAGGACGATGACTTATCCAATCCGTTGAACCGCGAACTTCTGCAGGCTCAGCGAAGCGCCATGGATAGGCACGTAGGTGTCTGGTCGCTGGTCAAAGTGAAAGAAGAGTACTACTTGGCCAAGGACGGTTCGTTCCGACTGCATCGTCCGGGCTGCCAGGCCGTGGCGGTTCTAAAGCAAGGGCATTATCGCACGTTCAAGACCCGCGAGGAAGGTCTTCGTGAAGGTCTTTCTCCCTGCCGTATCTGCAAACCGTAGATGTCCACTGTTCAGTTTTGAGACTTCATGTTCACTGCCGGAAGGCCTTCCGTGCATTTTATTAATATCTTTGCCTTTTTGGCTGTGTAATAGATAGATTGAAAGCATGGATGTAACCAAATTGACCAAGATATGTCTAATCGTGCTGTTGATTTGCTCCGGCGCCATCAGCGCAGAAGCAAAGGACTTTACTATTCCGCCGGTCGATCCGGCCGAGGCGCAGCGGGTACGTATTTGGGTGCCGGTAGAGCGACAGGTATGCCAGACCTCGGTTGACATAATGGACAGTACGGGATTCGCCGTTCGCCACTTCATTCACGAGCAGCTCAAACCCGGTTATTACAATTTCTACTGGGACAAAAAGGATGACTCCGGACAATTCGTCCCGGCCGGCCAATACCAGTATCGTATTTCTACGTGTGGCAAAGTAGATGCCCGGTTTGTGACTGCTGAATATGCAAGGGGAGAACTCGCGTGCTCGGTGGAACCGGCTGAAAGTTACAGCAGCCCCGCGTTCCACATCGATGTTCACAACGACTCGACTTCGATTTCGCTGGAGATCTACAACCGTCGCGGGAAACTGGTGACGATGCCGTTCAAAGACTCAGTCTTTTCGACCGGAAGTTTCGATTATGTCTGGAAGCCGGACAGTACGGTACGACCCGGTGTTTACAAGTTCATCATTACGGTCGGGGATTTTTCCCATGTCTTTGACAGACGATACACAGGAAAGTGATCTTTAATGACTTCCAATAAACGCTATCGCCGGATTTTGGCCGCCTTTGGAGCCTTCTTGTCACTGGTGTTGGTGAACGGGTGCCTGTTGCGGCAGACGGTTGTTTACGATGCCCCCGAGGCGCCGACCACAGGCTACTATGAGAAGACCTGGATCGAGCCGCAGATAATAATGTCTGACACGCTATTCACTCTTATCCGAGCCGCCCGTGTCGACTCGTTTTTCGTCGACAAACCGGAGGATGCCTATAAGCTGCTCGGCCCGACAATCGAGTTCAATGTCCGTGAAGACAATTGTGTGGTCTCCGTCAACTTGCTCGATGACAGGTCTCGTCTGGTAGCTCCTCTGTTGGTCCGTCATTTTGGGTTGGGTTTCTACAAGCTCACTTGCGACATCCGTCAGGTGAAGCCGCCGGTTTCATCGACCGGGGTCTACTATCTCAAGTCCACCGTCGGTGACAGAATATCGATTGAACGAATTACCGGACAATAGCTTGAACGACTCCGAGATTGTCCGATAATTGCGCAGGTTCCCTCCTACATTCTCCCTGTGCTCCGCCGATATATAGGGAAGAATCCCCACCCGAACTCTTTGTGCTGGCGGGGAAGGTAAGAGAAAACTGCCCACAGGAGTAAACATGCCTAATATTCTGGTTGTCGATGACAAAGACTCCATGCGGAACATGCTGACGGAGACGCTGACTGAAGAGGGGCATCGCGTAGATTCTGCAGCCTCCGGACAGAAGGCGCTCGAGCTTGTCCGGCTTAAATCATATGACGTCGTGTTAACGGACCTCAAGATGCCTGAAATTGACGGTCTACAGTTGCTTTCCGAAGTGAAACAAGTTGACAGCGAGACTTCCGTCATTCTCATGACCGCTTTCGGGACGATTGAAGACGCGGTTGCGGCGATGAAACTCGGAGCGTTTGACTTCATCACCAAGCCGTTCGATACCGAGCATCTGTGTGTGCTGGTGTCGCGCGCGCTCGAGAACCGCAGGATGGTTGCCGAGAACACGATGCTTCGCCAGGAACTGCTGGCCAAGAGCGGATTCGGAAATATCATTGGCAAGAACGAGAAAATGGTGGAGATTTCCCGGCTGATCGAGAAAGTCGCGGCCAGCGACGCCTCGGTTCTGCTCCAGGGAGAGTCCGGGACCGGCAAGGAGCTTTTCGCTCGGGCGATTCATACACTCTCGTTGCGAAAAGACAAACCGTATATCGCCATCAACTGCGCCGCCATACCGCGAGAGCTGCTTGAAAACGAACTGTTCGGTTCCGAGAAGGGTGCTTTCACGGGAGCCCATGCCCGGAAGATGGGCAAATTCGAGATCGCCCACACCGGCACCATCTTTCTCGATGAAATCGGGGACATGGATGTATCCCTGCAGGCGAAATTGCTCAGGGTGCTCCAGCAGAAAAATTTCGAGCGGCTCGGCGGGACGAAAACAGTGGATGTCGATGTGCGCGTAATCGCCGCGACCAATATGGACCTGACGGAATTGATTCGCAACAAGCGCTTCCGCGAGGATCTATACTACCGGCTGTCGGTCTTCCCGGTCAATATCCCGTCGTTGCGCGAGCGAATCGATGATATCGAAGAACTCGCCGCGTATTTTGTTGAGAAGTACTGCCGCGATATGCGCAAACCAATAAAATCGATTACCCGGGAAGCCCTCACGCTGCTTGAGAAATATCATTGGCCCGGCAATGTCCGCGAATTGGAAAATACAATCGAGCGCGCGGTCATTCTGGCCGAAGCAAAAAAGATCACCCCGGATCATCTGGCGATTCGGTTGCGGCGCACCGACGAGATTCAACTTCGCGAAGGCGCGGGATTGAAGGAAATCGGCGCTCACGCGCAGATGGTCGCCGAGAAAGGCGCGATCATTCGCATTCTCAAACAGGTTCGCAACAACAAGCGCAAAGCGGCCAAGATTCTGAAAATCGACTACACTACCTTGTTTGATAAGATCAAGAAGTACGAGATCGAACGGGCATTAAACGAAGAGTGATGCCCGAGATCGGGAGGGATTTGAAAGCTCCGCGGCCTGCGGAGCTTTTTTATATTGGAATGCGGTCTTCCGGAATTGCGTCGCCGCATGGCATTGTTTTGTCCGATAGCGGTTTGGCCGCATCCACCGCCGGTTTATCGGGTATTTTCCTGTTGACAAAAGAGCCTTTTTGGGCAATCTTTTGCGGAATATACTGACGGCACTGGCCGGCGCCCAAGACCGGCAATCAGCCGGGCAACGAACCGTGTCGGACAGCATGAGGCAGAACCCGGCTATTGTTGTATGCAGGTTGCATGAAGAAATGAACGCAGCTCTTATCAATAGAAGTGTCCTGATGCTGAATCAGAACTATGAACCACTGAGCGTTTGCTCGGCGAGACGGGCATTTGTCCTGTTGTTCCAGGGCAAGGCGGAGATGATTGAGACCGCCGACGGGCTCAAACTTCATAGTGTGAATAACAGCTTCAGCCTACCGTCCGTTGTTCGGCTCTCCCAATTCAAGAAAGTGCCCTTCAAACGTATCATGCTGACGCGCAAGAACGTGCTCGTTCGCGACGGTAACCGGTGCCAGTACTGCGGGACCGCCAAAGGACCGATGACGGTTGACCATATCGTACCGAAGACCATGGGGGGCAGTGACAGCTGGGAGAATCTGGTCTGCTCCTGTGCCCGGTGTAATAACAAGAAGGGAAACCGGACCCCCGATATGGTCGGGATGAAACTGCTGAAAAAGCCGACCCGACCAACCTATATTACATTTATCCAACGCAATCACGGCATCGATGACCGCTGGAAACCTTATCTCTTTCTGGACTCGACTATCGGCGGCGCGACCACCTGAGCGGTCATGCGGTAAGCGCTGGAGCCCGCCCGCCCCGCTTTTTCATCTCATTGTCTCCCATTCGGTCTCGCGGGCAAATTACCCCAGAGTTTTTAATTGATTTATTTCAACCAAAGTCATACCATCATGACTTACCAGTGATTGTTCCAGACTGTAAGGAGATTCAAGAATTACTACTCCGAATCCATCGACACCGGCCCGGAAAGAGACGATCCTCTCCGGTATGCAGCCGACCGGATCGCTGCATATCGGCAATCTCGAAGGCGCGCTGAGAAACTGGGTGCGGTTACAGGAAGACTACTGGATGTACCTGTGCATTGTCGATTGGCATGCGTTGACCGCCGCCTACTATGATACCGCCGGTCTCAAAGATAAGATATTCCAGATGGCTGTGGACTTTTTGGCCGCCAGCCTCGACCCCCAGAAGTGCGCCATCTTCATTCAATCAGATGTCAAGGAGCACGCCGAACTTCACTTGATATTCTCCATGCTTATCTCGGTGCCGACTCTCATGCGCCTGCCTACCTACCAGGAGAAGAAGGAGTCACTGGATTCGTATGGCTTTCTTGGGTATCCGGTGCTTCAGGCCGCCGATATCTGCGTGTACAACGCCCACAAGGTCCCGGTCGGCAAGGATCAGGAAAAACATGTCTGGTTGGCCAATGATCTGGCGAAGAGATTCAATAGCGTGTACAAAAACACTCTGGTGGAGCCGGAGGCTCTTTTGACCGAAATACCGCTGATTCCCGGTTCGGATAATCGAAAGATGTCCAAGTCATACGATAATCATATCCCGGTTGACTACACCGAAAAGCAGACCGAGAAACGGATCCGGAGTTTCATAACCGACCCGCAGAAAGTCTACAAGGGTGACCCCGGCCGCCCGGAGATCTGCCCGATTTATCACCTGCACCGAGTGTACACGCCTGACGCCGCGGATGAAATCGCCCCGCCCTGCCGGACCGGTGAACTCGGCTGTGTCGACTGCAAGATGAAGTTGTCGACCAACATGAATGCACAGCTCAGTCCGATTCGGGATCGCCGGGTAGAATTACTGAAGACGCCGGATCTTATTTGGGACATCTTGAACTCCGGCGCGGAGCGCGCCCGTACCCGCGCCCAGAATGTTATGGAAAAAGTGCGCGCGGCAATGAAAATGGATTATCGAAAGAAGAGCAAATGACCACCGAGTTTACATCCGTGATGCCCGCTGACGATTATCGCGTGGATTTATCCGTTTTCCAGGGTCCGCTCGATCTGCTGTTGTACCTGATAAAGAAAGAAGAAGTGGACATCTACGACATCCCGATCGCCAAGATTACCAAGCAGTATCTCAAATATATCGAGTTGATGACCAATCTGAATCTCGAGATCGCCGGCGAATTCATTTTGATGGCGGCGACGCTCATTCGGATCAAAACCCGGCTGCTTTTGCCGCGCAATGAAGAAGATCCGGACGAAGGAGATCCGCGCGATGAACTGATCATGGCGCTTATCGAATACAAGAAGTATAAAGAAGCCGCGGAACTGCTTCGGGAACGGGCGCTGCTTGAAGAACAAAAATATGTTCCGGAAAATCCGGTCAGCCGGATTGAAGGCCGGATCGACTGGGAGCCGGCGACTTCGTTGTTCGATCTACTGACTGCCTTCAAGGACGTGATGTCAGCAAAGCGCGAAGAGACGGTTCACGAGGTCGGGGCAGAAGAAGCGCATATAGAAGATCGAATTGCGTTCGTTATACAGTTCTTGCGGAAGCGCGACCACGCGTCCTTCCGCGACCTGTTCGAGGACACACCGAAGAAGATCATAGCTGTCGTCACGTTCATTGCGATTCTCGAGTTGGTGCGCGCCCACCGAATTGCTGTCCACCAGGCTCGTCCCTTTTCCGAGTTACGTGTCTACAGGGGAGAGATGTTCGACGCCCCGTATCGGGATGCCCAATTGATCGATGTGACCTCATTCACAACCGAAATGGAAGTATAGTCGATGGATAATACATTCAAGAATTCGACGGTCGAGGCGCTGATTCTGGCTTCACCGGAGCCATTGGCGGCAAAGAAGATTGCCGATCTTATGGACGGCCTGACGCCATCGAAAGTCGCCGCGGCAGTCGCCCAGCTAAACGACCGGTACATGCAATCGGGGAGTTCCTTCAGAATACGGGAATTAGCCGGCGGGTATCAATTCTACATTGTCCCCGAATTTACCGGGTTCGTCGAGGAAATGTTCGCACGAACGCGGAAGATGCGTCTTACCCGTGCGGCGCTAGAGACTCTCGCTATCATCGCATACAAGCAACCGGTGACGAAAATAGAAGTAGAACAGATTCGCGGAGTAGCTTCCGACGGCGTGCTGCACAATCTGCTCGAAAAAAACATGATCACTGTCAAGGGACGTGCCAACACGGTTGGCAAGCCGCTTCAGTATGGGACAACCGACGAATTTCTGAAGTTCTTCGGTCTGAATCGGATGGACGATCTTCCGAAGATGTCCGAGATCGAAGCCCTGGTTGCATCGGCAGAGCCGCAGTCGCAAACGGAACTGCTGCTCCAGCAGGCTGACGACGAGGACAGGCTGACCCTGAATGTCGCTGATGACACCTTTGACCGGGGTGAGCGCAACGAGCCCGAAGATATAACCGGGGATCCGGAGGGTCATCTTTTCGAAACGCAGGACGACAATGGTAATCACGCAGACGAGCACGAGGACGAAAGTCAATCAGCTTCCCCCGGTCACGCAGGTGAAAAGACCGGTCTCATTGTCGATGTCGACGAGACATGACCTTGGTTGTGTCCGGCGGCTCGAGTAAGCAGGAAGTGAACAAGCCAGGAAATGGGAAAGCCGGGCAGGCATTGATTCGTATCAATAAATACTTGTCGCTTTGTGGAGTCACGTCACGGCGGGGCGCCGAAGTTATGATCGGCGAAGGCCGAATCACCGTCAACGATACAACGGTCACTGAAGTCGGAACCATTCTTGATGAAAACAAAGATATCGTCAAGGTCGACGGTACGGTGGTCACCCCGGTCGAGCACAAAGTCTACGTTGTGTTTAATAAACCTCCTCAGGTAATGACTACCCTCCATGATCCGTTCAAGCGAAAAACCATCGTCAATTATCTCAAGGATCTTCCGATACGAGTGTATCCGGTTGGTCGTCTGGACTATGACACAGAAGGCGTTCTCCTGCTGACCAATGACGGTGACCTGGCCTACCGATTGGCCCATCCCAGATACCAGATACAAAAGATTTATGAAGCACGGGTGAAAGGATACTTCAAACCGGAAGCCGTTCAACTGATCCAGAAAGGGATAAAGCTCGAGGACGGGGCGACCGGGAGGGCCGATGTTGCTATACTGGGTTACAGCAACCAGATGACAAAGATCAGGCTGACGCTTACGGAAGGTCGCAAACGCGAGGTAAAACAGCTGTGCAAATCGGTCGGGCATCCGGTGAAGCAACTCAGGCGAGTGGTATTTGCGGGAATTACGGCGCGTGGGTTGAAACTTGGCCGGTGGCGTTACCTGACCAATGATGAGACCGAGGAACTCAAGGGACTGACCAAGATGGCTCGATAACAGTCAACAATCAGATTTCTTCATAAAATCGGAAGGCGGGACAAAAATCCCGCCTTTTATGCTTAGTTCGAGAAGATGAATTCGGAGGGTCAATAGTCCTCGAGATTATTCCACTCGGCGTTTTCCAGCCAGGTCGAGGGACGGTCGAGGAATTTGATCACCTGCTCCATTGTCACCCAGTGCTTGTGTTCCTCGTCGGCGATTTTGATTACCAGCGCCCTTTTATTCTTATCATCGATCTCTTTAGCCTTTTCGCGGTAGAATTGCTCGGTCTCTCTTTCGATTTCACGTGCCTTTACCCAGATTTTACTGGCGTCCTTGGGAAAGGCATAGTCGCCTTCTTCGGATTTCATCTGTTCGAACATGTTTCTGACCCGATCAAATATTTTGGTATCGCGGGCCAGATCTTGTTTAACCGGCTCGCCGTCGCGCATGGCCTTAAAGATGATGTAGTGCTTCTGTTCATCACCGGCCAGTTCAAGAAGGATTTGTTTGAGGGCGGGATTGTCGACCTTGGCGGCGTGCTCTTCATAATAGCTTCTGCCGTCCGTTTCCATTTTCATCGCATATTCAAAAACGTCCATAAAGTCTCCTCAAGAATACTCTTAAATTCACTCACGTTTAGCTTCGTCACAAACTACCACAACAGCCCAAGGTTTGTCAACATGCGCGACAAAAGAAATCTTAAGGCAGCCGAATCGCACGCAAAACTATCCGGGTTATTATCGGGTTGCTGTTGCGCACGGCCGATCTTTCACTATCTTTATGTCGTGAAATACCTTATTGTCCTGACACTTGTTGCCTGCATCAGCCTGGCAGATCAATTGGCTGCTCTGCCTGCGCCCCCACCACTTATTGAGCACGAGTTCTTCAGCATTTCCTCCCGGAATCCGGCGTCTGCGCGTATCGCCGATAAGATCATCGCCGAGACACGACGTCGCCTCATTACGCTGGTCGCCGACAGCCTGCCGTACAAGCCGGAAATCTACTTAGCGGACAATTTGGCTGACTTTGACAGCTTGGTCGGCGGCCGTTTTCCGGACTGGGGTGCCGGGGCGGCACTCGCTGAACGCCACATGATCGTATTGAAATCACCGGATGTCTTCAATATTAATCGGTCATTCGAAGAACTGCTCGCCCACGAATACGCGCACTTAGTTGTCGCTTATAAGGCAGGATTTTTTGAGGCGCCGCGATGGTTTAATGAAGGTCTGGCCATGTACGTGTCCACCGAGTGGAGCTGGTCCGACGGTTTGGCGATGAGCCGTGCCGCCGTGTTCGGTCATTTCATCGACCTCAAGGATATCGAATTGGTCAATCGATTTGGCGAGGGGAAGGCACACGTAGCGTATGCAGAAAGCTATCTCGCGGTCAGCTATATGGTTGAGACCTACGGTACGGGCTCGATTGCAGCGTTTCTCTCGCAGATTGGAAAAGGCGCTTCAGTCGATCAGGCCCTTTATTTTGCAGTCGGTTCGAATTATACTGAGTTTCAAAACGAACTTGACCAATATCTGAGGAAACGATTCAATATCGTTAGTTTGTATATGGACACTATGTTTTTCTGGCTCAGCCTCGCCATTCTTGTGATCGTGGCGGGTTTTATCCGCTATCGCAGGCGCCGAACCTACTTCAAGAAGTGGGAGCAACAGGAGCGGTACGAGTCGACCGACTTCGAATTCGGCGACCCCGATGAACCTGAGAAAACCGACGACGAAGACGAGCCATGGCGAAATTAAGTGATAGTTTCGCGTACTTCGTTGCAGTGGCGGGCAAGTCGGTTGCCAATGCACTTAGTCCTCGATTTGCGGATAAAATCGCGGCGGCACTCGGGATGCTGGCGTATCGAATCATTCGCTCGCGCCGGGATATCGCCAAAGACAATCTTCGGAAGGCATTTGGAGATACTCTGAGTGAAGAGGAGATAGACGCCATAACTCGAAATGTATTCCGCAATATCGGCCGCACTTTGTTCGAGATGGCTCGATTTGAAAAGCTTGGGGTCGAGGGCGCCCAGCAAATAATGGTGCCATCGCATCCTGAGGTCTTCGCGCAGATACATCGGCAAGGTAAAGGCGGTGTGCTCGTTTCAGCCCATTTCGGAAATTGGGAGATGCTCGGATGTTGGCTGACGGCGCAGGGATATGATTTCAGGTCAATCGCCGCGGTGCAGCACAACGAAAGAGTCAACTCAATGCTTAATCGAATGCGCGCGGCGCTCGGTATCAAGGTGATCCCGGTTCGGGCCGGGGCGTTGCGGGAAGTATTCAAGGCATTGAAAGAGAACCGGTTTGTGACTCTGGTATCGGACCAGCACGATCCGTCCCGCGAATTGATTCTTGATTTTTTCGGTCGTCCGGCGGCCGTACCGAGAGGACCGGCGCTTTTCGCAATTAAGGCCGGGTGTCCGCTGGCCGTCTATTTGATGAGACGTGAACGATACGATCGGCATGTGATTATGTTCGGTGGTCTGTTCCAGCCACCCGATACCGGGGATCTTGACGCGGATGTGCGTGCGCTTACCGTAGCATATCTCAAGTCAATCGAAGACATCATACGCCAGTATCCGGATCAATGGTTATGGACGCACCGGAGGTGGAAAATTTAATTATGGACAAAGCAACTTAAGGCGGAAAACTGAGTACAAAGTACTGACTGTTCGGTTACCCGCGTCCGTCGTGAGAGCACGTACGCGTCGCACGCTTGATAGAGGAAGGATGCTGTGAAGAAGATATATTACCCCATTATTGTTATCGTTGTTGTTATTTTAGGCTACTACGGCGTAAACGCCATTTTCACCAAATCGTACGAGATTCCCACCACCATGGTCAAAAAGGGCGAGTTTGTCATCGCGCTTAATGAAAGCGGTACCATTGCCGCCAAGCGGGCTATGACAATCTCGGCGCCACGCATCAGGAGCCTGCAGATTACCTGGATGGCGCCGGAGGGGAGCACGGTCAAAAAAGGCGATCCGGTAATTCGGTTCGATGCCACCCAGCAGACGGCCGAACTGGTCGATCTGCAATCTGATCTCAAGATCAAGCAATCCGCACTGGAACGCGCCGCGCAGGAATATACCATCCAGGAAAAGCAACTCACGCTTGATTTGGAAAAGGCGAAGCGCAATTACGACGAGAAGAAGCACGACGCTCCCCGGATTGCCGAAGAAGCGAATCTCGAATATGAATTGGCCCAGCTCAATTATAAAGCCAAGCTTGACCAGCTACGCGCGGATGTAGATAAGGCCAAAGTGGAAGTCAAGCGGGCCGAGGACAAAGTCAATCTCGCCCAGAAAGAATTGGACGAGATGACCATGATGGCGCCCATTCCCGGTCTGGTGGTGTATCTGGAAATCTGGAAAGGTGGAAGCATGGGGAAAGTACAGGAGGGCGACTCCCCATGGCCGGGTCAGGGTCTGATTGATCTGCCCGACCTGTCGGAAATGATGGTCAAGGCTACCGTTTCCGAAGTCGATGCCAACAAAGTTGACACCGGACAAGCTGTCGATGTTTCCCTCGATGCGTTCCCCGGGAAAATCTACAGGGGCGTGGTCACGAGGAAAGGGACGCTCGCCCGGAAAAAAGATTACAACAGCAACATAAACGTTTTCGATATTGAGGTAGGGATAACCGAGCATGAC
Organism: uncultured Ignavibacteriales bacterium; assembly: GCA_964371785.1. Taxonomy (GTDB): domain Bacteria; phylum Zixibacteria; class MSB-5A5; order GN15; family FEB-12; genus CAVQCT01. Next base: position 95,671 of record CAYJOL010000010.1, on the reverse strand, counting down.
GACAATCTGAAACCGGGGATGTCCGCATCATGCAAAATTATCGTAAACCGCCTTGCTGATGTCGTCAGCGTTCCGTTGGAAGCAGTCTTTGAAAAAAGCGGGCAGACGGTTGTGTATCTTAGAAATAAGAGCAGGCGCGAGGTTACTGTCGGGCGCAAGAATGACATGTCGGTCGAGATTGTCAACGGGCTTGCGGGTGGCGAATCGATTTGTTTGATCGATCCCACCATCGAGGAACCGGGGCTGCCGGGGGACAAGGCGACCGAACCGGAATTGAACAAGCAACCGGAAGCTCCCGCTAACGAACGTCCTCGCGGAATGAGAAAAGGTTCTTGATGCTCGATCGGGAGACCCTGCAAATATCGTTCGATGCTCTGTGGGCGCACAAGCTTCGTAGTTTTCTTACCATGCTCGGTGTTATTTTCGGCGTGGGGGCGGTTATCGCCATGCTTTCCATAGGCGAAGGAGCGAAGCAGGAAGTTCTCAAGCAGATATCCATACTCGGAATTAATAATATCATCATCAATGCCAAGATACCCGACACCAAACTGGCTTCTGATCTGGGGCTGGCCAAATCGCCGGGGTTGACGATCGAGGATGGCCAGAATATCACGCAGTTTAAGGAACTGGTCGGCAATATCGTACCGCAGCGTTTCGAGAATTTCAAAACGGTGTATCACAAATCCGACGAAGCCAGCGTCAGGGTGGTATCCACAATTCCCCAGTACGTCATCTCGTCTTCGGTTGACGTCGAACGCGGCCGTTTCATCGACGAACTGGATAACGAAAGATTCTCCCAGGTCTGTGTTCTTGGCGCCCGGGCCAAGCGATCTTTATTCGCATTCGAGGACCCGGTCGGGCAGACCGTTCGGATAGGCGATCTCAATTTCGTTGTGATAGGCGTCATGGCCGACAAATATATCGGGCGAGGGAAGGTCGAGGGGTTCGAACTGAAGAATCTCAATGATGATGTCTACATCCCGTTTAACACGGCCTTGAAGAAATTCGACCGGGTGGTCAGCACCGATAACGAGAACATGGGCTGGCGAAACAACGATGAACAGCCCAAACAGAAATACAATATCCCCGAAATCGACCAGTTGACGCTCACGGTGACCGACTTGAAATACGTGCCCGCGGTGACCAAACTGGTCGATCAACTGCTTAAGCGCCGTCACTATGGTGTCGAGGATTACGAGATCGTGGTTCCCGAGTCGCTGCTTCGGCAATCGCAGAAGACGCAGCGAATTTTCAATATTGTCATGGGAGCGATCGCCGGCATTTCACTTCTTGTCGGCGGCATCGGGATCATGAATATCATGCTGGCCACGGTGCTTGAGCGAACCCGGGAAATCGGCATCCGCAGGGCAGTTGGTGCGACTCGTCGCAATATTCTCCGTCAGTTCCTTTTTGAAGCGGTGACGATTTGCCTGATCGGCTGTATCGTGGGCATCACTATCGGGTTGGTGCTGGCACGTGTCATCTCCTACTACGCCGACTGGCCGACCATTGTCTCATTTTATTCGATAGCGCTGGCGGTCGGTGTCTCCGCGAGCGTGGGGATTATCTTCGGCATTTACCCGGCTCGCAAAGCCGCAAGATTAGACGTAATCGATTCTCTAAGGTATGAATAGTCCGCTTAAGACTGACAAGGTGTGAGGTAAACATGCACATTTCGGTATATCGGCCGCGGCGCATTGCGGCCTTCCTCCTAGTGACCGCAGCCGTCGTACAATCGATTTCCTCCGTCTGGGCGCGTGAATTGACGCTGGATGAGGCGATGGATATGGCCGTGAACAAGTCAAGCCGGGGTTCGATCATCAAAGGAGATCTTGAAGTTGCCCAGCAGAATTACTTTGCCGAACGAATCAATTTCTACATCCCCGAGATATCCATCAATGGCAATGCGCCGATCTACAACGTGAATGAGTCCTTCCGGTTTTTTGGAGGCCTCAGTCAGAAGCAATTGATTCGTACCACCGATCTCGACTTCAAAACGTACATCCAGCTCCAGCAGAGTCTGATCACCGGAGGAAACCTGACTGCCACCGGCAACCTCTGGCGGACCCGGTCGCGATATCCTATCACGAGCCAGGGTTTGATGGACGTCACCGAAATCAGCCAGCAGGGCGTATTTGATTTTAGTTTCGAGCAGCCGATTCTCAAGCCGTCTGAGCCAAAGTACCAGCTGAACAATCGGAAAGATGACCTTGAAATCGCTCGCATCGCTCGGGCGGAAGCTGAAGCGGGTCTGAGAAAGGAAGTTGTCGAAGCTTATTTCGGTGTCATCCAGTCGGCCATTGAACTGGATATCTCCAACGACAATGTCGAGTCTGCCCAATTACAGGAACAGATCGATTCCTCCAAGTTCGCCGATAGTATCCTGGCTGAAGCAACCTATCTGGAATCCTCCTCAGCCAAGCTCGATGCTGAACTGGATCAGTTCGATAAAGAGAATCAGCAAGTCCAGAAAAAGCGGGAATTGGCACTCTTACTGGACCTTGACCCGTCGGAAGCGCTTGACCCCACGATTCCCGCGCTGAGTGGTCATTTGTCCGATCGTGAGAAGACAACCCTTGTAAACAACTGGGAATTGTCGGCCCCTATACTCAAAGCCAGGTATAACTACAACAAGGCGGAACGCTCGGCCAACTACACCGCTTCATCGCATGGACTGGCAGGAACTTTTCAAGCAAACTATCAGCTGGGCAGGGGCGATGTCGAAGTCGAGGATGTCAAGGCGAGCAACAACACCAACAGTTGGGGTATTTCGCTCAATTTCACGCTCCCGTTGTGGGACGGCGGTTCGACCGGCGCGACCATCAAGGCCGCGCGCCTGACGGCGGAAAAATCCGAGCTCGAATACACCAGGGCCAGAAAGACGGCCAAAGCGGAAATCGTGAATTTGATAAATCGACTTGATGTCAGCTACCGCAAAATGGATGTACTGGACAAACAGATAGCCATAAACAAAAAGAATCTGGGTATTGCCGAATTTCGCATGAACGATGGCCAGATTTCCAAAATTGAGTATCTTGAGAGCGCAGTGTCCTATCAGGAATCCCGAAACAAATATATTGAAGAGTTGAAGAAGTATCTGTTAGATAAGATAGACCTTGAAACCAAGTATCCAGACTGATGAACCAGAAAATTGTAATTCGAACTCCGAATCATTTGGGTGACTGCATAATGGCCCTGCCCATGATCAGCGAAGCCCAGGAAGCCTACCCCGGGGCCTCGATTACTCTTCTCACCCCGGTTCACCTTGCGCAGATCTTTGCCCCGAACCCTTCTGTCGATGAGATCATTACGGTACCTTCACAATATGTTCACGGCCTGATTGCGGTAATGAAAATCAAGGAAATGATCGCGCACAAGGAGTTCGATATTGGTTATATCTTGCCGCCATCGTTCGGTGCGGCCGCCAGCTTCAAGCTCGCCGGTGTGAAAGAGCGAATTGGATACATCGCCGATGGTCGTCGCCTCCTGTTGACCAAGCCGCTGCCGTTGCCGGCTCCGCTCAATGAACAACATCGCTCGGAACTTTATTTCAATCTTCTCCGACGTGGTTCCGGCGCCGGTCTTGAATTCGTGCGCCCGAAGCTGTTTCTAAACGATCAGGATGTACAGAACGGTACCCAATTGCTGGGCGGGTTTGAAATCGACGAGGATGAAGAATTCGCGGTGGTGGCCTTCCGAGCTGTGGCCGAGTCACGTCGTTGGGGCTCCTCCAATTATGTTGAGCTGATCAAGCAAATGGTCGCGACATACGGCATTAGAGTGGTACTCACCGGTACGGAAGAAGACCGAAAAGCGGGCGATGAGCTTGCCGAAGCGGCAGGGACCAAGTTTGTCAAGAACTTTGCCGGCAAGACGAGCATTCGTGAAGCCGCCTCGATCTTCTCATTGGCGAAATTTTTCGTGGGTAACGATTCCGGACCTGCTCATCTGGCCGCCGCAGTCGGAACTCCCATCGTGGTTCTCTCAGGGGCGGATGACCCTAAGTCAACATCACCTATGGCGGCCCGCAAACGTCTTCTGTACCTTAGCGGCCTCGAATGTATAAGCTGCGTCAAAAATAAGTGTCCCCTCAAAGGCGACAATAATATGCAGTGTATGAAGGGGATAACGGTGCCTATGGTTATGGACGAGATAGCTGCTCTTCTGGCCGAGGTAGCCTGATCTCAGGCAGATTCAATACCGTTCGGTCAAAAACTCATTCCAACGCAAAACCACGAGCCTGACGTATATTCCATAATGAATAGAGCATTTCATCCGCCCGTACACCTTGCCAACCTGACAGGACGAAACAAGTCAGCACACGAAGAGGTCGTCCGTTCGCTTGTCGACTCGCTGGGCGGACTGAGCGACGTGATTCGTCCCGGATGCACTGTCCTGCTGAAGCCGGATATCTCCAATTCAGTGGTGGCGGAGAGAACTTCACCCGAGTTGGTTGGGATTGTCGGTCGTCTCGCCCAGGAATGCGGCGCAAAGGTTCTAATCGGGGATTCGCCGATTCTCCCTACCGTACCGATAGAACTTCTGTGGGCAACCAGCGGTCTTTCGGAGATCGCAAAGCGCTACAACTTTCGTCTCGTTAGCCTGGAAAAAGCAGGATCTTCACCGGTGGCCGTCGATACCAGAGTCTATTACATCAGCAAGGCAGTGCTGGAAGCCGACGTGATTATCAATCTCCCCCGTCTGCGGTACGATCGCTGGACTGGATTTGTCGGGTCCATCGGCAACATGTTCGGCATTGTCCCAGGGTTCCAAAAGGGCCGTCTTTACGCAGTGGATTTCTCCGCCCGGGGAATCGCCAGACTGCTGGTAGATATTTACTCAGCCGTCACACCGGAATTTAACATTATCGATGCTTCTTCCGTCGACGTTCACTCAGGGGTACTTGGCGGCTTCATAGGTGGTTCTACTGATGGGGTCGCCTTGGACACTGTGGTTGCTACCGTCTTTGGTCTCGACCACGGAGAGGATTCCGTGATTGGCTTAGCATCGGAGGCCGGTCTTGGTATCGGTCGGCTTGAGGGTATCCAGATAAGTGGTGATTCTGTTGTTGTTGAAGAAGTTAGCTTCGGTTCACATGAATATTCCGGTCTGGCCGAACATCTCCCGGCAGCTTTGCTGAATCTTGCCGCCCCGATGGTCAAAGTAACGGCCTCAGTGGAAAGCAGTAATTGCGATAGCTGCGGATTATGTGTATCAGTCTGTCCGACCAGGGCGATGGCCATTGAGCCGGGAAAACGGGTGCCCAGCTTCAATAAACCGCTATGCGTCCGTTGCTGGTGTTGCCAGGCCAATTGTCCGTCGCAGGCGATACGCCTCCAATCGTCGTATTTGGCCGGAACATTTTTCCATTCTTAGCGCAGAACATGCGCCATCTAATTATATTCTTGACAATAACTCATCGAAATCGCATAATGTACGTGGCTAGGTACATCTGGCCGATAGGTTCGTGTTGACATAAACGACTTTTCAATATCCTGTCTTTTTGAGGAGGCAAAGCCTATGAGAGGATCAAGAACCGCGACTCTGGCGATTCTGTTGTTGGCTGTGCTCTGCTTTATCTCCTTGCCCGTTTTTTCCAGCGAGAATCCATGGGACGCCGACGGTGGATCAGGTAAGGGATCGGGATCATCTTCCGACTCAACTACCGTTCCGGGCGATACCAATGGGAGCGCGGTGATAATGCGTTCCGGCGCCAATCCTGGCGGATCGACTGGTGGATCCAATTTGTTCACCGCATTTCTGATCTCGGTCTCCCTGCAAGTGGCAGACTGGTTAGATACCAACTCCAATCAGGCGCAGACCTCGATCCGGGCAGAAGCGAATAAAGCGAAAAGCCATCGAAACTTGGCTCGAAAATATGTTGATTGAGGCATATGAGCGAATAGACTAAACATTAATGTAGACAAGTAATGAATCTTTCCTCGCCAAAAGTCATTATTGATAACCGTCTGCTCGCCCTGGAAGAGCTCTTCCGCCAGCGCAATTACGCGAATGCGGTTGCCGAGCTGGCCACGCTGTCCGAGGACGATTTTCGGGAAAAAGATTACGAACTCGGACTGTATCTCTCCCTGCGGGCCGACGGTAGCTACTTCGAGAGCAACTATAAACGTGCGCTCGAGGATGGCCTTCGTGCCGCCAGATTCCTGGCTGACTCCCCACTAAATAAGCGTTATGGTCGCGTTCAACTGGTTCTCTCCAAATCGTATTCCGCGATCGGCGATCTCAAGAACGCGGAAATTCGTGCGCGCGATGCCCTGGCCGCTTACCGCCGCGGCGGAGACGAAATTGGACAGGTCGACGCTCTGAACGAACTCGGACGTATTTCCTATATCAGGTGTAACTATCGTGACGCGGTGGGATATCTTGACGACGCGCGGCCGATGGTGCACGATAATCACCGTAAGCTCGCCCAGATCACCGGAAATATGGGAAGAATACGCGTCCACGTCGGTGACTGGACCAGAGCGGAGGCGGAGCTTTCTGAGACTCTGGAGTACAATCGCGCTCACAACGAGGAGATCTCCCAGGCCATCAACCTGCTTTCGCTTGGATTTCTGCAGTTGAGGCAGCGCAGATTTATTCTCTCAGCCAGATCACTCGACAATGCGCTTGAGATTATCAGCCGCCTTGGCCTCAAACGCGAGAAAGTCATTTATCTTGAGTACGCGGGCGAGTTGGCGCTCGAAAAGGGCGACATCTACAAAGCAAAAGCCACCCTCAGCAATGCCTACGAACGCGGCTTGTTGATGGCCCCTGACTCGGCTCTTGTATCGCAGTCGGTCCGTCGTCTGGCCGAAGTGGAACTGTTGCTCGACAATGTCGATGAAGCTATGCGGTTTGGCCAGAAGGGACTTGAGGCGTCGCTGCATCTTGGTGAAAGAGTTGAAATCGGCCTGGCCAAACGTGTGATCGCGCAAATCTTCGCGGCTAGAAACGATTTCGATGATGCCCTCGAGTACGTCAATCAGGCCGTCGAGCTGCTGCGCGAGGTGGGTGACCCTCTGGAGCTGGCGCGGTCGCTGCTGGTGTTGGCCGACATCAAAATGCGTTCACAATCGTCGAGAACCGACAAGATCGCGTCCTCTTTGGAAGAAGCCGCGAAACTGTTCAAGGAACTCGGCCTGGATTACTGGGTAGCCGAGACCGAATTCAAAGCTGGCGTATTCTCCTGTCAGGTGGGCGATCTTGCGACCGGATTCAAAAAGCTCAGCCATGCGGAGCGGATTTTCAGTTCGCTCGATGATAAGGTCAAGGTTCGTGCGGTGAACAATTTCCTGAAATCGCTTTCGGAGCAGGCGGTGGCGCTCTCCATTTCACAGGAAAATGAATTCAAGGTCTTCGGTAATCTCATCACGCCGGCGGAGATTTCGAGTCTTGCGGCCAGCAAGCTCGACGATATTCTCGGCATCCTGTTGAAACGAACAGACGGCGACCGGGCGCTTATCTATTCTCCTGATTTTGCGGACTCGCCGATCGGCGCGACCTTTTCGATGACACCCCACCAGGTGAAGAAGTTTGTTGAGACTTTCCAGAATCTTCTGGGCGAGGAGATCTCACGCTCCAAGCCCACACTCATTCTGGATTGTCGTCGGGATCCGTTTATTAATGGTCTTTTTGCCGAGTCGGTCGACGTGGTCGCCAGCGTTATCGTTGTGCCCTTCAAACTGGGCGACAGCACCACAAGCTACCTGTACATAGACCGTCTGAGCCCCGACAACATGCTGAATCCGTTTAATCAGACTCAACTGAATTTTGCGGTCGGGTTCTCGGATATAATTGCTTTCAAGTGGGCAGAAATCCAGAAGAGTAGACTTCTCGAAGATAATCTTCGACTCAAAGACCAACTGCGAGAGAAAGCGGCTTTTCCGAATATCATTACCCAGAACTCCGATATGATGGACATCCTGGCGCAGGTGCGGCAGGTAATAAACTCGAATATCTCTGTTTCAATCGAAGGTGAAACCGGTTCGGGCAAAGATGTCGTGGCCCGCGCGATTCATTACAATTCGAATCGCAGGGACAAGCGGTTTATTTCGGTGAATTGCGCCGCCCTGCCGGAAACACTCCTTGAATCTGAGCTGTTCGGCTACAAGCGGGGTGCGTTTACCGGCGCGGATCGGGAGAAAGCGGGATTGTTCGAAGAAGCGGATGGCGGGACATTCTTCCTCGACGAGATCGGCGACATGCCGCTGAACATCCAGGCGAAAGTGCTTCGTGTGCTCGAAGAAAAAGAGCTGGTGCGATTGGGCGAGACCGTTCCCAGAAAGGTCGACGTGCGGGTTATTTCGGCTACCAACAAAGACCTCAAAGAGCTGATGGCTGCGGGTCTGTTCCGTCAGGATCTTTACTATCGTCTGTCGGCGCTTACTTTCCGCCTGCCGGCCCTGCGCGAGCGGCGCGATGATATTCCTCTTCTGGTCGCTCATTTCCTTAGCGGCACCGGCAAAACCGTGTCACCCGAACTGCTCAAGATGCTGGTGACCTATGACTGGCCGGGCAACGTGCGGGAACTCGAAAACGAAATCAAGAAACTGGTTCTGCTGGCCGGCGATAACAGGGAAATTACTCAGGATATCGTCTCCGGAAAGATCAGCCGCGCGACCAGGGCCGAAAGCGAAGATATCGCCAGAAGAGTGGAAAACTCAGATGATATCGTGTTCGACGAGCACTACTCACTCTATAATTATCTGGAGCATCACGAGAGACGCTTCATCATCCGGGCGTTGCGCGAAAAACATGGCGTGAAGAAACATGCCGCGGAACTGCTCGGCATTCCAGAGTCAACCCTTCGACTCAAAATAAAACAGTACGGTATCGATCTGAGAAACCTAAACGCATAGGCATGAGTTCGAATAAAACTGCCATCGGTCGTGCTCGGCTGAGCCCGGCCTTTTTTGTTGCCCCATGACCCTGTATTCCCCTCAGAAAGGCGTAGTGCCGCTCGACTTCGGCGCCGCCTCCGACAGAATTGTTCACGCTTTCAGTACAAGAACGCTCGGTAATATGTCGGTGAGCCGGGAGACCCCCGCCGAGGTTCTGGCGCATCGGGCACACTTCTGTTCGCTCATGCACGTGCCTTATGACCGGACCTTTCTCGTGCCGCAAACGCACAGCACGAACATTCTAATAGTATCCGAGGACCAACTGCTCAACCAACTTTCATCCGTGCGGTTGCACCGCGGCGGTGGAAAGCTGATGAGGGGAGGCGCTGACGAAACTGTGTCCCCTGATTCGGAATGGAAGAAAGGGATCGATGGCGTAATTCTGAGAATTCCCGACCTGTACGCTATGGTCACTACGGCCGACTGTGCGCCGATCGGCTTCATACATGAGGCCTCAGGAACACTGGGTCTTGCTCACGCAGGATTAATCGGCGCCATCAATCAGCTACCTGCAACGATGGTTAAGACGATGCATCGTGAACTTGAATGCCCCCCGGCCGAAGTCCAGGTCACCGTCGGGCCGTGTATTCGGAAATGTCACTATGATCTGTCGAAATCCGGTGTCTGGAAGCAAATAGGTGAGCAGGTACTGACTTACTACGGGCGCGATAACAAGCACTTTGAACGGGGATATTTTGACCTGCCCGGATTTATCATTGAGCAACTTGTCCAGGTCGGAATACCTCGCCCGAACATTCATGACAGCGGCCTTTGCACGGCCTGTGAATATGACAGCCTGTATTCCAATTTCGCGGCAGGCGAGCCGGCGGCGAAAGCCCGCGAAGGCCGATTTGCCACCATTCTCGGACGAACGTCGCGCTGAGATCTCCCTTTCCTGGTCCATTCAATTAACATTGCCTGGCATCTAGGCGGCAAAAATATACCAATAAATCCCTTTTATTGTGCATCATTCCATTTTAATTTCTGTCAAAGTTGTGAAAAGAATCACTAACTCGCCGAGGACTATATGAAAGTTTTGATAACCATTCTGGTCATCCTGGCGGTCGTCGTCGGCCTGGCGTGGATGAACTGGTCTTCGTTGATCAATCTGATGTTACCGGCAGACAGCCGGCCGGCAAAAATCTCATTCGTTTCTGAACCCGAGACAGCCCAGCAGATCGCCGGGGATGTCGAGGCGTTACAAGCCAAATTCAATCGGACGTTCGACCATATCGAGCGGTTTCGCAAGGCAGGCATTGTGTCGTACGACGGCCCATCGACCTGTCTTACCTGTCACAAGGAGATTACTTATAAATCGACCAGTGACAGCAGCGAGGTTACCGTTGACCTGATGCAAAACCTTACGACCTCCGCACATTACCGTTTCTACACCAAGCGTCATCCGAACGTGTACGGATTCAGCGGAAAGCTGGCCGACAATTTCCCGATGGGCAAAATCAATCGTCCCTGTCCAAAACCGGGCTCGTTTGCGATGACCGCCTGGGCCGAGATTGTCGTCACCGAAAAAGGCGATACGCTCTCCGAAGGGTGCGGGCAGTGCCATATTGGGGGTGAGTATCAGGCTCCGCTGGGTGATATGATGCCCGGGTACACGACCACCCAAGAGGAGAAAGATGCTATAGACTGTCTGATTTGCCATGCGGTTGCTTACGACATGAACAAGAAGCAGATTGCTATTGATGCCAATGGCCGCAGACGCTGGACGCAGGACCGCTCCATGTATGCCGCCATGTCGGTGGGCAAACCTACATCGCAGATGTGCCTCAGGTGCCACCAGCATAATTTTGGCGGGGACATCTATATCGACCCGATGGACTCCTCATTCATGGAGAGTCAACTGAACACCGGCACCAACCGCCCCCGTGTTCTGCACCCCGGATCCAAGCGCGGGACGCCTTATTCGCCGAGCTGGGACGTGCATGCCGCCGCCGGTGTAGAGTGCATTGACTGCCATGTTACCGAGGGTCACTATATCGCCAAGGGAACACACACCACTACTTTAATGGCCAACGATCTCCCGTTTGTCGAGGTCGCCTGCGAAAACTGTCACACTAAAGCCCCACACAGTGAGAATCCGGAGTTAGCGGATTACTTGAATGCCCATACCGAAAAGATTGCGTGTCAAACCTGCCACATCCCCAGCCTTCAGGCGGATAACGCCACCATGCGTGATTTTAGTAAAACGGTCTTTGAGCCCGATGAAGACATATACGTCTACACCGACACGGTCAAGGCGACCCAGCCCGACCAGGGCATTGTGTATCGGTGGTGGAATGGCGATGCTACTTTCCTGGGTAATCCGATCGGCGACAACCCGAATGGAAAAAACCTGTACCGATTCTATGACGCCGGATTCGCCTGGCCGGAATACAAGAACTTTGACTATGCCGGTTGGTATGAAAAAGTGATGCGACCCATCGCTAAACAAGGGAGACCATCGAAACTTTTTGCCATGAAACGATTTCAAGGGAAACAGCATATCGACTTGGCTAATATGACCCCGTTCGGCGGCATGTATGTTCCGTATAACCTGCCCGTCTATTACACCACCGGTGACGCGGATAAGGCAGCTTCGGCAGAAATGAAGAAAAGCATGATGAAGATGATGTATGGAACGATGTTCAAGTATTATATGATGGACAAATTCATGTCCTTTATGGGCGCTGACAGCTGGCACACAGGCTCGTATGATGATGTTGTCTCGTTGAAGCACGTCGAGCCGCGATGGATTCCCACGGATGCATCGTTGGAAATCAGTCACTCGATCCGTCGCGAAGGCGCCTTGTCCTGCGGCGACTGCCACAGCCCGTCGGGAGCGCTCGACTTCAAGCAGTTGGGCTATGATTCGACTGAGACAGCGTCACTGATCGTCAACCCACTTCAATGAGATGACTTGTGAGCCACAGGCAATTATGTTATCATTGCTGAATGAAAATGAATCTCATCTGCTATAGTCATTTTGCGGCCGATCCGTATTTCAACATGGCATTCGATGAATGGATGCTCGGCCAGGCACTCGAGCACCCTGACCGCGTGGCTATTCGGCTGTATACCTGGAAAGTCGGGGCAATCACCTTTGGTTTCAATCAGCGTCCGGAATCAGCTCTGAAACTGGAGCAATTAGGGGACACACCTGCTATCCGACGGGCAACCGGCGGTCGGGCGCTCTACCATGATCCGGGTGAACTGACTTATTCCGTCGCGCTCAAGGACTCCGGCGCGGTGTCATCGATGACACATGGCTCGGTGGCCGCAAGCTCAGCGATGATAGCGGACGTGCTGGTAGATTTTCTGGATCGCATCGGAATTCAGTCGAATTATGTAAAGCAATCTTCCCGGGAGAATGCCAGACCGGAATTTTTTCACAAAGCACCTTGCTTCGCCTCGCACGCAAGGCATGAAGTCGTTACCGGACAGGGGAAAATTGTCGCGTCGGCCCAGCGGCGCGTAGAACAGGCGATCCTTCAGCATGGAGCGATAAAAATCAACGGCGTCGCGGACCATCCGGCTCTCGCGTTTCCTGGCGATAACCAGTTACCGGCAAATAAATTAGTACTTATGAACGAGAAGTCGTTCACGCACTACCGGCAGGTGTTCGGCGCATCTTTTGCGGATCATTTCGGTTCGCTCTGTCAGGACAGTACGGTCGCCGGCGCTGACCTCAATGCTATCCGCACCCACGCCGCGTACATCAAAGAAAATCCTTTTTCGCGTCGCGATATTTTTAAACACAAGCCAACCAAAAGTAGTCTATTAGGTGCGTGATACCCCCCGCGTCGGGGAAAAAATCGCTTGACTTTCCGTCGGGTTACGGGGTATCTTCGAGTTTTGTTGAAATAGATGAAGGAGAAACACTTAGCGTAAACGGTTAATTCTAATTAGGTTGGGAATTAGCCCGCCGGTACTCCTCACCAACATCAACTCAGCGATAGGTAGTGTGTAAGCAGCGATTGGGTAGATGCGTTCACGCGTTCATGCCGCCGGACACGACCTGAATATGGCAAAAAGTATTTCTTATATATCCAGGAGGATACGTTATGCAAAGATTTGGTAAGCAGCGTTGGGTATATCTGCTAGTCCTGTTGGCGTGTACCGCCGCTTTGCCTATAAATCTCTTCGCGGCCGCGACCGGTTCCATCAAGGGCCTGATCACCGATAAAGAAACCGGCGAACTGGTTATCGGCGCATCCGTGCAAGTCGTCGGAACCACGCGTGGCGCTCAGACGAACTTGGACGGCAAGTATCAGATTCTCCAGCTCGAACCTAACAAATACGAACTGAAGATCACCAGTCTTGAGTACAATACGGTGACCGTAACCGACGTGGTTGTCAACGCAGACCTCACCACCGAAATAAATCAGCAGATGACCAAGAAGGTTTCTGAGCTCGATGTGGAAATTACGGTAAAGGGCGAACACGAAATCATCGATAAGTTCATCACCGAAAATCAGGTTACCATCAGCAAAGAAACAATCGAGCGTCAGCCGGTGACCACGGTTGATGAGCTGCTTACGCAGGTTAGCGGCGTCGTGACCAACAATAGCGGCGAAGTCTTCATTCGCGGCGGTCGTGCCGGTGAAGTAAGCTACATTATGGACGGCGTGCCGATCGGTGACCCCCTCGGTGGTTTGGGCCAGGCGGGCGCGAACCTCTCGCTGGTGTCGGGTTCGATTCAGGAATTCACCGTTATCAAAGACGGATTCGACCCGGAATACGGAGATGCGCTTTCCGGTATCGTGAAGATTACGACCCAGACTGGTTCCAAAGATGCGCGCAGAATCAACGCACAGTATATTACCGACGATTTCGGCAACAAGAGCCTCAACAAATACTCAAATAACCATGATTTCTACCGGTTCTCGATTAGCGGACCGGACCCGATATTTCGGAGCAAGATTCTTCCGGCGCTCGGCATCAACTCGCTCGAAGATAATGAGTTGACCTATTATGTGTACGCCGAGGTCGATAAGACCGATGGCGCCTATCAGTATGGCGCTTATGATACCCCGATAACTCACGCCCGGAACTCGTCGTTTAACCTGCTCGGTCTGGGGATTCCTGAACGGGACTATAATAGATACTTCTGGATGAGCAATATCAAGTTCCGTCCGACGCAGAACCTGAAAATGATTTTCTCCTATAAGAGTACGGAGACCCGGTCGACCCTTTTTGATTGGACATACCGGTATTCCGCTGCGACTGCGCCGCTCCAGGTTGAGAAATGGCGGACCGCCTCGGTTGAAATCTCGCAGTCACTTTCCAAGAACATGAATTATGAAGCGGTTCTCTCGTATGCCGAGAACGGCCTCACTCAGCAGCCGAGCGACCCGAACAATCCGGGTCATGGTCTCAATCCTGACCAGTACGATCTGAACTATCAGTGGGAGAGCTACGACGATCTGAACAGCAATGGCAAGTACGATGCTCCTGAACCGATCGTAAATCTGTTCCCCGACACGATGGAATACGGTACGGACCTGTCCGGCCCGGGCTTCACGCGCGGTGAAGGCTATGCCATTGACCAGAACGTTCAAGGGGCGACAATCGACCCCAGCACTTTCCGCTTTAACAGCAACGGTTATCTGGACAACCTCGAAAGTGAGCCATATGTTGACGTGAACGGTAACGGCGTCTGGGATCGGGGTGACTTCTTGCACGACGTTAACGGAAACGGCCTGCTCGATTCGAGTCTCGTATCACATATCAACAAGCGGACTGAGGAGCCATATATAGACGGTGATTCAGTTATCGGGGAACCGTTTACCGATCTGAACGGCAACGGGTTCTATGACCTCGGAATCGACCTTTTTGTCCGCTCGGTTGGCGCTGACAACCAGGACTTCAACCATGACGGCCGCCACAACGGACCGGAGGATCTATGGGAACCGGGAATTCCGTTTGTGGATCGCAACGGCAACGGCCTGTATGACGCGCCCAACGGTGTATTTGACACCGGAGAACCGTTTGAAGATGTCAACGGCAATGGCAAGCACGATGGTGGCGGCGCGAGTACTTTTTATGATCCGGGAAGCTTCAGTTCGGATGCTACCTGGCATTATCGCAAAACCAAGACCTACCGTGCTGAAGGCAAGCTGTTCTGGCAACTGGGTAACCACGAGCTCAAACTCGGCGGCTCCATGAAAGAAGAAGATTTCGTTTACCAGGAAATTCAGCAACCGTACCTTCCGTATAACGGCCGTCCCGACGGCGGACCGTATCCTGATCGCGGTTCGTTCCGTGATATGTTCGCTTACGCTCCATGGAGTGGTACTGTTTACTTCCGCGACAAACTTGAATACGGTTCCATGATTGCGAACCTCGGCGTCCGGTGGGATTTCTTCCTGCAGGATAAGAACAAGCTCATCGATGTCGCGCGTAATGACGACCTCGGTTCCGGTATCATTCTGGGTGACCGTCAGAAGATTTCTCCGCGTATCGGTTTCTCCTACCCGATTTCGGACAAGGCGAAAGTGCACTTCAATTACGGTCACTTCTATCAGCGCCCGAGCCTCCTGTACATGTATCAGCGCAACACGACCTCGGTCAACCTGAATACGGTCGTTGGTAACTACAACCTCGATTATCAGAAGACCATCCAGTACTCATTCGGCGTGAAGTATGCCATGAGCGAGAATTACTCGGTCGACATCTCAGGTTACTTCAAAGATGAGTTCGACAAGATTAACAGCAAGTCGGTCCGCGTGGGCGGTCTGACCCGTCAGCAGTATCGCAACAGCGACTATGGCCGCAGCCGTGGTTTTGAGCTCACCCTCGAAAAACGCGGCGGCGGATATGTCAACGGCCAGTTGAGCTATACCTACGCATACGCGTTCGGCAAAGCCTCGCAGACCAATACCGACTATCTCAGTGATTTCGAACTTGGGCGCGATCCGCTCGATGAGGCGCCTCTGGATAACGACGTTCGCCACAGTCTGAAGGCGAGCGTCCAGTTCTATGTACCGTCGAACGTCCGGCCCCGCCTGTTCGGTATTCCGATCATTAACGGCTGGTCGATGGACATTCAGACGTTCTTCGAGAGCGGCCGTCCGTATACACCGGACCGGACCTACCCGAATCTGACTACGGCGCAGGGCGAAAACATCCAGCGCAACTCCTTGCGGAAACCGTCGGTCATCAATTTCGACGTCCGATTCAGTAAGGACTTCCGGGTATTCGGCATGAACAACAGCTTCATCGTGTGGGTGGAAAACATCTTCGACAATAAGAACGTCAACACGGTGTACGCGAATACCGGTCGGCCGGACACGCAGAACAACCAGAGCGGTGTAGTGATGGGTGGTACCTCATATGAGAACAACCCGGCTAACTGGGATTATGGCCGCCAGGTGCGTGTCGGATTCGAAGTTAACTTGTAAGAAAACTGTGATTGAGTATAACGATATGAGAATAAACGAGGACAGTATGTATTTGGCAAGATTCAGGTTCACACCCGGCAGTTCCGCCCGGCGGCGCGGCGGCGCGCTGGCGTTGGGCATACTGCTGGTGCTGGCCGCGTTCGCGGCGCCATCGCCGGTGCACGCGCAGGCCAAGGTGGGAACCACCGGTGCACAGTTCCTTGAACTGGGCGTCTCCGCCCGTGCGATGGGAATGGCTGAGGCATTTACCGCGGCGGCCGACGACATATCGAGCGTCTACTACAATCCCGCCGGCCTGGTGAGACTCTATGGCCGTCAGGCTCAGGCAACTTATGTCAGCATGCCCGCCGATGTTAGTTACTACTATGGAGCTATCGGCATGCCCCTTGAATCGGTCGGTGGTGTGCTCGGTATCGGTCTGTACACCCTGACGTCCGGCGACATGCTGGTGAGGACCTATGAAATGGCGCCCGACGGCAACGGCCAGACGTTCGCGTGGAACGATTTTGCCGCCTCAGTCAGTTACGGGCGGTATCTGACGGATCGTTTTTCGATTGGATTCACCGTCAAGTACATCGGCGAATACAGCTTCGACCGCTCGGCATCGGGCTGGTCGGCCGATGTCGGTACCAACTATGACACCGGGTTCCGCGGTTTCAGGATCGCCATGGTTATCTCCAATTTCGGCCCGGACCTCAAGATGGAGAGCAAGGCATATCCGTTACCCATCAACTTCAAATTCGGCGGTTGCATCAATGTCCTCCAGAGTCAGGATAATCTGCTGACTTTCGCCGCCGAGGGTTCGCACCCGTCGGACAATCTGGAAAAATACAATACCGGAATGGAATATACATTCAAGGACCGCCTCGTTCTCAGATTAGGCGGGCGGATTAATTACGACAGCGATGGTTTCACGGCCGGCGCCGGTTTCCGTATCCCCTTCGGTGGGGACCGGGAAATGCGCGTCGATTACGCTTACCAGGATTTTGGAATCCTGACCGAAGTTCATCGCGTGAGCATGTCATTTGCGTTCTAAGAGGAAGCCGCGGATAATGAATAAAAATATGACAAAAGTAAAAATAGGTTTGTGGCTTGGAGCGATTACGGTCGCGGTTCTGGCGGCATCTCTCTTGATCTTGCCGGGCTGTACCAACACCCTGAAAGGGGATGTCACCGCGAACCAGATTCCGATCGTCGAGTTTGTAAATATCCCGCCGGAAAATCAACGTTTTTCCCGGAACCCCGAGGTGTACTGGATCGGAACGGATAACGACGGTCAGATCACCTATTACCGCTATTATGTAATCCCGACGGACAGTGTGACCGGTTCGCCGATGGACTATATCAATGCGTTGAATGACACGATGTGGACGTATGTCGATATCGACCCAACCGCGGCCGATCCGAAAACGGCCAATATCATTCCGTTGAAAGCAAATCTCAATAACCCGGTGAATGACTATGTCCCGCAGTATATATTTCTGCAAGCGTTTGACAATTCAGGCGCAGGCTCGGTGATCAAAACCCGGGTGCTGAACCGCAACGATAATCCACCGGAAACCTCGATCCAGTACTTTGACCCCCGGAAACCTTTCGTCAACGCCATATTCCCCGGCGGTATCGTTACCGGTCTTGGCCTGACCTGGAGTGGAAGCGACAAGAAGGATTACGATGAACTCGGACTTACGGCACCGCCTTTCCAGTTCGAATGGCACCTCTATGGACCGTTCACTTTTGATCAGCTTAACTATATCAGGGATGGCAAAGACACTCTCTGGGAACCGAGTCTGCTGAATATCGTTTTTGTCACCGAAGATGCCCGGGTATTCAACATGGGTGATACCCTGTTCCGTTGCGACACGACATTGGTAGATACCGGTGGCGGGTCGTATGTCGAGGAGTCGTGTGATACGACGGTATTCTCTGACACAACGGCCAATACTCCGTTTTATGTCAGGGACACGATCTTAAAGGTCGACGATACGCTGTTCACTAACCGTTTCGTCGAATCCTCGTCCAACGGCATAGACTCATGGGTGATGGACACCGGTGATACTCTTTACAATGTGTACAAGAATTATCCCTCGGACACGACCCTGACACTCTATTATCTGTTCTGGATACGGAGCCGCGATGATGCTGATGTGGCGGATCTGACTCCTGAATTCCGACAGATGATCGTTATTAATCCGCGCTACGAGCGTGAGATTGCAGTGGTTGATTTTACTACCAAAACCAGTCAGCGTGTTTACAACTCGCCTATCAACTTTGATACGGCAAAAGCGTTCTGGTATAACGCCATTAACACATGGTTGCAACAAGCCCCAGGAGGTGCAGGAAAGGTCTTTGATACAACTACTGCATTCCCGGGAAAACTCACCTCGGCCGATTACATTGTCTATAAGGATTATGCCCCTACGTCTCGACTACCACTGCAGAGTCTTTTGAAACATAAGGTGATTATATTGTACAATGAGTCCGGCAAGCTATCTTCGAGTTTGGTGAGCTCCAGCGGTGATGTGGTCAGCGAAGTATTTACGGCTATTGATGCGGGTGTCAACGCCTGGGCAACATGGCGGGTACCGCATATCCAGCTGGGAGAGCCCGGTGTGTACCCAGCACCGTTCGTATTCACGCACTATTTTGGTGTGAATGGCTTCGGATGGTCGAACTGGTTCACGGTGGCTCAGGGGATCGATTCGAATATTACTAAAGAGTTTGCCCGTGTCGAGGATTTTACCGGCGCCTACAGCATTAACCAGAGCGACTGGCCGGACGTTGAAGTTGATACCAGTCTACTGCATCGTCGTCTGTTATGGACCTTACCGCACGTTCAATGGGTCGACTCGATCGCGGCACTTCCGGAGGTCGATTGGGTTGAACGCGCTTTCGGTACAGAAGTCATGTACCTGTATAAGTCGAAGTATGGTGCCGATCACCCATGGGGTAACCTATTCAACAACGAAGGTTCGCCATGCGGACATCGGTTCAATACCAGTCTGTTCAGAACAGTATACTTGAGCTTCACCCCTCTGGTGATGAAACAGCCGGAGACACAGGAGCTTGTGGAGAATATTCTGACTTGGCTCTATGATCCAAATCTTGGCCAGAAGGCATCAGTCGTTAAGGTAAATCGGTATCCCGATGCGGCGGTGAAGATTTCGATCGATGAGGCGAAAGCCAATTACCGGGAACGACAAATAGAAGAGGCGATACAGGAAGGGAAAACTCCTCCGCCACAGTAATTGCCTCATAACGAATGTGAACGTAAGGGCTGACCTCTGGTCAGCCCTTTTTGATTTGGTATTTGTGTTACATTGCTCAGGGGACATCTGCCCACGTGGGAAGCGGATCACGGACAAGGGCAGGCTCGAAGACGAATCCTGCCCTCCGAAGAGATGGCCATTCCACGCGGAGGCGGCCATCCAGCATGCCGGTAGGCATGCCTTCGTCGACAACACGCACGGGGCTACGGACAAGGGCAGGCTCGAAGACGAATTCTACCCTACGCGGAGGCGGCCATGCGACGTGCAATCCGTGCCATCTTATGGCAACGTCTGCTTCAACCTGAGCAGATATGAGTTGCCTGGAAAACGAAGAAGCGCCTGCGCGAGAAGGTCCCGTGCCCGGACGAGTTCGCCCTGCGAGTAGTAGCCGCTGATCAGGTTCACATAGGCCTCGACAAGATTGGAATCGAGCGCAATCGCCCGTTCACTGTTGAGAATTGCGGACGAATAGTCTCCGTCGACGCCGCTCATAAAGCCAAGTTGATAGTAGGCGAGCGCCTTCTGACGAGTCCAGTTCGGAATGCTGTTCTTGAATTTCGCTTCAAATGCCTCGTCATCGGTTTCAATTGGAGGAGGCGCCGAAGCGGCCGCTTCAAGATATTTCCTGCGGGCATCATCGCGCATCGAACGCTGCAATAAAAGACCCGCGGCTTCGTCAAGCAGGTATATGTTGGTATCGGTGCGGATCGAAGCGGCCTTGATCGAATCCATCAAACCGGCATTTGTCAGCGATGTATCAAGCAACATCGCCCGCAACAGGACCATATTGGCTGTGACATCGAAGGGCTGACTCGCGATCACCGGCTGAACTTCACGCATAGCCTCGGAGTACTTTTTCTGAAGGAGATAGACCGACGCAACATTGGTTGCAGCTTTGAGTCTTCCCGGGTTCAAGTCTTGCTCCCGCTTGAAATAATACATGGCCGAATCAGTTTGCCCCGTGCGAAGAAAAGCGACCCCGAGATTCAGATTCATCTCAGGGAATGTTGAATCAACTTCACGGCCCAATCTGAAGTTCTTTAGTGCCGCATTAACGTCACCGGAGTTCAGCGCCGTCAAACCTTGAAAGCTGAAGTATTGAGCCGGAGCTGTATATGGGGTCTTGGCCAATTCGACATAAGACAACAACCCGGCCGCAAGCGCAATGGCCACAATCGGAAGGAGGCGATGCAGTCGTCCGGCAAACAGCAGGTCGCTTATAGTCACCGCACACGACGAACCGAGAATCACGTAGAGCGGCATAAGGGGCAATCGAAACCGGCTGGCGAAGAAGAAGAAGGCCGACACGAATACGTAGGTGAGAACCAGCACCACCAACAGCATCGCCCTTTTGTTTCGCAACGCGCCGCACGCCAGGCTCCCCACCGCAAGCGCGAAAATAAGCCCGAACGAGATCGGGTTGTATTTGAATAGCGCGACGCTCGCGAAGAACATGCCGAGATTACGGTTGTTGGAGGCTTCAAGGTTTTCGATGTTGAAATACAATTTCTTGAGGTAGAGTTTCAGGAACGAGACCGGATTGCCAAGCATCCAGTCGACCGCCCGGCCGGTCCAGTACGAAGACACCTCCCCCGGTTTTAGTTTTCGGCCCTCTGACTGCTCGGCTATGTAACTTATCTGGCTTATTCGCCAGTTGCTGCCGAGCGGCTCGGGGAGCACCGCGGAGAGGCCATTAGCCGCCGGATTGTTGGCGATATACAGGTTTATTCCTCCCTGCGATGCGATCAGCACCGGGTCATCGGCAACAATCAGATTGCGTACGAAGACCGGTCCTATCGTCAGCGCCATCGCGACACCGACTGCCAGCAGTTGGGAGATGAGTCTTCTGGTATCGCGGCGCAACCCAAAGATCACGATTAACAGAACAGGTAAGAGCGCCAACGACGTGGGTCGGGTTATAGCAGACAATCCAAGAAACAGCCCGGATATGAAGATGTGTCCGGTGCGGCCGGTGTCCCACCAGACCAACAGGGAGTAAATCGACGCCTGGACAAGAAGCATGAAGAGCGGATCGAGCAGCAGTTCAAACTCAAAATAGATGACGATTGGAACGATTGCCTGTAAAAGGGCCGCCAATAGTCCCACCCGCCGATCAAAAACGCGCGCGCCGATAGCATAGGTCAGCGATATAGATACCATCCCGATCGCCAGGCCGAACAATCTCGCCACCCAGAGGCCCGATCCGAACAGCTTGAATAGGACCGCGAGGCAATAGATGTAAAAAGGGGCACGGAAATAGGTGGCGTCACCCAGAACATTTCCATCGACCATATTCATCGCCCAATTGAGATGGTAGTAATTATCGACCGTGAGCTGGGTCCAGTCGGGCAGGTGGTAGTATGTCCAGAGGTAAACCAAACGAACTGCAAGGGCAATGAGCAGGATGACGAGCACGCCTCCGTGGCGTTTGACGAATTCTTGAGCTCCGGCGGCCATTGGTGATAATATAGAAAAACCAGTTTTCAATAGCTTGTATAATATTGCACTCATCGGACTCAACAAATGCATGTATGCCAACCATTGCATGATGGGCATTTATTTCCCCTCCTGAAAATTGTTCTTTTCTATCATAGCAGAATCCTATGTGGCTGATCAATAATGATTTATAGGACAATTATAGCCTTCTGCTGTCCATTATAGGAATGTTTCATTGTGGCACATCGGTTGCTTTTGGACAGATCGGACCAAACCGAAGGAGACCAGATGCGCTCAAAGATACATCAAATGATTCTGCCCCTTGCCTTTTTTGCCTTTGCGATTCTGAGCGGCGGCACCTCGGCCACTGAATTAAGTCCACGCATCGCTCAGATGCTGGCCGATTCGCTGACCGACGCAGACAGCCTCGTAGCTGTGGTGGTGTTTCTTGAGAACCACTCAACGAGTGACAAGGTGATGAAGTCGACCGCCAGTCAGACCATGACGCGAGGGGAGCGTATTCGTACGGTCACCGAGACCCTGAAGTCTTACAACCCGTCGTTCAAAAACGCAATCAATGAATATCTGAATATCTACTCGACAGCTCCGGTTGTCGAGCACTGGATTGTACCGTCGTTCACGGCGGTCGTCCCGGTAGCTCGGCTTAGAGTCTTAAGTCAGATGGACGGAGTCAAAGCGGTCGTTGAAAACGCTTCCCTGGTGTTCGAGCCGCCCGTTTCGGAATCAAAGGCTCCTCAATCGACGGCAGCGTCAATATCAAGCCAGCTCAGTTTACTTGGCGTTCCGAGTGTTTGGCAAAGAGGTCTGACGGGACAGGGAAGACTCGTTTGTTCGTTCGACACCGGTGTCGAAGAATCTCATCCGGCCCTGACCAGCAAGTGGCGTGGCAATCACAGTTCTCTGGCTTCATCGTGGTTCTCAAAAGTCGCACCGGACACCCTGCCGTATGACAAGAGTGGTCATGGTACGCACACGATGGGCATTATGGTAGGTTCGGACGCGGCCGACAGCTTTGGTGTCGCCCCCGGAGCGGAATGGATCACGGCGGGAGTGATTGACCAGGGACGGACATTGAGTGTAACGATCTCTGACATACTCGACGCTTTCCAGTGGGTGCTTGATCCTGACGGTAATCCGACGACAACCGACGATGTTCCCGATGTACTGCTTAATAGTTGGGGGATTCCGAAAGGTCTCTTCCTGCCATGTGACGACACTTTCTGGGGAGCGATTGACAACGTCGAAGCGGCCGGCATCGTCACGATTTTCGCGGCGGGCAACGAAGGCCCGGATCCGAAAACGCTCCGCAATCCGGCTGACCGCGCGTCCACACCGCTTAGTTCATTTGCCGTGGGTGCGGTGGACAATCTGAAGGCTATCACGACCTTCTCGAGCCGCGGTCCGTCATCCTGCGACTCGACCCAGATCAAACCTGAAGTCGTAGCCCCTGGTGTGAGCATCCGCTCATCGTACAAGGGCGGGACCTATATGTATATGACGGGGACTTCGATGGCCGCGCCGTATATCGCCGGTATCGTGGCGCTTCTCCGCCAGTACAACCCCGACGCTACCGTTGATCAGATCAAAAACGCGCTTATCCGTTCTGCCGAGGACCTTGGCCCGACCGGCGAAGACAATGCATATGGCAACGGACTTGTCAACGCTGAGCGCGCTCTCACTTACATTCCGTCGCCGCTGGCCCCCGAGTTTTCGATCGTGAGCGCACAGATCTCGGACGATGGAATCGCGCTGCCCGGAGAGACGTTTGGATTACAATTGATGCTTCGAAACCCGATCGCCAACGTTGAGTCAGTGACCGGGCAAATACTCACACCCGACAAGAGCAATATCAATGTCATCGCCGACCAGTCTGATTTCTATTTCGGCCCCGGCGGCACCACCGCGATCAATTTCGTACCTTTTCAGATTTCCTGGAGTTCCACTCTGTACAACGGTCAGCAGGCGGCGTTTCAGCTCATCCTGACCTCGAACTACAGCAGTGTCCCGGATACGCTTTCTTTCAACCTGACGGTCGGTGTGGCGCCGTCGGGCAATATTGCCTCACAGTCCACATCCAGATTGAATCTATCGGTATCTGACATGGGCCAGTTCGGTTTCGCGCCCGGTTCAATTTACAATGTCAACGGTGATGGCTTCAGGTTCGACAACAGTGCCAACTTGCTGTATGAAGCCGGTTTGGTGATCGGCCGGAGCAGCTTGCAGATATCCTCCTCGATTCGTCGGCAGGACGGAGGCTTCCGCGCGTCCGACTTCATTCCCGTCACGCCGCTGGGCGACCCGGTCACTGGTAGTGACGGAAGCACCCATCGGAGCGCGGTGATTACCGACACCCAATCCAATATCCCGATTCCGATTAATCTCCGGCAGGAAACCGTGACCTTTGATAATGTCGATGACAATGGATTCATGATTGTCAAATACAGCCTGATCAATAACGCTCTGGAAAAATTGACAAATCTTGACTTTGGATTCTTCAGCGATCTTGACCTGTCGTCAAGCGATAGTTTCAAATACAACGGTGCCTTGAATCTGCTGTACCAGACGAATGCATCGGGACTCTGTGTCGGAGTGGTTGCATTGAAGAATATCAGAGGTTTCCAGACGCTTGCCAACGGAAGCACAAAGACCGGCTATTCCGACGCTGACCTGTTTACGATGATTTCCACGGCCGGAACGATAGACCAGACGCTTACAGGCGATTTGATGTGCCTGACTACTGCCGGGCCGTTTTCACTCAATCCGGGAGCCAGTATTGAAGTAGCATTTGCGCTGGTGGCCGGGGGCAACGAAACGGAACTTCTCAACAACGCCGCCCGCGCAAAGAGCAGGTACGACCTGGCAACCGACGCAAACGACAATCAAAATACTACTCTGCCGAACACCTACGAACTATCGCAGAACTATCCCAACCCGTTCAATCCGACTACCACGATCAGTTTCTCGCTTCCGACTACCTCGGTCACCCGGCTGGAGGTCTATAACGTTCTCGGCCAGCGAGTGAAGACGTTGGTCGACGGTCCGTTGGAACCGGGAGTACACCAACTTGAATGGGATGCCACGGATGATCACGGAAGCCGCGTTTCCTCAGGGATTTACTTCTACCGCCTTCAGGCAGGCAGTTTCTCGGACAGTCGGAAAATGGTGCTGCTGAAATAGACGCTGGACAGCATAGACCATTTTGACTTAATTGGGATACTACCACAAGTCAAAACCGATGAATAAGGAATAAGTCATCATGCGAGCCCGCCTAAACATAGTAGTAGCATTCGTCAGCTTGCTGGCCATGTATACCGGCGTCTCGGCGGTTGCGCCGACGCCGGAAGTTGTTGAGAAATGGAAGACCGAGGGTGTCCTCCAGCAGAAGATCGCCAACTGGGAGAACTTCAAGAAGGCGGGCGGGTGCGCCCCGGCGGAGCACTCGATCTTTCATAAGCCGAAACAACTGAACGGCCTTGCAGCCGGTACCCAGACCACTGACACCGTCAATGTAATTGTTATCCTGGTCGATTTCCCTGATTATCCATTTACCGGCCAGAGTGTAGCCGCCACCCCGACTCAATTTGATTCCATCCTGTTCACGGACCGGACAATTGATTCGATTTACAACCCGACCGGTTCCATGACCGACTACTACATGGAAGTCTCTTACGGTCAGTTTTATATTAAGGGTGATATATACGGCTGGTACCGGATGGCAAACGACTATAGCTACTATGTTGGCAGCGACAATGGGTTGACTAACGGGCAGTTACTTGCGCTCGACGCGGTCAATGCTGCGCACGCGGATCCATCGGTTGACTTCTCGAAATACGACCACGACGGCGACGGCAACTGCGATGGTGTCATTGTGATTCACGCCGGACCTGGAGCCGAGGAAGTCGGCACCGGGATATGGTCCCACAAGTACAGACTACCCTCTGAAGTTCGTTACGACGGCGTTTACATTTCGAACTACACTTTGAATCCGGAAGAATTCGCCTACAACATCTGTCCGATCGGGGTGTTTTGCCACGAGTATGGCCACTTCATTGGCCTGCCGGATCTGTATGATACGGAGAATTTGTTGGGTACATCGGAAGGACTTGGGTACTGGTCGTTGATGGCGGCCGGTAATTACAACTCGAGTTCGAAAAAACCGGCCCACCTGGATCCCTGGTGCAAGGCGGCGGTCGGATTCCTTTCCTTTACCAATGTCACCAACAATCTGTACCAGCAGCCGATACTCCAGTCGGAGACGAATCCAGTGGTTTACCGCCTTCAGGACGGCCTCAGTGCGGCCCAGCACGAGTACTGGCTGGTGGAGAACCGACAGCAGACCGGGTTCGACGAAGGTCTCAAAGGGTCAGGTCTGTTGATCTATCATGTGGATGACGATGTATACACGAACACAGACCCATACCACTACCACGTAGCCCTGGAGCAGGCCGACGGTCTCGACCAGCTCGCCTTTGCCGGAAGCAGGGGGGATGCTGGCGACCCATTCCCCGGCGCCACGAACAACCGAAATTTCAATGTCTATACGTCGCCGAATTCGCGTGTATATGACTCCGACAATTATACGAGCTGCAGTGTCTGGAATATCAGTGATCCGGACTCAATTATGTATGCGGACCTCGATGTCACGTACTCACGACCGTGGGTGAAGATGTTTGGTATTGATTCGCTGAGATTCGATGACTCGTTCTACGGCGATAATGATCGTATTATTGAGCCGGGCGAGACGATACAGTTCTTCTTCCACGTGCGAAACGAGATGCGCGAAGCATATAACGTGCACGCGACGTTGAGTACCGACAATCCCAGCATAAGCTTCTCCACCAGTACCGTTTCCGTTCCGGGGACGTTCAATTATCTTGGCATCGCCAATGCTTCCGCCCCAATCGAATTCACCGTGCCAGACAGCCTGACACCGCAGATAGACTCGTTCTACCTGAGCATTACCTGTGACTCTCTGAACGGAGTGTCCGGCAGCGTCACCTATGACAAAGAATTCGCGTTCGAGCAGACAATTGGCCAGCCCAATATTCTGGTGGTCGACGCCGATCGCGGCCAGACGTATGACCAGCTCTATGTCGCGGCGCTTCATAAAGCGCGCGTACCGGCGGATGTCTGGCACAAAGACATATCCGGTACCCCGACGTTAGGCGACTTGTCCGCGTACGACATGGCCTTCTGGCATACCGGGGATTCCGCCGGAAATGTCATCAGCTCCGCGGATATCGGCGTCATGAAGCAGTATCTCGACGCCGGAAAGAATTTGTTGTTGTCGACGTGGAGCGGCGTTCCGGACCTCAATAATTTGGATTCCGCGTTTCTGGCCGACTACTTTCACGTTACCTACGGCGGTTCTTTCCTCTGGCCGATTATCGACGGCGTCACGGGTAGCAGTATCGGCGATGCCTCGCGGTACATGACCCTGTCATCCAAATTCAAACCACTGTCCAGACTGATGCCCGTGAATGGCGGTGAGGCGGCTTTCGTGCTGCAGAGCGCCACTAATACTTGCGGCGTGAGCTACAACGGGACTTTCCGATCCGTACTCCTCAGCCTCCCGGTGGAGTTCATCGATGACAACAGGTACTATCAGGGACAGAAACTCAACACCAGGGCAGACCTGCTCGGTCGCGCCATCAGATTCTTTGGCGGACTGGCGACATCGGTCTACGATGGTGAGCCGTTCGCGCGGCTGCCTCAGTCGTTTGACCTCGAACAGAATTACCCCAACCCATTTAATCCTACGACAACGATTTTGTACACGTTAAGGTCGAACGTCGGATCGGGAGCGAAGGCGGCCCGGACCAATCTGGAGGTCTACAATATATTGGGCAATAAAGTGAAGACACTGGTCGATGAAGTCCAGATTCCCGGGACTTACAGCATCGTTTGGGACGGCCGAAATCAAAACGGAGACAAAGTCGCCTCGGGTATCTACTTCTATCGGTTGACGCGCGGAGACGATACCCAGACCAAGAAGATGATGTTGATCAAATAGTAAAAGGCAGGGCTTTATCCTTCAAACTGGTCCAGACAGCCACCTCGACGGGGTGGCTATCTTATTATCAAATAACCGCTTAAATCAATTCAAAAAAAATCGTAGTTTGTTACGAAAAGCACTTGACTTTCGGTCGATATACTGTATAATTGAAAATGAAAATCGTTTTCATTTAGGCGATGTAGATGAAAGAGTTCTTAAAAACCAAAGGTTTCAAAATGACTCCCCAGCGGGAGTTGATATTCCGCTCCTTTTTTGAATTGGGTGAACATGTATCGGTCGACGAGCTCTATGACAGGGTGCGGCAGCTGGACACTTCGGTCGGCTACAGCACGGTCTGGCGGAATCTGAAGCTGATTTGCAAGGTCGGACTGGCCCAAGAGGTAAATATCGGTGACGGGATCACGCGGTATGATCGGGTCACAAGTATTCCTCACGGGCATCTGTACTGTGCGAACTGCAAATCGGTCACGGAGTTCAATGTCGAACAGGTAGTCGGGTTGCTGGCCGAGAAGGCGAGTGACCGGAATTTCGCCCCCGAGTCGTTCAAAATAGAGATTCTGGGATTGTGCGAAAGTTGTCGAAACGGAAGTAAAACCACAGATTCTCAAGGTAATGCGGAGTAGGAGCCTGTTAGCGAGCCTTGGCTTTGTCGGTGCGTTGGTGGTAGTTTCGTGCGGTCACGGACCAAAGCTGACGACCACCCAAAAGCAAGGGAAGAAGATATATGAATCGCTCTGTAATAAGTGTCACAAGCTCATTGACCCGAAAGCTTACTCCGAGAAGCAATGGAATATGGCTGTAGACAAGTACGGAGTGCAGTTGCAGTTGAACTATGAAGAAAGGTCCGCAGTCAAGGCCTACCTTGCATTCGCGCGCAAAGAAAGTCAATAAAGGTAATAGATATGACACCGTTGAATAAAATGACTCCCGGGCAAAAGGGAACAGTACTGGGGTTCACTGGCGACTGCAAGATCTGCCGACGTCTAATCGAACTGGGTGTGGTCCCTGGCCGGGCCATCACCTACCTGAGAAATGCACCGTTGCGCGACCCGATGGAGATACAAGTCGGTTCGTGCTGTCTGTCGTTGCGGCATGCTGAGGCGGAGCTGATAACGGTAGAACTGGAAGCCTGATCGCGAATGCATGTCAATGGACGCACCATCTCAGACTCGACTTACTCCCGCCAACGTTATTGCCATCTGCGGTAACCCGAACTGCGGTAAGACTACAATCTTCAACGCCATCACCGGCTTAAGACAACAGGTCGGCAATTATCCCGGTGTTACGGTTGAGCGCGTGACCGGGCAATTCACCGTCTCGGAGCTTCCGGCAGAACGCTTTTCGTTAATCGACATCCCCGGCACATACTCGCTGTCGGCCTTTACTCCCGATGAATATATCGCGGCCTCGGCATTATTCGGCGATCTTGACCCTGAGTCAAGGCCGGACACTATAATCACTGTAATCGACGCCACGAATCTCGAGCGGGGACTCTACTTCCTGTATCAAGTGTTACAGATAGGAGTCTCGGTAGTCGTAGCGTTGAATATGGTGGACCTCGCAGAACGCAAGGGGTTGCATATCGATTGCGGCAAATTGTCACAAGAGCTGGGCGGGATCCCGGTCGTCCCGGTGGTGGGCAGCCGTGGCCAGGGAATTGACCGCCTCAAATCGGAGATTGCCGAGCAAGTCCGAATATTGCCGATTCCACCACTCAACTATTACGACCAGCTGACTGAATCGATTCTCTTATCATTTGCCGAACAGTTCGGCAGCGCCTGCCGCACCCGAGCGCATCGCCTGAGGGTGCTGTTCGACGAAGATGGTCCGGCCGAGAAGACTTTCACTCGTCTAGTCGGCCCGCCCGCCGAGAAGTTCATTAAGGAAAGCCGGCAGAAGATTCGTGACCAGTTCGGGGCGTTAACCATCGCGGAAACAAAAGTGCTTAACGAACGTGCCACCAAATTAGCCGCGAAAGTGACAACCATCCTCAAACCAGACTACCTCACGCTTTCAGAGCGGATAGATCGGTACTTACTCCATCCGGTTCTCGGACCAATCTTCCTGTTACTGATCATGGTGACCGTCTTTCAGTCTATTTTCAGCTGGGCTGAGCCGTTCATGCATCTAATCGATTCAATGTTCGGCTGGTTGGCGACCATTGTAGCCGGACAGATGGCCCAGGGCCCACTCAGGTCCTTGCTCACGGATGGCGTTATCGGGGGTGTTGGCAGCGTGCTTGTCTTCGTGCCCCAAATAGCGATACTGTTCATTTTCATCGCTATTCTTGAAGACTCAGGGTACATGACCCGGGCCGCGTTCCTTGTTGATCGTACCTTCAGATGGTGCGGGCTGTCAGGAAAGTCGTTTATCCCGATGCTCTCGTCGTTTGCCTGCGCTGTGCCGGGGATAATGGCAACCCGGACTATCGAGGACCGTAAATTGAGATTCATGACCATCATGGTCGCACCGTTAATGACCTGTTCCGCCCGACTTCCGGTTTACGCAGTCATGATTGCCGCCTTTATCCCATATAAAGTCTATCTGGGCGTATTCAATCTACAAGGGTTAGTACTGACTCTGCTCTACGCGCTTGGTATGGTCGTGGCGATACTGATCTCCTTTATTCTGAAAAAGACTGTATTCAAGGCTGAGCGTGGGACATTCATGATGGAGATGCCTTCATACAAACTCCCGGTATTCAAATCGATCGCCATCAGAGTCATCAATCGGGTGAAGACCTTCGTTTTTCGCGCCGGAACGGTCATCCTGGCGATCACCGTCATCATTTGGGCTCTGAGTTATTATCCGCGCTCGGAGAGTGCGACGACTCGATATGAACAAAGAAAGAATATTGAGACTTCCGCCTGGGAGACCACTCGGGTCGATGCAGAGAGGACGGTGAATGCGTTGCTCGCTGAGGCAGCGACCGACACCAGAGAATTGGCAGCCCGGATTTCCGACACGCTCGCCAAGTCTCCATCTCTTGACGGACTCGCGCAGATTACCTCGGAGTTTAATAAAAACCATCCGGCTCAGCAGGATCTCGTGAACGCATACGCCCAACTCAATTCCCAGCGTCTTCGGTATCAATCAGCCATGAACGACCTGGCCCATCAGTGGGCGGGTGAGCAAATACGAGGATCTTATCTGGGTAGAGCCGGGCGAAGCGTTGAGTTTCTCTTCCGGCCGCTCGGCTGGGATTGGAAAATCACCATGGCGGTACTGGCGTCGTTTCCCGCCCGTGAAGTTATTGTCGCGACACTCGGTACAATCTACAACCTGGGCACCGATGTCAATGAGGAATCAAC
This sequence comes from uncultured Ignavibacteriales bacterium, assembly GCA_964371785.1. Classification (GTDB taxonomy): domain Bacteria; phylum Zixibacteria; class MSB-5A5; order GN15; family FEB-12; genus CAVQCT01. Next base: position 64,321 of record CAYJOL010000010.1, on the reverse strand, counting down.
TTCGCTTATTACCAAAATGCGCCAGGCGATGTGGGAGGACGGTCCGAGAATCGGCCAGCCCGTTTTCTCGCCGTCGGTCGCCCTCTCAATTATGGTTTTCTTCGCGCTCTGCTGCCAGTGCGGGGCGACCCTGGTCACAATCAGACAGGAAACATTGAACTGGAAATATCCGGTAGCCGTATTCGGCTATATGACAGTCCTGGCTTATCTGGGCGCATTTGTGACCTATCAAATCTTTAGTGGATTGGGACTCTGATGGACACTCTGATTCAGGATATCATTATCGGAATATCAATAGCCGGAGCCGTGGCATTTTTGGTATACCATTATGTCGCGGGCAGACGGAAGAAAGCTTGCGCCAGCTGCCAGGTCATGAAATCCTATCGGCCACCAAAAGACCGGACGCCGCGGCAGGTAACATAAGTTTGACACTGCCGACGCCTTCGCCTATATTGAGCGTAAATTAGCTGATATCATGTTTCAAACGACGCCCGTTCTCCTGGGGCAATATCGCCCCCTGGATTCTTATCTGCATCGTCTCGATGCCCGCGCCAAAATACTGCCTGTCACTCTCGTACTGATACTCGCACTACTGACAGACTCGTTCATTTTTTATTCAGTCGTGCTTGGGGTGTTGCTGGCCGCGCTGTTGTTCTCGGGCATAGCTGTCGGGACTTTATGGAATAATTTCAAACCGATCTTTCTGCTGGTGGCCATCACGAGCCTGTATCATTTGATTTTTTCCGGACATGGCACACCGATTCTGTTGAAACTCGGCGGGTTTCACGTTACCGAAGGCGGCGTGCATCTGGCGGCCTTCTATTCTCTCAGATTGGTCATCTTTATCTCCATGGCCTTCCTGATAACCTTAACCAACTCACCCTCTGAACTTGCCGATGCTGTTACCAAAATGATCAAGCCGCTCCGACGATTTCGTCTGCCGGTCTATGACCTGTCGCTGATTCTGTTTATCGCCATGCGGTTTATTCCGATTCTCTACGATGAATTTAATACTATTAGAAACGCGCAAATAATCCGCGGCGTCCGGTTTTCCGGATCGCTTGTCAGCCGCATGAGGAAATCTACGAGTATTATCATTCCTGTGTTCGTGGCGGCCATCCAGAGAGCCGATGAACTCGCCCTGGCGATAGAGGCACGTGGGTATCAAAGCAGTCGCGAACGGACGTTTTATTCGTTGTCCCGATTCGGCTCAGCCGAGCTTCTCTTCTGCGCGGCAAGTTCAGCAGGAATTCTGCTCGTTTATTTTGTTACACGATGAGCATGTCCGGTCGAAATATCAAACTGCTAATAGAATACAAGGGGACTAGCTACGCCGGTTGGCAGATTCAGTCTTCTCAGCGAACCATTCAGGAAGAAATTACCGCCGCGATAGAGAAGACGACAGGTCGACGAGTCAATCTGATCGGTGCCGGACGTACCGATGCCGGCGTTCATGCGCTGGGTCAGGTTGCCAACTTTCGCATCGATCATGAACTTCCTCCCGAGAAATACAAGGATGCCCTGAATTACTATCTTGATAAGGAAATCCGGGTCAGGAAGTCATCCGAAGTACCCTTCGCGTTTCACGCGCGGTTCGACGCGGTGCGTAAACGATATCGCTATCTGGTTGCCCTGGAGCAATCGGCATTGTATCGAGAGCTCCGCTGGGAGTATCCGAAAGTCATTGAATTTGAAAAGCTGGCCGAAGCGGCCGGATATTTGGTGGGGGATCATGATTTCAGTCCGTTTTGTGTCACGGCCTCGCTTAAGGTTAGCAACCGCTGTAAGATATCGCGGGCCATCTGGCGCAGGATGGGACCGTTGCTGGTTTTTGAGATAACAGGTAACCGATTCTTGCACACGATGGTACGGTCGCTGGTCGGCGCCATGGTCAATCTGGGCACGGTCAATCAGGATAAAAATAAGCAGAACTTGACTTTACAGCAATTTCGGGATATTTTACTGACCGCGTCGGCGGAGCGAGTCAGCTTCACGGCACCACCCCAGGGACTTTACCTGGTAAAGATAAGTTACAAATCGGAAGGATCGCCAGAATGAAGTTTTTCGTAGATACGGCAAATGTGGAAGAAATCCGGGATGCGGTCGCTATGGGTGTGCTCGACGGCGTCACCACCAATCCGTCACTGGCCGCAAAGGAATCGGCCCCCTACCGGGACATACTCAAAGAAATCTGCAAAATAGTCCCCGGACCGGTCTCCGCCGAAGTCATCGCTACCGATTACCAGGGAATGCTGAAGGAAGCCGATGAACTGGTGAAGATCGCCGACAATATCGTAGTGAAAATCCCGACGATTCTCGAGGGTCTGAAGGCGATAAAGACACTGCACGGCAAAGGGATAAAGACCAACGCCACGCTGGTCTTCAGTCCCTCTCAGGCTTTGCTGGTGGCCAAGGCCGGAGCATCCTATGTGTCGCCATTTATCGGGCGGCTTGATGACATTTCTCAGGAAGGGATGTCGCTTATCAGCGATATAGTGACAATTTATAACAACTACGGATACGGCACTGAAGTCCTGGTGGCATCGGTGCGACACCCAATGCACGTTGTCGACGCGGCCTTGATCGGAGCCGATATCTGTACGATGCCATACAAGGTCATCAAGAGTCTGATCAGCCACCCGCTGACCGATGTCGGCCTGGAGAAATTCATTTCGGACTATAAGAAAGCGAACAAGGGATAATGATAGACCGCTACACGCTCAAGGAGATGGGGGAGCTCTGGTCCGAAGAGAACAAATTTCGCACCTGGCTGGAGGTTGAGGTCGAAGCGGCCCGCGCGATGGCCAAAGAGCAGATCATTCCTCTTGCCGCGTTCAAAGTTATTGAGAAGAAAGCGAAGTTCGACGTTGCCCGAATAAACGAGATTGAAAAAGAAGTCAATCATGATGTTATCGCCTTTCTGACCAGCGTGGAAGAATTCGTCGGTGAGGAAGCTAAGTATCTGCACTTTGGTATGACATCGTCAGATATGCTGGATACCTCGCTGTCACTCCTGATGAAACGCGCGGGCGAAGTTATTGATAAGAAGACGGAGACGGTGCTCAAGCAAATAAAGTCTCTGGCTGTCAAATATAAGATGACTCCGTGTATAGGGAGAACCCACGGCGTGCTGGCGGAACCGACTACGGTCGGATTGAAGTTTGCTGTCTGGTATACGGAACTCAAAAGGGGTCAGGAGCGCTTCCGCGCCGCGATCGACGCTATCTCGGTCGGCAAGATATCCGGCGCTGTCGGTAATTTTGCCAATCTCGACCCCAAAATAGAAGTAGCAGTCTGTCGGCGGCTCGGCCTCAGACCCGCCGAAGTAAGTACGCAGGTAATTCAACGCGACCGCCATGCGCATTACATCAATTCGCTGGCGCTGCTGGCGTCGTCCCTTGAAAAATTTGCCACCGAAATCCGTAATCTTCAGCGGACCGAGATTGGAGAAATGTCAGAGGGATTCAGTAAAGGTCAAAAGGGGTCATCGGCCATGCCGCACAAGAAGAATCCGATCACGGCCGAGCGGATTACCGGCATTGCCCGGATGCTCCGCGGATATTCGGTATCAGCTATGGAGAATATACCCCTCTGGCACGAACGCGATATCGCTCACTCTTCTGTCGAACGGGTGATTATTCCCGACGCCACTATCATTATCGATTATGGCCTCCAAAAGTTCAGTGATCTTCTGCGCGGTTTATTCATAAACGACAAGCGTATGCTTGAGAACATCTATTACCGTGGCGGTATTGTGTTTTCTCAGCGACTGCTGTTGAAGCTGGCAGCCCCGGCTGGCTCGCGTGACCGGGCCTATCGAATGGTCCAGCGCAATGCGATGATGGCGCACGAAGGGAAGGGACAGTTCCGGGAGCTGGTCAAAAGAGATAAAGAAATCCGGAGCTTCCTTTCCGAAGCCGAAATCGACAGCTGTTTTGATTTGACCTACTACACCAAAAATGTCGGGAAAATATTCCGGCGAGTATTTGGAAGATGATTGCGCGCGAAGGACTGCCGTTCATAGCCATTGGGCTGGTCATCACAGTGACGCTGATTCTGCTGGCATCACGATTCGACAGCAAGACTCTCTTTGTATTCAGCCTCGTTACAGGATTACTCACCCTATTTGTCACCTTCTTTTTTCGCGACCCCGCGCGTTCGTTTTTGCCGGACTCGTTCATCCTCGTGGCGCCGGCCGATGGCAGGGTGCTGGCAATCGACACGGTTGACAACCATCCGTTTATGGGTGGTCAGGCGGTCCGCATTGCGATATTTCTGAGTGTTTTTGATGTCCATATCAATCGGATTCCGGCATCAGGTGTTATTGATTATGTGAACTACAACCCGGGAAAGTTCTTCGCCGCCTACCAAGATAAAGCGTCACTACTGAATGAACAGACAGAGATAGGCCTCACGACGAGTACCGGACAGAAATTGGTTTGTAAACAAATTGCCGGGATAATCGCCCGAAGAATCGTGTGCCGGCTGAGTCCTGGTGATACTGTCGAAGCGGGGAGCAGATTCGGGTTGATCAGGTTCGGCTCGAGGACTGAGCTAGTTGTGCCGATTGATTCCGATATACGAATCAAAGTGGGCGAGCATATCGCCGGCGGCCGAACAATTGTGGGATATCTTCCCGGTCGGAGCAGTGCACAAGAACAGTCTGAGAGTCTGAAAGGACGAAATGTCGAATTATAGAGGGCTATTCCCGGGCACCTTCACGATGGGTAATGTCGTCTGCGGCTTCCTGTCGATACTGTCCGCATTTGAGGGCAATATTACGACCGCAGCATGGTTTATCGTTCTGGCGGGATTTCTGGATGCTCTCGACGGTAAGGTCGCACGGCTGAGTGGGGGGGCGTCTCAATTCGGGGTCGAGCTCGATTCGCTCGCTGACTTTCTATCCTTCGGTGTGGCTCCGGCCATCCTGGTTTACTCCATCAAGCTCAACACACTTGGCAAGTGGGGCTGGATAATCTCGATCGTGTATATCATGGCAGCGGCTTATCGACTGGCGCGCTTTAATTTACTGGCCGAGACCGAAGAAAAGAAAGACTTTCTGGGTCTGCCTGTGCCGGGAGCGGCGCTGACCCTGGCCTCGTTTGTAATCTTCAGCTACCATCTCTGGGACGGACTGGAGTATTCCGAGTGGCTGGTCTCGATGATCATCCTGTTCTCGTTTCTGATGGTTTCGCAGGTTTCCTATGATGCCATACCCGAAAAGTTTGACTCCCCAGAACGTCGTATAAAGCTGGCCGCTCTGGTGCTTGCCGGTCTGGTTGTACTTTTTAAACCAAGACTGTTATTGTTTCCGGTTTTCTCGTTGTATATATTGTTCGGAATGATACGGGAAGGTTATCGGCTCTTTTACGCCGGTATCGGTCGGGTGACCGGCCGCCCGTTCGGACGACGGAGAACCGACAAAGGAATTGATGATGAACAATAAGAAGAAAGCAGTTGTCTATGTTCGCCTTAAGGACGGGGTGCTGGACCCGCAAGGCGTGACTATACATAAGGCCCTCATGCAGATGGGGTATGGTGATTTTCTGTCCGTTCGTTCCGGCAAATTCTTTGAACTGGAAGTCAAAGCAGACGCGGCCGATATCGACCGGAAAATATCCGAGGTCTGCAGTAAATTACTGAGCAATCCGGTAATAGAGCAGTTTTCGGTGGAGAAAGTGTGATGAAGTTCGGGGTCGTGACCTTTCCGGGATCAAACTGTGACTATGATGCTTACGCGGCAGTCAGGCATATCCTCAAAGAGGATGTCGAGTTTCTTTGGCATAAGTCCGAGGACTTGCTGGGTTGTGATGTCGTCATACTTCCGGGCGGATTTTCTTACGGCGACTACCTTCGGGCGGGTGCAATCGCAAGATTTTCGCCGATTATGAACAAGGTAATTCCGTTCGCTAATCAGGGCGGGCTGGTCATTGGGATCTGCAACGGATTTCAGGTGCTCACTGAATGCGGCCTCCTGCCCGGTGCCCTGATGCGCAACGACCATCTCCGTTTCAGCTGCAAGTTTGTCAATCTCCGGGTTGAGAATAATCAGACGGTGTTCAGCGGCGCCTGCCACAAAGGTGAGATTCTGAGCATTCCAATCGCTCACGGCGAGGGAAATTATTATAATTTTACCGGTGAGATTGAAAGTCTCGAAGCCAACGCACAAGTAGTGTTCAGATATGTCGACACGTCGGGGAAGGTCACCCCCGAGGCCAATCCGAACGGCTCTATTAATAATATCGCCGGTATCGTGAACCGAGAGGGTAATGTGCTCGGAATGATGCCCCACCCCGAACGCGCGGTTGAAAGCGTTTTGGGTTCAACCGATGGCTTGAAAGTATTTGAGTCGATTCGGTTGGGCGCAACCAATCTCGCGGTGGGCAGGTAGACTGGTGAAAAGAAGAGAACTGACGTTTATAATAATCGGCTTGTTGCTTGGAGCCATCATGGGCGGACTGATCGGCGATATTATCGGCACGTTTCTGCCCGCCGGGGCCGCCAAGACGGTATTTACCAAGGCAATAGTGATCGGATTCGACACCGTAAAAGTCGATTTCTATGCTATTTCGTTTGCTATCGGCATGAAGCTCAAGATAAATTTCATGTCGATGCTTGTTGTCTTACTCGTCATCATCTATTTTAGATGGTGGTATTTATAATCTGTTGAAAGCACCAGGAGGTGTTTTATGTTTGGCATGGGTCCCTGGGAATTGCTGCTGGTCTTTCTCGCTATTCTCCTCCTGTTTGGAGCTAAGCGCTTACCGGAGATCGCGCAGGGGTTGGGTAAGGGAATTCGTGAATTCAAAAGGGCGATGAAAGACTCGACCGATGAAATCAAGGGTTCCTTGAACGAACCGCCCAAAGATGAAAAGGACAAAAAAGAACACTCATAAACCGACCATTTTATAGTTTTATAGACATGAGCGACAAGTCGATTACAGGTGTGAAATTTAACCAGGAAGCCGCGGAGAAAATCGCGGCGGTTCTGGGAGCCGAAAAGGTCCAGCAGGAAAAAGACCGCTTTCGCTTGAAAGTGGTAAACCACGAGGAAAAACGTTCGCTCTCGCTGGAAATCTTTCCCGAGACGAGCTTCGGAAAAACTCGAGGTGTATTGCTGGTTGTCTACACCGGCAATTCCCATCTCCAACTTCACAATTGCACGGGCTATGTTGTGTCCGAAGAACTGGGCGAAGTCACGTTCGTTTCCGAATCCGAGGATCGGCTCTCCGGACTGGTCGTGGAGAGCGGCGCCTCCTGTTCGCTTTATGCCGGCATTAATCGCGAGTTGATTTCTTCGGACTTCACCCAGCTCGGTGTCGAAGTCATGCTGTCCGGGGTGGCGCTTTCGTTGGCTGAGGACATATTATCAAAAGACGATGAAGCATAGCCGTTCGATTCGCTCATGGCCAAATTGAAAACAGCCCCGCACCGGCGGGGCTGTTTGTTTTCTACTGCTTGACCCGATTGATTATTTGGTCGAGAATGATTCCACGAAATCAGCCAGATCGGACATGAGTTCGCGGGCATTTTGATATCGCTCGTTAGGGTTCTTCCTGAGCGCCTTGTCGACAATGTGATCAAATAACAGCGGAACCTGCGGGTTGATGTTTGACGGCTTCTCGGGTTCCTGGTTGAGGATCGAGTAAATCAACGAGGTGATATTCTCGCCCTTGAACGGGCGGCGTCCCAGGAGCATCTCATACATAACGACACCGAGTGAGAAGATATCAGCCCGCTTATCGACCTTGAGCCCTTTTAACTGTTCGGGTGAAATGTAATTGGGCGTCCCCATGGCGATACCGGTCTTGGTCATCGAGTTCGAGTCGATACGCGCTATGCCATAGTCCATCAATTTCACGCGATAGTCCTTAAGGACCATTATGTTGGCCGGCTTTATATCGCGGTGAACGATTCCCTGTTCATGCGCATACTCCAGCGCCGAGCAGATCTGCACAATCATTTGCGAGATGATTCTATAATTGAATTTCACTTTACGTTTGATCATATCCTCGAGCGTCTGACCCTCGAGATATTCCATAGCGATATATTGCAGATGACCTTCCGATCCGACATCGTAAATCGTCACGATATTCGGATGGGAAAGCTTGCCCGCTGCCTGGGCCTCGCGGAACAGACGTTCCTTAAGCTCGGCCATTTCATCCGGATCATTTACAAAATCCAACCGGATTGTCTTGAGCGCAACCGGTCTGTTGATAGCCGGATCGATTCCTTTATAAACATGACCCATAGCGCCTTTGCCCAGTGAGCCGGTTATCTGGTACCGACCCAGGTTCTTCAAGCTCGTTCCATTTTTGCCCGAGCTGGCCACGATTTCATCGCTGTCGGAGAGCTGTCCGGAATCATTCAGGTTTATACCGGACGAAGCCAAAATGTTATCATCCGAGGAATCTTCAGAATCCGGACTGATGATCTCAGGCCCGATAGTGTTGCGCCCGGAGTCAAATCCCTCCGGCGGCTGAAGATCGTCCGACTCCTCGGTCATACCGGTGGCATCGGCGCGATACGATGAGTCCAGCGAAATCGCTTGATGGTCTTCCGGGAACTGCTGGTCGGCATCGCCGGATATCGCTCTGGTTGGTTGATAATCCGGATCCGAGTCGGTCGCCTTGATCTCCCGTACCTTGACTTCCAGCTCCGCAATTTTCGCCGCTTGATTGATTGAACGCAGGTCAGACCTGGGACTGGCGTTCTTATGCTTGGTCGTGGGCTGCTGACCTGCAATGAGCTGTGTGTCCAGCAGCGGCGCCGCGAATATGAACAGAGTCAATTCGAGCGCGAAATACACTGTATCAGCGACAATGTGGAAGGAGCTGAACATGAAGTAATTTATGTTCGCCAGCACCACCAGTGCGCCCAACAGGATGATAATTCTGTATCCAAGAGTGGTCTGGGGCATAAGGAAAGCGCACAGCCCACCAATGAGGAACAGCAGAAGCAGATTCAGACCAAGCTGATTATCCTTGATCGTGACGACGTCATTGTTCACGATATTCTCGAGGACGTTGGCCTGAATTTCCGCCTTGGATAGCTGTGTGCTGACGGGAGTTATGAAGGCCTGGTTTGTTTCCGGGTCATCGACGTCGATAACCACAAGCTTGTCTTTGAACTTCTTGTGATTGAATTCTTCAGTCAATACTTCCTGGGCCGAATAGGTCGGGAAGGCGTGTTCTTTTGAGTACTTTATGAACAGTTCTGACTTGTCACTAATCGGAATAGAGAACTTGTTCCCCAGTTGAATACGATCGCCCTCGATTACCGTTATCTGGCCGGGCGGAACACCGAGATACACCGCGGCGCCAAGCAAAGATGATGAAGGATAGTAGTAACCGTCGAAATTCATAACCAGTGACTGATGACGAAGGACACGGTCATCATCGGGCATCAGGAAATCGTAGCCAAGGTATGGCTTGTCGGCCAGGAGCTTTTCGGCCGGGAGAAAGACCTTTCGCACCTGAAGCGATGATTCTTCCTTCATGATCCCCAGTGGATTGTTTACGGCGACCGAATAGTCAAATAGGTACTTGGAATTGTTCGTGCGATTGGTTCTGAAAGTTGCCAACGCCACGTCGTACGGAATCACAACGTTGGAGATCCAGCTGAGTTGACCGGCAAGAACATCAGTAAAACCGGCGGAATCCTGGTGCGTGTCTTCATTCAGCATGAAATCAAGTACGATCGCTTTGGGCTCGCCACTGGCGGTGGCCGCCAACAAGTCGGCAACCCGGTCATAGTTCCACGGCCAGCTGCCAAACTTCTCCTGCGACTTACCATCGACCGTGATACGCACAACATTCTGCTGTGCCGGGGTCGAGGCGGTCACCCGCGCCAGGAAATCATTAATGGAATGCTGCAAGCCCTCCATTGGTCCAAAGCTATTAATGTAAACAATGACGACCAGAATGGTGATCAGCATGTACAGGATGTAGGAGGAATACTTGCTCATATCGACCTCATTTATCTTCCCAGACTGAGCCGGCTGATCAGCATCTGAGGCATGCTGGCACGGGCCATCTTGCTTTGTGTCAATTCAATATCATATTCGACGCGATGATAGTTCAGTTCACCCTCCTCAGGGTCATAAATGGCATAGCACGCACGCGGGTCATCGTCCCGGGGTTGGCCCACCGAACCGACATTTATCAGGTAGCGTCCGTCCTCGGCCGGCATGAAATTGTGGCCGGCCAGACAGCGCGGGAGACCCTCGTCCTGCTCAACGTATATCTGCGGCAGGTGAGAATGCCCGAAAAAACAGATGCGTTCCTCGAGATTCGTGAAGGCCTGTTGCGCCGCCGCCGGGGTCAGAATGTAATGCCAGCGGCCGGGGTCATAAGGCGATGCGTGCACCAACAGAACATCCTCGATCGTGTGTTTCATCTCAAATCCGTTGATGATTTCAAGCTCATGGTCGGTTATTTGCATACGCGTCCAATCGGTGGCGATGCGCGCCGCGTCATTGTAATGTTCGGTCGAAGAGAGGCCGATTACTGCGTACTCGTGGTTACCCATCAGTTTGATGTCACAGTGTTGCTGTACCAGTTCAAGACATGCTACCGGATCGGCGCCGTAACCGATTACGTCGCCAAGACAATGAATCTGATCAACCTTCCTGGTCTCTATATCACTTAAAACAGCCCCGAGCGCTTCGAGATTCCCATGGATGTCGGACAGGAGGGCATATTTCATCTAGTTGGTTCCTTCGACGAACTTGAACGTTGATTTTCCTATAGTGATGATATCGCCATTCTTGAGATTACATTGTGTGATCGGTTCTCCGTTCACCAGCGTCTTACCCTTCTTTCCCAGGTTGGTAAGTACATACGACATGTTTTCCTTGCTTATTTTCGCCTGGATGCCGGAGATGAAAAGGCCTTTGGCCCTGACGTGCACAAATTTTGCTTTGCCGATCGTGACGACGTCGCGATCTATCTTGAACTCAGAAAAGTCGGCATTTTCTTCGCCGATGAGGACAGATCCGCCGTATTTGGTGACGATCTGCTTATCGATGCGATCATTTTCCAACAGCTGTTTCTGTTGCTTGGTCTTGAGCACCATGGTGCCGTCAAAATCAGCCGCCATATTGTGCTCCTGGCTTGTTTCGATGTGATAGATGAGAGAGTACTTACCAATCGTGATCGTGTCATCGTCGCGAAGAATCTCTTCTGTGACTTTCCGATTGTTGACGAATGTTCCGTTCAGGGACTCGTTGTCGATGACAACAGCGGCGTTGTTGTTGAATTCAATTATTGCGTGTTTGCGGGATACTCCACGGTTCTCCAGCACGATATCATTATCCCTGCTTCGGCCGATGGACAGCCGTTTCTTTTCGGTAACGATGCGCTCGACTACCTTGTTATCGTACTTTACAATAATCTCCGCCATGGTCCGGCCCTTTCGACTATATTACGTTTTTTATCTTTCGCCTTGATGATGCAGAGCAAGATTTACCGACTTCAACTTTCCTGTAAACCCTTGTTGTGGGCTGATTACTTAGTTATATTATCGGCATGCATATTGGAAACTTAAACGTTAAAGCCGGTGCACTTTTGGCCCCTCTGGCGGGGGTCTCCAGCCGCCCGTTTCGGGTTTTGGCGGTCAAAGCTGGAGCCGCCGTTACATATACCGAAATGGTTTCATCAGAAGGTATTATTCGAAATCAGGAAAAGACTTTCGAGATGATGCGGTTCAAGCCCGATGAGCAACCGCTTGGAATTCAATTGTTTGGCGCCAATCCCGAAGTAATGAAGCAGGCTGCCGAAGTGACGGTGAAAAAATTCAGGCCTGATATTATCGACATTAATTTCGGCTGTCCGGTCAAGAAAGTGGTCAACAAAAACGGGGGTTCAGCCGTTCTTCGGGACCTCAAACTGACCGAAGATATCATCCGCGCGACCGTCGAGGGCGCAGGCGAAACGCCGGTAACCATTAAAATCCGGACCGGCTGGGATGATGATCACCCGGTCTATATGGAAGTTGGGCAGATCGCGCAACGCGCCGGAGCCAAAGCAGTTGCCCTGCACGCACGGAGCAGGGCAAAAGGGTTCTCCGGTTCGGCCGATTGGAGCTCCATCCGCGAACTCAAAGAATCGGTCGATATTCCGGTGATTGGCAATGGCGATGCTGTCACCCCCCAGGATGTCAAGAGAATGCTGGATGAAACCGGTTGCGATGCCGTGATGATTGGTCGGGCCGCGCTGGGCAACCCGTTTATATTCAAGCAAATCAGACATTATCTGGCAACCGGCGAAATCCTCGAGGAGCCGTCAGTCGAAGACAAAATCGAGATGGCGCGCCTCCATGCCCAGCTCATGCAGGAGCAATTTGGCGAAGAGCGGGGAGCGGTGATGATGCGCCGGTATCTCGGATGGTATGTCAAGGGCTTCAAAGGAGCCAGCGAACTCAGACCGCAGCTCTTCCAAGTTGCTACGATCAGTGATATCGACCGCGTATTCGAGCAGTATCTGCTGAGTAGCGGAACCTCAGACGGCCGATCTGATGAAGAGAGAAAAATCGCCTGAAGGGGCTAATTTGTTTGCCGTCCGGTCAGGCGACGAGTATATTTGCGGGAAAGTTAACAGCAAGTCCTAGTGAGATATAAGGTACTGAGATGAAGATACTTATAGTAGCGTTACAGAAACAGGGGAAACTTGTCCCGGCCTCATTGGAATTGATTACCGCTGCCCGCGCCCTCGGTGGCGAGATGTATACGGCGATCCTCGCCGAAGACGCCAGACCGATAGCCGCCGAGCTGGCCAAGCACGGGGGAGGCAAGGTGCTGGCTGTGTCAAATCCGGCGCTCAATTTTTTCAACGATGAGATCTTCGCCGCAGTGCTCGATGCACTAGCCAAAAAATATCATCCCGACGTGGTTTTGGGCTCGGCAAGTTTCTACGGCAAAGCGCTGTTCGGCCGTGCCGCGGCATTGGCCGGCGGCCCGATGGTGTCCGATGTAACCGGACTCAAACTCGATGGTGGAAAGCTGGTGGTTACCCGGCCAAGCTTTGGCGGCTCGGTAATTTCCCAGGTCACCCAGAACGACGGTGATCGACCCATGTTCGTTACTGTCCGCATGAAGATTTTCCCCGAATCCAAAGAAGGCGCAGGTGAAGTTGTTGAGGAATCCGTAGACGGGAGTCTGTTTGCCTCAGGCACTCAAGTGAAAGATGTGAAGGTCGAAACGGCCGGATCTGTGAGCCTTACCGAGGCCGATGTGATTGTTTCGGCCGGTCGTGGACTCAAAGGCGCCGAGAATCTTTCGATAGTGAAAGACCTGGCCGATTCACTTCGTGGCGCGTTCGGTGCATCGCGCGCGATTGTCGATGCCGGCTGGATCTCCTACTCGCATCAGGTGGGCCAGACCGGTAAAACGGTGAACCCTAAATTATATATTGCCGTCGGGATTTCCGGCGCCATCCAACATCTGGTCGGCATGCAAACGTCAAAGACAATTGTGGCCATCAATAAAGACAAGGACGCGCCGATTTTTAATGTAGCCACCTATGGTATCGTCGGCGATGCTTTCGAAATTGTTCCGGCGCTTACAAAGAAATTCAAAGCGGAGTTCCGGAGCTGACACACTAATACGACCAAGAGCGCAAGTGCAAATGAGAAACCCGTCAGGTTATCCTGACGGGTTTTTGTTTGTCATAAACTATCGGCCGGTGATACGGTCTGCTACTGTACGGTCACCGTGTGAGTCTTAAATATCTCTCCGCAGCCGTTGGATACCGTCAGTTTAACTATGTATGTGCCCGGCGTCGTGTACGTGTGGGCGGGCGGATTCTGCTCGTTCGACGGTGTTGAGCTGTCACCGAAATCCCATAGCCATCGATGAGCATCGGTGGATTGGTCAGTAAACGTCACGGTGAGCGGAGTTGTACCGGTCGAATCAGGAGACATCGCAAACTCCGCAATCGGCGGCAGGACGTCTACATAAATCAGATTCGGAAGGCTCAGCGAATCGGTACCGCAGTCCGTAGTGACCTTCAGCTTGACGTCAAATGAATCAGCTACCGCCGAAGCATAGGCATGCTGAGGGTTACGGGTGGTTGACACCGGCGACCCATCGCCGAAGTCCCATTCATACACTGCGTTCAGGCCCGATGTTGTGGTGAGGAACGATACCGTAAAAGTGTTGCCTCCCGCCACGCATCCCAGCGTTGTATCGGGAATTATCTGTACGACCGGAGACGTGTACACATGAATCAAATCGGTTTGCGTCACGGTGGCGGAATCGCCTATGCCCGCGACGGTCAATGAGACAGTGTAGACTCCGGCGGTGTCATAGGTGTACGAGGTATCCAGAGCTCTCGAGGAACCGGTACCGTCACCGAAATCCCAGATACTTATCTGGACGTTTCCGACACTCTCTCCGGTAAAGTTCACCGTCAGCGGCGCGCATCCGAAAGTGGTGTCGACCGAGAATTGCGGCTCAGGAGGCAGAGAATCGAATTTAGCGAGCGACGACATCAGAAGTCTCTTGGCAAACTCCGGATTGTGAACGCCCCGGGATCCGTCGAGTTTATAATACAGGTAGTTGTACAACAGTTTCGCTTCGTCGAGTTTCACCACGCTGTCGCTGAAGAATGTCTGACCGGTCGTATCAGACGGATCAAGCACATTTTCGGCCATAAGCAGGGATCTAAGGCTGTCAGCAAACATGGTCACTGAATCTATGAGGGCTGAAGCGTAGAAATCCGAAATCGGTTGAGCGAGATGACAACCGGAAACGTTACAGTTTTCCACGTATTGCGCGCCGGTCGTATGATCTTCGAGCCGGAAAGTGTGCTCGCCGAATAAATATCCCTGCCCGGTGCCATAGTGGCACTTGGTGCAGCTGTTGGAGGTTTCGTGAGGGTTTGTCACCGTTGCGATATCGCCGAAGCGGAAAGCGTTTTGTCCGATAATCATGTCAGCTTGAGAAGAGAAGTGGGGGCCGAAATCCGCCTCCAGTGCATAGGTGGAGACGCCGGTTATTGCCTGTATGCTCATGTTTGATTGATGGCAATGAGCGCACATGTTTACCAGACCTTCGTTGAACGCCTGATTATTCTTCAGCAACACGAATTCATCGATCGCTCTCAATGTATCAGCCTTCCACGCTCCGTAGGTACCGGTGTGAGGCATATGACAGGTGAAGCAGGTGATTGCCGAGTACTGAACGGTCCCGGAAATGGCCACGGAATCAAAAGTTTTGAGAAATCCTTCATGCGTATGACACTTGGCGCCGCACTGATCGACATCAAGCGTGCCATGATTCAACTGGACCACAGCATCGAGCAGTGAAAAATCCGCATGCTTGGAATTGTCGAACTGGCCGCGAGGTCGGAGCAGTTGGTTGTCGGTATCGTTATGGCAGTCGAAACAGCCAATACCCAAAGTTGAGTCGACGACCGTGTTATTATTGTTTTCGGTGACGAGTTTGTCACAACCTGCGATTGTGAACAAGAAGGCCAGGGATAGCAGCAAACCCATCTGGAAGGCGCGATTTATGGTCATGTTTATGTTTTCCTTTGTTGGATAACAGTTTATACTCGATTATATATGGTACCACCCAAGGGTGTCAACCTGTTTTTCCCGCACTGAAATTCCCCTGACTGACGACCCATAGGCCCAACACGTGCAAATTGGCGCTCAGCAACGGTCAAGAATTTGGTCTCATCTGACGAAAAGATAAAAAAATCCGCAAAACTATCACGTGGGAGTAGTCATGTCTCTATTAATAGAAATCATTGAATGGATGGACCCCTCCGGCGACGAGATGATTCATCGAATCCCCGAAACAGGATCGGCAGATTTCAAGCTTGGCGCCCAGCTCATCGTGCGCGACAGCCAGATGGCCATGTTCTTCAAAGATGGTCACGCGGCTGATTCCTTCACTGTCGGGCGCCACACGCTCTCGACTCTGAACATCCCGATCTTGACCCGGCTGCTGGCCTTTCCCTTTGGATTCAATTCGCCTTTTCGGGCGGAAGTGTATTTCGTCAATTTGAAAGTATTCACCGAGCTAAAGTGGGGGACCAAACGTCCGGTGACCTTCCGTGACAGCAAGTTAGGTCTGATCCGTCTGCGCGGGCACGGGGCGTACACGATGCGAATCAAGCAACCAACGCTATTTCTGAACACTATTGTCGGCCGACAGGCGCGTTACACGACACAGGACATCCAGGACTACCTCCGCGATGTTATAATCGCCCGGTTGAATGATATGCTGGGTGAGAGTCTCGATTCGATTCTTGACCTGCCGGCGCAGTACACGGAACTGGCCGGCCGTTTCAAGACCAGTGTCACCAACGAGTTCGAAAAGTACGGCCTGGAACTGGTAGATTTCTTTATTTCGTCGATTACGCCTCCCGATGAAGTCGGCAAGATGATCGATCAACGTTCCGGAATGGAAGCGGTGGGCGATCTGGATAAGTTTCTCAAATACGAAATGGCCAAAGGAATTGGCACACCCGGCGGTCCGGGTGGAGCAGGTGCCGGTATGGGTGTCGCGGCTGGTGTTGGTGTCATGATGCCCGGCGTGATGAACCGAGTATTCGCTCCGGAGCAGACTGAACTTCGCCGCGAGCCGGTTCCAACCGTTACCTGTCCGAAGTGTCATACCGATACGCCGGAACAGTCCCGGTACTGCTATCGATGCGGTCACCAGATGATTGCGCAGAGCAACTGCCCATCATGCCACAAGGAGCTCCCCAGCGAAGCGAATTTCTGTCTGTACTGCGGGTATAAACTGGACGCAAAACTCCGCTGCCCGCATTGTTCGGCAGAACTCATCCCCGGCTCGAAATTCTGCGGCGAGTGTGGACAGAAAATAGATGGTGACAGCAGCACAGAATAGCCGTAAGAGCGGCTTTTACATCGGTGTCACCTGCCCGGGTTGCGGAGGAGAGCTGGAGCTCGAAGACAACTTCTTTGTTATTCGATGCCGACATTGCGGTTCGGGCCATCGCGTCGTCATGCCTGATGTCCCGCCTGCCTATCTTGTACCGCCCAAGGTTGACAAGCGGGCGGCCCGATTCTCGATCGACCGATTTCTCAAGCAACAGGCGTTGCCGTTGACTGACTCAGCGCTTCAGCTCAAGCAGGTGTACTACCCCTATTGGAAAATCGATGCGGTCCTTTTCCGCCAGCGCAATAAACGGCATGAAAGGGTAGTAGTAGAAGCTGATCAGTATCAGGAAGCGGTGACTATGAATGTAGACCGCACCGAAATGAACCTCACCCCGTACACGGTTACCGTGGCGGCCGGGATTCATTTCGATGGTCTCCCGGATTCAATCGGGATGCGGGCCGAGTATATACGCATGCTGCCGTACTCACCGGAGCACCTGAGTGACGATTTCGATGTGCTCACGGTCGTGAAAACGTGGGAATCAGTCACCAATGCGCTTGCCGGCAACCTGAATACGATCAGCGAAATCGATATGGCCGCATTTGGCACCAATCACACGGAATTGTTTCATCCCATAGCCTCGCTGGTGTTTTTCCCGTTTCTCTGTTTTGAGTCATATGGGAAGAACGGGTACAACCGGTATATCGTCGACGGCGTTTCGGGGCGTGTAATGGACCATGCGACCGGGTTTCATGTCGACGAACCGCCCGGCGATGACATCCCGCTCGTGGAATTCGGGTCACTCACGGTCGAGCAACATCGGTGTAAGACGTGCGGCGATGACCTGCCAACCGAGCAGTCATTTATCTACATCTGTCAGAATTGTCACGCTCTGACCTCAATTGAAAGCAATGTCCAGCCGATACAGAATGTGCAGGTTACGGCCGTTGACGGCGCGCCTCAGGACAGGATGTTCCCGTTCTGGGCGTTTAAGATGCCGTCGCATGACACCGGGCGACTTCGCGCCCTCTTCGGCGGCACGCTGGCATCGGATTATATCGTGGTCCCGGCCTTCCGGATGCCGAATTTCGATGCGATGTACCGGTTGGGGAAGCGGATGTCGAGTGCGATGCCCCGATTCGAACTGAACGTGACCGAAAATTTTGACAGGAGGTTTGCCCCCGTGAGTGTTTCAAGCAGCGAAGGTCTGGTCTACGCGACTATCTGTATATTCCGCGAGGAATCGGCCAAAGGTTTGCCGGCCGGCCGCGAGCGGACGGAGTTCACCCCCGAAGAGGTGAGTCTGTTTTACGCTCCTTTCCATCCTGAAGACTACTTCTATGTCGACTCGGTGATCAACGCGATCACTTTCGAAAAGACCCTGGTTTCCTGATCTATTCTCAGATTCATTTGAGTCGTGTCAACCTGATCCCCGTCATTGCGAGGAGCGATAAGTCACGCGACAGCGTGACATCGCGACGTGGCAATCTAGCTTCGCCTTTTACACGTTAAGACGAGATTGCCACGGCTTCACACCTAACGGTGTGATGTACGCCTCGCAAGGACGATTTTTGGTCTGTGTATCGTGGAGTGGCACAGTCTTATTGGACGCCGGCTGCACCTACCCTCGCCCTTTGGGAGAGGGCAGGGTGAGGGGGATTGACGTAACCTACTGCGAACCGACGCGGGTTATGGAGTGTCACCTACGTGATCAGCCTAATATGTAACTTGTGTCTGGTTCATACTGAACTTCATTCCCACCCGAAGGGCGGAGCACCAAGAGCTATGTCACTACCGCAGGCTATCGGGTAATGACTCACCCGTCGCATTCCGTCTGGTTCGTTGTCGAGCCTTGACAACTAGCATCTGGCTGTCGGCGTCCTGAAGGAAGTTGAAGAATGCTGGTCGGAGATCGATTGTGAAAAAAACTTCGCTGTTACTTTTCCAAAAAGTCTTGTCAAGAGGAGTCTGAAATTGCGCGGAGTAGATGGTCGACCTGTAGGTGCCTGGTTGCCACATGCTCCAATCAAAGCGCTCTGCTTTAATCGCTTTCATACCAAGGCTGTTCATCTCAATGAAAGAGCTCTCCGGTCTCATTACTAGCGAGTCCGGGATCTGATTGAGACAGTATTCTTCGATGTTCAGCGTCAGGTCGTAGTACCCCTTAACTGAATCGAATTGTCCGTCTGCCCAGACCACGGTGGAGATATTGCCATTCATTAGGTCAACGAGCACTGTGTCTTTGAATTCTGTGCCACGTTCGAAAAACACCAGCGTACGAGCATCCCTGAAGTACCAAGGTTCGTCGACTATTGGAGGGGGTTCCGTACACCCAAGCATGAAGACAGCTGTCGCGACAATTGGCAAAAGGCTCCAATGAACAGCATTCCTCCTTGAGGTGCCTATCAGCGAAGATCTATTCGTCGAACTTTCCCTTTCCGAAATTCCCACACTACCCTCCGATTTCTGTACCCTGTTGCGCAGGCCCTTCATCGCGCCAGATATATGATATGGGTTACCTTTGTGACGGACAAGGGGGAATGTTCGTACATAACCGCCTGCGTGGCAACCGCCGCGTTCGGTGCCCCACCTTTCAGCTGGGTTCTTCGAATTTCATTCCCACCCGAAGGGCGGGGCACCGGGCAGCGGTAATTGTTAATCCCACGGAACTTCTTAGTTGTCTTAAGGATATAATGTCTAACCGGGCCCGACTTCCTCACCTTTTATTGGCTTGCGATTGCCCGGTTTTTTGCCTATTTTCGTCCCTGAACATATAAGAAGAAGTTGCCGCAATTTAATGGGTTATCATCTGTAGAAACGTATTTCACACCGCGCCGCCACCCCCAATATTAGCGGTCGCGGTCGTTTTTTTTATGGAGAATAGCGTGATTGGTAAATCCTGTATCCGAGTAAGCATTCTGGCGCTCCTGGCTTTCTTGCTGCCTGCGCTGGCGGCCGCCGGAGTAGCCACGACTTTCGAACTGCCTGATACCGGCTATGTCAGCAATGTCGTTATTGACATAATTGAGCACAATGGCGGTGTCTGGTTTGCCACAGACGAGGGACTGAATTTTTCATTCGACGGCGGTCAGACCTGGCTCTCTTATGACAGCTCAAACGGTCTGGTAAGCAACAGTGTGTCGGCCATGTTCTCAATACCGTTCGGAGGGGTCAACAGCCGTCTTTGGGTAGCGACCAACCATGAAGAAAAGATCCAGGGAGCGCTCACTCCGATTTCCGATGGTCTGTCCTACACCGATGACAACGGCGACACCTGGCACCAGATTGATTTTGATACCATCCCGTATGTTACCGGAGGGGACAGGACAATCTATGACATCGCCGGGTATTTCAATCCGAACGTAAATCCCTGGTTGGATAACGATTGGTTGTTCTTTGCGGCGTTTGCCGGGGGACTGCTGGCCTCCCGGGATGGGGGCATGAGCTGGCGCAGAATCTATGCGTCACCGGGTGATTCCATCCAGTTCAATACGATTGGGCAGGCGCCATCGTTGCGCAACCGGTATTTTTCCTGCGCTGTCGATACCTCGGCCGGCGACACCGTCTCCCTATGGGCCGGCACGGCCGGCGGGTTCTTTCAGTATATTTACGCCAAGCCAAAAGACAAGCCGTACTCGAAAGTGATCAACGCCATTGTGGCTGATAGCGACTTTGTCTTTTACGGCGGTAATCACGGTGTGACACGGGGAAGCAAGACGGGTGGCCCGTTCTTCTCGCGATTCACCGAGGATGGTCTGCCCGGTCTCACTGTCACTTCGCTGTTCAATTTCGCCGGATTGCTTTTTGCGGGGACAATGGATACCTCTACCGGGAATTCGACCGGTCTGGCCATTTCCGACGATTACGGCGACAGCTTCACGCCTTCGGTTTTCCCCGAAGTTGTAGGCGCCAATCGAACTATCACGGATTTCACGCTGATGGGCGACCGGCTGTATTTGGCCGGTGAAGAGGCCGGTCTTTTTGTCTCGTCCGATACCGGAGCGAGTTGGAGTCATATTTTTGTCGATTCCTCGGACATGACCTCGGCAAATCGTCGTAACGTGGTGCACTCCCTGGCCAACTGGGGGGACACTCTGCTGGTAGGGACCGATTCGGGGCTGGTCCAGCTTTTTATGAACGGTAGCGGCGTAATCGACTCCTCACGATTCCATGTTTTCGATGAAGGGGCGTTCAGTTCGACCAAAGTCATTGCCATCAAGACACACCACTACGAGTTCGATACTACCGATGTGATCTGGACAATCAACCGGGCCGTCACCGACAGCGGGGTGCCGATAGTCGGGCGTTCCGCGGACTACGGTGTCTCATGGGACACGATGCAGGTAAACGGCTACACCAACTACATCGATTTCTTCGGTGATACGACATTTGTCCTAAACGACGCGAACATACTCTTTTCCGAAAACGCGCAAAACCCGAGTAACATCTACAAAGTCTACGAACTGAGCAGCGGCGTGAGGATCGATTCGTTGAGCAACGATGCCGCCCGCGTGATGAAGGTTATTGCGGACACCGTAATTATCGGCACTGATAATGGATTTGCTATCTCGCTCGACCGGGGTGAAAACTACAACATCTTCAGGGTGAATAATGACACCGTGGCGGCCGATGCTACGTTGAATTACAACTCATCGCTGGCGGGGATATCGGGAGACTTTATCCCGGCTATAAGCGTTCAGTATCTCGATAACGGCCGCTCGCAAATCTGGGTGTCAACTCGCCCGGCGTTCGGCGGAGCCGAAGGGATCTCGGTCGGATTCCTTGCTCCAGTGGTTGACACCAACGTTGTACCGTGGGATACTCTGGGCTATGAGCGGGTGTTCTCGCACGTGCATGACAATTTCGCGTGGAATTTTGCCTTCCGGCATGACACCATATTCGCGGCGACCAATGACGGCTTGCTCTACTCGTATGGCGATACGGTGTACACCGGAACCTGGTTCCCGCTCGAGCTTAAGGACTCATCTGGTTATCCGCTTGTCCTGCCGGGCACGCCCGTGTACGCGGTCGACATTGTTGACAACTATCTCTGGGTGGGAACGGCCGACCGGACGGTCAAGATTGATATGAGCGATTTCAGCAAGCAGACGCCATATTATGTTACTGACACCAAAACACCGCCAAGCGAAGTATACGCTTTCCCTGTGCCATACAGTCATTCGCGGGACGCAGTCACAGAATTCCACTTCACGGTGGATAAGGACGCGGATGTTACGATCGAGATTTACGATTTCGCTATGAACCTCGTTCGAAGGGTGTTGGACCACCAGTTCCTGCCTGCGGGTGTATATCCGACTGCCGGGCTGGGACGACCCACGTGGGACGGGTTTAACGGTGACGGCCGACAGGTGGCGATAGGGATCTACTATTTCAAGGTTGAATACTCAACGGGCGAGGTCCGGTGGGGCAAATTAGCGGTGATTCCGTA
This sequence comes from uncultured Ignavibacteriales bacterium, assembly GCA_964371785.1. Lineage (GTDB taxonomy): Bacteria > Zixibacteria > MSB-5A5 > GN15 > FEB-12 > CAVQCT01. Next base: position 42,017 of record CAYJOL010000010.1, on the reverse strand, counting down.
AGAAGGAGAGAGCGATGCAAAATAAACTTATGTTCATACTGTGTGGCCTGCTTCTGCTGGGAGTCTCCGCGGCGATGGCGGCCGATGGCAGCGGGGGCGATGCCGCCGCGTTCCTGCAGGTACCCATAGGGGCCAGACCGGCGGCGATGGGCGGGGCGTATATATCGATCAGCAACGATGGTGCAGCGTCATTCTATAATCCGGCCGGCCTGTCCGGCCTCAAGAAGTCCCTGTTTTCCTCATCGTACCGCCTCATGGAACTTGATCGGAAACTTGGTTATGTGGCCGGGGTATTTCCGGCCAAAGGTCAAGCGGCGATCGGTATCAACTGGCTGTATGCCGGCTCCGGCACGGTCGAGGCGAGAAATTCCGATGGCGACCTGCTGGGATATGATCTCGGCCAGTACAACCACGATTTCTCCGTTTTCTTTGCCAAGCGGTTCGAGAACTTTATGTCCGCCGGATTTAAGGCGAGCTATCTGCACACCAAATTCGCAGAAATGACGGCTTACTCGGTGGCTATCGATGTCGGCGCTATGTTTTACCTCAGTCAGTTCTTCGACCGAGAACGGCGGGACCTGATGCCGATTCAGGACATTCAGGGCGGGGTGGTCATACGGAATCTCGGCGCGAAGTACCATTGGTCGAACGAGAAGTATTATCAGGCACACTCGTCCGACGCTCTTGGGAGTACCCAGGATGATCAGGTTCCGGTCGAGGCGGGCGTAGGCGCATCCGCACGGTTCCTGAATCGACGACTCACACTGGCTTCGGATCTGGTGAAAACCCAGCACTTGTCGTTGAAATATCATGGAGGCGCTGAATTTTTCGTCGCTTCGGACTTTGCCGTACGAGCGGGGATGGCGGGAAAACAATTCACCGCCGGCACCGGTTACATGTTCCGCTTTACCAATACCGTGCTTGCGATAGATTATGCCTTTTCGACCGATCGGGTCGGCGAAGGTTCAGAGCATATATTCTCGTTTGATGTGCTGTTTTAGGAGTGTTTAGTATGAAACGATTCGTGGCCGGGATATGCGCGGGGATTCTGATAATTGCGGGATCGGTCGTAAACAATGCCTTCGCCGCCGATGGTCTGGCGCTGATGAAGGTGGAGCATGGCGCACGAATCGCTGGTATGGGTTCGGCGGGCGTGTCGCTGACCGATGACCCGAACGGAACGGCGTACAATCCGGCCGGGATAATCAGCCTGAAGAAGTTCACAGCTTCGTTCGGACATACGTCTTACTGGGACAACGTACGCCTGGAATCGGGATACTTCGCGATGAATCTCTCGTCCCGGACTTTTGTGCACGGAGGGGTGCGTTTCGCATCGGTTGACAACCTCCAGCAGAGACTCATTCCCTCGGAAGAGCCGCAGAGCTACTTCGATGCGCATGATATATCGTTCAAAGCCGGGGTAAGTTATCTGATCACCCCAAAAGTGTCGCTTGGCTTTGCTTCCGGCTGGTATCTTGAGAAGATTGAATCGTATCAAGGGTCATCGTTCAATGTCGATGCCGGCCTGCTGGCAAAAGCGACCGACCGATTGAACATAGGCGCCTCGGTAACCAATGTCGGTCCGGACTTCACCCTGCATGCATCAGGTGGCGCGGATTCCCGAAAGATCTCCCTGCCGACCACTTATGCCGCCGGTGCTTCGTATTCGTATGACCGATATCTCGGGGCGATGGATGTGGTGGTGCTCGACGACAAGGCACATCTTCATGTTGGCGCCGAAGCCAGAGTGCATGAGCTGTTTCAAGTACGGGCCGGCTATCTGTTTAATTATGACAGCAAGAATATAGTGGCCGGAGTATCTTTCACCCAGCGCAATCTGACAATCGATTATGCCTTTGTTCCCTACACGAACGACCTGGGAACATCGCATATGTTTAATCTTACTTTCAGTCTATAAACTAATCGCAGGAGTCTGAGTCTATGGCCAAGTATAAAATCGCCTGGTTGCCCGGAGACGGGGTTGGCAATGATGTTATGGAGGCGGCAAAGATAGTTCTGGACAAAATACGCCTGAACGCGGAATACATCCACGGCGACATCGGCTGGGAAATCTGGTGCCGTGAGGCCAATCCGCTGCCTGATCGGACGATCACTTTGCTCAAAAATACTGACTGTTGTCTGTTTGGCGCCATCACTTCCAAGCCGAAAGAAGAAGCCGAAAAGGAGTTGATACCCGCGCTCCAGGGGAAGGGACATGTCTATTCGTCACCAATCGTTCGGCTCCGTCAGGAATTCAATCTGCGCACCAATCTTCGGCCATGCAAGGCATATGCGGGCAACCCGCTGAATTACAAAGACGATATTGATATCGTCGTGTTCCGTGAAAACACTGAAGACCTCTACGTCGGCATCGAGTTTCACCCCCTCCCGGATGAGGTTCGCGACGCCATTAAGAGAAACAACAAGAAGATGGCCCGCTTTGACAATACACCCGGCAAAGATATCGCCGTATCCCTGCGCATCAATACGCGCGAAGGTTGCCGCAATATCGTCAAGGATGCGTTCGAGTATGCCCGCAAGACCGGACGAAAGTCGGTGACCGTGGTGGAGAAACCGAACGTGATCCGTGAGACATCAGGCTTGATGGTCCGGACCGCGCGCGAAGTGGCGAAGGATTATCCCGATATCGCCCTGTGGGAGACAAATATCGACGCCATGTGTATGTGGCTGATCAAGAACCCTTCGGAGTATTCTGTTCTGGTTACCACGAACATGTTCGGCGATATCGTCTCCGATCTCTGTGCGCAATTGGTCGGCGGCCTCGGCTTTGCGTCATCGGGAAATATCGGCGACAGCTACGCCGTTTTCGAACCGACCCATGGTTCGGCCCCGAAATATGCCGGCCAGTACAAGGTAAATCCGATGGCAATGCTGTTGACGGTGGTCATGATGCTTGAATGGCTGGGTGAGATTGACAAGTCTCGTACCCTCGAAGAAGCGATAGCCGCCGTCATCAAAGAAGGTAAGGCTCGCACGTATGACATGGGCGGTACGAGCAGCACGCTCGATATCGCCAGCGCGGTCGCCGCAAAACTGTAATCTCAGGGGCCCGGCTGTCTTATGACCGGTCCCTGAATTCTCAATCTTTGAAGCCAGAGAATTATGATATTTTCTGGCTTTTTTGTCCCGATTTATCATTCCGCAGTGATTATAATCTGCACAATCCCGCCAGTGTAATGGTCTTGTTTATCTACGTTGGCTGACCAGCTCTAAATACAACCCGGACAAAGCCGATATAATTAGGGTCTACACGCTTGACATCTATTTAGAATTAAGTCCGGGAACTTCTAAACAAAAGAGGTGCATTTTGAGGGACCTTTCCATCAAAATCAAGGTAAGCGCTCTATTGGGGGTGGCGCTTATTGTAGTGTTTGGTTTGACCCTTGCCAACAACCTTCGCACTCAAAGCAACAGTATTGATCATCTGTATGCGCAATCAAGCAGCGACTTTAGCGCGGCTCTGACACAAAGTGTCGAATTCATGATGCGAAAGGGGGCGAACGAAGAACTCCAACCTGCGATGGAAAGTATGGTTGCACAAGGGCTGGCCAGGGAGATTTCGATAATCGACGGCCTGAAGAAGATTGCTCGAAGTTCTGTGCGAACCGATCTGGAAAGGCGATCGACCGACCCAATGTGGGATAGAATATTCGAGAGTCTTAGAGATACAACTATCGAGGCCAGCGAGGCCGGTGAACCGATGCTGGTATCCTATCGCATATTCAAAAATCAATCAGCCTGCGCCGAGTGTCATGACGGAAAAGTGATCGGCGGAATGAAAATTGTCAAATCGGAAAAAGAGGTTCGACAGATTTTGACGGCCGGCACGAGAAACAACATCATTATCGCCGTTGGCAGCATTGTCCTTTCAATATTCGGCATCCTCTTTGTGCTGAACAGCAATATCTTTGCACCGTTACAGCGCGTGCAGAAGGCCATCGGACAAGCGGCGCAGGGTGATGTCAATCAAGATTTGCAGAGCGACTCTAGGAATGAGATCGGTCAATTGCTGAAATCTATACAGGAATTAATGCTCTACATAAGAGAATTCGCCGCGCATGCTCAGGCGGTAGCCAAGGGAAATCTGACTGCGGATATCGTTGTCCGTGGTGAGCATGATGTCCTTGGCAATGCCTTCAAACAGATGATAACGAATCTGACCGAAATCATTCGACAACTCACGGAAAACACACGCGAGCTTGCATCAGTGTCATCGGAAATCGCGGCTACATCGGAGCAGTCTTCGAAAGCCGCTTCGTCTCAGGCGTCGCAAATTAATCAAATCGCCACGGCCATCGAGCAAATGACAGCTACTATTGTTGAATCTTCTAAGAACGCCGGCGATGCTACTGACAATGCCAGAAAAGCGTCCGATACCGCCGCCAACGGCGGCGAGATAGTATCAAATACAATAGGTGGCATGCAACGGATCTCCGAGGTTGTGCGAAACAGTTCGGATGCCATCGGTAAACTCTCCGACTCGGTCCACCAGATTGGCGCGATTATCGAAGTTATCGACGACATAGCGGATCAGACGAATCTCCTGGCATTAAACGCGGCGATCGAAGCTGCCCGCGCCGGCGAGCAGGGAAGGGGTTTCGCTGTCGTGGCTGATGAGGTCAGAAAGCTGGCCGAGCGGACCGGGAAAGCAACGGGCGAAATTACGTCGATGATCAAAGGAATTCAGGTGCAGACGGGCGAAGCGGTCGATGTCATGCAGTCCGGTCTCAAAGAAGTAGACACGGGCCGACAGCTGGCCGACCGGGCGGGGGACAGCCTGACACAGGTCGTACAGATGTCACAGCGGGTGATGGACATGATTCAGCAGATAGCGACTGCGTCCGAAGAACAATCCAGCGCGGCTGAGCAGATCTCTCGTACAGTCGAACAAATCTCCTCTGTCACTAAGGAGACGGCTGCCGGCGCCGAGCAGTCATCGGCCGCGGCCGAACAACTCAATCGTCAGGCGGAAGGCCTCCGACAGATGATTGGCAAGTTTGAGATTAGAGGCGGCAATATAGCCATGTTCTCGCTGGCCAAAGACGACCATCGTAATTACATGAAGAGGCTCAAGGCCGTCATTTTGGGCAAGACATCTATAGACACGTGGAATTCGGTAACCCACAAGGACTGCCGTTTCGGTAAGTGGTATTACACCGACGGGACCTCGCACTACACGCAGTACGGCGAGTTCTGGAATATCGAGAAGCCGCATCAGTCGGTACACACAGCTGCGAACGCCGCGGTGTCAGCATTGGCAAAGGGCGACGAGAAACTGGCCCTGAAACATTTTGAAGACGCGGAGAGAGCTTCTGAAAGCGTGATAAGTACCTGTGACAGTGCGATCGAGGCGCTCAATCGCACCTTGCACGTATAATCGGTTTCCTTGTCCTGAGTCAAGGAAGTGTCGTAAAGGTGGATGGGACTTCTGGCCCATCCACCTGTTGTTTTGTGTGAGCGGTGGATCTCAGAAACCTGCCAGTTTGTTTAAGCGCTCCATGATTACGCCTCGCGCTTCTTGAAGCGCCTTTCCACGATGTGAAACCAGATTCTTTTCATCGAGCGACATCTCTGCAAATGTCTTTCTCGCCGGAGCGTAGTAGAATATCGGATCATAACCGAATCCGGAACTGCCGACTGCTTCTTCAGTAATATGTCCTTCGGCCACTCCTTCGACCGTATCGATATCATCATTTCCCCAGCATACGGCAATGACGCACCGGAAGCGGGCCGTGCGGCGCTCCCGGGGGACACCTTTAAGATCATTTAGCAGCTTTCGGACATTGTCGGCATAAGTCGCGTTCTCGCCGGCAAAACGCGACGAATACACTCCGGGGGCGCCATTGAGCGCATCTACTTCCAGTCCCGTGTCATCGGCCAGCGCCGGCAGGTCACAGAACTGGGCGATAGTTGCGGCTTTGAGCGTGGCATTCTCGCGAAGGGTCGCGCCCGTTTCATCGACTTCGGGGAACTCCAGAAAATCGCGCTTTGTTAAAATAGTGATGGGAAGATCTTCGAGTAGATTCCGAATCTCCCTGATTTTGTCTTCATTATTAGTCGCGAGGACCAGCTGCATAGTCTGAAATACCTGCCTTGACATGTGAATCGTTTCAGCACCAATGGTACGAGCTAGGCGATTCGGTGTCAATTGAAATACGTAGAACCTATCTCAGGACAGACTCTGGCCCCGACTACAAGCTGGTATTGACCGACGAAAGTCGGTTGACATGGCAGAATGCCTGTTGGTGAGGCGCGTCAGGTCGCCGGCACAATCCCGGTGGACCTGACGCCACCAGAACTCATCCGACCTGAACCTTCCGGAAAACAGAATAGAGAGTTTTAGTACTCGCTGATATCCACGCGCGTGATTCTCTCGATCTGGCGGCCGAGAAAGCGAGTGGCGATCGCCGTGAATTTCTCAGGGACATCGCTGACGAAGTACTTGTGTTCTCCCTGTCGGCTGGGTGATTGCGAGGCCTGGGGATTGACCAGACTGGATTCCATAAGACGGGCATAAGCCACCCGGGCGGTCTCTTCGCCGCTGTCAATCAAGGCCACCTTGTCACCCATGACATCTTGAATCACATCTTTTAGAAGCGGGTAATGCGTACAGCCGAGAACAAGCGTATCTACTTTGACATCATGCATCGTCTGCAGATAATCGCGGGCAATAAGATGGGTCGCTTCTTTATTGATATACCCTTCCTCGGCCAGCGGCACAAACAGCGGGCAGGCGAGGGAGAAGACCTTTATTTTGGGATCGATATCATGGATAACTCGTGCGTAGGCATTCGAAGAGATGGTAGCATTCGTGCCTATAACGCCGATTACTCCTTTTCCGGTTTTCTCCACGGCCGAGCGGGCGCCCGGCTCGATTACCCCGATCATCTCGACGCTATAGTTCTTGCTCACTTCATCGAGAGCAACAGATGAAGCTGTGTTGCAGGCACACACGATGAGCTTTACTTTCTGATCCACCAGAAACGCCACATCCTGCCCGGTAAACTTGGTAATGATCTCCTTGGATCTCCCGCCATAGGGAGTGCGCCCGACGTCGCCGAAATAAACGACATCTTCGTAGGGGAGGAGTTTAAACAGCTCCTTGAGCACTGTCAGACCGCCCACACCGGAGTCGAATATGCCGATTGGAGCTTCACGGGTAATCAGTGAATGGTCATCCATAGGTCACCTAATTGCTTTCGTATTTTGCTTTGAACCGCTTGATCGCGGCATAGATCGCTTCCGCGGTTGTTCTTTGAAATTTTCTGTCACGCAGAAGACGTTCTTCATCGGGATTCGAGATGAATCCGGTCTCGACGAGAATCGAGGGCGCAAAGACCATGTTCAGCACATAGAATCCGGCCTGGTCGACTCCTCTTGAAGGGATCTGGGTGTCGCGGCGCATTTCGCGCTCCACCATCATGGCGAAATCCTGCGACTCGGACTGGAATTCCGTCATAATCATTTCATTGAGAATATTCAATACCGGGTCATCGAACCCGATATCGGGCTCTTTGTCCGGGTCCCCCACTGCTTCGACCTGATCGCGGAAGAAAGCGGAGTTTTCAAATTGAGCAACTGAGCGGGCCGAGTCATTTTTCGCTTGAGCGAGAAAGAAGACATTCCACCCACGCACGGAACGCTTTAACGATGAATTCGCGTGTATCGACACAAAAAGGTCACATGAAGCATTGTTGGCGATATCGGCACGCTGTTGGAGGGTGACTGTTTCGTCACGATCCCGGGTCAAGATGACCTTGAGCAACTTATCCTTGCGTATCAGTTTCGCAAGTTCCTTGGCGATGTCAAGCGCCACATCTTTCTCCCGCGTGCCTCCCGGCCCGATCGCGCCATAATGGGCACCGCCGTGACCCGGATCAATCACGATTACGTCGACTTTATCGTCCGGTCCTATGTGCGGGGAGGTGTCCTCGGTCGCCAGTTCAAAACCGGTGTCCTCAATTGATATTTGTATCCTGGGTGGGTCATTCTGAGTCTTGTAATGCCACTTGTCGATCTTTCTCTTGAGACGGAAAGAAATCTGGCCGGTACTTCCCTCCTGATGGGTCTTAACGCTGTACATATAACGGGAGTCGTTGCGCGATTCAATCCTGGGAACGTTTATGCGGCCGTCACGAAAAGATACATTGACCCAGTTGCCCTCGGTGACAAATACATCGTAGGCAAGGCTGGTCGTCATGTATATCTCAATAAGCAGTCCGTTCGCCTTGGCCGAGACCGACATGTCAGTCACATTGAAATATTCCGACTCAACCCGAATAGACTTGCCATCGTCGTCCCAGGAGATCTTCTGATTGGTCACCTGGTCCAGAAAATGCAGGAAAGTTGTGGCCGGAAGATACAGCAGACCTCTCTCATATCGGGCCGGAAACGTCATATTGAAGAGTGAGTCGTTCCGCTTGAAATACGGCGAGCCGATAATGAAGACGAATCTGTTGTTATCCTCGGAGTACACGACCTGATGGCCGATAATTCCCCAGTCCAACTCTCCGCCGATAGCGTCCGCAAGTTCTGAAAAGGAAAAGAAAGTAGTCTCATTGTCGTCGAATGAGTTGATTGACCGATTGGCGCCGGATATATAGACAGTGACATTGGCCGCGGCACCTGCGGCCACAGACAGCACTGTCAAAAGCAACAGGGTTGTCTTATAGATTCGATATCGAACGGGATTCATTTACAGATCTTTTCTCAGAGCTCGTTTTATGCGCCTATCAGCTTCGGTTTTGGCTATTGCATCGCGCTTGTCGTACTTTTTACGTCCTATCGCCACCGCCAGTTCGATTTTAACACTTTTGCCTTTGAAGTAAATGGCCAGCGGCACCAACGTCATTCCTTTTTGTTCGGTCTGGGCCTGGAGTTTGCGAATCTCACGTTTGTGCAGCAAGAGGCGACGCGGGCGCATCGGGTCGTGATTCTCGTGCGCGGCCATCTTGTAAGGGCTGATATGCAAATTCAGCAAGAAAACCTGCCCACGCTGCACATCTGCGTAGGAATCGGCAATATTGACCTTCCCTTCACGCAGAGATTTGACTTCGCTGCCAACCAGAGAGATACCGGCCTCGATTGTAGATTTGATGTCATAATCGTGGCGCGCCTTTCGGTTTCGGGCGATATAGGTAACCGACGGATTCTCGCTCATACAGGGCAAGCATAACCGCTTTTGGGGCGAGTCGCAATTAAAAACGCCCCCCGGAAAAACCGCAATTACTCAGGTATCCTCTTATCTTCCTTGTTATTTGGAGTGTTAAGAACGGCTAAGTCAATCCGATAATAGATAATACGGGCAGTGACGTTCACTAAGTGACCGCAACAAACCGGGGATAGGCTAGTCGATTATGACAACAGCAGAAAAAGGTTCTTCCAGCGCACTGATCCTCGTCATCGATGACGACAAGGTGGTCGTTCGGATTATCTGTAGTATGCTGGAGAAGCAAGGGTATCGGGTGGAGTCGGCTCGGACCGGAGTCGAAGGTCTTGCCAAGGCTGCGGAGTGCCGCCCCGACCTGATTCTGATGGATATAAACATGCCGGAGATGGATGGGTACGAGGCGACCGAGCGAATCAAGGCAATAGACTATTTGCATGCAGTCCCGGTGGTCTTTCTCAGCGCTCAGCCACCCGAAAAAGACCACGGCGGGGCGTTTGCCGCCGGGGGCACTACATATATCCGGAAGCCGATTACGGGACAGCAACTTGCGCAGGTGGTGGCGATGGTTTTGATGACGGCAAAGGCTACCTGAAGACCAGTCAAGTTCTCCAGGAATTTTCCGATAAGTAATATAGGCGAAAAAGAATAAACTTTTTTTGACTTGGACACAAAATGTCTTACAAGCTGAACATAAGCACCGCCAAGATCCTGGTTATTGACGATGAACCGGAAATCACGGAGATCGTCGAGACCTTCCTGGTCGAGCACGGATTTCAGGTGATGACTGAGAACTCGCCGACCAACGCAGTGAATAAAGCCAAAGGATTTCGACCGGATGTCATCCTGCTGGACATCATGATGCCAGGTGGAATAGACGGATATGACATCTGCACCAATCTTAAAAAAGATCCGGAATTCGCCAATGTTCCGGTGATCTTTCTCACGGGGAAGGATCGGTCCGATGACATGGGGCGGTCGTTCAAGTCGGGCGGCGATATGTTCATCAAAAAACCGTTCTCCTGCGAGCGGCTGCTGGAGATCGTTAACATCGTATTGATGTCCACCGGCAAGCATTGAGCGCCCGCGTGAGGTTGAATTTGCAGGGCAGTCACGGACTGCCCTTTTTTGATTGACATTTATGGTGCAGTGCACTATATTGAAGTATGAAAGTTATTAAACGGTATCGGAACCGGCGCCTGTATGACCCGGACGCAAGCCGCACCATCACCCAGTCCGACCTGGCCGCACTGGTCAAAGCCGGAAAAGAGGTGCAGGTGATTGACAACGCGAGCGGCAAGGATGTGACGATGGCTGTGCTGGGTCGAGTACTCGTAAGTGAAAGTTCATCCTGGCAGGACATCAGAGATTCGCAGGATCTGTTCCGAAAGATAATCTCGTTAGGAGGTGACAAATCCATGTCAGTACTCAAAAACACAGTTCTTGCTTCGATCGGCGCGTTTCAGGTGACCAAGGCCAAGGCCGAGAAGATCATCGACGAGCTGATTAAGAAAGGCGAATTGCAGAAATCCGACCGCAAACAGGCGGTTATGGAACTTCTGGACAAAGCCGAAAAATCAACAGCGGAGATTTACCAGAAAGTCTCCAAGCAGGCGGACAAGACGCAAAAGGATGTCTCAGCCTGGATTCACAAACACGATGTCGCCCGTCGGGAAGAAATCAAAGCGCTGGAGGGCAAGATCGATCGGCTGACCAAGGCGATAAAGAGCCTTGAAGAAAAAATGGGCCGCTCAGAGTAATTCCCGGCTGAAAGATTACGGTAAACTAAAGAGGCGGGAGAATCCCGCCTCTTTGGTGTTGTATTATAACGAGGCTTCCAGTTCGGCCAGTAACGACTGTGGATCCACTCCATGCATCCGGCAGGCCATATCCAGGGATTCATACGCCTGGCCAGGGCAATCGAAACATCCCGAGCCGAAATGTCTTTCGAAAATCGGACGCGCCCGGGGAAAAGATTTGATGACATCGCCGATCAACAGACTGGCCGACAATTGACCGCCGCTCGACTTCGGTATTTCCAATCCAATCTCAGAAGTTCCGGAAATCACGAACCCATGCCTTTTGAACTCCTCTTCGACCTGTAATATGACAGCATCGACATCGAGTCCATGGCTCCGAGCGGCCATCCCGAGCGTCACACCCATCTGGCGGACCCGGTCGATATGTCCGGGCTGAGCCAAGGGCCTCAGACCGGCCGATATCAGCACTGACAGGTTGGAGGGGAGTTTATCGACCAGATCAGCCACACGCGAATCCGGAGTCACCGTTATAGTCGGTGCAGGGGCAGGGGCGGCCTTGGGAAGTGGTTTACTGTCTGTCGCGGTTGAGTGGCCTGAGATTTTCGATGGTGTGAGAGTCAACCAGATGTTGATGATGAACATGAAAATGGAAACAACCTGCACCGTCGCCGAGACTATAAACAGAATGTTGAATAGCTCCTGTCCGGTATCGATGCTCAGGCCCCTGAATACGACCATACCGATCAAGCTGATGTTGGCGAGCCAGAAATGAACCGGCACCCAACTTTCGAACCTCAGCTCGGTGCCGTTGAAGCGCGGCAGGATGAAATATCCGATACCGAACACAATCATCGACATGAACCCCAGCAAATTGAAATGAGTGTGGGCAAAGGTTCCGAAGTATCCCAGGTCGGTAATGCCATTCAAAATTCCGAATATTGCCGCCACGCCCAGATAGACAAGCGAAGCGAGCACAAATCTCTTCATATAACGGCTCATAAACTCTCCATAAAATTGGGACAGACTGTTTTGTGCCGTAATATCGAAATTTACCGGGATTTGGTCATTGATCTAGGTCAAGAAAGTCGATCAGCGAAGTAATTTTTCGAATTCGTCTTCGTCAATGATCTTGACGCCGAGTTTTTTCGCGTTGTCGAGCTTGGAACCGGGGTCAGCGCCGGCGAGGACATAATCGGTTTTTACCGAGACCGAGCCCGAAGTCTTCCCGCCGTTTTGTTCGATCAAGTTCTTGAAATGGTTGCGCGGTTTTGAGAGCGTGCCGGTGATGACGAATGTCTTTCCGGCAAACGTATCGGAAGCTATGTTCTTATGATAATCCGGGAATTCCACCCCCCCTTCACGAAGTTTCCTGAGCATGTTCTGATTGCCGGAATTGCCGAAATAGTCTTGAATATTCTCGGCAATAATCGGGCCGATACCGGCGATATTGGTCAATTCCTCTCTGGAAGCCTTTTGTAACTTCTCAAACGAGACAAAATGTTCGGCCAGGACTTTTGCTGCGGTCTCACCGACACCTATTATACCGAGTGCATTGATGGCTTTGGGTAATTCGGCATGCCGGGAACGTTCGATTGCCGCTATCAGATTCTGCGCCTTTTTCTCCGCCATCAGATCAAGCGGAAGAAGTTGTTCTTTGGTGAGGAAGAACAAGTCGGACGGATCTTTTACCAAACCTTCGGTAATTAGCTGTTTTGCCAACTTTTCCCCAAGGCCCTCAATATCGAATCCCCCTTTGGCGGCAAAATGAAACAGGCTGCCTTCCACCTGGGCCGGGCAGGCCGTGTTAAGACATCGGTACGCCGCTTCATCTTCGGGGCGAACAATCTTTGTGCCGCATGACGGACACTTGTCCGGGAAAGAGATCGATTTGGCGTGTTTCGGCCTCTTGTCTTTGATCACTTCAATTACCTCGGGGATAACATCGCCGGCGCGCTGGATAATCACCGTATCACCGATTCTTACATCGAGGGCCTTGATTTCATCTTCGTTATGCATCGAGGCATTGGACACCGTTACCCCCGAAACACGCACGGGTTTGAGCTTGGCCACCGGGGTGATGACGCCGGTTCTTCCGACTGAGAATTCCACATCTTCGAGAATAGTCTCCGCCTGTTCCGCGGCAAACTTCCAGGCCACGGCCCATCGGGGGGCACGGGCGATCTGCCCGAGAATCTCCTGCGAACGAAAACTGTTTACCTTGACCACCATCCCGTCGATGTCATAGTCAAGCGTGCCGCGGTCACGGGTCAGATTGTCGAAAATAGTGGTGACCTCGTCGACTCCGTCCGCGACATAGATTAGATTATTGACCAGGAACTTTTCCGCCGACAGGAATTCAATTACCTCATGCTGAGAAGTGAGATCTGCCAGAGTCGTTTCAGAGACACCGTAGGCGTAGAAGATGAGTCTACGCGATGCCGTTATCTTTGGATTGAGCTGACGGAGTGAGCCGGCCGCGCCATTACGGGGATTGGCCATCGGTGCGATATTCTTTGCGGCAAGCTGTTCATTCAGTTTATCGAACGAACTTCGCAACATTATGACTTCGCCACGAACCTCCAAAAGCGGATATTTCTTCGCAGCCGAGTCGGACAGCTTCAGCGGAATCGATTGGATTGTCCTTAGATTGGCGGTGATGTTTTCGCCAACGGCGCCGTCGCCACGCGTCGAACCCCGCACAAATATACCGTCTTCATAAACCAGCTCCACCGCGAGACCGTCGAGTTTCGGCTCAGTGACATATTGAACCTCGCCGGTCTCTTCCAGACCCTCTTTGACCCGTCGATCGAACTCAACGAATTCTTCCCGGCTGGTGACTTTCTGAAGCGAAAGCATCGGGATCCGGTGCGGGAGGGGAACGAATTTCTTTGATGGCTCCGCGCCCACCCGCTGGCTGGGGGAGTCGGGTGTGACCAAATCCTGGAACTGCTTTTCCAACTCGATCAGTCGGTCGAACAGCTTATCGTATTCAGCATCAGAAATCTTCGGTCTGTCCTCGATATAATAGAGCCGATTGTGATAAGCTATCTTTTCGCGAAGGTCGGCGAGTTCCTGTTTGATTTTGTCATCGGCCTTGGTCATGTGTCAATAAACACAGGCCTAAATCGACTGTCAACGATATCTCTTGTCGAGGTTTGGCAATGTGATGTCCTATGCGTAGTAGGAGTTATTAAGACGGAGTTTCTTTCGAAACGCGCCGATTTCCTGACCGCCCAAATCATCGGTGATTTCAGTGACCCAGACCGCCCCGAGCTGGCCTTCGATGTCGACCTGCGCCGTCACTGAGTCGGCGAGATAGTAGCTTAAAGGGTCAGTCAGTGCCGAGAATTCGAGCTTGAGCAGTGATCTCTGCTCGTTAGTTAGAAGCCGCGGCGAAGTAATATTCTCGCGAAAATCAAGCCATCGGATGTCAGCCGGTTCGACCACTTTGGGCGCGACCAGATCGTCAGCGATTTGCCAGCGGCGGCGCGGCACACTTACTTCGATAAAGATCAGGCGGCCGGTACGGTCAAGTTCGAGGGAGAGATGATCAGATTCGATATATGAGAAGAATTTGCGACGATCCTGGAACGGACCCACCTGCACAAAGAGCGTATCTTCTTCCAGTTGATAAAAACCCCGGCCGGGCGGAGTCGGCTCGGTCGGGGTCGAAACATTCACTCTGATTGACTGAACGGTCATTTTAGATCTTTGAGCCGCTCCTTGGCCTGCGAGGCCTCGAGTGTCTCAGGATATTCGTCAATCAGCTTTTGAAACGTCTTCTTTGCATCTGCGTTTTTCTTGAGCTCTTGCTGTGAGCGTCCGAGCTTGTACAGTGCGCGGCTGGCGTTCTCGGAACCTTTATAGTTGTCCAGCAGGTACTGGAACTCCTGGGTCGCATCGACATACTTCTCCAGCGCATAGTAACTCTCGCCAATCCAGTAATGGGCGTTGTCGGCCGATTCATGGTTCGGGCATTCCTTAAGGAACTCCCTGAACCCATCAATCGCCTTTTGATATTCGCGCTGGCGGGCCAGGATGAAGGCGTTGTCATAGGCGGCTCCGCAGTCAATTGATGGCATCTGGGAAGTCGTGTCGGCAGTTGTCCCGGTCGTAGTCGCAGTCTGACCGGTCGGACTTGTCGGCGGAGCCTGTACCCCGGGTGAACTGGTGATAACGTGCTTCACACTCAACTGCTGATTGAGCAGGTCGATCTTGGTAAGCAGGTCATTGTAGTTCTGAAGCAAGGTGCTGATTTGCTGTTGAAGTTCGCCTATGGAATAGGTGACCTCGGCGCGAAGCTTGTTATTGGCATCGTTGCCCGACGTGATCACCGAATCCATGTGAGTCATCTGCCGTTGCGTCTGGAGCGTCTGAGCTTTGACGTCCCTGACTTCAGCCTTAATTTCATCCACCTGTCGGGAGGTGGCGCATCCAAAAAGGCCGAATCCTAAAAGCATAACCGCCATTCCAAGAATGGCGGTTATACATATATTTCTCAAACCAGACATTATGAACACCTTATGGGCTACTGTGAAATAATGCGGAATTCACAGCGTCTGTTTTTCGCCCAAGCCGCTTCGTTATGACCGGGATCGACCGGGCGTTCCTTGCCATAACTGATGGTCTTCAGGCGATCCGGGCTCACGCCGAGGCTGACCAGATAATCCTTGGTGGCATCGGCACGTTTCTGCCCAAGCGACAGGTTATATTCGACCGTTCCCCGCTCGTCGCAGTGTCCCTGAATCTCGACAATCGCATCAGGATACTGGGTCAGCAGGTTGTAGTCGAACTCAAGATCCTGCTTCGCATCCGGGCGAAGGTTAAACTTGTCATAATCAAAGTATACTGTCTTAAACTGCTCCACTTTAAGCATTGGCTTCGGCGGCGGCGGCGTAGGAGTTGTGTCTTGCGGCGGCGGCGGTGGTGGCGGAGTAGTATCTACAACCTGTTGTTCAGGCGGCGGCGGCGGCGGTTTGTGGCAGCCCGCTATGGTCACGATAGTAAAGATAACGACGCCGGCGATCGCGAGAAATCCAAGTCTTCTAAGCATTTATAACCTCCCGATCAAGGTATTTAATTGTTGTTTGTCACCGTTTAAATCAATCTAATGGGGACGATTTGCACGGTCAATATAAAAAAGCAAAAAAAATTCTCAGCTTCAACGAGTTAGCGGTCCAGTTATACTCGTCGATATCGCGTCCTGCCGGCTACCTGAGTGGCCCCCAGGTTGGATTCGAACAGTTGCCGCTATGAGTCAACCGTCGCTGATGTCTCCCGCTCGCGTCCGCCGTGTACAGGTCCGAGGCGCCCAGACGGGTCGATGAGAATATCAGGTGCTTACCGTCGGGCGAGAAGTGCGGATTCTCGTTCATGCCGACTTCCGTCATCAAGTGGTACTCCACGCCGGCGGTGTCGACCGAAGCAAGGTCGAATCGTCCATTGGGCGAGCGGCTGACAAACGTGATGCGGCCGCCACGACGCGACCAGAGCGGAGAATCATTGTACCCCCCGCGAAAAGTCAACCGCCGGGTCTGAAGTCCGTCGGAATCCGTCATGTAGATCTGGGGTGAGCCGGTGCGATCGGACACGAAGGCGATCATGGTACCGTCGGGCGACCATGTCGGCGAGGTGTCGATCGCGGAGTTGAACGTAAGACGCTTAATGACTTTGCCGTTCAGATCGGTAACGTAGATCTCGGAATTGCCGTCTTTCGTCATCGTACACGCAATCTTGTTACCATCGGGAGAGACCGCTCCCGCCGCCGCCATTCCCTGATAATTAGTGACTTGTTTCAGTTTCTTGGTGTTGATATCGACCACATATATCTGCGGTTGCCCTGAAAGATAGCTGGTGAAATAAATCTCCGGTCGGGTGGGGGAGAAGTCCGGGGACAGGTTCAGCGTTCCTGTCTTGGTCAGCTGGATTTCATTGGCTCCGTCGTAATCCGACATGAACAATTCCTTGGTGTTACCCAGCTGTTTAATATACGCAATCTTGGTGAGGAATATCCCTTGTGCGCCGGTGAGCTTTTTGACGAGCGCATTGGAAATCTCGTGCCCCAGCTGCCGCCAGCCTGACTTGGGGCGCTCCAGTACATCCTTGCCGATCTCCTGCCGGCTCCGCGTGTCATACAGGCGCCATCGTGCCCTGATGTAGTCTCCATTGAACTCGGCCTCGAGTTTTACGACGAGGTCCGCTCCGAGCCTCTGCCAGCCGAGCAGGTCGAGCACCTTGATTTCATAGGTGGCGAGATAAAAGCTGTCGATCGGCACCAGTTCGAAGTCAGCGTAAAAGTCGACGTCATATTGGACGACCATGGTGATGTAGCGCATCAATGAAGAGTCATCGCGGCTGATATATTGATTGCCGATATAGGTCATCTGGTCCACCCCGATCGGGGTGGGTTTGTAACCTCCGACGAGAGTATCGAATTGTATGTTACGTACGTCATCTCCCTGGGCGAAAACGCCAGACGCGGACAAGAGCACAGTGACAAGCAGAACGGGAAGTATGTTTTTGCGCATGAATTTACCTCGGTTGATATTTGAAGGGTATAGTTATACCGATGATTTCATCCCTGAATTCCTCGGGCAATGGCGGAAAGGGGGCCGACGATTGTATGGCCAGCACGCAGGTTTCGTCGACCGACGGTATGCCGGAAGATTTTTCGACTCGGACCTCGAGTAAGCGCCCGGACTTAATCACCTGGAAGTACACGACACAGACCACCGGAGCGTCGATCAGAACCGTGCGGTGCCAGTTGGAGGCAATTTTGTTAAACGCCTGAGTGAACCAGTAGGGGTAGTTGAATGAAGCGTTATCGATAGTTGCGCCGCCAAACGATGCTCCGCTGCCGGTCGCATTCACATCGATCTGCTTCGCTTCATTGTCGCCGCTTCCGCTCGTCTCAGCTTGAGTCGGCTGCGTGGAGGTCTGCTTCGGTGGTTTCTTCTCAGGTTGCTTCGCGGTTTTCGTCTTGGTCGGCACCGGCTTCTTAATGGAACTGGGCTTGTCCACAGGGATCTGCACCTGCTCTTCGGCCATCGCCTGTGGAATTGTGACGGGCGTGGGTTGTGCTGTCTGCTGTCCGGGGGGCGGAGGAAGACCCGCCGGCGAGACCGCGTTCACTCTTATCACTTCATAGTCAAACGGTTTTGATTTTACAAAGGGCGATGAGAATACCAGCAGTGAAATGGCGACCGTGTGCAAAATGAGTGAGAAAACGATATCGCGCTTCATCGGGAACCTATCTCCTGGCGGCCTTTTTCCCTTTGTCGGTGTGGGCGGTGACCAACCCGATATCGGAAATACCCATATCCTTCAGGCGGCTGATAACGTCAATTGCGACGCCGTAGGATACCAGAGAGTCGGCTCGGAGATAGACAGTCGATGTATTTTTCTCGGCGATCGCCTGTTTGAGACTGGTTTCGAAATCATCAAGGCGTGACCAGACGTCGTTGATATACACGCCGCCCTTCTGGTCGATCGTCAGCACGATTCCCTCGGTCGGTTCCGTGATCGCCGCCGCCCGGGTCTGCGGCAGATTCACTTCAATACCCGACTGCAACAGCGGGGCGGAAATCATGAATATGATAAGCAGCACCAGTACGACGTCCACCAGGTTGGTGATATTTACATCGGCCATCGCCCGATATGTTCTTCGATGCGGAGTCCGCATGGTTACCGGGCTTCCTTTTTCGCCTGCATCAGAAATTCGATGATGAAATTCGATGAAAAATCGTTTATGAATTTCATTTTGTTATTGGCCCAGTTAAAAGCAATTACGGCCGGGATCGCGGCGGCCAGTCCGACAATTGTGGCCAGCAGCGCTTCGGCAATACCGGGCGCTACCACCGCCAGTGAAGCGGAGCCGCGCTCGCCGATCGCCCAGAATGAATCCATGATGCCCACGACGGTACCGAGCAGACCAAGGAAGGGAGCCGAGTTGGCCGTGGAAGCCAGGAATATCACCTTACGTTCCAGTTTCCCCATCTCATCGACGAGAGCACGTTCCATGGCCATCTCGACAATTTCAAAATCATCCTTGTCGAGATGCGCCGTTTTGTTTTGAAGTGGGCCGCCAGGATTTTTGACCTCCCGCAGCTCGCTCAGCTCCTGGTAGCCGGCGAGAAAGATGTTTGACAGGGGAGAGTTCTTAGTCGACTTGGCCTGACCGACCGCTTCACCGATCTGGTGTGAGCGGCGGAACTGCTGTTGGAAACGCTGGTTGTCATGATCCACCTGTTTGAAATGACGCCATTTGTGGAAAATGATAATCCAGGAGACGAAAGACATGAACAGAAGTATCCCCAGAATGATCGATCCAAAAGTCGAGGTACTGGACAGAATCTGCCAGAGTTGACCTGAGAGGATGTCGGCGATGACTACTTGATCCATACGAGTTTTCTACACTTCATCTATTGAAAAGTTACCGTTTGCAACCAAATGCCTGAGCGGCCGAAGCCGCTCCCGTCCGCGAAAATACCGAGGTATAGCCGGAGCGTCAACAAAAACAGCCCTCAGGCGCAGTGATAGCGCCACATTATGTATTGACATAATAGCGGGTATCTTCCATTTTGAGATTAAGCCAATATGTACCCACTAATCCTACTCGAATGGAGTTGAGTATGAAGCGACTTACACTATTGGGCCTCATGGCGCTGTTCGTGCTGGCGCTGACTGTCAGTTGCGGGAAAAAAGAATCCGAAGAGTCCGACAAAGTACCTCTCGAAGTCAAGCAAGCCGAGCAGATGGATTCCACCAGGTTGGATTCAGCGGTCACCGACACCCTGATGCTGAAGACTGAAAGGACGTCGCCAACCGGCGGTGAATAGCCATGCCTCCACAAACTTACTGCCATTAAAAAAACCTCCCGGACCGGAGGTTTTTTAAAGAGACTCTATCTCGTTGCTATTCAGTCGCCTTCAATCATTTCTACATTGGCCCGAGGAACCATCGCCTTGAGACCGTCATCGAACTGGACTTCCAGAATCCTCGCTTTGGATTCGGACTCGAGCACGGCCAGAGGAGCCGGCAAGGCGCTGACTTTACCAAGCTTGCCGAAATACGGATGACGAATCACGCGCACCGGTGAGCCGATTTCCAATCCGAGAATAGTCTCGTCCGGCGGCCGGATTGCCGCTTCTTCGGCGGCGAGAGGGACTACCACCTCAGGGCGAATCACTCCCGCCCGAATCTGGGTGGCGCCGTTAATGCAGACCATCCTGCCCTCATTTCTCTTGAGCAGGTCGAATGTCTTGTGCGCCATGTTGATCTGGCCGAATCCTTCGGTTACTACAAGAGTGACGCCGATGTCTTCGGAGCCGGTGATCGCGACGCCAATATCGTAGCCGAGGAAATCGCGAAGGTCTTTGTCATCGAACCCACCGACCACGATCCCGCGTGCGCCTACTTTGACAGCTTTCTTGATGGCACCGGCGGTGACCAGCGCGCCGCCGACGATTACTTTGTCTTTCATATCTTCTTTAATCAACTCTTCAGTGAGGACGACCGTGCTGTCATTGACGGCGACATGCAAATTGCCGAACGTCTCACCACCGATACCGAATATTCCTTGCACAAAAGATGCCATTGTCGTGACAACCACACCTTCGTTCGGTATCACCTCGGTGACTTCGCCCCGAATGTACGCCGTCACCTCGACCGGAATCGGCTCACCGCGCTGGAGCACCTGGCCGGTGATCGTAGAGATCGACTCGATAGTGCCGTCGATAGTAGCGGTCGCCTGGCTGTTGAACCATTTGATGAATCCCTTCTTGAGCGCGATAACTTCGCCGTTTTTCATCGGGTCACCTTCCTTTTTGAGCATGACCTCTTTCATATCATCAGGCGGGATTCCGAGCTTGTTGGCAACATTGAGCGGCACCACATTTCCGGGAAGGTGGGTGCGCGCCACGACATCGTGCGGATTCACCTTATCGCCTACCTTGACCACCACTTCGCCCTTGAGCGGGAGAATTCGGTGCCTTCTGACTAGTAATCTGTCGGTGACTTTCAGTCCCGGTGTGTATGCATGACCCATGAGAATACCTTTCTATATGAACAGAGCCTACTTGTCTTTCTTGCGTCTTTTTCTGGCGATAATAATAATCAGAATGAGAATGAAGGCTGTGCCGTAGGGCAACACTTTCCGAACCTTGCTTTCCGGCTCCGTCGGACGGCCGGACTTGTCTGTCTTTATGTCCGCTACCTTGACGGAATCCTTGGGAAGCGCCTGTTGAATGTCGCCCGAGCCAAACGAATCCATCATCTGCTGGAAGACCACTTTGTTGGAGTCAAACGTTGCCTGCGGAGCATAGAAGTAAAAGGAGGCGATTCCTTTTTCATAAAACTTCATCATAATGAGATTCTTCTTGATGGTCTGGCTGTTGGCTACAATATCATTTACAACCGTGAACAGCTTCCGATCCTTGTCGTAGCTCGGCTCGTTGGATTTTACATCGGCAAGAAAATCGCCTACCGGGAAATACTTTATGCCGGTCCCGAAGGTCGCGCTCCATTTCCCCAGGACAGAATCAATTTGCGTATCCGTGAGTTGGCCGACCGTGTCGACGAACACAATCAGGTACTGATTGGAGAAGAATGGATCTGAAGCGGCTGGGGCGAACGCCGCATCATAGTTGTACAACGGACGTCCGGCCTTGCTCTTGGCCAGGTACTCATCAACCGTGTTGTAACTGACCTGTTGCCAGTCATCGGGGTAGGTGAAGTAGAACCCACCTGAAAAAGTAACATAGGTCTTAGCCTCGACCATCGCCGCGACACAGAGCAATGCCAGGAGAATGGTGACTGCTAACCGCGAGGAAGTGTGTCCTTGCATAATCAGAGTTTTCCCGACGGGTAAATGTTAAGTTCCGTCATCCATTGTTTGAGGTATCCGACCCGCTCGTCTTCGGTAAGAGTGGAGAGGTCGAAGGGCCGTCCGCGGCCATCGAGAATAATCCCAACCACGCCGCCGTCGATTTCCTTGGTAATCTGGTTGCCTTTGCCGGCGCCGACATCGAAACCACGCTCCGGTTCAAAGGTCGCCCGGGCCTTTATGGGAAGACCATTTTCCTGCACTCCGAGTTCGAACTTTTTCATCTCGAGGAAATTAAGCGTCCCACTGACAGTGCCGGTGGGGAGTTCGATCGTGTACTTCATTACCGGGCCGCTCTTTTTGGCGGTACCAGCCGGAGCCACACAAGTTCCCAGGTGAATCAGGCAATCCTTTTCGAACACCTCGGTTGCCGCTTTCGGCTGAACTTCGGTCAGCACGCCGAGTTGCGGCATCATGAAGATGGAATCAACCGCCAGGCGCGTGACACCTTCGGGCATGAACGAATCTATAAGCATCAGGGCGGCCTGTTGCCGACGCGGAGCGTGCGAAAGTACCCCGCCGGAGCCGATAAGCATATCCAGCGTCATCATGTTTACGATGGTGGCGCCGGACGCTGACTGATTGAAGGCGTCGGCGATCGTGCGTTGCTGTTGGACACCCTTGAGTACCGTTGCGAAATTCTTATGCTGGATGAAGGCAAGGCGGAGCGCTTCTTTGGCGATCGCCTGCTCGAATATCAGCTCTTCCATCGACTGGGGGATCGTGGTCGGACGAATCATCTTGTTCTTGACGCGGTTGCGAAGATCGCGTTCGTCCATCTTGAACGGCACCCAGCGCATGACCATTGGGAGCGTCGCCTCCGCAAACACATTCGAAATCGAATACGACATCCCCAGATTGGCCGAGACTGTACGGTTAAAGACCGGTTTCGCTTCGCCGGGGCGGAAGACCGAAAAAACGTCGGTCGTCGCGCCGCCGATGTCTACACCCATCGCTTCGATACCGTACATATCCGCGATCGTCTGGATAATCAGACCAACCGCTCCGGGGGTAGGCATGATCGGGGCATCAGCCCAGGACATCAGTTTCTTATATCCCGGCGCTTGCGCCATCACGTGTTCCATGAACAGTTCGTGGATTTCCTCGCGGGCCGGGCCGAGGTTTTCGCGCTCGAGCACAGGGCGAAGATTGTCTACAACTTTGAGGTCAACCTTGGACGCCA
This sequence comes from uncultured Ignavibacteriales bacterium, assembly GCA_964371785.1. Classification (GTDB taxonomy): domain Bacteria; phylum Zixibacteria; class MSB-5A5; order GN15; family FEB-12; genus CAVQCT01. Next base: position 19,005 of record CAYJOL010000010.1, on the reverse strand, counting down.
GGACATCGCTGACCGCGCCCGCAGCATCCTTGTTCCCGGCATATATAATCGGGAGTTTGTAGCTTGAGCCGAGGCGGGGACGAGGGTCGGCCGCCGAGATGAGTTCGGCGATTTCCACCACATGGGTGGTCGTGCCGCCATCAATACCGCCCGAGAGCAGGATCATGTCCGGGCGAAGTTTGCGGATGCGTTCAATCTGCTGGTGGGGCAGACGCTTGTCGTTCGATGCGATCACATCCATTACGATCGCTCCCGCGCCCAGCGCCGCGCGTTCCGCCGACTCAGCCGTCATCGACCGCACTACGCCGGCCACCATCATCTGGAGACCTCCGCCGGCCGACGATGTCGATATATAGACATCGGTTCCGACCTTGCCATTTGCCGGGGTAATGAATCGGTCGTTTTCGTCAAGCAGCTTTCGTCCTGAGAGCTCCTCGACCTCGGCGACGGCATTCAGCACACCCATGGTTACGTCCTCAAACGGCGCCTCGACCGTGGTGGGCGCTTCGCCGCGGGTGATGAGCCGATATTCACCGTTGACATATTCAATAAGTATCGCCTTGGTCGTGGTGGAACCGCAGTCGGTGGCGACAATGACCTTGATATCTTCAGGATTCGCAAACTTAGCCATCAGTAATACCTGCCAGTTAGAATTTAAAGTAGTCTCATACGAGTCGCATATCTTGCTTTCTATCAGGAAGATAGCGGCCATCATCGGCGGCCAAAACCGCCGAGTTAAGCAGTATAACAAATCCCCCGACGCTTGTAAAGCGGGTTTTTTGGGGGGCTTGGGGGGGTTGGCCCAGCCTTCGAATTGCCTGAGATACTGGCAAAAACCTCTTGAGTCGTTTCTAACAATCCGATTGACAGATCGGCACACGAAGGCGTTTGTCATTAGTAGTGGCATGGGAACCGATTTTTACAGGAGGGTATCTGGGGTCCAGAAAATTTCTCTGGTTATTAGTGATTGGGGCACCGGGCGAGATGCCTCCTCACTCTGAATATCAGGTTAATCGTGACGAAACACCTGGTTTGTCAACAGGCTTCAGAGCTGTGGGGCACCCGGCTTCGGCACCTCACCGTACTTTCTTGTGCATATATGTGTCGAGGAACCAATTTCGTCCACTAATGAACACCACCTCGTCAAGACACTAGGTTTGTCGACAAGCCCCAAGCGGGCCACCCTGCCGAATGAACAGCACCACATAAGAACGCATGGTTTATCAATAGGTCCCAAGCGGCTGACCCGGTCGAGTGTAAGTCATTGCCCAACAATTACGTTGCGATGCCCGATGCAAGAACATACGCGACGATGAATAATATTCGCTGTCTTCTCATTGCTTATCGTAGTTTAAGACATTGTTCGACAACGACATACAATTTTATGATGAATAGACATAAAAAGTCATTGCGCCATGTTCGCATGTGATTAGATTCGCCAGTAGTGAAAATGATTAATAAATAGGAGGTCTCATGGCCAAGCGTAAGAATTCAGAATCAAAGGATGCGGGAGAACTGGTCCGCAAAAATGGGAAACGGGCCCGAATTTCACAGTCTGATGTTCCACGAGTTTCCCTGCGGAAGGCTGTCCGCCTCGCAGAGTCACTTCGAGACAACTTCGGGGGCAAATCAGCTGCTCCTCACCAACTGGCGATAGCTATAGACCTTTCACCAACAAGTTCAACGTGGCAATTCTTGTGCGGCGCGTCAATCGCCTACGGCATCACATCCGGCGGATACGGTGCGAGCGAGATATCTCTGACAGATTTGGGCAAGCGAATCGTTTTACCCACCAGTGAGGGAGATGATGCCGCTGCCAAAGTCGAAGCCTCTCTTAAGCCGAGAATACCGCGAGAGTTCTTTGAGAAGTACGACAAGTCAAAATTCCCTCAAGACAAAATCGCAAAGAACGTATTGATCGACATGGGCGTTCCCTCGGAGCGCGCAGAAGAGTGTCTCTCCGTTATAAAGGAGAACGGGAACTTCGTTAGGTCCATTATTGAAACAAAGACCGGCCTATTTGTGGCTCTGGATAGGACAGCACAGACAGCCGCCTTCTCGGATTCGGGTCAAGGTGGCACCACCGATTTGGGAAGCGGCGATGGTGACAATGGAACTCCGCACACTCATGGTCAAGTCATCCCACCGGCACCAAAAGTGTCTACTCCCAAGAACAACAACGTTTTCATAGCGCACGGCAAAAATACCGAAATCGTGGAGCAACTCAAGAAGCTGCTCGTGTTTGGTAGGTTTGAGCCGGTCGTGGCAGTGGAGCATGAGACGATAGCGGTTTCCGTCCCCGACAAGGTGGTGAGGGATATGCGTAAGTGCACTGCTGGCATCCTGCACTTGTGCTCCGAGGAGACGCTCCTAGATTCACAGAGCAATCCTGTACATAGACTGAATGAAAATGTGCTAATTGAAATAGGCGCAGCAATGGCACTCTATGATCACAACTTCATCCTTCTCGTTGAGAAGGGGATACACGTACCGTCCAATTTACAGGGTTTACAGAGATGTGAGTACGAAGGAAGTAAGCTTGATGTCGACGCCACGATGAAACTTCTGGCGGCGTTCAACGAGTTCAAATGAGGTTATCCGGAAGGTGACAGCCTGTGTCGAAGCTATATATATTCTTGGATGAATCTGGTGACTTGACTTTCTCGAACAAGGGGAGCAAGTTCTTCATCATGACGGCACTCTCTCAGGTAAGACCGTTCCCTCCCCTGATACCTTTTGTTGATCTAAAGCACGACCTGTGGGAGCAGGGAGTCGAGGTAGAATATTTCCACGCCACCGAGGATAACCAGTCGGTGAGGAACAGTGTATTTGGGATTCTTGGGAACTGTCTCGGTCATTTTCGCGTCGACTCAATTATTGTCGAAAAACGGAAGACGAACCCGACATTGCAACACGATCTTGGACGCTTCTACCAGAAGGTCTTCGATATCCTTATGAAGTACGTGTTGGAGGGACAACGTCGGGCGTTCAATTCGATGTTCATGGTAACGGATACTATACCAGTTAAGCAAAGACGCCTCACGATTGAGAAGGCGATTAAGCATAACTTGTCAACTTGGGCCAAAGAACATGGGAACTCATATACGATTCAGCATTATGCATCCAAATCGGAGCTTAATTTGCAGGCCGTAGACTATCTGGGCTGGGCAATCTTTAGAAAGTGGGAGCGCAGTGACTTGCGAAGCTACAATTTGATTCGGTGTTGCGTGCAGAGCGAATTTGACGTTTTTGAAGCTGGGGCGACAATGTTCTACTAAGTACAGATGACCGCCCTGACTATCCGAGGGGAAGTCACCCTTGGCGACTTGTCATCAGGGCGGGACCTTTTCCATCTTTTATACATCTACATTATCGCCAGAGATTGGTCCTTGTCAAGCACATATTGACAAAGCATATTTAACCGGCCGGGTGCCCGATCGCTTACCCTGGGAAGGGTGCGCCGCGCAGAAGTGCCGACAAAGGCCGCTGCGCTGCCTAGTCGAGGAGGACGAATGATAATTGTGATCGGGTGCTTGACCGTATTTTTCCTACAGCAGAGCTGTGGGGCAGCTAGCGAATCGTCAAATCATCGCCCCATCTGCCCATATCGAACTTCCCCTTAACATACCCGGATCGGATGATCCGATTTTGAGCCCTCTTGTAACGCATTGTAAGATAATCAAATAAATCGGGGCCGTCGTTTTTTCGCTTGACTTGTCTGTTGGGTGTCAATAGATTGGCTCTTTATTCAGTGGTAAGAGACGTGTTCGGAGCATGATTGGCGTTTTCGGCAGTTCGCGTTGGACATTTCGCACTGCTATTTCGTCAATAGACAACGCCAAGAGATTACTGACCGACTTCGAAGATAAGGATTAGCACATTGAAAGTTGTCCCTCTCAACTGCTCACAGAGATTTGCCCGCTGTCTTATCCTTACCCTCCTTTCCGTAATTCTACTATCCCTAAGCTATTCACCTGTTTACGCCCAAACAGCATCTGACTCGCTTATACTGCCGGATTCGCTGAAGGCTGAACGTCAGCCGGCTCCGCCGTCTGAGGTGATAGTTAAGGATATTCCGGATGATGCGGGTGGAAGTATCGATATCAGCTGGAAGCTGTCCCCGGATGACCATCCCGGCGGCAAGGTTCAGGCATACCAGATTTACCGCGCTCAGAGTATCAACAACCAGCCGGGGAGTTTCAAAGAGATTGGTGATGTCACCGCCGGTTCCACGAACGTGTCCGACGGCAACACCAACGATGACAGCACTTACTTCTATAAGGTAGCGGCCGTCAATCGTAAGATGACCGATGGTGTCGTCGAATGGGAAGTGCTGGGTGAATCCGCTGTCGCCGGTCCGGTACAGTCGTCGGCTCAGTGGTTTGACTTCCGTCGGAGAAACGTGTTTGTCGGCGTAGTTCTGCTGTGTATTTTCATCATTTATTATATCAATCAGGCCAAAGCAGGCAAGAAACTGTTTATCCGCAAGATCGCCGGTCTTGAGGCAGTTGACGAAGCGGTCGGCCGGGCCACCGAGATGGGCAAGAAGATTTTTTATATACCCGGTACGCAGGACATGGATAATGTCCAGACGATTGCCGGTGTTACCATTCTGGGCCGGGTGGCGGAACTTGCGGCTCAATATGAGACATGGCTTGAAGTTCCCGTCTCTCGTTCGCTGGTCCTGGTGACCGCGAAAGAAATCGTCAAGGAAGCATATTCCAAGGCGGGGCGACCGGATGCCTTCCACGAGGATCAGGTGCATTACCTGACCGATGACCAGTTTGGTTATGCCGCGGGTATCGATGGCATGGTGGTGCGCGAGAAACCGGCAACCATCTTCTTCATGGGTGCGTTTTATGCCGAATCACTGATTCTGGCCGAAACGGGCAACTCGATCGGCGCGATTCAGATTGCCGGAACCGGTATGCCTTCGCAGCTGCCGTTCTTTGTCGCCGCCTGCGACTACACGCTTATCGGCGAAGAGCTCTTCGCGGCCTCCGCCTATCTTTCCCGTGAACCGAAACTGCTTGGCTCACTTAAAGGACAGGATATCGGCAAGGGGGTCATCCTTGTCGCGATTGTCATCGGCATCATTCTCGAGACATTCGGAATCTGGAATTTTTCCTCATTGTTTAAGGTGATCGGCTAATATGCGCAGAGAAATACCCTTACTAATTACCGGGATTGTCGGCGTCGTTTTCGTTATCCAGTATTTCATTCCCCACGCTCCGTTCAATCGCATGAACTCGTGGTTTTCGGACTGGTTTTCGATTATCGCCGCATTCGCCATCTGGCTTGGAGCTCTGAACCTGTTGAAGATTTCGGCCCAGAAGATCATAAGGAAGAAAAGTGACTGGGGTCACGCGGTTATCATCATAGTCTCGTTTCTCCTTATTTGCATAGTAGGATTTGCCGGCGGTCAGGGTTTCCGCGATCAGGGGACGATGTTTGACTGGCTGTACCAGTTCGTTTATACGCCGCTCTCGTCGACCATGTTCGCTATCCTGGCGTTCTTTGTGGCTTCGGCGTCCTATCGAGCGTTCAGGGCGAGGAATTTCGAGGCTACTTTGTTGCTGCTCGCCGCGTTCTTCGTCATGCTCGGCCGGGTGCCGGTAGGCGATATTATTTCCGGATTCATGCCTCCTCACTGGCAGTTATCTGACCTGGCGACCTGGATCATGAATTTCCCGAACACGGCCGGCCAGCGCGCCATCATGATAGGCATCGCACTCGGTATCGTGTCTACCTCGCTGAGAATCATCCTCGGCATTGAACGCTCGCATCTGGGAGGGAAAGACTGAGCATGAGTACCCGCACAAAAGAGTTAATCGTGGTGGCGTTTATTACGATCTTTGCCCTCGTTTTTTACATTGGTAAGGTGAGCGGGTGGCGCCCGCATCAGCTATCCGGTCCGCTTTCGATCGTGGCGATATTGCTGATCGCGGCGTCGTTGATATGGATACTGATCCGTACGCTGAAAGGACACGCGGTGGAGCGCCGTATTGTCTTTCTTTACATCGGTATCGCGGTCTCCCTGCCGTTGTTCATGAGCCTGACGCAAAAAATAAAAATCTCCCCGGAAGTGATAGAAGCGTACGATAATCTGAAAGCGCTGCCGGCCGGTTCGAAAGTTCTCATATCGTTCGACTATGACCCGCCGTCGGCCCCGGAACTTCAGCCGATGGCCATATCGGTCATCCGCTACTGTTTCGAACATGATCTGAAAGTAATCATCATGGGATTGTGGCCGCAGGGGCCGCAGCAGGCCCAGATGGCCGTGGCGCAGGTGCTCACTGATTCTGTCATTGCGGCGAAGAACCTGAAGTACGGAGAAGACTACGTCAACCTCGGATTTCAGACGGGTAACGAATTCGTCATCCAGCGGATGGGGTCCGATATCAGCTCCATGTTTGCTAAAGATTATCTCGGTAATTCCTACGCGGATCTTCCGCTCGTTCGAAATGTCAGGAATTTCTCGAACATAGATTTCTCCTTTAACCTCTCGGCGGGTTATCCCGGAACCATTGAATGGGTGCAGGTCGCAGTGGATCGGTACGGTCTGAAGATGGCGGCCGGCAACACGGCGGTTCAGGCCCCGCAGGTATATCCGTACCTCAGGTCGGGTCAGGTCAAGGGACTGCTCGGCGGAATGAGTGGCGCGGCTGAGTTCGAAGCCGCGATTAAGCAGCCGGGCAAGGGAACGAAATTCATGCTGTCGCAATCGTTCGCTCACATGGTCGTTATTGCGTTCATCATTATCGGCAACGTTGCATACTTCAGCACGGGCCGCCAGAAGAAGTTGTAAGAGGAGAAGGAACAGCCTGATGGAACATTTAGCTTTGTGGATAGCCGCATTTCTGACGCTGGGCATTGTGTCATTCCTCTACAAGGACAACGCATGGTACAAAGTCTGTGAGTCGATTTTCGTCGGTATATCGGCCGGATACTGGTTTGTTACCCTATTTTGGGACAATATATACGGCAAATTCTGGGTCGGTGTATTTCCGCACGTGAATCATGACGCCGCGGGAAACGTGAACACCCTTAAACCGGATTACTGGCTTATCGTCGGCGCGGCCCTGGGTGTGCTGATGCTGATGCGTCTGATCCCGAAAATAGGCTGGATCTCTCGCTGGCCGCTGTCTTTCATTGTAGGTTCAACCGCAGGGTTCTATCTGATAAACTACTTCTCCTCGAATATTATGGTGCAGGTTGAAAGCACCGTCATGCCGCTGTTCGGTGCCAACTTTGGCGCCTCCGCTTATGACATTATCGGCAATGTCGTGGTGGCGGCTGGAACGTTCACCGGACTGATTTATTTTTTCTTCTCGAAGGAGCACAAAGGAGCGTTCGGGGCGGGAGCGAAAGTCGGCATCTTCTTTTTGATGATCACTTTCGGCGCCTCGTTCGGATATACCGTGATGAGCCGTATGTCACTGCTTATCGGGCGTATCGACTTCTTGTTCTCTGACTGGCTGGGAATGATACGTTAACACTGCACGTCTGAGAGAATCATACGTGTGCCGCAGCAAGTAATGACATAAATGAGACTTTTGTTAGCGACAGCGCTACTGCTTCTGGCAGCATCTGTTTCGGGACAGGCAGAATCTGCCCCCGTCGATTCGGTTGCACAATTCGCTGACAGCGTCATCGTCAAGATTTCCCCTGTTACTTCCCTCATAGCCACTGACTACAAATATGACAACGGCGAAAAGATCGACCTCTCCTGGGTACCATCGATCGATGACCAGCCGCTTAATGGCAAGGTCGCATCATACACCGTTTATCGTATTGTCGATAACCGCGCTGCGGTTGTAGCGGCAAAGCTTCTGCCCGGAACGAATTCATTCGAGGACGAAGGGTTGTCCCCGGATTCTACCTATAGTTACTATGTCACTGCTGAATCAAAAAATTACTCCGTAGAATCGGTCCACACTCAAGCGCTGGTCCCGGGTGTCGAGTGGATAGACTTCGATAAGAAGTATCTGTTCCTCATCGCTCTTATTGTTGGTGGATCGGTCATTTATTTCATCGAGACGGCCAGGCGCGGCAGAAAGCTGTTTGTGCGCAAAATTGCAGGACTGGAGGCGGTCGACGAGGCGGTCGGTCGCGCCACGGAAATGGGTCGGCCGATCTTATTCATCCCGGGCATTCAGGACATGGACGATGTCCAGACGTTGGCCGGCCTGACTATTCTCGGAAGAGTCTCCCGGGTGGTGGCTGACTATGACACCAAGATTTTTATGCCCGTGTCGCGTTCGCTGGTGATGACGGCCGGTCGTGAAACGATCAAAGCATCGTATCAGGCAGCCGGCCGCCCGGATGTCTACAGCGACGATATGGTTACTTACATCACGGACGAGCAGTTCGGCTATGTCGCGGCGGTCGACGGTATCATGGTTCGCGAAAAGCCGGCGACAGTATTCCTGCTCGGCGCTTTTTTTGCCGAATCGCTCATTCTTGCGGAAACCGGTAATCATGTTGGTGCCATTCAAATCGCAGGCACGGCGCTTCCCGCACAGTTGCCGTTCTTTGTCGCCGCTTGTGACTTTACTCTCATCGGAGAAGAATTATTCGCCGCTTCAGCATACCTTTCGGGTGAACCGAAACAACTTGGCTCGCTCAAAGGGCAGGATGTGGGAAAAGCGCTCGCCATGGTGGTTGTCGTGGTTGGAGTCATTGCTGTGACGGTGGCCGCCGCCTGGCATGTGCAGTTTATGCAGTGGATTGCCACGACACTAAATGACATTTTCTCGACGCAGTAGCTTATGAAAAGACAGATACCGCTGCTCATTACATTCTTTGTCGGTGTTCTACTGATTATCTCGGTTTTTCTCCCGCCTATGGAAAGCCTCGGTGAGAATTTCACGTTGTTTTTTGACATCATTGCGGTATTTGCCTTTTTCCTCGGCGGTGGTAATCTGGTCCGGGTGCACCTAATGAAGCTCCGCCGCAGGAAAGAAGACTGGGCGTATTCGATTGTCACATTGTTCGGGTTTGCCCTCATGTTGACGCTTGGCCTGCTTAAGCTCGGCAATCCCGGAGGAATTGCGGCCTCGGTGACTACGGAGGGGGCATGGTTCCAGACGATGTTCAATTATGTGCTCAATCCGTTACAGTCTACCATGTACGCGCTGCTGGCGTTTTTTGTGGCATCGGCATCGTATCGTGCTTTTCGGGCGAAAAACCGCGAGGCAACGATCCTCCTGATTGCCGCGTTCATCATACTGCTCGGGCGGACACCCTTTGGTACATTTTTGACAGCGTGGGTTCCGGATTCATTTTCGCTACTCCAAATTCCAAATGTGGCCATCTGGATTATGAATTCCCCCAATCTCGCCGGTCAGCGAGCCATCATGATCGGTATCGGTCTGGGCGTGGTATCGATGTCGCTTCGGCTGATTCTCGGGGTTGAACGCACTTACCTGGGAGGGGATTGATGGGTAATCCAGGTATAATTATCTCCCTTGTCATTATCTTTGGCGGCTTGCTCTGGTTGTTTATCCGCTCCATTAAGGGACGCGAAGTGGACCGCCGAATTATCTTCCTATTCATATTTGTGGCGGTAGCAGCTCCGGTTCTTTTTCCGATCACTTTCGCCGAGAAAGCCACACCGATCGTCAAATCAGTCTTCGATAAGATTGAAAGCCTTCCGGCAGGGTCGCATATATTGATTTCATATGATTTTGATCCGGCGATGGCTCCGGAAGTGCAACCGATGGCCAATGCCATCACCCGCCACGCGCTCGACAAAGGGCTGACTGTCATTTTCATGTCGTTGTGGGCCACCGGCCAGGCGCTCATGACCCAATCGTTGGAGACTTCGATCCTGCCGGAATTTCCCGAAAAGAAAGACGGTGTGGATTACGTCAATATCGGGTACAAAGCCGGCAACGAAGGGGTATTGAATGTGATCGTCAGTGATTTCAGAAAGATGTTCCCCACCGACGTGAACAATGTGCCTCTGGATAGCATCCCCGTCTTCCGCGGGATACGTTCCTGTAAAGATCTGGACCTGATAGTCGCGTTCGGCGGGGGGAAACCCGGGCCAAAGGAGTGGATTCTATTTGTCGGGGATCCCGCCAAAGTACCGATTGCGGTTGGCGTCGCCGCAGTGACAGCGCCGCAGTTGTACCCGTATTATCCGGCGCAGATTGTAGGCATTCTTGGCGGGGTCAAAGGCGCCGCTGAATACGAATATACGCTCAAGCAGACGCACCCGCGCTTCAAGGACACGCCGACGCCGGGTCTGGTGATGATGGGTCCGCAGACGCTCGCCCATGTGGTCATTATGGCATTCATTGTCATCGGAAATGTCGCATATTTCCGCAGGCGGAAGCGTGGGGAAGCGCGATGAAGCGTACCACTTACATTGTGATGGCGGTGGTCACCGCTCTGTTCCTGCTGAGCTGGATTCTCAAGTCCCTCGCGTTGAAGGGAGCTGCCGAGAACTACTGGGTACAGGGGTTCCTGGTCACGTTTGCGGCCTTTCTGACACTCGCGGTTTTGTCGTTTCTCTATAAGGATAATCCGTTTTACAAGTTTGCCGAGCACTTGTTTGTGGGGATGTCGGCGGCGTTCTGGATGTGTCTAGGCTTCTGGACGACAATCGTGCAGAACCTCATTCCCCGGCTATCCTCTTCACTTTCGGCTGTGTTTCAAGTACCGCCAATACAGGGAGATTACAATTTCTTCTTCTATATTCCGGTGATCCTCGGCCTTTTGCTGATGATGCGTCTTTCGCCTAAAGGCGGATGGATCTCCCGCTGGCCGCTGGCCTTCATCGTCGGGACCACCGCCGGGTTGAATTTTGTGCGGTATTTGCGTTCCGATTTCATCAAGCAGATTTCATCGACTTTCGTTCCCCTGCTGGGCAACGAGTGGCAGGGCGCGGGTTATCTGGTGAACAACCTGGACCTGTCGGCGACCGGGCAACTCGCGATGATCGCGACCAACTGGGTGATATTCCTGGGAGTGTTCACGGGGCTTATCTATTTCTTTTTCTCCAAAGAGCATACCGGATGGTTCGGGCGTGCCTCACGCGTAGGTATCTGGATACTCATGATAACATTCGGAGCGTCATTCGGCTATACCGTGATGGGTCGAGTTTCCCTTCTGGTAGGACGAATTACGTTTTTGTTTAGAGATTGGCTCAGTCTGATTAGTTAAACCCCTGTTAGGAGCGGGAGAAGTACATATGAAGGTAAAAATCGGTATAGTGTTCCTGACGGTTCTGCTGACGGCCGGAGCAGTGTTCGCGCAAGTGGACACCACGTCCCCGCCTAAAAGCTCCGCTGCGGATACACTTGCACCACCGGCACCTCCGACCGGCGTAAAGGCGTATGACAGTCCCAACGACCACGGACATTCGATAACTGTGACGTGGACACTGTCAGTCGACGACGGAAAGGGAACCGGAGCGGTCTCACATTACGAGATTTTCAGGGCGAAAGCGCCCGGTGGACCGTTTGATTCGGTCGGCACCGCGGTGGCCGGCGAAAACACTTTTGTCAATGGCGGGAACAAAGAAAAGGAGTCGCCGGATTACTTCCCGGACCATACCGACTTCTATTATCGTGTCGATGCGGCCACGCTGGTCGGCGGTGTGCGGTCGGCCTCTGAAGTTGTCGGCCCGGTTCAATCCTCCGGACAGTGGTATAACTCGGGACGAACCCCGGTACTTGTGGCCGTGCTGGCATTCATGATTCTGACGATCTACTTCGTGTCGCGGGCCCGCCGCGGGGAGGAATTATATGTCCGTCCTCTGGCGGGAATCGAAGCGGTCGATGATGCTATCGGGCGGGCCACAGAGATGGGACGGCCCATTCTGTACGTGCTGGGACTCGGTACAGCCGCGGATGTAGCCACGATTGCTTCGTTCACGGTGCTGAATCGTGTCGCCAAGCGGGTAGCCGAATATCAGACGGAGATTATCGTGCCGACCTATGATCCGATCGTGATGACGGTGGCACAGGAAGTCGTAAAATCAGCCTACATGGACGCAGGGCGGCCGGATACGTACAAGGAGGACTCCGTCTTCTTCGTCACCCAGTCGCAGTTCGCCTATGTGGCGGCGGTCAACGGCATCATGCTTCGCGAACTCCCGGCGACCAATGTGTACATGGGCAAGTTCTACGCCGAGTCTCTGCTGCTTGCCGAAACTGGTGCGGTGGCCGGTTCAATTCAAATATCCGGTACCGACGAGATCGCCCAGATTCCATTCTTTATTGTGGCATGCGACTATACGCTGATCGGCGAAGAGCTGTACGCGGCATCGGCCTACCTCGGACGTGAACCGATTCTGCTTGGATCTCTGAAGGCCCAGGACTGGGGGAAAGCGGCTGTGATTGCTTTCGCAATTCTGGGCATAGTCGCCGCCAACTTAGGATGGACCTGGTTTACTCACCTCTTTAAGGTAGCGAATTAGGAGGATATGGCGATGAAACGACAACTACCTTTTGCTCTGGTTTTTATCTTCGGCATATTCATGCTGTTCCAATATTTCGTGCCCCATGAATCCTCCGAATGGGTCTATGAGTTCCTGCTCGACTGGATATATATTATCGGGATACTTGCTCTGGCCCTCGGCATCTGGTCACTCTTTCACGTCTCGGTAGATCGCATCAGAAACAAACGGCCAAACTGGATTTACTCCTATGTTACGCTGCTCGGGCTGTTTGTGATGACGCTGTTCGGATTCACCGCCAAGAACGGTGATTCCTGGGGATTCTACGCCGTGTTCGTGATCGCGGTTATGCTCGCGATTCTCATGCTGGTCCAGGTGCTGGCGGTGCCCGCATCGCGGAACAGGTACGGAATGCTGGGCGTACTGTTTTTGCTTATCGCAGTTTTGATCGCGATATTCGACAACAGCTGGGGTTTCTACTTCATGACCGCGAAGGGTCTTCAGAACACCATGTTCCGGATCTTCTTCGATCATGTCATGATGCCGATTCTCTCCACCATGTTCGCCCTGCTGGCGTTCTTTATAGCGTCGGCGGCTTACCGTGCTTTCCGGGCGAGGAATCTGCTGGCAAGTCTTCTACTGATAGCGGCGTTGATTGTGATGCTCCGCTTCAATCCATATCTGCCGTATGCGGAGTACGTGGCGCGAACCTCTAACTGGCTGATGAACGTGCCGAACCTGGCCGGTCAGCGGGCGATCGTTATCGGTATCGGACTCGGTATCGTCGCGACCGCGCTGAAGGTTATTCTCGGCATCGAGCGCGGCTACATGGGGAAAGGTTAAGGAGGCGATCATATGAATATATTCGAAAAAATGATGAAGCTGGATCGCCGTTGGATCTTTCTGTTTTTGATCCTGGTTTGTGTCATCACATACGCGATTCCCTTTAAGGTGCCTATTCTGGTGGAGCCGGAAGTCCGGTCCATCTATAAATTCATGGACAGTCTGCCGCCGGGGGATATCATTCTCATCGCGATCGACTATGATCCGAACAACCTGGCCGAGCTGCACCCCATGACCTACGCGATGATGGAGCATGCCTGGCGCAAGAATCTCCGCGTCCTGATTACTGCGCTTTCGCAGAACGGCCCGGGTATGGCCGACCAGGCGATTCGCGATATCTCCGATTCGCTTAAGTTGGACCGCACCTACAACGGTGTGGAGTTCAAGGGGCGGGAGATAAAGAACGGCATCGACTATACCTTCCTCGGATACAAGCCCTACTACGCGCTGGTCATCCTGGGCATGGGACAGAACTTCCGATTACCTTTCCCGACCGATTACTACGGCACGCCGCTTGACTCGATTCCGATGATGAGGGGCGTGCTCAACTATGACCAGATCGCCGGCGTGGTCGACCTGTCGGGAGGAAATATCACCGATGCATGGATCTCCTATGGTCAGGGAAGATTCAATTTCCCGCTCGCGCTCGGCCTGACCGGCGTGATGACCGCACAATACTATCCCTACCTTGGATCCGGGCAGGTGCTCGGTATCATGGGGGGACTGCTCGGTGCGGCGGAGTACGAAGAACTGGCGGACAACCCGGGACGCGCCAAAGACGGCATGAGAATTCAGCTGTACGCCCATATGGTGATCATCCTGTTTATCATCATGGGGAATGTCGGGTTCTTTGCCGAACGGCGTCGTCAGAAACGTGAAGAGAGAGGTAAGTAAGCAATGGATATTGGAACTTTCTTGTGGACTACCTTTGCCGTCTTCGTGACTCTGGCAACATTTTCCTTCTTGTACAAGGATAATCCGTTCTACAAATTCGCCGAGCATCTTGTGGTCGGCGTGTCGGCCGGATATTTCGTCATCATCCTCTGGCACAACGGGCTGGTGCCGAACCTGTTTGACCGTCTCAAAGATGGCAGCTGGTATATGCTCTGGTTGAACTCATCGAAACCGTGGTACCTGATACCGGCCATTCTGGGTATCCTGATGTGGACGCGGTTTTCCAAGAAGTTCTCCTGGGTGTCGCGGTGGCCGATGGCTCTGTATATCGGTATCGCCACCGGCGTTGCCATCCCGCTGGAGATGTCCAATCGTGTCAACAAGCAGCTGTATGCAACGATGACTAAGATCGATTGGACAAACTTCTTCGGCCATGGCAGTTTCAACCTGCTCGACACAACCTCCGGGTTATCACAGGTGATTATTTTCGTCGGTGCGCTTTCCGCGCTGATATACTTCTTCTTCTCGAAGGAGCATACCGGCTGGTTCGGCGGCGTCGCGAACCTGGGTATATGGACATTAATGATCGGTTTTGGAGCATCGTTCGGCTTCACGGTGATGGCGCGTGTTTCACTGTTCATCAACCGGCTTCAGGATATCAAAGCGTGGGGAGTGGAGGCGTTCGATGCAGGAGGGACACCGAATCCTAACTACAGTTCAGTGTTCCAGGCGGTATTCTGGTTGTTTGTGCTGCTCATCGCGGCGTATACTATTTACGAGATAGTGAACCACTTCAGGTCAAAACCGGCGCGTCCGTAAACGGTCGCTTAGACTCTTTTCGCATTTCAATCCCGCCCTTGTCGCAAAGGCAAGGGCGGGATTTTATTCTTGTTGCGCCGCTAATAAAACTTTATACTGGTGTAAACGTATAATGTGAGACGAAAAGAAGAGGAATGTATGTCGCGTGTATCAGCCAAAGCAGATTATTTATTGAATCACAAAGGCTTGCGCGGCATTTTATGTCGCATTGTAAGTCCATGGGAACAGGGAGGATACGAAGACTCAAAAAACGTACAACATTAAGTCATTAAGATGATGACGGTTATGTGAAGGAAAATTTGGTCGGATAGCAGATTTCTCTTGACATACAGCAAACTTTTCCTATCTTTTGTGTGTGGAACCAAGAACCAAACATGGAACCAAAAAAGGGTAGCCACTGAAAAAACACACAGGGAAAGTGAGGTAGGAATGGCTCGGACCACGAAATCCGCACCAGTCATAACCACCACTACCACGGCCAGCGCAACGGAGGAGAACGGCGCCAGGAAAAAGGGGAAGTTGTCGACCGCAGAAGCCCGCAGAGAGTATCAGCGTCGCTATTACCAGATGCACAAGGAAAAGGCAAAAGAGTACCAGCGACAGTACAACTTAACTCACAAGAAGAAAGCGCGCGGTGGGCGAGGTAAATCAAGTTTCATTGCTCCCCGGGAGGTCGTCCGGTCTACTTACAACACGACGGACATCATGCACTCGCCGGTTGAAAAGACGATCCGGATGCTGGAAAAAATCATCAATGGAGAACGCTTCTTCACCATGTAACTCTTTCGCGGCAAGTTTAGGGCGATTGCGGGATATTTGGATCCGGCAATCGCCTTTTCTATTTCCGGTCGGCCAAATACTATTGCGCCAGTTATTTTTCTTTCATAGATTTCCCGAAATTCTACGCCCACTTAACAAGGGAGATAGTTATGTCTGCCAGGAAAGCAGCTTCCGCTAAAAAGACGACCGATAAGAAGACCAAAACGCCCAAGCCGCCCAAAACCGCATCGGCGAAGCCTGCCGCGGTGAAATTGAATAACGTCAAGCCATCCTCCCCCAAGAAAGCAGCTTCGACCAAGTCAGACGCAACATCAAAAATCAGCGGCGGCTCCGGCAAATATTACTATTACTTCGCCAAGGACAAAGCCGATGGCAATGCCGCGATGAAGGATCTGCTCGGCGGCAAGGGAGCCAACTTGGCCGAAATGTGCAATGCCGGAGTACCGGTCCCCCCGGGCTTTACCATCACCACCGAAGTCTGCAAGTTGTATTACGAAAATTCGCTCGACGTCCCCAAGGCGATCGATAAGGAGCTCGACCGGTACGTCCAGATGGTAGAGAAGGAAACAGGCAAGAAATTCGGCGATCCGGAAAATCCGCTGTTGGTCTCCGTTCGTTCCGGCGCCAAGTTTTCGATGCCCGGCATGATGGATACGATTCTCAATCTCGGACTGAACGAACAATCGGTGGAAGGTCTGGGCAAGAAGACCAATAATCTTCGTTTCGCCCTTGATAACTACCGCCGATTCATCGCCATGTTCGGCAACGTGGTGCTCGGTATTGATAAGGACCAGTTCGAGGAAGTCATAACCAAGAAGAAAAAAGAACGTCGCGTCAAGCAGGACAGCTCGCTGCAGGTCAATGATCTCAAAGACATCATCAAAAAATTCAAGCAGATTATCAAAAAGAAATCAGGCGAATCATTTCCCGACGATCCTTTCGTGCAGCTTCGTATGTCCAGGGACGCGGTCTTTCGTAGTTGGAACAACCCGCGCGCTATCTCCTACCGGCGCATGAACAACATTCCGGCCGACCTCGGCACGGCGGTGAATATTCAGGCGATGGTATTCGGGAACATGGGGAACAATTCAGGCACCGGAGTCGGGTTCACGAGAAATCCTTCGACCGGGACCGGTGAGTTCTACGGTGAATATCTGGTCAACGCCCAGGGAGAGGATGTGGTGGCCGGAGTGCGCACGCCTCAACCCATTTCTCACCTGAAAGATGAGATGCCCGCGGTCTACAAGCAGCTTGTAGCCATCACCGGGCGACTGGAAAAGCACTATCGTGATGTTCAAGACTTTGAGTTCACTATTCAGGAAAACGAACTGTTCATGCTGCAGACGCGCACGGGCAAGCGGACGGTGCAGGCAGCGGTGAAAATTGCGGTCGACATGGTCAAGGAGAAGCTGATTACCAAGGAAGAGGCGATCATGCGAATTGAACCTCACAGCCTCGACCAGCTGCTTCACCCGAGTCTCGATCCGAAAGCGAAATATGAAGTCATAGCCACGGGTCTGCCGGCTTCTCCCGGTGCGGCCTCGGGTAAAGTCTACTTTACGGCGGATGATGTCGTGAAACACGGCGCCAAGGGCCCCACCGTTCTAGTACGTGAGGAGACCAACCCGGATGATATCGAGGGGATGCACGCCGCGGTCGGCATTCTGACGGCCAGAGGCGGTATGACTTCACACGCCGCCGTGGTAGCGCGCGGCATGGGCAAGTGCTGCGTCTCAGGCGCCGAGGCAATCCGCGTGAACTTGTCCCGAAAGCAATTCCAGGTCGGCAAGCTCATTATCAAAGAAGGCGAAGTCATCACGTTGAACGGGTCGACCGGTGAAGTGATGATGGGCGAAGTGCCCACAATCGACCCGGAACTCTCCGGCGAGTTCTCCGAATTCATGAGCTGGGCGGACCAGATCCGCAAACTCAAAGTACGCACTAACGCGGACACTCCGCGCGACGCCGCACAGGCGATCAAATTCGGCGCCGAGGGGATCGGCCTCTGCCGCACCGAACATATGTTTTTCGCCGAAGACCGCATCAAGATCGTCCAGGAGATGATTCTGGCCGACACTCCCGAAGGGCGTCAGGCGGCGCTGGACAAACTGCTGAACTTCCAGAAGAAAGACTTCAAGGCGATTTTCGAAGTCATGGATGGCCTGCCGGTGACTATACGTACGCTGGACCCGCCGCTCCATGAGTTCCTGCCCAAGAAGGATGAAATCGAGAAGAAGATCGCCAAGCTGGATCCCAAGGGCGAATCGTACGAAGAGGAACTTGAGAAATACAAGAAGATACTTCAACGTATCGATGATCTGGTCGAAGTCAACCCGATGCTTGGACACCGTGGCTGCCGCCTGGGTATCGTATATCCGGAAATCACCGAGATGCAGGTCAGAGCGATTATTCGTGCCGCCTGCGACTTGGCAAAGGACAAAAAGAAAGTCTTTCCGGAAATCATGATTCCGCTGGTTGGACATGTCAACGAGCTGAAAAACCAGAAGGAAATCGTAGACCGGATCGCGCGGGAGGTGATCAGCAAATCCAGCACCAAGGATCTGCAGTATCATGTCGGCACCATGATTGAGATTCCCCGGGCCGCTCTCACGGCCGATGAGATAGCTACGGTTGCCGAATTCTTCAGTTTCGGCACCAATGATCTGACGCAGATGACAATGGGATTCTCGCGCGATGATGCCGGCAAATTCCTTCGGTATTATCTCGAACACGGCATACTTCCGGCCGACCCGTTTGTCTCTATCGACCAGACCGGTGTCGGTCAGTTGGTGAAGATGGGAACGGAGAAAGGACGGACCACCAATCCGAATTTGAAGGTCGGTATCTGTGGTGAACATGGCGGTGACCCGGCTTCGATCGAGTTCTGCCATCGGATTGGACTTAATTATGTCTCTTGTTCGCCGTACCGGGTGCCGATTGCGCGTCTGGCGGCGGCCCAGGCCAGTCTCAAAGAGAAGAAGGCCGGCAAGTAGCAGTCTTCAATTTTGTATGCATATAATAACCGCCCCGATGCCACGGGGCGGTTTTTGTTTTTGGCAGGGGAGAGGCAGAAATCATATCATTGCGAGGCGTACGTCAGACCGATAGGGCTGACAGCCGTGGCACTCTCGATTTCTCTATTACAACGCAAACCTTTCGGTCTGCCTCCCCGGCGCAGGTCGGGGTCCATCTTTAGTATCCGTTAGAAGACGACCCTCACCCTACCCTCTCCCAGAGGGAGAGGGCAAAGACAAAGAAAT
>CAYJOL010000009.1:0-156943 GCA_964371785.1 uncultured Ignavibacteriales bacterium | reverse complement strand
AAAATTGCCCGATATCTTATAGCAGGTGTCTAATTCAGGGGAGTCTTCTGTGCGGTTGTATTGGATCAGCTTGTTAATCACTATGATATCGATAGAGTTGGTGATCTGTCCGCTTGCGCGTTCCGTCGAATACTGTGCCACTACTAGCGATATCAACAAGATTCTGCTTCACGCTTATTCTGGAGCAGGGATAACAGGGTGGTACGCGTTTTGGGATGATCAATACACACGCGACTGTTACACAGGCAGGTTCTTCGGCGGACCGTACAACGAATATCCAAGAGGTTCGAGCATTCAGTTTCTCAATTTGGCCGGATTCTGGGCCGGGGGCATTGTCAACGGGGATACCATTGTCTCAAGAGGTCTCGATTATGGTTATCCAACTTTCTATCAATACGAGCCCCCGTTCTACAAGACGATTCTTGATCCAAGTTCCCCCCACAATTCTGAAGCCGTTTCGGAGCAAGATATAATCTCTACGGCCGAGGATACTGCCCGAGCACTGCCTCTCGGGATCAAGGTTACAAAGAAGTCCTACGCCTGGTCATATCAATATGCAGAGGATTTTATTCTCGTCGATGCTGAATTTGAGAATATTGGGTCTTCGACCATCAAGAGCGCATTCTTTGGACCATGGTTTGATCCATCAATCGGTTACTACGCAGCCGACGGCTGGGGATCCGCCGCTCCCGGAATTGGCGGTTTTAGAAGTGGTGTCGAAAATCAAAGGTGCAATGGCGTGGTTGACAGCGTCCCGGTAGCCTGGTTTGCCCACTGGAGCGGCTATCCGATTGACGGTTCGTTCCGCGACCAGATTGTGCAGGACGAGCGTGGTCATTGGTACAGACCCTGTCCCTACTCGGCTGCCGTCGTTGTTTTGGGATATCCACGTGGAAAGCTCGAGCATAGAGCCTATCTATCGTACAATTGGTTTCGACATTACCCGGACTGGCCCGACGCTCAGAGCTTTTATGGACCCAGCCGGCGAAATCAGACGCGCAAGATCGGATATCCGGAGAGCGCTCAGGACCTGTACTATCTTATGTCGAATGGGGAAATTGACTACGATCCGCTGTATTCATCGACCATCAAGCAGAACGATCCAATCTGGGATTATCCGCCACAGACAAACGCCAGATATGTAAGCGATCGAGGAGACTTCCTTGAATACACAGTGTCGGTCGGCCCCTACGACTTGGAACCAGGCCAAAGCGTTCACATTGCCTACGCCCTTGTTTTCGGTGAACACTTCCATACCAGACCCAATAATGCTGACTTCCTCCCCGACTACCCTGACCGCTACTACGCCAATCTTGATTTCTCCGATCTCGACAAGAATATTACCTGGGCCAAGTGGATATACGACAATCCCGGGGTCGATACGGATAGTGATGGCTATGCGGGAGAATTGGTCATTTGTACGCAGGATTCGATCCTGACCGACAGCGGCTGGGTATCCACGTTGGCGGATACGTTCTATGCTACCGGCGACGGTGTCCCGGATTGGCGACCAGTATCGCCTCCGCCTTCCCCTGACCTCTGGCTCGAACCACTTGTAGATGGGATCAGAATCCGGTTCAACGGCTACCGCTCGGAGACGACCAAGGATGTCTTTTCGGGAATTGTTGATTTCGAGGGGTACTCCGTCTATCTGGGGCGCGACGAACGAGAACAGAGCCTGTCGCTGATTGCTTCCTATGACAAGGAAGATTATGACCGGTATGTCTACAACCCGGCCAGCGAAAGATACGAAGTCCACGGTATTCCTCTGCCATTAGACAGTCTTCGCTGCCTGTACGGACGTTCAGATATTCCCTGCGCCGATTCAGCTTTTGACCCACTGGCATATGAGCTCCCGACCCATCCGTATGTTCACCCCAGATTTCCTGATTCCCTGTTCAATTTCCGCAAGAACAGTTATAATGTGAATCAGTATCCAACCCAGACCCCGATTCACAAAGTCTACCCGGATGCCCCTGACCCAAGAGGTATTAACCCGGAAGATTTGACCCCTGATTACTTCACCGAGGAAGGCCGTCTCAAGTTCTTCGAGTACGAATGTGAAGTTCACAACCTGCTGTCATCGGTTCAGTACTGGGTGTCGGCGACAGCGTTTGATTTTGGGATGCCGGGAACATCGATTAAACCTCTGGAATCTGCCAAGTCGATAAATGTGACCAGTTGCTTTGTCTATGCCAACGAGGGTGAACAGAACGGGACGGACAAGCAGATTTATGTTTATCCCAACCCGTACGTAGCCAGTCAGGACTACCGTGCTCAGGGATACGAGGGCCGAACCCGCGAGGACCGGCCGGATTATCGGACGAGAGCGGTGAATTTCGCCAACCTGCCGCCTAAGTGTACGATTTCAATCTACAGTCTCGATGGTGACCTTGTCCGCAAAATTGACCATGATTACTCACCTAATGACCCGAATTACACACATGATTACTGGGATGTCATAACTCGCAACACCGAGGCTCCCGTAAGCGGCCTCTACTACTGGACGGTTGAGATTCCCGGCGCCCCGACCCAGATTGGCAAGCTGGTGTTGATATATTAGGATACACGACTGAGATTGCGACGTCGCGATGTCACATCCCTCTGCCTCCCGGGCGCAGTCCAGTGTCCATCTTCGAGAAATACAAAGATGGATCCCCGCATGCGCGAGGATGACATACCTGACGGCATGCCGATTCTGGGCGCCCGCCTTCGCGGGTGAGGCAGGCTTGAGATTGCTACGTCGCGATGTCACGCTGACGCGTGTCTTCTCGCTCCTCGCAACGACAGGGATGGGGGGACGGTGATTGAGGAGGAGCCACGTGGGTTTCATAAGGGTTCCACATCCTTACCTCCCTGGCGCTAGCCGTCGGCCCGTACGCCCAACTTTCACTTGACTTTTGCGACCCGAATCGTTGATTCCGAATAACGTGTCCTTCAAGGCGGCTTCAGACTCGCCGGCCGCGACTGACGCGGATATGATATAGTTACCCGTAACGTATTGGAATAGATTGAGTTATGAAAAACGACCTCAAGCCCATTTTTGAACCTAAATCTGTTGCCGTAATCGGCGCGTCCACCCAAAAAGGGACAATCGGCCGCGAGACTTTGCATAACATCCTGATGGCGGAATTTCACGGCAAAGTCTTTCCAGTGAATCCAAAAGCCCCCGTCATCCATTCTATCAAAGCCTACACGACTATTCTCGATGTCCCAGATGCGGTCGACCTCGCGATCATCATTGTGAGAAAGGAACTGGTGAAAGATGTCGTCCGGCAGTGTGGGGAGAAGGGCGTCAAGGGACTGGTCGTTATATCAGCCGGATTCTCCGAAGTCGGGCCGGAAGGCAAGAAGCGCGAGCAGGAAGTCGTGAGGATTATCAATGAGTACGGAATGCGCATGATAGGTCCGAACTGTTTCGGGATTGTCAACACGCACCCGGATGTCTCGCTGAACGCCACGTTTGGCAAGACCTATCCGAAGCGGGGAAGGGTCGGCTTTATTACGCAGTCAGGGGCGATGGGTGAGGCGATCATGAACCAGGCCAAGGAACTCGGTATCGGGTTCTCGGTGGTGGCATCGATTGGCAACAAGGCGGATATTTCTTCGAACGACATCCTCGCATACATGAAAGATGACCCGAACACCGACATTATTCTGATGTATCTCGAGAATTTCGGCAACCCGAGTAACTTCACGATGATCGCGCATGAGGTCTCCCGGACCAAACCGATCGTGGCCGTGAAGTCTGGCCGAACCAAGCTTGGCGCCAAGGCGGCATCGTCGCATACCGGCGCCCTGGCCGGACTCGATGTAGCAGTGGATGCCCTGTTTGAGCAAACCGGGGTGATGCGGGTGGAGACGGTTGAGGACTTGTTCGATGTTGCGGCGGCATTGTCAAATCAGCCGGTGCCCAAAGGCAATCGAGTCGTGGTAGTAACAAACGCCGGCGGGCCCGGGATTCTGGCGACCGACGCACTTATCAACCACGGCATGGAGATGCCGCCGTTGTCGCCGGCCACGGTAAAACAATTGAAGAAGTTTATAGTCGCAGAAGCATCATTCTCGAACCCGATGGATATGGTTGCCGGCGCGGGTGGTGAGGAGTTTCGTAAGACACTCGATGCGGTTAAGAGTGACAAGCGTTATGATTCGATCATACCGATCTTCGTTCCGCCGGTGACGATTGATCAACTCGATGTAGCGCGAAATATCCACGAGTCCCTTAAGGACACCACCAAGACGGTGCTTGCCTGCTTTATGGGCGCGGGCGAAGGTTCTGAAGGGATAGAATTTCTCAAGAGTAATAATATCCCGGTCTACATCTTCCCGGAAGCGATAGCCAAAACACTTGCGACAATCGACAATTACAACAAGTGGCTGGCCAAGCCCAAGGGCCGTTACAAAGGGTTCAAGGTCGACAATGAACGTGTCCGCCGGATAGTGGTCGGTGCGCAAAAGGCAGGAGCACGGGCGATCGTAGGGGAGCAGGCGATAGAAATCCTCACCGCATACGGGATTCCTGCGGCCGGTTACGATTATGCGAAATCGGCCAATGATGC
Source organism: uncultured Ignavibacteriales bacterium (assembly GCA_964371785.1). Classification (GTDB taxonomy): domain Bacteria; phylum Zixibacteria; class MSB-5A5; order GN15; family FEB-12; genus CAVQCT01. The sequence goes on along the minus strand of CAYJOL010000009.1, from coordinate 152,381 downwards.
GGTCGCGGTGGCCAAGAAAATTGGTTACCCCGTGGTTATGAAGATCAATACACCGGCTATTTTGCACAAGACGGAATTCGGCGGCGTGATGGTTGACCTTCGGACCGATAAGGAACTGCGACAAGCCTTCAATGACCTCCAGAGCCGCGTAGGTAAGCTGAGAAAGGGCGAAGTCTTCTCGGTGGCGATTCAACAGATGGTCTCCGGCGGGATCGAGACCGTCATGGGTATGACCCTGGACCCGTCGTTCGGTCCGCTTATCATGTTCGGTCTCGGGGGTATCTACGTCGAAGTAATGAAAGATGTCGCTTTCAGGATCAATCCGCTGACCGATTACAGCGCCCGCGAAATGATCGCGTCGATCAAGTCTTATCCGTTGTTAACCGGTTTTCGCGGTGCCGCTCCGGTTGACCTGTCGATTCTCGAGGAAACACTGCTCAGACTTTCCCTGCTGGTAAAGGATTTTACCTGTTTCGAAGAGATCGACATTAATCCGTTCATCGCTTCATCGGACAGACTGATGTGCAAGGCGGTCGATGCCCGCTTTATACTCAGCAAACAACCTCAGGCCCAGCTTTAGGCGGCCGATAGGGAGCCTCCGATTGTGCGAGAAAAAATCTGCAATCAAGGCATTTTTTTACGAGACGCTATTGACAGAACTCAACTGATTGTCTCTTATTACGCCAATGCGCTATGAATTAAAATCGATTCCGCTCTGGCCCTTCATCAGGATTGCCTTTTTCTGCAACCTCGTGGCCGGCTTTATTATTGGACTGCTCTATGTCCCGCTGCTCGGCATGGTTATGCAGGTAGTGGGGCAGTCTCCGCTGCTGAGCGGCCAGGGCATGTCCGCTGAATCGGTCCCGTTTGGATTGCTCATCATTATCGTGCCGATAATAGTCGCGTTTTTTACGGCCTTCTTCTGGACATTGTTCGAGATTGTGATGATCGTACTTTACAACTTGTTGACCAGAATGGTAGGCGGTCTTGAGCTGAATCTTCAGCCGATTATCGTGCCTGCTCCGCCGGAACCGGCCGCTCGCCCCATGTATGCCCAGGCATCCACGCCCGACCACCTGAACGCGTCGACACCTCCTCCTCCGCCACCACCGTCTCCTCAGGTTGAGACAAAGCCGGCCCGACCCCAATCACTTTCGGACGCCGAGAAGCGATGGCCCTCTCCCTACCAACCGCCGGATAGTGACAACTCTTAGCTGTAATACGACCATGACGCAGTCTCCCGTTCGAGTTCGCATAGCACCCTCGCCCTCAGGTTACCTTCACGTTGGTACCGCACGTACGGCAATCTTCAATTACCTTTATGCGCGGAACACCGGCGGTAAGTTCCTAATCCGCATAGAGGATACCGATACTGCCCGAAGCGATCAGTCGTTAATTGAGCCGATACTCAATGCGCTGAAATGGCTGGGAAGCGAGTGGGACGAAGAAATAGTATACCAGTCGCAACGACTTGCGATCTACACCGAGTATGCCCACAAAATTCTCGAGAGCGGACACGGCTACCGCTGCTTCTGCACAACAGAACAACTCGAGGAAGACCGCAAGCAGGCGATGGAAGCCAAAGGCCCGGCCGGGTATAACCGCCGATGTCTTCAGCTTTCGAGTATCGAAATTGATCGAAAGATTTCAGAAGACATGCCCTTCGGGGTGAGACTCAAGATTCCCGACGGGGAAACAACTTTTGACGACATGGTTTCCGGAAGAGTGAGTCGTCACAGCAACGATATTGAAGATTTTATCGTCGCCCGTTCGGATGGAAGTGCAACGTATAATATGGCGGTAGTGGTCGATGACCACACAATGGGGATAACGCATGTTATCCGAGGAAACGACCACATCACCAATACGTTCAAGCAGATTCATTTGTATCGGGCCTTAGGTTGGGATATTCCGAAGTTTGGCCACGTGCCGCTGATACTTCGCCCGGATAAGCGCAAAGTCTCCAAACGGCTGGGAGACAAAGACGTAGCCCAATATCGCGAAGAAGGGATTCTGCCTGAGGCCATGTTCAATTATCTTTGCCTGCTGGGCTGGTCACCCAAGACGGACCGTGAAGTGTACACTAAGGAAGAGTTGATTTTGATGTTCACACCGGATAATTTCAATGCATCCAATGCCGTTTTCGACGAGGAGAAACTTGAGGCCATAAATAGAGAACACATCCTGATGAAATCCGACCATGATCTGGCCGTGATGGTTGCGCCTTTGCTGGTGGATGCCGGATACACTACGAAGTACTGGCTGGAGACGCGCTGGACATATCTGCGCGCGGTAATCTCCGCATTGAAGGATCGTGTTCGTCGAATTACGGATTTTGTCAAGCTCAGCCGCTACTTTTTTGACAGCGCATTCGAGTATGATCCGGAGGCCGAGGCCAAGCAGTTTACTGTCGATTCCGCCAGGCTGCTGAAGGCCCTGGCGAACAAATTTGAGGGTTTGGGTGAATTCACCCATGAAAATACGGAAGCAGCCCTCTCTGAAGTGGCGGTCGAATTGGGAATAAAGAAAGGTCCGCTGATTCATCCGACCCGTCTGGCCGTATCCGGGGTTTCTACCGGACCGGGTTTGTATGATATTCTGGTGATACTGTCAAAACCAATCGTCTTGCAGCGGCTGCACAAGGCTATTGCTTTTATAGAAAAGAAACATAATCTGGTATAAGTAAGGTGCAATTACATGAGCTATAAGAACGAAGAGATCGCCGATATTCTCAAGATGGCAATTAAGGGCGAGGTGGACGGTTATACATTTTATGACCTCCTTTCCAAGAAGGCGACCAACAAAGACGCCAAGCGGAAGCTCGAGAATCTTCGCAACGACGAAATCAGACATAAGGAAACCCTCGTGGGAATTTTCAAGAAATATATCGGCGATGAGATCGGCGAGTTGCCGCCACGGGGAATCAACGCGTTGGCCGAGGTGTTTCGAAGAGGGCACCTTGAAGAACGCAAGTCCGAGATGGAGTTTCTCAGTCTGGCGATAGAGGCCGAGATTGCGGCAACCAAATATTATCAGGAGCAGCGCAATCTGATCAATGACCCCACCTTTCAAGAAATTTTCGATCAACTCGCCGGAGAAGAAAACGGACATTACGAATTGCTGATGGCCGAAAAAGAAGCTCTGGCCGGCAACTACTACTGGTTCGGGTACGATGAATCCTCACCAATGGAGCACTAGCTTCGCCGAAGGTCAGGTTATGACGACACGAATGAGTCAGTTGGAACTATTAGCAGCAGGAGGTCACTATGCAGTGGGTCTGTGAGATCTGCGGCTATGTTCATGACGAAGAAGAATTGCCCGAGATGTGCCCGGTCTGTGGCGCACCCAAAAGCAAGTTTTCCGAGTGGAATGAAGATGACACGGACTTTCTGAATGACGAGACCGTAGACGACGAAGACAGCTTCGAAGATGATCTCTACGGTGATTATGATGAATAGCGACGAGGTGATAAAGAACGGCATCGGGACTCAGCAGCTTCACGTTGGCGACCCGGCGCCGGATTTCACGCTTCCGACCCACAATGAAGGAGAGCTGAATCTGGCCTGGTATCGGGGACGTAAGGCAGTTGTGCTTGCGTTCTACCCCGGTGACTGGACGCCGATTTGTTCCACTCAGATTCCCGGGTTCAAAGAGGTATTCGAGCGATTCGAACAATACGACTGCCAGTTGCTGTGTATCTCGGTAGATTCGATTCCCTGCCATAAAGCGTGGGCGAAGTCAATGGGCGGCCTTCCGTTTCCGCTTATGTCGGACTACTGGCCGCACGGCGAAGTTGCCCGGAAATATGGTGTATTCGACGCAGAGCGCGGATTCGCCAGACGGATAGTTTTTCTTGTCGACAGGGCCGGGATTATCCGATATATCGACGCCGTTGAACTGACGGAAATTCCCGATAACGAGAAATTGTTCCGGGAACTTGACGAACTGAACAAAGTGCAATAAACGACTGTAAGCAGCGAACCACCGCCCCTCCCGGTTGTTTCAGAGCAATTATACGAGCCGCACACCCGGAAGCATAGCGGGCGTTGAATACATTTCCAGAGAGAAACAGGACTGGTGAAAAGATGGACGCAGGCAACAAAGGTGATATACCCAAAGGCGGGTTGACCGCAACCGGAGACTTCATTCGGGCGACGGTGGCAGAGGATTTGAAAACGAATAAGTACGAAGGGCGGGTGATAACCCGTTTCCCTCCGGAACCGAACGGCTACCTGCATATCGGACATGCCAAATCTATCTGTCTCAACTTCGGCGTCGCCAATGAAAACAAAGGAGGTGTGTGTCACCTGAGGTTTGATGACACCAATCCGGTGAAAGAGGATGTGGAATATACGGACGCGATCGTCGAAGACGTCCGGTGGCTTGGATTCGACTGGGGAAAACACCTGTATCATGCGTCGGATTATTTCGATCAGCTGTACGAATACGCGGTCCAGTTGATCAAGATGGGTAAGGCCTACGTTTGCGACCTGAGTCCCGATGAGGTGCGCCAGTACCGGGGGACGCTTACCGAGCCGGGTAAAGACAGCCCGTATCGCAACCGCTCAGTCGAAGAAAACCTCGACCTGTTCGAGCGCATGCGCAAAGGGGAATTTCCGGATGAATCGCGGACGCTTCGCGCCAAAATAGACATGGCGTCGGGAAATATCAATATGCGGGACCCCGCCATCTACCGGATAAAACACGCCAGTCATCATCGCACCGGCGACAAGTGGTGTATCTACCCGATGTACGACTTTACGCACTGTCTGTCCGACTCGATTGAGAAGATAACGCATTCGTTGTGCACATTGGAGTTCGAGGACCATCGGCCGTTGTATGACTGGTTTCTCGATGTGCTGAAGGTCTACCACCCTCAGCAAATCGAATTCGCTCGACTTAACCTCAGCTACACTTTAATGAGCAAGAGAAAACTGCTCCAGCTTGTGCAGGAAAAGCAGGTCAGTGGCTGGAACGATCCCCGCATGCCCACTATCGCCGGCTTCCGGCGGAGCGGATATACGCCGGAGGCTATCCGTACGTTCTGCGACCGAATCGGCGTCGCAAAGCGCGAGAGCGTTGTTGACTTCGCCCTGTTGGAGCATTGCCTGCGTGAGGACCTGAATCTTCGTGCCGACCGCGTAATGGCGGTTCTCCGCCCGCTCAAGGTGGTAATCGAGAATTATCCCGAGGGTCAGGTGGAGGATGTCGTAGCGGTGAACAACCCGGAAGATCCGAACTCGGGCACGCGCACGGTTCCTTTTACGCGCGAGCTGTATATAGAGCAGGACGACTTTAGAGAGGATCCGCCGCCGAAGTATTTCCGACTATCGCCGGGACGTGAAGTGCGTCTGAAACATGCCTACTTCATCAAGTGCGAGAAAGTTATCAAGGATGCCAAGACCGGCGAGGTCGTTGAATTGCGATGCTCTTACGATCCGGCATCCCGTGGCGGTGAATCGCCCGACGGACGCAAGGTTAAAGGGACGCTGCACTGGGTATCAGCGGCTTATGCGATCGACGCCGACATACGGCTGTACGAGAAGCTGTTTCTGGCCGAGGAGCCCGGCAAAGATCACGATTATCACGAAGATATCAACCCGAATTCGCTTGAGGTGCTCAAGCACTGCAAGCTGGAGCCGTCGCTGAAGAACGCATCGAAGCTCAGCCGATATCAGTTCATCCGACACGGGTACTTTTGTGTCGATTCGGTTGATTCCATGCCGGAGCGCCTGGTTTTCAACCGGACCGTATCGCTTCGTGACAGCTGGGCGAAAATCGAAAAGACGCTTGAGAAATAGGGCGACCGGTTGGGTGAACCGATCGAACGCCCGTCGGTTATAAGAGTGGATAGTATGGAAATAGTCAGCGGAAATACAGAAATATTCGACGTGACTTTTATCGGGGCGGGACCTGTGGCTCTCTATGGCATGTACTACGCAGGTCTCAGGCGTACCCGGACCAAGGTCATCGACATGCTGGGCGAAATAGGCGGCGGCCTGATGGCGCTCTATCCTGAGAAGTACATCTATGATGTCGCCGGTTTTCCCAAAGTGCTGGCAAAAGATCTGGTCAAGATGCTGGGTCAGCAGGCAGGTCAATACGATCATACGTATTGTCTCGAAGAAAAAGTGATCGGTCTCGAACGCGTCAAGGATGGCCTGATCAAGCTGACTACCGACAAGGCGGAGCACCTGTCCAAGACAGTGGTGGTCTGCGCCGGAATGGGTGCGTACATACCCAAGCGCATGGATATCCCCAACGTACACGAGCTGGAGAATTCCGGCGTGTTCTACTGCGTGAGACGGCTTAAAGAATTCCAGGGCAAGGACATTCTTATAGTGGGCGGCGGCGATTCGGCCTTCGACTACTCAATGATGCTGGAACCGGTGGCCAATTCAATTACGCACATTCATCGCAATGATTTCTTCGCCGCGCATGAGGACTCGGTCCGCAAGGTCAAGAACTCGTCGGTCAAACTGAAATTTCCATTCTGGGAAGTTAAACAGATTGAGGGTGATGACTGGGTGCGCTATGCCACGATTGTTCAGACGCAGACCGGGGAGCAGGAAAGACTGAAGGTCGATGCCATTATTTTCAATATCGGATTCATCACCAACCTGGGACCAATCGCCGATTGGGGACTGGAAATCGATAAAAACGCCATCAAAGTCGACTCTCGGATGCGTACCAATATGGAAGCAGTCTATGCGGCGGGAGACATCGTTAATTACGACGGCAAACTGAAGTTGATCTCGACAGGGTGTGGCGAAGTCGCTATCGCGGTTAACAACGCCAAGGCGTTCATAGACCCGCGCGCCAAGGTGAGCCCCGGCCACTCGACCGATAAGCACGAACTTGTCATGAAGCGGATTGCCCGGGAAAAACGGGAATCCCGAAGGGATGATCAGTAGATGTATTTTTCGCTTCCTCAGGAGTATCGGGAGGCCGGCATTGATGACCTCAGGCTCCGCATCACGGCTGCCAAAGCCAAACTCGGCAAGAGGCTGATAATCCTGGCTCATCACTATCAGCGTATCGAAGTGGTTGCCTTTGGCGACCATGTAGGCGACAGTTATGGACTTTCCAAAATCGCGGCCGAGCAGAAGGATGTGGAAGTAATTGTGTTCTGCGGAGTGCATTTCATGGCCGAGGCGGCGGATATTCTGACTGATGAGAGCAAGATGGTCTTTTTGCCCAATCCGCTGGCCGGCTGCCCCATGGCTGATATGGCGGAGATTGCCGATGTCATGGAGGCTTGGAAATACCTCGAGGAGTTCGGGGGCGACAGGACAATTATGCCGATTTCATATATGAACACGGCCGCCGGCCTCAAGGCTTTCACCGGAAAACATGGCGGTTTAATCTGTACCTCGTCGAATGCGGACGCGGCCTACCGATGGGCCTTCTCAAAACGGGAGAAGTTGTTCTTCTTCCCGGATGAGCATCTGGGATACAACTCAGGAATCAAATACGGTCTCAAGCCCGAGGACATGGTTATCTGGGACTTCTCGCGCGAGCGCGGGGGACTGACCGAAGATCAGATAACACGCGCCCGGGTAATCCTCTGGAAAGGCCACTGCCATGTCCATACCAATTTCACGCGTGAACAGGTAAATACGCTTCGCACCCGACATCCTGAAGTCATGATCGTGGTGCATCCCGAGTGCCCGCATGAAGTAGTTGAGGCCGCCGACGCGGCCGGTTCCACCAAATTCATTGTGGATTATGTTGCCAAGGCGCCGGCTGGTTCTATGATCGCGATTGGGACGGAAATTAACCTGATCAATCGGATGGCCCATGAGCATCCGGACAAGACAATCATGGAGTTGTCGGGTAACACATGCCCTGTTTGCGCGAATATGTACCGGACCACGCTCAATGATCTGGCCTATACGCTTGAGCATTATGCGGATATACGGCCGATTCGGGTGCCCGAGCCGACTCGAAGCGAGGCACTGCTGGCGTTGGAAAAGATGCTTGAAGTAAGCTAAGCCGCTTTTTGCCTCCCCGGAACCTTGACTATCCTTCAAAAGTTTACTTATATTGGCTACGTTTAATCTGGTTAAGCAGTTATACACTACTTGAAATAGAAGGACTTACGCATATGGCTCTCGACGTCTTAGTGCCGCAGATGGGCGAATCTGTCCTGGAAGGGACAATTCTGGAATGGAAAGTCAAGATCGGTGATAAGGTTAAGCTCAATCAGCCGCTGGTGGAATTGATGACCGATAAGGTCAATGTTGAAATCCCCGCCGAAGCCGACGGCATTCTGACGCAGCAGCTGGCGAAGGAAGGCGATGTCGTGCCGGTGGGAACAAGAATCGCGGTTATCGACGATGGTTCCTCGGGAGTCGCTGAATCGAAGGTGGTTGAGAAGGCCGCCGCACCACAACCGGCGCCGGTTGCCTCCGTTGCCGCACCGAGTCGGCCAAAAGTTGAAGTCAAAGGGACTGCGGCCGCAGGCAAAGGGAAGATGTCGCCAAAAGTCAAGATGCTGGTACGTCAATACTCCCTGGATGCCGCGGCAATAACCCCGACCGGTAAAGGCGGTATTGTAACTGTCGAAGACGTAATGCGCGAAGTCGAGGGACGTTCAAGCTCGGCTGGATTTTCTGCCGGTCCTATTCCAGCCCCGGCGGTTTCCACTTACTCCGCTACCCAGGCTGCGACAACCACTGCTCAAGCAGCTCCGTCGGCGCCGCGCGAGCCGCTGGTCAAGGTTCAAATTCCCAGATTCGAACCGTTGCCGGCCAACCTTCGCGAGACGCGTCAGCCGTTACAGGGAATCCGCAAGATGATTTCCGACCACATGGTCAAGTCCGTACAGACTTCGCCTCATGTGACTACATTTGAAGATATCGATATGACTGATCTGGTCAACTACCGCAACGGCATCAAGGACGACTTCAAACGGACGTACGGAGCGAACATTACCTTCATGCCTTTCATTATCAAGGCGTGCTGTGTGGCGCTCAGGGAATTTCCGAAGATCAATGCATCAATGACGGAAAAGGAAATCATTCTCAAGCACTTCTATAATATCGGTATTGCGGTTGCCCGGGAGGAAGGGCTGATCGTACCGGTCATCAAAGACGCCGACAAGAAAACTATTGTCGAGTTAGCGGTTGAGATTCAATCGATCGGGGAAAGATCACGCAAGAATCAGCTTACCCCTGATGACGTCAGCGGCGGTACTTTTTCGCTCACCAATGCCGGTATGTTCGGAGCGACCGCGTCGACCCCGATTATCAACCAACCCCAGGTGGCGATTCTCGGCATCCATGCGATTGCCAAACGTCCGTGGGTCATTGATGGTCAAATCACGATCAGAGATATCTCCAGCTTCGGCATGTCCTTTGATCACCGTCTCATCGACGGCCACACAGCGGTCCAGTTCCTGCACCGTGTGCATGAATATCTGGCCGATGTCAGGAAGCTGGTCGTTCACCTGCGATAGGGTGCTATGGCGAGCCCGAAACACAAACACGCCTTCGGATGGGTGCTCAGATTGGGGCGGGTCGAATTCGACCGTGTCCTGGCCTGGCAGCGCGGGCTGGTAAAACTGCGGCGTGAAGGGATGGCCAGGGACACTATAATCCTGGTGGAACATCCGGCGGTCGTCACCGTTGGCAAGAACGGGCATACAGACAACTACAAGAATCTCAAGGAAGAACCGTTTTTTATCGAACGGGGTGGCGATGTAACCTATCACGGTCCCGGACAACTCGTCGCCTATTTCATCTTCGATCTTACAAGACGAAATCGTGATGTCCATGAATTCATGTCCAACATCCAGCAGGGGGTGATCGACACGCTGGCTGACTACGGCATAGCGGCGCGCAAGGGAGACGAGTACACGGGCGTATGGGTGGACGAGAAGAAGATAGCCTCCATTGGTGTGGCGATAAAGAAATGGATCTCATTTCATGGAGTGGCGATTAATCTCAATACCGACCTCAGCGCATTTGGCAACATCAATCCCTGCGGACTGCAGTCATCGGTGATGACTTCGGTCCAGGAAATTAAGAATAAAAAGGTTGACTTAGGCGATTTTGGGGACAATCTTCTGAGCAAATATACGGAGTTGTTTCACACGGTCTTTTATCCTGTTAAACTTGAAGAAATTGCAGAAGACATAGAGTCGCAGGCCGGTGGCAACGTGATCTGAACTGTCCGGCGATAGTTCGCGTGTAAGGAATGGCAAAGATGGAACTTAAAGGCAAGGTTGCTTTTGTTACGGGTGGAACCAAGGGTATCGGACGGAGTGTCGCTGAGAAACTGGCGGAGAAGGGCGCTCACGTCGTCGTGAACTATTTCCGCTCGCGTCAGGCGGCCAATGAGACGGTAGAAAAAATCAAAAGCTACGGCGTGGAGTGCCTCGCGCTACGCGCCAACATCGGCAATCACGAGCAGCTTCCTCCAATCTTCGAGGAAATCAAAGAGAAGTTCGGCAAACTGGATATCCTGATATCGAATGCCGCGCTGGGACTATTCACAAGTATGATGGAAATCAACGATAAGGCGTGGGACCTGTCGATGCACACCAATGCTCGGGCGTTTCTGAATTGTGTACAGCTGGCCTCACCGATGATGCCCGACCACAGCCGTATCGTGACACTGTCATCGCTCGGTTCGATTCGGTACATCCCGGGATATGCCTCGATCGGAGTGTCGAAAGCGGCGATCGAGAACATGGTTAAATATATGGCAGTCGAGATGGCTCCGAGACATATCACCGTCAACTGTGTGTCCGGCGGGTTTATCGATACCAATGCCCTCAAGGGATTTCCGAACTATCAGGAGATGCTCGATGAAGTTTCGGCGCGTACTCCCTTCAAACGGGTGGGCACACCTGAGGAAGTAGCCGACGTTGTAGTCTTTCTGGCCGGACCGAAAGCGACCTGGATCACCGGGCAGACAGTGATTGTCGACGGTGGCTATTCTCTGATGTAATTCGCGAATTGTGAATACTAAGTATGTGACCCGGTTCTGAGTTTTCGGAGCCGGGTTTTTCGTTGTACTACTTTGCTCGCAGGGCAACGATAATTTTGAAGCGGGCGGCGCGTACAGCCGGGAGGAATCCACCCAGAAATCCCATGACGAGAGCGAATATTACAGTATCAACAACAATCCGCTCGGAAAGCTGAAAGGAAAAGGCCAGTTCGGCAAAAGTGTCCCAGTTGGTGGTCGAAATCTCCACCAGCCGAAGAAACGATGCTGCGAACAGGCCGATTGCGCAGCCGATAAGGGAGATGAGAAGCGACTCCAACAGGAAGGCGAAGAGCACGGATCCACGACTGAACCCCAGCGCCCTCAGGGTGCCGATTTCTGTCGTTCGATTGGCCACTGCCGCGTACATCGTAATCATCGCCCCGACAATTGCTCCCAATGAGAAGATAATCGAAATCACCAAGCCAAGCACCTGGATAAATGTGGTCATCGTACGGGACTGCTCGGCATAGTATTCTTTCTCTCGATGCACCTCTGCCGAGAGTCGCGGATCTGCTTCGAGGCGTGACTTCAGCTGATCGACCATATCGGGAGACACCAGCTTCATGGTCACGGACGAGAATACCGGTCGACCAAAGGCATCCATCAATTGGTCGACGTCTCCCCACAGTTCGGATTCGAATCCGGAACCTCCCGTCTCAAAAATACCTACGATAGTCCAATCGCGCATGCCGAAGCGAACTGTCTCACCGAGCCCGGCGCCCTGAAAAGTCCCTGCAACCTTGCGGCCGGCTATGATTTCCGATGTCCCCGAACGCCACATGCGACCTTCAACCAGCTTGAAGTCGGGGCGAATTTCCATCGACATCGGCGTCACTCCGCGAACCGGGACGTTGGCTGGTTCGCCGTTGCTCCGCTTGGGAAGATTGATAAGCACAAGAATTTCGTTGGTTGCCATCGGAGTGCCGGCGGAGTCTTTCCGGATTGCCTGGTCCGCTTTGATGACATTGGCAACATCGCGATATAGGATCGACTGTACTTCGGTTTGGGAGCCCTGCCGAATAACTATGGCGTTGTCATCATAACCGGTTGCGACGAGCGTCTGTTTCAGGCCGTTCGAAAGCATGAGCACGGCGCTGAATACAAAGACAACCAGGCTGATACCGAAGATCGTAAGAAACGAAGTCAGCTTGCGAGCGAAAATGTTTTTGAATGAGTAACTTACAAGTAATGGCATAAGGTCCCTGTCAATCGATTATTCTGAGGCCGTCGACAATCGACGTTTTGACCGCTTTAAAGGCTGGGAATATCGCGGCCAGCAGTCCTACCAGCAGCGAAGCGCCCATCCCCAATCCGAGCGTCATGGGAGTAACCGTGAACATCGGGAAGAATGTCCCCATCACCGTCTCGATAAGGCCGGCCACCGGAAACGTGATAAGCAATCCCAGCACGCCGCCCAAGGCCGCGATGAAGACGGATTCTCCAAATATAAGGCCGACAATATGGAACGGACTGAACCCGAGTGTTTTCATAAGCGCATACTCGGAGATTCTCTCTCTGGCCGTCATGGCCATCGTGTTGGCCAGCACCAGTAGAATGATTGCGATAACCATCACTGAGATTATGCGAAGTCCCGTCACTATCGTGCCGGCCATCGCCACGAAACTCAGCTGAAATGCCTGCTCCGTCTGCGTTTTCGTCTCGGCCAGTGAGTTCTTGAACAAAGCATCGATTCTGTCTGAGATCTCCGCCGCTCGCGTTGGGTCCGCGATCCGGACTACAAAATCGCCGACCTGGCCGGCGCGGGGAGGAGCTTCCTGTTTCATACGTTCATCGAGATAGTCAAAACGCATGAGCCACTGAGATTCATCGATGCCCTCTCTCGCTCCGGTATATATACCGCGAATAACGAAATCCCAGTTACCCGGAAAGATCGTTCCCGTCAGGCGAATGGGGTCGCCGATCGACCATCCGAACCGATCAGCCAGCGCACGTCCCACTATGACGGCATTGCGTTCTTTGAGGAAGTTCTCCATCTGAGCCGGCGGAATAATAAATTCCGGGTAAAGTTCAAAATATGTAGTCGGGTCAACGGCGAACTGGGGGAAGAAGTTTTTCGGGTCGACAAAGATACCGCCAAACCACTGGGCCCATGAGATACCGGTGACACCGTCGACCTGCGCTATCTTTTCTTTATCCGCAAGGGGAAGCGTGAACACCAGGGATACCCGGTTGACTACTACCAGTCTGTTAGGCGAGGATGCTTCGGCGCCGGCGTACCAGGCTGAGATAGTTGTGCGGATAACGGCGAAGGCCATCACGGCAATCGCGAGGCCGAGCACAGTCAATGATGACCGGAGTGGATGTCGCGTGGTATTCCGGCTGATCAGCTTGAATACTTTCATGAATCGGTCAGTTCCCCTTTGTCAAGGTGCCGGGTACGCCTGGCCTTCTCCGCGGCCCGCGGATCATGGGTGACCATGACAATAGTCTTATTGAATTCGCTGTTGAGTCTGCTGAGCAGTTCCATGATATCTTCGGCCGACTGCTTGTCCAGATCGCCGGTCGGTTCATCGGCCAGGATCAGATTTGGATCAGTAACCACGGCTCGGGCGATTGCCACCCGCTGTTCCTGACCGCCGGAGAGCTGGTTGGGGTAATGTTTCATACGATCCCCCAGCCCGACTATGGACAATGCCAGTTCTACCTGGCGTCGCCTTTCGGCCTTACTGAGTTTAGTGAGCAAAAGCGGAAGTTCGACATTCTCAAATGCGTTCAGCACCGGCATCAGGTTATAGAACTGAAACACGAACCCGATATTCCGGCTGCGCCACCGGGCCAGGTCGTGTTCGGACAGTCCGGCCACCCGTTCTCCGGCCACGAGCAGTTCACCCGAGCTCGGTCGGTCAATCCCGGCGAGCAGATTGAGCAGCGTTGTTTTGCCGGAGCCGGATGGTCCCATCAGGGCCATGAACTCGCCTTCGGCAATATCCAGATTTATGTCTTTTAAGACAGGTATTTCAATGCTGTCTCGCCAGTAGGACTTGTAGATCTGTCGAAGTTCGACATATGACTGTGCCATGTCGGATTTCCTGTATTCCTCTAGAGTTGCATTACTGCGATATTTCCACTTTTTCTCCGGACAGCATCCTGCCCGGAGGCGACAGCACGACTTGATCACCCTGCTGGAGTCCGCTGGTGATTTCCGTCATAGTGCCGAGCTGTCGACCGATTGTGATCGGCACAGCTTCCACCCGGTCGCCCTGGATCCGAAAAACCAGTTTCTGATTATCGCGGGTGGTGATCGCCTCTTTCGCCACCACCAGTGTCTTCTGATTTGATTCGTCACTCACCTCGGCGTCCTTGGCGAAAAAGTTTACCCGGGCCGACATTTCAGGCAGTACCCGGTCATCAATATCGTTGAAAGTGATCTTGGTAAGCACGGTAGCGCGCGCTCGATCGGCGGTCGGGACGATCTTCTTGACCAGCCCCGCGTAATTGCGGTCCGGATAAGCGTCGAGCACGATGTTGCACCGCTGCCCCACGAACACCTTGTAAATATTGGACTCAGAGACGTCAGCCTCGACCTCAAGTGAACTCATATCAGCCAGGGTGACCACCGAACCCTTAGAGGTGGCCGATGAAGCGAACGGAGCGACAACTTCACCAACGTCCGCATTTTTGGTCAGTACTGTACCGCTGAACGGTGCACGGATAATCGTGTTTTCCAGATTGACCTGAGCCGCAGTCAGGTTCGCGTCAGCCGCCGCTACCGATGCTTTCGATCGCAGATAGGCGGTCTCTACATCCTCGAATTGGGCCCTGGTGACTGCGGCGGAGTCCAGGAGCTTCTCCTGGCGGCGATATATTCTGCCGGCATTCAGGGAATCTGCCTGGGCATTCATCAGGTTTGCTTTCGCCAGAGCCACTTCGGCTTTGATGTCATCATTCTCGAGTTCAGCAATGATTTGACCGGTCTTGACCGTGTCACCTTCTTCGAACCCCAAATACTTGATCCGTCCGGTCCCTTTTGAAGCCACTTCAGCTTTGCGTTGCGCCACGACATAACCGGATGCCACCAGACTCGCCTGAGAGTCCGAACCGGTGATATATGTTACGAACGTCGCTTTGATTTTGGTGGCCGGTGAGATTTGGCTTCTGAAGATGACATACGCGACCACTATCACGAGCACAGCCAGAATGCCGAAAACCCATTTCCACGCCTTGCTCCGAGGACGGTCGTCAAACTTCTTAGTCCGGTCGATTCGAAGCGCGTTCAGGTCTGAATTGTTATGCTCCGTCATTCTCTTTTGATTCTCTTTGCATGTTCTGGGAAATATAATTACAGACTTATAGTTTACCTATTTCTGTTCCGATTGTAAAGTCGCATTTTCTGGGTGGAAGTGAATGTGATAAAGGCACCGGCAGGGAGAAAAAAAGTGTGAAGAAAAGGTAACGAGACTACTCGATTAAGCTTCGTGGCCGGCGGCCGGTCGGCCGAAAACTACCAGATGCCGAGCATATCCTTGGCGCCGTCGGAACACATTTCTTTGGGGTCCCATGGCGGGTCCCAGACGAGGCGGACCTCGACTTCGGTGACTCCGTCGAGTTCTTCCACCGCCCTGTGTACCATCGTTAAGAGCATCTCACCGTAGGGACAACCCGGCGTTGTCAGCGTCATTTTGACCAGCACCTTACCGGAATCTTCCACCAGAACGTCATATACGAGTCCGAGATCGACAACACCAATTCGAATTTCCGGGTCATAGACCGGTTTCAGCGCCTCCATAACTTGTTCTCTGGTGGGAACGGACATACCATCTACTCCTTGTCTTCAGTAGAAACGCTGGTCACTTGCTGACTTGTCGTACCAGCCTTGTAGTTCTTGAGGCCCTCGATAAGGGTCATCCAGGCAAGAAGCGCGCACTTGATGCGAACGGGAAAATTCCGCACCCCCTTGAGCGCTTCGAGGTCTGAATAGTCTTTCGGGACTTCCACGTCCTCGCCCTTCAGCATCTTTTTGACGATCTCGGCGATCCGTATCGCGTCATCGAGCGTCTTTCCCTTGATATATTCGGCAAGCATCGAAGCCGATGCGGTGGAAATTGCGCACCCGTGACAATCTACGTGGATATCTTCCACGCGGCCATCGTCCATCGCAACGCGCAGGGCGATTTCATCGCCACACGATGGATTCCTGCCTTCGGAGGTCAGGTCGATATGCTTTATCGGTTTGCTGCCTCTGGGGGCCCGGTAGTGGTCCAGGATGACTTCCCGGTACATGTCATCGAGCTGGTCACTCATACGCCGAAATACCTCCTCATTTCAATCAGTGCGTCTACCAAGGCGTCAATATCAGCCTCGTCGTTGTAAATATACAGTGACGCTCTGGCAGTAGCAATCTTTTCCATTATCCGCATCAGCGGCTGTGCGCAGTGGTGCCCGGCTCTGATGGCGATACCGCGGGAGTCGAGAAAAGTGCTGATATCATGGGGGTGGATATGTGGGTCGGTGAAGGAAATCGCGCCGCCGCGTTCCAGCGACTCCTGTGGTCCCTGAATCTCAAGGCCATCAATTTCCGAAAGGCGCGCGATGGCGTACCTGGTCAGATTGATTTCGTGCTGGCGGACATTGTGCATGCCGAGCGTGTCCAGGTAGCGAAGCGCCTCGTTGAAAGTAACGACTCCGGCAATATTGGGAGTGCCGGCTTCGAATTTGTGTGGAAGGTCCGCCCAGGTCACCCGGTCGAATCGCACTTCGCTGATCATCTCGCCACCCATAATAAACGGCGGCATATTTTCCAACAATGATTCCCGGCCGTACAGCACACCCACGCCGGTCGGACCGAGCATCTTGTGAGCCGAGAAGGCATAGAAATCAACATCAAGTTCTTTAACATCCAGCGGCAGATGCGGGGCCGCCTGGGCGCCGTCGGCCAGGACTACCGTGCCGTTCTTATGCGCCATCGCGGCAAGTTCCCTTACCGGGTTTATTGTGCCGAGCACATTGGACATGTGAGTCACGGCCAACAGCTTGACCTTTGGAGTCAGGATCTTCTCGATATTGCTCAAATCCAGATGGCCGCAGATCGTAATCGGAATCCGCTTGAGCACCGCTTTTTTCTTTTGGGCAAGGATTACCCAGGGTACGAGGTTGGCATGGTGCTCCATTTCGGTGATGACGATCTCGTCTCCTTCCCGGATGTTCGCCTCGCCCCATGTATAGGCAACCAGATTGATGGCTTCGGTAGCGCCGCTGGTGAAAACAATCTCCTGGCGTTTGACGCCGCCGATAAAGCGCGCGACATGTTTCCGGGTTGACTCGTAGGCTTCGGTCGACCGTTCGGCCAGGGTGTGCAGACCACGGTGGATATTGGCGTACGATTTCCGGTAAAAATCGACATGAGCGTTGATCACCGAGCGCGGTTTCTGCGTGCTGGCGGCATTGTCCAGATAGACCAGCCGGTGGCCGTTTATCACCTGTTCAAGAATCGGGAAGTCCGCTTTGATGGCCGCGATATCAAGCCCGGTCGTGCCTCTTCCCACAGGTGTCGTTCTATTCATTTCCGGTTGCATCTTTTGCTTCTTCTTTCACGTTTCAAACCATCAGAACATAGATCTCGTTACCGTCGACTTTGACTTCAAACGTATCCAGCGCGACAATCGCCGGTGGAGCGGTAACGGCTCCCGATCGAACGTCGAACTTCGCGCCATGACGCGGGCAGACAACGTCATTGCCGCGTACACTGCCGGTACTAATCGGCGCTCCGTCGTGGGTGCATTCGTCGGCCAGCGCATAAAACCCGTCGTCCATATGACAGATGACCACTCGAACGTGTTGCACCTCGAATGATTTCATCTTTCCCAGAGGGATGTCTTCTGTAAGCGCTACTTTCACGAACGCCATTTTAGATTCCCTCCAACCGTTGCTCCACAAAAGCGGAGATTCGTTCGCGCAGGTCATCCGGAACCTGTTGCAGCGTGTTGGACACGAATCCACTGACCACCATTCGAACCGCTTCATCGTGACGAATTCCGCGTGATTCCAGATAAAATACCTGCATCGGATCAATCGGGCCGATTGTCGCACCGTGGGAGCAGGACACGTCTTCGTTCAGGATTTCCAGCTCGGGGATGGTTTCCGCCCTGGTCCCCTTGCTCAGCAGTAAATTCCGGTTCTCCTGGTAGGCCTGGCAGCCTTTGGCGTGATTTTCAATCTTGATCAGGCCGGTGTAAGCGGAAACCGCCTTATCGCGCAGGACAACTTTGAAATTGATGTTCGAAAAAGTCTGGCCGGATCTATGGTCGTGCAGAGTGTGGTTGTCGAAATGTTGGTAACCGGAGCCGAACAAGAGCCCGTACATCCGGCTCTCCGCTCCCGGACCATCGAGCTGGACACCAAAATTCTGCTTGGTCATGGCGCCGCCGAAAGCGAGCGGGATGGTCAGCATGGTCGCACCCTGCGCAATGCTTGCACGATGGGTGAGGTACGATGTGGTCGCAGAGGACTGCCGCTGCAGCATGACATATCTCGTTTGACTGTCCGCCAGACCGAAAATTTCAACCGCACCGTTTGAATAGCTCAGTCCTTCATTCTCGTCGTATGACCCGCCACCGTACTCATCGATTATGGTTAATCGCGCGTTCTTCCCGACGACAATCAGCAGTCTCGGAAACTGCGCTGATCTGGCCAACCCGGCTTCGCGCAACAGATGTATCGGTTGCTCGATATTCTTGCCGTCAGGGACGTAGATAAATATCCCGTCGTTCCAGAGAGCGCCGTTCATCGATTCGAATTTGCCGGTTTCCCGACTGACCAGCTTGTAGAGGTATTTTTCAACCAGGTCCGTATGTGTGGTCGCCGCATTTGACAGGGAGGTGACAACCACCCCGGCTTCCGTCAGCGCATCGGTCAAGTGAACGTCAATTTCGCGACCGCCGAGATCGGTTACCAACCCGGACAGATGCCCGTCGCGGAGATTCTTGAGTTCATGTTTTTCAACAATGTCGAAATTGTCCCCGAAGGCCGTATCCGCGATCGATTGCCGGTCAATGGTAAAGCGGAATGGGTCGGTATAGCGCCAGAGGTGCAGGCCGCGGCGGGGAAGAGGTTCGGCGTTATAGGACCGCTGATAAGCGTGTCGAATATCCCGCAACCACTGCGGACCTCGCTCCAGCTCCGGAGTAATATCAGGTATCTGTATGTCTGTTTGCGTGTCGTGCATAGTAATCATCATCCTCGGATTAACCGATTGATCCTTCCATTTCAAGTTCGATCAGTCGATTCAGTTCTACCGCGTATTCCAGCGGAAGCTCCTTCGTGAATGGCTCCATGAACCCGTTGACGATAAGTAGTCGGGCATCGTCTTCGGTCAAGCCGCGGCTCGTCAGATAGAAAAGCTGTTCTTCAGCAACTTTTGAGACACGCGCTTCGTGCTCCACCCGAACCTGTTCATTATCAATTTCCATCGTCGGATACGTGTCAGAGCGCGCATTCTCGCCGATGAGAAGCGCGTCACACTCCACCGAGACCTTCGAGTTGACCGCGTTTTTGTGAATCTTCACCAGACCGCGATACGAGGCCCGACCATCGTCCTTTGATATGGACTTGGAAGTGATGCGTGACGATGTATTCGGGGCGGCGTGAATCACTTTGGCCCCGGCGTCCTGATGCTGCTGGGTGCCGGCAAAAGCCACGGACAGGATTTCTCCTCTGGCGCCTTCGCCCACCAGCTGGATACAGGGGTATTTCATTGTCAACCGCGAACCCAGATTGCCGTCCACCCATTCTACTGTCGCGTGGGCGTGTGCGGTGGCCCGCTTGGTCACCAGATTGTAAATATTGCGTGCCCAGTTTTGAATGGTCGTGTAACGAATATACGAACCCTCAAGGGCAATCAACTCGACGACCGCGGAGTGCAGCGAATCGGTCGAATAGATCGGCGCCGTGCACCCTTCGATATAGTGAACCCGCGAGCCTTTGTCGGCGATAATCAGGGTCCGTTCGAACTGACCCATATTTTCCGCGTTGATACGGAAATATGCCTGGAGGGGGATCTTGACGTCGACACCCGGCGGAACATAGATGAAAGATCCGCCCGACCACACCGAGGTGTTGAGGGCGGCATACTTGTTGTCGGTCGACGGAATGACCGTGCCGAAGTACTTTTTGACAATGTCTTCGTATTCGCGCAGACCGCTGTCCATATCGAGAAATACGATCCCCAGGTCCTTGAGGTCCTGCCGCATCGAATGGTACACCACCTCCGATTCGTACTGCGCGGAGACTCCGCCGAGGAAATTCTTCTCGGCTTCGGGGATTCCCAGTCGGTCGAACGTCTTCTTGATGTACTCGGGGACATCGTCCCAGCTCTTGCCCTGATTCTCTATGGGTTTCATGAAATAGTAGATGTTCTCAAAATCGATTTCACTGAGCAACTTGGTGTCCCCCCATTGGGGAGTCGGTTTCGCATAGAAAATATCGAGCGCTTCATGTCGGCGCTCAGCCATCCACTTCGGTTCTTTCTTCATCTTCGAGATCATCTCGACTACTTCATGACTGAGCCCTTTGGCTCCTTTATGGAAGTAGTCAACGGGATCATGGAAACCATATTTGGTGGCATAATCCTCGTTGAGCTGAGACAATTCCTGGTTTTGCTGTTTGATGATATCAGACATGTTTATGCCTCTGCTTTCTGCTGGAACTCCTCACCAACCCAATCATACCCGGCATCTTCGAGCTTGAGCGCAAGCTCAGGGCCACCCGATTTGACAAACTCACCCTGCATCATCACGTGTACGAAGTGAGGTTTGACGTAGTTAAGCAACCGCTGGTAGTGGGTGACCAGAAGCAGGCCGTTGGCCTCGGAATGGTACCGGTTGATACCTTCGGCTACTTTCTTGAGTGCGTCAATGTCAAGACCTGAGTCGGTCTCATCAAGAAGCGCCATCTTCGGATTCAGAACTGACATCTGGAGAATCTCGACGCGTTTTTTCTCGCCGCCGGAGAAACCGTCGTTTAGGTAGCGTGTCGCAAATACCTGGTCGATTCCCAGAGCATCCATCTCGGACTTGAGCAGCTTTCGGAAATCCGACATATCGGCGTCCGGCCCGCGATGTGACTTGAGGGCGGCGCGTAAGAAATTGGCGACTGTCACGCCCGGAATAGCCAGTGGATATTGAAAAGCCAGGAAGAGGCCGGCACGGGATCGTTCATCCGATTCCATTTCCAGCAAATTCCGGCCGTCGAGCATCACCTGACCTTTGGTGATCGTGTAATTCGGGTGGCCCATAAGGGCATTGGACAGCGATGACTTCCCCGAACCGTTCGGTCCCATTATCGCGTGTACCTCTCCCGGATTAACGGTCAAAGATACCCCCCTGACCACTTCCTTGCTTTCCACTTCGACGTGGATATCCTTAAACTCAAACAGTGGTTTCTTATTCGACATCTCTATTTCCTTTTCCTTGTATTTCGAACCTTACTCGTCAGCTGTATCAGATACCCCGCTGGGTATGCGTGTCTGCCACCGTTCGCGGGTCTTCATTCATATCTGCTTCATTGAGCGCCTGATTCAACAAGGAAACACGCGACTCAATAGTGGTCAGGTTAATCAGTCCGGGGCCATTGACAACATCGGCCAGGGTCATTTTGCTCAGGAACTCGCCAACCAACCGGGAAAGTCCGACCAGGGTGTAGTGAACCGAACAATTATCCGTGTGGATGCACTCTTCAAGTTGACCCGAATACTTATGGCAGTGGTTCGGGTCGATTAGCGGTCCACCGAGCGCCGTGATGACTTCCAGGAGGTTAATCTGATCGGCCGGCCGGGCAATGCAGAAACCGCCCCCACGGCCCCTGAGGGCGTTTACAAGCCCGGTCTGTCTCAGTATGGACAGGAGTTTCGACGTATACGGAATCGAGATGCCTTCCTTCTCGGCAATGTCAGAAATAGAAAGCTGACCCTCCGGTCCCACCTGGGCCAAAGTCAGCAAACACCTGAGTCCATATTCTTCAAGGGCTGATATTCTCATAATCTCACCACTTTCAATAGTTTACTCGTCATTACCCGATGGGAGTATACTAAATCTTTACAAAATTGTAAAGTTTAATTTTTCAACCGAAAGGATAAGAAATAGTTCCCATTTTCAGAAGTAATTGGCTATTATCACCAAACGTGATAGTGATGGAGCGGCAGGGCTGCCCAACGCGGCAACCAACAAGGCAACTGATTGACATTCAATTGATTATGGTACTGAACAGAGATTGACGTGCATATTTTCGATGTGGTTACTCTGGCGTTCGCGCTCGCTTTCGATGCTTTTGCGGTAGCAATCGCTGTCGGTATCAGGTTGGGACGGCTTGATCCGTGGACCATCTTTCGTTTGTCCTTTCATTTTGGATTCGCCCAGTTCGGTATGCCGATAATCGGTTGGCTGGCAGGTGGTTATCTTACTGGATTCATTGGCTCCTCGGCTCAAATCCTTGCGGCGGTAATCCTGACCGGGATCGGTGGACGGCTGATCTGGGAACAATTCAAAGCTGAAGATCATAAGTGGAAGGGCGACCCTACTCGGGGAGCCAGTCTACTGGCCCTCATGTTTGCGACTTCGGTCGATGCTCTTGCGGCTGGCTTCACGCTGGCACTGGTGGACATCCAAATTCTGATGCCTACCTTCATAATCGGTGTAGTGGCGGCATCGATGACAATTCTCGGACTCGTCTTTGGCCGTGCCGTGGGAATCAGGTTCAGTCAGAGCGCGGGCGTTGTAGGCGGACTGTTGCTGATAGGGCTCGCTATAAAGACAGCTATAGGATAACAGCTCTCGGGCCAGGAGTTCTCTTGACCTCCAGAACCATCAAGAGATAGACAATCGCCGTCGGAACGACCGGCATCAGATACTTTTCCCATCCAAGATACGAAAACGGCATCATAGACATGAATATCAAGATGCAGATTGCCGCCAGGAGATGGGCATCGGTCTTTCTCGCTCGGACGTGTTTGACCACATCCACCATCATGTAGAACACGATCGGTAAGGCCAGAAGGAAACAAGCGGCGAAAGCCATGTGAACCATAAATTCGTTGTCGAAAAACAGGCGAAGAATCCGATGAAACTGGCCTACTCGCGACACACCGAGAACAGCCAGCGGGCCGGAGACACGGACAGGGAACAAAACGATAAATCCAACGCCGATAACCGACAATACCGCAAGTCGCCAATTGCGATAGAAAGTTCGGAAATTCAGAGCCGCAAGAGGGAACAAGTAGACAAACAGGGCGGCGATATACAGGGAGAGCATTTCCGGGTGAAAACGAACCGGTTCGCTAAGGAATTGTGATCGTAACGCGTTGTCGGGACTTGTTCCACCCCAGAAAATCACGAGCGCCAGATAAGGAAGTGCGGACAATAGAACCGCAGCCAGCTGCCTTATGGTATCACGTTTTGGATTAGTCAGTCTTTCGATCGCATAGAAGACCGCGCCCGCGATAACGAGGAAGGCCATATACTGTCGGCAAAGAACAGCCATCGCCAGAGAAACGGCCGTCAACCAAGTCGACCGCTTTGACAGGGCATATAACGCCATCGTGCCGAAAAATATCGCCGAGATATCTGTATATACAAAGAGACTGAAACCGATCATATACGGTTGGAGGACCAGACACACTGCGCCGATAAAAACCAGTCTTGGATTAGAGATAACCGCGCTGAGCAGCCAAAAGAAGATTAAGTAGGTAGAAACGGCGAATATCATTGAGAGCAGGCGGAGGTGTGAGAGTTCGAAACCGACCAGATGCCCCCAAGCGGCATAGGCAATGAAAGGAAGCGGTGTGGACATCTCAGGATAGGTTCGCAATGTCGTGAGACTGAAGTCGCTGCCGAAGAGCTTTACCGTCTCATAAAAATGCGCCTCGTCTCCCCAGGCCGGGCGGTTCAAGTCAACCAGCGAGGCGGCACCGATTTCAACTAAGATGACAAAGGCCAATAAGACAAGAGTTGATCGGTGCGTCGAAATCATTACTTCCCCTTGAAGCAGCGTTATTCTCGGAGCGCGTCCATATCTGCAAAGCGCCCGAATATACTGCTTATTCTTTAGTTCGGGTAGTTACAATTCGTTCGTCTTGTCCTGGCATTGAGTCCCGAACTCGCTTTTAACGACGCTCATTTCTCGAATCCTACTTCGGGCGGACCCTGACTTTGTCCGGGAAATCCCTATACAGGGCGGACTTTAGATCGGTTACGTGGCGGTACATATTCCCATGAAGCCGTTCAATTTCACCATCACGGGTCGCCACCAGACTAAAGGCGTTATCAAGTTGATCCAACGATACCGTGCTGATCGTGACATGATACTCACCGAGCTCCTGCGGTCCGAAGCCAAATTTACGGCGTGTCATCCGCCAGTTTTCAATCAACTTCCTGTCTTTCAGGTAATCGAGATAAGCCGCAACCGCGTCAGCGAATTCCAGGTCTTTGTGACTGTCCCGAATATTACACCATACTTCCAGATGATTCATTCAGAGCTCTCCTGATAGTAATTATAAACTGCAGCTTGAAAGTCGAATGGTAGTATCGTGGACGCAGAAAGTACAGTATTTTCTGTGCGATGGGAGATAGTCGGTACCTGATGCGATCACGGGTAGGCAGTATTCTCTTCGGCTCCGTATGGTTTCCCCGTGCAAAAATACCCCTTGCCCGGTCGGTGACCAGCTATTATTTTATGTGAAATTATTCACAGATGGCTATTGTTCTGTGATTTGGTGTCCCAAGACACGAATCAGGTGAGCAGGCGGCGCCACGCGTGCCATCTACTCGCCGGCCTGGTACACCATAACTACAACGTGAATGTAAGGCATACAGATAAGGCAATACCGTATGAGAGAACTTCTATCCGGCAACGAAGCGGTGGCCCGGGGAGCGTACGAAGCGGGCGTCAGACTGGCGGCCGCCTATCCCGGGACTCCTTCGACGGAGATCCTTGAGACGTTAGCCGAACGATTCCCTTCGATATATTCGCAGTGGTCCCCCAATGAGAAAGTCGCCTACGAAGTTGGTATCGGCGCTTCGATCGGCGGTGCCCGTGCCCTGGTGGCGATGAAACATGTCGGACTCAATGTCGCGGCCGATCCGTTTATGACCCAGGCGTACACCGGCGTAAATGGCGGTTTTGTGATTGTCTCGGCCGACGATCCGGAGATGCACTCATCTCAGAATGAACAGGACAACAGGTTCTACGCTCGGTTCGCTAACGTTCCGATGCTGGAGCCCTCGGACAGCCAGGAATCCAAAGACATGCTCGTGACGGCATTCGAGATCTCGGAAGTCTTCGATACGCCGGTTCTGTTCCGCATGACGACCCGGATATCGCACTCGAAAGGGATAGTCGAATTGGGCGAGCGGGTCGAAGGTCCCGACAAGAAGTTCGTTAAGGACCCGGCCAAGTATGTGATGATCCCATCGAATGCGAAGGTGCGTCATGTGGTGGTTCAGGAACGACTCGAGAAGCTTCGACGATTTACCGAAGAAACGCCGCTGAACTTCGTCGAGAATAATGGTTCCAAGGTAGGCGTAATTTCAGGTGGCGTCGCGTATGAGTATGCCAAAGAAGTGGCACCGAATCTGGACTACCTGAAACTGGGGATGAGCTATCCGTTGCCAATGAAGAAGATCGCGGAGTTCGTGAAATCTCACGATAAGGTGCTAGTGGTCGAAGAACTCGAGCCGTTTTATGAGGACCAGATAAAGGCGGCCGGCATAAGGGTGGAAGGCAAGAAATACTTCGGTCATCTGGGCGAGTTGTCGCCTCATCGAGTCGCTTCCGGCCTGAAGGAGGCCGGAGTAACCATTGACGTCGCCGCCGCCTTAATCGCGGTCGAAGCGAATATGTTTCCGCGTCCGCCGGTACTGTGTCCGGGTTGCCCCCATCGGGGAGCGTTTATGGCGCTTAAGAAACTTGGAGTCACCGTAACCGGCGATATCGGGTGCTATACTCTCGGCGTGATGGAGCCGCTTAATGCGCTCGATACCTGCATCTGTATGGGCGCTTCTATCGGCAACGCAATCGGTATGGAAAAGGTCAAGGGTTCGGAGAAGGGGACGGTTGCCGTTATCGGTGATTCGACCTTTTTACACTCGGGTGTGACCGGTTTGATGGATGCGGTTTACAATAACTCCAATGTGACCGTCCTTATACTCGACAATCGCGCCACCGCTATGACCGGCGGACAGGAGCACCCGGCCACCGGGCATACCCTCATGGGGGACCCGGCCGGGAAAATAGATATCCCCGAACTGTGCCGGGCGCTTGGTGTAAAGCACATCAGAGTAATCGACGCCTACGACTTTGATACGGTCGTCGACACTATTAAAGAAGAAATCGCCCGCCCGGAGCCGTCAGTTGTCATCACCAACCGGCCCTGCGTGCTCATGCCGAAGCGGATCATGGATGAACCGTACGTGGTCGACCTCGAACTGTGTACCGCCTGTTCGGCCTGCTTCCGCATCTCCTGTCCGGCGATATCGGCGTCCGAGGAAACCAACAAACATGGCCGTCCGAAGGCCGTGATTGATACTACTATCTGTACCGGATGCACTCTTTGCGCCCAGGTCTGCCCGCCCGAGGCTATCGTGCTCCAGAGCCAGTTTGTGAAAGCATAGGAGGTTGAAATGGCAGACTATAACTTTAATATACTCATTGTCGGTGTCGGTGGTCAGGGCGTGCTGTTGGCTTCGGAGATTATTTCCGAGGCAGCGATGTCATTCGGTCTCGATGTCAAGAAATCCGAAGTCCACGGAATGTCCCAGCGCGGCGGTATCGTCTCGTCGCATATCAAAATGGCGCCGAAAGTGTACTCACCGACGATCGAATACGGTCAGGCTGACGTGCTTATTTCGTTCGAGCAGGCCGAAGGCCTCCGGGCGATGGACTGGATGAAGAAAGACGGCGTGGCCATAGTCTCACGCACTCAGCTGATTCCGGCGATTGTGACTTCATCGAAGAAATACAATTACCCCCATGACGCTATCGCGCGGATGCGGGAAAAGGCCAAGCGCGTAATTGGCGTGGACGCCGATAAAATCGCGGCGGAGCTCGGCAACCCGCGCCTGGTGAACACTATCCTGCTTGGTGTGCTATCGAACTATCTTCCGTTCGAGAACGATCTCTGGATCCAGGTGCTCAAGAATAGAGTAAAAGAGAAATTCGTGGATATCAATGTGGAAGCGTTTAATCGCGGACGACAGGTCCACCTGACTTCAGTGGAGGTATAAGGGTCGATGTCGCAATTGATGCTGATCATCAACCCCGGCTCAACTTCGACCAAGACAGCGCTGTTTAACGGGCAAAACAAGATCTCCGAAGAAACAATCCGGCATGACCATGCCGAACTATCCCGTTTTGACAACGTGGCGGACCAGTTCGATTACCGGATGTCGGCGATCAACGCATGGATAGAGACTCTTCAATTACAGCCGGGCACCCTGAAAGCAGTAGTGGGCCGCGGCGCACCGGTCAAGTCGCTTGAGGGCGGTTCTTATGCCATTAACGATCAAATGCTGCAGGACCTCAAGACGATGCGATATTCCAATCATGCCTCGAATCTCGGCGCCCTCATCGCACATCATCTCGGGCAGAGTTTTAAGGTTCCATCTTTGATTTCGGATCCCATCACAGTCGACAACTTCGTCGATGTGGCCCGGATTAGCGGGATTCCCGAGATTGAGCGCAAATGCCGGGTCCACGCGCTGAATCTCAAAGAAGTCTGCCGCCGCGAAGCTTTGCGGTTGAATCGGAGTCTTGAAGAATTGCGTTTTGTCGGCGTTCATATGGGCGGCGGCGTTTCAGTGGCGGCCATTGACGGCGGCCGGGTTGTCGATGTCAACGATGCCTTGCTGGGGATGGGACCATTCTCTCCCGACCGGGCGGGCGCCTTGCCGATCGGCGGGCTGGTCAGACTTTGCTTCTCGGGGAAGTACACCGAGAAAGAGATTGTCGACAAGCTTTCGAAGAAATCCGGTCTGGTTGCTTACCTTGGTGTCGCAGATCTCCGCGAAGTGGAAAAGATGATTCAAGACGGCAATGCGAAGGCAAGGTTGTATTTCGATGCCATGGCGTACCAGATCGCCAAAGAGATCGGAGCCGCATCGGTGGCCCTGTCCGGCGACTTTGAGGCGATCATTCTCACCGGCGGTATGGCTCACTCGAAGATGCTGATCGAAGAAATCACCCGTCGTATCGCATTTCTCGGTCGGGTGGTCGTGATGGCCGGTGAATTTGAGATGGAGGCGCTGGCGGCCGCCGGCGAACGATATCTCAAGCGCGAAGAGCAACTCAAGCAGTATTGAAACCTCAGACTGGACGGAGCGATGAGTATCAGGCCGATTCACTCTTCCGATGAACTGATAGCGCGCGCTATTGAGATCTCAAGGCACGGCCGGAAAAAGCGGGTGGCCGTGGCGGCGGCTCAGGACGCGGATGTCATTCAGGCAGTGTCGCAGGCAGAAGCCGATGGATTCGTGCACGGCATACTGGTTGGCGATGCCGGCAAGATTGCGTCGCTCGCTCACGACGATGGTATCGATATCAGTCGCCTTGAAATTATCGATCAGCCGGACGTTAACCGAGCTGCCCACCGGGTGGCGGAACTCGCTTCCACCGGCAAAGCGGACGCCATCATGAAAGGATTCCTTCCTACATCGGCACTGTTGAAAGTAGTGCTTGATAAGCAGTATGGATTGCGAGGGAAGAACACGCTGTCGCATTGCGCCGTGCTCGATATCCCGGGCTATCACAAGCTGCTGAATCTTACCGACGGGGGAATGGTGGTGAAACCAGATCAGGATCAGAAGTCGCAGATTCTGGAAAATGCGGTGCACGTCGCGCATGCGCTTGGTCTATCGCCGGTCAAAATCGCAGTGTCCGCGGCTCACGACTCACCGTCGGAAGACGTCCCGCATACGCTTTCGGATATCGATTACATAATTCCGCACGCGATGGTCAAGCTTAAGGATATCGCCATTCAGGGGCCGTTACCCTTTGATCTGGCTACTTCCAGGGAAGCTGCAATCTACCAGCATGCCAGTGGCACGGTTGTCGGAGACGCGGATATCTACCTGATGGATTCCATAGAAGAGTGCAACATTGTGGCCAAGTCTCTGATCCAGTTTGCTCGGGCGGTATTCGCCGGAATTATTGTCGGCGCCAGAGTTCCGGTGTCACTGGTGTCGCGCACCGACACGGTCAAGAACAAGAAGGCATCGCTGGCCCTTGCCTGCATATTGGCCGACTACTACGACAGCCGGAATAAGAAGGACCGGGAGGATTGATATGAGCCTGAACGGTCAGTTTGAAATACCCGAAGTTTGTTCGTTTGAACAGATATACGAGCGAGTGCGTGGACAAGCCGCCATCGGAGTCAGACCCCGGGCCGCGCTGGTGGTGCCATCGGATTCAGTGACCTTGAATTCATTTGCGCGTGCTATCAAAGAGCTCCTCCTTGAGCCGTTCATCATCGGCGACGAGGACCTCGCCAGGCGCAAAGCGGAGGAAGCCGGTGTGGACATCGGCGAGGCAAGGTTCCTGGATGTCCGTGAACCAGAGCTTGCGGTGCAGGCGGCCGCCAAAATGGCGGCGGCGGGAGAGATTGATTTTATGATTAAGGGGCGCATCCCGACCATTTCATTTCTCCGCCTGCTGCTTGAGAAGGACAGTATGTTTCGCCTGGCGCCACGAAGAATTTCGCATGTGACAGTGATGCGTCCGTCGCTGTATGCCAAACTGCTTTTTTTAACCGACGCGGCCATCAATATCGAGCCGGATCTCAAGACGAAACTCGAATTGATTGAGAATGCAGTTGAGGTCGCCTTGCGTTTAGGTGTAGCCATGCCCCGGGTGGCAGTGCTTGCGGCGGTTGAAGTCGTGTATCCGCAGATGCCGGTGACCACCGATGCCGCGATAATCGCAAAGATGGCCGACCGGAAGCAGATAAAGAACGCATTCGTCGACGGCCCGTTGTCTTTCGATACCGCGGTCGACCGCGTTGCTGCCGAAGCGAAGGGGTTAACCCAGTCGCCGGTTGCCGGTCAGGCCGATATTCTGCTGGCTCCCAACATTGAAACCGCCAATGGGGTATACAAGGCGATGTCCCTCTATGGCAACGCTGAGATCGGCGGATTGATTTGGGGTGGTAAAGTACCAGTTGTGCTGAGTTCCCGCTCCGACTCAGCGGCTAACCGGTTTAATGCGTTGTTGCTGGGGCTTCTGGCTGTGGGGAATCGGTCATGCCATTCTGATGATTGAAAATTCGTAAGTCGCTGCGGACCGCCAACATCGACAGCCATCCCGGGCGAGCCTAATCTTTCCTTGACTATCAGATTTAACCCGATTATTATCATTAGATTACGAGGATAACCTGAAGGAGCTACTGTTGGTATACGGAGTCATTTTAGCCGGTGGAAAAGGTGAGCGATTCTGGCCGCTATCACGAGCCAGTCATCCCAAGCAGTTTTTAAAGCTGACCTCCAGCAGAACGATGCTTGAGGAAACCATACATCGAGTCCTCCCCATCATTCCGTATGAAAATGTGCGTATCGTGACCAGCGAGTCGATGAAACATTTCATAGTCGACCAGGTCACGCAGGTCAAACCTGCCAACATACTGACTGAACCAGTTGGCAGAAACACGTGCGTAGCGATTGGTCTGGCCGCTGTCCATCTCCAGAAGCAGGACCCAAAGGCGACTTTGGTCGTACTGTCAGCCGATCATCTCATACGCCCTCCAGAGAAGCTGCAACAGATTCTTGCGTCTGCGGTAGCTATCGCCTCCAAAGAAGACAGGCTGATTACCATAGGTATTGTTCCCACGAGGCCTGAAGTCGGGTATGGATACATTAAGCTGGGCGATATGTTTCGCCACGATGGTGACTTACTTGTTTACCAAGTCTCTGCTTTTACTGAGAAGCCGAAGGCGGCCGTAGCTCATGAGTATTATTACAGTCACCTGTATCTTTGGAACAGCGGGATGTTTGTCTGGTCCGCCGGCGCAATTTTGAACGCGATTCACTCCTGTCAACCGGACCTGGGCAAGCTGCTGGACGATTACGCCGCTCAAATCGGCACCGACAAGGAGATGTCAGCGCGTAAGGAACTTTATGACAATGCGATCGGTATATCTATCGACGTCGCGGTCCTCGAGAAGGCAAGCAATGTCCTGACCATCAAGGCTGACATCATCTGGGATGATATCGGCGGCTTCAATTCGCTTCCGCGCTATAAAACGGTCGATTCGGACAACAATGTGCTGGTCGGCGAGGGACTGCTGGTAGATACATACGAAACAATAGTATACAACAACGCCGAGGGTCTAATCGCCTGCCTGGGCGTGTCTGATCTGGTGATTGTCCGGTCCGACAATATCACGTTCGTCACACACAGAACGAAAGTCGATCGGGTCAAGGAGATTCTGGCGGAATTGGACAAGAATGAAGATACTCGGAAATACCTCTAAACTAATAGCTATACTGGCGGTAGTAGCGCTGACAGGCTGTCAACCCAAGCAGCAGGTGGTGCAGGAATCTGTCCCCACAGCGACGCCGACCGGATCCGATACTCGTGGCTATGACCCGTTGGGTCTGCCCGGCGACAGGGAAAATGTCCCGCAGGATCATCCAAAGACCGGTGAAATCGTGGGGAAGGTAGCCTTGGTCGACGTGGATCGTAAGCAGACCGACACAGTCGGAGCTTCCACCAAATCAGCTCCAATGACGATCGACAGCGTCAACAGTCAGGCGTATCGTATTCAGCTGTACACGAGCAAACTATACAGTGAGGCCAGGCACGAGCTGAGGGTGGCCGAGGAGATTTTCGATCGCCCGGTCTTTCTTGATTATGAAGTTCCGTACTACAAAATCCGAGTAGGAAGTTTTGCGGACCGCGATAAAGCAGAAGAATACTTGCAGCGTGTGAAGGCAGCCGGATATCCGACCGCCTGGATTGTCATGGTTAATGTAGGAGTGAAGGAAGCATCGCCGATATATCGGGATGCTGCGCCCATACAAGATATCGACACCGTCTACATGGACGATCAGAACGGTGAGGGGTGATGAGCGTTTCCAGAGTTGAAACGATTGAATTCGATGATCCCTCGGCATCAGTAATCTCATTAGCGGCTCGTACACTGGCGGAGGGGGGACTTGTGGTCGCGCCCACCGAGACGAGATATGGTCTTTTGGTTAGAGCGGACGACAGCGATGCGCTGGATCGCCTTTATCTGGTCAAAGGGCGGCCCCAGTCAATGCCCACAGCCATCTTTATCCGCGACCTCGCTGACCTTCCGCGTTTTGCCCTGACCAGCTCAGCTATTCAGACGGTCGCGGCAAGGTTTCTCCCCGGCCCGCTCACCCTGGTCTTGCTCGCCGCGGCTAATCTGCCCCAGCGGGTGGTCAGTGAAGGGAAAGTCGGAATCCGCATATCCCCGGCTCCGTTTATTCGGGACCTTCTGGAGCAAATCGACTTTCCGGTTACCGCTACCTCGGCGA
The DNA here is from genome assembly GCA_964371785.1 of uncultured Ignavibacteriales bacterium. Classification (GTDB taxonomy): domain Bacteria; phylum Zixibacteria; class MSB-5A5; order GN15; family FEB-12; genus CAVQCT01. Next base: position 119,892 of record CAYJOL010000009.1, on the reverse strand, counting down.
ACCCGTCCGGCAAAGATGATTGTTATACGGTGGAAGAAATTGCGCATCATTTCGGGGGCCGGGTTGACCTGTATATCGACGCCGGGATACTGGACAATATGACCTCGACTGTAGTGGACCTGACCGGCGAGGATCCGGTGATCCTTCGCGAGGGAGCGATAACGGAAAGCGCCATCAAACGGGCCCTGAAAAGCCAATTAATATGAGTGATAAGAAATTCACGATCCTTTTCGTTTGCACCGGCAATACCTGTCGGTCACCCATGGCCGAAGGTGGGCTAAGAACGCTGCTGGAGCAACGTCGACCCGGGAAGTTTCAGGTTATGTCGGCCGGTGTCTCTGCAGCCACCGGGTTTCCGGCCACGATGTACGCGATTGAAGCCGTCAAGGTATGGGATATTGATATTTCCGGTCATCTGTCACAGCCGCTCACTCCTGAGCTGATCGAGAAGGCGGACCTGATTTTCGGCATGACCCCGGAGCATGTAAAGGCGATTGTGAAAATTCGACGGGATGCCATCGACAAGACCTTTTTGTTTAAGAATTTTCCCGATCCCAGTCCCCGGGGCGAAGGGGTCGATGATCCGATTGGCCAGACGCTGGATCGATATAACGAGACTTTCCTGGAGATTGGCGAATATCTGGGCAAATTCCTTGACGAGATTGTAAAAAGAATAGATGAGTATACTAATGGCAATTAAACGGTTTTTCCACAGCTTCCTGTTCTTTTCCTTGCTGACAATCGGACTGATACCGATTTTCTACTTTCTTGCCATTCAGATCGGAATCGCTCGCGCGGCTGCCCAGGACACGCTTGATCCCAAAACAAACCCCGACGCGTTCGACCGGTATGTGGAGAATATCGCCTTCGGCGCCGGCGAGAAGCTGTCATTCGACGTCAACTATGGCTTCATTAACGCCGGAACTGCTTCGATGGAAATAGAAAATCTCATTGAATACCAGGGAAGGCCTTGTTACCAGATTGTTACCAAGGCTAATTCTAATGGATTCTTTTCGAATTTCTTCAAGGTCGAGGACCGGGTAGAGTCCATAATGGATGCGATCGGGCTTTTCACCTGGCGTTTCGAGAAGAATCTCCACGAGGGAGACTACCAGGCCAAGCAGACGTACGAATTCGATCAACGTCGGCATATTGTTTATTACAAGCAGGATACGGTGGAAACGGAACCATACATACAGGACGCCCTGTCCGCCCTGTATTACATTCGCACCCAGCCATTGGTGCCCGGGAAGTCCATCTTTGTTGACAACTACACCGACGGAAAGAAGTACCTCCTTGAAGTACGGGTGCTTAAGAAGGAAAAAATCACTGTGCCGGCCGGTACGTTTGACTGTATCGTAGTCGAGCCGCTGCTCCAGTCGGTCGGCGTATTCAAGCACGAGGGAAAGCTGACTGTTTGGCTGACGGACGACAAATTGAAGTTGCCGGTACTGATGAAATCAAAAGTGCTTGTCGGTTCTATTTCGGCGGAATTGACCAATTACAAATTAGGCGATATAGAAGTTTTTTAGTATGCCACCCCGTAAAGTGACATATCGTCCAGCCGACCTCACCAAAGTAAAGCGATACCCGTTCGACCGTCGAACAAACAAGACTGAGGTCAAGGCGTTCGGCAAGCCGATTCAGGATCTGCGCGGCGATGACTTCTTCAAGTCTCTGCCCGCGTTTCTTAAATCGGCCGACCTGAACAGGTTTATCGGTTTGGTTACGCGCGCCCGCAAAAGCAATCGGCCATTCCATTTGCTTCTGGGTGCCCATACTATCAAAGTCGGTCTGTCACCCATATTTATCGATCTGATGAGGTCCGGTATCGTGACCGGAGTCTCGTTTAATGGCGCGGGACTGATTCATGACCTTGAGCTGGCCTTCTGGGGTGGAACTTCGGAGGATGTGCTGTCAGGCCTGAAGGACGGCAGTTTCGGAATGGTCAAGGAGACCAGCGAACTGTACCGTCGGATTGTCGATTTGGCCGTGGAGCAAAATATCGGCCTTGGTGAAGCCGGAGGGCGGTTCATCAATCAGCACAAGGCAAAATACCGCCACCTTTCGATTTTCGCGGGCGCCGAACAGATGAATCTTCCGGTGACCGTGCATGTCGGGATCGGCACGGATACTATCGCCCAACACCCAAACTTCAACGCCGCCGGGATCGGTCAGGCATCCTATCATGATTTCAGATTGCTGGCGAGTGTGTGCGCAGACATCAACAGGGGTGGGGTGGTGGCCAATATCGGCTCAGCGGTAATCCTCCCTGAGGTCTTTCTGAAGGCGCTCACCGTGGCGCGTAACCTGAATAAAGGCAAGAATCGCCTTACCACGGCGAATTTCGACATGATTATTCACTATCGTCCGATGGTCAACATAGTGACCCGCCCGACCTCCGACGCAGGCGAGGGGTTCAATTTTGTCGGACATCACGAGATCATGATCCCGCTGTTGGCCTGGGGTCTGAAGAAGAAACTTGATTCTTAGACTGGTACGGAGAGAGTAATATGCCCAAGCTTGTTGAGTGCGTGCCTAATTTTTCTGAGGGAAAAAGACCGGAAGTCATTGATGCCATCTGTACTGCGATAACTTCAGTCGACGGTGTCGTGCTGCTTGACAAAGAAATGGATGCCGACCATAACCGCGCGGTCGTGACGTTCGTGGCCCACCCGAATGATGCTGTCGAGGCCGCCTTTCGCGGTTACCAGAAAGCCGCGGAACTCATCGACATGACCACCCACCATGGCGAGCACCCTCGTATGGGGGCTTGCGATGTATGCCCGTTCATTCCGATCTCGGATGTGACTATCGAAGACGCGGTCGAACTGGCTAATAAACTCGGCCGGCGAGTCGGCGAAGAACTCAAGATTCCCGTTTACTTGTATGAAGATGCCGCTACATCGCCCAAGCGAAAGAACCTCGCAAATGTGAGAAGCGGCCAGTATGAGGGGATTCGGGACAGTATCGAAACCGACCCGGAACGCAAACCGGACTACGGTCCCTCGACGATGAATCTTAAGGCCGGCTCGACAGCCATTGGCGTGCGGTTCCCACTGGTCGCCTTTAACGTATACCTGAACACGAACCAGAAATGGATAGCCGACAATATCGCCGACGCGGTCCGCTCGATCAAAGGCGGTTTCCGGTTCGTCAAAGCTCTGGGTTTCGAGATCAAGGAGCGCAACCAGGTCCAGATTTCGATGAATCTGGTCAACTACACCAAGACGCCTATTTTCCGGGTGTTTGAGACGATCAAATCCGAGGCCGATCGTTATGGTGTCAACGTGACTTCATCCGAAATAATCGGCTTGTTACCTAACGATGCGATAGTCGACGTTGCTGACTTCTACCTTCGGTTGGAGAGGTTCTCAAAAGCGCAGATTCTTGAGGAAAAGCTGAAATCGGCTATGTCGCAGCAGGCCCCCGGCGGAGTGTCATTTTATGACGAAGTAGCCTCGTCATCGCCCGCCCCCGGCGGTGGGTCGGTGGCGGCTTCGGCCGGTGTACTCGCCTCGGCTTTGACGGCGATGGTCTGCCGGCTGACGGTCGGCAAGAAAGCATTTGCCGACGTCAAGGACGAACTCTCGGCGATTCGAGATCAGGCGGACACGCTCCGAGCTGAGCTGACCAGACTCATCGACACCGACAAAGAAGCCTTCAACAAAGTGATGGCCGCCTTCAAGCTTCCAAAAGATACCCAAGAGCGCGCTACCGCGGTCGAAGCCGCTACCAAGGGTGCGGCGGAGGTGCCGTTAACGGTGATGAAAAAATCGCTGGAAGTGCTCCGGCTGGCCGAGACGGCGGCCAGGAAAGGGAATCCCCACTCGGTTTCCGACGCCGGAGTGGCCTCCTTGATGGGACTGGCCGCTGTGGAAGGCGCCGGCTACAACGTAAAAATAAACCTGTCATCGCTCAATGACGCCGCATTCGTCAAGAGACTCGGCGGAGAAGCTGACAACATCATCAAAACAGCGCGCGAAACAGCGTCGCGCATTCGGCAACACGTGGAAGCCAGCCTGTAGATGAAACAATACGTCGACCTGCACATGCACACCAATCTCTCCGACGGGGTCTGCACTCCGGCTGAATTACTGGAGATTATCAGATCGAAAAACCTGACCGCCTTTTCGGTAACCGACCACGATACATTCGAGGGTCTCATAGCGGTGCAGGCGCTGCTCACGGAAGATGACCCGGAACTTGTCACGGGCGTGGAATTGTCGGTTTCCATACATGATGATGATCTGCATATGCTGGCCTATGGCTTCGATACCACAGACAGCGAGTTCGGCGACGCCCTCTCAGAGTTCCAGCGCCGGCGTACGGCGCGCGGCCGACAAATCGTGGAGAAACTGAATGCTATGGGTGTGGATATTTCCTATGAGGATGTCCAACAGCAGGCTCAGGGGACGGTAATCGGACGGCCTCATATCGCCCAGGCGATGCACGTTCAGCAGCACGTAAAGACTTACGAAGAAGCGTTCGAAAGATATATCCGCAACGGCGGACCGGCTTATGTTCCCAAGGTTAATTTTTTGCCGCAGAGGGCCATAGAATTGATTCACCACGCGGGTGGTCTGGCATTCCTGGCGCACCCGGCCATCGATGACAACATCAAACATCTCGACACGCTGATCGGTCTGGGACTCGACGGTATAGAGATCTATCACCCATCGCACAAAAACTCGGACACCGATCGGTTTAAACATATGGCTGAGCAACATCGTCTTCTTACCTCAGGAGGCTCCGACTACCATGGCCGCGAGGGGCGGTATGGGGCAATCGGATCACAGAAAGTGCCGTATGCCTGTCTTGAACGGATGAAGGAACGACTGGAACAAGTGAGGACACATTGAAAAAAGCCTTCGCAACCTGGTTTTTTGCAGCATCACTTATCGCCACGGCGGCACTGGCTCAGGACCTGTCCGAGCTGCAGCAGCGTGACATTATCCTCGGCTATATGTTCGCGACTGGCCAGATATCTCAGAGCAACGCACTCGCCCAGGGGCTCGCGATGGAAGGCAAGCCGGACGAGTTTCCGGTCAAATGCGGCACGCCGGCCGTTCTCGAATTTGTCCTAAATCGCGATAAGCTGGACCAGGGTCTGATGAAATCTCTCGGGGTGCAAATTGTGGATCGCCCGGTTGGCCTTGATGACTCCCTGGTGTCACCATCGGGCCGTTTCCTGATTCACTATACGACTTCCGGTGACAACGCCGTGTTCAGTCTGATTCCGGGATACGTGGATTCGGTCGCGCGCATCTACGACGAAGTCTACAATCATCTGGTTACTACACTCGGGTACCCGGCTCCGCCGAATGACGGCTTTTACCCTGGTAGTGGCGATGACAAGTTCGATGTCTATCTCATTAATCTGCCGAGCACGTATTACGGTCTGACGTATCTCGATTCGGCGCGGATAGATGGTCCCGGGACAACCCGTGCCACAGCATTCCAGGAGCTCGACAATGACTATCAATCGATTCTGCCATACAAGAATCGCCCGCTGGATGCAGTCAGGGTGACCTGCGCGCACGAGTTCTTCCATGTTGTCCAATTCGGCCTGGATTTCACCGAAACTGAAGAGGGAGCCACCAACGGCATTAACGGACCTGCCTGGATGGAAATGTCAGCCGTCTGGAGCGAGGAAGAGAATTATACCAATATCAACGATTATTACTATTACCTGCCCTACTTTTTCGAGGCTCCCTGGGAGTCAATCCAGTCGTTTCCATCATCATCTTCGATCCATCCCTATGGGTCGGGCATTTTCCCGATGTTTTTGGCTCAACGATATGGCACAAACGTGATTCGCAATACCTGGCTCAAATGCGGCGAGGTTCCCGGCCCGAATTCATGGCCCGCGATCGATGCCGTGCTTGATTCTTTATCCGGTGGAGCGGTGACTTTTGCCTCGGCCTTCCGCGAGTTCGCGCTCTGGAACTATTTTACCGGCTCGCGCGCGGCTGTGGCGCCCTCAGGAGTAGGATACGCAGAACGGGCATACTATCCGGAGTTCAATGATGCCCCCGACAGCGCAGTGATGGCAGTCTGGTCCTCCTACCCTTGCGGTGCATCCGGCGACCTTCCCGCGGGTGGTTATCAACCTAACCCGTTCAGTCCGGATCATAATGCGGCGTTTTATATGCGATTCGAGGAATTGCCGGCCCTGGTTTACGATACATCGTTCTGGAACTGCAATACCGGCACTTTCCCGAACTGCACGGACAGCACCAAGGTAACAGATACAACGCTGGGTTACGATTTCTTGCACGTTGACTCGGTTCTTCGAGTCCAGATGCTTCTTGACACTTCGTTTACGCAGAATTGGGGACTCAGCGTGGTCTATCAGCTGAACAATTTCCCTGACTCCATGCTTGTTGATCGGCTCGCTCTCCCGTTCGGACAAGTGAAGGGGATAGGAATTGATTTCCCAAATCCCCATCAGTATCGTTCTGTCACGATGATTTTTACGCCGGCATCTTCGATTCGGAGTTTCTACCGTCCGTCGAATCCAGTCGGCAACTACTATGTCGCGTATATTGTCAATGAACGTGCGACGATAGATTCCGCCTATATCGAACTACCGGCCGCTGTGTTTGAACCGTATCCGAACCCCGCTGTGGTTGCCCAACTCCCGGAGGGTAAGGTAACTTTTCGGTTCCAGATACCGACCGATTCAACCAGTTACCCGGTTTACAGCGACCCGTATCTGGTCATCGACCTGTACACCATAGCAGGCGAGCATGTGCGGACGCTCGACCAGATATCTGACTCCGATTTACGGTACGGCAAGTACTTCAGCGACTGGGATCTCAAAAATCAAGCGGGCAAAGAAGTAGCATCGGGAGTATATCTCGCGTACGCGCGGCTGTTCTCGTCGCAACACAAAGGCACACTTCTTGCCGAAATGAAAACAAAAGTCGCGCTGATTCGATGAATCCGACGGTCAGGCTCATCACTCGCGTAGCATTGTTTTCTGCCCTGATCTATGTGCTGTCGCTGGGGACCTCGTATTTGCCTAATGTCAACTTAGTTTTCTTTGTTGTGTTCTTCGCCGGAATAGCGTGGGGATTGGTCCCCGGTCTCTTAGTGGGAGCGATCGGCATGGGCCTGTGGACCATCTTCAATCCATTTGGACCTGCCACGATTCCGGTGACTATCGCCCAAATAGCCGGAGCTTCCGTCAGTGGCATTATTGGTGCGCTAGTGCGCAAACAGGGGTGGCTGCGAAGCTCGGGTGTGATGTTAACCTCAGTACTGGTGCTCTCGGCTATTTTGTGCACGGTGGGCTTCTATCTGCCGGTTAATCTGGTGGACGCTTACGTGTTTCAGCCCTTCTGGCCGCGTTTTATCTCCGGGTCGCTCTGGTCTTTGATTTCTCTGGCCACCAACATGCTGATTTTCCCGTTGCTTTTCCGCGCTGTGCGAGGCTTATATACAAGGGAAAGTCGGATTACATGAATAAGATTCTCATCCTGATCACCATCCTTTCGATTATTCCCGCAATGGCCGGGGCTCAACAGGAAGATACGACCAGAGTTGTTCCGTCTCCGGATTCACTCATCGCGACACCGGCGGATAGTGGCTCGGTGAACTTGCCTGACACACTGAAAGATCGCCGGAAAATGCTGGAGGCATTCGAAAAACGCCAACAGCAATTTAAGCAGGAGAAACAAAAGGAACGATTCGCCGCTTTTTCCTTGTACGATTCCCTGGTCGCTTATTTTACTTCGCCCAGATTGGACCAAATGCAGCAGGTCAAAAGGTCGTTTTACAAGACGGCCGGCGACTACTTCATAGCGGATCCGTCCTTCTTCGTCGTCAATTACCAATCGACACCGATGCGAAGCACCGTTCAGCCGTTTGGACTCAGGGGCGACCGACTCGCTGTTATCAGCAATGGATTACCGATGACGCCGTTCGAGCATGTAGTTGAGCCGGATGGCATGATGGATATGTCCGACATACCGACCGCGATGGACCACAACATCTATATCCTGCCGGGGCCGGTCGGCGAAATTTTCGGGGTCGACCATTCGGTAGCGAGCCTGATTACCGCGCCGGCGTCACCCCTCTCGTTGGAACCTCACAGCTCTCTGCTGGTTGACAAAGGTTCCTTCGCCTACAACTTCGTGAGGGGCCGCTATTCTAAAATGTTCACTTCAGGCAAGCAGGTCGATCTGTCAATCGGGTATCGCAATGCCGATGGTCAATCGGTGTACCGTGATGACGACGCGTCGCAATATACTGGCCGGACGCATCTGCCGATCGGTCGATATTTCGGGGTCAATGCTTCCGGTTATTTGTACATGCGGAATGGCTCCTACAAACTCGCTGGTGACCTGGCCAGTAATCCTCACCTTACCCGGGCGAGGACCGGCCGCGGCGCCCGAGTCGGTCTGGAGCGCTACAATAGCGACCACACGTTTCGGACCGAGGCCGGATACAGCTACCAGCTTCAAGGGTCAAATATCGATCAACTCTACAAAGGCAGATTTCAAAACACCGAACACGGTTTCTATCTGAATCAGGAGTGGCTGAGAGGATCACTGGGCATAAAGGCCCAGGCCGAGGGTGCTAAATTTGAGTTTACTGATGGAATCAATGATTGGCAACGAAATCAGGGAAAGCTCAGTCTGACGGCAGCGCGACTCACCGAGGGCTGGCGTTTCGCCGCGAGCGGCGGGGGTCAGTATGTGGAGGGAGTGAAATGGCTGCCATTTTCATCTCTGCTGGTCTTTCGCGATGGACCGTCGGCTTTCTTTATGGCTTCCGTTGGTTATTCCGGGCGGGCGGCATCGCTTTACGAACTACACCTGCGCCCCCAGCAGGCGGCCATCTACAATTCTTCCGGCTATCAATATGCGGACAGCGGTAATGCGAACCTGCGCTCCGAAAAACAAGCTACCGCCAACATCACTTTTGAACTGGGTTCCGTTGATAACAATATCAGATTATCCACGACTGGTGGTCGCATTTCTGACGGCATAGACTGGAAGGCAGATTATGTCAGGAACGTGTCTGTGCCTTATTTACACTTCTCACCGGTCAACCACGATATTGACTTCTACACTGTCGAACTTCAGCAGAAATTGAGGCTGAGTGACCTCCTTTATGTGAGATCGGGAGGGTCGTATCATCATATCGACAATCATGGCGCGGCATCTTACTATCAGCCCAAGTACCAGGCATTCTCCGGTCTCGAATTACATGTTTATTGGCCCCAGCGAATCACTCACCTCTATGCCTATGGAGAGATCACATACGCCAGTGAGTACGATGGATACGCGAGTACCGGCTACGGCGACCAACTCATAGCCAATGCCAAACTATCCTTCCAGATGAAGCAGTTCCGTTTTCACTATGTCTTCGAAAATGTCTTCAATACGATATATGATATCCGAGAAAACTTCACCATTTCCGGACGTTACAACTACTTTGGGTTCACCTGGAGTTTTGCGGACTGAATACGCCTGCGGCCGCAATATCCGCCTTGACTTGGCACTGATCATCGGATTTATTTCACCTTATGTCTACTTCATCGCTGATGCTATCACGTGAGCAGGCTTATCAGCTCGTCGAAGAGAAGATTGGCGTCGACAATCTGCTCAAGCATATTCTGTCGGTTGAAGCGGGGATGCGAAGACTGGCCGAACATTTCGGCGAGGACGTGGAGTTCTGGGGGCTGACCGGCTTGCTTCACGATCTTGACTACAATGAGACGAAGGATGATGAGCCGCGCCACACGTATTTGACCGAAGAGTGGCTTGAGCCGTATCACCTGCCCGAGGCGATGCTCTATGCTATTCACGCACATCCGGGCCATGTTCCCTGCAAGTCAAACCTCGATTGGGCGCTCTATGCCGTCGATCCGACCACCGGGTTCATCGTCGCCTGTGCCCTAATGCACCCCCTGAAGAAACTGGCGCCGATAGATGGCGAATTCATGCTCCGACGCTTCAAGGAGAAACGCTTTGCTGCCGGCGCGACGCGCGAAAACATGGCGGCCTGCTCCGAACTCGGGCTGGAACTTGAGCAGTTTCTGCTGTTGGTCAAAGATGGCATGATGCGGATTACCGACAAACTTGGTCTGTGATGCATGGCGGCTACTGACACGATCTGGCGCAAAGATGTGATCGGCTGGTCGCTATACGACTTTGCCAACACAATCTATTCGATGAATATCGTGTCGCTGTATCTCAAACGATACATCGTTGAAAACCTGGGCAAGGACGACCGGTATTTCGATATTCCCTTTTCCATTTCCATGTTGTTCGCGGCGCTTTTGCTTCCCGCCATGGGCACGCTGTCCGACTATTCCACGAAGAAGAAACTCTTCGTCTTTCTTTTTACGCTTACCTGCTGTACCGCCACAGGTATGCTGGCGGCTGTTCCGCCGGGCATGATATTTGGCGTCATTGGCCTATTCATTATTGCCAATTTCTCCTACGAAGCGGCCCAGCCGTTCTATAATTCACTATTGTACTCCGTGGCCGAGTCGACACGCGCGAGATTTATTTCCGGAGTAGGAGTGGCCTTCGGCTATGTCGGCTCGATCGTCGGCATGATTATAGTTCTGCCGTTTGTGACGGGCAGCGTGTTCTCGATCGATATTCCTTTTCTCGATGCGGGCGGGAAAGTGGCTTCATTTATTCCGACCGCCGTACTATTCTTCGTGTTTTCAGTGCCGTTGTTTTTGTGGGTACATGAATCGAGGGTCGTTAAATCAGGGACTGTCAGTTTTCTGCAGTCGTATCGCAAAGTGTGGGAGAGCATTCGGGCGACGCGTAAATATCCGGGTGTGCTCCGGTTCCTCATCGCCGACTACTTCTTCGAGGACTCCGTGACAACCGTCATTCTCAATATCGGAATCTACTGCTCAATCGTACTCGGACTGGCCGAGAGTGATATCACCCGTTTCTTGATCATCTCCACGGTCTCAGCGGTAGTCGGATCTTTTCTCATCGGCAAATTTGCCGAGCGGACGTCGCTCAAAAACATACTCGCTGCCATCATCGTTGGATGGGTGGTGAGCCTTTTTCTGTTTGTGATCAGTGAGCACCCGATCGTCATCTGGGTGCTGGGCTCGCTCATAGGTATTTTGCTGGGCGGCCTGTGGACAACATCGCGCCCGATGCTTGGCGAGTTGGTCCCGCGGGACGAACTGGGGCGGTTTTTCGGCCTGTTCTCGCTCTCCGGTCGGGCCGCCGCCGTCGTCGGACCACTTATCTGGACAACAATCGTCTACCTGTTCAATGAGCACCGGCCGTTGGGTAAGTTGACTATCGATCTGTTTCAGATTGCGCCGGAGAATTTCGGCAAGTTCCCGTATAAGATGGGTGTCCTTTCGTTGAGCCTGGTCATGCTTGTAGGTCTGTTCATATTCCGAAAGGTTCCGAATACCCGTAGGAGCGGCGATGCCTAAGAAAATCGGAGACTGGTACACCTACACCGGCGCGATACATATGCACACGACCGAATCCGACGGCACCAAACCGATCGAAGAAGTTATCCGCATCGGACAGCAGGCCGGTCTGGAATTCATGATGTTCAGCGACCACATGAATCTTATCAATCGCGAGAAAGGCCACGAAGGGATGTATGACAACACGCTCGTGGTGATCGGGTATGAGCACAACGATCCAACCGATGAACATCACTATCTGCTCTTTGACAGTCCCGGCGTCTATCCGGAGACAATGTCGCCCCGGGAGTATGTGGCGGCCGGAGCATCCGACAATGCGATCGGTATCATGGCTCACCCCGATGAGACAAGAGACCACCTCGAAGAGTACCCCGCTTATCCCTGGCGCGACTGGACGGTAGAAGGATTTACCGGAATCGAGTTGTGGAACCAGATGTCGGAATGGATGGAAAAACTCACCCACTTCAACAAGCTGATCATGTCGCTTTCACCGCGAAAATCGATGATAGGTCCCACTACAAGGATTCTCAGGAAGTGGGATGAATTGAATATGACCCGGAAGGTCGTCGGGGTGGCCGGTGTCGACGCCCACGCATTTCCGGTCGATGTCGGGCCGTTCAAAGTTGAGATCTTCCCGTACAAGGTTCACTTCCGGTGTCTTCGTCTGCATATACTGCTTGCCGAGCCGATGTCTGCCGAATTTATCACGGCTAAAAGGCAATTGTACCAGGCAATTCGAGACTGTCGTCTGTTTTTTTCCAATATGCGTTGGGGCGTAGCCGATTCATTTGAATTCTTCGCCCTTAACGGCGCGGAAAAAGTCACCTGCGGCGGCACCCTGTCTACGGCCGAGGATGGTCGTTTGATCGTAAGACTACCTTCAGCCGCCACCATCAGACTGGTTCACGATGGCAAATACATTCTGGAGACCAGGACGAGTAAACTTGAATACCGCGACCTGGCGCCCGGCATCTATAGGGTAGAGGCATGGAAGGGTCGTCGCGGTTGGATATTTTCAAATCACATCAGAGTGGGGAAGTAGCCGGCCAATGGAACGTGACCATACTATCATCGAACTACCACCCGGGAACGACCTGCTGGAGATGGCGAGGCAAAAACAGGTGGCTCTGACCTGTAAATACATCGTCATACGATGTTCTGCCTCGGATAGATTTGTATTCGGGTCGGTCATTCGGTTTCCTTATCACGCCAACCTCATCGACAAATTCTGTCATTTGAACGACATTGCCGGGGGTTGGGAGAAGAGACCCGATCTATATGCGATTTTTGATCTTAGCTGCAATGTTCTGGGTGGGGGGTGGCTGGAGTATCAGCCGGATGGCAACCTGATCAATCTCTATGGAGCCTCAACAGCTTATGGCAGATTTGACCACCAGGCGGCGAGCCATATGCTGGCCGGCGACCGCCGATTTTCGGGCTACCAGTACGTAATCTCAGACTAAATGTCCAACAGGTAATTTGTACGTTTCTTTCACATTCTCAAAATGTCAGAAAAGATTTATCCGACCATACCATATATACTTAGTATTTCCCGCCGTTTTGAAGAAATGGTACAGTTTATCCGCTAATTTAACCAAAAATTCTTGACAAACTATCGTATTATGGCTAAAGTTACCGAATTGCTCTGGAAATGAGGATAGAAAAGGTGTTTCAGACATTTTATCCGATACTACTCCTGCTTTCACTGGCGGTCATTCTGGCGGTCGTGTTCGTGGTCATGTCCATAATTTTTGGGCGTCGTACCCGACTGGGCAAGAAGAATGAACCGTATGAGTGCGGGGTAGACCCTGTCGGCACCACCAGGGATCCTGTCCATATCAAATTCTATATGGTGGCCATCCTGTTTATCCTCTTTGACATTGAAGTCATCTTCCTGTATCCGTGGGCTGTCATTTCCCGGAAGCTGGGGATGTTCGGATTTATGGAGATGCTGGTCTTCATGGTTATCCTTCTGGTCGGTTACTTCTACATCCTTGGAAGAGGAGCATTGAGATGGGATTAGAAGAAAGAATTCCCGATTCGATCATTTTGACCAATCTTGATAAAATGGTGAACTGGGCGCGCAAGCGGTCTATGTGGCCCCTTGGTTTCGGCCTGGCCTGTTGTGCGATAGAGATGATTTCAACTTTTGCCTCGCATTTCGACCTTGGCCGATACGGTATGGAAGTCATGCGTCCCTCTCCGCGCCAGGCGGACCTGATGATTGTGGCAGGCCGAGTTTCGGTGAAAATGGCGCCGGTGGTGAAGACTCTGTACGAGCAGATGCCAAATCCGAAATGGGTCATCTCAATGGGCGCTTGCGCCTCCTGTGGCGGGGTGTTCAACAACTATGCCATTGTGCAGGGTGTGGACCGGATCATACCGGTCGATGTATATGTCCCGGGGTGTCCTCCCCGGCCGGAACAACTGATGAATGGAATCCTCAAGCTGTTCGAGAAGGTAGAGAAAGACTCGCTGAAACTTACGCACGAGGAATGGGGTCGTAAGGCGGTTTGACGGTGATGCCGTCTTATTCATCCGCGGTTTTTGAGAAAACGGAGTTTGTGAATTTTGGAACAAGCGACAGCAGCCATCGACGCGAACATCAGAAGTTTCCTCTCATCCCGATTCTCCGATGCAATCGTGCGCGAAGACACGTTTCGAAAACAGCTCAGCTTCTTTATCAAGCCCGAGTTTCTCGTCGAGATCTGCGAAGCTCTCTATGAAGACGCTAACATCCAGATGAATTTCCTGGCCGACATAACTTCCCTTGATTGGCTCAACAATCCGCAGGAGGCCGAGGGGAGATTTGAAGTTGTCTACAACCTTTATTCGATGAAGCACCATTATCGCCTGCTGTTAAAGGTCCGTCTTGGAGGAGAGAATCCCCACGTCCCCACGTTAGTGAACTTATTCGCGGGTGCCAACTGGATGGAACGCGAGGTTTTCGACCTGATGGGCATTTACTTCGACGGCCATCCGGAAATGACGAAAATCCTGACGGCAGACGAACTCGAAGGTCATCCGTTGAGAAAAGATTTTCCGCTGACTTACGAGCAGCCGGCCTTCTCCTGGAACAAGAACGACCCGCCCGAGGTGATCAAGTGAGTACGGACGCCAAGACCGTTACCTTGAATATGGGGCCGCAGCACCCGTCGACTCACGGTGTGCTTCAGGTCATCGTGGAGCTCGATGGTGAGCGGGTAGTGCATGCCAAACCGGTGGTCGGTTATCTGCACACCGGCATAGAGAAGACCATGGAGAGCAAACTCTACTACAAGGCGCTCCCATGCACCGATCGCATGGATTACCTGGCCCCGATGTCCAACAATCTCGGATATTGCCTCGCGGTCGAGAAATTACTGGAGATCGAAATTCCCGAGAAAGTACAGTGGGCGCGTGTCTGTCTGGCCGAACTCACCCGACTGAATTCACATCTGGTCTGGCTCGGTACTCACGCTCTTGATCTGGGTGCGATGTCTATGTTGCTGTATGCCTTCCGCGAACGCGAGTCGGTCATCGACATATATGAGGCGTGCGGCGGACAGCGAATGATGACCAGCTATATACGAATCGGTGGTCTTGCGGAGGACCTGCCCAAAGATTTTGATAAAAAAGTCCGCTATGCCGTCCAACAAATTCGCCGTGGTATGATTGATTACGAGGATCTGCTGACCGGCAATGAGATATTCCTCAATCGTACCAAGGGTGTGGCTGTAATCTCCGCAGAGGACGCGATCAACTATTCGCTGACCGGCCCGATGCTTCGTGGCAGCGGCGTGAACTACGACGTTCGCAAGGCGAATCCATATTCAAGTTACGACAAGTTTGAATTTGACATACCGCTGGGCAAAAATGGCGACGCGTTCGACAGGTACAAACTCCGCATGGAGGAAATGCGTCAGTCGCTTCGGATTATCGAACAGGTGCTCGATGGTATGCCTTCCGGCCCCTATCGTGCGCATGTCCCCGGTGTAGTACTGCCTCCGAAAGAGGACGTATTGTACAAGATGGAGTCAATGATTTTCCATTTTAAGATAATTACCGATGGGTTTAACCCCCCGTTCGGCGCGGTCTACCAAGGGATCGAATCGCCGAAAGGAGAACTGGGCTTCTACATTTCATCCGATGGTACCAACAAACCGCACCGCGTGCGCGTCCGCCCGCCGTCGTTTGTAAATCTGGCGTCGCTCCCGAAACTGGCTGAAGGCGGTCTGTTCGCGGATGTTGTCTGTGCTATCGGGTCAATTGATATCGTGTTGGGAGAAGTGGACAGGTAATGCTGAACGAAGAAACCATCAAGCGCATCAAAGAAAAAGCGGTTCGTTATCCGCGCAAAAAATCAGCTATCCTGCCGGCGTTGACTGAAGCCTATCGTCAGTTGGGTTATGTCGATGACGCGGTGTACGAGGCCCTTTCGCGGGTGATCGACGTGCCCGAAGTGGAAATCGCCGAAGCCGCCTCGTTCTACACCCTGTTTCCCAAAACGCCGCGCGGCAAGTATCTCATTCAGGTCTGTCACAATATTTCGTGCGCGCTGCTCGGCGCTGATTCGCTGGTCAAGTATCTCGAAGACAAATTGAATATCTCCAAAGGGGAAACGACATCGGATAACCTGTTTACGCTGATCTCCGTGGAGTGTCTCGGTTCATGTGCTACTGCCCCCATGATGCAGATAAACAATGACTACTACGAGAACCTTACCCGGGACAAAGTGGACAAGATTCTTGAGGAATTGAGGGCCAAAGCCTGATGTTTTATTCGCCTGTTATAACGAACGCCGCCGAAGTGGCTAAAGACCAGAAGCTTCACCTGTTCAATTATGTCGAGGATCCGACTCAACATGAACTGAAGACATATGAAGCTCACGGCGGGTACAAGGCGTGGAAAAAAGTGGTTACAACCATGAAGGCGGATGAAGTTATCGATACGGTTAAGCGCTCCGGGCTTCGTGGTCGTGGTGGAGCGGGTTTCCCAACCGGTATGAAATGGAGTTTCGTCCCGAAAACATCGCCCAAAGCGAGATATCTCTGCTGCAACGCGGATGAGTCCGAGCCGGGGACCTGCAAAGACCGTGTTTTGATGGAACGTGATCCGCACGCGGTGATTGAAGGCATGGCGATAGGCGCGTTTGCCATCGGGTGCCATCTAATGTTCATCTATATCCGGGGTGAATTCAACCACAGTATCGATCGGATGGAGCAGGCCATGAAAGATGCGTACGCGGCCGGGCATCTCGGCAAAAACGTATATGGCAGCGGCTACGACCTCGATATGATAGTTCATACCGGCGGCGGCGCTTACATCTGCGGTGAAGAAACGGCTTTGTTGAATTCACTCGAAGGTGAGCGCGGTATGTCGCGTATGCGTCCGCCGTTCCCCGCGATTGAAGGTCTTTACGCATCACCAACGATCGTCAATAATGTCGAAACGCTGGCTACCGTTCCGCACATTATTAATCGTGGCGCTGAGTGGTATTCCACCCTTGGAACACCAAAATCGGCAGGAACGAAAATATTCTCACTCTCCGGTCATGTTAATCGCCCCGGCAATTATGAGGTTGAACTTGGTTTCAATTTGAAGAAATTCATTTATGACCCTGCCTTCGGCAACGGTATCCCCAACGGAAAAAAACTCAAAGGAGTCATCCCCGGAGGGGCTTCCACACCGTTCCTTACGCCTGAGATGATCGATGTCAACCTCGATTACGAATCGCTGGCCGGTGTCGGCTCGATGCTTGGGTCCGGTGCGGTGATTGTGTTTAACGAAGATACCTGCATTGTCTGGACAATCCTCAAGCTGATACACTTTTTTAAACATGAATCGTGCGGCAAGTGTACTCCCTGCCGCGAGGGCACTGCCTGGTTGGAGCAGATGATCTCCCGAATTGAGCGCGGACAGGGACAACCGGGCGATGTTGAAAAGATAGAAGAAGTCTGCGGGAATATCCTCGGTCGGACCATCTGTCCGCTCGGCGATGCCGCGGTGATGCCGATTCAATCCGCAATCAAACACTGGCGGGACGAGTGGCAGTACCACATCGACAATGGCAAATGTCTGGTAAACACCGAATTCGCGTTTTGAGAAATATATGGCCGACGTAGCAAAAAAAGACGAACCGACAAAAGCGATTCCGGCAACCGTAACCTTCCAGATCGACGGACGCACAGCGACCGTCCCGAAAGGAACCACGGTGCTCGAAGCGGCAAAACAGATGGGAATTTACATTCCCACCTTCTGCTGGCACCCGAAACTGAAATCAGTAGGCGCCTGCCGTATGTGCTATGTCGAGGTAGAGAAGATGCCTAAATTGCAAGTCTCCTGCATGCTGGAGGCTATGGACGGCATGGTAGTGTCAACGATGTCAGACAAAGTCCGGCAGGGAAGGCGCGCGATAATTGAGTTCATTCTTTTGAATCATCCCCTGGATTGCCCGACCTGCGACAAAGGCGGAGAATGCGACCTGCAGAACCTGACATTCGCCCACGGTTTCGATGATAGCCGATTCATGTTCCAGAAATATCGTTTTGTCGAGGACGATGTACAGTCGACTTTCGATGACCTCAGGATCGGCCCGGAAATCATACTCAATCGTAACCGCTGTATTCTTTGCTTTAAGTGTGTTCGGGCGAATAAAGAAGCGTTCGGTGAGTACGATCTGGGCGCTTACGAGCGTGGCAACATTACCGAAATCAACGCCGCGCCCGGCCAGCAGGTGGATAATCCGTTCTCGGGCAATCTGGTCGAGATCTGCCCGGTGGGCGCTCTCACAAACACCGATTGGCGATACAAGATCAGGGTCTGGCTGACCAAGACAACACCCTCGATCTGTAATTTCACGAGCTCCGGCACTAATATTACGTTCTTCAAGGAAGACCACAGGAACCACATCTTCCGTGTAACTTCGCGCCGCAACGATGAGATCGATGATGGATGGCTTGCCGACGTTACCCGCTATGGATACCAGATTGTTGGTTCGCCCGATCGACTCAAGACCCCCCTTGTCAGAAAAGGCGGTAAGCAGGTTCCGGCTACATGGGATGAAGCGCTGGATGTTATCAGGAAGCGCTCGACCGAAATACGCGAAAAAATGGGCGGCGTGTGTATCGGCGGAACGATCGCCCCGAACCTCGACAATGCTTCGCTCTATAGCTTTTCAAAGTTGATGCGAACGGTGTTCGACTCGAATAATGTCGACTACCGTGGTGACTACCGGATGCTTCCCTCAGCGCCTGATTCGCCCGCCTGCAAACTCGGATCGCAACCGTTCAAAATTGCTGATATTGATAAATCCGACGTCATCGTGACTTTTGGGTCAGATCTGGTGCGTGAGCATCCGAATGAATACCTCCGGCTTCGCAAAGCTCGGCAGTTCGGCATGCCGCGTATTTTCTCAATCACGCCGTACGGCGTGAAGTCGGCTGACGTTGCCGATGTTGAGATTGTGTACGCCGCCGGCAGAGAAGAAGCGGTGATCAACGGCATTTGCCTTGCCGCGGCTGAATCCGGTCTGATTGAGCACGGATTGGCGGCTCAGTTGAAAGAGAAAATCGCCCCGGCCACCTCGGCTGAGGCGGCGAAGATCGCGTCGGTCGACATTGGCGACCTCAAGACAGTTGCTCAGGCGTTAGTCGACGGTAAAAAAGTCACGATTATAGTGGGCGAGATAGTTGCCAAATCGAAAGAACGCGATATAATCAGTGCCGCCTTGCTCAACCTGAATCTGCTCTTTGGCATCAGTGCCAAAGGCCAGATGGCGCTCCTTCCGCGATACGCCAATTCCGTGGGCGCGGAAAAGCTTGGTATTGTTCCTCAGCCGTCAAAGGCTCTTACGGCAGAAATGAAGCGGATGTGGAGCGAGTACCCGGATTGTCAGCCACACAACACCGATGCGATGATGGCGTTGATCAAGAAGGAAGAAATCAAAGGGTTCTTCATATTCGGCGGCAATCCGATGATGCTGTATCCCGACCGGGAATTCGTACGCGAAGCACTGGAGAAGCTTGATTTCCTGGTCGTGTCCGACCTTTTCGAGACCGCTACCTCCGAACTCGCTGATGTCGTGCTCCCGATGTGTAGCTGGGCTGAATACGACGGAGAGTATATCAATCTCGAAGGGAGGATCCAGAAGGCAATGCGGGCAGTCAAGCCAATGTACCAGGCTAAACCTGCCTACGACATAGTTTCCCTTATCGCCGATCAGTTCGGCGTTAAGCTCTTTGGGGTGGAAAAGCAGATCGAATCGGAAATGAACAGCTTGCTCAAGCTCAACTCGAGACTTCCCGTTCCGACCGGACTGCTCGAGGTAAAACCTGAATACGAAACCGTGCCGGCAGATTATCCGCACGCGGCTTACCTGGTCGATGATGTGCATCACAGCGGTCATCTCACTGAGAAAACCACGTCACTGTTGAATTTCTGCAGCGAACCGTACGTTGAAATGTCGTCCGACCTTGCTGCCCGCCTGGATGTAGGCGAAGGTGAGCCGGTGCGTCTGGAATCGGAAGTCGGCAAACAGGTACTTGCGGTGAGGATATCCGAGTATATAGATAACGATGTAGTCATTATACCGCGCAACTTCCCGGCGATGAAAGTGAACACGATATTCTCTCGGAAACGGCGAGTTGACAGAGTAAAAATTTCCAAGGTGGTCGAATAGAACTATGCTTGAATATATTGTAGCATCATCTATCAAAGTTGTGGTAGTACTGTTGGCGGTACTCACCGGGTGCGCCTATGCTACTTATATGGAACGCAAGGTCCTTGGTCACCTGCAGCACCGCATTGGACCATCCTATGCCGGACCCTACGGACTGCTGCAACCGCTCGCGGACGCGGTGAAACTGATATTCAAAGAAGATATTGTCCCGGACCGAGCGGAACGCTTGACGTGGGCGCTGGCCCCGGCGGTGTCATTCATTCCGGCGCTGCTGACGTTTGCGGTAATACCGTTCGGTAAAGAAATGACGGTATTCGGGTACAGTGTTCGGATGGTCCTCTCCGACCTGAATATCGGTATTCTCTTTATCTTTGCGATTACTTCATTGGGTGTGTACGGCATCGTGCTCGCCGGATGGTCATCGGGATCCAAATACTCATTGCTCGGAGGTGTTCGGTCATCAGCCCAGATGATCTCGTACGAGGTGACTTACGGCCTTTCTATAGTCGGAGTCGTACTCATCGCGAACACGCTGTCCTTAACTCAGCTGGTTAATCAACAGGGAAGCGACTCTATTTTGTTCTTCTCGCACTGGTTTATCTGGAAGCAGCCACTCGGATTTCTGTTGTACATCACCTGCGCCGTGGCTGAAACCAATCGAGCGCCGTTTGATCTGCCCGAAGCCGAGTCGGAACTTGTCGCAGGCTATCACACCGAGTATTCATCGATGCGTTTTTCGATGTTCTTCATCGGTGAATATGCCAACATGATAGCGGTCTCTTGTGTAGGTTCGACACTCTTTTTCGGAGGCTGGCAAGGGCCGTTCGTGAATTCATACCCGATTCTCGGGATGCTGTGGTTTGTACTTAAAGTCGTATGTTTTATGTTCTTCTATATCTGGTTACGGGCAACTTTCCCGAGATTCCGATACGATCAGCTCATGAATTTTGGCTGGAAGGTACTCCTGCCACTTGCCCTACTTAACACCATAGTGACGTCGCTTCTGGTAGCGGCGGGCGTCTTTTAAGGTGATGTTATGAATGAAGTATTAAAAGCTCTGGTGAACGTCTTCGTGAATCTGCCAAAAGGATTGGCGGTCACGTTGAAGCACCTGTTCAAAAAGCCGGTAACACTGGATTATCCGCGCAAGAAGAAGCCAATGGCGCCTCGTTACAAGGGCCTGCACTACCTTGAACGGTACGATGACGGCACTGAACGCTGTGTCTGCTGTGGACTTTGTGCAGCGGCCTGCCCGGCTGATGCCATTTATATGGAACCCGAGGAAAACGAGAAAGGTGAACGCCGCGCCAAGATTTACGAGATAAACCTTCTACGCTGTATCTTTTGCGGATTCTGCGAAGAGGCCTGTCCCGAAGAAGCCATCTTCCTCGGACAGGAGTACGAATTCTCTAATTTTGACCGGAATTCATTTATCTATACCAAAGAGCAGATGCTCGTTTCTCATCCCCGAAAAGACAATCCGTTCAAACGGATGTATCGTCGGGTCAGAAAAGCGTACGGAGTGACGGATAAGAGTCGATGACGATTGACGGCGTAATATTCATTGTCTCTGCGGTAGTGGCGGTTTTCGGCGCGATCATGATGATTTCGCTACGAAACCCGGTGCTTTCGGTGCTGTCGCTGATTGTCTCGCTGGTGGCGCAGGCCGTGCTGTATGTGCAATTAGGTGCTCTGTTTCTGGGAGCAATTCTGATTATCGTCTATTCCGGCGCCATTCTCGTTTTGTTTCTCTTTGTCATCATGCTGCTGAATCTCCGGGGGAGCGAAGACCTCGGCCAACACTCGCCGCCAAGCCGATTGTTCGCCAAATTCCTACTCTCGCTGCTTTTGGTACTCGAACTGGTATTCGTGATTAAGGCGAGTTTCTTCTCTTCGGAATCCCCGATTGGAATTATGAGCATGCCGTCGAACGGGTTCGGCTCGGTGGAGACAGTCGCGACTCTGCTGTTCACCAAGTATCTTTATCCGTTTGAATTGACTTCCATTCTCTTGTTGGCGGCAATAGTCGGTGCGGTTATGATGGCCCGACAGGACAAAAAGGATGATCTTCCCAACGTGGAATCGGATGAGTCGGACAAACAGGTGACTGAGGAGGTAAAGAAGTAATATGTACGCACTGCCGGCGTTTGTTATCGTTGCCATGTTCCTGTTTGGCATCGGCACGCTTGGTGTGCTGATCTCCCGGAACCTGATTATCCTGTTCATGTCCATCGAACTTATGCTGAACGCAGCTAATCTGGCTTTGATTGCGTTTTCTCGAGCTTTGAATGTAACTGATGGCCATGCTTTTGTTTTTCTTGTTTTAACGGTAGCCGCGGCCGAGGCTGCCGTCGGACTCGGTATGGTGATTACATTGTACAGGAACCGGGGGACGATAAATATCGACCGGTTCAATATACTGAAGTGGTAGACGAGTTTCTTAAAGGTAATATGTAAGATGTCTGACTATCTGTTTCTTGTCCCGCTGCTTCCGCTGATTGGCTTTTTGATCAACGGCCTTCTGTTGGGTAAGCTGAGCCGACCGGTAATTTCGGCAGTAGCATGCGCGTCGATCGGCATCTCATTTTTGATCTCGCTCGGTTTGTTTTTCGAGCTTAAAGCGATGCCGGCGGATTTGAGAGTCATTCATCAAGTCCTGTTCTCATGGATTCCGGCAGGAGATTTCCAGGTAAATATCGCCTATCTACTGGATCCGCTCTCGGCGGTCATGATTCTGGTCGTGACCGGCGTCGGATTTCTCATTCACGTCTATTCGATCGGTTATATGAGCCACGAGCCGGGACTCGGCAGGTACTTCGCCTATCTGAACTTGTTTACCTTCGCCATGCTTACGCTGGTGCTGGCCGACAACTTTTTGCTGATGTTTGTCGGCTGGGAAGGGGTGGGTCTCTGTTCATATTTGCTGATCGGCTACTGGTTCGAGAAGAAGTCAGCCTCCGATGCGGGCAAGAAGGCGTTCATTGTCAACCGCATCGGCGACTTCGGGTTCCTGTTGGGTATCTTCATTATTTTCTGGCAGGTCGGTTCGCTTGATTTCCAGACAGTGATGCAGCAGGCGCCGCACTTGTTTGTAGCTGGTGGCGCATTAATCACGGCTGCATGTCTTCTGCTCTTCCTGGGTGCAACTGGTAAGTCCGCGCAGATACCGTTATATGTCTGGTTGCCCGATGCCATGGAAGGTCCGACCCCCGTCTCCGCCCTTATCCATGCGGCCACCATGGTGACGGCAGGCGTGTACATGATTGCCCGGACCAATGTGCTGTTCATGTTGGCTCCGGACGCTCTTCTGGTGGTGGCGATAATAGGAGCCGCGACGGCGTTGTTTGCGGCCACGATCGGACTGGCCCAGAACGATATCAAACGCGTGCTCGCGTACTCAACCGTCAGTCAGCTCGGTTATATGTTCCTTGCCTGCGGGGTGGCATCTTTTGGAGCCGGAATTTTCCACTTGATGACTCACGCATTCTTCAAAGCCCTGCTGTTCCTCGGCGCCGGGTCGGTTATTCACGCCATGTCCAGCGAACAGGATATGAGGAACATGGGTGGTCTTAGAAAACATCTGCCCGTCACCTTCTGGACGATGCTGATAGCTACTCTGGCGATTTCCGGCATTCCCGGCTTCTCGGGGTTCTTCTCCAAAGATGAAATTCTCTGGAAATCTTATTCCTCACCGTTTGGCGGACCGATTTTCTGGATAATTGGTTTCGTGACCGCCGGGCTCACGGCCTTCTATATGTTCCGCTTGATTTATCTGACGTTCTTCGGGACGGAGAGGATGAACGCTCACCAGAAAGAACATTTGCACGAGTCACCGAAAGTGATGACGGTGCCATTAATAGCGCTGGCTGTATTGTCAGTGATAGGCGGATGGATTGGCATTCCGCACGTACTCGGCGGATCGAACGAAATCGAGAAGTGGCTGGAGCCGGTGATGGGTGGAGTGGCGGCCGGCGAGTCGCATGCACTTGCGTCGAGCGGCGCAGATACCGGTATGGAAATGATCCTGATGGTAGCATCGGTAGCGCTCGTCCTGACGGCCATATATTTCGCTTATCTTGTCTATAACAAGCGGACTCAGATTGCCACCTCGCTTAGACAGAAACTGTCCCTGGTGCATAAGGTCCTGATTAACAAATATTACGTTGACGAAATGTACAGTACTCTGGTAGTTATGCCGGTTGTCTACCTCTCACTGTTCTTGTGGAAGGTGGTCGATGTAGTCGTTATTGATGGATTGATTAACGGCTCCGCCAGCTTCTATCAGGATATATCGGAATTTCTCAGAACCGGTCAGAGTGGACGGGTACGGACATACGCGACCGTATTCGTTTTTGGTGTGGTCGTACTAGTCGCGATTATGGTGCTCTACTAAATTATGGAACGAGAGATACTCAGCTTAATTACATTCTTTCCGTTGATCGGCGTAATACTACTGCTGTTTGTCCCCAAGAATCAGCATGATACGATCAAGTCCTTCAGCCTGATAGTGTCGTTCATCACTTTCCTGCTCTCGGTCTGGCTGTATTTCATGTTCGACCCGATAGCCAATGGCATGCAGTTTGAAATAAATATCCCGTGGGTGGCGTCGCTGGGTATTGCCTATCATATGGGGATTGATGGCATCTCCCTGCTGCTGATTGTGCTGACTACGTTGTTGACAGTCCTGTCGATTCTGGCCTCGTGGAAATCGGTGACCTTCGGTATCAAGGGATACTTTATCTGCATGCTGTTGCTCGAAGTCGGTATGTTAGGTGTGTTCTCAGCCCTCGACCTGTTCCTGTTCTACGTGTTCTGGGAAGTTATGCTCATACCGATGTACTTTATCATCGGCATGTGGGGAGGTCCGCGCAAGCTCTATGCCGCCATCAAATTCGTCCTCTTCACAATGTTCGGCTCGCTGCTGATGCTGGTCGGTATTATTTACATCCTGTTCGAATACCAGAAGTATTCGGGAACCTTCTCCTTCGACATGATAAAAATCACTACGGAGCTTCCGCTGAGTTTCCAACAGCAGATCTGGCTGTTCAGCGCTTTTGCGCTGGCGTTCGCCATCAAGGTGCCGTTGTTTCCGCTGCACACCTGGCTTCCGGACGCCCATGTTCAGGCGCCCACCGCCGGGTCGGTGATTCTGGCTGGCGTCCTGCTGAAGATGGGAACGTACGGTTTTGTCAGGATTTGTCTACCGATGTTCCCCGAAGCAACTGTCGCGGCGGTGCCGTATATCTCCGTGCTCGCGCTAATAGCCATTATCTATGGTGCGTTGGTTGCGATGGTGCAAAAGGACGTGAAATCATTGGTAGCGTTTTCGTCGGTTTCCCATATGGGATTTGTCATGCTGGGGTTATTCGCACTCAATGTGCAGTCTATCGAAGGGTCCGTAATCCAGATGATCAATCACGGTATTTCGACCGGTGCGCTCTTCTTGCTGGTGGGCATGATATACGAGCGCCGTCATACCCGGCTGATCGAGGATTTCGGCGGACTTGCCAAGGTGATGCCGACTTTTGCCGCATTCTTTATGATCATCACCCTGTCATCGATCGGCTTACCATTTACCAACGGATTCGTGGGCGAATTTCTTATCCTGCTCGGCACCTTTAAGGCCAACGTGACTTACGGTGTTGTGGCCGCGACCGGCGTAATTCTCGCCGCCTGCTATATGCTCTGGATGTACCAACGTGTGTTCTTCGGAAAAGTAACAAAGCCGGAGAACCAGAAATTGCTGGATCTGGATTGGCGCGAGAAGATTATCCTTATCCCGTTGGTCATCGCGGTTTTCTGGATCGGTATCTACCCGAAACCGCTCTTTGAACGCATTGAACCGGCCGTTAAACAGGTAGTCTTTCAAGTGAGCAAGGCCAGCACAGTTGAAGCCGAAAAGCGGTCGTTCACGGAACAGCGACTGTGTATAAATCTATCGCAACGGTATCACATAGTCCGGGGTATGGAGGAGCTAAATGGCCGGTAACGTCACTATCTATACCAAGAAAGGCTGCCCCTATTGCGCGGCCGCCAAGAAATATTATACCGAACAGGGAGTCAGGTTCGAGGAAGTCGACGTGCACGACGTTCCCGGCGCTCAGGATGAACTGCTGAAGCTCTCCAAGGGCCAGCATATTGTGCCGGTCATTATCGAAGATGGCAAGGTGAGACTTGGCTTCGGCGGAGGCTGAGGATTTTAACCGGAGATACGGCGTGTCCGTATACGAGACAAAATTATGATAGACATTACATCGGGATCAATTGACCTTTCGCTCATCTCGCCGGAGATAAGCCTGCTGGTGGCGGCTTTTGTCATTCTGGCGATGGTGTTTAGCCGCGTCGCAGCACGATTCGCGCCGTTGCTGGCCTTGCTTGGTCTGGCCGCCTCTGCCGCGTTTGTGATCGAACAGTGGGGAAACCAACAGTCAGGCTTTTTCGGGATGGTTACGTGCGACAATTTCGGCGTGGCGTTCAAGCTTATCTTTGTGCTGACATCGCTGCTGGTTCTGTTGATTTCTCACCGGTATATGTCGGCGAAGGGGATCGACCGCCCCGAATTCTACGCCCTCCTGCTTATATCCACAATGGGCATGATGGTGATGGCCAACACAACCGACCTCGTGGTGGTCTTTCTCGGTCTGGAAATAATGTCGATTCCTCTGTATGTCATGGCCGGATTTGCGCGGCGCTCGTTACAATCGAACGAAGCCGGCATCAAGTATTTCATCATGGGTGCTTTTGCCAGTGGCTTTCTGCTGATGGGTATTGCCCTGATCTATGGCGCTTCCGGCACTACCGACCTTCGACGAATCGTGGCTGATTTCAGTTTCATCATTTCGCACTCGCAGACGTATATGCTGACCGGCGTATCGCTCTTGCTGGTTGGTTTCGGATTCAAGGTGGCAGCCGTGCCCTTTCATAGCTGGGTTCCCGATGTCTACCAGGGTGCGCCGACACCGGTTACCGCATTCTTTTCGGTCGGCCCTAAGGCGGCCGGGTTTGCCGCCCTACTGCGAATCTTCACCTTCGGCTTTGTCGACCTGGCCATCATATCGACCATCTTCTGGATTCTCGCCGTGCTGACAATGACAGTGGGTAACGTCCTGGCGCTGAGACAGAGTAATGTCAAACGACTGCTGGCTTATTCGTCGATCGCCCACGCCGGTTACATCCTTGTTGCGCTGACGGTGGGTGGTTCCGATGCAGTGTCCGCCGCTATCTTCTATTTGGTGGCATACACTCTGTTTAACCTTGGCGCCTTTACGGTCGTCATCCTGCTGGAAACCCGATCGGGCTGCAAATCGGAATTGTCTGAGCTGACTGGACTCGCCAAAGCGAATCCTTATCTTTCAGTTACTCTCGCGCTGTTTATGTTCGCCCTTTCCGGATTTCCACCGACCGTGGGTTTCTTCGGCAAATTTTATATCTTCCAGGCGGCCGTCAAGAGCGGTTTTATTTGGCTGACTGTTATCGGCGTCATGAATTCATTCCTGTCCGTGTACTATTACTTCCGCGTCATCAAGGCGGCATTCTTCGATCAGCTCGACACGACTTTCGCTCCCGTGAAATACACACCATCAATCATGATCGTTCTCATAATCACCGCCCTCGGAACTTTGGGAATGGGCTTCTTCCCGCAAATGCTGTTGAATTTCTCGCAGTCGGCAATATTTGCTTTCCTGTAACAGCGACGGTAAGAATATAAATCAAGAACCGCGCCGCTGGATACTCCAGCCGGCGCGGTTTCTATTTGCGGATCTTCCGGAGAGTTTTGTGCAACTAACTAATCGATCTGATGCCAGTAGAAGCACGGGGAAGGGCCGGAGTTGAACATGAAATCTACCAGATAGACCAGATCACCGATATCAATGCCGCCAGTGCAGTCCACGTCGCCCTGCTGCCACTGAGGAATGGGATCCGGTCCGCCGGCGAACATATAGTCTACCAGATACACGAGATCGGCTATGTCCACGCTGCCGTCATTGTTAACGTCGCCCGATTGCGTAAACTGCCAGTTCTTGAGATCAAAGAGAACCGCACTGCCTGAGTAGACTATGTGAGAAGGAATGTCTCCGCCGTTCACATAGCTGGCCGCCTGGCATCCGGTCTGAGAAATACCGATGAGCGCGGTCTGTTCAAGGCCTGAGGTGCCGATATTATTGTACTGGCAGAGAATATTGCCGTCAGGCGTAAGAATCAGTTCGAAATCAGTCAGGGTGTCGCCGAAAACATTGAAATTGGCCGGGTGATACCATTCGATTACGGTGGTATCCTGAGTTGGGCTCTGGTATAGATAGACACTGCCATCGGGGACGAGTGTTGTGTCAAAGATCAGATCATTCCAGTATGCTCCGACAAAGGTCTGGAACGGCGTTCCCGGAATGCTCAGGCCCGAGAAGTATCCGTTTACGTTCACCGACGTATCTTTGAAAGATATCGCCCCGTTCGTGCCAATGTAGAAGCTGGTATAGCTGCTATCGTAAAATGGAAAAGTGAAACCCAGACTGAACGGCCCGGCCGTGCCATCATCAAGCGCATTGCTTCCATAAAAAGCGCTGTGCGGCACCATCGTTCCGAGATTCCGGGCCGAAATCCACTGGTAGACCGGACCGTCCGGATCGGTGCCGGATTTCACTACATAGCTCGTATCGTTGCACGGAACCGTGAGGTATACCGGAACATAAAAGGTGGAATTGTACTGTCCCGATGTACTTCCCCAAATGACCTTCAAGACACCTTTGTAAGACGTGGTCTGTTGCTGCAATATAGAGGCGTCCAGCGTAACGGTGACCAGAACAGAGTCGGCGGGCGGAATGCTTCCCGACTGGGTGGAGACACGAAGCCAGTTAACCAGTTTGGTGAAGAGCGTGTCGCGGTCGTAAATATAGTAATACGCGTTATTCACGTTTGATCGGTTGATTAACCACACGTCCTTCGTTGCCGCCTGACCATCGGTGATGGTCGTGTCCAGCATGATTGGATTGGCGTACAAAGCCGGTGGAGCCGAGATATTGTTGGTAGCGGCCAGAAGATTCGGTCGGGGACCGATGTGCGTTGAGGTATCGCCCAGCTGCAGAGTCCCCGTACTCACGAGTAAGTCGCGAATGTAATCTGAGGTCGTGGCAACGCCGTAGGTAGCCTTGTAGTACCCCTGGAGGCAGGCAACTGAGCCGGTGACTATCGGCGATGCTGATGAGGTACCGCTGAAGCTCGCCGTATAGTACTGGTTCTCGTCACCTCCGCCATCGAACAGGCCGCCATAGCCGGTAGTATACACACCTGAGCCATACCCCTGAAGATTGACCCGCTTGCCGTAGTTGGAGAAGCCCTGTCTGGTCAGATCGGAGCCGGACGATGACGGATATCCCGCCCCCACGATTATGGCGTGGGAATTACGGTAGGTCGTATCGAACAGTTCACTGTACATATTAGCATCATCGAAATTCTCGGCGCCATTACCGCCCGCCTCGACCACGACAACTCCTTTGGCCCAGGCGTACTGGATGGCATCGAAATTATCCTGCCAGTATTCAACGCAAACGTATCCGAGCTGGTCCGGCCGGCTGGCAAAGTCGTATCTTGGTCCGGGGGCGTGCAACTCGATCAGGATGACATCCCCCTGCTGGAGATTGTCTACTGCGGTGTAGAGCGCTTCCGCGGTCGAGAGACTCCCAATCGGTACCATCCCCACATCGGCGCCGGGACAAATACCGGTCACACCGTAACCATTGTCACCCGCTATCATCTCACCGAGCACAGCAGTGCCATGAGCCTTCCATCCGGCATCATCGATCGGCACCCCGCCGATAATACCTCCGAACGCCTTATCAAGATCCTCGTGGGTGGTCGTCCAGTTACCTTCGATATCGATTATTTTCACTCCGGAGCCATCGCCTCCGGATAACGTATTCGCATAATCAGCGTCTACTCCGGCAGGTGCCGCCAAACGGTAATCCTGAAACGGCTGATAATCGGGAGTGGGGGGATCAATATCGCCCGCCGGTTCAGGAGCCGGTTCGAAGAACGCCAGCTCGACTGCGTCTTGCGCGTTTAGCTGTGCTATCAACCGTTCAGCCTCCGAGGTCGAGCCTACCTGTATTTGGTAATAACCGTTGAGGTCGGCCAGGCCATGACCCGATTTGAATTGAAATACTTCACGGTCACGGTCAAGTTTCGTCTCGGAAAATCCGCCAAATAACCGGGTCATCCGATTTTCCAGATACGGCTGAAGAATTCTTACGGACCCACCCAGAGCTGTATTCTGTCTGGAAATCAACTTACCTTCCCGAAGCCTCACTTCGGCATTATCGCGAAATTTGACCACCACCCGGGCGATTTGTGCCTGTGGTGAAATCGAAACTGATACCGGTTTCTGAGGAACCACTCTTGGCTGAAGTATATCCGTTTGGTTCGTCTGCACCTGTCTGGTTTGGCCAGTTGGGGCAAAAAAAGTGACGCCCACGAAGGCGACAGTGAAAAGAGAGCCCATGAGTCGATTGTATCTTGACGTCAAACTTCCTCCGAAGAACTATTCTGTTTGGTCCGGGCGGACATGGTATTGCATGAATTGTACGTACATGAAGACATCTAAATATAGCTGCAAAGCTGGTTTTGTCAATTAATTGCGTTCAGGGATTATATCGGCACAGTAGATGGATTTCTTCCCGATAATCTTCTGCCGTTCAGAGATTTCACGAGTCGGCCGAAAGGGAGATCGAACTATGCCGGCGAACGTTTAAGGACTAAAAGATACATTTTTAGTTGCATGCTGGAATTCGGGCAAATATATTGAATATCATCTGGTTTCGTTTATCGAGAAATGTTCTACGACGCTAATTCACGGCATTTGGCCATTTGAGGTTGAAATGCAGTATCCATATTTATGTGAGTATTCACGGTCTCAGTTGTCACACAAGGGAGGTCTAAGGTGAAGGTTTTCTCAACTCTCCGAATTGCAGCGCTATGTACCATTACGGTGTTTACGCTTTCTGTCGAGTCGCAGTGCTCCATCCCGTGGTTCGGTACCAAGATCGATTACAGTGTCGGAAGCCGCCCGTATACTGTTTGCGCCGCCGATGTTGACGGTGACGGCGACAATGATCTTGCCGTAGCTAATGACTCCTCGAACAGTGTATCCGTGCTGATAAACAACGGAGACGGAACCTTTCGACCGGCGGTGAACTATGGAGTTGGTAGCTATCCCTTCTCGGTAATCGCGGCTGACTTGGACGGGGACGGCGACAGTGACTTGGCCGTGAGCAATGTCATTTCGAGTAACGTTTCAATTCTGATCAATAACGGCGACGGTACATTTCAGGATGCCCTTTACTTCGATGTCGGGGCCTTTGCAGTCACCGTCGTTGCGGCCGACCTGGACGGCGACGGTGACAAGGATCTTGCCGTGGCAAATCAGAATTCCGATAGAGTGACCATTCTCATAAACGATGGTAACGGTTCATTCCTATCGGCGATCAGCCTTGATACGCTATCGAGTCCGCATTCTGTTTTTGCGGCCGATCTCGATGGCGACAGCGATCTGGATTTGGCTGTTACGAGCCGCCCGGACATATCAATTCTGACCAATAATGGCGATGGTACATTTCAGCCTGCCGTCAACTATGCTGCGGGCGACGGTCCTTTTTCTGTTTTTGCGGCGGATCTTGATGGTGACAACGACAATGATCTTGCTATAGCGAACCGTACCTCGGCCGACGTATCTATTTTGAAGAACGACGGAGATGGGACGTTTCAGCCGGCAGTGAGTTATGATGCCGGAGGTAGTCCATTCTCGATATACGCAGCCGATCTCGACGGCGACAGCGACCTCGACCTCGCTGTGGCCAATAGCTCCATGGACAGCGTGTCCATCTTGAGAAACAACCGGAACGGGACATTTCTTCCGCCTCTCCTGTTCGCTGTCGGGAGCCATCCGTATTTTGCCTGCGCAAGCGATCTCGATGGCGATGGGGACAATGATCTGGCGGTGGCCAATGCCAATTCCGCAAACGTGTCGATCCTCTTCAATTCAGGCGGTTATATCCCATGCTGCATAGGAGTTAGAGGGAATCTAGATGGTCAGGGAGGAGAGCCGGGCGTGGACATCGGCGATATTGTTTACCTCGTCGAGTATTCCTTCGCGAACGGCCCGCAACCCGTCTGTGCGGAGGAAGCTGATGTCGACGGTTCCGGCGGTCTTGACATCGCCGACCTTGTCTATCTTGTGGACTATTCTTTCGCTAGCGGACCTGCTCCGGTTGCGTGTCCGTGACTTGAGAGTCTCCGGATAAAAAAGAGCCCTGAGTCGCAAGACCCGGGGCTTTTCATTTGCGTTCAATAGGACTGTCGGCTACGGCTTCTCGAACCGGTATTTGCCGTTGATCTGCGGGACTTTCATGATGTACTTGCCGGAGAAACAGCTGGCGCAAAAAGTCGTGTCGGGTAGCGCCGACATCGACAGCATCCCCTCAAGCGATAAATACCGCAGGGAATCAACCTCGAGATATTTCTCTATTTCTCCAACCGTCATGTTCGCGCCGATCAACTCTTTTTTGGTCGGCATGTCGATACCGAAGAAGCAGGGGGAGATAATCGGGGGAGAGGAAACCCTGAAATGGACTTCCTTGGCCCCGGCCCCGCGGATCATCTTGACCAGCTTTTTGGAGGTAGTTCCGCGTACGATCGAGTCGTCCACAACGACCACCCGCTTTCCTCTGAGGACGCCCTTGACCGGGTTGAACTTGACCTTGACATCGAGGTCCCTTATGTGCTGAGCCGGATCGATAAATGTCCGCCCGACATAATGGTTCCGGATCAGTCCGATCTCAAACTTAATGCCGGACTCTTCGGAGAATCCAAGTGTTGCCGTGTTGGCGGAGTCCGGAATACCGATCACGATATCGGCGTCGACCGGATGCTCTCTGGCCAGCTGACGCCCGAGCCGCCGGCGTATTTTATCGACATTTTCCCCGAACACTTTGGAATCCGGTCGGGCGAAATAAACATACTCAAAAATACAGAAGGCGTTTTTTTCTTTCTTCATGGGAAAGTGCGAGGTCAGTCCTTTGTCGGATATCTCAACCACTTCGCCGGGCTCGATATCCCGGACATATTTGGCGCCTATAAGGTCGAATGCACATGTCTCCGAGGAAACGACCCAGGACGACTTGAGTTTTCCAAGACACAGCGGACGAAATCCGCGTGGATCTCTGGCCGCGACTATCGAATTCTCGGTCAGAAACACCAGTGAAAAAGCTCCCTGTACTTTTGTCAGAGCGTCACAAATCCGGTCTATCCGTAGCTTCTTTTTCGATTTGGCGATGAGATGGAGAATAATCTCCGTGTCGGAGGTAGTCTGGAAAATCGACCCGCTGGCATCGAGCCTGTTCCTCAGATCAATAGCGTTAGTCAGATTGCCGTTATGCGCCACAGCCAGATATTTCTGCCGATTGGTTATAATAAACGGCTGAATATTGATTATCGAGGATGCACCCGTAGTGCTGTATCGGTTGTGTCCGATAGCGATACTTCCCGTCAGCTTCTGGAGATTTTCCCGCTTGGAGAAGACATCCGAAACCTGGCCCATTGCCTTGTGCAGATGTATCGTGCCCTTGTCCGATGACACGATGCCGGCTGACTCCTGTCCCCGGTGCTGCAGGGCGTACAGTCCGAAATAGGTCATTTCAGCCGCTTTAGGATGGCCATAAATGCCGAAAACACCGCACTTGTCGTGAATCATTGAATCCAACATCTCTATACCTCACAAAAGCAAACCGTAAATGTATCGAGCGGTTCCAAAAATGTCAAATGATTAACTACCCACACTTGCAGTGCAAGTTGTGAAACCATTTGCATCCGTAACGGTGATTTCCCCAACACCAACAGTTTCTGTGCATGAAAAGGTCTGGATTTTTCCCGGTAAGTAGGTATTATAAGGCGTACTACAGTTTACTTCCACCAGACCTGATTCCCCGGGGAAGGGCACAGGCTTTGCTCTGAAGTCACGAGAAGGCAAACGTAAGGATATATGGACAACAGGCCTACAGATAAATTCGAGATTTTAAGGCTCCTGGCGGTCGCAGGCGCCGAAGGTGAGGATTTGAATCAAGCCTCCCAGGCCGCCTTGTCGCTGGCAGCCCAGTATGTCGGATTGAATGCCGCGGCTGTTTATCTTTGGGATGGCAGCCAGCAGATTACCGTGACAATCACCCACGCCGATACCGAACAGTCCCGCCAGAGATTGGCCGGACTGGAGGAAAGCCTGTTTGCGGATTTGCGCAAGGAACGGCGCCTTCTGTCGGCTTATTTATCGTTCGGAGGCGAACCGCCCTATCACTCGTTCACCCTGCCCCTTCGCCAGGGAGCCCGGATTTTTGGCGCCGTTATCGGACTCCAGGAAGGCAAGAAGACGATAATTGCCGAAGACGTTTTTTTGGAAACCCTTTCGGCTCTTCTGGCTCTTGTGCATGCGGCCCGCGGTCAGGCGGGCGGCGTAATCAGCCAGGAGCTCCTCGATAAGGAACGGTTGAGTACCATCCTCGAGACTGCGGTTACCGTCAATCATGAAATCAACAATCCCCTTACCGCAATTTTGGGCAATGTTCAATTGCTTATGCTCAAGCGGGATGATCTCGATGACGAATTAAAGGCCAAGCTCAAGACGATTGAAGCATCCGCGATGAAAATCCGCGATGTCACCCAGCGGCTCATGCGGATGACTTCACCCAAAACTGTCGATTACAGTGACGGTACGAGAATGGTCGACATATCTGATGACGTCAAGTCCGACGAATCCGAGTCATAATCAGACTGACTCAGCCTGTGCTACCGCACCAACCACTCCACCAGTTGATTCATAGCGCCCTGATTGCCATCAATGATGTTGGTGCCATGCGCGGCTCCCTCATAGATATGAAGGACTGTTCTCTCGGGGGCTAGGGCGGCCAAACTCCGCGATGAGTTAGCCGAGTACTCATCATCATCGCTCGCAGAGATATATACGTCTCCACCGAATGCTTTCATCGCGTCGGCCGGTTCAAGCGAGCGATAGTCCAACCCCGGAGACAGCATGGCTACCCTGACCACGCCACTCAGTAGATTGGCGGCCATGATGGCCGTGTTGGCTCCGATTGACGCTCCCAATATTGTTATATTCTTTCGGTTAATTCGAAGACTCTTGTCCGCCAGAAGGCGTTCGACGACAGTCTTGACATCATCAGGATATTTTCTGAACTCCTCAGGCGACATCGTTCGGTAACTTAAGGAGTCACTGCCCATAACTACCGAGGCTCCGTGACCGCGGAGGTCGACGCTCAGAATATTTGGTACCGGAATTCCAGCCCGTCCCTCTTGCTCCGGCATGGAGTACAGAACTTCAATCAGAGGATCGAAGCTTTCGTGAGTGTGTCCCATCATCGGCAGCAGGACAAGCAGGGGAGCATCGGTATCGGGCGACGGCATGAACCAGGCATGCATGACTAGTTTGTCGGGCGTCGTTGCGGTTATCTCAGTTGACTCCAGTTTCACTTTCGGAGGTTCATCCTGGGCGGCCGTGATCCCTGTTAATAAGGCGAATCCCGTAATCAGCAGGAGGATGTGTTTCATAATCATCTTACTCCTTTCTAATTCTCATAAAAGCAAAACGGCGGCTGTTCGCCGCCGTTTCTCAGAAATTCGAGACTACAGAAATCTCTCTTTGAACTGTTTGGTCATCTCCTGGAGTATGTTCACCTGTATTTTCAGGTCATCCAGATCCTTTTTATCACTGCAGTCCTTGATATCAGCGACGACCTTTTTCATGGCCGCAAATTCAGCCATGATAGCCCCCTTCTTTTCCATAAGCTCCGGTGGTATTGTCTGCTCGGTGAGCCCGTCCATCTTGTTCACCAGCGTCTCGGTGGAACCAGCTATGCCGTCCATGTTCTTAGCCGGTAAATGCTGGTTTATAATGAGATCAAGGGTAACCACCAGACCATCGAACTGCGGGTAATCAACCGGGAGCAGGGCGGATGCCGTTTGCTCAAACGCGTCGTGAAGAGCCGGTAGCAGCTCGTACACTTTCGCTGAATCGGCCACAGCGCAGGCCCCGGCGTACTCCTTCACCAGTCGGCGGAAGTCGGCGCGATGCTCCTCAAACGTCCGCGCCCTCACCTCGGTCTTGAAAACGACCGCGAATTTGTTTATCGGGATGAAAGCCGAATCGAACTTTGGACCGGCCGTGAACATCGCGGCATAGTCTTTCTGCGGGTAGCTCCCGTGCCACACCGGCGCAATGATCTCGTGGAATTTCTCGATAGCGGCAAACCCCTCTTTGCTTGCGCTTGAGGACGGACAGGCACTTTCATCTTCGGCCATTCCTGGGCCGAATGCAAACAAGAGTGCAAGAGCAATTTGTAAGGCTCTTCGCATACAACCTCCCGGCATGATTAGATTACTTCGGATATTAAATTACATTTGTCTCTTCAACCAGCTTGCCGGCGGAGAATCGATCGGCGGCATAGCCGGAAACGTCAACCGAAGGCTCTTTTCCTGTAAGAATTTCAGCCGTAATCAGTCCGGCCGCAGGCGCATGCATAAAGCCATGTCCGGAAAATCCGGTGACGTGGAACATACCTTCGACTGCGGTTTCCCACCCTATGATTTCACGATGATCGGGGGTCACCTCGTACAGCCCAGCCCATTGATTGGCAACTTCAGCCTCGGCCAGTTGCGGTATGAGGTCGAGTGCTTTTTCCAAAATCGCATCGGTATAATCGGGATCGATCGATACATCGAACGACGGTTTGACATTCTTGTCCGCCCATCCCAGAAGCATCCCTTTCGATTCCTTGTGCGTATACAGCCCGGAGCGGACGTCCACTACCATAGGGAAGAACGGTTTGACAAAATCAAGTTCCCCGGTGGTTACGATTTGGCGTTTGACTGGTTCCACTTTGACATCAGCTCCAACCATCCTGCCAATGACTTTGGCATATGGTCCGGCACAATTGACCACCAGCGGTGTGCTTATGGAACCCCGGGGGGTGTGAACGGTCTTGACCCTTCCGGCAACTACATCGATTCCGGTGACCGGTGCTTCCAATTCTATGGCCACCCCCATCTTCCGGCAGGCATGATCGTATCCTGAGAGGAATTCGTGAGGATCGCCCAACCCGTCGTCCTTGCAGAAGGTAGCACACTGGACGCCGTCGAGCGACACATGTGGCGCATACTTGGGGATTTCTTCGGGCGTCAGAAGGTCAACATTCAGGCCGAGCGACTTTTGTAGCTTAAACGCATCCTTGAAGCTTGCCACATCCCCGTCATCTTTCAGCAGAAACAGATAGCCGACCTGGTCGAATAGTGCTTCGGACCCGGTATCTTCTTTAAATCGAACGAATAGCTCTTCTGAAAGCATGGACATACGAATATTATCCGTGGCGGAGAACTGTGCCCGTATGCCTCCGGCGGCTTTAGATGTAGCTCCGGCGCCGAGCAGCGGTTCTTTCTCAACGAGAGCAATAGTGCCGTATTTCTCCTTTGCCAGGTAGAAGGCAACGGCCAATCCAATAATTCCTCCGCCAACAATAACCACATCTGCCGTATTTCGCATGTATGACCTCTCTTGTACTATAGCCGAATCAAGTGAACTTTTTCACTAACAAGAAATTAGCCAAAATCACCGTAAAGTCAAGTCAATTCAATGAATATACGTCGTCCACCAAGTCCCCGCGTAAGTGCTGACTTGGCCATCGATACCAGCATATCATAAACAATTAATACGGCTTGGCAATACTCCAGGATAGCCGCATTTCAACGATTTCGCCTTGTATTACTCTTAAAAGTCGATACATTGTCAAGTGTTATGCATGTTCCTGCCTTGGATACTCTGCTGAAGAAATTCAGACTTTCGGGTACAAATGTCATTATCGTGCTGTCAATTTTCGTCGGAGTGGCGACTGCTTTCGGGGCGCTCGGGTTTATCGCTCTAATCAGGTATTTTAATTCGATTTTCTTCGGGCTGACCGACCAGATTCTCACTGAACAAATAGGGCAGCGGGGCTTCAAATTCTGGCTGCCGGCAATTCCGATGCTGGGCGGGTTATTAGTCGGGCCGATAGTTTATAAATATGCCGCGGAAGCCCGTGGACACGGAGTCCCCGAAGTAATGAATGCGGTCGCTCGATTGGGAGGCATTATTCGGCCCCGGGTAGCCGCCGCCAAGGCAATAGCTTCGGCTATTTGCATAGGGTCCGGGGGATCGGCTGGCCGCGAAGGCCCGATCGTACAAATTGGAGCGGCGATCGGTTCCACAGTCGGGCAAATGTTCCGCATGTCAGGCGAGCGAGTCAAGATCCTCGTTGGATGTGGAGCGGCCGCGGGCATTTCGTCCGTATTTAACGCCCCCATCGCAGGCGTGTTATTCTCACTTGAGATTATCCTCGGTGACTTCAACATCAAGACCTTCTCACCAGTGCTCCTGTCATCGGTGGTGGCCTCGGTGATCACTCGCTCGTTCCTGGGTGATCATCCGGCATTCGCCGTACCGGGCTATTCGCTTGTCTCGGCATGGGAGATACCTCTCTATATAGGGCTGGGAATAGTCCTGGGAGCTTACGGCGCGGGCTTTACCCGAACTCTGTCTTATTTCGAGGATGTGTTTGAGCGGCTCAAGATTCCAAACATGACAAAGCCGGCTCTCGGCGGTTTGCTGCTGGGCGGGATAGCCATTTTTTATCCGCAAATTCTGGCCGACGGATACGAAACGATTAAGCTCACCCTTTACGGAAACATCGGCATCGGCCTGCTGCTGGTGCTTATTCTGGCCAAACTTGCCGCTACATCGTTGACCCTCGGCTCAGGTAACTCGGGCGGTATATTCGCACCTTCGCTTTTTATGGGAGCGGTCGCTGGGGGCGCCTATGGCGTTCTGATACACTACCTGTTCCCCACAGTCACGGCCACCCCGGGAGCATATGCTCTGGTCGGTATGGCCGGTATGGTGGCAGCGGCCACCCACGCCCCGATGACCGCACTTCTCATAATCTTTGAAATGACTTCGGATTACCGCATCATTCTTCCTCTCATGGTGACAGTTGTGTTTTCGGCGCTGGTCGCGGGTAAATTGTTCAGTCAATCGATATATACGGTGAAACTATTCCGCCGCGGCATCGATATACGGGGA
The DNA here is from genome assembly GCA_964371785.1 of uncultured Ignavibacteriales bacterium. Classification (GTDB taxonomy): domain Bacteria; phylum Zixibacteria; class MSB-5A5; order GN15; family FEB-12; genus CAVQCT01. Next base: position 80,637 of record CAYJOL010000009.1, on the reverse strand, counting down.
GGCCGCGACATGAACGTGCTTCGGTCTCATCAGGTGAAGGAAATAATGGATGTGAATTTCGAGTCGATCGATCCATCCACGTCGCTGGCGGAAATCTTCCGAATAATTGAACAATCCAAGGAGTCCTACTTCGTCGTGGCCGATGCCAATCAACACCTCAAGGGCGTCATTTCATTCCAGGACATTCGTTCTCTATTGAGCCAGCATTCTCTTGACTATCTGGTCATAGCGCAGGATCTGGCCGGCGGGAACACCCTTGCGCTCAAATACGACGAAAACTTAGAGAAAGCACTTGAAACATTCAATCTGAAAGACTTGAAACTGATTCCGGTGGTCGATGATGAGGTCAATGGCGGCAAAGTGGTCGGTGTGATTCGCCGGGATACTCTTGTAGACTACTACAACCGACGCCTGATCGACAGCTTGCGCCGGTAGCCTTCTCACCGTTATCGGAACGCCCGACTTTCTCAACTTGCCTCCATCCAAGTGTAATCTTAGATTGTTCCATGCCCCAATATGCCCGCTTGCGAACCGATCTGGTTGTCGCCCCGGCTGAAATCGACGGCCAGACGGTGTACAATATCAAGGACCCTGTTTCCGGAAATTACTTCCGGTTGCGTGCTCCGGAGTACTGGTTGATTCAACAGCTCGACGGGAAGACTTCTTATGAAGACATTGCCCGACGATTCCGAGATGAATTTAAATTGGAGATTAGTTCCGACGATGTAGAGCAGTTCGCCGTCACTCTGGAGAATCAATATTTTTTGGAGGACGGGCGATCGGAACAGCTGATTTCCCGAGACTCCTATCAACACGGCGAGAAAAGATCATTGTTTTCACGCCTTCTATTCATCAAGGTGCGGGCTTTCCGCCCGGGCAGATTTCTCGATCTGCTGACGCGCGTCTTCCGGTGGTTTCACAATCCCTTCTGGTTCGCCGCACAATTGGTCATCATGGTTCTTGGCATTGTGTTGTTCCTGGCGAATCTCGGTCAGTTCAACGTGAACATGTATTCGATCTTTACGGCAGAGTCAATCGTTACCATTATTCTGGCTTTTTTTGTTTTGATCAACTTTCACGAGTTTGCCCATGCGGTCGTCTGTCGCTATCATGGGGGAGAGGTCCGCGAGATGGGATTTCTCTTTATGTATTTCCAGCCCTGCTTTTATTGCGATCTCTCCGATGCCTGGCTGTTCAAAAAGAAGAGTGACCGTCTTGCCGTGACGTGGGCTGGTCCTTATTTTCAATTATTCCTTCTGTCCTTAGCCGTGATCGTCTGGCGCGTAACGGTTCCAGGAACATCGGTGTCCAATCTGGCCAGAACCACTGTTGTGGTCGCGTGGGTGACGTTGCTATTCAACTTCAACCCATTGATCAAGCTCGATGGCTACTATCTACTTTCAGACTGGCTGGATATTCCCAATTTGCGCGCGAAGTCGTTTGCATACCTTAGCACGCAGTTCAAACGAATAGGTCTGGGATGGTCGATTCCCGCGATTGAGGCAACAGACAGAGAACGTCGGGTATTTCTGACCTATGCGATACTGGCTACGATATACAGTGCATTCCTGTTGGGCTACCTGTTTTATCTTCTGGCCGGTTTTATACTTGATGTCGCCGGGGGAGGTGGCTTATTATTGTTGATTATTGTTTTATGCCTGACAGTCCGCGCCAATATAGTCGCGCTGGGTAGAGGATTCATTCAACATCTGGTATATATGAAAGACCTGCTGAAAAAACCCGTCCGGCTGGTTACTTATATTGTTGTTCTGGTCGCCTTGGTGGTCTTTTGCTTTTTTATTCCGCTTCCGGACCGGGTGACTGGCGATGTTACGGTGCGACCGATCGCTGAATTCAGCCTGGCCCTGAATGATGTCGGCCGGCTCGAGAAGAAATTCCGGCACGGCGGCGAGAACTCTGAAAACAAATCCAGCTTTATTCAAATGACTTCCACCGAAATGGCTTCGCTCGATCTTATTCCGTTCGTACGGGACGGGCAGATGGTAATTGCCGGTGACACTATTGCCACGCTGGTCTCAAATCAGGTGACGCGTGAGATCGAAGCTGAGCAGTCTGCGCTGGATAAACTTCGTAGCGACCTGGCGCTGCTTAAATCACCTCCCAAGAAAGAAGCCATCGACGAAGCGAACGCCGATGTCCGGGCGGCCCAGGCTGTGTTTGATCAACGAAAACGCGACGAGCAGCGCCAGCAGGAGCTATTTGATAAGAAGCTCACATCCAACGAAGCCCTCGAATCCGCACAGTCACTGACCCAAATTGCCAAGGCCGAACTGGAGAACAGGAAAGCAAAGTTCCGTTTGCTGAACTCGCCCCCAAAACCGGAAGAAGAAGCTGTAATAACCTCGGAGATTGAGAAGGAGCAGGCACGACTTCTGTTTCTATTGAATCAGCGTGACGCGCAATCGATTATCACTCCGATTCCGGGTTCAATTGCTATCGACCATAAGACTGATCTAAATATCTCGGTCATTGATAACGAACAGGTAGAAGTTCTCCTGCCCGTCTCGGATTTTGACATTGGCCGCGTTGAGCTGGGTCAGGTTGTAAAACTGAAAGTCCGGTCGTTCACTGATCGCATCTTCTATGGCCGTGTTGTTCACATTCCGAAGGATGCGACCTCCGAACAAAACCGCGCCACCTTCAACGTGTCGGCGGTCGTCGATAACGGTAACTATTTGTTACACAAAGGAATGACTGGGTACGGCAAAATTGAGGCGGGCCGGATCACAGTAGTCGGATGGCTGATTCGCAAGTTCAAATCGTTCATTCGTGTCGAATTCTGGTCCTGGTGGTAAAACTTTCCCAATGCGAAATCTTTTCCGGATCACGAACAACGGTCGCATTCCATCGTAATTCAAAATAGACCAGTGTTAGCCATTCTACTTGACGTCACGCCGGAAAGTGTTATTTTATAATTAGCAGCGGACAAAGAAATCTCTACGCGGTTAACACACCCTTCCTATACGCACAACTGGAAGGAAATTAAACATCTAAGGAGGTGATTCAGTGTACAAACTGACAATCGAAAAGTTGGAAGCCCGTATTGCTCCGGTCGGGTACAGTCTCGGCGGACAGTAATACGTTCTGGACCGAAATCTACTACTGAGGGGCAGGTTGCACTCCTGCCCTCTTTTCTTGTCCGAGTCGCAATCCGATACTCTTGATCTCATCCACTAAATATTGAATGCTCTGTTGAGATTGATAGGTCTTTCGATCCGCATCTGAATCGATCGTCTCGGCGATCGCCTTAGCCGCAGCCAGCGCGTTTTTGAGGCACGCGTAACTCTTTTGTAAGTCCCCTTGCGACGAAGCAATTCGACTGCGTGCGGTTTGTATCACAGTGAGTTGCGGCAACGAACCGGCACTTTGGGCGAGCATGGCGGCTTTGACAAGGCAGGCTTCCGCGGAAGACAGGTCATTGACTGCTTCATAGTAACTCCCGACCGTTGTAAGAAATCTTGGCAGATCGATGTCATCGTGCATTGAGCGCAACGGATTCTCAAGTGTCCGCATCAAGTTCCCGGCGTCGTCAAAATTCCCGGTCGATGTAAGAAGGTCCAGATGCGCAAATTTCAAGATACGTTCTTCACGCTTGAGACCCAACGATGCCGCGAGCTGCAATCCCACGTCTATATCACCCTGGTTTACCCTGATCGAGACCAGCCCCATCAGTGTCTCCAATTCTCCGGGTTTGTCTGCGCGTTGTCGGTTGACCTCCTGACTTTTCCGTAGCAGGTCAAGCGCCGATTCGCTCCTGCCCACCAGGTTGAGCAACTGAGCTTCCTCGATCGCGAGCTTATTGGACAGCTGGGCGTCTTCAAGGTGCGCCAGCTCCCTTCGCGCGACCGACAGATGCATATCCGCATCTCGTACTCGACCCAGATACCGCAGTACCAAGGCCATTGACAGGTTGAATACGGTCAAATGAGGCTTATCATTGAGTTCAGTGGCGAGCGCCATCCCTTCTTTGAGAAACTTGAGCGATTGCCCCAACCTGCCGGCGGCAATCATGACATAGGTGAGATTCTCAAGATTATACAGTAGCTCTTTCTTGCTTCCAATCTGCCTGTTTGTCTCAAGCGATTCTGACAACGCGCTGACCGCCCCATCGTTGTCACCCATCATGAAGTAGGTGAATCCGAGGTTGTTCAAACTGCGGGCTATCTCACCCTTGTTGCCCAGTTCCTTCTTGATTTCGAGCGAGAGTAGAAGTAGTTTGACGGCCCGCTTGAACTTGCCGCCCATTCCCGAGAGAGATCCGAGGTTGGTGAGGGTTGAGGCCAGATCTTCCTTTGCATCAAGCCGGCGTTGTATCCGCAACGCTCTGAGATAATGGGTGACCGATGATTTGGGATCGCCGGCAACCCAATAGATATTGCCGAGATTGTTCAGCGTGTGCGAGATTTCAAGCTGATCATCGAGCTTTTCGTAAATCTCAATGGCGCGGTTTAAGGCTTCTATACCTTCCCGTGACTTCTGTTTCATTTTGTACAAGTCACCAAGGTCCTTATAAGTCTCGGCGAGCAGGCAGTCAACCGGTTGCCCCCGGTACAATTCAATCATCCGCTGATAAGCTTCCTCGGCGCGTTCAGCCTCTCCCAGTTCCTTCAGAATATCCCCTTGCAGCATGAGCAACTGTCTGGTAAGAAACTCCTCTTTTCGCATCCGGGCATAACGAATGAACCGGCCAAGCCAAGAAAGAGCCTCGGCGTGACGGCTTTCCTTTCGCATCGTGACTGCCGTCTGGTAGGCACAACGTTCGGCGTCAACGAGATTGCCGGCACGGAAATACAAGTGCGCCGCATCGAGCACCTGTTCATTTCGGTCCGCCTCCGCAGCCATTGCAGCAGCTCTCCGCCGAATGAACGGCTGGTGAAGCATCTGGAGCAGGAGTTCCTCAAGCCACGGGTGGCGCGACTTCTGTGGCAGGGCCGCCGCGTTGTCGTCGGAGGCTCTGTCAGCATACCGTATGGCATACTTTACGAGCCGTTTCTTGTCGGTCAGCGACATTTGCGCAAACTGAGTGAGCGCTTTCTGACGGAGGCGGAGCGGAATTTGCAGTCGTTTGCCAGGTGAGAAAGTTCCATTGCTGAAGACGAGGTTCCCGCTCGCGAAATTGCCGCTAAGCAGTAGACGCAGGGAATTCGTGGAACCGTTGGATATACGCACCAATGCCCGCGTGTCGTTTTGGGATGTCTTAAGATATTTCTCAATATTCACGGCGGGACTACTCGACCAATCAATCAGGTGTTTCGGTTGAATCGCGCGCTCAAACAGGTAGGTCGCCCCGGCCGCTCGGAACACCTTGCAGACCTCCAGGCCGGAGTCTGGACGATCGGCTTCTCGTTTGGCCAACAGCATGAGGACGAGGTCGTTCAGTTCTTTGGGGAGATGGGCATTGACATCCGTGAGGGGTAGAGGGTTGTCTTCGCGTACCCGACTGTTTATCTTCACCGGGTCATGGTCCTCGACTCCAAAAGGATGCCGCCCGGTCAGTAGCTGATATGCCACGACTCCCAGCGAGAACATATCGGACGTCCGGCTTGCCCGCGAATCGGTGACGGTCTCCGGGGCCATATAACCGACTGTGCCGAGTCCGGCGCGCGCCGAGTCCGGTTCATCAAAGAACCTTCCCAGCGAGAAATCGGAAAGTTTGGTGTAGAAGAACGGCGTCAAGATGCTTTGTTGCCAATCCGAAGGCAGGAAGATGTTGTCCGGTTTGAGATCCCCGTGGACTATTCCCCGGGCGTGAATGAATTCCAGATTGATTGCGATCGACGAAAGGATATTCAGATTTGCCGTAAGATCAGGCAACGGTCCGATTCGTTCGAGGGTGGGCCCGGTACAAAGCTCCAGCAGCAGATATTGAGGATCGTCGGTTGAGATAGCCAGCACGCGGACCAGTCCGGGGTATTTCAGACTCGAGATCAGCTTGTGCTCTCTGCCGGCCAACGCGGCAAAGTCAATTCCGCATGCGTCCGAAAGGGGGAGGGGATATTTGAGGGCGGCGTGTCGTCCGGTCTGCTTGATCCGCACCAATGCTACTCTGGCCGTGCCTCCCTGACCAAGTCCCCCCTGGTACTCGAAGAGTGGCAATTCGTACGGCTGTTTCATGCCTGGGCTCAGCCTTTTGGTTGGAATCTCGGAAGCGTGACAGTAAAGGATGTCCCTTCACCATAAGTCGACTTTGGGATCAGCTCTCCGTGATGCTGCTCTACGATCTTCCGGCAATTCGCCAGGCCAAGGCCATGACCGCTTTTCTTCGTGGTAAAGTGCTTGGTGAAAATCTTGTTCACCGTCTCTTCGGTCATGCCGATTCCGTTATCCGTGATTTCGACGACGACCCGTTCATGTTCCTTGTCGTAGGACGCCACGATCGCGATCTCGCGCTTGAATTCCTTGCCCTCGGCTTCCATCTTCACCGCCTTCTCTTCAATCGCGTCGGCGGCATTATTAAGCACGTTCATAAGGACCTGCTGAATCAAACCGACATCCATCTCGAGATTAGGAATATTGTGGCCGAGATCGATCGTGAAGTGGGTCCGTTTGAAACGGGGCTGAATCCTGAGCGAGAACAGCAAGTCTTCGATCAGGTGTTTGATGTCGTAGCTGATGAACTCCGTTTGAGGTTTGGAAAAGTCCATCAGGCTGTCGACAAACCTCTTTATCTTGAAAATATTTTCGACTATAGATTTACAGTTGAATTTGACCTTGTCGTACTTGCCGCGCTCAACGTTCAAAGAGAGCAGCTCGGCGTTGTTCGAGGCAATCGCAAGGTAGTTGTTGAGCTCGTGAGCAATGGACGCCGCCATTTCGCCTTTGGCCACCAGTTTCTCCGACAGGATGACATATTTTTCCATCAGCACTTTGTCGGTGATATCCTCAACCGTCATGATGAGGCCGTCGTTACCGTTGGTCAGCTGCGAAATGGGCGACAACTTGAGGGACAGGACCTTTTCAACATATCCGGTATTGTGGAAGTACCGGTCGTTGGAATAGTCTTCTCTCGTGGCCAGCGCCGTATTGAGCATATACTGCCAGCGGGGGCGTTCTTTTTGGGCAAGCAGTTCAAGGAATACCGAGGCAGGCTGAGCATCGTTGAGCACGCGGACGTCGGCGCGATTCAGATCGAATATCGCCAGCGCCTCGGCGTTGATCGTGGCGATTCTTCCTTTGGTGTCGAGTACGATAATGCCGACAGGAGATTTCTTAATCACCGAATCGTTATATCGTTCAAGTACCAATAAGGAATTATATATATTCGCGTTATGCAGGGCATTGGATACCATCTGCGCATACAATTCAAAGAGATAGAGATCCGATTTGAGGAACATCTTGGACTGACTGGAATTGTCCAGATAAATCACGCCAATTGTCTGCTCTTTGACTTTAAGCGGGACACACATGATTGAGCGGAGATGCAGCTCGACCACCGAGCGCTTGTTGGCATACCGCTCGTCGGTGAGAGCATCGGACGTATATACCGAACGACCGCTCGACGCTACCTGGGCGGCTATGGATGACGAGATGCGGTATTCCTCATCGGTCATCTTGGCTTTGTCGAGATTGTATGCGGACTTGACCTGAAGTTCTTCCGACTCTCCCAGCAGCATAATAAGACCACGCTCCGCCTGCATGAGCTCGATAGCCTTGCTCATTACCAGCTGGAGGATATCGTCGAGTACCAGCGAGGAGTTGACGGCCAATGAAGCCTCGAGAATGGCCTTCAGATCACTGGAGAGCTTGCTGTTGTCATCAGACCCGCTGTCGATTCGCGGATTTGCCTCAGCTACTTCGTCCAGCGTCGCTTCAAGGTCGGCGAACAGATCAAGCGGGAGGGAGCTGGAGTCGCTCAAGGCATCTTTCGATGTTTCCAGCGAGTCCGCGGGATGGATTTTTACGGTCTTCTCTTCTTTTGTATGCACCATCGAAGTCGTCTCACAGGTTTTGATTTTATTAATCAATATCGGAATATGAAGGCGACTCCTTAGCCCCAATATCCGGATTGGACGGTTCGAAACAGTCGAAGGCTCAACTATTTCTGGCCGATTTCATCTAATGAAAACAGGCGGGATTTGAATTGGTATTCCTCACGGCCGAAGTCTGTGACCTCGAGGAATTTCCTGAAGAGGTATTTGATGGGAGATTGATCCTGCCCCTGAGCGGGCGTGTCTTCGGAAGCTAAGTTAAGGGCAGTCAATGTGATAGTTGTTATACGCAGGTCCAGGTAGTATTTGTCCGACTCGTCGAGGCTATCAATACTGCAGAGTGCTGTCTGAATGGAGTCGGTGAGAAATTCCGCCAGCGCTGAAAGCGTGATAAAGTACCTGTCAGAATCGGTTGGTGTTAACTCGGTGGAAAGGAAGTAATTTTCGGCCACTATTCGATAGCCCAGTTTAAATGCCCTCGAGCAATTGTCTGTTTTTTGCGCACCCCACAGTTTTCTCGGCTTCATCAAAGTCAACTCATACTGCACGGCGAGGTCGATTCCCTGTTTCATCTGATCGACCCGTTCAGCGTTCAGAAGGGGCTGGAAATCGATCCAGACAGTCAATGAATCTTTGGCGCGAAAGATGTCAAAATCCAGCGACTCGACTGACTGCGCGTTGGTAACCCCCGGAATGCTGAACCACAAGAGTGTGGCAAGCAGGAGCGCCGGCGGGTTCTTTAATATCTCTCTCATGTCTCCCCATCAGGTGTGCGGACCTAGAAGGAGTGGTTGAGCCTCACATAGAACTTGGGGTCGTCGTCATACGCTCGATCCAATCGTTTGGCGAGACTCACTTTGAAATCATCACCCACATACAGCGCGATGCCGAGATCGTGCTTCACATCGGTACCGTTGCCCAGGTTTGTGTCGTTGGCGATGCGGCCGACATCCCAGAGCACGGCAGCAGCCAGTTCGGTATGCGGGAAGCTTATGCGATATTCGGTGTTGGCCATCCAGAATCTCGTTCCCATGTATTCCTTATGTTTATACCCCGAAAGGGTGCCTAACCCGCCCAGGAAAAACCGTTTGTACATCGGCAAGTAGCCGCCGCTTCCACCGCATATCACGCGGGCCAGTAACATTGCGTTCCGGTTAATCTTCTGATACCGACGTACAGAGACCGTATACCGATTGTAATCAAAGTCTGAGTTTGCGTCTTTGAGTGACAATTCGAAATCTGCTGACGCGTGCCAGCCCGATCTGGCGAATGGCTGGTCATCAAGACGGGTGTCCCATTCGAGATGATTATACCAGACGGCATTGGTCGTGGTATCTGTTTCAGCGATACCGATCTCCCGATAGGGTGAAGGCACAGTGCCGAAATTATAGTCAAAGAGTCGGTCACCTCCAAACAGGGACCAGAGATGTCGCCGCGCATCCAGCCACTTTGTCTGTTCGTATCGATAACCTGTCTCGAATATGAGGTCATTTATTGGACGAATCTTAGCATAAATATTCCCGCCTTCGGCTTCGTAGTAGTCCTTATAGTCCTCCTTCACGAGCAATGCGAAAGCCGAGTTCTCGGCGTTACCTATCAGCCAGTCATCTTCGGAAGCCAGGCGGCGGTAGACAGTGCCACCGACGGCGAGAACCGGATGACGCATAATGGTTTGTTCCAGTCCAATTTCATAACGCCACCGATCCGGATTGAAGGCGTAGCCTATCTTGCCCCACAAGGTAGGCAAAAGTGAATCGGCGTCCCGGTACCTGACACCTGCATACAACGCCACTCCGTCTACACGATTGTAGGAGATATTCGCCTCAGTCGAGAACTCATCTTCCTTGCGCACGAAGCGATTATGTCGCAGATGTCCGCGGCGGTCGATGAAGTAAAGTTCGCCATAGACAGACGCGTCGCCGGCGACGTTCACATGCCCGGTCACGGACGCCAGATCTCCACGAGCCGTTGCTCCGGGCGCCAGGTAAATATTGCCGAATAGGGAAATAACATCTTTGTTGACCTCACCGGATATTTCAACGTCTCCGGCAACCGAAAGTATGAAGCCACGCACAAAATCCTGTTTTTCGACGGTCACCGGCTTCGTGAATGTCAAGAGATTGCCCTGCCGAAACCGAGACACACTCGTCGTGTCGAGAATTCTTGAGAGAAAGGTAATCGTGACATAGTCTTCACCGCTCGTAACCCGAGTGTCGGAGATGTTCTCGTAAAAATAATGACTGCCATTTTGTATCAATCCATCGCTGTCGAAAATTTCCTGATCCCCGGCGTAAACCGCATCGCCGCGGACCTTAATGCTCTTGCGCTGGTATGTCTTTAGGTTTTCCAGCGTGCTGTCAAAAGTCTTGATGCGAACTTCTTCTTTGTCAAACGTGATCGCGAACAGCTCGGTCTGCTGGTGCGAGAATTTGTACTCCTTGTATTCCACAGCGCCTGCAGTCCGGTCCAGGCTGAGCACTCCGATCCCAGCCATGAGGAGCGCGATTATCATTGATCTTATCTTCATCATAATCCTCCGTTTTACCATACGTAACACAAATTGTGTGCCATATCCACAAGCTACAGGAATTCAAGTAGTTATGTCAAGGCGTGGAAAAATACTGTGTTGAGTTTACACGGACAAGCACTATAATTGGGCGGCGTGGAAGAAAATTTACTCAGCTTTAAGACCGAGATCTTTGATCTTCTTGGACAGATTGGCCCGATCGGTCTTGAGTTGTGAGGCGGCTTTCGAAATATTGCCGCCGGATTCGGCCAAAGCTGATCGGATGAGCTCACGTTCGAAACATGACAGCGACTCGGTTAACGACATCGACGGAGTCATCCGTGAGTCCACTACGGCTTGTGTGAATTGCGGAGCGATCTCAGCTACCCCGACTTTCTGGCCGGCGTGCAGGATCGTAATGCGTTCGATCAGATTCTTCAATTGCCGAACATTCCCCGGATAGGCAAGGGTGGAGAGATATGCGATGGCATCGGTCGTCAGAGCGGTTTTCCCCGAGGGGTCGTAGCGGCGGAGAAACTCTCCGACAAGCAGGGGAATATCAGGTCGCCGTTCGGCTAACGGAGGTACAGTGATCGGAAGAACAGATATTCGATAGAAGAGGTCCTCCCGAAACTTTCGCTCGGCAACCAATCTGTTCAGATCACGATTGGTGGCACAAATGACCCTGACCTCAACCTGCTTCGGTTTGACCGAGCCCAGCGTCTCAACTTCGCCCGTTTCGAGCACTCGGAGCAACTTCGCCTGGCATTCGAGCGGCAAATCGCCGATTTCATCCAGGAATATTGTCCCCTGATCAGCCAGCACGAATTTTCCCGGGTAATCTTTCACCGCGCCGGTGAACGACCCTTTTGTATGACCGAACAGCTCGGATTCAAAGAGCGTTTCTGGAATGCCCGGGCAATTGACTTTTACGAAGGGATTGTTCCTCCGATTGCTTTGCAGGTACAGACGGGTTGCGACCAGTTCCTTGCCTGTGCCGTTCGCGCCAAGTATGAGCACGGTTGCGTCCGATAATGCAATTCTCGAAATGTTTTCAAGAAGGCGGACAATTACCGGTGACTCGCCAACGATACTCGAGGTCCTATCCAGTTCTTCCACCAGGATATTGCGTTGACGGTTTGCCTCGATTAGCATGAAGGCCGAGCGGACACTTGAAATGAGCTTCTCGGGTGAGACCGGTTTTTCCAGATAATCGATAGCACCCAGTCTGACTGCCTCCAGAGCGGTTGAAATCTCCGACTGACCTGAAATGACAAGTACGAGTGGCGCACCGGGGGCACTGCCTATATTCTTCAAAAGAGCGATACCGGAATCATCGGGTAGATTCAAGTCGAGCAGGACCAGCGCAAAGTCCAATTGCTCCAACCGGGCGCGCGCATCAATCACCGTGGCGGCGGTCTCGGTTTGATATCCCTCGTCCTTTAGTAACGACGAGAAAGACAATGTAATGTTGGGTTCGTCATCTACAATCAGGATTCTGCGTCTCATACTATTCAGCTTCCGGAAGAAGAATCGTTATGGTTGTACCCGCGCCTTCAGTCGAATCAATGCGGAGTTCGCCACCCAATTCGTTCACGGTTCTTTCGACTATGGCGAGGCCGAGCCCTGAGCCTTTCGCTTTGGTTGTAAAATAAGGTATCGCCGCTGAAGCGACAACTGTTCTGCTCATGCCTTGGCCAAAATCCTGGACCTGAATCATGCAGCCGCTGTTGGTCTGGACCAAACGCAAAATGATTGCCGCTCCGGCAGGGGAAGCATCGGCGGCGTTCTGCAGCAAGTTATGGAGCGCTTCGCGGAAGTAAACCGGGTCGACCGAAGCGTTGACCTGATGATGCGGCAACTCCACGTGAAAGTCGTACGTAGACAACTGCTCTTTGTACAGCTCTCCGATCGAGGCCAGCAAGTCATTAAGGCTGACAAGCTCAAGCTTCGGCTCCGGTAGTTTGGCCAGATGAGAGAATCGGTCGGCCAGCTCTGTCAGGTGCTTCAGTTCATCCGAGGCGGCTCGAAGGGGTTCTGCCAATTGTTCGTACTGACCTGATTCTTTCAGGCGTTTTTCTATTCGATACATCGATACCAATATGGGTTGGAGCGGGTTTTTCAGCTCATGGGCAAATCGCCGTGCAACCTGCTGCCAGGCGGCAACCCGCTCGGACTGTGTAAGTCTTGCGGTCGTGGTCTGGAGTTGATCTGCCATCGTATTGAAATTTTCGATCAATGCGATAATCTCACTGTCGCCACGCGGTCTAACCTGCTGGTTGAAGTCACCGCGGGCAATCTTTCGCGATGCGTCGCCCAGATCAAGAAGCGGGGCAGCCAGCGCGCGGGAGTAACGCGACGAGAAGTATGCGGCCAGCAGGATTGCGATCAGCGCAAAAGCCGCGAAGACAACTCCCACAAACAGGATATAGCTGGCGCCAAGGACTCTTGCGGAAGTGGATTGAGATAATTCAGCCTGAACGTTCCGCATGAGTCCGCTATAGGCGCTATCCTGCACGAATCCACCTACATACGTGCGGCCACCGACATCGGAGATACTTGCAAATTGAATGAACCGGCCGTTCGTTTCAATAATTCCTGTCGGACGCGTGCGCGCCGCCTCGGCAATTTTCACCAGCGCTAAGCTGTCCAGCGTACCCACGGATGAAACCAATTCCTGACTTGAATCGACTGTGACAATCAAGAAGTCGAGTTGTGCATTGGCGCTGGTATCTTCGCTGTGTGCCCGCAAAGCACGTTGTATCCTGTCGGACAGGAAGGTGTTGTAGTAGGAAGCGACTGCCGAGGACGCCGATGTCCCAGTGTCGTGAGACAGGAGGTCTCGGTCCGACGCCAGGAAATACCCGATAAGTGCTACCAGGAATGCCGGAATCAGAGAGAATAGTAGAAAGAGCCTGAATAATCTTGAGCGAAATGTAGACTTCATGTGCGCCCGATGCGACTTCTGATCCTGTCGTTGTAGTCAGCAATGGCTTGAATATGCGATTCGAACGCAATATCATATGGGAGTTGATCGAAACTGAAAAACCGCACATCCTGAGCATCATCGCCGGCTCGAAGCTCGCCGCCGATCCGGTCGGCCAAATACAACAGAAGGACAGCATTGTTTCTGGGGTCGTCGTTGCCGGAATATACTTCGAAGAAACTCCGTAGAGTCACGTTCAGGCCGGTCTCTTCGCACACCTCTCTTACAGCCGTCTGTGACGGGTGCTCATTCCATTCCATGAATCCGGCGGGAATACACCACCAACCGATCCGCGGCGGGTGAGCCCGCTTCACCAAGAGAATCCGGTTGTCCTCCACTATAATTGCGCCGGCCGCCGGGACCGGATTCTGGTAAAAGACAAAATCACACTCATCACTCGGACAGACCAGTCGTTGGTGACCGTCAAGCAGCTTCTCAACCAGCCGTGACTGACAGAACGGGCAGAAGGTGTATCCGGAGTGATTGTCCTTACGGCTAAAAAGACGCCCGGCGTCGAATTTTTCATACTTGTCGTTGTTGCTCATAAAGATCCTGTACTTTCAAAGCGATAATCGTAGTGTCATCGCGCGGAGGATACGTCGGGTCAAATGCCCGGACATCTTTGAGGATTGCCTCTATCAAGGCCGCCGGGTCAAGTTGGCGATGATCCGTAATGAATTTGTGCACCCTTTCGTCACGGTACTCCTCTTCTTTTTCATTCATCGCTTCAGACAGGCCGTCGGTAAAGAAGAACAGAACATCATCCTTGTTAATCTGCACCGATGAGGCCTGATACTGCATAAGCGGGAAGGCGCCGATTATAGGACCTCCGTCTTTAAGTAGTTCCACGTCGCCGTTTGCCCGGGCAAGCACCGGATAATTGTGTCCGGCGTTGGAATATTGCAGTCTCCCGCAGGTGGTGTCGAACTCCCCGTAGAAGAGCGTGACGTATTTTTCGGACGATGATGAGGCTACAATTTGCTGATTCATATTTCTCAATACTCGATCGATACTATTACCGTTATACACTTCGCTTCGCAGAATAGCCTGAGTCTGGGCGATCAACAGAGCGGCGGGCATCCCTTTTCCGGAAGCATCGGCTATCACTATCCCAAGACGCTCTTTGGTGATTTCGATAAAGTCAAAGAAATCTCCACCGACCGTGCGCGAGGGAGTCGAGTGAACGGCAATGCGCATGCACTTGAGGTCCGGGGGTTTCGATGGCAGCAGGTCGAGCTGGATCTGGCGCGCCATGGTCACTTCCTCCTGCAGGCGCATACGTTCAAGCGAGTCGATATAAAGCCGGGCGTTGGTGAGCGCGGTCACCATTTGATTGGACAATGTCCCCAGCAGATTCAGGTCCTCGGCCGTATAAGAATAGCCGGCCGCCTTGTGGGTCAGAGCCAGAAAACCCAGCAGGTGATCAGCGTCCTTCATAGGCAGAACCAGCTTTACATTCCGGTCTTCCAGTTGCGTTGCCAGCGAGGATCCCTTGCGATAGTCTTCAAGCGAGTGGTAATAGGTCGGCGTGTCCAAAAGGTTGATGCCCCGCAACATCAGGTCCTCACGGTCGATCACCAGCCGCTTGGGATTGTCATCGCTGGGAAAGAGAACATACTCATGAACTTTGTCATCGTACAATACAAAATAGACCTTTTCCACGAGCAGAGTCGTTTTCAGTGTCTCGTCGATAATCTTTCTCAACTGACCCGGTTCAAACAGCGAAATCACTTGCCGTGAGAAACGTTCGAGTACGTTGCGATGATCAGTCTGGGTGCGCATGAACATCGAACGAATGATCTCGTCGATCCAGTTATTGATAGGCTGAAACAGCAGTAGAATCAGGATGATGAAGGCGTAGCTTACAATCTGGGCCTGTTCGCCAAATAGCGGCTGCAGTAGTTTCTTCGACTCGACCACGAGCAGGATATATGCTCCGACGAGAATGGCGGAGGTTATGGAATAGACGAATGACTGCCGAAAAATGAGCCGAACGTCGAGAAACTGGTATCTCACGGTGGCGAAGATCAAAATTATGGAACTGGCTACCAGGGCCAGAATCAAAAGGGTCGATTTGATTACCTCGGGGTACTGGTAAGGAAGCAGGGTCCAGCCTATTGTCACGGCTACGAACAGTCCCAAACCCAGCCGAGTTGCCCACAGGACCACGCGGGTTTGAGTCAACAGACGCGGATTACGGAGATACCGGATACCGGTTTCAAGAAAATAAACAGCAACTAACACATAGAGTATGTTGACCACACTGAAGATATTGTCCTGGTACGTGCGGATGAAACTGAGCAGAAGAATAAGCCATGATACGAGCGCCGAAAATGGTTTCAGCACGAGACTTGAAAAACCGGGCGTAACGGTGTCAACTTTCATCGTATTGAGGAAGCCAATGAAATTATCGAAAAAGAGAACAATTACCAGATGCATGACTTGCGGAATGAAGATCAGGTAACGCAGTCGGGTGTGATGGAACAGCCTTAACCGGTCTTCCGGGAAAATCCAGGAGAAAAGAACGAGAAGCGGGAAGAAGAACTCCCAGATGTAGTGAAGTCCGAACATAGTCGTGTCTTCGAACGATGTCTTGAGGAAACTGGCCGGGTCGACAATCTGCCCAAGAGCCATAAATATCGGCCCGAGTCCTGCGAAGAACAGCATCGCGCCGGTCACCCGGTTGAGTCGGTTAGTGAAGTTGTCACGGGTAATTGTCACCGCGAGGAAGATGAGGAATCCACCGGTCAAAAAGTACAGGAGCGTCTTTATAAGCTCGAAACTCATGTAGACTTCAGGCCTTTATACTGACTACTTAACGGATTTTGTAATTGTGATCAAGGTGCCTTCGCTGGTCGTCTTGATATCAACATCGTTCATCAACGACCGGACGATGAAAAACCCTCGGCCAGTGTCCTTCAGCAGGTTTTCGTCGGCAAGCGGGTCAGCGATATCCTTGGGATTGAACCCGCCACCCTGGTCGGCTATCGTGATCGATACATTGTCGCCGTTCTTGCTGACCGAAACGGTCACAGTCTTGTCACGCCTCATGGCGTTTCCATGGCTGATGGCGTTGTTTACCAGTTCCGAAACGGATATGGCAATATCAGCAAGCACCGATTCATCGATCTGGTAACCGTTAAGGATCCCTTCCACGAACATGTCGACGTCGGTCAGGAAGTCGTGACTGGAAGGGATAGTGATTGTGTTACCCGAGATGATTGGATTTTTCATTAAAAAAAATTTCTCCTAAAAAAACAGGCAGGCCGATCTGCTGCCTACCTGTGAGAGTATGTTCGTATCCCGTCTACCCAGGGCACATGGTTACTTAAACGACTGTATGGCTTCTTCTATGGAGTCATAGGCCTCAAAAACGGTGACCAGCTTGGTGATGGTCAGAAGTGACTGGATCTTCTCCGTCACATTGGCAAGCTTCAGCTCGCCTTCGTTATTGCGCAACGTCGTGTACCCCGAAATCAGGATGCCGAGGCCGGTAGAATTCATCCAGTCAACCCCAGCAAGATCGATGACCACACGTTTTTTGTTCTGCTCGATAAATTCGTAGAGTTTGTCATGAAGCAGGCTGGCATCAGGACCGCCCATAATCTTTCCCTTGGGCGAGAGAATAACGACACCATTTTGTTCGCGATCGGATAATCTCATATCATACGCCTCCACGCGAGGATATTTACAGTTACGTGCGAAATCACCTCGGGTTTCCCCAAGATACAATCTGCCGACAGGCGCTTCCCAACGATCCATGCCGCGCCTGCGCACGAGAACAGTTTTCGTCTAAGTCTTTAATTAGCTTAAAATTGACATACAAGTCAAGGGCTATTTTGGAGCCTGTCGGCCCGGGTAATTGTCCGGGCCGACAATCAAAATGACTTGTCCATGCCTGCTTAAAGACGTCCAATCGGCTGAAATGCTTAGACAGCAACTTTCCGCTTGACGACCACCGCAGGCTTCCATTGGAGGGCCTTGGAGGGACAGAAGTGTGCACACGCCGGGTCACCGCCACACAGGTCGCACTTTACTACCATATTCTGCTGGGTGTCCAAGATAGCGCACCCGAAAGGGCAGGCGGAAACACAGGCCATACACTTTACACAAACATCCTGATTGAGTTCAATAGCTCCGGTTGCCAGATTGCGCTGGAGCGCGTTGACCAGACATGACTTAACGCACGCCGCGTCATCGCACTGCAGACAGACTACCGGCACCCATAACTCCTTGAACTGAGTCAGCAGGGGATTTATCCGGGTAAGTCCCCGCACGCCATCGACTGCGTGGGTGAAGGAACAGGCGAGTTCGCATGACCGACAGCCCGTGCAGGCATCGGGGTTTACATAGAACTGGTATTTCATCGCCTCGCCTCCCGTTCCCAGTTGGCAATCTTGCCCATCGTCATTTTCAGCTCGTTGCGGTGGCATTCATCGCAGACCTCAAAATAGCTAATCGGAATGTCCCGCTCCCGGCTGAGGTGTTCGGCGAACACCTTCGTGATCCCCGGCCTCCCACAACGCGAGCAAGTCATCACTTCGAACTCTTTTTTCCAGATAGTAAGTGTATTGTTGTTTATAGAGAACTCAATGTAGTTGGTCGGACAGTTCCTTGCGCACGCGAGGCATCCGGTGCATGCCGGCGGGGCCTGGAGGAGAGGCGGGGCGACTTCTTTGCCGTGACCTCGCCCAACGGTCGAGATGGCCTTAAATCCCATGGCATCGCAAATACGCGTGCACACCGCGCACAAGATACAATTATTTCCGTCGACCACGGTCTCATAGCTGGTTTTCGTGACTCCATATTCGGCGGCGAGCTCGCGTACCTCAGGGGAATGCGGGTGGCGAGCCAGGTAAAGATCCAGGATGGTCTTCCGGAGTTCATTGACCTTCGGGGCGTGGGTACTCACGATTAAACCGTCGGCGGCGGGGTAGAGGCACGAGGTGACATAGTCGCACCACCCGTTCCAGCTTTCCCGGGTAATCTCAACCATGCAGAGCCGGCAGGCGCCGAATGGCTGAACGGCCTCGTGATGGCACAGGGCGGGAACGTTAATCTTTTCCCGGCGGATAACAGTCAACAGCGTTTCGCCTTTTTCGGCTTGAACCACCCGTCCATTTATTGTCATAGTTATCATGGGCTCTCCTAACTCACCCGGATGGCATCATATGTGCAGACCGCTTCGCAAGCGCCGCACTTTGTGCATTTGTTTTGATCGATAATGTGCACTTCTTTTTTCTTGCCCGTAATGGCGCTGACGGCGCAGGCGCTGATACATGCCATGCACCCGGTGCAGTTATCGAGAATATCGTAACGAATAAGATCGCGGCAGACGCCTGCCGGACACTTCTTGTCCCGAATATGCGCAAGATACTCATCGCGAAAATACTTGATTGTGCTCAGCAGCGGATTGGGGCCGGATTTGCCGAGTCCGCACAACGAACCGACAATGACCATTTCCGAGAGCTTCTCCATCTTGGCTAACTCGGCCTCGGTCGCCTTACCCTCGCTTACCTTGACGGTCATCTGGTGGAGCTGATACAAACCCTCTCGGCACGGCACGCACTTGCCGCAGGACTCCTTCACCAGAAACGAAAGAAAATACTTCGCAACATCGACAATGCATGTCCGATCATCCATCACAATCATCCCGCCGGAGCCCATCATCGCGCCTGCATCCGTCAGGGTGTCAAAATCGACCGGGAGGTCGAGCTTGGACTCGGGGAGGCATCCGCCTGAGGGTCCTCCGGTTTGAACCGCCTTGAAGGGGCGATCGTTGATAATCCCGCCGCCGATATCGTATATGATCTCACGAAGCGTTATTCCCATCGGCACTTCAATCAGCCCGGTGTTCCGGACTTTACCGACGAGGGAAAAGACTTTCGTGCCGGAACTTCCGGCGGTCCCGATTTTCCTGAACCACTCGGCTCCTTTGTCAATGATGATCGGGACATTGACGAACGTCTCGACGTTGTTGAGGACGGTGGGTTTATCGTACAGTCCCTTGACGACCGACCGGATATACTTATCACGGGGTTCACCGACTTCGCCCGCGACCGATTTCATCAGGGCCGAGGACTCACCGCAAACGAATGCGCCGGCTCCCCGGGCAATGCGGATATCAAACGAAAAGTCAGTTCCCAGGACACCGTCACCCAAAAGCCCGTATTCCCGGCAGTCGTTGATCGCTTTCTGGAGATGCGTCACCGCCAGCGGATATTCTTCGCGCACGTAAATGTAGCCTTGTTTTGCGCCGATCGCATAGGCCGCTATCATCATTCCTTCGAGGACTGCGTGCGGGTCGCCCTCCATGATACTCCGGTCCATAAACGCACCCGGGTCGCCTTCATCGCCGTTGCAGATTACATAATGAGTGTCCGACTCCACATCCTTACAGGTGCGCCACTTTTTGCCTGCCGAGAAGCCGCCGCCTCCCCGTCCGCGCAGACCGGACTTGGTGATTTCGTCGATCACTTCGTCGGTGGTCATACTGAACAGCGCCTTTGCCAGCGACTGATAACCGCCAACCGCGATATATTCCCGGATACTGTGCGCCGCTATCTTGCCGAGATTGCGAAGCGCGAGCCGCCGCTGGTGCTTGAAGAACTCAACATCGTCGTAATGCTCAATCTTCTTGCCGGTGACGGGGTTGGTGTACAAAAGCGATTCGATCGTGCCATTTCCGGTAATGGATTCGTCGATAATCTTCTCAACATCTTTGGCCCTGACTCGGGTGTAGAAGGTGCCCTCCGGTTCAAGGATGACCAAAGGACCCTGTTCACAGAATCCATGGCAGCCCGTTTCTTTGAGCGCTTCCACTGTGAAATTCTTCACCCCGCGCGTGTCAAGTATTTCGCGGAAGGCCTCGACAATCTTCATCGCGCCGTTGGCGAGACACCCGGTACCGCAACAGACCATCACCTTCTTCGGATATTTAGACTGGCCGGCAAGATATTCCTTTTGCATCTGGACCAGTTGCTTGGGATTTTCTATTCGCATCTCACTTTGCCTTTACCAGTTTCTTGACATTACTGACCTTGACCGACCCATAGTACTTCTCGTTGACAATCACTACCGGAGCCATGGCGCACGCGCCGACGCAGGCTACCACTTCAACGGTGAATTTCATGTCGGGGGTAGTCTCGCCCGCCTTGATCTTCAGCAGGCTCTCAACCTGGTCCTGAATAAGCCTCGCGCCGCGAATATGGCAGGCAGTGCCGACACACACGCGGACTATTGTCTCTCCACGCGGATTGAGACTGAAAGCGTTGTAGAATGTGGAAACGGAGAAGACTTTGCTCAAGGGCACGTTGAGTACGCGCGATGTTTCCACGAGCGCTTCACACGGAAGAAATTGAAATTCCCGCTGGATATCCTGAAGAACCGCAATCAGCGACTCCTGTGATTTCGGATATCGGTCAAATATCGCCGGCAACTTGTTCAAGTCGTGATTCATACCTTGTTCTCCTGACCCAACAAGCGCGCCGCAAGGTCGTAGCCCTGTTGCAGCGCATTCATATTGATATCCAGGAATTCCTTTTTTCGGCCCATTTTTTCCGCAACCGTATCTTTGACGATTTCGTAGTCGACCAGGCCCGTTGCACCGATAAAGGCGCCCAGAATCACGACATTCACCGCCTTCGGGCTGCCGGCCTTCTGGGCCATGTCGTTAGCCGGCACCAGCAGCTGCGTGATGTCCGTCCGCTCGGTGGTGGCGTTGATCAGAGAGGAGTTGACCACCAGCAGGCCGCCCGGCCTCAACCGGGGTTCGAACTTGTCAAACGACGGTCGATTGAATACGCAAAGGCCGCGGGGTGAGTTGATAATCGGTGAACCGATGCGGACATCCGAAATCACCACCGTACAATATGCCGTACCGCCGCGCATCTCGGGACCGTACGAGGGGAGCCAGACCACCTGTTTGCCGGCGCGCATACCGCTATAGGCGAGAAGCTGTCCGGCGGTCATGATTCCCTGGCCGCCGAATCCCGCAAGAGTGACTTCAAACTGCTCCATTATCACCTTCCTTCTCACCGATATCTTTGCGGCACCCAAGCGGGTAGTAGGGGAGAAGATGGTTCTCCAGCCATGTGGTGGACTCCCGGGGAGTCAGTCCCCAGTTGGTCGGACAGGTGGACAGCACTTCTATTAACGAAAAACAACGGTTGTCAATCTGGTACTGGAATGCTTTTCTGATCGCCCGCTTGGCCAGGACAATGTGCTGCGGGTCATGAACCGACACACGCTCAAGATACATCGGCGTCACCAGGCCTGACAGAAGCTCGACCATCTTGATCGGATATCCGGTTTGAGCAACGTTTCGGCCTGAGGGGCATGTAGTGGTGATTTGACCGGGCATGGTGGTCGGCGCCATCTGTCCGCCGGTCATGCCGTAGATGGCATTGTTGACGAAGATCGTCGTGAATTTTTCGCCACGATTAGCGGCATGAATGATCTCCGCCATCCCAATCGAAGCGAGATCGCCGTCGCCCTGATACGTGAAAACAATCATGTCCGGTCGAAGCCGTTTAAATCCCGTTGCCAGTGCAGGGGCGCGTCCGTGCGGGGCCTCCAGAAAATCTGTGAAGAAGTAATTATATGCCAGTACGGAGCAGCCTACCGGCGCCACGCCCAACGTGCGTTCGCGGATATTCAGACTGTCGATTGCCTCAGCAACGAGCCGGTGTATGATTCCGTGAGTGCAGCCGGGACAGTAATGCGTGATAGTCTCGGTCATCGCTTCCGGTCTGGCAAATATCGTAGTGTTCTGTTCTGCCATAATTGACCTCACGTTTTCTTTCTGCTCGACGGTTTTTTCGTGCCAAGGAGCTCTTTGATCTGGTGGACGACTTCTTCGGGCGCCGGGACGATTCCTCCGGTCCGGCCGTAAAAGCTGATCGGCTTCTTTCCCAGCACAGCTCGCTCGACATCTTCACACATCTGAGCCGTGCTCATTTCAATCACCAGGACATTATGCACGTTCTTCTTGGCGGCTTCTTCATGAATCTGAGTCTGTGGAAACGGGAACAGAGTGATGGGGCGGAAGAGTCCGACCGAAATCCCTTCGGATTCAAGGTCATCGATTGCCGTTTGACAGATACGGGCCATCGTGCCGTAAGCCACCAACAATATCTCGTTCTGTTCTGATATTTTGTATCGCTCAAAACGAACTTCGTGCTTCTTCATCTGCTCGTACTTTTCGTGAAGCAACCAGCTGTTCTTCTCAAGAAGCACCGGGTCAAGGAACAGTGACTTGATAACATATGGATTACGTCCCTTGGCGCCGGTTGCGGCCCAGGTCTTCGCCGGAAGCTCTTCCGGTTCGATGTACTTATCCGGAAATTCCACGGGCTCCATCATCTGGCCGATCATCCCGTCGCCGATCATCATGACCGGGTTGCGGTATTTGTCCGCCAGGTGAAAGGCCAGCATCATCAGGTCGACTGCCTCCTGGATGGTGGACGGCGCCAGTACCAGCAGGCGGTAGTCGCCGTGACCGCCCGCTTTGGTGGCTTGAAAGTAATCGGATTGCGCCGGCAGGATACCGCCGAGACCGGGCCCGCCGCGCATGATATTTACTATGACCACCGGCAGTTGGGCGCCCGCCATGTATGAAATCGCTTCTTGCATCAGCGAAATACCGGGGCTCGATGACGTAGTGAAGACTCTCTTTCCGGTAGCGGCTGCGCCGAACAGCATGTTGGCCACTGCCAGCTCGCTTTCGCCTTGCAGGAAGATTCCACCCACCTCGGGTATCCGCCGCGCCAGATACTCAGCCACTTCCGTCTGCGGTGTGATGGGATAGCAGAAGTAGTTGTTGGCACCGGCCTTCAACGCCGCTTCGGCTATCGCCTCATTTCCTTTCATCAATATCTTTGCCATATCATTCCTTTTCGTTGCCCGCGGCTCAGTAGTCGAACAGTGTAAACATCGTTCCATGGGTGTGTACTTCGATCGCCGCGTCCGGGCATGTTATCGCGCAAATGCGACACCCGATGCACCGGGAACTCTCGACCAGCTCGGCGTAGAAATACCCCTTAAGGCCGATCTTTTTGGACATCGCCAGGATCTGTTGCGGGCAGGCCCTGACGCACAACTCACAGCCTTTACAATGATTCTTGTCTATCGTAACACCGGGCATTATTGCGTCCCTTATATGTTAGGTATCCTCACGGCTGACTTCCTTGTGTTCCCATGGCTTGAGCAGGGAGCGGATCAGCGGAAGCACCGGGATATCGATAAGTTTTGGATCTACTCGTTTCAGCACCTGTTGAGTCGCGCTGGCGAATACCACGGGCAGTTCCGCCGCGGCCGCGACTTCTTTTGAAAAATCCAGACCGGACAACATTGTCTCAGCTGTGGTATACTCCATCAGGTGCGTATTAGAGATTATACCGGTGAAGCGAAGACGTGACGCGTCTTCAATTTCCCTGATTATCTTGAGGCACCCTTCAATCGTCGAGGTAAACGGACGGTTCGCATTCAGCACAAGTAGAAGTTCATAGGTTCCTTCAGTGAAGGCATCGGCAAGCGAACTGAGCACGCGCGCACCTACGTCATCGCCGCCGACATCCAATATCAGCTTTCCGACTCGATCCTCGATGGCTCCTTTGATTTCAGGCAGGACGATCGGCAGGTCAGCGTAGAAATGCCCGCCTTTGGGAGTAATGGAATGGATGCCGAGCTTCTCGAGCTCTACCGAAGCTTCGCGCGAACGAAAGTAAGGATTTACGATATCCAGGTCGGCAATTGCCACCGGCTCCGAAGGGCAGAGGTGACTGACCAAAAAGCGGGCAAGATTCACCGAGACTTCGGACTTCCCGGAACCGTAGCCGCCCACAATGATTATTACCGGTTTGGAGAAAACGGGAGGCTTGAAAGTTGTCACTGTCTGTTCGCGGGACATGCTGTAAAATCCTTCGGTATCAAGCCCTTAAAATAGCGATTCATTTCTCCTTTTTCAACCCGTCAATGCGGAGAAATTGATGAATCACGTTAAAAATAGTCTTGCTTAAAATATCGCCCATATTGCCTACAAAGTCAAGCCGATTTGTGAAAAAAATAACGATTACATATGGTTTGACAGGGAGATACGGGTCTGGTATATTCTCCAAATATTATACAATCTAATAAATTAGAAGATCTGTTGAACACCGGACAATTTGGGAATCGAGCGAAACATGCTTATATCTTATTCGCAAAAGCTTACTTTATTGTCAACTATTCTGGTCGCCTTAGTTCTGGTGAGTTGTGGCAAGGAAAAACATGAAACCGCCCCGCCGGTCGTAAAAGGGCCTTACGATAACTGGAAAACTTACACCTATCAGAATGTCCGAATCGTATATCCGGCTGACCACCCCCAGAAGGATAATCTCCATGATATGGCCGTGAGCTATGTGGCCTCGATAAACCGCGATTGCCAGTTTCTTCATATTCCGGTCCCGGTGGACACCACGGTTGTTATTTTTTACACCGGTCCTGGCCAGGGAAGGGAGATGACTCCCCGGCACTACCCGTTCGCTGAAGGAGATACGGTTTACTTCTGGCTGCCAAGCTATTTCGGCGTGACCATAATGCAATGGCTTATTCCCAAATGGCAGAAAGAGCCTCCATCCTTCGCATTTCTTCGCCACGGATTGCTTAGTTTGCTCGATAATTCGGGACAAAACTACCATGTTGTCACAGACGGTTACTTGCAGAATAAGTCTTTCATTCCTCTGGATAGTCTGGCAAAAGATACGACCACAAACAGTGACACGGAGCGACTGCAGTCCGGCGAGGCTGCTTCATTTGTCGATTTCATAGTTTACACCTACGGCATCGACCAGCTTGATCAGTTGTGGCTTTCAAAGACGAGTTTTGACTCGAGCGTGGTCAGTCTTTTCAATATGAGTGTCGACAGTCTGCAGACGCAATGGCTTGGGCTGGTCAAGGAGCAGGCAGAGAAGACACCACAGCAATGAGTAAATAGTAAGAAGCGCAAAGGAGCATATATGGCAGAAGAACTCTGGAAGACGGCTATAACCAATATCGGACCCGGCAAAATTCGTATCAAGGGTTATGACATTGCGGACATAATGGAAAACCTCTCGTATGCCGAGGCAGTCTACCTGATTCTCAAAGGCGAACTACCATCGAAAGCGGAGGCCGCTTTGATGAATGCCATTCTGGTATCTTCGCTCGACCACGGTGCCTCGCCGCCATCGGTACTTGGCACGCGTACGGTAATGTCCGGTGGTAACTCGCTGAACGCGGCGATCGCGGGAGGCGTTCTGGTAATTGGCGATACGCACGGCGGGGCAATTGAGCAATCTGCTAAGATTCTTCAGGAGTGGGCGAAAAAAGGGGACAACCCCGCCGAATTGGCCGGACAGTTGGTCGACTGGCTGGGTACATCGAAAAAGCGGATGCCCGGATTCGGTCACCGTCTGCACAACGTCGATCCTCGCACCGGCAAACTGTTCGAGATCGCCGAACGTCACGGTTACAAAGGAAAACATATTGAGTTGTGCAAGGCTGTGGAGAGAGCGCTCGAAGTGAAGACCGGCAAGAAGCTGCCGATCAATGTCGACGGTGCCATCGCAGCGGTAATTTCGGACATGGGATTCGATTGGCGGCTGGGCAAAGGGTTCTTTATCATCTCGCGTGTTCCCGGCTTGGTCGCACACGCCTACGAAGAAATGACTCGCGAAAAACCTATGCGCAAGCTCGGGCCGATGCCGTTTGAATACGATGGTCCGGCTGACAGAGACATTTAACGGTCATACAGGGCTGCATTCAGTCGATTTGTGAACAGTGACGACGCATCGCGAAGCTCCCGAATCGACACACTTAGTATTCGCCGCCTTGTCCCTGCAGTAGAAAACTGCCTTGCATGCCCAAAATAAACATTGACAAGTCAATACATGCTCCGTATGTGTTAATAGAGAGGCAGTCTTGATGGGTGCATAGATTCTCGACAACTTTGAAATCCGGGCTTGCCGTATTTGGTACACTAATGGGGAGAACAAATGGTGTCCAAACAAATCCGTATTCTGTTGGCACTGATGCGGTGTGTCTTGCCGGCGACAGGTGTGATCCGATTGCGTAGAACACAATTAGCAATATGCGGGTGGTCTATATCAACTACATCTGCATGGATATCGACAATAGTGGCGACGTTACGATAGACATCGCAGATCTGCTGTACCTTACGGAATACATGTTCGACGAGGGACCACTGCCCCTGCACCCGGCATC
Source organism: uncultured Ignavibacteriales bacterium (assembly GCA_964371785.1). Lineage (GTDB taxonomy): Bacteria > Zixibacteria > MSB-5A5 > GN15 > FEB-12 > CAVQCT01. The sequence goes on along the minus strand of CAYJOL010000009.1, from coordinate 53,954 downwards.
GGCGGACCTGAACTGTGATGGCTTAATTGATATCTCTGACCCGGTCATTCTCACGGAATACATGTTTGACGGCGGTCCGCCCGGGACATGTTGCCACTCGCTGGACGAATATAAGTCGCCCGTAGAACCCAAAGAGATTGGGCAGACAAGCGGTGTGAAAAGAGAATAAGGAGGATACACATTGAAATGGAATTCAATGATAGCCGTGACCGTGCTGGCCATCTGCTGCGAAATGGCCTGTGATAGAGATCCCGGGATTACTGAGACGGCGATGACCGTATCCGGCACCGTGACTGATTCTATCTCAGGTGCGGCGCTGGACTCAGTGGCTATCGCAGTTTCTGATTCAGCACAAGTCCTGATATACACTGTTTCGACTGGCACTTACCGGTTCACAACCTGGGGAAGTGGGGCCACCGTATACGCTGTCAAGGACGGCTATAGAACAAAATGGCGGCAGGCACATGACGGGGACACTGTGGATTTCCAGCTTGTGCCGGAGTTGGGCAGAAAAGACAATAAGGAGACTGCGTTATGAAATGGATTATAGCGGTTACCTTCGCTTTTTGTCTCATCTTGTTAGCAGCCGGCTGTGTCGAAGACCGGCCTACAGACGGCTACGTTCCTCAAGTATCAGGTACGGTTACCGACTCCCTTACGGGGTTACCCATTGAAGGTGCGGCGGTTAGATGGCCAGACACGACAGGGACCTTGCCCGATCCGCGACTCACTGACTCGGCCGGCAGGTATAGGATTCCACTCTATGGCATGAGTACGACCGTCTATGTTCAGAAAGTTGGGTATTACACCAAATGGAAAGAAGTCGTAAACGTGATGGCCGATGTTGGGAACTGCGATTTCCAGCTTGTGCCGGAGTAGGGTGGGCGACCGCGCCGCCAGCCACGTTGGATTGAGAAGCTCGGTGTAGGCAAAGCCGAAGCATGCTGTTACCAGCCTGTGAGGGGATGTCATATCCCGGCTCACACAATTACTGTCTGAAGAACTTTGGCACGCTCCTTCAGAATCGCTGCCGCTGCAAATACCGAAGGAGTTCCGCTTGTGGCGAAACTCCCTCTTTCATGTATTCAGAGCACATTCAGGTTGATTAACGGACACTTTGCGGAGTGCGCTGCGGCTGATGCGTGTGGCTGGCAAGCGCCGGGTGCTGCTTCGATGAACCTTCCGTGAAGGCCATCACGATCCAGGCAACGATATTGAGGAACGGAATGATAAGTGTGATTCCCCAGAAAGGCGAATGCCCGGCGTTCTTCGCCAATTCAACACCCATTATAAGGAAGATCGCGAGATTGACGATCGGGATCAGCAGAAGCGCTGCCCACCAGAGAGGACGGTGAGCCATCTGGCAGAACAGCAGGATGTTCATAATCGGCACGAATGCCCACCATGCAGTCTCCTTGTTGCCGCATTTCTGGGCAACCCGATACTGGGTGTAAGCGAAAAACAGGTACGCGGCAATAACAAACAGCCAGAAAAACAGGCCGAACGCCATGCCGAACGGCGATGAGCTCATCTCATAGGTTCCGTTATTCATATTAATTCCTCCCGGGAATTATAGGTTGTTGTTGTCGCAGGATGATTTGTCGAGTCTTATGATTATGAATTAGTATCGTCCATTTTTTCTCCAAACCTTAACCCAAGATTTCGGGCCGAATCGTATCCCGCTGTCCGGAAAAGAGATGCCTGTTTCAGCCAAAGAGAGGTTTTTGTCCTGCAGCCCCGAAAATCCTTGTTTGACCCCGCCGACCACCCTATTTTCTGTGCCATGGACATTATCAAAGACAAAATCACGCAGGCAACCCGGCTCCTCGATGAACTTGATCTCGACTGCTGGGTCATTTTCGTCCGCGAGACTGATATGATGGCCGATCCGACTCTTCCGATGGTGGTCGGTTTGAGCGCTACCTGGCAGTCGTTCATTGTGTTCACGCGAACGGGTGAAGCAATAGCTATGGTGGGAAATTTCGATGCTGAAGAGTATGAAAAATCCGGACGGTTCACCCGCGTTCTTCCGTATGTTCAGGGAGTCGGCGAGGACTTCAGGAAACTGATAACAGAATTGGATCCAAAGTCAATCGCGCTGAACTACTCACCCGATAACTGTGCGGCCGACGGTCTTACGCACGGGATGTATCTTCAGATTCGAGCATACTTAGAGGGTACGCCATTCGCGGACAGATTGATGTCTTCGGAAACCCTCGTCTCCCGTCTTCGAAGTATCAAACTTGCTTCTGAGGTCGACTTGCTGGAAACGGCGGCAAGACTTGCCGACTCTGTTTGGCAGCGAGCGGCTGTAAAAATCGAAATCGGTATGACGGAGAAGCAAGTAGCCCATCTGCTTGAAAGCGAGATCGAAAAAGAAGGACACACGATTTCGTTTGCCACCATAGTGAACGCGGGAGCAAAGACACCGGCTGGACATGTGGCGCCGACTGACGTCAAATTGTCTCGCGGGGACCTTCTGCATATTGATTTCGGTATCAGATATAACGGCTATTGTTCGGATATTCAGCGCTTGCTCTATTTCAAACGCACCAATGAAACAAGCCCCCCCTCGGAGCTTACCGAGGCATTCATAACCGTACGGGACATCATCACAAAGACTGGTGACATGTGCAAGCCCGGTGTGAAAGGACATGAGGTTGATGCGGTCGCCCGCCAGATGCTGGAAGAGAGCGGCTATCCGGTGTACCAGCACGCGCTCGGCCACCAGTTGGGGAGATCGGTTCACGATGGCGGCGCGATTATCGGACCCCGCTGGGAGCGCTACGGAAACACACCGAACACACCGCTCGAAGAGCATATGGTCACGACCCTCGAACTGGAGATCGATTTGCCGGGGATCGGGTGTGTCGGTCTGGAAGAAGACGCGGTGGTTACAGCTAATGGGGCGAGATTTCTTGGTCCCAGGCAGATGGAGCTTTTGGTAAAATGAGAATGAGATCGGCACTCGTTTATGCACTCACCGTGATAGCCGCCGCGCTATTCATAGCCGGATGCGTGCCTAAGACTAAACCGACCGAAGAAGCAAGGCCGAGCTGTCAGCCCAAGAACCTGCAGGTAGATGCCGGCAACGGAATGCTTGATGTTTACTGGCAGGACAACTGCACCGGACTCAAAAGCGGGTACAATATCTACATAAGTGAGAAGCCCCTGTTGGGTGATAGCCCGGAAGAGAACGCCGCGACCAATGTCCGTCCGTTCAACCCCAGCCCTTATCCGGGCGACACCAATCCCGATGATGCTTATCAGCACTTTATCGCCGAAGGTCTGGATAATGGCAAGAAATATTACGTATCTGTACGAGTGGTGAATGCGGACCGGACAATGTCAGGGCCGTCGAATGAAGCCCTCGCGATTCCCGGTCCGCGCGGTGACATAGAACTCGCTGTTAGATACAAGGCCGGAGAAGATGGCTATTCATTTGAACGAAATGAATATGTGCGAGCGGACGCCAGTGATAACGACCTGTATTACTACACCCTCGAGGGCAACGACTACCTCGCTTCACCTGACAGGTTGAACGGATTCCTCAAGAAAAATCGTCTGCTGAATCTCAATTCCCGGGCACCCTTCTCCATTATCCGGGGGCAACTTTCTGATGTTAAACCGTCCGTCACTCAGGACCGGGTCAAAGTCAATTCGGGCGAGTGGTTTCTGCTTCGGACCGAGGCCGATACCTTTGCCCTGATTCGCGTGACCGGATTTACCGGTTCCGGCGACCAGAGGCGGGTAAAACTTTTCTTCGCCTATGACCCGGCTCCCGGCGAATTAGTATTTTGATGCGCGGCGGCCGTTTTGTGGCTGTTGACTGTCAGGTGTAATTATGTCAATCCTGGTCCCAAATGCAGTCACCGTCTTCGACGGGGCGATCAGCACCGAGCTTTTTCGCCTCGGCTGTCCTGTCGACGGCTGTCCTGAGTTGTTTGCATTTGACCATCCAGAAATAATCAGGCAGATACACGCGAACTACATTGATGCCGGTGCCGATATCATCTGCACCGCGACCTTTGGGGCTAATCGGGCTCGACTTGTCGGATTTAGTCCGACCGCCGAAACAAGAGTCATCAACGAAAGACTCGCGTCGGTAGCCGTCGAGTCGGCCGGTCAGTCGGTCCCGGTAGTCGGAGTAGTTGGACCGGCACCGTCAGGGGAAAATCAAGATCCATATGAAGACCAGATTCGTGGGCTGGTAACCGGTGGTGTCGAATTTATCCTTTTCGAAACGATGACCAGCGTGGCCCAGGCAATACAAGGGCTTGATTCGGCGCGAAGAATAACTTCAATGCCGATAGGAGTAAGTTTTACATTCAATCAGAGCTTGAGGACTTCCGACGGTCTGAGTATTGGGCAAGCCGCAAAGCGAATGGAAACAGAAGGGGTAAGTTTAGTCGGCGCTAACTGCATGACTCGGGCGGAGGATCTGGTGACCGCTATCCGCCGGATTAAAGATGCGGTAGCGCTGCCCATTCTGGCCAGACCCAATGCCGGAATTCCCGCCTCGGTGGCCGGTAAATTGGAATATCCTATGACCGCCTCTGAGTTTATCGCCCTCGCGGAGCAACTCCGGAACGCCGGAGCGGGGGCGGTGGGGGGGTGTTGCGGAACCACTCCCGAGTTTATCCGTCTGCTCAAAATGAGCCGGGACGGGGAAAAGTGAGCGCAATGACTTCCCCCCTCAAGATTCGGGAGCTAAGTCCGATAAAATGGGGTAGTTAGCCTCCGGTGGCAACCGGGCTACCCATACAAATTGGATAAATAAAATCTACGATTTTGCCTCTTGCCAAACTCGGATTTTTTATTACCTTTGGGGCTCCGGTTGTCAACCCTAACAGCTTAAACAAAGGACGTAAACTTGACATTCCATAAGGACAGTCTGGCGATAGACGCCAAAAAGGTTACCGACTACCTCTGCCAAATGCTGGTCAAGCAGATCCGCGATGACATGAAAAAGACCGGCGCCGTGATCGGCATCTCCGGCGGTATTGATTCTTCAGTCGTCTCCGCTTTGTGCGCCCGGGCGCTCGGCCCGAATCGGGTGGTCGGCATAATGATGCCTGAGCGGGACTCATCGCCTGAAAGCAAGCGGCTCGCCCGGATACTCGCTGACAAGTTTGGCTTCGAAGCTTTCGAGGATAGTATCTCCGATGGTCTGGCCGGCATGAAGTGCTACGAACGGCGCGATGAAGCGATCCGGACGGTATTTCCCGATTACGACCCCAAAGTCTGGAAATCCAAAATTATAATTCCAACCAATATTCTTGAAAAAGAGTCGTTCAATTTCTTTACCCTTGAGTTGGAGAACGCAAAAGGGGAGAAGAAATCAGAGCGCCTGCCGCTTAAGGCATATCTGCAGATCGTGGCCTCGACTAATCTGAAACAGCGCCTCCGGATGACCACCCTGTATTACCACGCGGAAAAGAGAAACTGGGCCGTCATAGGAACCGGCAACAAAGACGAGCATATGCAAGGGTTCTTTGTCAAGTACGGCGACGGCGGCACGGACCTCAAACCGATCGCGCAGCTGTTCAAGATACAGGTCTATGAGATCGCCAAGTACCTTGGTGTGCCGGACGAAATCGTCAGCCGTAAACCGACCACCGATACTTACAGCGCGGAGGTCACGCAGGAAGAATTCTTCTTCGGGCTGGACTTCTATCGCATGGATATGCTCTGGTACGCGATGGAACATGATGTACCGGCGGCCGAGGCGGCAAAAGTTCTCGGGTTGAGCGTGGAACAGGTCGAACGGGGCTATGCCAACATACAAAGAAAGATAACCGCTACCGAGTATCTGAGGATGGAACCGTTGGAGATTTCACTCCAGGGTTAGTATCCGAACCGGAAGCCGAAATTGAAATAAACAAACGATTAGTGAATAGAGAGACTATGAACAAGGATACGGTAAAACAGGAAATCAGAAACTTCATTGTGGAAACCTTTCTCTTCGGGGCGGACGCGAGCATGCTGAATGACTCGGACTCGTTCATGCAAAACGGTATTGTCGATTCAACCGGCATCCTCGAAGTTACCGGCTTTATCGAAGAGAAGTACAATATTCAAATTGAAAACGAGGAAATGACCCCCACGAACCTCGACTCCATCGACAACCTCGTCAACTTTATTGCGAAGAAGTCCAGTTAGCGTGGGCGGCCTGCTCGGAGCATCCGTTAACATCGGGCCGCGCCGCGTCCGTAGCTAATATGAATATCAGCGATTTCCTGACCCGAACCGCGGCCGTGTTTCCTTCGAACACGGCTGTTGTGCATGAGAATCGTCGGATTTCGTATCGCGATCTGCATCGGGATGCGTCAAAGGTAGCCGCGTATTTGACCAGTCTCGGACTGGAACGGGGAGCTCGAATCGGCGTCTTTCTCGAGAATTCCATCGACTATGTCACCACGTACTTCGCCGTATTCAAAGCCGGCTTCGTGCCTGTGCCTCTGGATACTTCACTATCACCTGAGAAACTCAAGTTCATTCTTGATGACTGCGGGACGCAGGTCCTGTTCATACATTTCCGCTTTCAGCGCCTGCTGGCCAAACTCTATGAATCAAAACCATCGCTCCGTCACATTATCTCGGACAAGGAACTGATGGTCAAACTCGAGGGCGCGGAGCATGCCACGCTGTCCCAGATCCTCAGTCTTCACACTGCTCCAGAGAGCCCTCAAAGCGAGGTCAAATCTGCGTTAGTGGGTTGGGAGGATGTTCCGGAAGCTCCGAAGGAACTTGCCGCCATCTTCTATACGTCGGGGTCTACCGGTCAGGGGAAAGGTGTCATGCTGTCTCAGCGAAATCTTGTCGCCAACACGGTGGGCACGGTTGAGTACCTGAAACTTACCCAGCACGACAGCGTCATCGTCATCCTTCCATTCTATTATATCTATGGCAATTCTCTTCTGCTAACGCACGCCATGGTCGGCGGTTGCCTGGTAATCGATAATCGATTCATGTACGCCGAGACGGTTCTTGACACCATGCAAACCGAACGAGTTACCGGACTGTCCGGGGTGCCGTCGAATTTTCTTATCCTCCTGAACAATTCCACCTTCCCGACCCGGGAGTTTCCCAACTTGAGGTATTTCACGCAGGCGGGAGGCGCCATGGCTCCAGATGTAATCCGTCGCTTGTACGAGACCTTCCCCGACAAAGAGGTTTACATCATGTACGGCCAGACAGAGGCATCGCCCCGCGTCACCTGGCTTCCACCCGAACGGTTGCGCGAGAAACTCGGTTCTGTTGGCATCGAAGTCCCGGGGTTGAAGGTCAGAATCATTAAGGAAGATGGTTCCGATGCCGCCGTCGGCGAAGAAGGAGAGATTGTGGTCGGTGGAGATTCCGTGATGATGGGTTATTGGAATCAACCCGATGAACAGCGTGAGGTCCTCAAGGATGGCTGGCTGTACACAGGTGATCTGGCCAAACGGGATTCCGATGGATTTATATTCATCGTGGGGCGAAGAAAAGAGATTATCAAGTCCGGGGGCAACCGAATTTCCGTCAAAGAAGTCGAAGAGTGTCTGATCGCCAATAACAAGATTCATGAAGTTGCCGTGTTCGGCGTGCCGGATGATGTCTTCGGTGAGGCAGTTAAGGCAGTCATTGTTCTCAAACCGGGATTCGATTCCGACATCAAAGACATCCAACGTTACTGCCGCCAGACGCTGGCCGAGCACAAAATTCCACGGTATGTTGACTTTGTCGATGCCCTCCCCAAGTACCAGTCAGGTAAGGTAAACAAGCTGGCTTTGAAGACAAAGCCCGCCTGAGCCCATTCTCGCCGTCCAATTAACTCTTGACAAGTTGTTGAGAGATAGTATCTTACAATCGGAGCTAAACACCGCGACGGTCCTGTACGTTTACAGTATGTTGGACCTCAATGGCTGATTCTCATCCCGGGAAAAAAGTGACGCTGAAAGTGCGATTAATACATTTGAAGACGGTGGCATATGCCCTTCTCATCGTGTCCCAGTTGCTTCTGGGCAGGACGCTCGCCGTGTCAGCGGCCGACCCGACTGGACCGGTGCCCGGGAAGTTTATTGTAAAACTCAGGTCGAATGCCAAACCGGGTGTACTGGCAAAATCAGTCTCCTCTAACGCAACTTTCGGCAAAGCCTTTCGCCTTGTCGTAAAGCCCGGGCTGAAAAATGCGTCAAACTGGGATTTGTTTTATGTTTACTCCACACCTGATAAGGGGGTTAAAGAGGCTGACATCGTTGCGCAACTCGGCCCCGACAATATTCAGTACGTGGAACCCGACTATTACATCGAGTTCTTTGATTTCCCCACCGATTCTCTGTTCTCCGATCAGTGGTACCTGTATAACAGCGGGCAGGAGTACCTGGGGATAGACCGCAACGAGGGCTCCAATAACGACAGCCTTGTTTTCAAGCATGGTACGCCCAATAAGGATATCCGACTGGCAAGTTACTATGCTGCGACTCCGGCCGAACACACGGCCGTGGTTGTAGCCATTGTCGATTCCGGCGTGGACCTTCACCATCCTGAACTGGCCGGTCAGTTCTGGAAGAATCCCGATGAAATTCCAGGCAACGGCATCGATGATGACCACAACGGTTTCGTTGACGACACCCTTGGGTACGATGTCTCGGGAGATGTTGTGTCGTTCTTCAATCCCATCGGAGATAATGATCCGACTGACAGCGTAGGTCATGGAACACATCTGGCCGGGTTGGTGGCGGCGAAGCGCGACGGTAAAGGGATTGTGGGAGTGGCGCCCGAATCGAAAATCATGGCCGTCAAGATTCGTCCGAACAGCACCAACGCGGTGGCAGCCGAAGGCATCATGTATGCCGTAAATGCCGGCGCCCAGGTAATCAATATTAGTTGGGGCACGCCCTTTGAGTCAGGGATTCTCCATGAGGCCCTGAACTTCGCCCGCCAAAATAATGTCTTCGTGGCGATTGCGCCCGGCAATACCGGCGGCACGGATCGCTACTACCCGGCGGCATTTGACTCAGCATTTGTCGTAGCGGCAGGGAATTCAGATGGTGACCTGACGTATTTCACCACGTATGGCGCTCATATCGATCTGGTGGCCCCCGGCCAGGATATCCTTTCATTACGGGCGGCCGGGACCGATATGTATGCCGCCGGCGGAGAGCCGGGGGTGCGCATAATCGGCCCTGATTCGCTGTATTACCTGGCTGATGGTACTTCAATGGCCGCCCCAATCGCGTCCGGAGCCGCTGCTCTCATTCTCGCGTTACATCCGCAGTTGCCTGTCGGCCAATTGGAGCAGGCACTACTCAACGGTGCCACCGATATGGTTGATCCGTTTGGACAGGGAGACTCACTGGTGGGTCCTGACACCCTTTCCGGATATGGATACCTGAATGTAGATGCTACTTTAGACCTGCTGAGCCCGTCCGGTTTGAAGTTTGTGTCGCCCGTGAAACAGCAGCGATATGTAAGTGATGTGCCGATTGTCATTCGCTCGACCGGAGGATACGCCGGTAGCTGGCAGGTTGAGTACTCAGCGGGATCCGGCAGCACAGACTGGTTTCCGCTGAGCGCCGGGACTGTCAACGCTCAGGATTCGGCTATCATGTTTTTCACCGATACAACTATTGAAGGAATAATCAATCTGAGGCTCACCGATTCTTTCGGTGATATATCACTGACGGATTTTGTACATTCGCGCCGTAAGCTGACGCGAATCATGTCACCGTCGAGCGGGGAGAGATCCAAATATGACATCCCCATCTACGGCTCCGCCCACGGTCCCGATTATGATTCGATGTCTCTCGCTTATATCCGCAATGGCGCCCGCCATTACCTGACCAGTTCGACCGGCGAATACTTTGATTCGCTTCTGTTCCAGTGGACGCTTTCAGGAATCGACACCGGGTTGTATAAGATTGTTCTGACAGGATATTACTCCGATGGTTTCGTGACAGACACCGTCTCTGTCTATTTGGACAACGCGTTCGCGATGGGCTGGCCCCGAACCCTTGGCGGAAAAGGAGGACTGTCGCCGGTCTGTGCGGATCTGAATCACGACGGTATCAAAGAACTTGTCGTGTGCTCTGGCGATGGTGTCTATGTTTTCCACCCGGATGGATCGTTGCTGAGCGGTTTTCCTGCCATGGTCGGTACGGACATGAGATGCCTCCCGGTTATTTACGATGTCGACCGCGACGGTGTCGACGACATCATTTGTACGAATGCGGACGGACTGTATGTGTTCAAGTATGATGGGACAATGGCCGCCGGCTGGCCGGTGAGCACGTTTACAGGTTTGATCCCGTACGGATACTCCTATCCGAATCCGACCATTACCAGGCTTGGCATTGACCAGGATTCGGCAATCGTCATGCTCAACAAGATAGGCCAGGTGATGGCCTATCGGTTTTCAGGCGATTCATATTTCTATTCGCTGCAGGGACTGTTTGCAACATTTGATCCTCGGATATCGGATGCCTATGGTTACGGAGGGGGAACCTCCCCGTTCGTCACCTCGGCCGATCTGAACGGCGACGGCCTCTATGAGGTGGTGGCGTCATATACTTCGCCGTTTCCGTTCACCGGCGTGGGCCTGTTCGACGGTCGCTCTGGCCAGCCGGCGTTCGGGAATGCCAATCCCTTGATATTGAATGTTCCGTCGGTGTTCGGGACAGCCATGGCCGATCTGGACAACGACAGCTTACTGGATATTGTAACTTTTGGCAATGACTCTTCCGGCATTCCCAGCCTTTGGGTGCGAAACGCTCAGGGAACCGATCTTCCGGGATGGCCGGTCGCCATGCCTGAGTCGAAGAGTTGGATAGCCTCGTATCCGATACTGGCCGATCTCGATCTTGACGGCATCCCGGAGATTCTGTGTACAGTTTTTGAATTCGATATCGGGAGACTTTATATATGGAAGGCTGACGGCACCGCTTATCATCAATTAACCGGGGCGCCGACCGGCGTCGCCTTTGCGGATGCGGTGACTTTCGGCACGCCCACGGTCGCGAATCTCACCGGAGACGACTATCCGGAAATAGTCTTCCGATCCGGCTATATTCTTCCCAACACGGGACCGGAGCGTGTCTATATCCTCGACCACACTGCGGAGATACTGCCGGGATGGCCGATCACCACCCCTGCCCGTACTTATGAAGTCTTTTCCTCGAGATTCGCGCCGCTTGTAGACGATTTTGACGGTGATGGCAAGGTCGAGCTGATTCTGATTAGCGATAATCGTGATATTCTGGTGTGGAATTTCGATGCCTCAAGCGCGAACGGCTCCAACCGGGGCAAATTCCTGATGGACAATCTCAATTCCAATACCTACCGATCGAACCGACTGCCGACTTCCGTTGACAATCCGCCCGATGGCTTGCCGACGCGGATAGAACTGGCGCAGAATTACCCGAATCCGTTTAACCCGACGACAACAATTAATTTTGCCCTTGCCCGCAAGGGACCGGTCGTGCTCGAAGTATTCAATCTACTGGGTCAGCGCGTGGCCACGCTCGTAAATGAGGTGTTGCCGCCGGGTGTCCACTCGGTGACTTACGATGGCAATTCAGTCGCTTCGGGACTCTACCTGTATCGTCTAACTACCGGCGAGACGCAACTGAGCCGGAAAATGGTGTTGGTGAAATGAAAAGAGCCGTCTTGATTCTATTACTTGTGCTGGTGGGTGCGGCGCCATCGTACTCCCAACTCGACACCATGCCAGACAACACTATTTTACTGAATTCGTTTGATGCCGTCCTGATGGTCGACAGTTTTGCGGTAACGATTACAACAAGAGGGGTGGCCGTTCTGCAGTATGACCGGGACTCCTCATTGTTCGAATTTAAGAGTCAACTGTTCTTTGACTTTACCGAAGCGACGATGAAGCGGTATGGGGACACGCTGGTCGTAAATGCGGACAATCAGCGATTGTATTTTCTGGATCTCTCCGGACTTCCGCATCTGACTTATCTCGGATCAGTAGATCTGGGCAGAAAGTTCGCTGATTTTACGGTTTACAACGATGACGTATATATTTCCGAATGGTTCGACGGTGTGTGGCGTTATCACCTCGATGGCCTTTCGTCAGCATCTTTCGCCGACTCGAGCATGATGGGGATTCTCGTAAGTCAGCTTGAGGTCCAAAACGACACCCTGTATGTACTGGACGAATATAACGGCATATTGCGCTACGACATTTCAGGAACGGGATTCGGTGAGTTCGTGGATTATTTGTACGTTCCCTTCCGGGTCAATTCCTTCCTAAACTATGGTTCTCAGATCTGCTTGCTGCTGAATTCAGGAGGGGCGAGTTTTGGCGACTTCAGCCAACCAGGCGGACGTATAGTCGATTCAATTCCTGGTGTTCCATCGATGCTGAAGGCATATAAGACGGATGCGCTTCTTCTGCTTCTTGCCCAGCGCCAAATGTACATTTTCAACCGAAGTGATTTTACTCAGAGGGCGGTCGTGGACATTCAAGATTACAAGCTTGAAGGCGACTTCTTCAATGTGAATTACGAGCAGTTTATCGTGCTTCCCGGATCCAACGGCGGATTGTCATTATTCGATCTGACAAACAATAACCCTCCTCAACAAGGATTATATCGCTCCGGCGTGGTTGCGGACATGTTCGTTTACGGGGACCACTTGTACACGAGCGGCTCAGCCAGCCCGGTCGATGTCTGGAAGATTGGCGATTCCGCGCATGTTACTCATGAGTATGCGATTCGGCCTGATATTAATGCCACGTCCCTGATGGCCCACAATGGCGACTCGCTTGTTGTGCTATATCCCGGCTACGACAAAATAGGTGTCATCCTGAACGCATCTAACCCCGACTCCGCCTCGCTGGAAAATACGTTCAGTGTTGGGGCCGCACCTGTACGCAGTCTTCAATTTGTCGATAGCCGGTGGCCAAATTGGTCAGTTCTGGTTGTTGATAGACCGGACTATTTGGATGTCTATGTTCTGACGGATTCGGGATATGTCACTTATATCAATCGGTGGAATTTCATCGACAGAATTCAAGATTACGCGGTCAAGGATACATTTCTGTATGTGGTACTCTTCAAGCGCGTGCTCATGACATGGGCAATTCATAAAGATTTTACGCTGACGCTTGTATCGGGTATGGGGTTATACGGCAACTCTTTCAAGACCTTCGTTCACGATAATCAGTTGCTCGTGTTCGGGACGGATCGCGTTTCAGTCATAGACATCACTGATCCCCCTAATATGTTCACGGATACGGTAATATACCTCCCGCTTCAGGTTACCGATCTACAAATGGCCGGTGACAGCCTCTATGCCGTGGGCCCGGATGGCATCTCCATCTTTAACCTGGCTACACCTGTGCCCACACTTGTCGTACAGGGCGGAATCGGTGGAGACATCATTGCCGCTGGCGACGGCATAGTTGCCGTATCTGGTGGAGACGGAATCTATGTTTATGATCTGGAAAGGATGTCCGGCGTTTTTCCGGATGGACCGGGCCAGGAAGAACTTCCGACCCGATTCGCTCTCTCTCAGAACTATCCCAATCCGTTCAATCCGGCGACAGTCATTCAATTTGAGCTCGCCAAAGGGGAGTGGGTTAAGCTTGAAGTCTTCAACATTCTCGGTCAGCACGTCACGACGCCAGTGGACTCATACCTGTCGGCCGGTCCGCATAGGGTTACATTTGATGGATCCCAACTGGCCTCGGGCGTTTATTTCTACAGACTGTCGGCCGGAGAGAATGCGGCCACGAAGAAGATGATGTTGGTGAAATAGAACCGTCTGATCATCGCTGCTGTTTCTTATCTGCCTTGCTCTTTTCCTCGAAATACTTCAGGTCCAACTGATAATATGTCCCGGGTGTCCGAAAGGAGTCGGTGCTATCCACGATAATCGGCACTGCTGTCGGATTTCCCATCGGGTCAGTCACTACGGCTGAGACGCCATGATAACTGGTGGGATAATAAACTGCGGTCAGTACATGGTCCCACGACTGGGCTAACGCGGGCGGGGGATTGGATGCGCGTCCTTCAAGTCGGAACGTATACGTCCCCCGTGACTTGAAGTAGGTGCGGGTTACGAAGATAGGGAAGTAGTTTGTGCCGGAATTGACATAGCCGGACAACCCAACGATATCATAGTAAGGAAACTGGGTACCGCCGCCTTCGTTTTCATCGATCTGGACCACGGCGGAATTGGCGCCGGTCGTGCCGCTGAGTAGCACGTAGCACTTACCGTACAGAACAATGTAGCCGTCATCGGGAATCGTAATTGTCACCAGGACAATATCCTTCATTATACCGGTGACCAGCGATTCAAGATTTACATTCGTGTTCAGCGTTACCCCAGGTTCATCGAGTATTTCTTCTGAGCTAACCGACGAATCCGGCAGCACTACGGCGGCATCCCCCGCCTGATCCTGGAATACGATTTTCTCCTTACCGGCGGAGTCATATATTGCAAACTTGTGCTGATTCCCAAATGAACGGATTGAAGTGGTTCCGGCATCGTCTGTGGCCTTAATATCGGCGGCTACTGCGGCCCTTACAACTGCGGCAAAAAGCGTACGGGGGCCAAGTATCTGGGACCCGATACGGACTTCAAGGTACAACTGGTCATTGTCGGTAAACAGATTTGGCGAAAACGGCTGAGAAGTCCCCAACAGATAAGAAAACAAACCGTCGGTAGTGTTGACGGTGGCGTTCTCCGCCCAGAGGACTGAGCCGGTCACGGAATCCGGAAATAGCGCGAACAGGACAGAATAACTCGAGTCTAGAACTGGATTGCTGTCAGCACCGGTCAGTCTGCCCTGATAGGTTATCTGCGTCGGTCCCGCATGCGAGTAGGATACCAGACTCGCTGTCACCAACACCAAAAGTAAAATCGTTTTCAAACTGGACCGGGCCGTCATACAAATCCTTTCGAGAGCAAGTCCTGGCAGGTACATAGTTCCGGGCTAACCACATATAATATCGGCAGATTGGCCCGAATTTGCAATGGCTATTGACCGGCGGCAGGGCGGAAGTTCTGTCTCTTTTCTTTCTTGAATTGAACGAATCGGAGCGAGTCGAAATCTTCCCTATTCATTTGCCAAACGAGGCAGGGTTGATTATGTTCTGCGGATAAATTACTGAACCATTGCTCGTTGAAAGAATATCAGGAATGAATGATAATTTTGACCCGACTGCCAATTATCAGCAGAGCAGAAAACGGGTAGCCTATGTCGAACTGAAATACGCCTCTTCGGAAGTCTACGAATCAATCGGGTTCAAATCCGGGCTCGAGGTTCACCAGCAGCTTAAAACCGATAAGAAGCTTTTTTGCCACTGCCCGGCCGGAGTGTATCAGAAAAACGGTGAGTATGACGCCGAAGTCATCCGTCATATGCGTCCGACCCTCAGCGAACTGGGGGAGTACGATGGCACGGCACTGATGGAATTCCGCACGCGTAAAAACATTATCTACCATATTAAATATGAAACGGCCTGTACGTACGATGTTGACGACACCCCGCCGTTCAAGGTCGACCTCCAGGCTCTTGAGATTGCAATCGAAATCGCTTTGCTGTCCAAGTTGAATATCGTCGGCGAACTGCATATCACACGAAAACAGTATCTCGACGGTTCAATTCCCACCGGATTTCAGCGGACCGGTATTATCGGAATCGAAGGCGAACTTCCGCTTAGAAATAAGAAGGTCCGGCTACTCCAACTCTCTATTGAAGAAGACTCCTGCCGCGAGGTATTCGATATCGGGCACGAGCGGATGTACACCACCGATAGGCTGGGCGTACCCCTTATCGAAACCGTGACCTATCCCGACATGCTCACCCCCTGGGAGGTGGCTGAGGCCGCTCAGTATATTCGCTTTCTTGCGCGGAGTACCGGAAAGGTGCGTTACGGAATCGGCGCGGCCCGCGAGGATGTGAATGTCAGTGTGACCGGGGGCACTCGAGTGGAGATCAAAGGCGTTTCCCACATCAGTTGGATTCCTAAGCTTACCCACAATGAGGCGTTCCGGCAAGTGGCCCTTCTGGAAATCAGCAAGGATCTGAACGGTCGGATGAAAGAGCCCTCAAAGTGGCAGCTCTCATGGCTCGAGCTCGACCGTGACCATGTGCAGACAAAATTCCAGGCGCTCAAGGAGGCCAAGATAGATCGCCGGAAGTTAATTGGCGTGAACCTTCCCGGTTTCAAGGGCCTGCTCTCATTTTTCACCCAGCCCGGACACTGTTTTGCCGATGAACTGTCAGGACGCCTGAAAGTTATCGCCTGCATTGAGAAGCCTAATATGATTCATTCCGAACAGCTCGGAATCGAAGTCAACCCGCAAGATTTCCGACATGTCAGACAAAAACTATCGGCCGGTTCGAACGATGCCCAACTCATCTTTTGGTGCGCCGAAGAAGACGTCAAGACCGGACTTGAAACAATTCAGGAGCGATGCCGCCTGGCCTTCGATGGCGTGCCCAATGAGACTCGTAAGTCACTTCCCGACGGTACCAACATATTCGAGCGCGTTCTGCCGGGACCGGACCGCATGTACCCGGACACCGACTCGGCGCCCATCTCTATAAACGAGGACCAGATCGAGCGGATCCGGAAGAACCTGCCGGCCGAAGTTCATCAACAACTCGAACAGTTAAAGGAATGGAAGGCGCCGGAAGACACATACTTCTATATCCTGCGGAATAATCTGATGCCCACGATTCGACGGATTGTAGGTGAGTGCGGCTACAACCCAGTATTCGTAACCACAACTTTCGGACATACGCTGAAACACATAGAAGGTACTGTCGCACGGTCGGCGGATTTCACCTACAACAAAGTGTACGGCCTCTTCAAGTTCGTGAAGGACGCCGGATTACAGCAGGAAATAGTCAGGGCGATGCTCCCGACCGTATACGAGCATCCGAAGATCCTCTTTGACTCCGTTCTGTCGTCAATAGAGTTCAAAAAGAACTCCGTCGACAAACTTCGACCGTACATCAAGACTCTCAAAGGAAAATTCAAGGAGATCAACAGTTCCAGAGACCCGGAAGCTTCAACGCGGTGGGTTATGGGACAGCTTCGAACACGGGCCATCGGCAATCTCCCTTTGAGTGAACTGCGCACTATGGTGGAAAAGGAATCCGGCAATGACTGATATATTCAAAGGCTACAAAGGCAAAGCCCTCGACGCTCTCAAACAGTACAACATGAGGGTCTGGAGTGACGCCGTGATACAGACCACTCGCGGCGAATTCAAGGGAATTGTCCTGCCACGAAGCGAGAACGATGATGACCGTCATATTGTGGTCAAGATTGCCAGCGGCTACAATGTCGGACTTGATGTTGCCACGATTACGGATATGGTCGAACGCGGCTACAAAGAAGCGCACTACAAGATTCCCGAGAAAGAGTTTCCTTTCTCACCGGATAAACCGAACGTCAAGCTATTCGGAACCGGTGGCACAATCGCCTCACGCCTGGACTATCGCACCGGTGCGGTTATCCCGGCTTTTTCCCCGGGGGAGCTGTATGGCGCAGTGCCCGAACTCGCGGACATCTGCAATCTCACGACAGAGAAGTTGTTTGCCGTATTCAGCGAAAACATGGGACCGCAGCAGTATATGAAATTGGCGATCGAGATCGGCAAAGAGATCGAAAAGGGAACCGATGGCATCATGATCGGTCACGGCACCGATACCATGCACCATACCGCCGCGGCACTTGCCTTCATGGTCCAGAATCCGCCGGTACCAATAGTTATGGTCGGTTCACAGCGGTCTTCCGATAGACCGTCATCCGATGCTGCCTTGAACCTGATGCATACTGCCAAGACTGCCGCCGAGTCTGATATTGCCGAAGTCATGGTCTGTATGTTCGGGCCGACCTCCGACGAATACGGTTTGTTACATCGCGGTACCCGAGTCCGCAAAATGCATTCGTCCTACCGCTCGACCTTCCGCACAATCGGCGATATCCCCCTGGCTATGGTGGATCGCCAGAAAATCACGCCACTGGTAAAGACGTATAATCATCGACGCAAGGACAACAATGTTACCGTCAAACCATTCTTCGAGGAAAAAGTCGCGCTGGTCTATTACTACCCGAACATGATGCCGGATATTATCGATGCCCTCACGGATAATCATTACAGAGGTATCGTCATTGCCGGCACCGGTCTCGGTCACGTGAATAAACCGATTTACCCGGCTATAGAACGAGCGGTGAAAGCCGGCATTGCTATCTACATGACCGTGCAGACTCTCTGGGGATATGTACATATGTTCGTGTATGATACCGGGCGGGATCTGATGGCAAAGGGGATTATTCCGACGGAGAACATGTTACCCGAAGTAGCTTATATTAAACTCGGATGGGTGCTTGGACAGACGAGTGACCTGGCCGAAGTCAAGAAACTAATGCTGACTTCGATCGCCGGTGAGATAACCGAGCGGGAACCGTACAATGGGTATTTAGTCTTCCAGGGCGGCATTCCCGAGGTCGAAGAGTTCCTCAAGCGGGTACATAAATAGTAAGAGGCTGTTAGCACGGTAACAGCCTCCTACAAACGTCCACAAAGAAACGGGCACTCACTCTTCCCAGGTCGGCGTCACGACCTTTCCCATGAAGAGGATCGTTCCGGACACTTTTTCATAGATTACGAACAAGAATGGGTGGTCAACGGTCACCATCGGGCATGGTACTGCGGTAATTTCAATTACGACAACTGTCACCGCCGCCGCCTCGGTACCCTTTTCGTCGATCTGTATGAACGACTTGTGGAGCACTTTGCTTATATACAGATCGACAGTTTCAGTAATGTTATCGAAGTCTGCCTGCTTCGGATCGAACGCTACACCCATACCCATCGCTATGAGCGCATCGTTTAGCTTGACCGCATAACCGAACTTCAGTTTGGGAAGTGTGATCATCACTCGCTGCTCGGTCAGATCCAGTCTCAGCGCCCGCCAGTAATCAAGCGTGAGAGCGTCAATCACCTGGTCAAGCGTCACATCTGCCTTGGGCAAGAGAATGCCCATGGCAAAATCTTTGTTGCCGTAAGACAACTCAACCGCCTGTAGCAGATTGTCCTCAGTATAACGAAAGACTGTATCTGTCGCCATCATCTGGCAGGCGACATGCCCGCCGTCACGAAGTTGAAACTCTCCTGCGCGAGTCGAGGTCGAGTCGAAAGGAACCGTCCAATCGCCCTTGAAGTAAATAGCATTAATGAGGAACATCACAACAGATGGGTCAATCGGCGGGTCGATTACATTGTCTATCCTGCCGTGAGTTTTGTCACTGACCCACCCGTTTATGGTATCAGCGGAAGTCGAAAGTTCAAAATCAAGATCCCGGACGAGTGCATCAAAGAATACCCGGTTTAATTCGATAAACGACGGTTTGACAGGGAACCCCAGACGATACCAGATCGAGTTTGCTATCTCAAAAGCGACATGTTCATCCAGACCGCACAGAAGTTTCGTCAAGGACTGATAGGAGGCATTGAAATCCTCGGTCGTCATGCCGGACATCTCGAGCGTGCGGCCGATCGCCTCCCGGGTTGCACCCGAAGCCCCGTTGTATGTCATGCCAAGGGCGTATGACACCGAGAGCGGAGAAATGAAAATGTTGCTATCAGGATAAGCCGATGAATTGACTTGATGAAACAGAGTGAACCCAAAAGTGTTGCTCGCCTGAAGCAGTCTCTCTTGCGACGGACTAAGGTTCGCCATCGGATCGACAATTACCTGTGAGTTAGTCGGTAAGGCACTCCGATCGGAGCAGGAAGTCACCACCGCGATGGCAAACAGTAGAGTGGCAAAGCTTACGTAGTTTCTGAACACATTTCCCTCCAATTCAATGTAACTGATGCCTGGCCGATGATGACTCACCTTGACACATACTAGATATACTAATTCGGGATAAACTTAGCAAGAACGCATTCACTGCTCGCGGTTCAACGCTCCATATAACTGACAAAAAAAGGACCACTATGACGTGGTCCTCAGTGGTAACGATATGATTAGCAGACGAAACATCTGACCGTGCCTACTCAGGTCGTGAATCTTCACTTGTATATTGTTATCGGAAATCTGCAGATTCGCTTTAATTCCGGATGGTCTTCCGTTCCGCAAACGCTGCGACGATCAAATAATCTGTATCAAAATGGGGTAATGTATCTCTTTTTTATATGTCTCGTATCGTATCTCGGAGTAATTTAATCCCACATGTACTGCTTGGTACAGGACGATACGCGGGACATGGACGACACGGTACATGATGGCGTCCATGCTTCCGGCGTGAAGGCGTTAGTCCTTGAGAGACAACGCAGAGAACGCTCGGGACAGCGATGGCACGGACATTGCAAGACTGTCAGGAAGAAGTCAGGCAAGTAGGAGTGGCCTGTAAACTTGAAACCTATTAACAGGAGACCCGAAGAATGCGTACTATTTTGCTCGCGTTTGTTGCTCTCTGTGTATTCTGCCTGATAGCGACACCTGCTGTCATGGCTCAGAGTGGTAATGGTGGATCGCACGATTCCTATAAGTACAGCTGGTTCCGTGATGCCGATGGTGATGGCATCCCGAATTTCCTGGATCCGGATTGGTATGCCCCCCGCGATGGAAGCGGATACAAGGACAAACACCAGAACGGTATTGCCACGTGCGCGCCCGGGACTGGCGAACAGATTCAAACTCAGAACACGTTTCACTATCGTGTCCAGAATGAATTCCAGACCCAGACCCAGTATCAACACGAAAACCGTTATCAGTACCGGATTGAGACCGGCCCGAACCTCTCGGGAGGCGACCAGGATCAGGACAGGCTCAGAACCCGCACCCGGGACTGTGAGCTGGATCGGCGCCTGAGGCTGAGAGACCGGACCTGTCAGGACTAAACAAAGTTCCCCTCTGTTGAATGTAACCCACGAAAGCCCCCATCCGGCTCCGCCTGCGAGCCGCGGGGGCTTCTCTTTTTCGTCACGCCACAGCTTGTTTATGGGCAAGCGACCGGAGTCGGACCTGAGTTGAAGGAATACTCTACGAGATAAACAATGTCGGCGATATCCAGGGAGCTGTCACCGGTGACATCAGCTTCCTCTTCACACACCGGCGCGTCCCCTCCCGAAAACGAGTACTCAACGAGAAACACGAGGTCGCCGATGTCAATCGCGTCTCCTGCGCTTCCATCGACGTTTCCACGAATTCCCAGACAGCAGGAAGCGGTAGAGATTTCTCCGCTGAGTGTTCTGGGCGAATATGTTGCCCGTGAAGATATGAATGTCGGCAAGTAGCTCAGATATCCGTCGAAATGCACCGGATTCGTTTGGTTCGTTGGCGCACCCGATCCAACGGTGAAGAATAGTCTAACGATCATTCCGGAACCGGGTGACAGGTCAGGAATCACTCCGGGAGTGCTCGATGTTTCCAGGCGGATGGTGGCGCGCCTGTTCCAAGCGTCATAGTGTGAGTATGTCGATATTGCGAAGTACTCGGTACGACATCCGGTTGTTGAAAACGAATCGAGCGTAAGCATCAACGGACCATCGTACATGACCGGTATGCGGATAAGCCGCAGGGGAAGTATATTTCGCGCATACAGGTCAAGCTCGACATGCGCACCGACTGAGCTGTTCACTGATCCGCCAACCAGCGAGTCTGCAAGAGCGATCACCATGTTTTTCTGTTTCCGCTGATGTGTACCGCCTGGTAATTCCGTTCTGAGATATACGTCGTAAACTCCACCGGCAAGATACGTGTGCGGCGGGTTCTGACTGAGCGAACTGTCACCATCGCCGAACCGCCAGAGCCAATTACTTGATCCTGCCGAACTATCAGAGAACTGAATGTCTAGGGGCGCCCAGCCAAAAGTGGTGTCAGCATACATTCTAACCGCCGGAGCCCGGGTGTTGCCGAAAGCGATATTCACGGTATCCCAGTTCGCCACCGTGAGATCGTTGGTAGTCGAATAGGTGTAATAGATGATCGTCTGAGTCGAAGCGATTGCAGCCAGGGACACCCAAGCGGATTGCATGTCGTAACAATAACTTGGGCTGGAGAGCATTGCGCCGTCCTGCGAGACCGAATCGACTGATTGGACGGGACTCCGCCTCAAATAATACAGCCGTTTGCCGTCGGCCGGGAGAGTGTCAGCGAACATTTCTGTCCCGCGTCCGTCGATATCGATCCAACTTAGCTCTTCTATTACTGTTTGGGGGGTCGATTGCCAAACCGGGTTGACCGAAAGATTGCCTCCAACATTTTCATAGACCGTGGTACTCGACCACCACCGGCCGGCCGCGAGGTCCAAATCGCCATCCTGGTCATAATCGTTAAGGGCAACGGCGGAACCGTAACCAAATGACGAGGAACTCCAGCCGGGAGAACTGCTCAACTGACCGCTGCCGTTGTTGAAATAAACCATGAAATATCCCCCTGACCCCAGTTGGTTGTTGAAGGCCACAACCAAATCCAGCCAACCATCACCGTTCACATCACCAAAGGTGAGAGTGTTGGCAGGTTCTACGTTCGCCGAGTTCCATGACGGCATCTGCTCAAGCGTCCCCCCGATATTGTAGAAAAGAGTGGCCCCACGATCATCAGAGGCGAAGGCCAGATCCAGATCACCATCGTTATCAACATCCCCCCAGGCCACATCGAGTGCCCCCATCATTGCCGAAGACTGCCAGAACGGTGTCGTCTGGAGGACTCCGTTGTTGTTCAGGAAGACGAGCTGTGGGGTGAAAATCCCGCTATAGGGCTCACCGGTTGCCAGGGCCAGATCGAGATCGCCATCGCTATCGATATCGCCAAGCGCACAGGAAAAGCTGTAGACGCTGTCATCGTTGTACCAGCCTGGCAGAGTTGTGGGGATGCCATACATATTCATGTATAAATTGGAGAAATTGGCCGTTTCAAATCTCCCGGAACCAAGATAATTGGCGACGACAAAGTCGGGGAAGCCATTGTCGTCAATATCGCCAACCGCGCAATGGCCGGAATACTCGGCGTTCAGTGATGTCCATGAGGCGACATTCGGAAGGACTCCTCCCTGCGAGAGGTAGATTGTATTCGGAGCAAGCGCCATATCATTCCCGTTTGAGAAGAAGACGTCAATGTAGCCATCGTTATTACAATCCCGCCAGACCATGCCAGTGGAATAAACGCCGAGCTCGGAAGATTGCCAGAACGGGACTTGCAGCAACGGTACTGCGTCGGAAGCCTGCATAATATTGGCCGCCCTGTTGCTTGGCGGAATGGCGGGCACCGGAGGCATGAAGAATTGCGCTGACACTCCACCTGCCAGAAAAGTGAGGAAAATGACGAGCGTACGAAAAGCGCACTTCATATTGAACCTCCGATATGAAAACTTGATGTCTTGGCTTCGATTTAGTTGAATTGCGTGTATACCTGAAACATATACCGGATCACCTCTACTGTCAATCAGTAATCCTTGTTGAACCTGTGCGGCGCCTGATCTCACCGACCCGCGTTCACCGGTTATATCATAGGGTGATTTGCTTTGACTTTTGGGCAGTCGTTTCTGTAATTGCGCATTACCTATGAGATCTGCCGACGAAAAGAAGAAAGTGGTCGCCGAGTTCGGGTTGTTGTACGCCGCGGCCATCTGGGGGGCAACCTTCTTTATGGTCAAGGATGCCCTGAGTGGAATCGACCCGGTGATTATGGTCGGATATCGATTCCTGTTGGCGGGCCTGGTGCTTCTTGCATACATCCTCTACAAGCGCCGACCGGTCTTTGTCGAGCTGAAGAAATCGATCTTTCTTTCTGTATTTCTGGTTCTCCTGTACATCCCGCAGACACTCGGCCTCCGTTACACTACAGCGTCGAATTCCGGTTTCATCACCGGCCTGTTCGTCATGTTCATCCCCTTGTTTCTGAAGACGATCTTCAAACGTCAGCCTACCCGGATGGAGATAGTCGCCTCAGGTATCTCTCTGCTCGGCCTCTGGATCCTTACAGGAGGGATGCACGATATCAATGTCGGAGATATGCTAACGCTTGCCGCCGCGGTGACCTACGCTCTCCATGTTTTGTACTCGGACAAATATATGAAATTGGGCGTCGACCCTCTCGTGATCAGCTGTCAGCAGTTTATGCTGGTAGGGATTATGAGTCTGTTAACCGGGTGGATTGTGGGACTTCCGTTCGCGGTGACCACGTTTCAGGCGGCCTGGACAGTCGTCTTCCTGGCTCTGTTACCGACGTTTTCGGCCTTCTTAATACAAATGTATGCCCAGCGAATCATCTCTCCGCTTCGGGTATCACTGATATTCGCTCTCGAACCGGTATTTGCCGCTGTTTTTGCCTGGACGCTTGGGGGAGAGGAGTTCGTGACGAGGCGCGCTCTCGGCGGGCTGTTGATCTTTTTCGCGCTAATAATCTCCGGCCTGCCGACACCGGCCGATTGGAAAGCCGGCAAGAAATCAGTCTGATTTGCGGAATCGCCCCTGTCTATTGGATAACGGTCGCGCCCCCGCCTGATTGCCAGGGGTGGCACTTATTGCATAGAGAATTCTGGACCGGGGTCGGATAGGGGCTGGGAATGGGGTACGAGCCTGACACAGCGCCGTCGTCTATAAGCAGATCAACATTGAAATCCCACCGCCCGGCATGAGGTGCACTGCTGGCGTGAGCGCGATGACAGGTCAGACACATTACTTTACTGCTGGAGGTCGGACCAGCTGTCGATATGGTCGTGGTGGAAGGGTCTTCGAATGGCACGGCCGCGATATAGGCGGTTGCCTCGGTTCCACCTAAAGGATCGGCGGTTCCGTTGTACCGATTGTACCGCTGAATAATTGACTGGTCCAAATTCTCTCCTGCCGGATGCTCGAAATTCGGCGAACCGGATCCCTCATGAAAGTTCGGTCCGTGACAATTGGCGCACCAGGTACTAACCCCGTTGAGGAATGCAGTGTGGTTGGAATTGCTTTCCTGAGGTGCATCGTTCTGGATACTTATGCCGACAGCTTGCGGAGCAGGGTAAGAAAAAGTAGCAAGGCCGCCCTGTACCGGACCCGGCCCGTTGAGCATGCGGAAATTCGTGTTGCCGTGCGGGTCATGACAGCTGGTACATCCAAGCTCGTTCGACGGGAATGTCCCTCCGGGTGAAGTCAGAACTGTGCCATCGGGGCCGACACCGAACGAAGGCGCGTCGAGATTGTGTCCCGCAGCATCGCCGCTTATCGGACTGGTCTGCCCGTTAACGCCATCGTTAATATTGTCTTCGAGCAGGAAGACAAAATTCCCGGCGCCCATTTCCGGCGGCGGATTTAGCGGATCTGCTCCAAAGACAGAGCCGTTGTGAGTTGCGTGGCAGGAGAGGCAAACGTCCGAGGCGGTTCCGTCGTTAAGCAGGGCGAGATTTCCCGTAACATGATCCGGGTCAATCGGTGTGCCATCTTCGCTGTTGTGCATATTGTGGCAGCCCGAGCAATTGGCTACCCCTTTCTCATGAAAGGCGGAGGCTGGATTGATCAACAGTAAAGCGGTCACGGCGGTCAGTAAAATCTGTTTCAGCATTCTCTTGTTCTCGAGCAGCAAGTTCGGTATGTACACCTTTCAGCGGAAGGAAATCAGCCCTCCCATCTGTCCAAGATAACAGAAAGCTGTGTTTTGTCAAGGCAAGGATAGCAAGCGAACCCCTTATCTTGCTTAGAAATAGACGATTCTAACCAAACCCGTCTGTCAACCACCAGCAGACGAAAGTATTTGTTTTCGTTTTGTATCGACAACCCGGCACTATTATTATGTGACGAAATGCAATTTAACTGAGGAAGCATGACTATTCAGATCTTCGGAACCAGGAAGTGCCAGGATACCCAGAAGGCTATCAGATTCTTTAAAGAGCGCCGAATCGAGACACAGTTTATCGACCTGTCAGAAAAAGCTATGAGCCGGGGCGAACTTCAGGCGGTATGCCGGTATTTCTCGCTGGAAGAGCTCATCGATACCGATGGACGGGAGTACGAGCGGCTCAACCTCAAATATATAAGGCACGACATCGAACAAAAACTGCTCGAATTTCCTCGCCTTTTCAAAACGCCAATCGTGAGAAGTTCGTCCGGCGTGACTGTGGGCCATCAGCCCGACGTGTGGAAAAGCTGGCTCAGTAGCTAAGGACAACTAAGCGGAGCCGGTCCTCCAACCATCGCCCACTCGATTAAGTAAATCAAGTCCGCAATATCTAAACCTCCGTCGGCTGTCAGGTCGGCCTCCTCAAAGCACGGTGGAGGCGGTCCCTCGGAAAAGGCGTACTCCACAAAATACACTATGTCGGCGATGTCGGTGTTGTCGGAGGGATCAAAATTGACATTCCCTCTGAGGCCGACACAGCATGGGCCACAGCCTGAAATGACGTTGCCCAGATTTTCCGCGCAGACGTTGTTCTCCGCCAGACATGGGCTGCTCGATGAAACTCCCAGCTCGTAGCTCGATGTATCGCAGAACAGAGGATTCAATGTGAAATTGTTGAGCGTATCCCATTGCAGACCTGATGGGAACCGCCACTCGGCAGTGCCATTTCCGTAAGAGTCGTTGCACGTAAGCGACCCTGAGCTAATTCCTTCGGCCGAAAACCCTGTCTCCCGATTGTAACTAAACAGGCATTGATAAATCGAAGGTGTGTCGACGGCGACTTGGTTTTGGTGTACGGTGCCGGCTTTAGGCCAATCCAGATAGTACACCAGACCGTTTTGGTTGCCGTAGAAAGTACATCCGCCAATATCTACGGCATCCAATCCAAGCATTTGCCAGACCAGCGCTCCCTCGCGGTCATTTCTCGCGAAAGTGGAGTTGTGAAGCCACAGCGGTACCGTCCAATCCAGGTATGCTCCGTCAGCTTTATTCCCGATAAACCGACAGGAGTCGATATGTGCAGGTGTGTACTGGACCGACAGGCCGGGCATGGCGATAGTCAGACCGCCACCGTTGTTGATAAACTCGGTAGAGAAAATATAGGCGGTGTTCGGTCCCGTATAGTACGAAACTCCGATACAGCTATTGTCTCGGATAATACAGTTCTTCACTGTCGGCGCGGCGTTCACACTCATGATAGCGGCAAACGAGGCATAGAAGGTCGTGTCATAAAAGGCGTGAGTCACGGTGAAGCCATCGATCACCGAAGTGGAGTCTTCGCCGCTGTGCAAGTGGATACCCAAATGCTGGTCGACAGCCGATGCTTGGCAATCGATAATTGTGACTTCAGGTCCAAGTTCCGACTTGAGCACCAAGTTTTTGCCATTGAAATCGATGTCTCGGTTCCCCGCGCCGGTATATGTTCCCGGTGCAACCAGAATCGTATCACCGGAATTGCCGGCATCGATAGCTTCCTGGATCGTTGCGAAATCAGCCGGGACATTGATAACTGAAGCAACAAGGGACGAAGCCATCAACCAGAGGCTTAGGAATAGACTAACTCTCTTCACAAATTCCTCCATTCGGAATGGTTAGCGAATTCAGTCAAACGCCTGCCGGCCTCGCCTCTCCGATGCTCGATCTTACAGTCGGACATCATTGGCATGAAGCCGGGGCCGGGCCGTCGGCCATTGACCACTCAATCAGATATATCAAGTCCCCGATATCTATTACGCTATCACCGTTAATGTCCGCCTCATCGAAGCAGGGTGGAGGCGGACCCGCGACGAAAGCGTACTCCACGAGATAAACAATATCGCCAATGTCAGCGGCATCGGCTGGATCGTAATCCACGTTGCCGCGAAGCCCTCCGCAACACGGACCGCACCCAACAATAATTCTGCCTATGTCGACACCACAAGCATTGTTTACTGCAAGACAAGGACTGCTCGATGAAACGCCGGGACTACTACTCGGTGCATCGCAAAAAAGCGGATCGGCAGTGAAGCAGTTGGTCGTGTCAAGGTTGACATACCCGGTGAGCCACCAATTCTCGACGCCGTTGCCGAATGAATTGCAGCATTCGATTTTCCAGTCAAAGTCCCAACCATACGAGGTGATACCGTACCCCAGATTGTTGCTGAAAAGGCACCGCGATATCGTTGAAGTATCTGATACTTTCACAGAGGCCGCCTCTCCGGTGCTTGACTTGGGCCAATCCTGATAGAATCCAAGGCCGTCGCCATTGCCTGAGAACGTACAACTGCTGATAGTGAATCGCTCGATACCGAGAAACTCAACCACCAGTAAGCCGTCGGCGTTGTTTCCAGTAAAGGTACTATGTAGCACAATCGGATTCGCATGATACAGGAAAGCGCCTTCCGCAGCGTTTGAATCAACTCGACAGGAGTCGATGAAAGCCGAATTGATCGAAACCCTTATCCCCGGTTTGGGTCTCGATTGGCCATGGCCATTGTTAACGACCTGGGTCGAGTAAATATAAGCCGTGTTCGGACCCAGGTAGTAGGATATCCCAACGCAATTATTGTCGCGAACAATACAGTTGCGCACAGTAGGGGCGGCAGACTCACCCATGATAGCGCCCCAATTAATATAGATCGAGGTATCACAAAAGGCGTGATTGACAGTGAAGCCGTCGATCACTGAAGTTGAATCCTCACCGCTGTGGAGGTGAATACCCAGGTGCTGGTCCACTTCCGAGGCCTGGCAATCTATAATTGTCACTTCCGGACCCAGCTCCGATTTCAAGACAAGATTCTTGCCGTTGAAATCGATATCGCGATTTCCCTGCCCGGTATAGGTCCCGGGTGCCACGAGAACAGTATCACCGGCATTAGCGGCGTTGACAGCTTCCTGAATGCTCTGGTAGTCCGAGGGTACATGGATGACTGATGCGGACAGAGGACAAGCCAAGAGCCAGAAGCCAAGGACAAACGCTTTTCTGGACAAAAGTTTCCTCCGGTCGATAGTGTTCTTAATACTCTATTTTACGTCAAAACCGCATTTGTGTCAAGACCTGCGTTTTCCAGTAACTGTCGGGTGGGTTGGCCACGAACGACAATAACCTCTGGTTTTTTGTTGTGTCCGTACAATTAGGATATTAGCATAGGGATGCCGGCGAACCTGGCCTGACCGAGTAGCTGCGGAATTGCCGCCGACAGAGCTTCTGCTCAATAGTGCCGGATCGCAGGCAGAGGAATCAGCATTTACTTTTGAAGGAGGTCCACGATGGGAAAATCGAAAGACAAAGCAAGCAGGGAAAAAAAGAAACCGAAACAGCCCAAAAAACCTAAAGGCGTGCCTGCCACTCCACCCCCTTTGAAGACAGACCAGAAATGAACCCCGCTTAAAGGGAAATTGAGAAAGCCAGAATTGTAGTATTCTGGCTTTCTCATGTATTCGAAAGAAAATGGCACGACCGCCTTCAGTCTTCTCTCACCTTATGGACTTCAATAGTACAATGCGTCACCAGCGCCGCCAGCGCACCTAAGGCGGCAACTACCGGCAGCAGCAGAGCGCCTACCGAGGCCACGCTCAGCGGAATTTCCATCAGCACTTCGCTCTTTTCATTCTTGATTATGAGCCGCCGAATGTTCGCCTCACGGGCCAGTTTCTTGACTGTCCCTACAAGCTGATCACCGGTGACTTTTAATTCCTCTTTGAATGTTCTTTCTTCTGTCATATTCGAATCCTCTCTTTGTGCCTGTTCAGGCTTATCTGGTTCACCTACGCCGGATTGAGCAGCATAGTTGCGCTTCATCATGCCGACCCCCCGAACCAACCCGAACTGTCGATAAAATGGTTCAAGCGCTGGATCACATGTCAGGTCTGTCATATATAAGTGGGACAGTCGGTCCAGTATTCTCTGTGTCAGTTTGCGGCCAATCCCTCTATGCTGGTAGTCCGGCAGGACCTCCAGCAATGGAAGATACGCCGCCAATATACCATCAGTAATCGCCGTCACAAATCCTACAACCTGTCCCGAGTCAGAGTCGACCGCAATTTCCACTAGATCGCTCTTCTTGAGCAATTCGAGATGGGTATCCGGTGACGGAGGCGACGGCCAGCCGACGAAAAAGCCGGCCAGCTGCTCCGTGCTTATCCCTGCTGCGCTCTGACGGTACTCAATTTCTGATGACGCCACTCGTTACCCGTTTCTATCGCATCAGCTGATTGTTATGGGAGTTCGGCGGTCGAGTCGGACTCGGCCAAATGCATCACCATCGCAATACTTGGCCGTTTGTATGGCAGCGGCCCCATGATCGTCATATCTGCCGGTTTGAAACCCAGCTGATGATACAGTTGATTGGCCGTGACGAGCAGTTCACTGGTGGCCAGAACGAGGGTAGTGGCGCCTAATGATTTCGCTCGCTCGATCGCTGCCTCACACAGCATACGACCAATATGTTTCCCCTGATGCGTCTCGGACACGGCCAGTTTGGCCAGCTCGAATTTATGTTCCGACTGACGAATCAGCGCACAGGTCCCCACTATCTCTTCACCGACCTTCGCCAGCAGTACAACACCGCCTTTGTCCAGTATGTGAAGTTTCGGGTCGGACAGAACTATCTCGTCATATGGCTCGACCTCAAAGTACTTCTTCAGCCATGCGTAGTTCAAGTCCTTGAACGCCTGACCATATTTGGATTTGAATTCGACAATGCTAACCGCATCGTTTGACCTGCGACTGAAAATCCCCATTGTTACCTCACGCTCTGTGTCTACTGAAATATACCCACGCCGGTCCTCGTAATCAAGTATCTTCGGAAAGTCCAAAACTATTGGGCCAATGAAACTTATTCACCGTGATTCGTATACACTGGAAAGCAAAGTGAGTTCGTAAAAGCAGCCGGTATCCAATGAAGCAAGAGATCGCGGATTATTTCGAGCAGCACGCTAGCCAAATCCTGACACAAGCGTGCACACAGTATGAAATTAATCCTGATAATCTCAAACAACGCGGATCGTTCGAGAATTTTGTATTTGAGTATCGCCATAATGACAGCGAGAGAATACTCCGCCTGACCGACAGCGAACATCGGCACCCGGACAAAATATATGGCGAACTCGAATGGATCAATTACCTGGCCGACGGCGGCGTATCGGTGAGCCGGGGGATTGAATCGAAAAACGGCCGGTTGGTCGAAGTCATCCCGATCGACAGCACGTCTTCGAGGGAGGAATTGTATTTCAGCGCAGTTGTCTTTGAGAAGGCACCCGGCGCGCACGCCGCCAAAGAAGATTGGACCGAAAGACTCTTCACCGAATGGGGCGAACTGACCGGCAAGATGCATCGGCTGGCCAGATCATATCGGCCTTCGAAACCTGAGTACCGCAGACATGATTGGCGCGATGACGAAGACCTCAACATTGCCGAGATTCTTCCGCCCGACCATGATTTGGTGATCGAACGTTTTGAGCGACTGATCACGCGTTTGCGCGCGCTGCCGATGAGCCCGGATTCCTACGGGCTGATTCATGTCGATTTCCACCATTGGAATTTCTTCGTGCACCAGGGAAAAATCACGCTGTTTGATTTCGATGACTGCCACTACGATTGGTTTGTCAATGATATCGCCATTCCGCTTTTCTATGCCTCGCGTTCGGCATTCTCGGGCGATGACTCGGCTGGATTTGCGAAGAGATTCCTGCGTGCGTTTATGCTAGGGTACCGCCGAGAGAACGACCTTCCCGATCTTTGGTTCGCGCACATGCATGAATTTATGAAACTTCGAGAGATACTTCTGTATTCGATTATTCTGGCCGAAGAAGCTGACAAATCAAGCGAATGGTGTCGAAAATTACTCGATGGCCGTAAAGAACGGATTGAGCAGGAACGCCCGGTGATTGATGTTGATTTCGGACTTCTCTGCCGCTGAAATCACGACAGTAAGATGACACGCCCTTGGGCGTTAAATCATCAGGCACTCAGGCGTGTCGTTCGCCCAGAATCCGTGCCGGCAGATGAATAATCGCCCGTAACAGCTCAAGCACTCCTCCGACCGCCATCCCAAGAATCCTGAATGGCAACAGAAGCAGCCAGACAACCGGATAGAGCACTAACGCCAGCAGGGCCACCGGCCAGCAGAGTATGAAAAGCAGAATCCAGAGCAGGAAATTAAGCACAACAATTCTCCCTTATTTTCACCTTGTATACGGCCGAATCGCAAGTGAGTTGCATCGAGATTCGTTGCGAGATAGACAGATGCCGGTCTTTGTTAAACAGGTGTATCCTTATGACACGCCTGCCTTGTGATCGACTGATAAGTACTTTGCATGTACCCAACAACGGCGGATCTTTCTAATTTCCATCATTCTTGACCACGCGTAACATCACTCGACTCGCCGTGTTAGATGACATACAGGTGTGGGTGAAGGAGCAACCGGAGGCTTAGAACATGCCTCGGTCGCCGAATCGAGTCAATCATCGGAGGTAAACCATTTTCTTCGTATATTCCTGCCTGCCTGCCTTCAACTTGTAGAAATAGACTCCACTTTCTTGCATCTTCTCAGGATTCAGGCTGAGGTTATGCGATCCCGCCGGTAGCCACCCGCTGACCAGTGTGTCTATCAGTTGGCCCTGTACACTGTAAATAGTCAGCAGAACGGTGGCCGAGTCAGGCAAGTCGAATGATATCCTAGTTGATGGGCCGAATGGATGGTCCGGGCCAAGGTCAGTTTTTTTAGCGGCTTGCGGCTCACAGCTCATCAGAATCACAAACGTCGTGAATAAGGACAATGCGATCAGGAGCTTTCCTGACACAGAATGCACGGTACTTTTGTACACGATTTTCCCTCCACTTCGACTTCCGGTCGGCGATAACACTTATACCTACTATTCGGTCACCCGGTTGCGCGACCATTGAAGCAGACTGTTCTCATTTTCTGCTTTGCTCCAGGACTTCGGCGAATTTCAGCACTGTCTGCTTGGTCTGCTTGATTTCGCCCGCCTTGAATTCGTAGTAATACACCCCGTTTGTCCACCCACGATCGGTGTGCCAGCCGGCTGTATAAAGCCCTTTGCCGCGCCACTGATTCACCAACGTATCCATCGGCTTGCCCTGCTCGTTCTTGATTACCAGCAGAACTTTCACCGAATCTGCGACATAGTAGTCCACCGCCGGGTGCGCGGAGAACGGCTTGAAATCGGTCAGCCAGTCACGGATGATCCCGCTGGTCACTCGTCGAGAGACTTCCGTTGCCCTTGGCTTGGCCTCTGGATGTACCTGCGGTTTCGGTGTACAGCCGCTAAGCAGAGCAACCACACTGACTAGAGCGAGAATGGCCGCCGCGCGGGAGAGCTGTCCTGCTGATATTTGATAAGTCATATCCTATTGTACTAATAAATCGGGGTTGCAGACTACAAGAAAATGAGGGGAGATTCATTAATCGAGGCCTAAGAATGCGCCTGTTCCCGTTACCCCGAGGACTGGGCAGGAGGGGAAAAATCAACCAGACTCAAGATATGGTTTCGTAGAAAAAGTGATTTTCATTTGATCGGTTTGAACCGTAATTTGTACGACCGGCTATACAATTGTCAGTTCATCAGTGCGTGAGCAAAAACCGATAAGGAGTCCACATGTCTCATCCGCAACCTGAAGGCTTTCTCGCTGTCCCATCGACCGGCAAAGGCCCCGGAGTATTAGTCTTGCACCCCTGGTGGGGATTGAACAGCACAATCAAAGATTTCTGCACCCGGCTTGCCGGAGCCGGTTTCATTGCCTTTGCCCCGGACATGTTTCATGGACAGCTCGCCACCACAATCGAAGAGGCCGAGCGTCTGAGCGCGGGCGCGGACGCGGACGAAGTCAAGGCGACTGTAGCCAGGGCAGTGGACTTCGTGAGCGAACGGATCGGAAGCGATGGAGACAGGCTGGCGGTAGTTGGCTTCTCATTCGGGGCGGCGTTTGCGCTCGATATCTCGACCACCGATCCGGATCGGATCGCCTCGGTCGTTGTGTTCTATGGGACCTACCTATGCGATTTCACGCGTTCGAAAGCGAGCTACCTGGGACACTTTGCCGAATCGGATCAGTACGAACCCGAAACCTACGTCAACGCGGTCGAGCAGGCACTTCGCGAGGCCGGTCGTCCGCTTACGTTTTATCGCTACCCGGGCGTGGGCCACTGGTTTGTCGAGCAGGACCGCAAGGATGCTTACAACAAAGCCGCGGCAGATTTGGCCTGGGAGCGAACAATGGCGTTCTTGAAGGCGTAAAGTTAAAGTGTATGTGAAACACTTCGTAGTTAGTAGGGCAGGATTCGTCTTCGAGCCGGCCCTTGTCCGTGGCTCGGTTCGTGTTGTCGACGAAAGCATGCCTGCCGGCATGCTGGATGGCCGCCTCTAAGAAGATGCGTCCCTACACAAGATCGAATGGCCGCCTCTTCGTAGGGCAGGATTCGTCTTCGAGCCTGCCCTTGTCCGTAGCCCGGTACGTGCTATTGACGAAAGCATGCCTGCGGGCATGCTGGATGGCTGCCTCTGCGTAGGGCAGGATTCGTCTTCGAGCCTGCCGTGCCACGCCCGCCGCTCGCGGCGGGGGACCGGATCACTTTGGTTCAGGTTGAACCTGCCCGGTGTCCGCATCCGTCTTGAGCTTCTCGGCAACTTTAGCCATCAGGTCGTCATATTCCGATGACATCCGCGCACTTTCCTGAAAAATCGCCCAAAGTCCGCCGATTGTCATCTGACATTCCATGTACCGTCCGAGCTCATACAACGCTTTTCCTTTGTACAGGTACATCGCCGGAGTCAGGCCGCCCGGATTCAGATTGATTGCCCGATCGGCCAGCGCCAGAGTTTCGTCATAGCGCCCGCTGTCGAACAGCACGATAGTGAGAAGTGTGGCGGCATTGAGATTCGTTGAGTCGGATTCCAGTTCAGCTTGCAGCAGGGAAATGACTCGCTCCCGGGAATCTGGTTTGGTGCGGTAGAGAAGGGAAGCTTCCTGATATCGCGATGGGTATCCCTTAGGACCCGTGGGGTTGAGTGCGAAGAATTCGACCTTTTTGACGAAATTCAGGAAATGTTGGAGGTTTATATCATACGTGCCTTCAGTGGCCGTGAAACTGATTTCGTAACCGATTCCGTTGCGGTAGCGATACCCCGCGAGTGTTTTGTACTCGTAGCCATTGATTTTTGTTATGATCAGACGCGCCGGTTCGGTGACAAGACCGGCATCGACACTCGACACGATTATCGCCGCCTTCCGCCGGGCTTCGAAATCGATGAGATCCTGAACCGAGTGTAGGTCACTCCGCTTATGGGCGGTGATACTGATGGCGTTTTCGATACTTTGTCCTTCGAGTTCGCTCCAGACTTCCGGCAGGCCGAACGACACAATCGCCATCGTATCGCTATCGGTCTCCATATAGATACTCCAGTCGGCCGGCACAACCGCGCTGTACCCGAACGCCGGTACTGCATAGCGGGGCTGACTATCGCTTTCCGCCCCTGTCACGCCGATAGCGAGTGTCAAGACTGCCAAGACTGTTATTACAACTGAATTTCTCAAAGTCCCTCCGCCGGTGATGAGTATTTTGAACACAAATCCTACTGATTAGCCTCAGGCCGAGACGCATATTATACAACTATTGTCGGAGGGGAAAAGCGAAATAATCACCGTGATCTTTTAGGGCAGACTCGTTTTCGAGCCTGCCGTGTGCTTCCGCCGCATCCGGCGGTGGATGAGTTGAAGACGAAACGCATCCAGGGGCGGGCCACCCGACCACCTTGAATTCGCCGACGAACTCTGAAGTCCACCAGGGCGATGACGAAATATTCCGGTCGCCAGCATATCTCAGGCAAATCGCTTCGTGCACTCCTCCACGAGCTCCTTAAGTTCTAAAATGATAGATTCGCAGTGTTGTAGGACTTCTCCCTCGCATTCGTCCGTGAATATCCAAGATTCGAAATGCGGGCTGCTCGGATGCCCCTTCAGAGAAATGCTTGGATGATTCAAGACCGGAACTTCATCATTTGGTCCAAGAAGTGGTGCTTGATTGGACTGACGAACCGATGCAGTTGTTTCAGTTGTCAAATAATGGTCGTGGACGTTGCTGTTACGGCGCCTTCTAAAGCCAGCGAGGTCCGAGTCATTGAGCCATCCGTCAATTTCGTTGTCGAGCCAGGCTTTGAGTTCAATTCGGTTTTTGTATTTGTGGCGTAAGTAATAAGTGACACTATAAGCCGCAGTAAGAAAAGCGCTAAGATAGTATCTGCGATCCGGGTCCAAGAGAGAATTACTCTTCAACTTCTCACAATAGAACGTCGATTCCTGTAGCTTAAACTTGATGTTGTCCATATTCCTCTACCTGTCAAACTCTAATCACTCTCAGCGGTCCGTGATCTAAAATCAAATACTGTTTCTGAATTCAGCAAATACAGGTTTTGCCTATAGACCAAGGGCCATAAGTGTTCGGACAGCAGGCCCACCCCTTGGTATGTATTTCGACATTAACCAATCAGTCGTGACAAAGAGCTATCTTCTCATCCCTTGTATAAATTTCTTCAGATCATCATAAGCAGTGACACTCGCTCTGTTTGGATGTCTGCTAGGAATAACCCAGGCCGAGTAGTCTTTCGAATACACTGCTTTGGCAAATGGCTCCATCGGATCGACGTCGAGCTCCAGAAGCCACGCCAAGATCTCAAATGTGCCGCATCCAACTATAATGTTGGGTCTGATAATGTCTTTGATCTGCTCTCTCAGCAGATGTCGGTCGCGAAGAGCGAAGGCGCCTACGACCGAGAGATTCGCTGCGGCACCACCGGTCAGCTTTTTCAGATTAATGCATGCTACTTTTGAAAGCGATTGCTTCATCTGATCGCCGTTGATACCGTTGTATTCCGGGAAATTCTCAAGAATGCCGACGGCCCAACGGGCAACCGTGTGCCACATTTGAAAGACCGGGCCGTTTCTCAAGTGATCGCGCAAGTCCAGTCCGGCAGCATCGTCAGTTTCCTTGAGTACAAATAGAACGCGAGGGGAGGCAGAGTTGAACTCGCCCTCATTGAGAATTCCATCTCTACAAATGTGCTCTGCGTTAAATCCGAGATTGCGGTAATGATCCGCCCAACGTTTCCAGATTTCCATAACTACCCCTAATTCTTGCTCGAACTTGGCCGAGGCGCGTCAAATCAAATACCCCCGGCAGGACTCGAACCTGCTACCCTCTGCTTAGAAGGCAGATGCTCTATCCGGATGAGCTACGGGGGAAAAACGTGTTGTCCCACAACGACTTCGAGCGCTACATTTTCCTATGAGTCGTGGAAAATCAGAGGCCCTAATTCCCGAACTTACTGCGGTGGATAGTCTCATTTGTTGAGCCAAGCTCGATTTTGTACGTCTCATAATCACGGCAAATCTAGCCAAAGATACTCGTGGCAACAACAAGAATCTATTGTAGGAAGCCAGTATTATCATAGAATCTCATCGGCGACTGCATAAGGAGCCTTGGTGGCTGATTTATGGAGTTTGGTTGGTCTTGTTTCGATCGGGGGAAGTTGACTTGAAAACTTCAGTTCTGTCAGGTTGGCGCTCCCTCTAAGTCAAGGAGATAACAGAGCACATTGGGACTTCAATCCATGATCCAACGTAAAGTCGACGAGATGGATGGGGGTTCGATTTCTCCAGGCACATTTGTCCACAAGTTATCGGCGCACAAAGGACGATTTCTCGCTTATTGGGCAGAAAGATCGAGTTGGCCACTCAGCAAGGCAGCATTTGGTCGTAGAATCGGAGGACAACAACACAAATTCGTCCCACACTAACTAGGGTTTTTTGAGATTCTGGATGCGAAAGCTAAAGAGTATACTTTTCGCTCATCGGAGTTCACTATTGACGCATCGAAAGGCTATTCAAAATGTGAACTTGCCCATTCAATTGTCCTGGCTGGCGATATGAAAAACTGCCTTATGCGTAATGACACATCGTTTTCATCCAGGCGTTTAGCGCGTTTCGGGGCCAAGCGGTCAATCCCATTGAAATAATCCAGGCATTAGACGACCGCAAGCATCCGTTCCTTATCTGAAGCAAGTATGACTATACTATTTCGAATTGTGAAAAATATGGGTATCGCCGACGGGTGGGTTTTGTTGTAGAGCTCAGAACGAGCTTCCAGTTTCCAATTATGCTGCTCCCGATTAGTGCGCAGGCAATCTGCTGTTCGGTGAAACGTGACTTCTTCATGCAAAATCCTCCTTCTCGAAGATCCGCATTCAGTCAAACACTTAAGTTCCAAATTGTGGAGTTTTTTGTGAAAAGGTCAGGGGGAAGGCTACTGAGAGGGAATTATGTGGTTGTGGGTAACATTGAGTGGAGTGGGCTGGAACTGAGTTTGGGCTGATTTTGGGAGTTGACGTATTTGTGTTGAAGACTTATATTTAAATAACAGGGCAGAAAGCAGTCAAAACGCAAGTAAGTGCGTACATTAAAAAGTCAAGATGGAGTTGTCCATTTGATGGCACTCCCGTCTACGCTAGACATAGGTGGAATTGATTCTATATAGGGATACTGCATTCTGAGTATGCTCGAGGGAGGTGCGCGTGAGTCTGATCAGAGGTATGCTTGAGTTGTTCGGTCTCGGTTGGTTTGAGGCTATTGTACTGTTCGTCATAATTTCGCTTGGATTCATTCTTATAGCTTTGAGTCGGCGCAGGGCAGAAGGGGACAGTCAACTCAAAGAGTGGAACTCACAGACTGTGAGGCATCTAGGGTTTCTGATGGTTTTTTCAGTTGCGTTTAGTTTGATGTTCTATTATTCAGGAGTAAACAAATCGAAGCGGACTGCCGATGAGCTACTGAGACGCATTGAGGGAAGTATGGCCAGCGGTCATCTCCGGTTACTGACTAAAGATTTTGGCAGGACGAAGATTGCCGACAACGTAAAGCGCATGGTAGAGCAGCACAATATTTACGAAGTGGACCGTTATGTTGAACTAAAGTTTAATGGTTTGTCACCATCAGGTGACTGTCTTGTTGCGAATCAGCTTATTGTGCAAACAGTACTCAATCCGTCAGATTTGTCAGAAGAATATCCGGTCAGAATCAGGTATTCGTCCTTTCAGGGAAAATGTGAGAAAGTAAGGCCAACGTATGTGATTATTAGGGACTCTACTGAGAGAGTGATTTGTAAGCACGACTTTCCCATTGACAATGGTGAGCTGATTGATCATGATACGTTATGGCTAGACACGGTCATTCAAATGCCTCCGAAGTCCTCTTTCACCATCGAACGTAACGTCGAACTCGGGCTAAATAGGTGGGGTAACCTAAGTATAGCGACGGTCAGACCGGTTGAAGGTGGGATGAGAATGAAAGTGAAAAGACCGCCGTACTTGCAGGTACACGAGGAATTTTTTCACCAAGATGCTACCGACGACTCAATTTGTTCCGTAGACTCGGTACGAACCGAGGATGGAGGATACGAGTACACTTTGAGCATAAAAAACGCATTGCTGCCAGGAAATGCAATAGAAGTGCTTTGGGACATTGATACAAGTTTAATGAAACATTCGAAGTCAAAATGAGTAAACAGTAAAATTGGTAGTGTAAAGGAGGATGGGTATGCGGAAAAACAAAAGTAGTAAAGTGCTCACGATCATTTTGCTCGCCGGTGCTCTGGTCGCCGGTCTTGTGGTAACCGCTTTCGCTCTTCGGATAGATCTCTAGGGATTTTCTTGCGCTTGTGCGTAAGTTAGTGGCCCGCATGGCGTATACGTGCGGGTCTTTTAATATACGGAGTGCCTCGTTACCAAATATGAACTCGCCGGGAAGTGACCTTCCCCCCGAAAACTGGTCCAGTTGAAACCTCGAATTGAAGGTAGTTTGAGCTCACCCCGTGGACTGGACCAATTTCTGGTTAAGGAATTCGACTGCCTGCGGGTTGGTTGAACTCCATTGGGCCGCGAATTCCGGAGGAGAAAGGTCTCCCAGAGTACTGTGCAGCCGGGTCTTGTTGTAATCTGATCTTCACACGGCTAATTTCTGTAAGGCGTCTTCCAGTGTCAAGAACAGTTCGGCATTTAGGCATTTGTTCCGAAGCCGTCCGTTGAAGCTCTCGATGTGAGCATTTCTTGCCCGATGTCGGCGGGACCGAGCAGAATTAACCCAGTCCAAGTGCGCCCGACATATAGACGGTAATCGGGTAACCGAAGTTCCAACTTGACATTGGGTACGTGCCAGCTTAAATTGACGTGTAGATAAATCCATCTGGCGCTAAGCTGGGTCAAGATCGAAATTCAAGAAAGCAGCATTGGTCGGGAGGGCCTATGAAGTATTTGCTATTTTACGCATGTCTATTGGGATGGGCACCCCAGATAACGATTGCAGCAGCTGACATGCTCGCCGCTGAGGCTGATATTTCAATTGCTGGGGCTGTCACGCATCAAGTCGTTAGGAACTACTTGATTCTTGAGCTTGGTGACAAAAGGACCGGAGAGTCTTCTATTAAAGTCGTAGACCTTCGGGATAACAGGGAAGTTCTAGTGATCCCGGGACCCTATAGCTGCTACAATGTCAGTTACGGCGAACGCCCGGCAATCGTGGTTTCGCGGACAATCGATGAGGGCACTTCAAGTGTCCGAGTATTTGATCTGAGCGGGCCCCATCTGTTTTCAAAGGACTATGAGCAAGGTCCACTCTTGCCTTCACCTAACGGCACCTACTTTTTCACTTCGAATGACCTCGAAATCGGTGTAATTCCTCGCGTGTTTGATAGGCGCGGTCATGAAGTTTATGTAGTCCGCAATGTCAGGGGAGGAGGCTGGGATGTCAATTCACTAACGGATTCACTGCTCTTGCTTTTGTCTGACAAGATATATGTCTATGATGTGTTCAGCGGAAACTGTGTACGGCAGATCGACTATCCTAGAGGTCTTAAACCGGACTTCTGGATTTCGAAAGTCTCATCCGACGGCGGCAAACTAATAGCTTTCACACCTAACGCCGTTGTCTTGGTCGATACGACTTTGACCGTCGCTTGGTCGCACATCTTCGATAACACATATGTCATAAATGCGGCTGTTTCCCAACCCGCGGATTTCGCGCTCCTGTACCTTAGAGAAGTCTCAGACAGATCGGGGTACATAGTTCAACTATTGAATTACGTCACGGCCGAAACATTGTGGCGAAGCAATCTTGTGACTAATAATGGTGAGGGTTGCTCATATTTCCCAAACATGTTGATAGATAGTAGCTATGCATTGGTAAAAACACCTCAAATCGATTACTATCTTACAGGGAAACTGAGCACGTCAACCAAATCGGTGCTGTATAACATTGCGCCCAATACGGGAAGACTGGTATCGTCGGAAGTAATAGATGGCATCGTCGATGTTGTAAGAATGCCAGGCAACCGGGTATATCTCTTAAGAAGGGATATGAATAACAGCTCGACCTTGACGGTAGGTCACGCGAATGTGGGGGTAGAGAGGTGAAAGGTATTGTTTTTGTGATCTTTGTGCTATTGTGCTCATGTCACGAGCTAGCTTGGAGCCAGGGATATTGGCCTATTTCAAATTCGAATGGTTTCATGGCGGATACTATCACTTCTACTTATAGCATCCGCCGAGACAATTCTGGAAATTACAATCACCACAGTGGAATTGATATTAGAGCTGCGGACGATACACCAATACACGGCACCATTCAGGCAGTTCTGCGTAGGCGAGCAACAACTTCCAATGGTGCCGTTTATGTTGTGTACAATCACGAGTCTGACTGGGATGCGGGCTCCTCACTTTATATGCACCTTAGTTCATATATCGACACCATTAGTGAAGGTGATACGGTTCCTCAAGGCGAGATAATAGGGTATTCAGGGCATTCAGGCGATGTGCCACCCCATTTGCACTACGGCTACTTCGGCGATAACGAAGCCTACGAGTTGGCTCCAAGATGTCACCCACTTACACTTTTGCCTTTTATCAATTCAACGTGTCCGGACGTTTACTGCAACGGTGGTTTGGAGATCTATCCTACCGCCTCAGGCGCCATAGATAGATTGGTTTTTTCCACTTGCACACCATCCACTGAGTTGGATTTCAGCCAACTATCAATTTGGCTTTATGATGGTGTGGGAACAGCGCACTCAAAACGATATAACTTCACGACCCAAGACACCCAGCCGATCTCAGATACACAATACCCGGAATACACAAAGGATAGCAATGTGGCGTTTTGGGCGCAGAATGGCACGACCATCGGCGAATACACCTTCACCACAGAGGGGAACAGTGATTTCGAAGTTACCGTAAGGGTATACGCGAATGAATATAACGTCGGGGACGACGATCAGATAATCAATTGGGAGGTGGATCCCGTAAACAATACTCTGTTTCAAGACTTTCGCTGGATCGGAATCTCAGCGTACGACGTATGGACTGAAAATGGAGAATGTAATGACTATAGTTACTGGGGGAATATTTCTGGTTACGGTCCCGCTACGCTGATCGAGAACTTTCGCGTGGAAGCGGATTCAAGCTCGACAGTCCGAGTCATGTGGACAGGACTGAGCAGCGACCTGCTTTCAGGGATAGTGATCTTCAGAAGTTCAGATTCGCTGGCAGGGTACAACGAGGTTTCCTCAACTTTAGCGGCCGCAGCCGGCGATAACACTTATATCGACAAAGGAATTCCTCCGGGCCGTCACTATTACAAGTACAGGCTATACTTTACGGACGGCAACACTTCCTGGTCACCTGGTTACCGCTCGGTCGTAACTGCCCAGCCACGCACATTTTCGTTGAGTCAAAACTATCCCAATCCATTTAATCCTTCAACCAGCATTGACTTTTCCATTTCCAAGAGGCAGGAAGGACAAATAGACTTAACGGTCTACAATATTCTCGGTCAAAAGGTGAAGATGATAGCTTCCGGTAACTTCGTAGACGGGACTTATTCTGTGGTGTGGAACGGGGATAGTGACAACGGTGGCCGGGTTGCATCTGGCGTATACTACTACAAGCTTTCGACAAAGGCAGGTTCTTTAACTCGCAAATTAGTTCTGTTGAAGTAGGGGGGGGGGCGTGTGATGAAAGATGTAAAGTGGCTCACAATTACTCTGCTGTTGGTATTCACGCTCGGCCTTGCGACACACTCCGAGGTGAAATGGCTCAACCAATGGGATTACATAATTGTTGCGAATAGTCAGATGGCCGGCTCCGAGCTGACCAATCTTCGTGACTACATTGAATCTACCCGTAGCCTACGAGTAGGAATGTGGTTCTTTCAGGATGGAACTTCAAATGAGACAATCAAGGATTCCATCGAGAGCTGGTATTTCATTACTCCTCAGCGAATTCACTATGTACTGTTGGTGGGGACTGCGAGAAGTGACGGCGGCT
Organism: uncultured Ignavibacteriales bacterium; assembly: GCA_964371785.1. Classification (GTDB taxonomy): domain Bacteria; phylum Zixibacteria; class MSB-5A5; order GN15; family FEB-12; genus CAVQCT01. The sequence continues at coordinate 10,731 of CAYJOL010000009.1, read as the reverse complement.
TGAGCGATGATATAGCAAATTCAAATGCCAAGAATTTCATACCTGGATTTTATCATATTGATCAGTTTGGCCACAGGACCCTATATGACAACAGCTACGTATCATTCGACACATCTGGAGTCGGTTTCCTTCATTCGAACACAGATCGTTGTCCACGGCTGATCATCGGGCGGCTACCGGTGATAAGCCGCAGCGAGGTCGCAACATACCAGCAGAAACTTGAGGCATACGAATCCCATCGGTATCATGACCCCGTTTCCAATCCGGACACTTCATGGCATAGCGATATACTTTACGTTGTGGGCGATAGCACACGCGGTGACGAGAATCCTGAACCGGCGTGGGTAATTTCTGGGATGAACCGAATCAAAGACGAGGTATGTCCAGCAAATGTAGACAAAACCTATCTAAAGATGAATGATTACGCGACTCCTGCGAGCCGGGAAAATGCGTTGAACAGTCTCGTAAACAATGGAAAGACGATCATTGTTGGCATGGCCACCGGAAGCAACCTCATGAACTACTTCGACATTTGGACCCGCCCGTCATTTGACGTTGCCACCGATCTCTCGAATTCTGTGCGACTTCCTCTCTTCCTGGCGGCGAGTTGTAATACGGGCGAAGCTGATACGGCGTACTCATCCGGATCCCAAAGATCAATGGCTGAAAATCTGCTTGTTCAATCGACCAAGGGAGCAGTGGCTGTTATAGGCGCTTCAGGCTTTACCGGTCAGAACGCTTGCGAGAGCTTCGCGGCGGAATTTCTTACCCTCTACTTTGAGCACCCTGATTGGTCGATTGGCCATATCTTCGTGGCAACGAAGATATGGGGGCTCAAGAACCCTATAGAGGCAAATTCAATCGATACTTACAGTATGTTCTCGATTCTCGGCGATCCGTCGCTCGTACTTTATAACGATAGTTGGCCAACAAGCGACTCTGGATTCTCCTCAGCCTTCGAACTGGACTCCCCATTTCCAATTCAGAATACCAGAAGGAGCACGTACCAGATCAACGCTGATACCGTGAGGATAAGCGTATCGGCAGACCCGGAAGACGCAATTTACGACGATCGATCCATGGAGATAGTGGGTACAGATCAAGCAGTCGCTTCGGTCAACTCGTCCTGGAGTCTGTTTAACTTCAACTTGCCGATCAATGAGAATAATCGTTTCCTCACTTTTTGGGCAAGAATCCCCCAGCATCCGTCTGGCATCGCCAAGCTGAGCATAAATGGACACCTTGCCAACGGGAGTCTGTTGTCTGACGCGATTGGTGGAGAGTATGTTGAAGATCAAAACGGAATCATAATCGGAGCTGCGAACAGGCAAGAACCTGTCTGGTCAGACGATCCTATCTTCTTCGCGTTCGACTTGAGCCCTTACGATGGCGCGACTCTCGATCAGCTTCTTATAGAATATAAGGGAGGTTCGACAAATCCACCCCAACCATTCCGCGGGTACTTTGATAACGTGTCGATCAGCGCAGACTGGGGAAGTGCTCCGGTTGTAGATGATATAAATATGCCCTCGGTGATCAACGAGAATACTGTGGTCATTGCCTCGATTTACGCTGACGATTTTGCTGACATATATTTCAAGAGAGATCACCTCGACTACGAATGGACGGCCTCCACCGGTTATTTCACTGGCACCGGTGCTCAGGTCCAGTATCATGCCCCAGCAGGCAGCCACGTGAATGTCTTGATATCATGTCATGTCAACGACCAAGGTGGCCATGAGGTCACCAGGACAAAGTACGTGACTATACAAGTCAATTCTGGGTGCCCTACATTCTATGTTTTGAGTAGCGGCCGATACGTGAAAGATAATGTCATCCTTACAGAATCGGAGGACAATCTCAGGGATACCCGTGACGTTACGGATCTTTGCCCTGTCACAGTTGTGCCTGACTTGACCGACGGAATGATCAGGATAAAACTTACCGAGGAGGAGAAAGAGACCTCATATATCGATCATATTAGCTTACTGGCGATTCCGTATACGTTGCAGCTTGGAGAGAGATTGGCTCTAAACCAGACGGGGGAAGTAGTAGCCCTCACTGATCCAATTCCTCCATTTCACGCCAATAGTCCTCTCGGGACTGATTTGACCCAGGCCGTCAAAGAACAAGACGGTAACTACTTTGAGTACTATGGACCCGGAGAATTGGAACTTTTCTTCCCGAATGTTGATTCAATTTACTCCTCACGCGGCTTGAAGAAACCGTACGGATCAACCCCACCCGGGGTAAACGGTCCCGAACCGCCTCCGAAGAACATCAACAAAGTGAATGTCACAAGTGGAGATTTGAACTCGGCCGGAGACAATCTGGTGACTGTCGAAGTACTTGACAACTCGAGGGGATTCGTCCAAATGAACAGGCTGTTCCCTCGCATTCGTCCTACCATCGACTGCTTTACGGAATTACCTGACTTAGTAGAATACAATCCGATGCCGGTGGTTCGCTTTACATGGAATGATTATTTCCGAGCCGATCAGATCGCCTTCTACCAGAGCCGAAAGATAGATCAGGTTGATATTTGTTCGGACGAAACTGCAGCCTCTGCCGACGGCGCGTCCGTCCTCAATCAGATAGAACAGACTGACGGCAACTATTTTGTGCTCAGACCCGGCGGCAGTATCGAGTTGTCATTTGCGACGCCACGCGCAACGCAGCAGAATGTACAATACGTTCTGAAGGCTGTCGGGTACTACGAGACGACGTCGGCTGCCGATCAATCGCGAACTAATTCCGCCGATCTCCTTCAGAATTATCCCAACCCATTCAACAGCACAACGAAGATCTCAATAATGGTGAATGAGCCATCCGACGTCGAGCTTGACATATTCAACATATTAGGACAGAAAGTCAAATCCGTGTACTCTGGCAGGTTGGACCCGGGCAGAGTAGACCTCGAGTGGAACGGGACGAATTCATCGAATTCGGAAGTTGCGTCAGGCGTTTATTACTATAGGCTCAAGACAAACGAAAGTGTGCAGACGAAGAAGATGTTGTATCTGAAATAACGCTATCAACACTGATATACTACCTGATATCGAAATGCCAGTTCACAACTAGCTAGCGGTGAGGATGTGAGGCTCGATTTACTCACCTTCATCGACAAGGAGATTGGGTTCGATGGAATCTCAGAAGGCAGATGCTCTATCCAGATGAGTTACGGGGGCAACAGATGGTGCCGGACAACGACTTACAGTAGCAGCGTTGGCTATATCCACGAAAAGAACAGAGGCCCTATTGTGACGAGAAAAGCAATGGCCTCTGATCGTCATGATTCCATTTTCAAATAAAAGCCCATGTTTCTTCTCCGCAAACATGGGTGCAAACGTACAGAGAGCCTCTGCCGAATTCAACAAGAAATTAAACGCGTTGCACTTTGACCATACGCTTGTATCGAGAGTTTGCAATTGCCGCCGGAGACAATGCGGTAACATTCAGTGAACTGAAACGAATGTTCTATTCGCAGATTATGCTATTGCGCTGGTGGCGGTCGATGTATAGCTTACGTTTCACAACCTGCAGGAAAAGTTCATACGGTAGTGGAATCGTCGGGCACATATTCGACATTTATATTTGAGATTTAGCAACACAAGAATACACAGAATCTGAGACGGAGGAGTAACGATGAGATCAGCGATCAAGCTTGTGTCAATTGTGGTTATGATGGCGGCAGTTGCTTCAGCGAGTGGACCGAACCTAATCAACTATCAGGGAAGTCTTACAAACGGAACCGGAACTCTACAAAATGGCACCTTCTCAGTTTCATTTCGTATCTACAATGTGGTGTCTGGCGGATCACCTCTCTGGACAGAAACACATTCAGCAGTAACTGTCACAAGTGGATTGTTCAGCATAGTTCTTGGTTCTATCACACCGTTCACCGTTAATCTGTTTGATGATTCACCCGCTACTTGGGCATTTCTGTTGGCGGTGACCCAGAAATGACACCGCGTACCCGATTCACGTCGGCACCATATGCGCTTAGGGCTGGATATGCCGATTCGTCAGCTGGCACATCTCCCTGGACTGTTTCCGGTAGTGACGTCTATCGCGCGGTGGGAAATGTGGGTATTGGGACTGCGAGTCCCGACCGCTCTCTAACGGTCACCGTACCCACAGGTGTGAACGACATTGCGCGTTTTCGCAGTGATAATGGTAATTCAGACCTTGTCATTGGCGCCGCAGCGGATTCAGTCGCTCAAATATATACCTTGGGTGGGCAAGGTCTATCAATAGGTACTAACGGCGGCGTAGAAAGAATGCGAATTACATCCGCCGGAAACATCGGAATTGGTACGTCCACACCGACCAATAATCTGGAAGTTCGCGGCAATGCAACGCTCGGAAGCTATGTGCCCAGTAACTTGGCCTTAAATATTCTTGGCCCGAACTCACCGGCAGACCAGAGTAGCTATCAAGACATGCGTTTCAGCTTTGCCGCCGCAGGTTCGTCGGGAATTCGAGGATATCGAGGCAGCTCGTGGGATACGTATCTGCAATTCCTCACCAACGACGTTGGTCAAGGCACAGACGCACCCCAAGTCCGGATGCATATTGGTCCGAATGGAATGGTGGGTATCGGTACTACTACCCCGGCAGGTGTTCTGCATGTTGTTGGCGACATTTTGCTGGGAGGCACTGGAGAAGAGTACATCATTCACCCCCGCACAAATGTTGGCGGAGATTTCTTACAGATTACTGATCGGGATGCCGGAGGGGATTGGAAATTTGGTCAAGGAATAGTTCTGCATAGCAACGGCAACGTCGGCATCGGCACGGCTAGCCCTACTGCGAAGCTTCATGTTGTTGGTGATCTTTGCGTGACTGGCTCAAAGAACGCTATCGTTCCTACTTCAAAGGGGATGACCAAATTCTATTGCGAAGAGGCCGCAGAATCATGGTTTTCCGATTACGGCGAAGTGCAACTCGTCGACGGTCACGCATCGGTCTCGCTCGATCCAGTTGTTCTCGAAGCAGTAAATATCGACTCGGAACACCCGATGCAGATTCAGTTGCAGGAATATGATGTGACGAACGGATTAGTCGTGAAACGGGGTGCGAGTGGATTTGAAATCATTGAAAAGAACAACGGCTGCTCAAATGGTAAAATAGGCTTCAGAATCGCCGCAAAGCGCAAGGGTTACGAAAATGCCCGGCTTGAAGTGGCCGGAGAGATGGTAGCAAAATGAAGGTAAATCAAAAGAGGCAGTATCTCACGCCAATGAGACATTTGTTAGTCCTGACAATGTCCCTGCTAGTGGTCGGAATGGGTACGCTCTGGGCAGCTGTTCCGTCACTCATGAATTATCAGGGGCGAGCGACCAGCTCTGGTGCTGCTCCCCTGACCGGTAGTTTTACGATCACATTTAGCATCTACGCCGCCCCAAGTGGTGGAAACCCTTTATGGACAGAGTCACACACAGGTGTAACGATCACGGATGGATTGTTCACACTTATGCTGGGTTCTGTCACGCCATTCCCAACGAATCTCTTTGATGATTCTGTACGATATTTAGGTGTGACGATTGGAGCCGATCCCGAAATGACGCCCCGCACTCGTTTTACTTCTGCCGCATACGCATTTCGCGCGGGCTTTGCAGATTCGACTTCCGGTACTGCGGCATGGACTACTACAGGAAGTGACGTCTATCGGGCAACTGGCAATGTGGGAATTGGGACGGCATCACCATCTGAGAAACTTCAAATTGAAGGAAACTTGTTGATCGACGCTTACAATGCCGGAGAGCGAAGTGGAATCTTCTTTAGAGAGGGATTTGGATCCGATGCAATCAATGATTCTGGCAAGCAGAATTTATCGATTCTCGTCAGAGGCTTGGGTAGCCCTATGACACCTGACGGTCTTGAGTATAATGCTCACGATGGCCACATCTTTACAACTGATTTTGGCACGGAGAGGATGGTGATTCGCGAGGGCGGCAACGTCGGCATCGGGACGTCCGCCCCAACTCAGCGACTTCAAATAGAATCAGGAAACCTGCAATTCAGCGGCGGTGATATACCCAATGCTTTCATGGGAGGGGTGCGCTTCGGGACCAGCTACAGTGGCTGGGATCTTTGGTCAGGGATTGAGGGGTGGACAGCGGGTGGTCTCGACCAGGCATATCTCAGCTTTTTTACGTCTTATGGGAACCGCGGCGAACGAATGCGTATTACTCCAACTGGCGATGTGGGAATCGGGACTACCAATCCAATTGCCAAGCTTCACGTTATTGGTGACCTCTGCGTGACCGGCGCGAAGAACGCCATAGTTCGGACATCGCAGGGAATGACTAAAATGTACTCTGAGGAATCAGCCGAGGTTTGGTTTACTGATTATGGCAAAGCGCGACTTGAAAACGGAGAATGTCGCATTGACCTCGATCCGCTTTTTCTGGAGACCGTTACTATTGATGATGAAAATCAAATGATGGTGTTCTTGCAGGAAGAAGATGAGTGCAATGGGTTGTACGTGAAAATTGGTGATACTACTTTTGACGTGATTGAAAAGGATGCAGGGCAATCCAATGCCTCTTTTAGCTATAGGGTAGTGGCAAAACGTAAAGGACTGGAAAATAAACGGCTGGAGAGTGCGCAGACTGCGAGCGCGGGGGGTGGCAAGTGAAGTCGGTAGTTATTAGTTTTGTTTTTAGTTTGTTTGCAATGTTGGCGTTTACGAATGCGCATGATGCCTTCGCGGCCACAGCTGACCGATTTGTCTTTCCAGTTTTGGCAAATGGACAGGCGGACCCCACTCAAAATTCCGTAAATCCCGTAGGCAACGGATGGACAGATAATAACAATTTCGGAGAATTCTGTGATCTTTGCGTCAGCCCAGAGTGCCCCAATCACAACTATCACCCGGGAGACGATTTGAACAATTCCGGTGGTGATGCCGGGCTTCCAGTCTATGCGGTAGCGAACGGTCGTATCACAAGAATCGTATATCTAGGTAGCAGTCTGGGCTATGCGGTAATTATCAAACATGACTTGCCCCAACAGACATCTGTGTCGCAGTATTTCCTTTCTGGGACAACCGTACCAAGTCCATACCAGAATACAAGCGTTGTAAGTTCTGCTTATCTGCATGTTACTGATGTTGGTGCCGCGTTAGCTTGCGGAGGCACTGGAGCGGTAGTCAGTCTTGGTCAACTGATTGGCACAATTTACAGCAGCACATCAGGAGGGCCACATCTTCATTTTGAGATGCGCGCGAACGAGAACTGTCAAACCGCCGATCCGGCAACCAATTGTGCAGGATATTATCAATCTCGACAAGAAATTAGCAACTTCGGGTATATCAGTGGGCTCTCATTTATCAACGACAGAACTGGCCAGTCTCTGGCGGCAGATTATGTGGGCCAGAGCGAAAGTACTCTTCCGTGGCGAAAACCGGGAGAGACGTATCCCCTGTGGATCAAATATAAGAACATTGGAACCGCCACCTGGAACAACACTGGTGGCGTATCGAACCCGAATTTCATGGAATTGAGATCGGTGGATGGGCCCGCTTGCGACATCACCTGTAGCGGTTGTGCCAATCACTCGTCGTGGATCAACTGTCAGCGAATTGGTGGTTTTGGAGGAGGCACCATTCCGCCGCAGGCCACAGCTACTTTCAATTTCACGGCCCAAATGCCAAACATCAATGGCCCATGTCTTCAATACGTTGCGCCATGGTCTACGGAAGGATGTGAGGACGATGGCAGTGAACCAAACTTCACGTTGCGTGTCGATGGCACCCTGCCGACTGTTCCTGGAACTCCCGTCGCAAGCCCTTCAACCAACAGTGTCAACTCCTTCGCCTTCTCTTGGGGAGCATCGAGTGATGCTCACTCTGGGCTTGCCGGCTACTATTGGCGCGTTAACGGCGGAGCAGAGAGTTTCACCGCGAGCACTTCGCTTCCCACTGGCGCATATGCCACTCAGCAAGGATCCAATAATTTTAGTGTCTATTCCAAAGACATTGCTGGGAACCCTTCTTCTCCCGCCAGTGTGATCTTTACTTACAATGTCGGCCCCTGTTCAGCATTGTTACCACCCTGCGGAACAATGGCTTCCTCAAGTTCGATTCTTCGGAAAGGCAATCAGCTACAAGCCACAGGGGTGACGAAGGATGCAATGTCAAGTACATCGTTAGCCGTCACTGAGCAACCATCTTTTGATTCTTGGAAGACAGTTCCTCTGGCCGAGGCAGCTCAGCTGAGTCCATCTGCGATGTATAGTGTTGGCTTTTGGTACCGCTCGACCTCGTCGGACGCTTTGCAGTGGGCACTTGGACCAGAAATGATTGAACAGCCTACCGGAGACTTGCCAATATCTACTGTTGATCATCCGATCTCCGACGGAGAATGGCATCAATTCTGGACTGCGCCATTGCGATTTCCACCAGGCGTAACAAAGAGACCAAGCGCGATTTTGTTCAACGGTTATTCAAACAAAGACATTGAATTGCGTGATGCGGTGATTCAGCAAATAGAGTGAGGGCTACCTTGATGTCATTGCTGTGACGAAGAGTTCCAAATAGGAATCCCTTCCAATGACTTCACTACTATTTACTAATGCGAAGGATATGGCCATTTCCTCGCAGAGGTACACAGGAATGCTGGTCCATTGAACAGACCGCCGTTAAGAAGCTTCCATTCTAAACTCAAATAAGGAGGACTCGCTGAGTATGATAGAATTGCTAAAAGATATTGGTGTTCCCTCAATTGTAATTCTTGCATTAGCATTAATTACTACAGGGTTTTGGCGCTATTTTGGCTATAAACTAAGCATAATGCAGAGAAAACACGAGGCAGAACTTGAGCTCATAGGACAAATCCACAAGGAAAGGTATACGACGGTTTCTTCAATCTATCGTCACTTATCAGAACTCTATCACAATCTCAGCAATCTGCATCACTCCGCAGGGGAAGCAGAGAGTCGAAAGCCCGCGATTCATAAGCATCGGGCCGAACTTAGATCGTTGGTAAGGGAGAAGGGCCTGATATTGGGGACGAAAATAGGAGACTTGACATATGACCTTACTGACTACGCGAAAGCTGTGGCGGATGGTGAGCTCCAATTTGATTGTGAAAAGTGGTTTGATCTGGATCAACGAGTAAACAGAGAATGTAAGAATATGCTAAGCAAGATCCCAAAACTAGAGGGGGAATTGAACAGAAAGAATCAAACAGAGTAGGCGGTCATTGTTATATTGTTATTATGTGTGATGCCCCTTCACTTTCCTGTCGATCCTTATCCAATAGTTGTTCAAACGGGTTTGTGAGACTCTGTAAACTCTCGGTCGCGTCCTCTGCGGTTAGCTCTAGACTATGTTTCAATCCACGCCCCCGCGAGGGGGGCGACGCCGTGCTGGGAATGTTCGGTCTCGGCAATGCCGTCGTTTCAATCCACGCCCCCGCGAAGGGGGCGACCGGCAGCGTAACCGCTGGGCCACGCGCGTAACTACGTTTCAATCCACGCCCCCGCGAAGGGGGCGACCGGAACCCTGCTCATTGCCCGCGACCAGATTCTCGAGTTTCAATCCACGCCCCCGCGAGGGGGGCGACCTCTTTTTTTGGCATCGGAGCCCCGGATTCAAGGGGTTTCAATCCACGCCCCCGGGAAGGGGGCGACGGCCGCTCTCGGTTTCAGCCCATGGCAGACACCGATGTTTCAATCCACGCCTCCGCTAAGGGGGCGACTAAAGAAGCGGTCCGTATATTCGGATACGCCAAGCTGTTTCAATCCACGCCCCCGCGAAGGGGGCGACTCCGCCACCTGCACCTCCCTGACGTCTCTCAACGATGTTTCAATCCACGCCCCCGCGAAGGGGGGACCGCCGGAGCGCCCGCGTCGTGAGTCCGCGCATTGACGTTTCAATCCACGCCCCCGCGAAGGGGGCGACGAGTCGTCGTTGGCTGGTCGCGCATGATACTTGTAGTTTCAATCCACGCCCCCGCGAAGGGGGCGACTCGATGCCACACAAACCGACCACCGAAGAGGATCTGTTTCAATCCACGCCCCCGCGAAGGGGGCGACCATTCGACATTCCGGAGGGATGATGGGGTACTTCAGGTTTCAATCCACGCCCCCGCGAAGGGGGCGACTGACGACCGGAGCCGGTGCGAACGCGCGAAACGTGTTTCAATCCACGCCCCCGCGAAGGGGGCGACCTGCTCCGCTGATGGAGCTACAACATGGCCTGGACTGTTTCAATCCACGCCCCCGCGAAGGGGGCGACTCGGAAGACCCTCACGCCCTCAGCGACAATAACACAGTTTCAATCCACGCCCCCGCGAAGGGGGCGACCAGGGAGATATGGCAATTCGACAGGCTCTATGGGCAGTTTCAATCCACGCCCCCGCGAAGGGGGCGACGCTGAATCAGTTCAACTCTCACCATCGGATGTTGGAGTTTCAATCCACGCCCCCGCGAAGGGGGCGACTATGTCTTGCCGCCGATGGTAGTATCCGCAACGGTGTTTCAATCCACGCCCCCGCGAAGGGGGCGACATCGACTACTGTAAACAGCAGTCATTCAACAACTAAAGTGGGCTGTTTCGCGAACCTGCTTTCACTTTTACGTTTCTTGTGTCACGCCTCGCCATAATTGTTTCGTATCTATAAGTCATCATTGAACTTGGGACACTTGCGAATCCGTGACGAAGGAGCTGCTCGTTTCCGGTTCGCACCGTTTCAAACGACAAGCGGTCCCTCCGGATCATAA
>CAYJOL010000008.1:137283-157845 GCA_964371785.1 uncultured Ignavibacteriales bacterium | reverse complement strand
AGTTTACCATATCACTTACCAACGCCCCGGCTTACCCCCGGGGCGTTGGCGTTTTAAGGGGAGAAAATTGCCTGGAATTTTATGGAGGAACCGGATTCAGGAAACATCGACCGGATCAGAACCGGTCAGTTCGTACAGTATATTCGTTCTCAAGAATCGAGTAACAGAGAAGATTAGCATACTGGCCATTGATGAGAATCGTCTCGCGCATTACCCCTTCCTTTACAAACCCTGCGCTTTTTACCAGTCGTTCCGACCGCTCATTGCCATCGACCACCGCCGCCCAGACTCGATGCATCCGCAAAGTTTCGAAAGCATATCGCAGCATTTCCGCCAATACGAATTGGCCAATCCCTTTCCCCCATTCACCCGGTTCGCCTATAACGAGGGCAAGTTCGCACTTACGGTTCGCTTCATCCAGCGATTCCACGGTGGCGTATCCGATCAGCCGGTCGTCCTGCACAATTGCCTTTAGCCAGACCCTTGAATCAGCTCTCATTCGCTCGTACCAGGCGCAGGCTTCCTCCATGGACTTGAGCCGGTCAGCCAAATAGCGGTTCACCGTCGCATCGTTGCGCCATCGAACCATGGAGCCGAGATCTTCCTGCTTCAAATCTCTGATTTCCACGATATTTCCTATCTTCCGGAGTGTCTCACCAAATGATAGGGGCCCGCGACGAGAGAATCAAGGGGAACATAGAGTAGCGATACTATTATTGATGGTCGTTACACTTGGTCTGGAAAAGGCGTTTGCCAGTGCAGTCATTCGCAGGGTGGATACCGGCGAACCGGCAGGTCAGTTTCCGCCTTCGGTACCCATGGGTGAGAGGCCGTTGAGAATCTCAATTATTCGTTCAACCTTAAACGGCTTCTCGAGGAAACCATCGGCCGACGAAGAGACATCGTGCTTGCTGAGGTCTTCGGAAGTCATGAAGGCTGTGATGAGAATCACCGGCAGATCGGGGTGGTTTTGTTTAATCTTCTTCATTAGGGTGATGCCGTCCATGCCGGGCATTTTGATATCGGTCACGACTGCATCAACCCGCCCGTTCTCGAGTTCCTTCAACGCCGAAACGCCATCGGCTACCGCATAGGGGACATATTCGTTGTACCTGAGTACATCGGTCAGCATCTCCCTGAACGTGTCATCGTCATCGACCACCAATACACGCTTGATCTGGCTGGCGACCGTTTCCGAGTGATTTTTCAGCGTGTTCTCGATGAGCTCTTCCATGTGGTTTATCCGAAACGGCTTGGCCAAAAAACCATCGGGCGAGGCCCGGCCGATAATCTCCGGAGAGGCGACGCCGGTAATAAAGAGAACCGGCAACTGCGGGTAGTGGCGTCGTACTTTCTTCAGCAAAACGATACCATCGATACCCGGCATCTTGATATCCGAGATCATCAGGTCGAATTTTTCTTCCTGGAGTTTGGCCAGCGCCTCGGCTCCGCCGGGAGCGGCCACCGCGTAGTAACCTATCGTCGTCAGCGTATCGACAAGCAACTCCAAAAGATTGGTGTCATCGTCGACAACGAGTATTCTGGCTTTCTGGTGAGTCACCTTTTACGACCTTATGACTTTGAGTATCGCCGCCGTTTTTTGATCGAGAATCTTCTTGCTGTCAGCCTCGACATTCAAGCGAAGCAGCGGTTCGGTGTTCGACGGCCTCAGGTTGAACCAGTAGTCATCGTACTGCACAGTGAGGCCGTCCAGCCGGTCCTGCTCACCATCGGCGAATACCCGGCTTATTTCCTCAATCTTGTCCTGAGCGGACTTGACCTGGCTGTTTATCTCGCCCGAACGCACATACGGATTAACCTCGGCAATCAAGTCCTGAAGCGGGCGATTCTCCTCGGAAATGAGTTCCAGGCAGACCAGAAAGGCAATCAGTCCCGAGTCCGCGAACCAGTTGTCGCGGAAGTAAAAATGACCGGAATGTTCACCGCCAAAAATGGCGTTGTGCTTTTTCATCAACGGCTTGATCAGGGCATGGCCGACCCGGGATCGAATCGCCTTTCCCCCCATTCGTTCGATAAGTTCGGGGACCGCTTTTGAGCAAATGAGATTGTAGAGAATCGACTCGCCGGGGTTCTTTTTGAGCAGCGACTTGGCCACCAATGCGGTCACCATGTCTCCGCCGACCTGCGTGCCATCCTTGTCGACCAGAAACATCCGGTCGGCGTCGCCATCGAACGCTACTCCGAAATCCGCTTTCGTTTTTTTGATTTTCCTGATGAGATCCTGGAGATTCTCCAGTTCTATTGGCGAGGCCGGATGATTGGGAAATGTGCCGTCGAGGTCGAAATACAGCCGGACGGTCTCGATAGGCAGTCTGTCGAGCACCGGCGGCGTCATTTTCCCGGCCATCCCATTACCGGCGTCGATAGCTATTTTGTAGGGCCGGATTTTGCTCGAATCAATAAACCCGAGACAATGGCGGGCGTAATCCTCGCCGATATCCCGCCGCACAATATTGCCCTTGACCGGTGATTTACCGTTCTTGTTGTTTTCCAGGATGGCTTTCTTGATGTCATTGAGGCCTTCCTGACCGGACAGCGGGATGGCGTCTTTGCGGCAGATTTTGAAGCCGTTGTACTGGGCGGGATTGTGGCTGGCCGTGATCATCACACCGCCATCGTAGCCGAACTTGCCCACCGCAAAATAGAGGCTGTCGGTCGAGATCAGGCCGAGATCGATAACATCGCAGCCGTAGTCGATAATTCCTTGCGAGAGTCGTTCGAACAGTTCATCCGATGACACGCGCATATCGCGGCCGACCGCAATTGTTTTCGGGTTGAGGTAGGCGGCCAGGGCGAAGCCGATTTGGTAGGCGATATCGCCATTGAGCCGGTCGGGGTAGGTGCCGCGGATGTCGTACGCTTTGAAGATTGATGTATCCAGATTCATTTCAATCGCCTTTCCTGAGGATAGAAAAAGATATGGAGTTCAATTATTTAGGTCAAACAATATTACCGGGGCGGGGGCGGTCAAAAGATGACAAATCGAAGATAATGGTCTTGCTTTTTGGGCGGGATTGATTATAATTGCTTGCTCGTTGAGCGGGCCGCGGACAATATTGGCCGAACTTGTTTGGTGGATATAGTTAAGCGGCTGAGATGCCGATTTTGGGCGGTTAGCTCAGCTGGTTAGAGCACCTGCTTTACACGCAGGGGGTCACAAGTTCGAATCTTGTACCGCCCATATAAGACGTGTAAGCGAGCGAACGTGACATATCAAGTGGACTTATCGGTTCACTTTCTTCGACAGATAGTCGGGGTTGTAGTTCAGTTGGTTAGAACGCCTGCCTGTCACGCAGGAGGTCGCGAGTTCGAGTCTCGTCAACCCCGCTTAAATAGACCGATTTAATCCACATGTCCTCTACTCGACCTTGTTATTCTTGCGTATATTGTATATGTTGCGTGAAATTGCGTTCGCTGGCCTTTATGGTGTAGAAGTCTTGCGAGGCCTCATTGATATTAAAACCGGAGGTCTGGTCTATGGTCAGACTAGTACGATTAGCTATCCTCGTGGTGACGGTGGTTCTCTTCATCCCCTCATTCGGTAATAGTCAGTCCATCACTGTGACCCTCTTAGGTACGGGTTGTCCTTCGCCTGTCACGGATCGTTTCGGGCCGAGCATCCTAGTAAAAGCTGGGAGTCAGACACTTCTGTTTGATGCCGGCCGGGGAGCAATGCAACGGCTGACTCAAGCAAAGGTGCCGTGGCGTGATGTCACGGGTGTCTTCTTTACCCATCTTCACTCCGATCATACCGTGGGCTTCCCGGATCTCTGGCTGACCGGATGGCTCGTCCAGCCAAGGAGAGAGGTTCCAGTCCGTGTGTGGGGACCGTCGGGAACCGCTCGGATGATGTCATTCCTCAAGCAGGCCTTTGAGGAGGACATACGGATACGACCGGATGAGGGCGGGGCTAATCCGCAAGGGGCTGTGATTGACGCAAAAGACATCTCCGAGGGAATCGTGTTTGACGATGCTGGAGTAAAAGTCACCGCTTTTAACGTCGATCACGGTCTGGTCGTGGCGGCACTAGGTTATCGCATCGATTATGCCGGCTATTCCGTAGTGCTGTCAGGAGATACACGGTTTTCAGAGAATCTCATCAAGTTCGCGAGCGGTACAGACGTGTTGATTCACGAGGTAGCATCGGCCGAGTCTCTACTGAGGGCTCATACCCCCGCCGAGAATATCAAATCGATAATCGCCCGTCACACGACGCCTGAAGAGGCTGGTAGAGTGTTTGCGAGAGTCAAGCCGCGTCTTGCAGTTTACTCACATATTGTCCATCCGGGCGCCACCGAACAGGATCTGGTTCCATTGACCCGAAAGAGCTATGTCGGACCGCTGGAAGTTGGCGAAGATTTGATGACCATCTCTATCGGAGAAAAGATCGAAGTGCATAGGCCGAAACATACGGCGCCTTGATTCCGCCTGCGATTTCGGTCGTCGCCCTAGCTATGGTTCCTTTTCATGCCGCTATTTTGGGCGTTGTGTATGAAGAAGATGAAAGAACAGTCGCACATGTCTTTCAACTTCTTATGGTTGCTTGTTTTGCGTTCAGGTGGTTAGCGAGACAGCCAAAGCATGCATTAATAATTCTCACGCTACAAGCAGGTGCATTGATCGCCACAATTGCCACAGGCTAGTAGCACACGTGACCGCGGGTTGAACGATCTTCACTTCGTGCTTGGACTCAGTTGCTCTCAGTCCCGTCGGATCGCGCCTTTCCACTTGATTATTTTCCAACGCCTTCCGTCGACTATGGCATAGTGTAGCCAAATCGGAAGGTTGAAGCTCACAAAAGTTTGGGGAGAGTGAGGTCGGGGCCGCCATTGATATCTTGTTGTACCATAATTGCTTGCATCGATTCAGAGAAGTTGCTCCGCATCCCTCTGGCTGACGTTGACGTATTTCAACCGAAAGCCTGTCAGAACCATCAGTGCCCTTTCGCGGCTCGTCCGGCGAAGTACAGCCCACCGATAGTTGTTTTCAAATCGGCTAATACACATATTTGGAGTGATTGAACCATTAGTCCACGACTTGGGCGGAGTTTTCAGATGCCGGAATTCTCGGAAGCTGAGAAGCAGTTACTAATCGGGGTCAGGAGCATTGTGCTCAAAAGGGAGTCACCCGATAGATCTGCACTTGATGATTTCGGGAAGCGATTTTTCGATGATGATCTTGTGGATTGGACCGAAGCCTACGGAAGCCTCATAGCAAAGGGTTATCTTCAATTTGACAACGGTCTCTACTCCTTATCGAACGAGGCTGCCAAGCTGGCGGCGGGATTTCGCAGAGAGAAGATGAGTTTCGGCTTCGATGAATGGATGATCAAATCCTGTGAGTGCAAAGCCTACTCGCGTTTCTGTGAACTTGTGTACGGCATCGATCTCTGCCAGTGCAGCATGGTCGATCGGGAACAATTGGATAAACTCATGGAAGTACTTGATCTGACTCCCGTCAACACAGTGCTTGATCTCGGTTGCGGAGTGGGCAAAATCACCGAATACGTATCCGATAAAACAGGCGCGAATATCACGGGCGTGGATTTCGCAAAGGGTGTCATTGATCGAGCGAACGAGCGGACCGCAATGAAACGGGACCGATTGTCTTTCTGCGCCTGTGATATGAATGAGCTTGATTTCCCTGCCAATTCGTTCGACACAATCATAGCGTTGGACACACTCTATTTCGTGGATGATCTCGATGAGACGATAGCGGCTATGAAGAAGATCCTTGGTGCAGCCGGACAGATGGGGGTGTTTTACAGCCAAATCATCAAGCCGGATGACTCAAGAGATCTTCTCGATGCGGATTCCACCCGGCTCGCAAAGGCCTTGCACAATAGCGGGCTTTCATATAGGACGTGGTGTTTCACGGACACCGAGCAAGAGATTTGGTGCAAGGAGAAGAGAATAGCTGAGGAATTGAAAGTCGACTTTGAGAGCGAGGGATACTTGGATTTGTGCGAAAGCCGGGTCAAGGAGGCGGAGCAACTGCTCGGAATAATCGAAGACGGTCGGGAAAGCCGACACCTTTACCACATAAAACTTGCTGACTTTGAGAATTAAACTGATACACATAAGCTCATCGGTTTATACGTGATCCATTTCCCTCCAAGGGGACAATGGACATGCTCCTATGCTGACATGTTTCTTCTATCGCTTGTTGGTCGTCGTGCTTGGCCAATGGTGCGAGACTTCCGACTTCGGTTAGCACTATTGATTGTGCGTTTGGCAGAGTCGAAAGCTAAACGGAGAGCCCGCGGCAGTTCAGGGAGAGTGCAATCGGGGTTGCTCAGTCACGCCGTATGCTCGATGACCCAGTTGCGGAATGCGTCTCTCAGAGCCCGCTTTCAACTGGCGCACTCCAGAATTGCCCTTGACGAATTAATTTTGTTAGCCGAAATTGAGGTTTACAACGTTAAACCAGCGGATGCGAAATCAAAGCTGGAGCGCGGCTTTGGCGGTCTATTGTCGAAGTTGTACTGCAATTACTGCAGCTTAAGGCCGACTCCCAAACGATGCAATCGACTTGAGATCAGATTCCGTCACTCAGCCATCGGATGAGATGCGCGATCCAAAGGCGTTATGAAAAAACCACAAAAACTTTGTTAGGCCGCCTTAGGAGCAAGCAATGCGACCTCTTCGGTATTCCATCAACGTCACATTGGATGGGTGCTGCGATCATCGTGTAGGGATCGTGGACGAAGACTTGCATCGTCATGCAGCCGAGATCATCGAGCGGGCCGATGCCCTCCTCTTCGGCCGGGTGACATACCAAATGATGGAGGAGGCGTGGCGGCAGCCGGCGCAGACGGGAGTGAGGCCAGATTGGATGGAATCCTGGATGGAACCTTTCGCCCGGACGATCGACGCGGCAAAGAAGTACGTCGTGTCGAGCACGCTGGACCGGGTCGATTGGAAGGCGGAGCTCGTGCGCGGGGATCTGGGCGAGGCCGTTCAGCGGCTCAAGCAGGAGCCGGGTAAGGGACTGTTCACGGGAGGCGTGACGCTCCCGCTGGCGTTGGCGGAACTGGGATTGATCGATGAGTACGAGTTCGTGGTGCACCCAAGGCTTGCGGGCCATGGGCCGACTTTGTTCGACGGGCTATCGAAGCATATCGATTTGAAGTTCGTGAGTCGGCTGGAGTTTGGCTCGGGAGCGGTGGCGTTGCGATATGAACCGAGAAGGTAGCCGTCGGGAATAAAGCGGCTAACAACGCACTCCAGTGGGCGTTAGACGTCAAGGAGACGTCATGACAATCAACTGGGGCCGCTTTTGAGACCGATTGTGGATCAAAAGACTGCAATCTACAATCCCATGCAAACCTCACTCTCCCAGCTCCTTCCGCCGTTTCGATCCTCGAATCTCAGTACCGCAGTCTCATTTTTCGCCTCGACGAGTTTACTCAATTTGGGTACATTTTTACCCTAAATGGGTACGAAGAAGAAAGATATCTCCGCAGCTCTGTTTCCAGGGACAAAGCGAAAAGTACTCGCGCTGTTTTTTCTCAATTCTGATCAGGAGTATTACTTCTCTGAAGTCGTTCGATTGACCGGTACGCGACAGGGCGTGATTCAACGGGAGCTGAAGAACCTTTCCGAGGTCGGTTGACTCCCACTATCTGATATTTGATGCCGGCGGGATTGCGCCGGCACGTTCGTAATTTACGATAATGACGCCATTCGAGGTGACGTTGCTCTCCGTCACCTTGAACGCCGCCGGAATCGAGCCATCGGCAAACAGCCGTTTTCCCCCACCCAGCGTTATCGGAAATATCTTCAGCCAGAACGCATCGACCAGGTCTTGCTTGATGAGTGTCTGAATGAGATCTGCGCTTCCGTAAACGTGCAAATCCGGCCCCTGCTGCTGCTTAATCCGAGTGATTTTTTCCGCAATATCTCCGTTTAAAAATACGGACGGCTGCCATTCGTGAGAAGTTACGGTGTTCGAGGCTACATACTTGGTCGCCGTATTGACGCTCGGCCAAACATCAGCATGTTGCGGCCAGTACGGTGCCCAAATATCGAAGGTCTTGCGCCCCAACAACAGGTCAAATGGCATATTCATCTGCTTTCTGATGACCGTTGTAAGAACAGAGTCGGAATATGGGCTTATCCACCCGCCGTACGCGAAGCCCCCACTGGTATCTTCGTCCTTCCCGCCGGGGGCTTGTATGACACCATCAAGGGAGACGAATTCAAGCGCGATAACTCTTCTCATGACTGAGTTCCTCCAATATCCGAAATGCTGTCTGCATGCGCTGTCGATAGCAGGTGATATGTTTCTTTGGCCTGTCGCGGTGGGTTTCTTCCTGGGCCGGATGGCCTGACCCCATGCATTGGGTTTCTTCTTTTTCTCTTCTCGATACTGCCGCGAATTCGGCAGGAGTTATCGCGCGGGGGTCAGACCGTGCTTTCGCATGACCGCGCCCAGTGCGGCAAGATCCGGCGGGCCACCGGCCGACGCGTTTACAATCTCTGCGCACTCGCGGAAATAGTCAGGACCAAGTATGCCGGGGGTGACGATGGCAAGCATCTTCGTATTGTCAGGATAGATGTTATCGAAACGGTGTACCGCTCCGCGAGGTATGCAAAGCGTCTCGCCTGGTCCGACGTCGACCTTCTTTCCGTCAACGGTCCAGGTCAACACACCTTCGAGTCCGTAGATAGTTTCTTCGTAGCCGTCGTGACTGTGTGCGGCCGGTACCTTTGCACCCACCGGGACATCGAATTCAAAGACGGCGACAGAACCGCCAGACACTTTTCCCTCAACCAGAAAGCGAACCGCCACCTGCCCAATCCTGATCTCTTCGACACTTGTGCTGCTTGTCATAAGTTTCCCTTCATTCGCATAGATCGCAGATGTTGCAGACTTCCCTGGAAGTCCTTTCACGCGATCGCTCACCCTGAAACATTTAGCTGATGAAGATTGTTCCTCGGCCCTCGGGCTTGTCGATTGGCCGGGTGGCCCAGCCCGCTTGCGACAGGACTCGCTTAGACTATAGCACATTAACCGGGAACAGATCGGGTCGCGTCGGCATTCGGTGCGTCAACTCGAGCGTCTGGTTAGACGGGACTTCACGAAAGAATGCACACATTGATTGTCGTTAGTTTAGTATTGCCTTCCTCTGTGCAATCGACCCAATCTCCGTTGGAAGCTATTCTTCACTTATTCAACCCTATTGCCATTCTATAGGCCATTGCAGCGTCGGGTCGAGGTGTTAAAGTATCTGATAGAATATTGTAAGTACCCTGATCGGACAGTTCGTCAGCAACTTTCTTGATTAAAGATAAAGTGGCCTTCATCAGGCTCGAACCGACACTTAAACGAGCGACACCTAAATCCTGCAGTTCGCTGACAGATGGGGGCAATCCAATCCCAATCGTAGGGTTCGAAAGGATATTGATCGGGGCATTGATTTCCTTAACCAATGTTGAAATCGTTTCTTTATCCCATACAGGTTGTATAAATATGCAGTCCGCACCAGCTTCCCGGTATTTGTTGCCACGCTTAATAGATTCAGCTAATTTTTCCCGTGGCGAACCTAACGAGGTATAAAATGAATCCGTTCTTGCATTTATCACCAAATGAAACCCCAGGGAATCCGATAGCGCACGAATAGCTGATATTCTTTCACAAAAATCCATCTCATCAATTAGAATTGGACTCAGATCAATACTGTCTTCGATGTTTATTCCAACGACTCCTGTTGCAATTATCTTTTTAACGGAATCAATTATTTCACCCAGATTAATTCCATATCCTGCTTCTATATCCACCGTCACCGGAACTTGCACTCCATTCACAATTCCCGTTATAGCTCCGATCATCTCTGACAATTGAATTACCTGGCAGTCAGGATACCCTAAAGAAGCAGCTATTCCCATACTTGTGGTTGCGATCGCCTTATAGCCACACGCTTCTATCAGTTTGGAACTCCCGATGTCCCAGGAGTTCAAAAGAACTAGAATTTCTTTGTCGTGATGAAATTTCAAGAACAGTTCTGCCTTTTCCTTTTGAATATTTGAAACCATAATGTCGTTCCTGTCCAATTGTTTATTACTGCCAAGTACAAATACTTCCCAATGTCCATATGGTGCTACTTCATACGTCCGTAGTGACGCCATTTCGATGGTCAGTGATCGCTCTTTGCGGAACGTAGCCGGCTCCTTTTCATTCCTCGAACTCAGGGCCCAGGTCAACCGCCGCAAGTAGCTTCACCGTAACAACTTGTGTCCCGGGTGCCACCTGCTTGTTGCTCATCGTGCTCTCCTTCCTGTGCTTCCAGGGCCTGACCAGAAATAGACGTATAATATCCATCTTATTACAAGAAACGACACTGCAAAGTTCCTTCCGTCTATTAACTGCGTCTCTTATGGCGTTAGCCTTAGTAAGGCGTATCCGCATAATCCACGATAGATGTCCGAATACCCGGGCATCGGGGACGGCACAGGCATATTTGGAGCAGCGGCCAATGGGTCGGCATGATGGGTGATCCCGACGCAGGACTTGCCCAAGGGAAAAGCGGAAGCTCCGGCGCTCGGAGCATCATAATCCCTGAGTCGAACTGGACTCGATTGTCTTCCAACTACTGTCCGTGACCAGAACGTATCGCAATCAGACCGGGAATTTGAAGCTGACAGAAGCTTGGCGATAATGAGGCCAGAGCCCGCCATAGACTGCCTTGGCCCATGATTTTGCTTGCGTCTTCGCATCCGGTAACGTAAATGGAATATGAAGCGAGAGCGCTGGAAGTCACGAGCGACGAACTTCTGATATGAATATTGGTAGTATCGCGATTAACACAAGTATTTACGGAGATGATTTAAGAGTATGAAGAACATCGATAGCAAGAGAAAGGTGTTGTCACCGGAACAACGTGAAGAACTACTCCGAGCGTTGAAAACCCGTTTTGAAAAGAACATGAACCGGCATAGCAGTATTGAGTGGGCCAAAGTACAGGCAAAGCTGCAAAGTAATACCGCAAAACTATGGTCGCTCCATGAAATGGAGAGAACAGGCGGTGAGCCGGATGTGGTTGGCTATGACAAAAAGACGGGCGAATACGTTTTTTATGATTGTTCAGCGGAAAGCCCTAAAGGCCGCCGAAGTGTGTGTTACGACCGTGAAGCGCTGGAGTCAAGGAAAGAACATAAGCCGGAAGATAGCGCTATGGACATGGCCGCTGCTATGAGTATTGAGCTTCTAACGGAGGAAGAATATCGGGAGTTGCAGAAGCTTGGAAACTTTGATACGAAAACATCGAGCTGGGTGCAAACACCTCCTGATATTAGAAAACTCGGTGGCGCTCTCTTTTGTGATCGCCGCTACGGCAAAGTCTTCGTGTATCACAATGGTGCCGAATCCTATTATGCCGCCAGGGCGTTCCGTGGCTCGCTCAGGGTCTGAATTCTGCACGGAGTGATGAATCCGAATCTGGGACTAAATCACCTGTGAAAAAACAAAAGAAATTGTCGCAGATTCAGGTTCGACGATCTTCATCCCGTACGGTCTCCCCTTCCCTGCTATCCTGTCGAATGAGCAAATTGGATTGCATACCAGCGAGTATCATCGGGCAATGCATAGTCCGATCGGGTTTGGAAAATGGACCTTACAAGAGCTTGGGGAGACTGATATTGGGGCCACCGTTCTTATTTGAGATTGAATGAAAAAAGTCAAAAGTTCCGGGTATTGACAAGTCAGTTCGTCATTTAAGATAAATCTATGCCTATTCCCCCGACTTCCTGTTATTGCTATCTTCCTTTCACACAGCCCGCAAGTTCGAGGAACCCTTGACTGCACGGCGTAGTTTGATACATTTGAGTCTACTGAATTGGCCTCTCTGGGCTCAGGCAGTTTGATATCGCCCGAAAACGCTCGAAAGGAATTACAAGGAGAACACCAAGATGAATAGCGCAAAAGCTTACTCCGCAATCAGCCCGACATCGGGGCTGGCATACACAAAGATTCCTCGAAGAAATCCAACTGAGCACGACATACAGATTGAGATCCTGTTCTGCGGCATATGTCATTCCGACCTCCATTCGGTACGCAATGAGTGGGGCGGTACCCAATATCCGATTGTGCCGGGGCATGAAATCGTCGGCCGAGTTACTAAAGTCGGTTCTGCCGCTAAGAAATTTGCTCCTGGCGATCTCGCTGCCGTCGGTTGCCTGGTTGGCTCTGACCGGACCTGCCCTGCGTGCCAGGCGGGACTTGAGCAGTATTGCTCGAAAATGGTACTCACATTTAATTCCCCTGATGAATACACCGGCGCCATGACTTACGGCGGTTACTCGGAGAGCATTGTGGTCAACGAGCACTTTGTCCTGGGAGTCCCCACCAATCTTACTCTTGCCGGTGCCGCGCCGCTCCTGTGCGCCGGGATCACCACATACTCGCCTTTGCGCCACTGGGGCGTCACCAAGGGGAAGAAGGTTGGTGTGGTCGGTCTTGGTGGATTGGGTCACATGGGAGTAAAGTTTGCGCATGCTTTCGGCGCTCACGTGGTTGTATTCACCACTTCACACAGCAAAATCGAAGACGCACTCCGCCTTGGTGCCGATGAGGTGGTCATGTCCCGCAATGACACAGAGATGCACAAGCATGCCGGGAGTTTCGACTTCATTCTCGACACTGTCTCCGCGGCCCACGATATCAATGCCTACGTCAACTTACTTTGCCGGGATGGCAACCTTACTTTGGTCGGCGCCCCGGAAAAGCCGCTCGAGGTCGCTGCCTTTCCCCTGATCACTGGCCGCCGCAGCTTCTCCGGCTCGCTTATCGGCGGTATAGCCGAGACGCAAGAGATGCTCGAATTCTGCGGCAAGAATAATATCACGGCCGGTGTCGAAGTTATCCCGATCCAGAAAGCCAACGAAGCGTACGAACGTATGCTCAGGTCCGACGTGAAGTACCGCTTCGTAATTGATATGGCTTCGCTCAAAGCTGAGTGAGGGAAGGAAAAAAGAGAAGTAAAGCAAATATGCAGACCCGGGCAAAACAACCTGGAGATATCGGTCATCGGCTGCGTCAGAAGCAGGAGACGGAATAGTGGCACCTTCATGGTCAAGCCTCTCGACAAGTCCTCATGAGTTACCCGGAGTGATGCGGACCGCCCGCACATTCAACATACGGTGCGCCGTTCTTGCACTGACTATTCAAACGATAACCGCAATTCAAGTACTCGCCGGCGAGGATTCCGGACACCGGGGTGCGGTGGTTGGGCTGCAGTCCGGCTACGGGAATGTGCATCTTCGTTCGGACCAGGGTTGGAATGTCAGACAAGGCACGTTTAGCCTGGGCTTTCAGGCGGGATATGCCCTGTCTCGAAGGCTCGTTATAGGGCTGGAGGCAGGCGGCTGGCTGATTGAGCCATTCAGTTATGGTGCGCATGGCCAGGAAGAAGAACGAGGGGAAGCCGTCAGTAATACTATGGTTTTCATTCACATGTTCCCACTGAAGCGATTGCCACTCTATCTGCGCACTGGTCTGGGGGAATCGCACTATAAGAACAATAACTGGGACAAGACCGGAGGGAACGGTTGGGGAGCCTGGTTGCTGGGCGGTGGTTATGAACTTCGCATATCAAGCCACTTTTACGGGGCAGCACAGCTCACCTATTCCCGCGGCCATTTCTCGGATGTGCCCGACATTCTGGGCAGGGAAACTGGTCGCAGGTATGAAGTAATGGACATATCGGTTGCCTTGCACTGGTACAGCAGGAAATAGCCTGCGGCGAGTGCGAGATGATACGTTTTCAAAAAGAGTTTGGGTGGTGAGATTGGGGGCCGCTTATTTCCCGTAAACGATTGTCCCCATGCCGCAAACTGGCCCACCGTGCTTATGTATCCGTATTCTGAATTATCTCACCGCCGATGGGTGGCATCCAAGAACCGGTGTCAGGCTATGGTGGTTAGACTAAAGCTTCTTCTTTCGCCCAATGATTACCAATATGATTCCGGCGGCAAGCACTGATGCTCCGACAAACGGAGACACGGGAATGGTCGACTCAGCTTCGCTGCTGGTCTTGAAAGGGCCGAGGTGTATGCCACTGATGTGCGTGGTGACCGTGATGAATTGCAGCAGAAGAACCACGATGCCGAGGATTGTAAGGATAATTCCTATAAACATTAGCGGCTTCATCGATCTACCCTCATTGAGATGGAAATAAAGGAAATTATCATATATCTGGCCTCGAATTGTGTTGGACTTGAAGGCGGCGTTGCATGACAGTTCACTCTACCTCTGTCCGCCGTATCTTCATCATTTATAACACCGGAACTTCATCACCGGTGTCCGGATCTTTGTCAAAAATAATCATTAGATTTCCCATAACACCCGTGTTTTTAAAATGAGCAAACCTCCCATTGGGATGGGTGGTTGCGATGTTGAGAGACCCTGACCCTCACTCTGATTTCTTCCAGCATTCCCACCCTGAGTGGGTCTTTTTGTGCGCCGAGCGTCCGAAGTGTGCCGGACGAAATAATACATCTATTCCTTCAGTCATAGCCGGACGCACGAAAGCGCTGTCTTCAGCGCAATCGCAGTGCTCCCGGGATATCGGCGCATCCTTCTTCAAGGTGGTCAAAGTACGATCGTACACACTGTCGACGGAGGATAAAAATCGATTTACCCGATCCACGTCATATACAGCAACGGTAATTTCGGTTTGGATATCCTGTGTCAATCTGTCGAATGATTGGCGGGCACACCTCTTTGCGAACGCGGACACATTACCGTCGCTCAAGCTCGTGTCCAATGCCTCGAACGAGCGCAGATCGAAGTACGAGAGATGAAGATTGCCTGGGGAGGCCATTATGTATCGGGCGTATGGAGCAAGCGCCGAGACAGTGCGCGGCGTGCCGTTAAAACAGGTGGAGAGGACGACCAGATCGAACTTCGTCGAGTCCGGTACCATGCGTCTGAGTCCATCGACCAGGTCTTCAACAGTGAATGACCTTTTCCGGTACGATGCATCGTAGTTCGTGCCGTCAATTTCCGGGATTTCGTGACCGAAGTAGAGAAACAATCTTTTCGTTCGAGATTGCCCATCGACGTGATACCGGTCATAAAGATCCACCTCGGGATCAAAACGTGATTTCCCATGATCGCGCCAGTAAGATGCCTGAGCGAGGAGCTTGCCGTTCCGGTAGTAATAGAATTCGCCATCACGGCGAGGGAACACGAAGAGGCGATGCCTTCTGTGTTTTTCGTAAAAAATAAGAACCTCGGCCTGAGAGTTCTGCTCCGCGACTCTTTTCGCCCCCGCAAGAGCCTCTACGTCCGCTCTGTGCTCATTGCCATCTGGATCGTGAAACAAATAATTGCCGTCACCGTGGATAACGAACACAACTTCATATTCGGGCGTCCCGATATTTTGTTCTCCCGGTGACACCTCGTCAGGAGCGCGCGGTGGAGAACCACACGAAAACAGAAGCAACCCGAGCGCGAGGAGGCAAAACTTTCTAACAGTGTTAAACACAGAAGCCTCGTACAAGTGCCAAAACCGATAAGTAAAAGGCCGCCTGAGAAATGGCGAAAATGTCCGCTCCATCGAGAAACTACAGGACGAGAATCGCAATAATTATGATCAGGAGCAAGGTGACTGTGCTGATTGTTATAGTCTGGGTAGCCTGCTCCATATCCTGCACTACGTAATCAGCGAAATCATTCAACTGTGCATCGGGTACGCCTTCGTAACCGTTCCGACCAGCGAGTTCATCCTGTTTATCCCGAAGAACTACTATCAACCGGTCGATACCAGACTTATCCTCCTTTGAAACCAGCGGATAACCCTGAACCGTGGCCAACGCTTTGGACATCTTTTCCAATGATTTGTCAAGAATCTCACGCTTCTCCAGCGGATTCTCAGTTGCCTTCACCTTGCCTGCGGCGTCGCTCAAGTAACCTTGCAGTTTATCTTGTGCGTGCGCAACACCTGTGAACGCCATAACCAGCGTGACTGCCATCAAACAGATAACTGTGCGTTTTAACATAAATGCTCCTTGTCTTCCGAGGGCTCTTCCCTCTAAGGAATGGTTGGAATCTATAAGCTAATTGCAGTATACGGTGATTTGCCCCCCGGTCAATCACCCAAAGGTTTGATAAAGGTACTAGCTCGTTTGGTTGAGATGCACTTGTGGTTCACACTGGAAGGGCTCGTTTGCTCTCCGAAAACCAGTTCGACCTGGAAAGGACAGGTCACAATAGCTCACCGAGAGCTAAAACAGGACCGGATCTTTCTGGGTATTGGATGTGGGATAATGAAGAGAATCTACTCTGAACATGATGCAATAGAAAAACCGCTTCAAGCGCACGGAACGGGCGGCGCACATCCTGATCACAGAGATAACCTCTGAACGCTGTGGCGAAGTGGCTCGCAACCAATTACTTTGAGGCGAGGTGAAACAATAGGGAGTGGTGGAGGGGGGATGCCCGACTCTATCGTCAGGTGGCTGGTGGACCAGCGCGCACCACTCCCGTATCACTCATTGCGTCTTGGCTCAGTTCCGGCGTGTGGCGCTCGGCCGCCTTTGAAACCGCCTATTCGGCCAAAATACACAGCCGCCGGCTTGTTGTCGAGTCACTGAAGATGGCATCTGCCGGCGGTTGTTCATTCCCACTTTGCTCTTTTCATCCCGGTTCGGCCCGGGTGCCTGGTGCTCTGCCACCTGTGAGACCACGCCTTTGACTTAAGGATACAGCCGCCGGTTTGTTGTCGAGTCACTGGAGACGGATTCTACCGGCGGCTGTTCGTTCGCAGCCTCGTCGGCTAGTGCCCGATCAGCGGCTGGCACCGGGGGAGGGGGAACAGCACCAGCCGCTTCACGGATGAAGAATGAGCTGTGGGCTTCCAACTGCCTAAGAGATCTCCGGACAGTGCTTCCCGTTGATTTTTCTGGTTCTGGAGCGAAACGTGATTGGGCTCGTCTGTGTACTCCGCACCCAAGGTGAAGAATTCAGCCAGGAGTTCCGAATACTGATCCTTGGTAATCGTAGTCTCATGTACATTCAAGCGAGTCAGACTCTCCTCGACTGAGCGGCCAATCACTCGGCCTATTTCGTTTGTTTTAAGCTCCTTCATACAGGTGCAGTATACGTGACCGGTCACGCATAGTCAAGAACAATATGCGTAAGCGCTCAAGAAATATCTGCAAAATCTTCGTGAACGGAGTCAGTCGGGAGCACTAAGGGCTTGAGTATTCATGGCTTAGGGGAAATCGAGAGCGTCGCCAGGGGCGGATAATCATAAGGTATTGGCCAACATACCATTAGCGGCTAGAGCGGCTTCGTGTGATAGATTAAAGTCTTTTTATTGCGAACTGAGAGCAATCTTCACTCAGCTAACCGCTGACGCTTACTGGCATAGGGAGTCTCAAGAATCAAGTTACGATAAGTTGTGAAGCCCTAAGATAGGTGATTTGATTTAGTTCGTCTGCTTCTTCTTCCGCCACCTGGCCAATGCCGCCTTACGCGCAGCCTCGCTTCGTTGTGTCTTTGTTAACGTCCTGGCTCGCGCCTTACCACCTTTCAGACCGCCCAGTCGGCCCAGGGAGACGGCCGCTGGGTTCTTCGCCGGATTCTTGATTGAATCAACGGAGCCTGGCGCGTCCGGCCGCTGGTCGGCCGTGGAGTCGACTGCCCCCGTGGGCGTCAGTTCACCGGTTGAATCACCGGACACAGATTCTTTCGACGGTTGTTCATTGGCAATTTGCTCGGCTGCTTTATCCGTCGGTTTATTCTGCTCGGTTTCTTCTGCTGATGGCCGTTTTTTCATACCGATACTCATAAGCGGCCTCGCTAGCCATTGTGGCCGCCGGGTAATTACTTGTGGTCAACACGTTTTGGAGGTGATTGATCTTCTTTACTTAAACATAGAAACTAATCACACTTTTGTCAAGCGGAACGGACCAGACTGGAGGAAATGCCGATAAATTAGTGCACTCTCTTCATGTCCTATCGACATCGAACCTCACTGACTCAAGGCGGCCGGTCGTAGCCATGATAACAGCGGATTTCGATTTAGTGGAGGATTCCACCTTGGGTTCGTACATGTCAGTAGCAGCCAGCTGCTCATCGGACGAAGCAGAATGTTCTTTCGGTCGTGCCCCGGCCATGCGCAACGGACATAATATCACTCGCACAAACCCGGAACAGTTGAATCATGCAGGTAAAATTACGTCAAGACGTATCCCCCATCCGCTGAACAAGTCTCCGTAGTCCCCGCCGCGAGCCATGCAAGATGCAGACTCACGGCGAGAACTGAAGACCCTGATCGTGACTAGCGAAGCAGGACCATTTTCGTAGTTTTGAAGAATCCGTCGGCACGGAGACAGCAGAAATAGACACCGGTCGCCAGTGCTACACCGCTCGCGTCCTGTCCCTCCCAGACCACGCGATAACGTCCCGCCGGCTGTTCACGGTCGACCAGAGTCGAGACATTCTGCCCGAGAACATTTAACACCGTGATGAGCACTCGGCTGTCCGAAGGCAATGCGTATTCGATCGTCGTACTGGGATTGAAAGGATTGGGGTAATTCTGAGACAGGCTGTATTGACGTGGAAGGTCCCCACCCGAATTATCGGTTTTCGCGTCTTTATACAAGCATGCTCCCGCGGAGGCAACATTGGAAAGCGCGGACCGGTTAGTGGCTTTATCAATGGCCTCGATGGCCACAAAGTAAACCTTCCCGGGGGTCAGGTTGTCCAGTGTCAGATGCTCAATGGAGCCGGATGGCTGGGGAGCAAGCGACGAAGGATAGACTGCGGCAAGGGGCCAGTTAGCGTCGGTGATAGAATCGAGCGAGTACTTGATGAGATAACTACTGGCCGTACCATTGGTGCCGTCATCGCCAGTGGCAGTCCAGGTCAGGTCGATTGTACCATCCTTGCTGCCGGTTACAGGACCCAGGCTCATAATCGGAGCCGGTGGAGTTACATCGGCAGTCGTGGTCCCTGAGACCACAGTCGACAGGGCTGACCAGTTGTCGTTCGTCCTTACCGCTAATGGGGATAAGTACAATTTCACGAAATAGAGATTATTGTCATTGAGATTATGATACCAGATAGGCAGAAAACCCCAACTGGACGGTACTTGCGGCACCAGAGCCGGGTCCAGCGCGACATGGCCGGTCCCGGATACCACAATAGAGTCGGCATCCCAGCCGGTCGCCAGAGTCCATCCTTTGACGCAGACAGCGGAATCACTGTCGACGTAGGCTACATACAGTCGGGCAGTCGCTCCTTCACCGTAAACGCATAGCTGAGGGGCGTAGGTTTCTACGCTTGAAACCGAGACAATGGTCGAATCGAAATGCCCCTCGCTGGTTTCATAGAAATGCACCAAGGGACCTTTCCACCCGCCGGTGTACGCTATGTGATCCAGGCCGTTCATCTCCGCTTGCGCGTAGCTTCGGCCGAGACCTCCGATGTCACTCGCGACCACCAGGCTAGAATCGAACATTTGCGTGGCAGGGTTATAAGTCCAGATAGAGAACCCGCTGGTGAATTTGAAGATACTGACCTTGGGGTAACCGTTGGCTCCCATAATGACGCCCATGCTCCAAGAGTTCTGGGGATCATCAGTAATGGTGCACACGCGGCCGGGGGTCACGGGAGTAGCGAATCGATTCGTCGAATGCCAGTAGCGCAGATTATCCCGGCCCGATCCCTCACTTACATCAAAGAACCAGACATCGTCTGCCCCGTTCGCCACGACTACGGGATAATACGTATCAGTACCAGGGGCGGGGATATCAACTGATTCCATGTTGGCTTCCCCGGCGTACGGGGCCGCGACATAGCGATATCCGGCGGGGTCAGTGCCCGCGTAGCCGCGAAAGCCGATGTGAAGGCCGCCGGCAAACCAGGCTGCGCTGTGGTCGGGAGAGTACCAAGTCTGGGTACCGCTGTTCATGGTCATCCAGCGCGCGCGGACGTCATGCCAGGTGGTTCCTCGGTCGTAAGAAACAGTCCAACCGGTTTGATTGCTGCCAAATTGTGCCGCAACCATAATCAACGTGTCACCCTGGCGTCCACCGCGATAGCTCGGCATGCTCAACAAGGCATGTCCGGCAGTCGTGTAACCCACCGCTACCGGTACCGATATACTTGACTGAATGCCCAGATATGCTCGTGCGGAGGCTATATTGGAAAGTAAGGAATGGTTCCCGGCATCATCAATTGCCTCAATCGCCATGAAATACACGTCTCCCGGGACCAGGCTGTCAAGTTCCAAGTCCTCAGTTGAGCCGGATGGCAGCGGATTGATTGGCGCAGAATAAACAGTAGCCAGTGGCCAATTGTTATCGGTGATAGAATCGAGAGAGTACTTGATGAGATAGCTGCTGGCTGTTCCAATGGATCCATCATCGCCAGGTGCGGTCCAGGCCAGGTCGATAGTGCCGTTTACAGTGCCCGCAACCGACGATAGATTCGCAATCGGATCAGGGGGCGTCGTATCGGAGGTTGTGGTTCCCGAGGTTACATTCGACATAACCGACCAATTACCAGATTCATCAACTGCCCGCATGGCAA
>CAYJOL010000008.1:0-137183 GCA_964371785.1 uncultured Ignavibacteriales bacterium | reverse complement strand
CCAGATTCCAGTTGGCGGTCGTGATGGTCGATGAGGAGTAGCGAAGGTCATATTGAGACGCTGTCCCGCTATTCTGGTCATCGCCGGGTGCGGTCCAGGAGAGGTTGATAGTGCCACTTACAGGGCCCGTGACTGCAGACAGATTCGAAATTGGAGCCGGCGGGGTCGTATCAGAGGTTGTGGTACCCGAAGTTACATTCGACATAACCGACCAATTACCAGATTCATCAACTGCCCGCATGGCAAAGTAGTAGGTGGCACCCTGATTCAGGCCTGATACCGTGAATGTTTGATTGGTTCCAGCGAGCAGCGGTGATGGTTCACCGACAGCAGCGGTGGCCAGATTCCAGTTGGCGGTCGTGATGGTCGATGAGGAGTAGCGAAGGTCATATTGCGACGCTGTCCCGCTATTCTGGTCATCGCCGGGTGCGGTCCAGGAGAGCGTGGCCGACGAGGCACTGGCAGTCTGAACTTTCAGATCGGTTATTTGGTTGGGCGGAGTAGTGTCGCTAACGCCTGCGGTGACGGTCGCCACGTTGACCTCGTATACCAGGTTTGTCGCGTTGGATTTCCATACGACGGCCACGCTGTCATAGCCCGCCGGCACGTAGGGCGGACACTGAGGCCAGGTACAATGAGCGTTTGGGACAATCACCGTTGAGTCGGCATCCCAACCGTTCGTTTCCGTCCACGTCTTGAGAACGATTGCGCTGTCTCGACCCGTCGTAACCATATAGAACATATACAGCCGGGCGTTTACGCCTGTGTTTACGACAGAGAGCTGTTGTGCTCCGAGTCCGGACCAGGTGACGACCGCTGAAGACGTATCGACTGCCCATTTTGCGCCACCTGAATCCCACCAGTGGAACCAGCGATTGTCCGAGTCACGCATGTAGACGAGATGCCCTTTCCCGTTCATCTCAGCGTAGGCATAGCCACGTTCGGGTAGTCCGGTTATGCTGTTAGTGATCATAGTGGAATCCCAAATTGAACCGTTCCATTTGAGCCGATAGAATGCATGTGTACCTACATCGAGAACAGTAATTGTAGGTCTGCCGTCCTCGCCCATCTGGATATTCGCGCGCATACCGTTCTGGGTTGAACCGCCACTGGTCACTCTGAAGTGTCTCGGCTCGCTTCTGGTGTAAGTAGCAAAGTTGTTTGTCGAGCGATAGACAATAAGGGGTGTCCCGACATTCGCCATAAGATTAAGGAAGAACTGTTCGCTATCGTTGGCGCATACGACAGAGTAATACGAGATGTCAGTAGACAGACCGAGTGCTCGAACCGGCTCAGTCATGGCGCTGACCGTATATGGGGCGGACACATGTCGGTACAACGGTCTGTTGGCCGAGGTGCGATACCGCCACGAAGTGTGGAATCCTGATTTACCGCTGAACCATCCACTTGAGTGGTAGTCCATATACCACAGCGAGTAGACGTTATCAAGCTGAGTCACCGCCGAATCCCATGTGACCCCTCGGTCATAGGAATAAAACCACGCCGGCTGGTTCCTCCCGAACTGAGCGACATGAAAGACGATAGTATCGCCACTAATCCCACCTCTATAGCGCGATGAAGATAGGAATGGGTCCGACGTTGGGGCGGCAGTATTGACTCCGAGTATTTTAGTTCCACCTACGCCAGCCGTGGCACTTGAACCGGAAAGTTGACAAATGAGAATCAAGAACCCGATGGTGAAGCCCGTAAGTGACAAAGTATGCTTCGGGATCATCGTATCTCCTTCGATGAGTACATAGTACTCGGTTACGGACTTTTCGTCAAAGCAACTCCTTGCTCCTTGCAAGAGAGTTCTTTGCTCTATAACAATCTCGCTACAGATGAGGGTCAAAGTAAATCGGCCAGAGGATTGAAAAGGTAGCTAGCCCGTCTGGTGGAAGGAGAAGACGCCGGTAAGGATATCCAGCAGGAGATTAAGATAATCAACCACCTCTGGACTTATTGGAAGTGAGTATTCCCCCGGCCGACCACGGAACGCCGATTTGGAAATGACAAATCAGAAATTCTACCCGAGTCAGGAGTGTGAATCGATGAATAGCTTCTGTTATGACGTTGCCATCAACGAGGAATCCTTCGAACCATGCGATCCCTACCAGCACTGCGCGCCGTGTGATTTTGCCCTATTCTTCGCCCGACCGATGTAACTACTCTTTCATCCTTTTGGGCGATGGACTTGCATCCGATCATTCCGTACTTTTGTATAGGTATCAGTAAGGACATGAAGCCTGCACGGATGCGAGTTTATTTGGATTCATATCCACAGGCAAACCCAAGCAAAGGAGAATTGCATGTTTATTAAGTTAAGCGCCGGAATCATTCTGGGGATTCTTATACTTCTACCGCTGTCCGTGCGCAGTCAATCCAACGCGTACCTGGGTCCTCACCTTGGCATTCAGAAAGGTCAGGATGCTCAAGATGCGAACTATTTGGTGGGCGCGACGCTCCGCCTTAAACTTTCGCCGGTGCTCGGCGCGGAGGGCGATATTGGATATCGTCAGGAGAAATATGGTTCAGGCGCAGTGACGGCAAGGGATTGGCCGGTGACGGTCACCGGGCTTATCTATCCGCTTTCAGTGCTTTATGGCGGCGTTGGCGGAGGCTGGTACTTTACCACCCTCGACTACTCTGAGGCATATAACCAAGCTGGTTTTGACGACGAGACGACCCAGAAGTTTGGTTGGCACCTTGTGGCAGGAGTGGAGTTCCCAGCTTCGCCGAAAATCAGATTGTTCGGCGACGTTCGTTATGTATTTCTTGACTACAAATTCAAGGACTTGCCCGGAGCAGTACTGGATGGAACGAAAGCCGACTTCTACTCCATCAACCTGGGCCTTCTTTTCCGTCTCTAAACAGCGGCGCCCCCGGAGCCCCAATCAAGTTGCTGGATTGGTGCTGGCTGGTGCAGGGACGCACCGGCCAGCAGCACATCCGGCTCAAAGTAAAGACCATGCGATTTGCCGCGGACGATAGTTGTCTGACGCCCGAGTCAGGCACTTCGCATGATGAGGATCGCGTCAGGTCCGTAACCGATAACAAGACCCATAACGGGAACACTGAGGTGGAACAATGTTGGAAGACACAAAGACGAATCGATTTGACGACAAGCGAATCCATGAAGCGCTCGAGCTGTTAAATGCAGTTGCTCGAGACAACAAGGCAGAGCTTCAGGCTGTGATAAGTAACAAGTACACCGACCTTTCATCGATGCTGAGCGCGTTTGCCGGCCGTATGAAGGACCGCGCCGCTGAGAGATATGATACCGGAAAGCAAAAAGTTGTGGCTGTTGCAACTGATATTGACAAGAGCGTGCACGATAATCCCTGGACATATATTGCCGGCGTGGCCGCCACGGCGCTACTAACCGGATTACTGCTCGGACGATCGCGCAGAGATTAATACGTGGTCAACGCACTTTTCCACGGAATGATCGACTGGCTCAAGACAGTCTACGTCGAGTCGTCGCTCAAAATGCTCAAACTCCGTGCCGTTAGCCACAATCTCTAAGGAATTCTGAGCGTGTCGCGATTCTTGCTCCTGACCTGCTTGTTCGACTTCGAGACCGCGTCACTTGGCGCTGGTCTCGTCAAGGTTCAACTAGTGCCGCTTTTCATCTTACCTTGGGTTGACTTAGATTGCCAGCCCCACGTGCACGTCGAACAGAAGCCGTGATTGTCGCTTGATAGGGAAAAAGGGCGTCATTTCAATACCCGCGTTCACTCTTTGGCCGAGATCTATGTTGAGCCTTCTCATGAGCTCGATGACATCCAGAAATATCGAGGTAGCAAACCCGCCACGCCCCGCGCTCATATCGACCGGCGAGTTTACTCCGAATGATCCGGCTCCGAGGTTAATGGGAAAACGATGACCCGAGGATCCGTCAATGTAGTAGAGTCGTAGCATTGCACTCGTGTTGCCATATTCAATACTGTCGTCAGCTTGAGTATCATACAGAACCTTGGGGACACCAAGGGTCAGCCCCATTTCAAACTTGGGACCTTTTACGCGAAAGTAGCGCGTCACCGAGTTGGAGCGGTCAACCGCACCGATCTTGATCGTGTAGTCGGGCGCCACACTGACTTTAACAATGGCCCAGTTTGGCAGCGTGTCAACATCTAGCCCGACCCATTCCAATTCTTCAGTGCTAATCGCGGCATAAGGACCGTAGGCCCTTCGGTACTGCACGAACATTTCGCGGTCCTTGTCCGGGTCACCGTGGCTTCGAAAGGTCATCACGCGACGTTCGTATGTCTTCGCCGTTCCTCCCCGTCGCAACAGCACTGTCGTTCGAATTGTGAGAAACTGCGGCCCCATGCCTTCACGAATACTGTCACGCAGGAATTTCGCTTGGAGCTGCGCTATCTGCTCACGGTCCAGAGTGACCGCCGTCGCCTGATCCTTGCCACCGGCTTCGGGAGCAATTGTAACATAGCGCGCTATCTGCTCAATGTCTTCGAATTCTTCGACTACCACGACGCAATCCGTACTATAGACAATACGTCGATGCTGGGCATCCATGACATCAAGATGGAGCTGGTATGATCCGGGAATGACATTTAGTGGAATAACAGCCGTGTATGCGTCGTTACCGGCAGAAATGAGCGTTACGCCCTCGATATTCAATATCGGAGTCACGACAGCGTTCGCCGCAGTGTCCTCTCTAATTATAGACAAACGAATCGTGTCACCCGGGAAATAGACGCGTTCGTTGGCAGAAATGCTGATGCTCTCGTCGGAGAGAGGCAGCCGAATAAGCACCGTTGATTTCTGCTCCGCCTGTATGTCCATAGCACAGACGACACAGAGCAACATCACGCCCGGCATCATGAGTTTTCGCATTTCAACTCTCTCCTGTTGGCGATCGTCAGGAGTTCCCTTCCCTCCAGTCGCAGTTAGCCGTGTTCAGATCGCATCTCTTGGCGCGATTGATATCAATTAATCTAAATTGACGCGTAATCATCCGGTCAAGCAGAATTTTGCGCAAGGTTCCCGGATTAGGAGATCGATAACTCCTGCCGGACCAGAACGTAAAATGAGTTCTCTTACTCATCATTGCGGCTGTGGTTACAGCGGTTATATGGCGACGAGTTATTGTCCGGTCACCATCTTGACTCGATCTCCTGCCTTGAAGCTGGCATTTTCAGGCACCTGATTGATGATGGCCAACAGCCCGAGGTCTACCGAAGAACCTTCCTGCCTTGCCAACTCCGCCAGTGTCGACGAATTTCCGACCGTGATCACTTTGAGGTGGACTGGCTGCACCTGAAGAATCTTCGAATCTGTCAAGCGCCGAAAACTGCCAATAGAACCCGTCATGATGCTCTGATACTGCGACCAGAGCGGTTCGGTCGTGTAGCCAAGCAGCTGGTAGGTTTTTCCGCCGAGGTCGACGAAAGTCGCCTTTCCCTCTAGCATTCCCTGGTCGGTCTGCACGCGAAATATCGCAGAGACAGCCGGGAGACCATTGAGACTGCTTTTGTCCAGGCGCTCAGATTGCAGCCCTTCCTGCGCAAAGAACTGCGTGGCCGCTTTCTCACTGGAAGTCCCCTGGGCCAGAGTAATCTGCAGCACAGCGTCCTGATTGGAACTTACCGCAGCGACTGCTTCTTTCTGGTTTACGGTCTGCCAACCGGAGGGGAATACGAATTCGAACTCGAGGTCAGGTTGGTAGAAGTGATTGTCGCGAAAGAATCCCTCACGAGGGTTCTGACCGAATATCATGCCATCGATGAGGCTAAGATAGCTGTCGCGGTTAACCGAAAGGCGACTGAAATCGATTCGGAGGGAATCAAGTTCCTTCTGAATATTCTCGCTTCGGTTCTCCGGGCTAGGGTGAGTTTCCAGCCAGACCGGCAGGCTCCCACCGCCACTCGACGCACTGACGCGGGACAGCATCTCGAACACCTGGATCAGCTGCCGGGGGTCACTTCCCTCCCGAAGCATATAGCGAAGCCCAAGGTGATCCGCCTGACTTTCGTCGTCGCGACTGTATTTCAGGTAGAGTAAGCCAAGTCCCGTGTTGACAAGCTGCCCGTATCGCTGAAGTTCCGGCTTAATCATCATACCGGCTGTGACACCCAGCTGGGTAAGCTCCTGGCTGGACATGGTGTGCACCGAATGCTGGGCTGTCACGTGGCCAATCTCGTGTCCGACCACTCCGGCCAGTTCCGCCTCGTTTTCTACGTATGTCATAAGCCCTCGCGTGACATAAATGAAACCGCCCGGCAAGGCGAACGCGTTGACCGACGGGTCATCTACTACTCTGAATGTCCACGGCAGATTGGGTCGTTCAGAGGTCTTGGCAATTTTCGCACCGAGGTCCTGAACGTAACGCTGCAAGTCGTTATTCGGATAGAGCCCGACACTGGCAACAACCTGCGAATCAGCCTGCTGACCCATCGCGATCTCCTGTGACTCGCTGATCAGGTTAAGATGCCTCTCACCAGTAGCGCGATTTAGAGCGCAGCCGGTTATCCCCAAGGCTGTCGCCAAACCAAGCAGAGCGAGCCAGGTGCAGGACAAGGCAAAAAACCGGCGGGCCACTCCCGTCAATTGCATATTTAAGGTTTTCATAATTCTCCTAAGGCTTTACGGATAGTATGACAGTCCCTATGTCTTTATCCTCCTGTGCCACAACTTGTACCCCTGTGATTATCGTGTCCTGATAGGTCGTATCCATAGGCGCGATTGTGACATCATAGGTTCCTGCCGGAAGGGCAACAAGCATGAATGATCCGTTGGTGGTATCGCTCACCGTTGAGACGGTATCAACAGCACCCACGGTCGTAGTAATCGTGCTGCGAATCGCGGCGGGACTGATGAATCCGGAAATACTTCCTGAGACGACATTGGCCACAACCCGGATCACCGGATGCAGCCTGTACTGACCATCGTTTGTCGGTACAACCGACCTGGCGGCATCGAAATCAAGGGTCAGCAAGTAAAGTTTACCGTCCTCGATATCGAAGTTGTGGTTCAGCTTAAGGCCGGTGGCACTGGATATATCCAGTCCATAGGTCACGCCGTCAACCACGACGCTGCTTCCCGCTCCGATTAGAAGCCGGATCTGCGTATATTTTCCAACGGGCAACATTTTGTCGCCGATGACACTGTTGGCGCCGTTGGTCAACTTGAGCAAGTCATATGTAGCCGTCGTATCGCTTAGCGTAATCCAGCCGGACGTGGAATCTGAGTTGGCGGCATGGACCTCTACTCTTGTTACAACAATATTCACTTCGTCAAAATCAGCGGGGGAATCAACTAAGGTCAGCTTGATCTGCCCCTGAGCTGATGGTGCGGTAGGTGAATTGGAGCAACCCGCTATCAAGATCAAACAAATCACGGGCAGGCTCCAGAATAACTTTCTTGCGATCATATCACAAGTCCTTTCGTATCTATGGGATATTGGCAAAACTCTTTCAGGAGAGCGTGACGGTGGCGTCACCTTTAAGAAGGCACAGCCACCGAACACGCCCAGGCATCGTACGCTCATGCGGCTCCGCCTCGAGATTGCCCTCGCCGATCAAAGACTATCAGAATTACTCCGGCAATCACGGCCACGGCTCCGGCAATCGGCGAAAACGGGATATGCCTGGTCTCATTGACCTGGAGATGCATATCTCCCATGCTGATCGCATTCCTGCTGGAGGTATAGGTTATCCCTCCATAGATCAGCCCAATCATGCCGAGCACGATTAGAATTATGCCGATTATGGTCATTATCCTCATAAATACTCCTTGTTTGTCAAAGGCCGCGTTATACTACCCGTCGGCCGGAAATTATCCTGAACAGCACTGCGATAATGGCAATGACTATCAGAACGTGAACGAGACCGCCCAATGTATAGCCCGTTAACAGGCCAAGGGCCCATAGAATCACCAGTATTACGGCTATTGTCCACAACATGGGATTCTCCTTTCTTTGTGCTTTGGGATTTGCCACCGACTGATGCATCCATGCATCCGCCGGCAGCAATCCTTTGAATTAGTTGGTCGAGGACTGTGCTGCCTCGATACTCATTTCGTTATTTACGCTCTTTACGCCATGGATATCATTGACGAGCTTTGTCGCCAGGTCGATCTCGGCCTGGTTTTTTGCCGTGCCGGCCAAAGTGACAACACCCTTGTTTGTCGATACTTTCGTATCGAAGACATCCGTCCCGTGATGATACAGCAGGGACATCCTGACTTGCGTAGTAATTGAAGCATCGTCAATCTTCTCGCCCCTTGTCCGATCTGACTTATCAGGCGACTTTGTCACCGTCATCTGGTTGTCGACGACTTTGACTCCGGAAACATCCTTAGCGTATTCGGTCGTGAGTTGCTTCTGCGCATCGCTCGTGGCTTTGCCTTTCAGAGTCACCTTGCCATCGGTGACTGAAACATCGGTAGCGACATAGCTCACGCTTCGGTGAAACAGGAGCGTACCTCTCACTCGCTCAGCCACCCACGTATCTGAGAAGGCGCTGGCAGGCGGGGCTGTAACATTGATCTGGTTGTTCACACTCATGACTCCGGGCAAAGCTGCCACGGTTTCTTCTGCCATCGTCTTATGGGATTCTTCGGACACCGTACCGGTCAAGGTGACGTTGCCGTCCTGAGATTGGACTTTAATAGCGTCTTTCTTGAGATAGGTCTTGAACACGTACGATTTCCTGGCCGATTTTTCAATGCTGTTGTCGGATTTCGCAGCGTACGCTGGAACGCTGGTTATAAGCAGAAGCAAGGCCGCTGCTAATATTGCTGAGATATTCACTGTTCTAATTTTCATTCCAAATTCTCCTGAGTGTTTACTTTTCTTCCGTCGAGGATTTGCAGGTTGATTCGAGGCGGCCGACACCGTTGAGGAGACCTCGGGTTCCACGTGCGATCCTTTGTTTCTTTTCTTTGCAGGGCCGCTTCAGCGGGCCTCGCGACCCGCCGGCGACTCACTTCTCCTAAATCCGTTAGGATTAGCTAACGTCCAAAGGTCCAGCCAACTGTGGCTTTGAAATCCGGGGCGTCGACCAGGCCGAGCTTACCTTCTATAAAGAAATGCCCGGACTGACTACCCGCTGATCCCTTCCCGATACCGAACTGCATATACAGGCCGAGGTCGGATGAACTGCCGCCATGCTTCCAGGAGTAGAATACCGGACCGACTCCGCCACCCAGATACGGCGTCCAGACGCCCCAGTCGGAGCGAAAGCGATAATCAAGTTCAAACGAAGGGGCAATCGTAGTCAGATTGTCGCCGACACCGATTTCCACATTCGGCATCATCATAAGATTCTGCGCCAGGTCTCCAAAATCGATGTGACCTCCAAAGTGGAACTGATCAGGGTTGATCGTAAACCCGAGTCTCGGTCCTATACCGTGAAATCCGGCTGGACGTTGATTTCCAAACGCCGAGACGCTGCACAACAAACCGATTATTAGTGACGAAATGATGATCTTTCTCATCTCTTTGATCCTTTCGAAATGTGATTAGTGCTCCGGGCAACCAGCTAAACCTCGAATGGTGTTTCCACTATTTGTAAGCTATCTGCATTGCTTGACTCGAGAAGAACACAACTTCCGTACCGGCTCCGTAAAAGATGTCTTGCTTGCCGGTCATAACGGACAATCCGGTACCAGCAGCTGCACCCGCGGCCGCGCCGATCTCAGTGCTTCCTTTTCTGTCAACGATCTTGCCAATGATTCCACCGACTATTGCTCCGCCGCCGATCATGGCAACCTCTCTG
The DNA here is from genome assembly GCA_964371785.1 of uncultured Ignavibacteriales bacterium. GTDB lineage: Bacteria > Zixibacteria > MSB-5A5 > GN15 > FEB-12 > CAVQCT01. The sequence continues at coordinate 127,443 of CAYJOL010000008.1, read as the reverse complement.
TTTGTATGTGAAGCTTTCTTATCCATAATCATGTCGGTGCCGACATTGATCCAGTGACCGCTTCCATTCTGGATGGAAGTCAGGCTGAAGTTCAATTCGGCGGGTGTCTGGAGGCGACCGGATTCGACGACTTTATTCAATACTCCTCTGGCTCCGGCACCGTCCGCAAAGAGAGTACGTCCGTCTACGACAATGGGTTTGGACAGCCTGGCGCGGAATTCCGTGCCTGATACCTGAACATCGGTATCAATCGAATCGATGAGAGTAACAGCAATAGCGGTACTCTCCGGCATGGTAACAAAGTAGGTGGATCCGTTCGACACCGTGCCGTTTGTCGAACTTCCGGTTTGCGGCTCGGCATTGCTGTCAGTACCGCAGGACGCCACGAGTAGCGTCAATGAGGCCGCTAAAAGCAGGCTAATTATTCTAAACATGTTAACTCCTTGTTAAGTGAAAATGTACATAGGTATCTTAAACGCCGAATATTAATTCATTCTTCTGCTCCTGACTGCATCTGTGGGTAACCTGCCGTTGCTTTCGCACGCCACAACATCGACAGGTTCTCCCTGATGAGTCTGCGACCCTGCTTGAGTCTGGATATGATGGTCTGCGGGTGAACACCCGCGATATCGGCTATTTCACGCGAGGAAAAGCCTTCAAGCAATGAAAGGACAACCGGAAGTTTGTATTCTTGAGGCAAGTTTCCGATGGCCTTTTTGACATCGTCTCCCGACATCGTTGAAAATGGAATCTGACCGGGATTGTCCGCCGGTTTTGGGGTCACCATCAGAGAAGGCACTATATGTATATCGATTTCATCGTTACCGTTCACGGGATCCGACACATTGGGACATGGCTGACATTTGTTGACAAGAGCATTTGCCATGATCGCAAATAACCAGACGCGACAGTTTGCACTGGTTTGTCGTTTGTGCCAGGATCGGTACGCTTCGACAAAACACTCCTGGGTCAGGTCTTGAGCATCGGATTCGCTGCTTAGCAGGTACAAGGCCGCGCGATAGAGGCCCTCAAGTTGCGGCAAGGCCTGAGCTTCAAAATCTCTTCTTTCTGCCATTTTTCGTTTCATCCCGAAGCCGCCTCCCGATATTCGACCGCGTTAGAAAAGTTGGACCCCATCAGAACTTCAAAAAGCTCACCCCTGATGAAATTGCGGCCCGAGCTGAGTACTGACTCGACTGTGTGCAACTCAGTTCCAGCCAGGTCGGCGATCTCCTCATCGGTGAATTCCTCGAGATAGGACAGGATCATGGCTGATCGGCATACCTCAGGAAGACCCGCAATTGCCATCTGGTAGTTGACCACCTCGTTTGTGTTGCCGCTTACCCAGGACTGCCTTTGAGCATTGATTGTTGATTCAAGAAAGGGCTGTCTGTTCTCCACAAGGCTGTCATCAACACCAGCGCCTGACACCGGGTCGGACATATCCTCTGCCCCTTGTGAGCCGGCGGAGAATTGTTTGGTCAGGATTTCATACTGTCGCACCTTTAACTGATCGCCGCGCATCGATTCATCCCAGGTCCAGTAAGCCTCGGCCATTGCCTCGCGCGTCAACCCGATGGCCTCGCACCCGTTTTTGGTGAGCCATAAAGCGAGTTGCAGAAGATCTTCGAGGTAAGGTAAAGTTCTCTTCTTAAATTCAGCTATCTTCTCGCTGTCGTTCATCATACGTGTTTCCTCACTTTCTCATGTCAGTCTATGATCTTGATGACACTTGGATTCAGGGAACTACGGGACTTGAAGATACCTTTGAGTCCTGATGCCGGTTCATTTCCGGTGAACAGGGCTGCCTTTTTCGGTAGCTCCTTGCACTTCCAATAGAGAGTCCTTCGCTCTATATCAATTACGCTCAACTGCAGGCCAGGGTCAATCCGTCGCAGGATTGAAAAGAGAGTTAGCCCATCGGGATGATGGACTAATCGTAGCTTTCATGGCCGCACCGAATTATCGTGGAGCAGAGCGAAAGTCCGAGGAAAGGTGTTGAATGCGTCGATGCGTTTTGACTTAGCATGTGAAGTAACGTAGACCTGCCGGCGGGTCCTATTATCTTAGTTGAGCGCCACCCTGATTCCATGATTTTCCTTGCAACTATGAGTACTTGAATAACCAGTTCGCACGAGGTCATGCTCCGTTCACTCGACAGGACCCCGTCACTCGCAAAAAGGAAACGCCCAGGGGGATTCCTGGGCGTTTTGAACAATATCACGATGTCAGGTATACGGTCAGCCATTCAGTTGAATGACCTCGATAAATCCTACCTTAAAGCGTCGGCTTTACTACCGTGTTGCCGTTCATCGTAATCGCTCCGATACGTGCGAAGGCTCTGCCTTCAAGCGACGCACCGGTATTCATCGTGATTGACTGATCGGCCATAATGGTTCCCTTGAAAACGGATGTCGTTCCCAACGTTGCTGAGGTTCCGACCTGCCAATAGACGTTAGTCGCCTTTGCGCCGCCACTGAGTACCACCTTGCGGCCCGGACTGGTGGTCAGTGTTGAGGCTATCTGGAATATCCAGATGGCGTCGGCGTTTCCCTTGGCGTCCAGAGTGAGATCCCCGGACGAGATTTCCAGTCCGGAGGTAGATTTATACAGACCCGGGGGGAGAGTCATCCCACCCAGGTTGCCAGCCACGGTGACCGGGCCTAAGGTCCGACCGGCCGAGCTGTTATAGGCAGTGGTTAAGTCGAGCTTTGCCTGAACTGAGGAAGGATCAGCGACGTGTTTCGTACCGACGATGATACCCGGAGGAAAACCGGTCACTGAGGTTCCCGGACTTACGCCCAGGTCACCGGTAATATTGGTGGCGCCGGTATTAGTAATCGCCGCGCCGGCCAAAACTACGTAGTCCGAAGATGATGCCAGAACCACCGGCACCTGGACTGTCGCCGCCGCTGCCGATGTAAAGTGCCAGATATAGTTGCTCGTCAGGGCATTGCCTGCCGTGTCCTCTACCGACGTCGTAATCGTCGCGGTGAAGGCCGTGGAGGGTGCCAGGTTGCTCGACGGTACAAACGATGCACGGTCGTTGACGGCATCATAAGAGACCACTCCCGGCACGACGGTCACACCGGGACCTGTAACCGTAAACGATGCCTGATCGATAGATGTCCCGGCCATCGGTTCGCTAAAGGTCACGTTGATGAGCGCCATACCGGTCGTACCGTTAATAGGGTTTGTGGATACTACGGTGGGCGGTGTGTTATCGGGCGTTCCGCCTATTGGGCCTGTGCTGTTATCGTTTCCACATCCGACGATCAGCACACCTGTCAGCAACGCCATCGACATGGTTGTACCGAGAATCTTTACCGGGTAATTCAAAATGTTCATTTTCATGCTCTGTTTCTTTAATGAGACACGTGTCTCAATTTCTTATTGTTTAGTTCATCCAACATCAACTGGGGCAAATCAAGTGCGGAATCCCTTCTCACAATTTCAAGTCAGTATCGCAGGTGAATGTGATAGCACTGCAGTACTTTGGTCGCGGCAGCGTAGGATGCATCGGCGGATGTTGTCACCAAAGGCATGACCTGGCGCAAGCGATCTTGAACTTCCATATTCTATTCGCAGTATTCTATACTGGGAAAGTTCGCTGCTAACTTATATTGACAATTACGGCGTGATTGGTCGCTGAGTCAATCGGCCAGAGGATTGAAAGAAGAGCTAGCCCATCGGAATGATAGACCCATCTAAGCTTTCATGGCCGTGCAGAAACCACTAGGACTTATTTGTCTTGCGGACGAAAGTAGCCAGTTCCAGGCGCGTGTGGAGCGCCAGTTTGTCGAGCACATTGCGGATGTGACTCTTGACAGTAAAGACTGCAATCTTGAGTTTGCGAGATATCTCCGTGATACTTTTTCCTGCCGCCAAAAGAAGCACTACATTTTGCTCCTTGTCGGTCAATTTGACTGACGCCACTACTCGATCCACAGTCCCACCTTGAATGGCCCGCTCCACGATCACGGAAAAAAGCGAGTCGGCCATTGTAGGAGGGAGAATTTTTACCCCCTTAACAACCGACCTGATCGTGTTAAGAAAATCATCAAGAGTCGCATCTTTGGCAACAAAACCCGAGACTCCAGCCTTCACAAGGTCGATCATCTCGGAATGTGCCGGGATCAAGTCCATAACTATTACTTCCGTCCGAGGGAAATGCTTCTTTATCGTCTCAAGGACCTTTAAGCTGTTGCTACTCTTGAGACCCAAGTCGAGCAGGACCACGTCAGGTCCCAACTTCTTGGCCTTTTCGATGGCGCTCTTATTACCGACAGATGCTACCGCCCGGATATCTTCTTGTTCGTTAAGCATGGCGGTCGTCCCTTCGCGCAGAAGACGATTATCCTCGATGAGCAAAACCTTAATCTTTTTCATAACTTAAATCATCCCTTCATCAATTAATTGACAGCGTTTCCAAGACTGAAAGGTATCAGATGGAAGGGTCAGGGCACTCACTGTCCCTACATAAGCATACAGCCGATACTGCGGGAAAACAATCAATCGAAAGGATGAATTAGGAGCTAGTTCTTATGCCCGCTGAGGCTCATGAACTAATCTTGACCTTCGGAAGAATTCGGACCGGACTTCCCGTTCTCTGTCTGTGAGAGGGTAAAGGTGGCCAACTCCAGGCGGGTATGGAGAGCCAGCTTCTCCAATATGTTGTGCACATGGCTTTTGACTGTATAGACGGCGATATTAAGTTCCTGGGAAATCTCTTTATTGCTTTTTCCGGTAGCTATATGGCTGATCACATCCTGCTCTCGACCAGTCATTTTGACCGAAGCCATCAATTTGTTCTTATTGCCGGATCGAAGCGCGTGCTCCACGATCTGGGAGAAGAGCGATTCGGTCATCGGCGGCGGGAGGACCTTAGCTCCTTTCACCACCGTCCTTATAGTGCGCAGGAACTCCGGAAGACTTGCGTCCTTGAGGATGAATCCCGCCACCCCGGCTTTGATAAATTCCATAACATCCGCGTGTACCGGAATCAAATCCATGACGACCACATGGGCATCCGGACAGTTTTGTCTTACTTTCTCAACCACTTTCAGACTGCTTTGAGTCCTGAGCCCTAAATCAAGAAGTACCACATCTGGTATCAGTTTTCCGGCCTTTTCCAGCGCATCGCCGTTGCCTGAAGACGAAATGACTTTCATGTCCTCCTGCGCATTCAGCATCTTGGTCATGCCTTCACGAAGAAGCCGATTGTCTTCAATCAGCAGTATTTTAATTTTTGGCATACTTTGATTTCTCCATCCGATTTTTCTCCCGGCCCCTGACCGGAGCGGTCACAAATTATCGACCTAAAGCGACTAAAATCCCCAAGTCGCCAAGTCGCCAAGTCGCCAAGTCGCCAAGTCGCCAAGTCAATGACCATACTTAGTTTATATCTCCGGTACAGAACTGTCAAGCAATAAATTCATCACCATCGGAAAGGTCATGGGGGAAACTCAGCCTGATACACGCTTTCCTTGTCGGTGCCGTTAACATATACTTGTTATTCCATATTTCAGGCATTCAGGCCCTCTCAAAATCAATGTAACCCTGTTCCACGTCCACACGAATCAGCCGAACTTTAAGCCTTTGTCCGACATCGAGTCCCCCGGAATCTTGCGTGAGTTTCCCTTCGACAGGCGGCTCCAGGAGGCGAACCCACGTACCTTTTGGTCCGGTACCGGTAACTATGGCCTCGAACCGATCTCCGATTCGAGACTGAAGAATCATGGCCGCTGCGGATTTTGCGACTTGGCGTTCCACCTTGTTCACGGCGTCTTCTCTCTCGGTACAGTGTTGTGCCAGAGATTCCAGGTCATCACTGCGGTAGGGTATCGGGTTGCCCTCTATGGCAGCCTTCAACAAGCGCTGGGTGATGAGGTCCGGAAAGCGACGGTTGGGGGCTGTGGAGTGAGAATAATCCCTGACCGCAAGACCAAAATGTCCCGGGGCAGTATCCCCGGGCAGTTCGGCCACGTACTCGCCAGACCCCAGAAGTTTGATTATGGCCAGTGACAGGTCCGGGAATCTGAGCGGATCGGTCGTTTTCATTTTCGTCAGAAACTCCTCCAATGCCTTGGAATTCGGGACAGTGGGAAGTTTGAATCCGTGCTCATCGGCAATCTCGACTATCCGGTCCCATCGCTTGGGTGTACGCACCACACGGCGCAGAGAAGGAAACTTCTTTGCCGAAAGATATCGGGCCGTTGCGCCGTTTGCGGCAATCATGAAATCTTCAATAATGCTGTCGGCGCGATTCTTTTTCATTACCTCCAGTTCTCGGATTTCGTCGCCATCAAAAACCGGTCTGGCTTCAATGGTCTCTACACTAAGGGCTCCATGAGCGTGCCTGAGATTCTTTAATCGTTGGGCAACCCTGTCCTGTAATCGAAGATTATCACCAAGACCCTTTACGGCAGTTACCGCCTCAGGCGCCGAACCAACCTCATCAAGCCAGGCCGCGACTTTGGTATATGCGAGTTGCGCTCGATTGCGTACCAGTGCCCGGTAGATGGCCGACTCCTGCAAAGATCCGTCCGTGCCGATGACCATCTCGATGACAATCGAGAGTCGGTCCTCATTCACGTTCAGGGAGGTGAGGTTGGTGGAGAGATTCGGAGGAAGCATCGGAAATATCGCAGCGGCAGTATATACGGACGTAGTATTATGGCGCGCGTGCTGGTCGATTGCGGAGCCATCCTTCACAATCGAGTCAACGTCGGCCACGGCGACAAGAACTTTGGTCCTGTCTCCGGGCATTGCTTCGGCACAGGTGAGTTGATCAAGATCCCGGGAGTCATCGTTGTCAATCGAAGCCCAAAGGAGGCCGGTCAGATCACGAACCTGTTTACCTGTAACCGACGCGGGAGCCTGTATCCCGGCAAGCTCCTGAAGCGCTTCCGGAGAGAAATCCGGAAGCAATCCTCTTTCAAGCATGACCCTTCGGGCAATTCGCTGGAGCCGGGCACGGTGCAGGTTGTTAGTTGAATTCATGATATTAGTACAACGTCAACCACATTGCCTTTGTTTCCGCGTTAAAGCAACGGACACCTGAGACTTCTCACTTCCAAGCTTCAACATATCTTTCAGAAATCCAGGCTTATCGGCTCGTAGAATTCCCTTGAGTGATGACAGCAGGGGCATGTATCCGGCGGTTCGGTGCCGGTATGGATGTACCCACAGACGCTGCATTTCCACCTGATTGGTCGTTCGCGTCTGTAGACCATCCCCGATTCAACGAGTGACAGCAGCTTCTGAAATCTCTCCTTGTGGTGTTGCTCAACTTTAAGAATCTCCATGAACAAACGTGCGGCCGCTTCGTTGCCCTCCGCTTTGGCCTCACTGGCGAAGGTCGGGTACATCTGCGTTGTTTCGTGCTCTTCGCCACTAATGGCGTCCTTAAGGTTCGCCACCGTGTCCCCGATACCGTCCAGGAGCGCCAGTTCGTCCCTGGCATGCCGTTTTTCGTTATCGGCAGTCTCTTCCAGGATTTTTGCTACATAATGGTAGCCTTCTTTTCTGGCTACAACTGCGAAATACGCGTACTTGTTGCGCGCCTGCGATTCACCCGCAAACGCGGCTTTAAGGTTTTCCAGGGTTTTGCTCATCATTTTCTCCTCACAACAATGATTGAATGGTGGCTGATCGCCAGTCGGTTAGAGGCACCGGGAACCCGTCAGTGGAAGTACTCCCTCACTTTTGCGGCGATTTGGAGATCAGTCATTTTGTCGGCCTTTTCAATCCGCACAATGCGCTTTCCAAGTTTGTCTCTGATGAGACGTTTTTTCAGTTCACCTTTGGCTTCACCGGGGCCAAATATCAGTATCGAGTCGGAGTTGCGGATACTCGCAACCACCGCGTCATAGAAAATGCCGAGTTCTCCGGTGAGCCTTCGCTGGCGGCTGTCGTCAGAGGGAACGGTCTGCGACTCGTGCGAACCCTTCAGAGGAGAGTCGCCGGAGCGGCGGAGTTGCTTTTCAACTTTGGAGACTATCAGCTTGGTTTCCTCCCCTTTGTCAGTAGCAACCACAATAAGAGCCTTCCTGTGGTCGATCCACAAACCGGCGATTTTCGCCATATCGTTTTCCTTTCACTTTGTAATCAGGCCCTTTCCCTCGGCCTGTTCTTTCGTAGTCGTCACGAGTCCGATCTCCCCGGGTGGGTGTGTCGCACGCGGCAGGCGTACGGACAAATACCAGGTGGACAAGGGTGATCAATGAATAAACCGACTCTTTCTCAACTGGCTCACCACCCGATCAGCCACCGAGCTCCTGAATTGCTTCGCGGAGGTCGGATCGACTGACTCACTCGTCACGGACCACACGAGCTTGCCTTCTTGTCCGGGGAGTAAGAGATCAGTTCGAACGCTGAGGGTAGTTTCACTTTCAGTGTAGCCCGGATGATAGACGTCTTGATACCGGGTCACATAAGCGTTCCATCTCCTGCTGAAAGTGGTCACCGATTCAATCGCCGTGTAGCCCGGTACGTCGGCGGTAAGCGTGCCAAATTCGGCCCGGCCAACAACCAGGACACCATCGAAGCGCTCTTCTTCGGTCTTCAGGCGCACCGCCAGAGTATCAGGGACGTTGTCGGGAAAGAGCTGATAAGAGGCAACGGCAATCGTACCGGCGTTTTCCCTGCTATTGAGGTCGGTCGCGATCGCATCTTCCCAAATGCGGCGTTCGATTTGATCTTTTCGTATAGCGATCACCAGGATTTTTGTCAAGGGTGCCGCATTATACGAGGGATCAGCCCAGAGATTCGTTTGCTGGGTCGACCCACAGCCACCGACGATGACACCACCGACCACCAGGGAGATGAGCAGCGAGATTGGGCGAAGAATGCGGTAAAGAGATTGGATGGTCATCAGCTTCCTCCTTTCAAATCTGTCACGCTCGGCCACTCCTGACATAATAGTAGTATTGTATCTTGTCGGGATCGCGTGACATGGCCTGGGTTTACGAGGTTTGAGGCAGCGTACCCGATAGGGCGAGACCGCCATCAGGACCTATTCCACCACTACGTATTCAGTATACCACGATTACCGAGCCGTTCAATCGGTCGAAGGGTTGAAATGGTAGCTAGTTCATTTGATTGAGGTTTAGGACATTAGTGAAGACCAGAGGTAATAGTGTGTCGCAGTTCGCGCAAAGAGTTCTCGGAAATTACCAGTCGAGCCCGCTTAGTTATGTGAACACCTGCGTCATTTATCGCTTCCAAGAGTTCACCTCTTATTCACTTTGCCCACTCAAGACAGACGCTTGCGGAACAACCGAAGATATGCGATACAGGCGTCTCTTTCTACTGAAACGGACGGCTCAGAATACAAATCTGCCTCTCCTCACTATCCTGCAGGTTCTCGACATGATAGCAGGTTCTAAGCAGGATCGTGCCCTACTGCGCCGTGATTGGATAATCCATGCCGGGCGGGATTGGCTTGCCCATCACGCGACACATCGCGGCAACCTTGCCGTGATGGTGATAGACATGCATTTGCGTGCGAAGAAACACGTGCACCGGAATCAGTATCCGTTCCTTATTGCCCCAGGTAATCATGGTGCGGGGAGTAGTCAGCTCGTCGTCGGACGCGGTTTGCAGATATGACTCACCCAGAGTGAATACCGTCCGCCGGAACGCCTCCAGACTGTCGATCGTGGGGTAATCGGCCTGATCCTCATCGACATCCATACGTCCTTCCAGCACGCCAATCCAATATCGCTCCGCGCTGATCACATGGTGCAGTTGAAGCTGAACCGTCGGGTCGCCAAACTCGTTCATCTCACGATTTAATTCGGCAGGATCAAGCCCACGGCAGTGCGTCAATAGTTTCTGTAGCGTCTGATGCGAACGGTAGTGAATTTCGGAGAGGATCATTGAATTAAACATCGGTTATTCCTCCAGTAGAATCCCTGAAATCTCAATTGCCATAAAGGTCTTCTCTATCCCGTGATTTGACCCTATTAGGGACAGGACCGGATCGATTGAACTACACCAAATCACATCCTTTGCCATCTAATGAATAATTCAACTGTTCGTCAATAGAAATAGATCCCGGATTCGTGATCTATTTGGCGAAAGGCTGCATGGCAGATTCTAAGAAGGACCTGTCCAACATGAAATCCGTCGACGTGGTTTGTCGAAATCACGGCGGATGCGACCTGCCTCAGTTCTCAGCTTCTCGTGAATAGAAGATCAGGGCATCGTACGAGTTTGCCACGATAGCGCTGTCCTGGCGTTGGAAGTGCGCCTCAAGCATCAGCACCTTAGCCTTGAATCCGGCGGTCTCGTATTCCAACATTGCCTTCTCGCCGGGTATTTGCTGACCGTGGGCATCGGCATGCGCCGAAACCACCCGGTCAATCAGGGGGCGAATCGGAATCACCACGGAATCGAACGCGGCGCTGCCGTTGACGAATTTCACGACCACGGAGTCCGCTCCGGTTTCGATTTCGCCGGAGTTTGCCTCTTTGGCCGGGTTACCTTTTACCATTGGTTCGCCATATCTGGCCCGCACCATATGATCATAGCCGGAAATCGAAATCGGAGTTTGGGAATCCACGAAAACAGAAAAGTATTTGTCCCGCCCCGGCGCCCCTGCAAGATTGAACTCGACTCCCATGAGTTCCGCTACATACGCTGAACTTTTGAACCGACTACTGGCGCCTGCGGTGTCCAGGCGGAGCGTCTCGGCGAACCATGGCTCTATTTCGGAGAAGCCGTGAACTTCGTTTAAATATGAGAGTATCGCGCTGATTTCGACTTCGTGATCGCCGGATACGGGCGATGGCGCCTTCTGTACCTTGCCATTCACCAGGATCGAATCGGCTATCAGCATCTTTTTGAGCCGCCCGATCTGGCTTTGTTCTGAAATGCTGAACATTCCCCACGGGCCGATGGAGATCAGAAACGTGAAGGCACAGAGGGAGGCCGGGATCATCTTGATGCTTTTCGCGCGGCTGAAAAGAAAATATCCGGCAATAACTGCCAGCCAGACCCCGACGGCCAGCCCAATATATCTATCTTCGGTCAGGCCGTATTCGGAGATGCGCCGCCAGAGGGCCAAAAACAAGACTACAATCAAAGGAAGAAGAATCAAATAATACCAGCGCGAAGCTCTCTTTATCCAGAGGGTTTCCATTTTCTCGCGTATCGGATCGAGCACAAACAGGGCGAGAATGCCGGTGGCCGAAAATCCGAGAATAAGCCGCCCCACCCAGCCTTGCGGCCAACTCCAGGTAAACACGATTTTGGCTATGTAGGCGTACAGAATCACGAAATAGACCAGCACGAGAGGAGGGAGAACGTATTGCCCCAACACCTTCAGCGGGCGGGGGTAATCGCTTATGGCGTCCAGAGCGGTTAAGTCCTCCGGTACTCCGGCCAAAACAAAGGGGACAACAAAAAGTCCGATAATCAGTATCCAGAGCTCGAAATACCGTTCATCCGGTATATCCATGCCGAAGAGATTATCGAGCGCGGCCAGCGCCAATCCCAGACCTGCAAAGAGGACCACGGCGAATGCTCCGGTGAGGATGATTCGATACACGATGAGTCTGTTGAAATGCCAGAAGCCATTTACCTGTCCCTTAAGCCTGAACGGCAGGAACGACAGCAAAAGCCAACACCCTATCCCAAAGCCAAAGAAACGGAAAAGATAAATCAGCGGGGCGCGGGGCAGATCGCTCGGAACGGTAATGGCGTACGCCACGAGCAAAACGGCGCCGAATACCTGGGCAATCCAGCCACGGTTCGCGTTTGCCCCTTTCTCATACGCCAGCTTAAGTGCGGTCATCAACGGAAGCGCCAGAATTGTTGTGAGCAGAATATTATAGAGAATAGATGGCTCAGGGGAACCCTCACGTTCGACGAGAATGATGGCCACAACTGTCCCGAGCAAGGCGCAGGAGAACACCAACGGAAAACGCCGAAATGTTCGGTTATACTCTGCCCCGATCTGTGCGATAGATGGTAGCTTCATGCTGATTCCTTCCTCAAATCGTTTTTCCCTGCCGCATATATATGAACTTTAGTGTTGTCTGGCTACTAAGTTCTTTCCGGCTGGGTGATCCGAGCGTTCGCAAGGGATTTCCTCTTTCTCTCGTCCTTCGAGACGCGGCCGGAGAAATGAACCGTCCGGAATCGACTTCCGGCTGTTTCATCGCTCACGCAATCTGCAGAGCGGTTATTTCCGAGCATCCGACACGCGAGCACAACCGTGGCAGGTTCTAAAGAGGATCTGTCTAAGGAACTGCCTGCCGATGCGAACGGTTTACTAATTAAAGAATGTAATTAAGATCGTAGATGGAGACACGATGCAAAAGCGTAAGCTTGGAACAAGTGGGCTGGAAGTCTCAGCTCTCGGGCTTGGCTGCATGGGTATGAGCATGTCGTATGGTCCGGCTGGAGGCAAGAATGAAATGATTGCCCTGATCCGCACGGCTGTCGAACGCGGCGTCACGTTCTTCGACACGGCCGAAGTTTACGGCCCCTTCGTCAATGAAGAACTGGTGGGTGAGGCACTCTCCCCGCTCCGTGAGCAGGTAATAATCGCGACCAAGTTCGGATTCAAACTTAAGCCCGATGGATCGACTGGCTGGGTTGGTGTGGATAGCCGACCGGATCATATCAGGCAGGTTGCCGAAGCATCGCTCAAGCGGCTGAAGGTTGACGCTATCGATTTGTTCTATCAGCACCGGGTTGACCCGGACGTGCCGATCGAGGACGTGGCGGGAGCGGTGAGAGAGCTTATACGTGAAGGCAAGGTCAAATACTTCGGCCTTTCCGAAGCGGGGGTGCAAACCATTCGTCGCGCCCACGCAGTACAGCCGGTCACGGCCATTCAGAGTGAATACTCGCTCTGGACGAGAGGTCCGGAAAAGGAATTGTTACCGACGCTGGAGGAACTTGGAATCGGCTTCGTTCCATACAGCCCGCTGGGCAGAGGATTTCTCACCGGAAAGATCAACGAGAAAACAACCTTCGACAGTGCTGATTTCCGCAACATTCTCCCCCGGTTTTCGCCCGAGGCGCGAAAAGCAAATCAGGCTTTAATCGATCTGCTTGCCAAAATCGCGCAACGTAAGAAAGCGACAACTGCTCAGATTGCGCTCGCGTGGCTGCTTGCACGGAAACCGTGGATAGTTCCGATTCCGGGAACACGCAAACTGGAGCGCCTGGACGAGAATATCGGCGCGACGGAAGTTACACTTACACCCCAAGATATCCGCGAAATTGACAGCGCGGCTTCAACGATGACGGTGCAAGGGGATCGATACCCGGAAAACCTGGAGAAAATGACAGGTCGCTGACCGGCAGTTCAACCTGCCCGGCTGGTTCCGCTGGGTATCTTCTTTGTCTTCTCGCCCGAGATGATGCAGAGGAGTTTTGAAAACCCCGGCGCGCGCCAGGGCTTTCTCTCTTTACAAATTCAGCTGACCTCGGGCTCTGGACGTCTACCTTAAACCCCACGCGGCGACATAATTGGCAGCTACTCCATCGGCAGTGTCGAACATTCCTCCGGCGATCAGTTGGTTATCGTAGACTGTGATGCACTGGACGGCCTTGTTCATTTTCGTCCCATAAGGCACCCAGGAATTTCCATTCCATGCGGCAACGACTTTGGCAAAGTTGAGTTGTCCACATGCAGCCACCATGTTGTCAAAGATGGTGAAAGCGTTAACAGTGACCCATCCCGTCCCAAGCGAGTCCCAGTGGGCGCCATCCCAGACCGCGACACCGACAGCATTCACATTGCCGGCCACGTCAAAATAGCCTCCGGCGATCAAGGAGTCGCTTTTGACGATGAGCGCGAAGACATACCCAAAACTACCCGGATCTATACCCAAACCGAGAGCAGACCAGCTGCTTCCGTTCCAGGCCGCAATTTTGTCGGCGACTACCGAACCGGCGGTATCAAAGTCCCCCGCGGCAATTAGATTAAGGCCATAGGGCGTGAAAGCCCGGACAAAATTATTTGCGCCGGTCCCGACGGATGACCAGGTTGAGCCGTCCCAAGAGGCAATACGGCGGGCGTTCACGGCGCCGGCAGTAGAGAATCCTCCCCCGGCAATTAGTTTGTTGTCATGAACGTCGAGTGCAAAAACGACATGGTTCACTCCGGCGCCAAGAGGTTCCCAGGCGGAACCATTCCATGCGGCTATATGCGCGGCAGAGCCTCCCCCGGCAGTGGTAAACCAGCCACCGGCAATCAACTTGTTTTCATATGTCGTCAGAACCATGACGATATCGTTCACGCCGTCCCCGAGGGGCGTCCAGGTTGAACCATCCCAGGCAGCGACATGATTGGCGCTCATTCCACCGGCCGTGTGGAACTCTCCTCCGGCAATCAACTTGTTGTCATAAACCGTGACCGCATATACGGTATCATCAAGACCCGACCCCAGAGGCGCCCATGACCAACTGGTGGTCGGACCAGTCGGTTTGTCGTCATCAGAACAACTGACGGCAATCAGGCCGGCGATTATCAAGAGGCAGGCAACCCGAAAAGCGGAATTCTTAAGGTGTAACATCCGGACCTCACATTGAAAGAGTGGACAAGAACGAAGGGGCTGTATGAAACAACCTTACGTTGTGCACAGCATAGCCTTTGATATCCACGTTGTCAATGGGAACCTGTCGACTATTGGTTGAGATCGTTCTCATGCGGGTTTCAGAAATCATCGCCCCTTGCCGCAACATTCGCGCCGCAACCCACGTGATTTGAAGCATACAAACTGATGGTATCGCCGAGAGTTGGAATGTAAATTATGAAGTTGCATAGTTGTGGAATTAGGCAAATGGCCTTACACTATTCTGTATCGCGAGTCGATGCCGGATCTCGCCAGCCTCAACTGGCGGCCAAAGTTTCAAACTCGACGACAGGCTGATAAAAATCATTATTGAGCTGGAATCAAGTGTTTCATAACAAGAATCTTGGGACAGAAAGGACGATAAATGATAAGAGTGGTCAATATCGCGGATTGTTTCAAAAGATTTGAGGATACTTACTCGCCGAAGATCGTGGGGGAATTGAACGGACAACACGTGAAGGTCGTCCGCTGTGAAGGCGATAAGGTGCCGTGGCATACCCATGACAACGAAGATGAGCTGTTCTATGTCATCGAGGGGACTCTTGACATTCTCACCAGAGATGCTACGGTGCACGTCCGGGCGGGAGAGTTTTGTATTGTGCCGAAGAGCATTGAGCACCGGGTAGTACCAGAGGGTCATGTCAAGTTGATGTTGTTTGAACCCGCGAATATCGAACACACCGGCAAGGTACAAGCCGATATCACCAAAGACAGATTTGACCGACTTGATTGAATCGCTGCTCTGTCTGCGGTTACCCATCGCGGGGAAACGCCGGTCAGCCCATCTCGTGAGCTGGTTTGCTCGTTCCTCCCGCTCCAGTTTTCAGAGTCGGTATTTGTCATCCCGGCCGGTCCAGGCGTGCCAGATCGATTTGTCCTTTTACCGCCACCGAATCTTATGCCGGATGACGTATATTCTTGAGCGCTGTATCACGACTTAAGGCAACTCGGCATGATCAGCTCCGAGTGAACCCAGGTAATCGATGTGCGGCTGTGCCGCCATCGTGAAGTTTGATCTAGCATTCAGGAGACTAAGATGACAAAGGACCAGCCAAAAGTGAGAGTGAAAGAGGCAAAAGTTCTCACGAAACATCCTGCCGGCAAGAGCGGACGAAATATCAGCAAGGTGAAGTATGACCTGCTTAAGCAGGCTATACTGTCGCTCCTGCAAGATTCTGAACTCAGCCACGCCGAGCTGTTGGGCAGGCTCAATAAAGATCTACAAAAAAGCTTTGACGGCGATATTGGCTGGTACGGGGAGACGGTGAAGCTTGATCTCGAGGCAAGGAAGATAATCGAAAGAACGACTTCGAAGCCAGAAAAGTATCGATTGAAGAAGATCCGGCGTGCGTAATCAGAGCTTCACGTCTATTGAGAGGTAATAATTCAATTTCAAGGCTCAGATCATTTCGCTCATATCGACAGTTCCGCTGCCCCTCCCCCGCCAAACTATTGCGCTGAATTGAATCTGGAACGAAGAGATCTTAGGCGTGTTCAAACGTTGACCAATGTTGGCCGGTGCCGCGATTCGCCGTCTATGGATGCCGATAATATCCAGTAGCCGCCGTGTGGCGCGGCGCATCGGATTCACTTCGAACAGCTTTATGCGAGGAGTAAGTGCAATGAAGACAATAACTTCTCTAATATTCGGCGCGCTGATATCGGCGTGTATGTCGGTAGCGAGCGTCGATGCTGAAGTCAATGTAGGATTATCGTTGGACCCGGATGGTCTGAAAGAATTCCACCTCGCCATCGGCGAGCACTATCGGGCACCGCAAGAGAAAGTGACGGTAGTCCGAGGACAAATCGGTGAAGAAGAATTACCTGTTGCCTTCATCCTTGCCTCGGCGGCGGGAGTCGATCTTCCAGCTATAGTGAAGCTTCGGGTGGGCGGCATGTCATGGCTGGACATTACCCTGCATTTTGGCTTGAATCCGAGGGTCTTCTATGTCCCGCTTGAGCGTGATCCCGGTCCCCCTTACGGCAAGGCTTATGGCCATTTCAAACACAAAGATCACGAGAAGTCAGAAAAAGTCCATATGACCGACGCTGAGATTGTTGACTGGGCTAATTTGAGGTTCCTATCTGAGTACTACCACTGTTCTCCGGATGAAGTGGTCAAGTC
This sequence comes from uncultured Ignavibacteriales bacterium, assembly GCA_964371785.1. GTDB lineage: Bacteria > Zixibacteria > MSB-5A5 > GN15 > FEB-12 > CAVQCT01. The sequence goes on along the minus strand of CAYJOL010000008.1, from coordinate 110,721 downwards.
ACGTCAAGCGGGTCGCAATTTCGTCACAATAAGCACCGAACTCCGGAGTAAAGCGGACAAGTCGCAGACTGAAGCCAGGGATAAGAACGAGAAGAAAGAAAAGGGCAAACCTGAGAAGACAGGAAAAGCCAAACACAAATAGGAAAAAAGGTCGGGCGGCCGCCGAACAACGCAGATTTGATCGAACGGACTTCAGGCCGCCCTTTTTTCCATTACCAACTTGCGCATTGCGCATCTGGGGGCTCGCTGGTCAGGTTGCCTTGCTGTCACGTTATCATCAGACTCAAGCAAAAGTTGTCAACGCTCATTTGGCGAACATGATGCCAATTCCCACTCGGGTGAGTGACTTCTTGTAGTCCACGAGACTCTCCCCATATCCCTGCGTTATTCTGACGGTGAAGAAGCTGGTGGTACTCCTGGGAACCGGCAGACTATACATCACCATAGCACCGCCGTTTCCGGTGCGCAGGTTGCCTCGAATCATCAGGTGAACAGTGTGATTCCGCAAGAAGCGGTAATATATATGAAGGTCGCTGTACCCGAGATAGTCCGTAATGTCGGGATTGTCATCGCCGACAGCCGCGTCGGGAGACTCCTTCTCGTCTTCGGGTATCCGATAGCGAAGCTTGAGATACACAAGTAGATCGGAGTGATAGTAGTACGGGCCGGCGTAAAGCAGATTCCAACTTCGTGAGATCGGGGGCTTCTGGCCGTTTGATTCGTGCTCAATTCCTAAATCAGCGCCGAACTGGCCATTCCAGAGAGGAAACTGCTTCGTGCGGAAGAAAAGTTCAGGATTATAGTCCGTCTCCCGAAAAGGCGCCGAGTTGTTCTCGTCATACGCCTGCCAGAAGGATATCTGGGTGTAGGCAAAGTAAATCGGAGTTTCAAACAGGCGGTACTTGGCGCTCATTTGAAACACCGCCTCCGTTCTGGCGCCGAAATATACGTCGGAGAAAGTGACGGGCAGCATAAACAAATCCTTGTGCAACGTCAGGCCGGGTCCCGTCCGTATTAACTGGAACATCTCCGGGGAGTTCTCGGCTATGGCGGATGCCGTCAGTAGCACCGTCACGGAGAACACCAATGCTATAACATATTTGTGTCGAACCCTGGGTATCAGCAACGCTATCTCCCTTCCAAGCGGTCAATTCAGTGGAATCGATCAGAATCATGGAACGCTCGGCAAGCCCTGCTCGCATCGAGACTTGCTCCCGGCCAGAAACCGGCTAGAACGTGAAGCAAAGCGCGAATGAGAAAAACCTGTTGGCCACAGTATCGTTTTGTTCCATGTGGTATATGTCAGTCGGATCTTCCGCGCCAAGGAGTCGATTCCATTCGTCAGGGTCATAGACATTAATCAGGCCAAGATCGTAGCGGACATCCAGAGTCCAGCGACGATATTCAAGCGCCCCGCCCATTACCATACTGAAATCCGTGCTTTTCATCGCATCCGCGACATCGATATCATCGCCGATGATCGACGATCTGAATTCCGCGGATAACAAGAAGGCCAGAGCCGGTCCCATGTAAAGGTGAGGCTTCACCTTGGTTTGTGTCGAGAGGCAATATTTCGCCACCACCGGGATTTCCAGATAGTCGTGCCGCCAGCTCCGTCCCCTGAAGAATGAACCGCCCGCTCCTTTCGCCACAAACAGCAACTCAGGTTGCACCGAGAAGGCAGGCGTGAAACTGTAGGTCAAGAAGGCGCCAAATGTCCCGCCTGCGAAACTCTCTTCATCGGAGAATTCCGGCACGGTGTTGTCCAGAGTGGCGTACCCGAATCCAAGTTTGACACCCACGCCGGTCACGCCGGGAACAGTCCGTTCGGCCAGCGCAGAACTGACGAGGACCAGGAATGTCGCAAGAAGTACCGTAATCAATCTCATAATTCATCCCTTCGTGTGGTTAATCTGCCGCAGATCGTGCGGCCAAAATGTGACCTGATATGTGTGCAATTCATCTCGTTATGCTCACCAGGCTATTAGGGGACTGTTTTTGAAATTCGGGTTAACTGGAATGTCACTATCCGTACCGCTGATAGCAAACAGCTCCGGAATTACTATCCGGCAAGCCGCCATGGATGCGGAGACTATCAATTTGTGGGTATTATCTTCCCGTGGTAAAAGGAAACTGAGATTGGCGGAAACTGCCCAAGTCATGTATCAAGTAAAGACAAAACTATCCAACATGTCAATCAATACCGAGTGATTTTCAGGCGGTGAGCATCATCTTTCTAGTTTCAAGCGTCACGGTGGTGGTCCAGTGTGTTTTGCTCACAGCTGTCGTACGAACGTCGAGACTTGAAAATCTGCTGTAGCTCCTACCTTTTCTAACGAAGGAACACACCGTGAGCGAATGAGCCAATCATTCATTATGATGTCCGGACCGAGACTCGCACGGGTGCAGCAAGCGGCAGGTTGTAGGATCACCTCAGAATTCGAGAATTGTTACTGCCCTGTTACCGACGTTTCCTGCTGAGGAAAGAGGAGAATTTCTGATTGAGATTAAACCTGCAATTGCTATTGGCCTTGACTGACTTGGATGGAGTGCTATATTGCGGAGCACTCAGTCTATTATTGCATTCGCGGCGGGCTCGCTTCACATAACAGCGTAGATTCCGCAGGAGCCCCAAGCTTGAAAAAGGTTACTCAATAACTAAGGAGATTCCCAATGTATAAGATTGCTCTCGCATTGGTATTTCTAATGTCGGCGTCAAGTCTGGTCTCGGCCGCCGCTCCCGACACGCTCTGGACGCGAACGTTTGGAGGGGCCAGCTTTGAATGGGCATGGTATGTCGACGAGACCTCGGACCACGGATATGTCGTAACGGGATACACCGGATCAACTCTTCATGGCGATAGGGATATCTATATCGTCAAGCTGAATCAAGACGGGAGCTTTGCCTGGGACAAAACGTATGGCACGCAGGATTGCGCGGACGAAGCCGCCAGTGCCAAGGAGACAAGTGACGGAGGATTAATCGTGGCCGGTTACGGTAGTGGTCAGTTCGGCGCCGAATCAGCCAATTTCTACCTGATGAAGCTCGATGCCCTGGGAGATTTACTGTGGGATGACGACTACGATTACGACACTACCACGGACTACGCCTACGACGTGTGTCAGACACTCAATGGCGGCTATATCATGGTCGGCTACTCATATTACTTCTCCACATTGCAGGGAAAGTATGATTGGGGCATCAACATCGTAAGGACCGACGCCGACGGTGTAAAGCAGAATCATGTCCTGGTCGACAGGGTCGGTACCCAGCACCTGAACCGCGTCATTCCCACGGCCGACAGCGGTGCAATCGCTATTGGTACGGCCGGAGCCATATACATTGTCAAGATAGACAAATACGGCGATACGACCTGGATCAAGGGATATGGCGGTGTCGGTGCCGGCTGGTCGATTGTGCAGTTGGCCGATGGCGGTTATGTTGCTTTCGGCGATAGGGCTTTCAACCCTCCGGAGGACGAAGATTTCTGGCTTCTCAGACTCAATTCGGTCGGTGATACTCTCTGGTCGCGAAGATACCGGAATCCTGCCCCCGATCTCGGCTACGGGATTGATCAGACGAACGACGGCGGATTTATCATGACCGGAGAGATGTACCGTAACGCGGGCATGGATCCAACCGATATTTATCTCATCCGCACCGATGCCAATGGAGACACCCTCTGGACTAAAACCGTGGGCGGAGACCAATACGAGCGTTCCTATTGCGTAAAGCAAACTTCTGATGGTGGCTATATAATCGCCGGAAGGACCGATTCCTACGGCGCCGGCGATGATGATTTCTACGTCGTCAAGCTTGGACCGGACAGCCCTGTGGATGTGAATGATGCTGCCGAAGTCCAGCCATGCGTCTTCCATCTCGGTAACAACTACCCCAATCCTTTTAACCCGGGCACGACGATCGATTACAGCCTTGACCATCGCGCCAGCGTAAAGATAGAAGTATTCAATCTCCTTGGTCAGCGCGTGCGGACATTAGTCGATGAGTCGAGACCGGCCGGATTATATCAAGTGCAGTGGGACGGTGCTGACGATTACGGCAAAACAGTCTCGACCGGTGTATACCTCTATCGTTTGACTGCTGATGACGTGGTCCAGACAAAGAAAATGCTGCTGCTGAAGTAGGACCATACATTGAGGCGGTAGCGGTTGTATTTGAGGAGCAGGTCGATTCAGCCAGGTCTCTTTAGCGCCAAATACTGCCGCTTTTGCCGACTCGCTTCGCGAGCTCAATTGGCCGGGGGACTCATAAGTTTGCGACGGGTTTTCATTTCTCCTCAAGAATTCTACAAACCTGATGGGACCGGATTGGTAGAACAGAATGTCGCAGAATTCAATCTGCCGTCACTACCCGTTTTTCCGGCCGCTGACTGATGAGTCAGTTGTGACAGAAACACCCAACAAATGTCGGACAACAATCCGCCCGCAAATCCGTAAGTCTACTGTGGAAATGGACCGCCGACCGATAAGGCACGACTGCGACATGTGCGTACTGACGGCACCTGCGGCTGAAACAACGTTTTGAATTATTCCTTGAAAGGAGTTTGTATATTATGAGTCGACTGACAAAGATTCTGCCGGAATTGATTGTAATCGCGCTCGTTGGAGTGAATGTCATGGCCGCCCCTGTTGACCCATACGTTATTCTTGACCGGAACGTCTCTGCAACGGGAGGTTGGGCAAGACTCGATTCGGTCCGCACGATCCATATGAACGGAACAGTGGTGATCGAGGGGGCCGGGCTGGAAGGGACAATTGAGACCTGGAACGAGATGCCTGACAAGTCGCGCCAGGAGTTCGACATCAAGGTGTTGCGACAGGTTTCCGGTGATAATGGTCAGTTCGGCTGGCGAATCGACCAGAACGGCAAACTGCAGATTGCCCGCGATACCGCTACAATCAAAGAACGCCAGCTGGGCGTCCTCATGGCCGCACGGGAGCATATGAAGCGAGGCGCCAGGGAATTCAGTGTAACCTTTGATCGCCTCGACACAGCCGACGGCTCGACCTGCTACGTGATCAAAACTACCAACTCGATCAACACGTTTATCTTCTATGATTTCTACGATACCGTAAGCTACTATCCGATCAAGACCGTAGTGATCAAGCCCGAAGGGACAATCGAGACGATAAACCGTGATTTTCGTATGATAAAGGGAGTCCTGATACCGTTTGAAGTGCATCAATTGGAGCTCCCGACCGGGCAACGTACCACGATCAAGTTCTCGTCGATCGAGATAAATCTGCCTATCGACGCTGGTCTGTTCGACCCACCGTCGGAGCAGAAACGGGATTTCCATTTCCCACCGGGAAAAAACATGGTTGAAGTACCATTCAAATTCATGGAATTACACATCTATCTGCCCCTGACCATCAACGGTAAGACGAAGCTCTGGGTTCTCGATTCGGGCGCCGAAATGACAGTTGTCGAAACAGATTTCGCCAAGGAGTTGGGCCTGGAGGTCAAAGGACAGCTTACCGGGCAAGGGACCACGCATACGGTAGATGTTGCCTTTACCACCCTGCCGGCATTTGAGTTGAACGGGCTGACCTTCGATTCGCAGAAAGTCGCCGCTATCGGCATCAACGAATTATTCCGCAAGACGATGGGCCTCGAAATAGGTGGGATTCTCGGCTACGATTTCCTATCGCGCCTGGTCACGAAAGTCGACTACGCCAACGAACTGCTCACGTTCTATGATCCTGAGAGCTTCACGTACAGCGGAGCCGGTGTGGTGCTCGATGCCCCGTTGGCGAAAAACAATATGTTTCAGATTCAGATTGCGGTCGACAGCCAATACCGTGGAAGCTGGGATCTCGATTTGGGCGCATCCGGCCTGGACTTCCTGTATCCGTACTCCGAGTCACACGGCCTGTTAGGTCATCCCGGAGTTGAGAGGATGAGTTTCGGCGCCGGCGGCGGCCAGGTCACCACGATGGCAAAGTTCGGCGAAATCAGCATGGCAGGATTTGTTGTCCCCAATCTGCTGGTAGGTATTCCGACCGCAAAGGGCAAGGGCGCGTTTTCCAGAACCGAAATGACCGGAAACGCAGGCAATGACCTGTTCCGCCATTTCAACCTGTATCTCGACTACTCCCGGGAGAAAGTCATCGTGGAACAGGGAAAAGACTTCGACCGTGTCTTCCCGACCGATCGCAGCGGCCTTCAACTCATGATCGGCGATGATAATCAGCCAACCGTCCTCATGGCTGCACCCGGAACACCGGCCGCAACTGCGGGATTCCAGAAAGACGATAAAGTCACTGCGATCAATGGCAAGAGTCTCGATGAACTCGGGGGGATTGTCAAAGTGCGCGAGATGCTTAAAGGACCGATTGGATCGACGCTCAGCTTTGACCTGGTGCGCGACGGCAAGCCGATGACCATACCAATAACGCTGAAGGACCTGTTTGAATGAGGGATCCGGCAAGGCCGTGCGATTGCTGATCACACATTGATTTGGACTGCGGCGAGGACATTTCAGGATGCGCAAGAAAGCCCCCGGGGCGCCACCCGGTATGAACCCCGCGGGCGTTGTGCTTCGTGGACTCAGCCGATTGCGTCGAAAACCCTGTGCGTATTGCGGATGGTCACATCCGGACAGAGCAATTGCATGTGCGGTACGTCCTCCCGGATGATCGTCTGCTCGACATTGTGCTCGCCGAGCATACCGGTATCAAGGTGCCGACGCAGTAGCTCATTGACAGGCTCGGTCTCTTCGAGAAAAAAGACGAATCGTACCACCGGCACGGCGGCAAGCGCTGTGGCGTACCATTCCACAAAGTTCTCCTGGCCCCGCGCCAAAACTGGCTGCACGATGTCGCCGGCGTATTGCCGTAAAGCGGCGAGGTCCGTGCCGAATTTCTTCAGCACCTGAACCATATAGGAGTGCACGAGAAGCCATTGATCGAACGTGTCCAGACGTGAGCTGACGTTTTTCACCGCGCTGAGCATCTCTTCGGGATTATCCGCCTGCAGTTCCGCGAAGAAGCGTGAATTGAAACTGGTCCGGGAGTCGAGGTTGCACCCCAACAGCAGCAGGCCATGTATCTGCGGGCCCAGCGACTTATCGGCGGCGAGCAGGCGCAACAAGTGATCCGAACCTGACGAAACCCCGGCCAGGACGATCTGGCGCGGCCTCGTTCGGGCGATAATATCGCGTATGAAGGCGCCAAGCAGGATCGAGTGGTCGTCGAGCGACAACGGGGTCCGGTTTTTCGCGTGTGGGCCGAAGCCGTACAGCGAAGGCGCTACCGCCCGATACGGCACAAGACTCAATACGTCGACGAGAGACCGCTCGTCAAGTCCCATTCCGTGCAGGTATATAATCAACCGATCGGATGCGCACTCATTATCCAGATAGGTCATGGAGTCGCCGATCATTTGCGGCGACCGGTGCGCAAGCATACGAACGAGATTGGTCCCCAATACAAACTCTTTCTGCCCGGGAGCGCCCCGACCAACCGGCGTCGCATCGCCCGGTTTCTCCACGAAGCCAGTCTGGGCGGCCGATTCTTGCATATCTACGAGCTCATTGCGGACTTCCTGCGCGGTCTGGAATCTCCGCGTAGGGTCTTTCTTGAGGCAGCGTCCGACGATTCGCGCAAAGTCCGGCGGGAGAAGCCGGTTACGCTCCGCCAGCGGACGCGGCTCGTCTCTCAGAATACTTGAGGCCCTGAGTGCAAGAGTGTTGCCGGGAAATGGATGCTCGCCGGTGGCCAGTTCGTAGAGTATGATGCCGAGCGCAAAAATGTCGGCCGCCTCCGTGACGGGTTGACCGCGAAGCTGCTCGGGCGCCATATACGCGACTGTCCCCACCGGGCATCCCGCGAGTGTAAGCTTCGTCACCGTGTCGTCGTCGTTATTGGTTAGTCCCGGACTCCCCACAGCGGCCAATCCGAAATCCATCAGGTAGACATGGTTCAAACGATCGACCAGAATATTGGCCGGTTTGAGATCCCTGTGTATAATCCCGTGTTGATGCGCGGCGGCGAGGCCATCGCTGATCGCCACGGCAAGACCCACTGTCTCCTCGGGACTGAGCATCGAATCCTTTGAAAGTACCGCGAGCGTGCGACCGTCGATATACTGCATGGCAAAGAAGGGACGACCCCCATGCTCGGCCACTTCGAAGATTTTGATGATATTGGGATGGTCCAACGAGGCTACGGTCCGGGCCTCGCGGAGAAACCGCTGCCGGTGATTCGCGTCTCGGCAGAGTACGGGCAACAGAAGTTTCAGCGCCACCCGCCTTTGCAGAACCGTGTCCTGTGCCAGGTAGACCTCACCCATGCCGCCTGAGCCGAGTTTACCCTCGATCCGAAAGTGAGATATAACCTGCCCGGTCTTTAGGCCGGCATTTGACTGCGGATTGTCATCCTGCATATACTACTCTTAGATTCCCGAAGTATCTTGACAGCTTGGCTAAACGTAGCCTTATCTACTCTTCGTTGGCACAGAGATTATACGAATTTCTTTTTGAAACAGCAAGATAGCTGACGCTAGTGCCAATGAAATACGTTTGCCGGTTCTACGAGAGGCGCGTTCGGGAATCGGAACAATCTAATATCTGGGCTCGCTCTATCGGCAGATATTTTCAATATTCCGTGAAACTTCCTGCCCCCAAATTCGAACATGCACCATGATACGATTCGGCATCAGGCAGCCAAACGCGATCATCGCGACATCCGACGCACACGTGGTGATCTTCGATCCACAGGGCCAGTTGCTGGCTGTGCTCTACAGAGGCCGGTAATGCCTTCCGGGACGCGGTGCGGAAAACCGAGAATCGTTCGAAGACGCCGGGCACAGGTAAATGATGGAAGAAGTCGGCTGGACCGTGAGTCTATGCGAGTGGCAGTCCAAGAATTCGAATCCGGAGCGACACATGAAAGTCACGTTTGGGCGGTCAAAACCGCTCAAAATTTACGATAATAATCCGAACCACAGCCCCTTTTTCTCTGTTGTTTGTCTGTCAGCGCACTGCGCAGAATGACGAAAAGTTGACACTCTGCAAATTAGTAGTGAAAAGGAGATTACGACATTGATGACTGCTATTTGTTTTGTCGCCCTGCTTTCGACAGGTCTTCTGACCGGCATCCTGCTGGGCAACCGCCTGGGAGCGAGTTTTGCGCTTCCAAAGCTCCCGGATTCTTCCTTTGTGCAGTTTCAGCAAACCGTGCATCTGAACTATGTGCGGATTATGCCGGTGCTTCAGATTGTATCAATCCTCAGCAGCGTGACATGGGCATATTTGCTCAGTTCTTCCCCCCGAGTCATGGATTTCGTACTGGTTGCGATAGCGGCTGCGGGATCAATTGTAGTGTTTGCTATCACCCTGACGGTCAACGTTACGGTCAATAAGAAACTCATGGCCTGGACCGCCTCGAATCCGCCGGCAAACGTGAGACAGATCTGGAAGCCCTGGGAAAGGGGAAATACAGTTCGCACCCTTTTGGTCGTCGCTGTGTTTGTCCTCGAGGTTTTGGCGGTGAGTTTGACCGTCCGGACTTAGGGGACGTTTCCCTTATCAGCTCAAGCTAAGTGAAATTATTAAACTGGCCATACCCCTCGCCAAGAATTAACAAATTGGATTTTCCAGCGCTATGATGACACCAGGTAAGCGGATTTCATGAGTACGCCTCATGTTTTCAATTGTGGCTCAGCTATTTATCCAGTCAATACTGGTGTAAATTGTCGAATCTCTCAGTTGAAGTCATTTATGGAACATGGTGCCGACGGATGAAGCTACTTCCACCGTTGGAGAACTGAGGAACCAGACAGGACAAATTCAGGTTCATATGCACAATATGGATCATAAATCAGTCGCAAGAGTACTCTCAGAGATTGCCGCAACCGCCTCGGAAACGATTGAGTTACGGGAGGTTTTTGGCCGGGTTGCCACTTCGGTGCGCGAATTAATCCCCTTTGACAACATGGGGGTAGTACGCATGGACGGTGAACGGGCCGCCGTTCACGCCACCACAGTGCCATGCTATCAGGACGACGTATCAAAATGGCAGACCTGTGCGCTCACCGACTGGTCCCCACGGCTTCGGCCGAGACCGGAAGCGTATCCCCAGATCGAGGATACCCTGACGGAGCTGGACCCGGCCTTTCCGGTCGACGCCAAGATTGTTGCCGGCGGCGTGCGGTCGGCTATCTGGGAGCCTTTTCACAGCGGCGATAAATTCAGGGGCGGGGTCTGGCTATGCTCTTATCAGCCGAAGGCCTTTACGTCCGAACACCAGGGCGTGCTAAGGCCGATTGCGGCTCTTCTCGGTTCTGCCGTTGAACACTGGCGCTTGTGGGATATTGAACGCCGGCGGCGCGAAAGGCTCGACAGCCTGGAGAGCGCGCTGGGCGCCCTTGCCGAGTCGCTTGATATACGCGAAGTTTTCACGCAGTTATCGGAATCGATCCGACCGATTCTCCCCCATGATCTGATGTATCTTGGCGGACTCGATGAAAAAGCTATGTCTATTCAGACGATTGCGGTGGCCGGCGAGGCCGATATTGAAGCACCCAGCAAACCGTTTGTATTAACGGATATCGAAGCTGAGCGGCGCAAGCTGGATTTCGACATCATCGAAGACATTCCCTCGACTCTGGAGCCGACCACCGAGCGAAACAAAATTCTACTGGGTACCGGCATGCGGTCGTGGCTGAAGGTCCCGATTCGCCTGTCAGGTCACGTTCACGGCAGTGTCGGCTTTTTCCATCGCGAAGCATCGCAGTACTCCACCGAGGATGGTGAGGTGGCCCGTCGAATTGCCGACCGGCTGGCCCTGATGCTCTCACACCAGCGGCTTGCTGAAGAAGCGCGGGCTGCTGCCGAGGCTACCGAGCGGGCTCAACGGCTTGAGGCGACCGTACAGGCTCTCGCCCGCGAACTCGAGTCGCGCGGACGGACAAAAGTTGTCGGTACCTCGCGTCCGTGGAAGGAAGTGCTTCGCAATGTCGGGCGGGTGGCTTCGTCGGATACCACGGTTCTCATAAGCGGCGAGTCCGGAACCGGTAAAGAAGTGATCTCGCATTTGATTCACCGTGGCTCTCCCCGCACCGAGCGACCGTTCGTGGCGATCAACTGTGCTGCACTGCCTGATCAACTTCTGGAGTCAGAACTTTTCGGCCATGAGAAAGGCGCCTTCACCGGCGCGGTGGCCGCCAAAGTTGGTCGAATCGAACAGGCGGCCGGTGGCACGCTTTTCCTTGACGAGATTGCAGAAATGAGCCCGCTGGTGCAGGCCAAGTTTCTTCGTGTCCTCCAGGAACGTGAGTTCCAGCGGCTTGGCGGCACACAGACACTCAAGGCCGATATTCGGGTGATTGCGGCCACCAACAGAAATCTCAGCGCCAGAATCGCCCGGGGCGAGTTCCGCGAGGACCTCTATTACCGACTCAACGTTTTTGAGATTCAGATTCCGCCGTTGCGCAATCGAACTGAGGACATTCTGCCACTGGCGGAGAGCTTCCTCGACGAGTTGGGGAAGGCCATGGGCCGACCGGCCGCAGGGCTATCACGCGACGGCCGCGACTGGCTGCTGGAATATCCCTGGCCGGGCAATGTACGCGAACTGCGCAACGCAATTGAACGTGCAATCCTGCTCTGCGATGGCGGACTGATAACCCGACAGCATCTTCCGTCGATTGACACTATGAGCAATTCATTTCGGAATACGACTGCGTCACCCGGTCCGATTGAACCGGGCTCCGTATTGGTACCCGGCGATGTCGACCTCGGCGCGGTGGACCGCAGCTTTGTCGAAAAAGCGCTGAACCAGGCGCGCGGGAATAAATCCAAAGCCGCCCGCCTGCTGGGTTTGAGCCGCGCACAATTGTATACTCGGCTGGAAAAGTACAAACTGGGCTGACCCCGCGAATCCCAATTCACATTCGGATTACTTGCGTCCATGACCGATGCGATCGTCTTCGTATCACGTCATGAGGGGATTCCTGTAGCGCGAACGGAGACTGTAGATAGATCGACACTCTGTTGATTAATCGACAACGCAACTCCATTTTCTTTGTCTCGTATGATTACCGGGTGTGAAGATAACTCGCACGCGTACGCATAGTTCGCGTCAAAAATACGGATAGTGATACCGATTGGCACACCCGTTGCAATACGAACCTGGCAGCAGTAAACCAAGGCGCCAATCGAACACATGTGAGGTGCCTCAAGACAAGAGAATTGACCCGCGTGTTTGGCGGGAAATCGGAGGAATAGCAGGCGTGAACAATGTGACACTCAAAATGAATCGAATAGGCGTAACCTTTCCTGTCTCGGCCATCACGCTAGCTTCGCTGAGCGCATCGGCCGTGGCGACGGAGCATGGCTGTACACACGATGTATCCCTGTCAGGTGGAGTGCAGGGATTGATGTACTACGGATCGCTGGTTCGGGACAATTTCGTAATGACGTCTCCGGAATTTTCGGTTGTGCACCGGGCAACGCAGGTCTTTGCGCCTGAAGGCGCATTTCCCTGGCTCATCCCGGTAAAAGGCCATGTAAGCTTGGTGAACGACAATGAGCCAGAAGTACGTTGAACTCATAATTGGACGGTTGGTGACCGATGAGGCATTCCGGCAAAGGTTCTCCCGTGGACCCGATGCGGAGCTTCAGGACCTAATCACGTACGGAGTCGAATTGACAACTTATGAACAGCAGGCTTTGCAAAAGATCGATTTGCGTGCAGTGAACCTGTTCGCGAGTACAGTCGATCCATGCCTTCAGAAATCAAACTTCGAAAGAGGAAATAAGTGAGAGTCGTTGACATATTTCGAGTCAGTCTCCTGGTTACAGTATTGGCGACCGGCGCCGTTGATACTTCGTGGTCTGCGCAACGTCCGATCATGCTCTCGGACGCGATAGACATGGCGCTGAAGAAGAACGAGGATATTTTTATCGCGAAGGAATCCGCCGGAGCCGCCAGGGCATCGGTATCAGGCGCCAAGGGATCTTATAATCCGTTGCTTGAGCTGAGTTCCGGCTGGCGGCACACCCGGATGCCCGCGAATTACGGGACCGCCGCGGCGTTTGGTGATGACGGAACTCAGACCGGCAAGAACTTCGAGGCAAGCGCCTCGCTTTCACAGTATCTGCCGACCGGCGGGGAGTTGTCGCTGTATGCGACAACGTCCCGTGCCACGACTGACAATGCCTTTGACCCCCTGTCGCCTGATTACCTGGCGAAGGTAGGTCTGTCTTTGCGCCAGCCGCTGCTTCGGAGTATGTCGACCGATCAACAGCGGCTTGCGGTCTCAGTAGCGAGGACGGATCAGGCAAGGAGCGATGCCGAACTTCGCGCTACCGTCACCGATGTGGTCGCTGCTGTAGAGCGTGCCTACTGGGTTCTTGCCGCCGCCCGGGCGGAGGTGGAAGTTCGGGAGCAGGCCGTGCGCCTCGCCCAGGAGCAGTTGACACAGACCGAGGATCGCATTCAAAATGGGTTGGCGCCCGAGACGGAAAGCTCGCAACCCCGGGCCGAGCTGGAACGAAGACGCGGCGAATTGCTGGCCTCCCAGGAGACGGCATCGCGCGCCGAAACGGCGCTCAAGTATCTGATTCTCGCGGATGATGACATCGAACTATGGCAGGATTCCCTGAGTGCGGGTGAGGGACTTGAAGCGGAAGTGACACCGGTGCAGCGTGACGAAGCGATGAACAGAGCTTTGGCGATGCGTCCGGAACTTGAAGCCGCCCGAGCCGCCATCGACCGCCGCAAGGCGGAGCGTGGATTCGCGCGAAGCCAGACGTGGCCGGCCCTCGATGCAGTCGTAAGCTACGACCGGTACGGTTACTCGGGCAATGCCAATCCTGAAGTAGCTGACCAGACCGGCCAGCCGGCAGTAGTCGATCCCCTCTATGACGGAGGTTGGGGCCGCTCCTGGAATCAGGTGAGCGAAAAGAGATTCGACGACCTCAGTGTCGGCCTGGTCCTCTCCTATCCGATCGGCAACAGCGCTGCCCGGTCGGGGTCGGCGATTGCGCGGCATGCGGAACGCCAGGCCGAAGCCGGTTTGCAGCAGGTGCGGAAATCCGTCCGCGCCGATGTGCTCAATGCGCTGGCGGCTCTCGAGACCGCCGGGCAGCGTATCGAAGCAGCGCGAGCCGGACGTGAAGCCGCCGAGATCCAGCTCTCTGTCGAACAGGATCGATTCGCCGTCGGCCTGAGCACCAATTTTCTTGTCCTGACACGACAGAACGACCTGTCCTCGGCACGATTGAATGAAATCGAAAGCCGGACCGCCTACCGCATCGCTTCGATCGAATTGGAGCGTGCCACAGGTACACTACTCGAACAACATAAGATCGAAATAGAAACCTCCACGAATTGAAGGAGAAATTGAATGGCAAAGCGTATGATTATCATGCTGCTGGTCGTTGCAGTTGTTATCACTGCACTCGGCTTCGTGAAATATCGCCAGATTCAAGCAGCAATTCAACAGGGGCAGGCGTATGCCCCGCCTCCGGAAGCCGTAACCACGATCGTAACCAAACAGGATGAGTGGCAGACCACACTCAACGCGATCGGCACGGTGACCGCCGCCCAGGGTGTCGTGGTCAGCGCTGATCTTCCGGGAATTATCGATTCAATCGAGTTCGTTTCCGGCAGGCGCGTACTGGCCGGAGACGTTCTGGTGCGACTCGACACCAGACAGGAACAAGCTCAGTTGGCCGCGGCCGAGGCACAGCAGAAGCTTACTCGCGTAAACCTCGACCGGACGCGGGTTCTTCGTCAGAAGGAAGTCGTCTCACAGGCCGAATTCGACCAGGTCGAAGCGGAGGCCATGCAGGCTGAGGCCCATGTGAACGAAATCCAGGCAACGATCGAGCGCAAGACAATTCGAGCACCCTTCGACGGCATTCTCGGTATCCGGCAAATCAATCTCGGAGAGTACGTGACCGCCGGGCAGGCGATTGTCCCCTTGCAGTCGCTCAATCCGGTATTTGTGGATTTCTCCGTTCCGCAACAGGAAATGCCCGACATTCGCATCGGCGCCGAGCTCGACATATCGGTCGAAGGGATTCCGGGGATTGCGGCCAAGGGCCGGGTAACCGCGGTCAATTCAGTTGTTGATCGGTCTACCCGCAATGTAAGCGTGCAGGCCACTTTTCCAAACGATAACCGGAAGCTATTGCCGGGAATGTTTGTGGAAGCAAGCGTCAGCGTGGGTACCAGCAAACCGGTGATTGCCCTTCCCGCATCCTCGATCTCATATACGCCATACGGCGACTTTGTCTTCGTAGTCGAGAAAGTGGAGAACCCGAAAGGCGGATCGTATCTGGGTGTTCGTCAGCAAATAGTCAAACTCGGCCCGACGCGCGGCGATCAGGTTTCGATCCTCGACGGCGTCAAAGTCGGCGAGGAGATCGTGACCTCGGGAGTTTTCAAGCTTCGCAGCGGAGCCGCCGTCCAGGTTGCCAATGATGTTCAACCCACGAACGATCCCACGCCGGATCCGGAGGAAAGTTAGTGAAATTCACAGATCTTTTTATTCGTCGACCGGTCTTGGCGATCGTGGTTAATCTGATTATCCTGATCGCAGGAATTCAGTCGATCCGTTCACTCAGCGTGCGGCAGTATCCAAAGAGCGATATTGCCGTCATACGAGTCACCACGGCTTACATCGGCGCGAATGCCGACCTCGTGCGAGGGTTCATTACCACTCCGCTGGAGAGGGTGATTGCCAGCGCCGACGGTATCGATTACATAGAATCATCGAGCGCCCAGGGTCTGAGCACGATTACGGTTCACCTCAAGCTGAATTACAGCACCAACGACGCGCTTACCCAGATTCAGTCCAAGGTGGCCCAGGTCCGCAACGACCTGCCACCCGAGGCGCAGACACCGGTGATTGAGATGGAGACCGCCGACGCGCAGTTTGCCGCGATGTATCTCGGGTTCTCCTCGAGTTCGCTTGACCGGAACCAGATCACCGACTACCTCACCCGTGTCGTACAGCCTAAGCTCTCCGCCATCAGCGGGGTGCAGCGAGCTGACATCCTCGGCGGCCGTACCTTTGCGATGCGCATCTGGCTCAAACCCCAGAAGATGGCTGCGCTGAACATTTCGCCTTCGATGGTCCGGGACGCCCTGGCCCATAACAACTATCTGTCGGCGCTGGGGGCAACCAAGGGTTCGATGGTTTCCGTGAATCTGGTGGCTAATACCAACCTGCAGACGCCGGAAGAGTTCCGCCAACTCGTGGTGAAAGAGAAGGACGGAGTGGTTGTCCGCCTCGGTGAAATCGCAGACGTGGTTCTTGGAGCGGAGAATTATGATCAGGATGTCCGCTTCAACGGACAGGCGGCGACCTTTATGGGCGTCTGGGTTCTGCCGACCGCCAACTCGTTGGATGTCATCAAGAAGGTCCGCGAAGTCATGCCCGAAATCGAACGGGAATTGCCCGCAGGCATGAAGGCAGGTATTCCATACGACTCGACCAAGTACATCCAGGATGCCATCGATGAGGTTCTGAAGACTCTACTGGAAACGCTGTTCATCGTAATTCTGGTAATCTTCTTGTTTCTCGGATCCGTCCGTTCCCTGATCATTCCGGTGATCGCGATCCCGATCTCGCTAGTCGGAGCGGTTTTTCTCATGCTTGTGGCGGGCTTCACGATTAATCTCCTGACCCTGCTTGCCATCGTGCTATCGGTAGGTCTTGTGGTGGATGACGCCATTGTAATTGTCGAAAATGTCGAGCGTCACCTGCATATGGGAAAAACGCCCATGCAGGCCGCCACGCAGGCGGCGCGAGAGCTGGTAGGCCCGATTATCGCGATGACGATCACTCTGGCCGCCGTATACACGCCGGTGGGCATTCAGGGCGGGCTGACTGGAGCCCTGTTCCGTGAATTTGCCTTCGCGCTGGCCGGTGCGGTCTGCGTGTCCGGCGTTGTTGCCTTGACTCTCTCCCCTATGATGGGGTCCAGATTGCTCCGCAAGGGCGATACCGAACGCGGCTTTGCCGGGATGATCAACCGGCATTTCGATAAAGTGCGCACTTTCTACATGCAGCTGCTTTCGCGAACGCTCGCCAATCGCCAGCTCGTCTATGTGCTCTGGGGCATCGTGGCGTTTCTCATGGTTCCTTTCTACATGTTCTCACAGCGCGAACTGGCGCCCAAAGAAGATCAGAGTGTGGTATTCGGAGTGGTGCAGGCATCGGCAAATTCCACGCTCGACCAGACCAGGCTTTTTGCGAACAAGGTCATCGACGTCTACAAGTCGTTCCCTGAGACCCAGAATACGTTTCAACTCATCACTCCTACCAGCGGCTTCGGCGGCATGGTCACCAAACCATGGAGTGAGAGAACCAAAACGACCGAGCAGTTGCAGATCGAGGCGGCCGGCAAGTTATCCAAGATCCCGGGGGTTCGCGTAATCTCGCTGGTACCACCGGCCCTGCCAGGCGGCGGCGACTTCCCGGTCGACTTCGTGATTGCCTCTACCGCGGAGCCTGAACAGCTGATCACTTTCGCGAATCAGCTGGTGCAGAAGGCATATGCGAGCGGCATGTTCATGTTCGCGGACGCCGATCTGAAGTTCGATCAACCTCAGGCTGAAGTGGTCTTCGACCGGGATAAGATGCGCTCTCAAGGAGTCGATATGAGTCAGGCCGGGAGCGACCTATCCACGCTCCTGAGCGGTGACTATGTCAATCGCTTCAACATACAGGGCCGGTCCTATAAGGTGATTCCTCAGCTCAAGCGCAGTGAGCGCCTGACACCGGAACAGCTCGAAGAAATTCACGTTACCGGCCCGAACGGTCAACTCGTGCCGCTGTCGACCTTTGCTTCGCTAAAGCTGTCGACCGAACCGCGTGAACTGAAACGATTCCAGCAGCTCAACGCCGTCCGCATCCAGGGAGTAATTCCGCCGGGGGTTTCCCTCGACCGTGCGTTGAAATTTCTCGAGACGCAGGCCGCTGAGATTCTGCCGGCCGGGTACACGATTGACTACGCCGGTGAATCCCGCCAGCTCCGGACTGAAGGGAGTAAATTCCTGGGAGTGTTCGTCCTTTCCGCCATCCTGATATATCTGGTGCTGGCCGCCCAGTTTGAAAGCTTCCGAGATCCGTTCGTCATTCTCGCCGGATCGGTGCCGCTGGCCATATCGGGAGCTCTGCTCTTTTCGTTTCTGGGCCTCACTACGCTGAATATCTACAGCCAGGTGGGACTGATTACGCTCGTGGGATTAGTGGCCAAAAACGGAATTCTGATTGTCCAGTTCGCAAATCAGCTGCAGGAAAGCGGAATAGACAAATTGGCCGCGGTCATCGAGGCCTCGGGCACACGGTTGCGGCCGATCCTCATGACCAGTGCCGCGACTGTGGTCGGTCACCTGCCGCTCGTGTTCGCCGCCGGTCCGGGAGCAGGTGCGCGAAACAGTATCGGAATAATGCTCGTGAGCGGTATGATTATCGGCACGGCTTTCACACTGTTTGTCGTCCCGGCTATATATTTGCTTGTTGTGCGCGTGCGTAAGCCCGCCACTGATACGCAGTCCGAGATCGAGCCGGCCATGGCGACTAATTAGGAAATTCCGGAAGGAGTGGAGGTTCAGTCTCTATGTGTTTCTTCCTGACGGAAGTCGAACAGCCAATGGTGCAGACATAGCTCCATTGGTGTTCGACGAGGAAGTTTGAAATTGTCATGTCTATCGAATTGCTGCAATTGCGGCCCCTGACATGACGAGGAATCTCACCGATGATTGGGAAAGCGAGATCGGGTCCGAATAAACTGTGACACTCTGCTGCTCAAAGTTCGACCCGACTCCTTTCCCCTGAATCTCCCGACTGCCGGAATCTCTCAATTGATCTATTGTCCGGCTCCGTATTTGATAGGATTGAGATATCCAGAGTCCCGGTAGATTGAAGGAGGCGGAATGTACATCCTGCAGATCGAGCACTCAGTTTTCGATTTCGAAAGCTGGAAAAAAGCTTTTGACAGCGACCCGATCGGTCGACAGAAAACGGGCGTTCGCCGTTACCGCATATCGCGGCCGGTCGATGATTCAAAGTATGTAATGATCGATCTGGAGTTTGACACTCTGGGGCAAGCAGAGGCCTCGCTCGCCGCGTTACGCGCCTTATGGGGTCAAGTCCAGGGTAAGGTCATGATGGATCCGAAAACCCGAATTGCCGAGTCCGTGGAAATCAAGAGTTACTGATTGCGGTGTCGGGGTCCAAGTCCCACTGTACCACACCGCTATCGCCGGGATCTGTCTCAGATATCAGGCTAAGTGTCAGACCTGTCATTGATTGGGGCAGACTCCTCACTTACTCTGGGAGTTCCCCGGTGTGCAGGCCCAATGCGATGGATTCCCGCATTTCCAACTTGATCCGTCATGGGCTAGCGGGAAATTGAACACAGTTTTGACACAATCCGGCAGCGGTTGAAATCGGCCCTGATTTGGGTATGAAAAGATCCCGGCGAAAACCGGCGTAATTGTGACCGGATCAAAACCGATCAGGATGCAGGTGTCAACTTCTTGCCGATGTGGTCGTAGACTTCCTTTAACTGCTCTCTGGGGCTGAATTCAACAAAAGCCGTATCCTCTTCTACCCAAACGGTATGGCCGGCAGGCCAATAGAACATCTCGCCCGCTTTACATACTTCCTCTCTGCCGTCAGTATAGCGGACGTGAATAGCCCCTTCAAGCATATAGCCCCAGTGCGGACACTGACACTTGTCACCAGGTAAGCCATGAAGCAGCGGCGTGGCATCCGCGCCCGCCGACAGCCTGACGTAGGCTGCAGCCATTTTATCCCATTCGGCAACGCGAAAGGTCGCAACTGGCAGTCCCAGAGCAACCGGTATTTCTTCTTTGCGTAGCTTCAATCGGTACCTCCTCTTCGGTTGGTTTCTTGTACGTTTAATGGGGATCGGCTATTCCCGTATTGTCAATGATTCCCGGTCGACCGGTGACGAACGATAGCATTGGGGAAAACAGCCGAAATATCATTGATTAGACGAGTCTATGTTTATGGGTGTTTGACTCAAAAAGGAGGATTCAGGCAAAATAAATTGATGGCCTTACAGGTAATGTATGCCCAGCGACTTGTTGCGGTAGTCGTCCAAAAAGTGCATTTTTGTGTCGGCACCTGGTTGTGGAGACTCAGCTGATGTTGGACCACGATGAGCCCGGGCAGCGACAAAACTTGATTCATGGGAGTAATATGAAAATCAGCGCACATGTTCTGAATGTTCAAGGCAAGCATGAGGTATCCCTGCAAACGAACGACACAGTTCACTCGCTTGTCATTCCTCCAAAATCATCCGGCTCCGGCTCAAGCGCAAACGGCGGAGAGCTACTCTTTTTAGCTTTGGCTACCTGCTACTGCAACGACATTTACCGGGAGGCCGCGAAAACAGGAATTAAGGTATCAAGCGTTGAGGTGACGGTGGATGGCGAATTCGGCGAAGAGGGTGAACCGGCGAGGAATGTGAGCTACAGTGCCAGGGTGGGCGCACAGGCAAAACCAGGCGACATTGTGGAGTTGATGAGACGTGTCGATTCAGTAGCCGAAATTCATAACACCCTTAGACTTGCCACGCCGGTGACGCTCAAGCGCTCAGAGGCGGTGAACATCTGAATTTGAGCCGGGCACTCTCATGTGGGTACTCTGAGGCAGGCTCGGAGCCCGAACGGCCGGCTGTCAGATCAACCATAATAAGCCTTGCGGCGTAGGAGTCGAACCTCTATGTTCTCCGATAAAACTAACCGCAACTGACCGGAAATGCGAATGCACTGTGGAATTCATTTCATATCTCGTTGACCTGGTACTGCACCTGGACCATCATCTCCAGGTTCTGATCACCAACTATGGCGCGTGGACTTATGCGATACTGTTTTTGGTCATATTTTGCGAGACGGGTCTTATAGTCACGCCTTTTCTTCCGGGCGATTCGCTTCTGTTTGCAGTGGGCACTTTCGCCGCCACGGGAGTCCTTAATATTTGGTTTTCCATGGGGCTGCTTTTGGCCGCGGCTGTCTTAGGTGATGCCGCCAATTATTCCATCAGTTATCGGTTTGGTCATCTGGTAAACAGGCCGGGGAAACGACAACTTATTAAGCAGGAATATCTGGACCGTACACACGCTTTCTTCGAAAAGTACGGCGGCAAAACAATTGTCATCGCCCGTTTCGTTCCGATTGTTCGCACATTCGCGCCTTTTCTGGCCGGCCTCGGTAAAATGACTTATTTCAGATTTGCCATTTACAATGTGTTTGGCGCCGCCCTGTGGGTGCTCGGCCTGTGCGGCGCGGGATACCTCTTTGGTAATATTCCGGTGGTGCGGAACAACTTCTCCTTTGTCATCATTGCTATCATCATTATCTCGATATTGCCCGGTGTTGTCGAATGGTGGAAACATCGCCGCGCTAAGTCTGCCGCCACACCACCCGGTGAATAGAAGGTCGATCACAAGGGATAGAAGACCGAGGCGGAATAATCGCCGCCGGCTACGACCCGTGCCGTTGCCGAAAGCACAACGTATATAAACAGTTCGGGCCAATCGAGTGATTTCCTGTCGTATAGTAATTGCACCGCGATCATTCAGTATTACCATTGATATGTGATGAGCAGCCTCCTCAAAAATGGCCTTGCTTAGCAGTCCCGAATGCTGTTAATAGTCGGGGTACTATTGTCGAGGATGAGACCATCCAAGTGTTGAAAAGATTGCTCCGGATGAGGTTGTAGTGGCTGAAGAGTTGAAACCGTCAGTTTTTCGGCGAATTCGAACAGTCCTGCTGGGTGGCAGTCGTGACCCGCAGGATGCCGCGTTGTTTCACAAACTTGCTTTGACCGCCTTTCTGGCCTGGATCGGTTTGGGAGCCGATGGCATCTCGTCCTCATGCTACGGCCCAGCCGAGGCATTCGTCACGCTGGGCAAACACACTCATCTCGGCATAATCGTAGCCCTCGCGTCGGCTGCGACGGTATTCGTAATCAGCGCAAGCTACTCGCATATTATTGAACTGTTCCCGTCCGGCGGGGGCGGCTACGTGGTGGCAAGCAAACTCCTGAACCCGTCGCTGGGCATGGTCTCCGGCTGTGCACTTCTTATTGACTACATCCTCACGATCACGCTCTCAATAGCGAGCGGTACAGAGGCCCTGTTCAGCTTTTTGCCCCCCGAGTGGGTTGTGTATCGGGTGCCGTTTGCCGTGGCCGGCGTCGTCCTGCTTACCGTCCTGAATCTTCGGGGAGTCAAAGAATCGGTCGTACCGCTCATGCCGATTATGCTCGGTTTTGTGGGGTTGCACGTGGCTATAATTGTGTACGGTATCGGTTCACATCTGGTCAACCTGCCTGAAGTGGTACGGACGACCGCAAATGACTTTTCACAGACCCACACGGAGCTCGGATTCTTCGGCGTAATCTTTCTCTTGCTCCGTTCGTACAGCTTCGGCGCCGGCACGTATACGGGTATCGAGGCCGTCAGTAACGGTCTGCCGATTATCCGGGAGCCCCGGGTCTTAAACGGTAAACGAACGATGCGCTATATGGCGTTGTCGCTGGCCTTCATGGTGACCGGATTAATGCTCACCTATCTGCTGTACCATGTGGAACCGGTCGAAGGCAGGACGCTCAACGCGGTGTTATTCGAAAAAGTTACGGCCGGGTGGGGCCGAGGACCCGCCAATCTGCTGATATTAGCAACCCTTATCTCGGAAGCGGCCTTGTTGTTCGTAGCCGCGCAGACCGGATTTCTGGACGCTCCCCGCGTGCTCGCCAACATGTCAGTCGACCACTGGTTTCCCTCCCGGTTTGCGATGCTCAGTGACCGCCTGGTGATCCAGAACGGAATAGTCCTGATGGGAACCCTCGCGGTGCTTCTTATGATTGCCACTCACGGATCAGTGCAGATCCTGGTGGTACTCTACAGTATTACGGTGTTTATAACTTTCTGCTTGTCGCAGGCCGCCATGGTCCGGCACTGGTGGCAGGTTCGCTTTGAAGATAAGCGATGGCTTCGCAAATTCTCCATCAATGGCGTGGGCCTCGGCCTCACGAGTTTTATACTCATCACCGTCATTTTCCTCAAGTTTCACGAGGGCGGATATCTGACGCTACTGGCGTTGGCCGCACTCATGAGCGTGGCGATACTGGTACGCAGACATTACCGTCGCACCGAACTTCAGTTGCGGCGACTCGATGATCTGCTCGACGCAGTAGAAGTCCGCGAGGCACAGGTAGCGGGCATGTCGGGAACATCGAAAGAAGCTCTCTCCTGCGATACATCGGCCAAAACTGCGGTCCTGCTCGTGAACGGTTTCAACGGCCTCGGGCTCCACTCGCTCTTCACCGCAATTCGACTTTTTGAGGGGACGTTCCGGAACTTTGTCTTCTTACAGG
Source organism: uncultured Ignavibacteriales bacterium (assembly GCA_964371785.1). Lineage (GTDB taxonomy): Bacteria > Zixibacteria > MSB-5A5 > GN15 > FEB-12 > CAVQCT01. Next base: position 87,326 of record CAYJOL010000008.1, on the reverse strand, counting down.
TGGGCGTAATCGATGTGGGCAACTACAAGGGATCCGCGGAAGTCGAAAAACTCCAGGCCCATATCAAAGCCGAAGGCGAGAAATATGTCGACTACATGAAGAATCATGGCTATTACGCCGAGAGCATAACTCTTACCGGCGTCGGCGTTGTGGAGGAGGTCGAGAAGGTCGCGCCGCAACTTATGGAGAAGTATCCGCGCGCCGTCATTTTCGGCGGACAACTGGTGTTCGAACGAGAGTCTTTCTTTACGCGTCTGTTACACAATCATACGATTTTTGCGATTCAGAAGCGGCTGTATCATCAGGGAATTCCGATCGTCATCCTTCCCATCCGGGTGTAACCGACAGAATTCACACTCCCCGCGGTGAAAGTCAGATTCACTTGTTCCCATAGATAATGCCTGGTTATGGGTCTGGATGCGGCCCGGCTATCTGACGGCGAGCAGCCAGAAAGCGATAGTCAGCAGAATTCGATATACGCCAAACACTACGAAATTGTGTCTTTTGATCCAATTGAGCAGGAATCTGATGCTCAACAGCGCGGTAATAAACGAGACTACGAATCCAACGATCAGGACCCCAAGTTGATCACTCGAAAACGAGTCTGCGTTCTTGATCAGGTCCAAGCCGCTGGCGGCCATCATGGTTGGAACCGCCAGAAGGAAAGAGAACTCGACTATTGCTTTGCGCTTCAGCCCAACCAGCAGACCGCCGACAATCGTGGCAGTCGAGCGCGAGACTCCGGGGATGATGGCTATAGACTGAAAAAGACCAACATACAACGATTGCTTATAAGAGATGTTTGCTATATTGTCGGTGGCGTCTTCGGACTCCTTGTGCCAGAGCTCAAACACAATCAGCGCCACGCCTCCCGCGAAAAGCGCCCACAATACGACCGTCAGGTTACCGATTAGATAACTTTTGACCATCTTGTAGAGCGCAAGGCCGATAATACCGGTAGGGATAAAGGCGACGATCAGTTTTTTCAGGTTCTCCAGATTCAAGAACGATTTCCAATAGAGAACAACCACGGAGAAGATCGCGCCGAGCTGGATGATTATCTCAAAACTCTTGATGAAATTCGACTGGCTGATTTTAAGAAGATCGCTGGCAAGAATGAGATGTCCGGTGGAGGATATCGGCAGGAACTCAGTAATACCCTCTACAACGCCCAAGATAATACTCTGCAATATATCCATGTGTGGGATTATGCCGGATACGTGCTAAAATAGCAAGTCAAATGAGAGACTCTCGATAACACAAGCTGTACTGGTGATCCTCCCCGACGAGACTCGCCGTCCGGGAGGCCCATATGTAGCATCAGCCAAGTCAGAGTGCTCTGAGAGGTGATGCTGTATCACCTCTCAATGTCTCTTCTGGCGATTCCGATGCTGGCTGAACCGGACCGGGTGCCCGGCTACTTTGCCTCCAGCTTATTACCATTCTTACGGGTGGCCATAAGGTATACAAAAGCGGCCAGCGCAATAAATGGACCGAGCGCCCAAAGGTTACTTTCCGCCCATGAACCGACCCAGCCGGATTTATCGAACGCTTCATTCCAATCCATTATGAAGAAGACAGCTTGCGTCAGGCCGGCAATAGCGCCGCCCGCAATGAGCCCGCTGGCCAGCAGCACTCCGGGGGAGTATTCTGCTTCCATATTCTCGACGTCTTTTCTCTTACGATCGACCAGCTTCCGGATGATGCCACCGATGAAGATAGGCGTGGAAGTTGATATCGGCAGATACAATCCGACGGCGAACGGAAGCGAGGACACGCCTACCAACTCCATAATCAAAGCCAGCGCGATACCGACCAGCACCAGCGCCCACGGGAGTTTGTGCGTCAGGATGCCGTCGATAATCAAACTGAAAAGCCGGGCTTTGGGAGCATCATACTTGGTAACCGGCGTCAATCGGTGGGTGATTCCGCCCTGAGAATCGATCAGGTATTTTCCCGGAGGAACGCCGTTTTGTTCCGCCTTCAACTCCAGAATCTTCTCCGGACCATCGGCCGTCAGCATCGCCGGTGTGGAGTCGGGGAGGATGCCGGCATCGAAGCCTGCGAACGGCGCGCCCGACACGCGGACGGCACGCTCCAAATCGGTTCCACATACGCCGGGGTCGATGAGATAGACGATCTTGCCGGCGTCATTGACAAGGTATCTTCCGGTCGGAACACTCCCTGTTCTTTCGAGCACCGATACCTGATGATAGGACTTGCCGTCATAATCGATCCGTTTAGCGTCGGCAGGAATCTGGGCAGTGTACTCAGGATAATTTCGTGCTGAATAAGTGGTCATCGCCTGATTCAGCGACAGGAGCGTCCATCCGATGACCAGCGCGCTGGTCATGACACCAACCAGAATACCCAGCTGCTGGCGTGACGGCGTGGCTCCGACGAGAAATCCTGTTTTCAGATCCTGTGAGATTGTACCACCGTTTGAGGCAGCCACACAGACGATCGCGGCCGTGGTCAATGCCATGACTCGGTAGTCGATGCCGGTCCATCCCACCGCCAGAAAGAGCAAACAGGTTATCAAAAGCGTCGCCACTGTCATGCCAGAAATAGGGTTGGACGATGAACCGATTTCACCGGTGATGCGACTTGAAACGGTGACAAAGAAGAAGCCGAACAGGACAATCAGCACCGCAGAAACCAGATTGATATTGAGAATCGGCGACAGCCAGATGGCAAGGATCAATGCGAAACAGCCGCCCAGCACGTACCACAGCGGAATGTCTCGTTCCGTGCGAAGGACTATCGACTGCGTGCTCCCACGAGAAGCAGTCAGCGAGCCAAGTCCGCGTTTGAAGGCACCCACGATCGAGGGAATCGAGCGAACCAGGCTTATAATGCCGCCGGTAGCGACGGCCCCGGCCCCGATATACAATACATACGCATTGCGAATTGCCGCGGGGCTCATGTCGCGTATCAGTGTTTCCGTCTCAGGAAAAACCGGGCTGGTCAGTTGTTCCCCGAACGCTTTTATGAGCGGAATGATCGCGATGAATGCCAATGAGCCGCCGGCCATCATGTTGGCGGCCGTCTTCAGACCGATTATATAGCCGACACCGAGCATGGTCGGGGCAACCTCGGCGGAAATCGATGCGCCCTTGAAGAAGCGGATGGTCCAATCGGAAGCTTCCTTCCATAAACGCATGATCAAGTTCAGGAATCCGAAAACAAAACCGATCGTCGCACCAAGGAACACTGTCTTTGCCGAAGTTCCGCCTTTGTCGCCGGCGATTAAAACCTCAGCGCACGCGGTACCTTCGGGATACGTCAGCTTTCCGTGCTCCTTCACGATCAGGCCCTGCCGCAAGGGAATCATCATAAGGACACCCAGAGTGCCTCCAAGAAGGGCAACCAGCAGGATACGAAGAAATTCCAGATCCATTCCCATCAGTAGAAGTGACGGCAGGGTGAAAACGACTCCCGCGGCAATCGATTCGCCTGCGGATCCAACCGTCTGCACCATATTGTTCTCCAAAATCGTGGCTTTACCAAAGGCTCGGAATATGGTAATAGACAAGACTGCAATCGGAATCGACGCTGAGACGGTCAGACCGACTTTGAGACCGAGGTAGACTGAAGATGCGGCGAAGGCGATGCCCAGCAGCGAGCCGATAAGCAGACCTCGGAAGGTCATTTCTCTCTGACTGGTCTCCGGCGCGATATACGGTTTGATGTGAACATCCGTACTCATGTTGCCATGCTCCTATTTACAAGGGGGAATCATTCCGGCAAGTATAATACTTTCTTTTAGGCCATGCCACAAATTTTGCGCCGGTCATCAGTAACCGCTTCCCGGTTCTGACTGCTACTCCGGCCGTTTCCCAATATTGCTTGAAGGTGGGCCGGTGTCACCCCTGTCCATTCCCTCGACGGCGTCACCAGACCTGATCCAGACCCAAATTTGTTATTATTTGACATCGCCACTCAGGCGTTCGTAAATTGCTTGAAAACCAAATTGAAGAATGGGACAATATGAGAAAGACCCTTGGCATTCTGACGGTGATGCTGGTTATCATCCTGATATCAGGTTGCGGGAAAAAGGATAATCAGAATGAAATCGTAGTCGGCGAATTCAGTTCCTTAACCGGGACTACGGCGACATTCGGGCAATCCACGCATCACGGCCTGGAACTGGCTATGGATGAAACTAATGCCGCCGGTGGCGTGCTGGGCAAGAAAATCAAATTGCTTGTCGAAGATGACCAGTCAAAACCGGAAGAAGCGGCAACGGTAGTCACGAAACTGATCACGAGGGATAATGTAAAAGCAATTATTGGTGAGGTAGCATCTTCGCGCAGCCTTGCCGCGGCTCCCATCTGTCAGCAATTCAAGATACCAATGGTTAGTCCGGCCTCAACTAATCCCGAAGTTACCAAGAAAGGCGATTATATATTCCGGGTCTGCTATATCGACCCTTTCCAAGGGGAAATGCTCGCCAGATTCGCGTATAATTCGTTGGGGTCAAGAAAAGTAGCCATTCTGAAAGATGTAAAGAATGATTACAGCGTAGGATTGGCGCAGTTTTTCAACCAGACTTTTACCGGACTGGGCGGAACGATCGTAGCCGAACAGGCTTACAGCGAGGGCGACAGCGACTTCAAAGCGCAACTGACCGCTCTGAAAGCGGCTGAACCGGATGCGATATTCGTTCCCGGATACTATATCGAGGCGGCGCTGATTATCAAGCAGGCTCGGGAGCTGAATATCACCGTGCCGATGGTCGGCGGTGATGGCTGGGATTCGGCCAAGCTGCCTGAGGTTGGAGGAGAATCGCTGAACAACACATATTTCAGCACTCACTATTCCGCGGATGATACCAGTTCGATTGTGCGCAATTTTGTGGCCAAGTATCGCTCGCGCTTTAATGAAATGCCCGATGCCATGGCCGCACTCGGCTACGATGCCGGGTTGATTTTAATAGATGCCATCCGCCGGGCAGGTAGTACCGATGGCCCGGCTATCAGGGATGCGCTTGCCGCCACTTCGAATTTCCCGGGCGTCACCGGCAATATCACCATTGACGGCGATCGCAATGCGCACAAACCGTTGGTCATTATCAGCGTGGTCGATGGCAAATTCGTCTACCGGGAAACTATACAACCGTAGCTTGTCCGGCACTGCTATTCCATGAGTGAGTTTCTTCAACAAATTGTCAATGGAATTTCGCTGGGAAGCATCTATGCTTTGATTGCCATCGGATATACCATGATCTATGGTATTTTGAGATTCATCAATTTCGCCCACGGCGATGTCTTCATGGTTGGGGCCTTCATCGGCTATTATCTTGCACCGCGTATTATATCACTTTCCGGAGGTCATCTCCTCGTTGCCGCTCCGGCGGTACTTGTGGTAACAATGCTGGGATGTGCACTTCTGGGTATCACGATCGAGAAACTTGCCTACCGTCCGCTCCGGTCGCGGCCAAAACTGACTGTGCTGATTACCGCAATTGGGGTATCTTTCTTTCTCGAATACGGTGGTCAGCTCGTCTTCGGACCAGACCCGAAGCTGTACCCGAGCCTGATACCCTCCGGCTCGATAATCAACACCCAAAACGTTGTTATCGGTACTAATTCTGTCGTGGTGATAGTCACGGCCTTTGTGTTGATGATGCTCCTGCGCCTCATCGTTTACCACACTAAAATGGGAACGGCCATGAGAGCGGTTTCCTTCGACCACCGAGTGGCCAGCCTTATGGGGATTAACATCGATACAATTATAAGCTTTACTTTCGTGCTGGGTTCTAGTCTTGCTGCCGCCGCGGCGTTACTGTATGCGACTATTTATCCCAGTATCACCCCACTTATGGGCATCTTCCCCGGGCTGAAGGCCTTCATAGCGGCCGTACTCGGCGGCATTGGAAATATTGCCGGGGCGGCCATCGGCGGACTTATAATAGGTCTTACGGAAACATTTGTCTCAGGCTACATTTCATCGAGCTATCGTGATGCAATTGCGTTTGCAATCCTGATTCTCATCTTGCTGATAAAGCCCTCCGGGATTCTTGGGCGCAACGAACAGGAAAAGGTGTGAGAATTCACAGGCCTATCATCATTTTTGCATCAGCAATAGTGCTGAGTTTCGTTGTCACCCTTTTTGAGCATCTGGTGAATCCTTACTACTTCCAAATACTGATCTACATTGGCATAAATGTCATCCTGGCCTCAAGTCTCAACCTGATCAATGGGTTCGCGGGGCAATTCTCTCTCGGACACGCCGGTTTCATGGCGGTCGGCGCATACACTTCGGCGGTCGTGACATCCGAAATACATGTCGCCGGAGGCGCCTTTGTGAACGCTCCCATATTTGCACTGGCTTTATTGGCAGGTGGTATTATGGCGGCGATATTCGGTCTCTTGGTAGGGATACCGAGTCTTCGACTGAAAGGAGACTACCTGGCCATCACCACACTGGGTTTCGGGGAGATTATTCGGGTGATTGTGCAGAATCTGGATTTTCTTGGCGGAGCCCGGGGGTTTACCGGAATCAGCAAGCTGTCCAATTTCTTCTGGGTGTTTGTGACTGTCGCCGCGGTAATCTTCCTCGTCAGCAATCTGGTCAATTCGACATATGGAAAGGCATTCCTGGCAGTGCGTGACGATGAACTGGCGGCCGAAGCAATCGGCATCAACTCCACGCGCGTGAAAGTCATCGCCTTTGTAACCGGTGCGTTTTTCGCCGGATTAGCCGGAGCTCTTTATGCGCACTTTGTGACGTACATAAATCCAGCCCAGTTCTCGTTCCTTAAATCGTTTGAAATCGTGGTAATGGTAATTATCGGGGGAATGGGAAGCATCATCGGGGTCATCCTGTCTGCGATTCTTCTGACAATCCTTCCGGAGTTGCTCCGCCCGGTTGCGCAATACCGGATGGTGATATATTCCCTCTTATTGATTGTCATTATGATTGTCCGGCCCGCCGGACTATTTGTGCGTCCTCATTTCGGGAAGCGAAAGCTCGGACTTAAAACGTGAGCAATATTATTCTGCACCCCTGGAGTCAAGACTGCGATTGAGAAGTAGAGTTCAAGTGAATGGGCACTACCGCGAGACACGAGCGTAAGTCATGGAACTATTATCGTTAAAGTCCTGCACCGTAAATTTCGGAGGGTTGACAGCCGTCTCGAATCTGAGTATGTCAATAGCTTCGGACGACATGCTGGGCCTGATCGGCCCCAACGGCGCCGGAAAAACCACCGTATTCAACATGATAACGGGTATCCATCGGCCCACGACCGGCGAGATAATCTTCGATGGCTCTCAGATTGCGGGATGGAAAGCCGACCAGATCTCCAGAAGGGGGATTGCGAGAACTTTCCAGAACATAAGGCTATTTGCATCCCTTACCGTCTATGAGACAATTCAGGCGGCGTTCAATAGGAATGTCGAATACGGATTTCTTCACGCGGTGACCCACGTCGGCAGATTTCATCAGGACGAACAGGCTATCCACGCCCGTATAATTGAATTGCTGGAATTTTTCGACCTTGTCGACACCAGACATGAGACTGCCATTTCTCTGCCATATGGTTTACAGCGAAAAGTCGAAATCATTCGAGCACTTGCGACCAGGCCGAAGTTGCTTCTTCTGGATGAACCAGCGGCAGGCATGAACCCGTCGGAAAAAGGCGCGTTAATGAGCTTAATCCGCACTGTACGAGAGCATTTCAATATCGCCATCCTTCTAATCGAACATGATATGAAGGTCGTCATGGGTATCTGTGAGCGGTTGACGGTGCTGGACTACGGAAGCAAAATAGCCGAAGGAACGCCGCGAGAAATCCAACAGAACCCGCGAGTGATCGAAGCCTATCTGGGAGAGACCGTTGAGTAAGGCGTTGTTGGAAATAACCGGCCTTGAGGTCAAGTACGGCGCGATAGCCGCCTTGAAAGGCATATCACTTTCCGTAAAATCCGGGCAGATAGTCACCATGATCGGAGCCAATGGTGCCGGCAAGAGCACGCTTCTTCGCGCCATTTCGGGGTTGATCGGAGCATCCGCCGGATGCATCACGTTCGATGACAAAAACATTACTAATCTGCCAGCCGACAGGATTGTTGGCGCGGGCATCTCTCACGCACCCGAAGGACGGATGATTTTCGCCAATCTCACCGTCAAAGAAAATCTTCAAATGGGAGCGTACCTGAGGAAGGACAAGTCCGGCATTGACAGCGACCTCAAGCGAGTGTTCTCGCTGTTTCCGCGACTCAAAGAACGCGTAAGTCAACTTGGCGGAACTTTGTCTGGTGGTGAACAGCAGATGCTTGCTGTCGGGAGAGCCCTCATGGCACGGCCGAAGGCTCTTCTGTTGGATGAACCATCCCTGGGCATTGGCCCGATCCTGGTAAAGGCGATTTTCTCCACCATCGTCGAAATCAACGAGAACCTCGGAATGACGATTCTATTGGTTGAACAGAATGCGCACATGGCGTTGAAAATCGCTCATTATGCGTACGTACTAGAGACCGGGAATATTATTCTTGAGGGGCCATGCTCCGACATCGCCCACAACGATCTGGTCAGAAAAACCTATCTGAGCGAGTCCTGACAAGTTTGGAATGCTTCAACTCCTATCAGACAATGAAATGCCGCGCCCTGAAAAATCCCGCTTCATCGAAAACACCACTCAAGTTTTTGTCGCACAATGTGAACACAGAATCCGGTCGTCCTCTCGCCTTCATTTTCATTGACTTAGGATTTAGATCGCTTTATTCATTTTCTATGCTCGACGGTGTGCCACGGTGGCAGATTGCAGATGCAGCGAAGATAGCCTAAGATCAGCACATAACATATTACCGGAGTAACCCCATGTTCAAGAAGCTTCTCCTTACTGTTGCGGTCCTCGTGATTGTCGTGTTGGCAGGTGCGTACTTTTACCGAAATATGATGGTCAAGAAAGCGGTAGAAGCCGGCTCTACCTATGCACTCGGCGTGAAGACCGATCTGAGTTCGGCCTCCCTTGAAATCCGAGGGGGCAGCCTGGAGTTGGACAACCTCGCGGTTAGCAATCCCGAAGGATTCGCGCCGGATGGATTTCTGAAACTTCGTCGCGCGATCCTCGATGTGGATGCAGGGTCATTCCTGGACAAAGAGGTTAAAGTCGATTCCTTCGTCATTGAAGGCGTCGCCCTTAATCTCGAACAGATCGACAAAAGAGGAAATTATCAGCTGCTGCTTGACCACATAAAGAAGCTGGATTTATCGTCGTCGGGCGAATCTCAAAAATTCCGCATCGGGCTGATTGCGTTGCGGGACATAAACGTCTCGGGCTCTCTCAGTCTGCTGGGGAAAAAAGTTGAGAAGTCGTATAAGCTCGATGATTTCACTATACGCGATGTGGGTAGCGATAATGGAGCGAAGATAAGCGAGGTGACCGCTACGGTAGTAAAGACTCTCATCGCAAAAGCGCTGGCGGCCGGGAGCGGTCAGCTTCCCGAAGGATTCGGAAAGAATCTTGGTGAGCTAAAAGACGAAGGCATCGAGAAAGTCAAGACCGAAGCGAAGGACAAACTCGAGGATTTGGGCAAGTCGGTTACGGGCGGGACAAAGTGAACCGACCAGAACATCAGGGTGAACCGAGACGAAAGTGATTGCGAAGTGACGACGTAGCGAGATCCCTTGCGTAGTTCAGGACGCCAGCACCAGTAAGGTCGAGACTATCACCTGGGCCAGAATAATCTTGGCGATCATCGAGGCCGGATAGACGGTCGCGTACCAGGTATTCGGCATTTCGCTATTGGTTCGTTCATTGGCATAAGCCAGGCAGGCAGGTTGCGTCTGGATACCCGACATCATCCCCATCACCGCGGAGAAGGGCAGTTTCAGATATCTATATCCCAGCAGGATCGCGGCGATTGTCACGCAGGTCGTCAACAAAGCGCCGGCGATAATAATTGACAGACCGCCCGATGCGAAAGTCGCCGCGAAGCCGGTGCCTGCTCGCGTGCCGATTGCGGCGAGGAAAAATACCAGGCCAATCTGCCTGAGCACCAGGTTGGCGTTGAATGGCATACCCCAGATTATTGGGCCGGTCCGTTCGAGCCGTCCAAGTAAGAGTCCGACCACCAACGGACCGCCGGCAAAGCCGAGCTTGAATGTCAGACCCCCGCCGAGGGGAATCGGGATCATACCCACCAGAACGCCAATGACGATTCCCAGCGAAAGCGACAGGAAGTCGGCCTCGGAAATAGATTTAATGGAGTCGCCGAAAATCGCCGCTATCTTGTCGGCGCGTTCCCGCCGGGACACGACCAGGATCCGATCTCCGCGCTCGAGAATAGTTTCCGGCCCTGGAACGAACTCGACATCGCCACGCCGCAAACGGGTAATTGCTCCCTGAAACGGATGCTCATACCTCAGTTGGTCGATCGTCTTGCCGATGACCTCTTTACTGGAAACGAAAATGCGCCGATAGCTCATATCGTCGCGACGCTCCTCAACGTGTTCCGGAGCTTCTTCGCCGAAAAGAATCCGAGCAATCTCCAGCGACCGCTCGGTCCCTACGGCGACCACGTAATCGCCGCTGTTGAGCACAGTATGCGGGCCGACAACTTCGACCAGATCTCCCCTTTTTATCCGACTGAGGACGAAGCCGGTACGGCCGAATGACTGCAACATTTTCTCCACTGACTGCCCGGTCAGAGCCGGATTAGTGATACGGTACGTTTTACTGAGAATCGCTTCTGTTTCGGACTGGCTGACCCGGTTCGCTTCTTCTTTGGCAAAATCGATTTTGAAAATTCGTGTGAAGAGGTGAAACCAGAAAATGACGCCGAATACACCGAATGGGTAAGCCAACCCATATGCCACGATCGGCGCACTCAGTAATAGATTGACTTGATCGGGAGGAAGGTGAGCTGACAACGAAGAGATCGATTCAAAAGTTGCCGCCAGCGCAGGCGTATTCGTCAGGGCTCCGCAGAAGAGTCCGGCGACAGCGGGTCCCGATAATCCCATGATCCCCGACAGCACGAAGGCCAGTACCGCACCGCCCGCGAGCACCAGAACGGCCAGCACACTCGTGCGTAAGCCCCGCTTACGGAATGAAGCAAAGAAGCCGGGTCCGGCCTGCAGACCGATGGCGTACACAAACAGCACCAGGCCGATGACATAAATGAATTCAGGAAGCACCAGGCGAGGATCAGCCGCACTGAAAGCCATCCCCCCGAACAGCACTGCCGCCACTCCCAGGCTGAAGCCAAACAAGCGTACACTGCCGATCAAGTAGCCGACCCCGATAACAACGAAAAGCAGCAGTAATGGATTGCCGGCAAGTAAATCAGCCATGGCTTACTGCCCCTTCTCCGGTCAACCAGCTCGGGCAGAGTTTCCAGACCTGAACCAGGTCAACGAAATTCGACATGAAATTCACGCAGGGCTCTTTTTTCCAGTCTGATACAGTGTGTTTTGCCCGAAAATGTAGCTGTATTACACCGGGAACGCAATGCTAATTACAGCCACCCACTCTGGTCGCACAAGTCAGTCCCTTCACTCCGAAGCTGGCTCGAAATCGACCCCCTGCGCTCTGATAGATCCCCGGAGCGCTTCGCGATTGACGCCCTTAACCTCATGCCAGGCTTCTATTTCAACTCACTTCACCGGTAGGATCAATTAGCTGATCAATTGATATTTGGCAAGGTCAAAGGCGGCGCTCAGAACGCTTGTTGTGGCGCAGCTGAGCATTAAAAAAAGGACAATAGTGGTCCAATTTTGGGCTTGCAAAATAGCAAAATGGACTTATATTATCCTTGAAGCAGAAGATCTACGACCCTTCCTGACAGGAGATACGATTATCAAGTCAATGCAGACGAAAGTCATCGCCTGGCGCTTGCTTTTCGTTTTGGCCGGCACATCCGGGCTAGCGGCTCAGGAGTACACTATCGTGCGCCTTGACCCGACTGCGCCGGGTCAGTACAATTTCAGCACCGGAGTCGCTATAAACAAATACGGAGTCGTGGTCGGTAACGGCTCGGCGCCTTACACTACCGACCTTACCACAATCTGGCTGCCGGGACAAACGGTCGGCACGCCACTCTACGTTTTTGGATACAATCGCAATACCGCGCAAGGGATCAATGACGACGGCAACGTGGTCGGATATGGACCGGCCACCGACAACAACCAGCACGGATTCTATAACTCGGTCGATCTGGGCACCGGGAAAGCATCCGCGATCAATAATAACGGCCAGGTGGTTGGCTGGTCGTATGACAGTTTGTATCTCTACCAGAACGGCGTTTTTGACTACCTTCCAACGAGCTACTGGGGCTCTGAGGCGACCACTATCAACGACAGTGGTGTCGCGGCAGGGTACTGGTACACCGATTGCCCGGTGGACTGCCTGGGAGAAGTCTGTCTGTTCCGCCACGACTCCCTTATTCTGCTGGGAAGACCCGCAGGAGATGAAGCTCAGGCTAACGATATCAACAACAAGGGTCAACTCGCCGGATGGACCTGTTACAATGCGGATTGTAGTGAATGGCGCGGGTTCATCTGGGACGATGGAAACTGGACGATTGTCCCGACCCTTGGAGGAATCGGAAGCGAAGCTTTAGCGATCAACGACTACGGCGTTGTAGTCGGTCAGGCTTACGACCCGGCCAGGCAACAGCGGGCTATTATTTACGACACCATAAACGGACTTCGCGATCTCAACACCCTGATTCCGAGCGGCAGCGGCTGGGATCTGGTCTATGCTTCGGACATCAACAATTCCGGACAGATTGTCGGATACGGCCGTATCAACGGTCTGGGCCGCGCGTTTCTGCTCAATCCGCCCCGGACCTTGACATTGAAGGATGCTAACGGAGACATTCTGCCGTTCATCACCGTTTCAATCTCGCGGATGCGCAACGATCCGCCGGCCTACACGGTCGAGTGGACCGAAGAACATACCAGCGACGGCAAGGGAGAGATCAACCTCGTGTCGGACTCATTGGCGGCCGGGGACAGCATACGCGTAAGCCTGGTAGTGAAACGCGAGCCATCGTACAAACCTTCGACCTGGCTTGGTACACTCTATACAATCACTCTGGACAACATGGTAATCGGCGATGACAGTCGACCGGACTTCCCGGAATTGCGGGACGGTCAGCAGGAAGTGATTCTTTCCCATACTACAATTGCCTGGAATGTCCTTGTGTCGATAGAATGGGACGCCCGCGTCGATTATATTACAACTCTTCAGACCGGGTTTCGCGGCATGTCGAATTACTTGTACGACGTTTCAGACGGCCAGATGAGAATCGACACGGTTGTCATTCTCGATGAAAAACAGAACTGGGCCGAGGCTGATTTTCGGGTTTTCACCAGTAACGTGCTTCATGCCTTTGCCGATCGTGTAGCCGGAGTATACCACACCGATAAAGCGGTGAACATGCCGCGCAAATGGTTCGGTTCTGAGACGGGCGGCCGAAATACTTCGTTCACCGAGGACCCGCTGGATATGAGTGACTCCGTCAGTTACGCTACGTTTTGCCACGAATACGGACACTATGCCTTCGGTTTCTGGGATGAGTACCAATTCCTGGTCGGCACAAACTGGGTAACTGCCACCGGCCGGTGCGGCACAATAGCCAACTACGGGTTTATGGACGGCCAGTATCCTTACCCGAGCTATGGTCCATACAGGTCTGAGATGTCGACCGCCGCGAGATATATCGCCGCCGATTGCCGGAACAATGCCCAATGGTACTTTCGCGGAATGTCCTGCTGGGATTGGTTTCGAAATAACTTCGAAGGCCCGCAGGGACCCAATTCGATTTTTGTGCCAATCAAACGTCCTCAGGACCGCGTGCTTCCCAGTGGATTCGATTACCTGCCAGGCCCAAATGACGTCCTGACAAGCCCGGATTACGATGTCGGCGCCGACGTAGTGTTTCCGGCGCCGGTCTCCGCACCAACTACTTCCACACTACCCATTCTGTTGGCCTATTCTGTCAACAGCTTGCCTTTGCGCGATGTCAACGTTCGAGTGAAGCTCTCCTCCACCGGGCGGGAAATGGATCAGGGAAATACATCCGATGACGGTAAAATCAGACTACTCGGAATCACAACCGGTGATGAAATATTAGTCTCCGGGCTAACCACCATCACACCGCTAAGGTCTGGTTCTCCGAGTGCAGCCGATCTTACCTGGGTCTCAACAAGAGTGACGGTTGGCAATAACCCCATGTTGTCGCCAGCGCGTCCGGGCGGAAATATCGCGGCCGCTGACAGCCTGATTTCGCTGGCAGTGTCATCGGTTTCGCCGAACATACGTATGATTCCGATTGTAGATTTTGGAAGTTCCTATCTCGACGTTCACCTGCTCATGGCGCAAAAACTTTCGTCTATCCCAAATGTCGACGTTGCTGACAGTTCAGGTGCCGTCATCAATTATCCTCTGAGCGAGGTCGGCAATGACTATACGGTGTCGTTGCCTGACGGACTGCCCGCCCAGGGGAGTCTCTGGTTGAACGGGGTGGATGATTCCACCGGGAGCTTTATCGTACCGCTTGATTATCGATTCTACCCGTTGGATTCGGCGAAAGCATCCGACGTCTATTGGACTGCCGGAGCTACGGCCAGTGTTACGCTCGACACCTCGGCGCATGGTCCCGGCAGAATCTGGCTGCTGGCATCAGATTTCCCTGTACTGCGCGATGGTCTGGATGCTTCGGCCCAGCAGGCCGGACCAGCGGTCTCGCTGGCCGCATCGACAGTCGGACTACTCGATGGCGAACCCACACTCTTGATCCGCTATGATGAAACCGATGTAGACGTTAATTTGGGTGCGTCCGAAGAACACCTCAAATTGTGGCAGTTTGATGAAACGGCTAGGCACTGGGTGTTGCTGGGAGGGACGGTCGATACCAGCCGCAACGAGGTGAGTGGGACGATAGTCGGACCTGGCGTTTATGCGGCGTTCGCAGTCGCCTCGCCGACAGGAATAATCGAAGAACCCGATTCGGATCTGCCAATATCGGTGGAAATATTCCAGAATTACCCGAATCCGTTTAACCCGGCTACAACCATCGCCTATCGCATCCCCTCGCGCACGAAGGTAAGGATTGAGGTATTCAACGTACTCGGCCAGAGAGTGATCACCCTGGTCGACGAAAGTCAATCTGCCGGCGATCATGTTATCCAGTGGGATGGAAAGGATGACGCCGGTAATATCGTTTCAACCGGTGTGTACTTGTACCGTATTCAGGCCGGAGAATACGTGCAGACCCGGAAGATGCTTCTGCTCAAGTAAAGGACGTCCGCCGCTTCCGAGATTGCCCAACCGGCCAAAGGTGGTGTGACACGAAATCAGTATTTCAGTTTGCATCAGTTTGTGCGGTGATCCGATCGAAAATAGACTTATCTTGCCCACTATGCGCGTTTCCCGGTACCTGACTTTCGTCCTTGCTCTGCTGACCCTGATAGCTTTCGCCGCAAACTCGGTCATTTGCCGCATGGCGCTCCGGTCGCAGTCAATCGGCCCGCTTGAGTTCACGCTTATTCGCCTTGTCGCAGGCATGCTCGTGCTTCTACCGATTCTCATTCTCTACCGGTCAAGGATATCTGCGATGTCTACCAACGGAAAGGCCGGCATTCTGGCCCTGACCTGGCGCAACATCGCACCTTCGCTCGCTCTGTTTGCCTATGCGCTTTTCTTCTCGCTTGCGTATATTCGGCTCGACGCTTCGGTGGGGGCGCTCATCCTTTTTGCGGCGGTTCAGGTCACGATGGTGGGAGTCTCGATCTACCAGGGGAATCGGTTAACGCCGGCCGAGTGGTCGGGATTTATGCTCGCCCTGGGCGGCCTGATCTACCTTCTCATTCCCGGTATTTCCGCGCCGCCACTGGCCGGCGCGATAATGATGCTGGCATCGGGCGTTTCCTGGGGCGTGTACTCGCTGCTGGGCAAAGCAGGGACCGAACCGATCCCGTCGACCGCGCGGAATTTCCTGTTCTGCGCCCCGGGTTGCGTGCTCCTTCTGCTTATCGCACTGGTTAGTCCCCGGACCGGTACCTACCATCTGGGTATGCATGGTGTGACGCTGGCCGTCCTTTCAGGCGGAGTGACTACCGGACTGGGCTATGTCCTGTGGTATCTGACACTCAAGCGTGTTACCACTACGGTGGCCTCGATATCGCAACTGGCCGTACCGGCAATTGCGGGATTCGGCGGTGTTATGTTCCTGGGCGAGAGCTTGAGCTTCCGAATGATCTCAGCTTCCGCAATGATAATCGGCGGGATAGTAGTTACTATTTTAGGCAGGCGCCGGATTTTGAGGCCCGGCCCAGAGGTTGATTAAGTAGGCGGGCTGAAAATTGGCCCGTAATACCGAACATTATCTTCCCTGCCAGAATTTCTTGCCTTGGGGCACTAAATTCCATTTCGTAAACGAACAATGTTCTACACCTTCCTGGCACTGCTATCCGCCGCCCTGTTCGGGGCCGCGACTCCTCTAAGTAAAGCCCTTCTGGCGTCCTTCAGTCCGTTTCAACTTGCCGGGTTGCTCTATCTTGGAGCCGCCATTAGTGCGACTCCGTCGGCGTTCAAAAGCAATCAGACTCAGCCCTGGCGCATGGACAATAAGAACATCATTCGACTTTCCGGGGCCGTGTTTTGCGGTGGTATACTGGCGCCTCTGTTGCTTCTGCTTGGACTCAGGGCGGCATCAGCCGCCTCTGTCTCTTTGTGGCTGCCACTTGAACTCGTGGCGACCGCCATACTCGGTCGACTTTTCTTTCGCGATCATATGGGGAGGTTCGGTTGGCTTGGAATGCTCGGGATCGTAGCCGCCAGTACACTGCTTAGTCTCGGAGAGACAACCGCCGGACTCAAAGCCGGGATGCTCATTCTGGCCGCTTGCGTCTGCTGGGGATTTGACAACAATTTCACCGCCCTGATCGATGGTATACGACCCGCACAGAGTACATTCTGGAAGGGAGCAGTGGCCGGGGTTATTAACCTCGGGATCGGTCTACTGACACAGAACTTTGACGGAACGATACTGACAACAGCCGGGGCGCTGGGAGTCGGTGCCATTTCTTACGGCGCCAGCATCACGCTTTACATAATTGCGGCTCAAAACATCGGGGCATCAAGGGGCCAGATGTTTTTCGCAAGCAGTCCTTTCTTCGGAGTCTTGCTGTCAGCATTTTTGCTCGGCGAGACGGTCTCCGCCGTCCAATTCGCAGCAATAGCCATACTGGTAGGATCTCTAATTCTTGTTTTCCGGGACCGCCACGAACATAGTCATGCCCACGAGGAATTGGAGCACGAACACAGTCACCGGCATGACGACGGGCACCACGAGCATGAACACGCCGACAGCCATTCCGGAACTCGTCACACTCATCGCCATAGACATGTGGCGATTGTTCACACACATCCCCATTGGCCGGACCTGCATCACCGCCACAGGCATTGAAGCGGACGCGTTACGCCTATTCGGAAATCCGCGTGGGCAACTTCCGGACCCTGGACTTTTATACCAGCCAGAAAAATGCCCTGACATAAGCCAGGGCATCGTCAAAAGGCAAGAGTTTGAGACGGCTTACTTTTGATCTTTGGCCAGTTTCTCGACCAGCCGGGTCAGTTCTGTCACCTTTGCTTCGAGTTCATCCACCCGTTTACTCTTTTCGTTGAGTGCCTTGATCGCCGCCAGCGCGATTCCGGCCGGGTCGATTGTCGAAATGCTCTTGTCATCGCCACCTAATCCGAACACTGCTTGAAAGTCCTGAGCAGTCGGTCCGATGTGAGAAACGTCGCTACCTTCGACTTTGTAGTTCCACTGCGTTATCGGCAGTTCATCGATCTTTTCAAGAATCGCTTCGCCGTCGACCGCCTGAAAGTTCTCTTTCAAGCTCTTGTCAGAAGCATTGGTCCACACGCCACCGGGAGTCAAATGAGCCCCGGAAGAGTGCTCAATCGGGTTGAGTGAACCGTCGATACTGGCCTGAATGGTAACCGAGGAAGGAGCGCCGCTGAAATTGTCGGCCGACCAGGTGGCACTGGCGCCCATCGAGTCGCAGGAGATATCCGTCTCGGTGGCCGAGGCCGGGTTCAACTGACGGAGATTGTTTCCGCACTTGGTTTTATTCGCTTTCTCTTTCACCTTCATCAGCGTCACCGGCGCAACCGCGTTCGGATATCCGTACGTTGTCTCTTTGTACACTGAGTCAATCGTGCAGACGTCGGCTATCGCAATATCGGGAACGCTGTCACCGTCGAGGTCAATATAGTTTGTCGAAGTTGAGGTGGTACTGTCGGCGTCGGTGGCGGCGCCGGTGGTGCGATTGGCATCGGCTCCGGTCCCTTTGGTCTTTATCGCGACATACGCCCTGCCCGGCATCACGCCGGTCTCAGAGGAGACGTCGGGACTTCCGTCGTCGTCGTCGTCGGACTGAAGGCGCGAAACCATGAGCGGTCCGGTCGTGCCGCCCTGTGAGTGGCCGCCGTAGGTCATCTTTCTTTCCGGATTACCGTCATGATCCTCATCCAGCGTCAGCGTATGTATCACCCCCTCACCGGAGAGCTCGGAAAGCTCTTCCCTGCCGATCGTACCATCCGCGTTTTTGTCCACAAACATCTTGAGTTTCGCCGAACTTACGCCACTGGTCTGTTCGATGCCCAGATCAGGAGCGCCATCACCGTCCAGGTCGCCATAACTAAGGATACGGGAGGCGGTGTCATTCACCTGAGTTATCACCCCGGTGCTGTGACCAGGTTGACTCATCACGCGCTGGATAATAATCTCAAGTTCTCCGGAAGCAGGCGACTTTATGGTCTCCCTGGAGATTGCATCGGCCGCGCCGTCGTCGTCAGAATCCAAATCCCGCGCATCAACAACGGAATCAGCGGTTACCACGGTCTGGGCGCTGGTTTCCGGATTGCCGTCGTCGTCGGCATCATGGGTGAGTCTGCTTTGAACGTAGCTCGGCGTACCCACACCAGAGCCCGGGACATTGGTCAGTAAGATGCCTTTTGACTTTCCTCTGATCAAAGATCCGCCGTTTTGATCGTAGCTTTCGACTACCACCGCCGAGGAATCGTCGGTAACCAGCGAGGTGACGACAAGATCCGGGATACCGTCTTCATCGAAGTCTCTAACCCCATTGAGGCCGGTGCTGCTCGGCGACGTTCTGAGGGTGATCTCTCCCACCGATTTGTGTCCCGGCGAGTTGGTTCGAACGGATACTGCCGAACCGGTATCCGATCCGGTCATGCTGGCAAGCAGGTCCGCGTCATTATGAATAAGTATATCGCCACCTAGCGGTTGCAGGTGCAGGTCTACCGTGTGACCGCTGCCATCGGAAAGGAGCAACTGACCGGGGCTCGTGTAGAGATCGCCCGATATCCGTTCCGTCGCGATTGAGTACGGACTGGAAACCAATCGCATACGTGGTGAGAGGACCTGACCGTTCACTTCGATCTCGAGATAAAGCTCTGTGGTCGAAGTCCCGCTTGAAGGCGGGGATGCGAAGATATCCGCACTCAGGGGCGTCACCGACCCCAGTGCTACGGAATAGAGGCCGTCGGTTACCGTCACGGTCGGCTGGGTTTCACTCCAAACGAGAGTTCCATCCGAGCTTGAGTCAAAGAGGCTGAACTTGATTGGCACGACGCCTGACACGGGGGCCCCGGAACCATCGGTCACCCGACCCTGGTGGTTCAGCAACATGGGGGCCGAAAGCGCCTGCGAAGCTGCCATAATCAGTCCCAGCCACAGGTACACTCGCAGAACACGAATCATTAGCTGCTCCTTAGATAGAAGATTTGAGGTTCAGTTCTTGTTGGGATTGCCCGATGGGCAACTGTAGTGAGGGTTGCGAGAAGTTTCACCCCGAAGGGACACAGACAAGGACTTGCTCGCGGTATCGGCGCCCGATCTTCACAGGTAAAGATCACCCTGCGGCCGCCTCAATACACCGCAAAATAAGTCGCTATTATGGAGCCGTCAAGCCTATTTTGTACGACAGACGCGGGTCCGTCCGGCTGTCCGCCCGTCGGGGTTCAAGTCCGGGCGGCAGATCCGCGTCAAAACCTTGCGTTGTCCTGGGGTCAATCGGTCCGCTCTTGGTGAATCAGGCGAAGTGATTCGTAATCAACCGATTTCTCCACAGGCTGCTTGTAAACCTCCGGGTGCATGTACTTTCCCTGTTCATCCGGGTTCTTGAGCACTTCGACCTGAATCCGGTTGGCCTCGGCCCACGGGTCTTTGCGCACGCCCGTCACCTGCCACGAGACCGTCATCCCGGATTTCCCCCCGGCAATTCGGAAGTGATTGTCCCGGATCTCTTCGGAAATGTATAGATTCGGCCCGGGGGCCCCAATCGCGGTCAGTTGGTAGCGAAATTCCCGATTGAGCGCGTCGAACCACTCCGGTAAGTCGATTTGAGCCTCCCCGCCGGCATCCAGCTGGACATTGCCGTTGTAAATATTCATCATATCGGGCGATTCGACGAAGGAATGCTGGAGGTACTTATTCTCCGGCTCCAGCGGGTGGTCAATTTTGAAGGAGCCGCCGCCTTTGCTGAGCGTACCCGTCACATGGAGGTTACCGTTGAAGTAACCGGCATAATTAGTAGTTGCTGAGGCGGCATATCCATAGACGCCGTACGCGTTGGCCCCGTCATAGGCCGCGCCGCTGACGCCGTAACTGTTCCCGGTCGTGATCGCACTGTTTTGTGCCTGGGCCACGCCATAAAGTCCGCTCCGAGCGGAACCATCGCTCGTTGCCAGTCCGTAAACAGCAGTGGCAGAAGCACCTGATCCTGGTGTAGTGTGCTCTACTTCGGTCCTTATCGCTGTCAGACTCCCGGAAGATGCATTGTTCAAGGTCACTTTCTCGCCGTATTTGACTCCGGTACTGTTGTAGTTACGGGTAATTTCCAGCAGGCCGCCGTCCGGCGAGTGAGCTACTGCCGATCCAATTTTCACGCCATACTGACTGGAACGAAAAACGCTGTCATACATATAGACAGGTCCGGTGAACTCCACGAATCCGGAGACAGTCTGCCACGACGATGATGACAGCACCATGGCGGTACCGTCAATTTTGGACGGGTTTATTTCGGCCGTAGCATTGATGTCGACGTCTGAAATGGTACCATTGCTAATCTTACTCCCCGTGACGGCGTTGTCCATCAATTTGGCAGTCGAGATCGAATAGTCCGGCACGGTTACGGCGTAATCAGAAGAATCTGCGTGCAGGGTCTGGTAAGAATACGGTACGGTAACCAGCCTGGTTCGTGGCACAAGTTCCGGATCTGAACCGACCGTGATTCCGAGATACCGGATCGTGTCTCCGTCAAAAAGGTGTATCGGCAAGCGTTCATGAGAGCCGAGCAGGTAACTGAAATTGCCATTCGTGATCGCAATGTCCCGAAAGCCATTCCACCAGAGTGAATCAATACCCAGCGGACTCCCGTAGATTTTGAATTTAATCTGATAGGTGCCGTCGGGCACCGGTTTGCCGGATGCGTCGGCCAAAGATCCCTGATAGTTGATAAGTTTCGGCACAGCCGAGTATACCCCATAAGGAAACAGCAAGAGCAATGCGAAGAACGCAATCACTTGCCGATGAGTCATGATCCAATGAGCAAACCACCGCATGACATTTCCTCCTGCGAATGTATTTATTGACAATGAGTATTTGACTGTGAAATTTTCATTTGGATTTCACCTGAGTAAATATAGCCAGAAATCGGCATAAGCGAATCGAAATTCGACGGTGTCATTCGAGTCAAAGGTGACTCTATTTATCCCTATTAAAGGTTGGAAAGATGAGATTCACCGTCGCGTCCTGCAGAACAAATCGTGCTTGCATCGTAAAATGGCTTGCACATTATTGAACGATGAGTGACGCAGGGGTGGAAGCAGGCGGATAACCACATCCCGATTCACAACCATGGAGGTAAACGATGGGTCTTTCTTATCTGGAGAATTACTGGGACTCCCCTGACCTGAAAGCGCAATTCATCAGTTTTCTCGATAAAATATTCGGGCTTGACCTTTCACTGTGGGATCGAATGGGATTCTGGGACCACCGATATCGCCCATTCTCCTATTTCGATAACGACGGGCTGGTGTCAAATGTGTGCGTCTATTCAATGGACATGACAGTCAATGGAAAGCGTTGTCCTGTGGCTCAGATATCCGCGGTCGGGACGGTTCCCGAATACCGGCGCAAGGGACTCGGTCGGGAGCTCCTGCAGACAGCGTTAAGCTGGGCCATGGACAAACACGTTTTTTGCTACCTGTTCGCCGACGAGGAAGCTTACGGTCTGTACCGGCAAAATGGCTTCAGGCCGGTCGATGAGTTCAAGATACGCACTGAAGTCCGAGGACTTACTCCACGACCAGGGGCCGAGAAACTGGACATGAACAGGACAGACCATGTCGATTTGGTTTATCGTCTCGCTTCTAATCGGGAGCCGGTCTCCAATCTTCTGGGAGTCCTCAACGAGAAGTTGTTTATGTACTGGTGCCTGTATGCGCTCCGGGATTCCATATATCATATTCCGGATCTTGAGGTTCTAGTCCTGTACAAAAGGAAGAACGATCTGATAACGGTGTATGACATCGTAGGCTCGGAAATACCGTCCTTTTCGGAAGTATATCCGTACATGGGCAATCCAACGGATCGGACAGCCGAGTTTCATTTCATGACTGATCGATTGAATCTTGAGGACGCCGCATTTGTCAAAGTTGAGGGAAACGGTACACACATAAGGGGTGACTTTCCTCTTGAGAACTCCCGCTTCATCATGCCTTTGACATCACATGCGTAAAGATAAGAATCATCTCACTCATCGCTCTCGAAGCCTGGTCGGGTACGCACGGATGATGAGGGCATCTGGTTTGAATTCGATGCCCGGAAGCCTTTGGGCCTCGAACCATATGCATCCGACTACTGCGGCGGAACCGATCTATTGCAATTCTCCGGCCCGCTCGAGCTGGGAGAGTACGATGACTCTTCCCTTATCGATTGTAACAGTTGGGAACTTCCTTTCACATTGTCTATAGAGGGCTGCAAGGTTTTTGACCCCACCGATGATAGCTTGACCTAACCTATTGATTTATCGTTTTTTAGTAAGTATTTATCGAATTTCGTAAATTATTTGTTGTAAAATTTAAAGAACACACGTATACTAAAGCATGGCTATTCAGATAAACATAGATGTTATGCTAGCAAAGAAGAAGATGTCACTGACCGAACTGGCTGATCGGGTCGGCATTACATTGACTAACCTTTCGCTCCTCAAGACCGGAAAGGTCAAAGGCATCAAGTTCTCAACTCTGGATATCATATGCCGTGAACTGGAGTGCCAGCCCGGTGATATTCTAGAGTACATCCCTGAGTATGTGTAAGCGCCTGGCCACACAACGGTCGACGCAAAAGTTTCATGGAGTAAGGTATGGAACCGAACAAGTATGCGTATGTGGGCTGGCTTGCAGTAGCGCAGGCCATAATTTTTCCATTAGGACTTGTCATTGGAATTGTCGAACAGGGGATCGCATCGGGTCTTTTGGGTATCGATCGGCCGGTGTTCGGGCCGTCCGACATCATCATGATAATCAGCACGGTAATCTCGGTTTACATTTTGCTCAAATTCAAAAGTCTCCTTAACGAACAGTATCAATACCATGATCTGGATCTGTTGATCTATGTTTCGGTTGCCTGGTTAATTCTGTTCGAAACGGTGGGCCTGGGGCTGGGTCTGATTGCAATGATCATGTGGCCGGTGGATAAGGTGATATTTGCCATAGTGTTTCTTGTATTCTTTGCCGCGGCGATGGTTTCAGTCGGAATTATTGACATTATCATTGCCGTAAAAATCCTGAAAATTCGGGAGCAGTTCGGCGAATATATACGAGCCTTTGGATATGTGTCAATGGCGGCTGGTATATGCGAGGTGAGTGTACTGCTTTCCCCACTATCACTTCCGCTGGTCCCGGTCACGTCAATTATTCTGGCGCTGATATTCTTCAAAGACCGGCCGCAAGTCGACTTCGTATAAGCAGTCCTGCGGTAATCTGCTTGTGAATCAGTCCCTGAGCGGCGACACTTTCGTCCGGGAATAACGGTGCGGCTTGCTCGCCTTCGCTATTGCCAGGGACTCAGAAAACATGTATCTTTTGGTCGACTTCTCGACCGATTTCAATTCGAAGAAATTTGCCTCCTCCGATCTTTATGACAGCGAGTAATATCGGTCGGCGATTTTTCCTACGGAGACGAAGCGTCATTATGGCAGTCGATCATATGATTACATCTACAGATACAGGTCATAAGGAATCACAAGAGAGTCCCTAATACTGAGGAGCAAAATATGAGGAACAAGTATCTGATGGTGGTTGTGGGAATTTTAACGGTGGTTTCTTTCTCCACCACCGCCCGATCAAGTCGCGCAGTTCCCACACGGTTATCCGAGGAGTCGGTGGCTTGTGTCACCTGTCATGAGTCGGATATGCCCGGACTCGTCAAGGAATGGAGACACAGCAGGCATTATGGAGCGAACGTGGGGTGCTTTGAGTGTCATGGTACCGACGCCAGGAATCCCGGCGCCATGGAACATAATGGTTATACCATCTCGGTTATCGTATCGCCCAGGGATTGCTCCGGATGTCACCTCGACGAGTTTAATCAATTCGAAGCCTCGCATCATGCCGATGCCGGCGCAATTCTCGGCTCTCTGGACAATATGCTGGGTGAAGTAGTCGAAGGTCCGGAAGCCGCCAACAATGGGTGCAAACAATGCCACGGATCTGTAATTAAAGTCAACGCCGACAATACTCTGGATGCCGTGACGTGGCCGAATTCAGGGATGGGTCGAGTCAATCCGGACGGTTCAAAGGGTTCCTGTGCCGCCTGCCATAGTAGACATTCCTTCGACGCCGCCCTGGCGCGCCAACCCGAGAATTGCGGGAAGTGTCATCTTGGCCCGGATCACCCCCAGAAGGAAATTTACGAGGAGTCCAAACACGGTATTGCATTCTACGCCAACGTCGACCGGATGAATCTGGGCAGCCCTTCGTGGATTGTCGGAATCGACTATTCTGCGGCGCCCACTTGCGCCACCTGTCACCTGTCCGCTACCAAAGACTTGCCGATGACTCATGATGTCGGGGATCGGATAAGCTGGACACTAAGGCCTCCGGTGTCGCGGAAGATCGATGCCGCGGCGACGGCATCGGGGATGAAAGTGAAGACATGGGAAGCAAGGCGCGACGACATGAAGACAGTCTGTTCGAATTGCCATACCACCAGCTACGTCGACAATTTTTACGAGCAGTATGACAACCTGGTCGGGTTATACAACGACAAATTCGGGGAACCGGCCGGGGCAATCTACGCCAAACTGCGCTCAACCGGCCTGCTTACCGCGGACGTTGATTTCGATGAGGACCTCGAGTGGACGTATTACTACCTCTGGCATCACGAAGGACGAAGAGCGCGCATGGGAGCGGCCATGTTCGCCCCTGATTACACCCAGTGGCATGGTATGTTTGAAGTTGCCGACCGCTTTTACACACAGTTCCTGCCACAGGTAAAAGAAGTCATCGAGCGCGGCAAAGCTGCCGGTGGCGCTAAAGCAGTGGCGGCGGACGAGACCGAAAAGCTCGTCCAGCAGACTCTGGAGATGACACCGCACCTGTGGTTCACCGGCAAGGAACCCGAAGAGGTGAAAACAGCGCGCAAGAAAGCGGCGGAGGAATTCCGTAAGCGTTACGCACCGTGATGCTGACGGCCCAACCAGAATTGAGCATAACTATGAACAAGATTAAAGCCTATGCCGCTATGTCGGCCGGCAAACCGCTGCAGCCGTTTGAGTATGAACTCGGATCGCTTGGCTGCGACGAAGTAGAAATCAATGTCCAGTACTGCGGAATCTGCCATTCGGACTTGTCCATGCTGGAAAATCAGTGGCAGATGTCAACCTTCCCGCTGGTGGCCGGTCACGAAGTCGCCGGGACAATTGCGGCCGTCGGTGAAAACGTCAAGCACCTCAAGCCGGGCGATCGGGTTGGCCTGGGCTGGAATTCCAGGAGTTGTATGGTCTGCCCGGCTTGTATGTCCGGCGACCACAACCTCTGTCCCACTAGTGAGGCTACCATTGTAGGACGTTTCGGAGGTTTTGCCGATAGGGTCCGATGCCATTGGAGCTGGGCTATTTCTCTTCCGAACCAGCTTGACGTCAAATCCGCCGGTCCGTTGTTTTGCGGCGGGGTCACGGTCTTTAATCCCATTGTCCAGTTTCACATCAATCCAACCGACCGGGTCGGAGTTGTGGGCATTGGAGGACTCGGCCACATGGCGATTCAATTCTTGTCGAAGTGGGGTTGCCACGTGACAGCGTTCACATCTTCGGATGACAAGGCGGCCGAGGCAAAGCGATTCGGCGCCAGTGTAGTCCTTGACTCGCGCAGTGATGATGCCCTGAAAGCGGCGGCGAGGTCATTCGACTTTCTGCTGGTGACGGCAAATGTAACGTTGAATTGGCCAATGTATCTTGGCACACTTCGTCCCAAGGGTCGGCTTCATTTCGTGGGCGCTGTTCTGGAACCGCTGTCAATACCTGTCTTCAGCCTGCTGATAGCACAGCTCTCGGTGTCATCGTCGCCCGTTGGCAGTCCGGCGATTACCCGCGAAATGCTTGAATTCTGCGATCGTCACCATATTGCACCTCAGATTGAGGTCTTTCCAATGTCCAGAGTCAACGAGGCGCTTGCGCACCTGAAATCGGGTAAAGCGCGCTACCGGATTGTGTTGGAAAACGATTTCTGATGGTATAATTGGACACAC
Organism: uncultured Ignavibacteriales bacterium; assembly: GCA_964371785.1. GTDB lineage: Bacteria > Zixibacteria > MSB-5A5 > GN15 > FEB-12 > CAVQCT01. Next base: position 60,522 of record CAYJOL010000008.1, on the reverse strand, counting down.
GGGATAGCATTCTTCGATTGAAGTCGTCCGAGGAATCACGCCTCTTGGTGCCTCGGTTCTAAATCTAGAATCTTCTCACGCATAAAGTGCAAAGCCCCGGCTGTAGCCGGGGCTTTGGCGAGATCGCTGGGATCAAAGCTGTCTTGCTATCGTCTCAGGTACAACGACACTCTCGTTTCAAAGAGTTCGTGTGCCTTGAAACATTGTTGTGCAATCTACTTGTTGGTCAATAGTTGTTTTGTGAGAAACTCCTCCATGGCTCGATAAAAATCGAAGGTATTCTCTTCGTTACTAAAACCGTGTCCTTCGTTCTCTTTGACCATGTAAACAACTTCAATACCCCGCTTCTTCAGTCCGTCGACAATCTGATTCGACTCGTTGATGTTCACTCGCGGGTCGTTGGCTCCCTGAGCCACCAAAACTGGCACTCTAATATTGTCTACATGGTACACCGGCGATGCTTCGGCCATGAGGACACTGTCCTTGACGGGATCTCCGACCATCTCGTACATCATTTGCCGATACAATTCCCAATAGGGCGGAATCGTGCTCATGAATGTGAACAGGTTAGCGACGCCAACATAATCCACGCCGCAGGCGTACAAGTCGGGTGTAAAGGCAAGCCCGGCCAAAGTAGCATAGCCACCGTAACTTGCTCCGTAGATGGCAACTCGCTTAGGATCGGCAATTCCCTGGTCGATCAGCCAGGTAACGCCATCCGTGATGTCATCCTGCATCTTCTTGCCCCACTCCTTAAATGAGGCTTGCCAGAATGTCTTGCCATAACCGGTGGAACCTCGGAAGTTCAATTGAAACACCGCAAACCCACGGTTCGCCAGAAACTGAACCTCCGGGTTGAAACCCCAGGTGTCTCTGTACCACGGACCCCCATGGGGATTGACAACGACTGGCAAATTCTTTGGTTCGACGCCATTCGGCAATGTCAGATACCCGTGAATCGTCAACCCATCGCGTGATTTAAGCGTCACCGGCTTCATCTGGGCCATTTGATCTTCGGGTAACCAAGGATTTCTGTCGGCCAGTTTGGTGATCGAGCCCGAGCGGGTATCAAAAAGATAATATGAGCCAAGTGATCGGTCGCTGGCGGTACGCGCTATCCAGATGTCTTCGTCACGATTACTGTAGGTTAGATAAGTCTCATATCCCGGAAACCGGTCGTCGAGTATCTTATAATATTGCTCCATCACAGGGTCGAGGACTTTTCTCTGACTCTTCCAATCAGTATAGCCTATCGCTGTGAGCACTTTACGCTTTCGAGAGTAAGTGAGACTTGAGACGTCAACTTCGGGATGTTCATACAACTGCTCAATTTCCTGGTTGTTGGCGAGGTCATATCGGATCAATGCCTGGCGGTCCCGTCCGAGGTCGGACAGCGCATAGATATGCTGGTTATCAAAAGTAAAGAAAAGCGGCTGAAAAGTATCTTTGAACCCGACCGTCATAATATTTCTGAATTCGCCCTCACCGGAGTCGCGGTACATAATTGAACTGTTGACTCCATCGGTTACGATAGCGAGCCTGATGTTGTAGTTGTGATCAGTAATCCAGGTTGACACGTTGCCGGGATTCTTGGCGACCAGCGTCAGCTCTCCGGTGACAGTGTTAAGCCTGTAGACATCAAACACTTCTTTGTTTTCCTTATTCAGCGACACGAGAATATCCGTATCGTGGTCGGACATACCATCGACAACATTTGCCCTTACCCCCTCGAAAGGTGTGAGATCCGTCAAGTTGCTTCCGTCCGGGTTCACACCGAAGATGTGAAAATTTTCGTCGCCGCCGAAGTCCTGGAGATAGAGCAGACGGTTGTTACCCTTCCACCAATAAGACCAGATATCGCGGTCAGTCACTGAAGTCGCCCGAACAGCGCTGTCCGCGCCGATCTGCTGAACAAAAATGTTCATGCGGCGTTCGTACGGCTTGGTAAACGAGATGAACTTTCCATCAGGTGAAATCTGAAAGTAGGCCTGCTGGGGATTCTTGAAGAAATCCTCCATCGGTAGCGGCGCTGCCCCCAAGACATGACCGGCAATTAAACACAGGATCGCCGCCTTTGTGAAAGCCCGAAGTGCAGTAAGTGCTGATCGCATTGTGAGAATCCTCCTCTCAAGTGAATATTCCGTTATAGCAGACAAGGTCAGTCGGACTAAGCGGTGGGAAAACGTCGCTGCAGTTTGATATACTGAATATGGAGTTGTTTTGCAATGTTTTTCTTTCTTATTTAAGTGGACCTGCGCCCGTGCTGCCGAGCACCATGTGTGCTCAGCGGTTCAGCAGAAGTCGAACACGGAAGAACCTTTTCTTAAGACGTAGGTATTATAAATTAGTTCCGGGATTATTGCGTCATACCACTATTTCCGCCCGCCTCCTTCGGGTTCGACACAGACTTTCGCATCAGGCTCGAACACTCCAGGCAAATCCGCCGGATTCAGGATCGAAATCAAAGTGTTCCAGGGATAGGCATAAGTATTGCCGTCTGGGTCCGTGTGCACGGCGCTCGGATCAAAGCTGAAAGTCAAACGATACGAGTCGGATTTGACGGCTATATGAGCGACGCATCAGTCCACTGTATCACGAACAATCGATTTTGTCGGCCAGTCCCCTGCCCCGAAAAGAATTGACAAAAACGGTACATTTTCACATAATTACTTAGCCGGAAAAGCTCAAATGTGATTGGCCCGGCAACTTGTCGTGTTTACCTTATAGCGAGATTGAATTCGAGGAATTTGTTCACACGCGTGATCCGACGACCAAGGGAGTCCAAACATGACCGGTATATGGAAGTCGACAATCTGGCGGCAATTCGGCGCCGCTATCGATATGCTTGAAAACGGGATCGTGACCTGTCCCGAGGACCTCTGGGGAGATCGCATGCGTAAACCGGAGTACTGGTATACCGTTTATCATACCCTCTTCTTTCTCGATTATTACCTCTCGCGCTCCGAACATGACTTTGCTCCACCGCCTCCGTTTACCCTCGATGAACTCGACCCCTCCGGGATCCTTCCCGAACGGGTGTACACTAAAGACGAAATGATTACGTATCTTGAATACGGCCGCCGGAAATGCCGGGATGCGATTCAGGCGATGACCGAAGAAGCCGCCCGACAGCGGTGTGGCTTCGGCCGACTTGATCTGACCGTGGTGGAATTGCTGCTACACGGTATGCGACATGTCCAGCACCATACCGCACAGCTTTACCTGATGCAACGGCAGACCATCGATGCCGCGCCCGGCTGGGTCGGCAGCGCAAGAATTCCGCTCGAAAATGGATCCTAGGAATGTGTCGCGGGGGCATGACCCCCGACGGTGATGCTCAGTATTCGGAATCACGCGTTTCTATGTCCTGAGCGGGCTGAATCAACGTGCTAAGGAGACGAGAAGCATGAACAAGACTCCTCCCTTCGATATGCAGGACGGCCACAAGTATTTTGCCGCCTACTGTTTCAACCGGACGTGGGACTATATCGAGAAAGAGTCGCGAACAGCAGAAGACAATGAAGCTATGCTTCAAGCATGTATGGCCTCCCTGTGGCACTGGTCGCAACGCGAAGACGCCGTTCCAAAGAATTTCTGCGTGGGCTACTGGCAGGCATCGCGCGTGTTTGCTCTGCTTGGAAGAGCCGATTACGCCCTGACCTACGCGCGGATGAGTCTCGAGCAAAGCGGCGGACTGGACTCGTTCTTTGTCGCGTACTCGTACGAGGCCCTGGCCCGAAGTGAAATGGCCGCCGGTCACAAGGACAAGATGAATGAATATCTGGCCACGGCAAGAACTCTGCGCGCAAGCGTGGCTGATGTTGAGAATAAGAAATTGCTTGAGGCTGACTTGAATACGATCAAATGAAGGAGAATCGGGAGAAGATTCCATGGCTGAGAATAAGACCAAGAAGACGGATATGAGTGTAAAAGCCTTCCTCAGTCAGGTTGGCGATGCTCAGAGACGGAAGGAATGCCTCGAGCTTGCAGACCTTATGAAGGATGTCACGGGTGAGGAACCGAAAATGTGGGGTGATAGCATTGTCGGGTTCGGCGATTACCGCTATACGTATGAGAGCGGGCGCTCCGGCGATTGGTTCCTGGTCGGATTCTCTCCGCGTAAACAGAATCTGGTACTCTATCTGATTGCGGGGATTCACCGATTTCCGTCGCTCTTGGAAAAGTTGGGCAAGTACAAAACGGGCCAGTCATGTCTATATCTGAAAGGGCTCCGCGATATTGATCTCGACATCCTGGGACAGCTTATCAGGCAATCTTACGATTACCTGAAGAACGCGCCTTCCGGCCAATGAACATACGGCACCGCCCAGCCGCGCCGAAGGCGCCGAACATGTCGATGTGGAATTTTGGGCGCAAAATTCCTGCTGGCACCGTGTTAGCTGAGTTCGTATATTTTCCTGCGGCGCGAGTCGAGTTTTCCTAATCATTAAAGTAACTTAAGAAGGATTAGTTCACATGAAGTACGGTCGATCCCCCCTGAATCAACTCCCCCGGAATGTAAGCACCACTCGAATCGGAATGCTCTTGATTGCCTTGGCGTTGTTGCTCACAGTGTCTTCCGCCTCCGCCCAGGAGGATCTAAAGCCCAAGAATTTAAAAGTACTGCCCGCGACAATTTCCCATGACTCGTTGATTTCAGTGATGCGCAGCTTCTCCAATGCGCTGGGAGTCGGATGCGATTTCTGTCACCAGCCCAACGCTACCGGTCGGGAATTGGATTTTGCCTCGGATGCGAAAAAGACCAAAGAGACCGCCCGCGACATGCTCAAGATGGTCAGTAAAATCAATGACTCGTATCTGGCCGACCTTCCGACCAAATCGAACGATCCTCGCGTGAATGTAGAGTGTGTCACTTGTCACCGGGGTCAGCCGAAACCAAGACTCCTGCAGGACATCTTGAAGATGGCCCTTGAGAAGAATGGAATTCACGCGTTGGATTCCACGTACCGGGACCTGCGAACGAATTACTACGGCAGCGGGACATTTGACTTCAGCGACAATGTGCTGGCTATTCTGGCCCTGGATGTAGCGAGAAGGAATGTTGGCGACGCGATGCAAATCTTGAAATTGAACGGAGAGTTTAACCCGCAATCGGCAACCAATGAGTGGGCGACTGCCCGGGTGTATCTGGCGCAGAATGACACGACGTCCGCTGTCGCCGCCTATCAGCGGGCTTTGAAAATCGATCCTGAGTATAGACGGGCGGCCCATGAATTGCAGATGCTTCAGGGCGGCGGACAACCGCATTAGTGCCGAGTTCGCCCGTTTTATTAAATAGGATCTTACGGTTATTATTCTGAATTTTGGGAAAGGTCGCCCGGGATTGTCGCTCGGACGACCTCGTTGCGAATCTACTTGATCGGGATGCGACTCTTGTTTTCGGCGAGCCAGCGGTCGAATGTCCGCAGATCAGGATTCAGTTTCCTGCTGAACTCGATCGAACGGGCGCCCCGGTAGTCGGCCTCAAAGTCTCGCTTGAATTGGAACATGTTACCCAGATCATCGGCGCCGGGGAAGCCGAAACTCCGGTAGACAGCCGGCTCGACTTCGTTGTATCGTACCGCCTGGCCCAGCGCCTTGCCGAAAGCGGCGGCCATCTGTTCGCCGGTCAGGTGCTCACCCGCGATTCCTACTGTTTTCCCGATGAATTCCGTCCCTTTTTTGAAAATGCCGTAGGCGCATCTTCCAATATCGTCGGCCGAGATACCCGGCAGGTGTGCCTTGCCCATCGGCAGAGTGATAGCCAGTTGGCCATTCTGGTCCCTGACCGGCCCCATGCCGAAGTGAATGAAGTTGTCCCAATAAAACGACGTCAGCAGAAAGGTGGTGGGCACTCCGAGTTTCTTGAAAATTTCGTTTGACTCGCCTTTAGCATCCAAATGCGGGACTTTATACTTGCCCATCAAAGTGGGCATCCGGTCGTCATCGAGCGGCACCCATTTACGCGTATCTTCAAGAGTGGACCATATGACATGCTTGACACCGGCCTTCTTGGCCGCTGCAGCCATTGCCGTTGCCTGTGCCTTTTCTTTCTCAGGCGAGAGGTGTTCCCAGTAGAAGGTCACACAGTAGGCGCCATAGGCACCCTGGAACGCCTTTAGTAGACTTTCGGGGTCATCCACATCGGCCCGTACAACCTCTGCCCCCATCCGGGCCAGTTCTTTCGCTTTATCCGAATTGATATCCCGGGTCAGTGCCCGAACGGCGAACCCACCATTTTTGTCCGCCAGGATCGCCCGGACCAGACCGCCTCCCTGGGCACCGGTCGCCCCCACCACCGCGACTATCTTTTTTTCAGCCATAATAGCTCCTTTTCTCATCTTTTGTAGGCAGTTTGATACTGCCGGGTCTGCCTCATGTGATCGTGTCAGTACAACAAAGACTATCTTAGTCCGGTTCCCTTAATGACAGACCTTTGGTCCTCGGTTCGCGGCGTCAGACAAGAAAAAGAACGACCCCCCTATCGGGCAGGGAGGTCGACGAACATATTTGCATGAGAGCAGATTGAAGGATTACGGACAGGACACAGGAGCCGGTCCCTGAGCGAACATATACTCTACCAAATAGATAATATCAGCAATATCGAGACCTCCGTCCCCGTTCACATCGGCTTCTTCAGTACAGACTGGAGCCGGTCCACCGGAGAAGGAGTACTCTACTAGATAGACAAGGTCGGCGATGTCGATGCCATTCAGCGGATCGTTGTCAATATTACCGCGGATTCCGACACAGCACTGTGAAGCATAAATGCCATGGGGACCGGCGCCGGTCGGCGTAATACCGTGACAGACGGAGCACTTGTTCAGGGTACCGGCATACCCCTGGAGAGCTATGTTTTCAACATTGTCGCGGGCGTTGCCACTGGGGACGATAGCATGTGGCTCTCCGTGGCAGGCGCTGCAATACAATCCACCGTGGCCGCGCGATTCCCGAAACAGCTTCCCGGGTTCCTCAGCGAAGTTCGCTCCATGACATTGGGTAGCCCCGCACGATGGCTCCTGTAGCCATGGCTCGCGACCGCTGCTGATGCTTTCTCCAACTTGAGTGACACTGCCATGGCAGTCCTGGCACACAAATCCGTGCTGCGTCTTCATGACATCGCGAAGACACTGGGTGTTGGGACCGGGGTGGCACTTGTAACAGTCGTTGGTGCGTTCGCCATGTTCTTTATGGACAGCTTCCGAGAGCGAGGGCAAGCCGGGCTGTCCCGGCGTGCCGAGGGCATTCGATGAATGGCAGCTGGCGCACAAGATAGGACCGGCGTTAGGATCAAATCCGGCTTCAGGGCCGTGCAGGTCCAATATAGCCTGGGCGCTGCTGTGGCAGCCGGAGCTGACGCAATTTATCTCATTCGAAACGGGAACGACGGGTGAAGCTGTAGCGAGTAATTGGTCGGAACCATCGTATAATTTAAGCAGACCCAGCTGGAACGGATCCTCGTTGACAAGGTCAGCATCGGTGTACGGCGTGATAGGCACTCCGGTCACGACAAAGTGATCGGTCATACTGGTCATTAGTCCCGTCAACCCGGAGCCGGTAAGCCCGATGTTGGGGGGAAGACTTACTCCAAAAATAACGTCCTCGTAGTCCCAGAAATTTGTTTTCCCCACGGAGTAGGTGTTACCCGGAATCTCATAGGTAACGTGGAAGCCGGTGGTGACAACCTGAGGGGGATTGGAAGCGTCCCCCACTTCGATTGCCTGTGCCCGGACATTGTTGTAGGGCGGCAGGACTACGAACTTCGAGAAATCCAGGTTGCTGCAATGCATGCCCAGATCATTCCAGCCAATAATGATGTGGTCGCGAGCCACAGATGATGAAATGAGAAGTAAAACGCAGACGAGAGTGGAAGCGCCGATTCTTTTCATACTCGCCTTCTTTCTTAATGGTGGGTTCGAAATAAATATAGGATACTGTATCCATTTGTCAAGTATAACCTACTTCATCGACCCGACCAGTCGCTTTAAGCGCGGACTTCGCATTCGATACCTGTGTGAATCGGCCTGATTATCCACGCTTAAACGGTTCTGCCGTCTGCCGACTTAATGTCGGTTGACCTTCGCACCGTCAATGCTCTATATTAGGCAGATCGAGAATGAAAATAGAGGTGTTCGGATGAGCTTTATCGAAATTGAACGGCGCGATGGCATCGCGGTGCTGACGGTGTCACGCGGCAAAGTCAACGCAATCAATAGTCAGCTGGTCGTTGACCTCAGCACCTGTCTGGCCGACCTGCGATCCGATTCGCATGTGCGCGGTGTAATACTGACGGGCAGAGGCAAATTCTTCTCCTTTGGTTTCGATCTGCCTGATCTGCTTACATTCAGCAGGCCGGATCTGAAACGATTTCTGATGCGATTCACCGGGCTCCTGACGGATCTGTACCTCTTTCCCAAGCCCGTGGTCGGCGCGCTGAATGGACACGCGACCGCCGGCGGGTGTATGCTTGCCCTGAGTCTCGACTCTCGCCTTATGGTGGCTGATGGGGCAAGAATTGCACTTAACGAGATTAATATAGGAGTTCCGGTGTTCTCCGGTCCGGCCGCCATGCTGACACATGTCGTTGGCGCTCGAAACGCCGAGCACGTATTATTTACCGGCAATCTGTTTACACCTGATCAAGCCTTGGAACTCGGACTGCTCGACCGCCTGGTCGGGACCGATCTGATTACAGCCGCGGCTATGGAGATGGCTGGAGAGCTAGCCTTGAAGAGTCCTGACGCGTACCGGTCGTTGAAGATGATGATCCGGCAACCGGTTGCGAACGCATATTTGGCGGAGGAAGAGAAGTCAATCGACCATTGGCTGGATGTCTGGTTCACTGACGAGGCTCAGGCGAAACTTCGCGCGGTCGAGATACGATCTTAAGCGCTGCCATACACGCTCAACTCGCTGATTAACTTATGAATTTGATCTTACTGACAGGCGAAGATGCGGTGGCTGAGAGCACTTATGTGCTCAAAGACAATCGGTTCAAGCATATCAGCTCTGTACTACGTGCAAAGGAGGGCGATACTCTCCGGGTGGGAATCCCCAATGGCCCCGTGGGGTTGGCTCGCATTGTAACCATTTCGAGTTCACAAGTGACGTTACGCGCTGAGCAATGGTCTGACGCACCCGGGCCGTCATTGATTATCGACGTCATATGTGCTGTCCCTCGACCCAAAACGCTCAAGAAGGTCTTTGCCGTGACCGCGGCCATGGGTGTTCGACACCTTCATCTTGTCCGCGCCAACCGAACCGACAAGAGCTATATTGGCAGTCCGCTCCTGGATAAGTCCGGGTACCTTCCCTATCTACTTGACGGACTCTCACAGGCCAGACAGACTCGTCTGCCGGCGGTATTCGTCCATCCTCTCTTCCGGCCATTCGTCGAGGACCAGCTCCCGGACATCGCAAGCAGTCCGAATTTGCCTCTGCTAAAACTGCTGGCACACCCGGATACCGAAAATCCTCTGGAGCGGGTATTCCACCAGGCAACATCTGGTGTGCTTCTCGCGATCGGTCCCGAAGGCGGGTGGGTGCCGTTCGAAATCGACCTACTGCGACAACAGGGGTTTACCCCTTTCGCACTGGGGCCCTGGACCCTGCGAGTGGAATCAGCGTTGGTCGCCGCTCTTGCCCAGATAGAACAGGTTCGCTCAGCGATATCGCGGGACGAAAAATAACAGGCAGGCGCCAACGCGTCCTGCCTGTCTTAATGAAGATAACAAGGGGTCTTCGTATTACATCAGAACCATCCGAGCTCTCCGAGTTCGGGAATTTCCTGATTCATTTCGTCCGCTAGTTCATCGAGCCGGTCAGCCTTCTTCTCCAGCACCTTGGCTTTTTCCTCAAGTTCCGAGGCCTTCAATTCGATTTTCCCCGACTCATAATCCATATCTCGCTCAAGGTCATCAGAATCATAATTGGGGGAGAGCAATTTGAACATGCATCCAACCGCCTTTAATCCCAGCGCGGCTCCGGATATTCCTATCTTGGCGCCTTCGATTCCAATCTTCTTGGCCTCGGTCACAACTTCACCGGCCGTCGTATGATAATCCTTCAGCAGCGCAGTTTGCTCATCATTGGTAGGAATTCGCCGGTCATTGATAAACAACTGGTACTCATCGGTAATCTCCACGCGAGTATCCTCGTCACGGTTAGTAAGAATCACTGACCCGTGTTTAAACTCCCAGTCTATGCTGATATGATCCTGACGCTCGGTGCAGGTATTCTGGTATTTGGGCTCTGACTTCGCATGATACTTCTTGGCGGATGCCGTCGATACTCCCAGTACCACGAATATCCCAAGTACGCACGACATCAGGACCAGATTTATTAACCTGGTGTGTTTCATAATCCTTCTCCCTGCTCAATCATCTCTCACCCTGATTGATGAAGCAACGCTATTTATGCTGATTTATTATGGCTCTGATCAATATTTACGAATATTCTGCGTCAAAGTTGCTAATCCGACACATAAGGGCATAAGTAAATTGCAGAAAAAAAACCTGCCCGAAAAGGCAGGTTTCCAGTTGATATCAGATTGGGAGAGAATTAGATGTCAAACTTACCGGTGTACATATCCTTGTGAGTCGGGCTGACCCGCAGGTGGTACACTCTTGCCCAGGCAATCATACCGGCTTCGGCATACGTGGCGATATCCTCGGCGAATACCCGGGTCTCAGCGCCTTCGAGGAAGAAGTACGTCCAGGCGCCCTGCTGGAGGTCCGGCGCGTCATAGGAATACGTATTGTTTGAGGCGGTTGCGACAATCGACCCCAGAACAGCATCGGCGATGAAATCCCCGATTACGCAGGCGTCCAGCGTGACGAGCTTCTTCGAATTTGCGGCGGCATTTATCCGCTCCATAACATAACCGTGGGTGATGTAGTACAGGTCGGTGGAAATGAGACATGACCCGTACGCCGATGGATCATCGCCGTGTCCCGAGTACGCAAACGCGATTTCATCGCCGGGAGCAGCCATGTCCACGAGCCACTGGAGTCCGGCCGCGATCGCATCGGCGGTCGCACTCCGGTCGACATCCATACGGATAGTGAATCCCTGGCTCTGGAAATAACTGCGCATGGCGTACGCATCGTCATCGCAATACTGCAAATCATTCACCGTACCCTCGTAATCCGATATACCCACGATATAGGCATATTTGTGAGCCGGATTTGGATTGGGATCTTCGGCAGCGCCGGTGTCCGGAGGCGGCGGCGGAGGTCTCTTGGAAAGCAGATAGTCCGGCGAAGCATTCTTCACGAAATGCTCAACTACGGATGCCGGGCGGGTTTCAACGAATTCCGGTCGCTGGACCAATACAATAGAGGCAGCATCATCCCCATTGCTGTTGGTTGGCGGATTCTGGCTGCAACCGAAAAGCAACAATACTGTGAGGCCGACAAACAACCAAATTAGTTGCTTCTTCATTTGGCACTCCTCATCCTGGATTTTAGTTGTTACTCCTGATATCACCTGCTATCGCATGATAGATACATTATTCCATTTATACAAGAATAAATTAACCGACTCCGGGCGCTGTTCTGCCCCATGTTTAGTGGCAAGATAAACACAAACGTACGGTCGCTAAAATCTGCTCAAAAAAAGAACTTGGAGAAGTTTCATCCTGCATTATATTGGACACACGTCGATCCGCTTGTCTTACTGCTGAAACGATGAAAACCGAATTAGTAAACACCAATGCATGTGAGGTAACCTGATATGGCTGCTCGCAGGGAATCTTACAAGAACTTGATCGAAGTCCGTACGTCCCACATTCAGGGACGAGGCGTATTTGCGCGCAAAACGATCCGTAAAGGCACACGCATAATCGAATACACCGGAGAGCGAATAGGCCCTGAGGAAGAAGTCAAGCGCTACGACGATGATTCAATGGATCGCCACCACACCTTTCTATTTGCGGTGGACGAAAATACCACTATCGATGGCGGCCGATTCGGTAACGATTCCCGTTTCATAAACCACTCTTGCGACCCAAATTGCGAATCAGTCGACGTCGAGGGACGAATATTTATCGAGGCGATACGCACTATCCCCGAAGGCACCGAGCTCACCTACGACTACAACTATGAGGTCGATGCTCCGGTGACCAAAAGACTGCTGAAACGGTATATCTGCGAGTGCGGCGCGCCCACCTGCCGAAAGACAATCCTTAAGATCAAGAAAAACGGTTCCAAACCTCGACGGAAACGGGCTTCCTGATTTTTTCCAATTCTTTGCGGTTAATACTCACGAACCGGGCGCCTGTTTTACCGTTGACAAAAAGTAGATATCATTGTATATGTTACTTAGAACTAACGGACAGCGGTTATCGCTTTATTCGTCCGCCAATGAGCAATCCCCATGTATGCGGTTACCCTCCTGCCCTGTGGAGGTGACTTATGAAAAGATTCTATCGGCGAGCCAGTACTCTGTTTGGCGTTATCTTTGTGCTCCTGCTGCTCGTACCGACATCGGCGCCTCTTGCCGTGACGTGGCAATGCGGAGACATGAACGGTGACGGCAACGTGTCTGAGATTGATGACCTGGTCTATCTTGTTGAGTATATGTATGTCCAGGGTCCGTCGCCAGTCCCGCTTGACGTGGCCGACTGCGACGGCAACCGCATGATCGATGTGGCCGATTTGGTTTGTTATGTTGAATATATGTTTGGCGGGGGGCATCCTCCCTACTGCCCGCTTCCCGGCGAACCGGCCCACGAGGATATCTCCGGCCCCTGTCTGTACTCAACGCACGGATCTGTTGCCCGCTCCGATGCCGCTGAATACATGTATGTCGAAGTAGTCGGAGATGACATCCACATTCATCACCTGAATGCTCCCATGAACTGCTGTCCGGGCTATTGTGTCGAGTACCGATTTGAAGGAAACAATATAATCGCCACGGAGCGCGATACGCTGGACCAGTGCGATTGTGTTTGCCTGTACAATCTCGAATCAGTGCTGCTTGATATGCCGACCGGCGAATATATCATCACCCTGCTCGCGGAGTTATACGGCGTGGACACTGTGGGAATAGATACAGCCGTAGTATCATCACGGTTAGTCGGTTTCGACGCCACCGGATGTCTGGCGGCGAAGGCAGCCGAGGACACTATGCAGATCATTTACACGTACGCGAGAGATACTCTGATTCTTGACAACTTGAACGTCTGGTTCCTCTGTCTGGCAAGATTCGATGTAGATTTTGAGCGGGCCGGTGACACCTTGCGGTTTTTTGAGACAAATCTCGATACATCCGGGCCACTATGCATCTGCCCATATAATATCCATACGGTGGTTGCCGGTATTCCACCCGGAACATACACAGCCGAGATTTATACTCGCGAAACCTTCGGTGGCGGGCCATTCGAACTACTGGACCGCCGGAACGTTCTCCTCGAGAACTGACCTTTCCCCAATTTCATTCTGCAAATAAAAGAGCCACGCTCTGAGCGTGGCTCCGGGGTCAGTTCAGTTTTTAATCCTCTGACCCGCATTCGAGATGCTTTCTGCGAAACAGTAGATATCAAAATCGGTGCCGGATTGTAAGTCCTTGATTTGCTTGACAGTCGCTCTGACTGCCCACCGGAATATTATTGACCCGTCTCAACACTTTGGCGGAAATCCCCGTGTTCGCACTTGCGTCGGGCATTCGTTGTCTGTAAAATTTGCTCTAATGCTGTCGGGAAAGGAAGATGTTTCATGTCTCGTTTTTTACAAGTAGCGAAAAAGGCCGCCCGAGCGGGTGGACAGGTAGCCATGTCATATTACCGGAAAAATCTCACCGTACAGCTTAAGAAAGACAAGTCCCCGGTCACCCGGGCCGACCGAGAGGCCGAGAAGGCAATTATCAAGTGTATAAAATCAGTCTTCCCCGATCACGCGTTTTATGGCGAGGAATCCGGCCGCTCAAGCAGGAAAAGCGACTACCTGTGGATTATCGACCCGATCGACGGCACCAAAAACTTCATCGCCGGGATCCCTCTCTGGGGGACGCTGATTGCACTCATGCACAAGGACGAAGTTATCGTCGGAGTCTCCCATATGCCAGCCCTGAAAGAAATGGTATGGGCCGAGAAAGGCCGGGGCGCCTATTTGAATGGGACACTCATCCATGTCTCTAAAGAAAGCAAACTCGCCGACAGCATGATCAGTTTCGGTTCACTTCCCGCGTTCAAACGCAAATCGGTCGACAAGAATCTGCTCGCCCTGCTGGACAAGACCGGCCGCCAGCGGTCGTTTGGCGATCTGTGGCCGTATCATCTGCTGGCTTCAGGACGGTTGGAGATTGTTGTCGAGGCAAAGATTAAGGCCTACGATGTCGCTCCATTTGTTGTCATCATGAACGAGGCGGGCGGAAAGACTTCGGACATATTCGGCGCTTCCTTTAGCACGGAGATTTCTTCGTTTCTCGCGACAAATGGAATGGTGCATGCGGAAGTGATCAAACGTCTCACGTCTCGGTAGGTTGACACCCTCTGGGGTGTCAACATCATGCCCCGTAATGAATCTTTCGCACACAATCAATCTCGACACCAAGGAGGGTATCGACCTACGGTTACTGAATAATCTCACCATAAAGAGGAGATTCAGTATCCTCAGGGTCGCCGCCGCAGCCGTGGCCATCGCGGCCATCGCGGCCGCCGACGTAGCCGCTGTAGCCGTCTCCGCGGCCGCCGCCTATGTCACCGACCCAGCGGCGGCCGCCGCCTTCGTCACTGAACCAGCCGCCGCCGCCACCACCCTCGGAGCCGTAGCCGCCGCCGTCGTCCAAGATCTCGTCCTTATTATCTCTTTTTAACATAAAACTCTCCCAGAAAAAACTTGTTTAAATAACTTCATCTCGATACACCTTTAACAGAACCTCTCTCCGACAGGTTCCGCGGACCGGGCCACCCAATCGAGTGATGTCAAAGCCGGGGTGGTCCGTCCACTTGCGGCGGGAGTGGTCAAAACTGTTTGTCCGAAAAATGTCGGGTTTCTGCTTCACGCGCTATCGCGCGCTCATCCGGAACCACGACCTACTATACTTTGCCGACGCCCGGTGTGGTAGTCCCATAAGTCGGCAGCACAGGGCCGCGACATCTTCTTCCGGCCAAATAAGCGCTTATTTCGAGGTCAGTCTTACAAGTTTATCCTTGCCCGTCGCACCTGGGCCGAATAGCTTTGTTGCAGCTTTGTGAGTAAACTTAAACGGGAAAGGTAATTGATATGTCCGAATTCCAGTATATTCACGCCCGCCAGATTCTCGACAGCCGCGGAACGCCGACAATCGAAGTCGATGTCTGCCTCACCGATGGAACCCTTGGCCGCGCCGCGGTGCCCTCGGGCGCTTCCACCGGCGCCCACGAAGCTGTAGAACTTCGCGACGGCGACCCCAAGCTGTTCTTTGGGAAATCGGTCCTCAAGGCGGTAGCCAACGTAAATACGGTCATCGGCCCTGCCTTACTCAAGGACGAGATCGACCCGTATGACCAGGTGGCACTGGACAATTACCTTATTAAGCTCGACGGCACCGAGAACAAGTCCAAACTCGGAGCCAATGCCATTCTCGGCGTGTCGCTGGCGACCGCCAAGGCGGCGGCGGAGTCACGCGGACGATTCCTGTATGAATACATCGGGGGAAGTAATTGCAAGCTGATGCCGGTCCCGATGATGAATGTCCTCAATGGCGGCAAGCACGCCGATAACAATGTGGACCTTCAGGAATTCATGATTATGCCGGTCGGCGCGACCAGCATGCATCAGGCGATCCAGATGGGCGCCGAGGTATTCGGGCATCTCAAGAAGGTCCTCCAAAAAAAGGGATACAATACTTCCGTCGGCGACGAAGGCGGGTTCGCTCCGGATTTGAAATCGAACGAGGAAGCCCTTCAGGTTATCATGGAGGCGATCAAGAACTCCGGGTACAAACCGAAGAAAGACATCTTCATAGCCCTGGATCCGGCGTCTTCGGAATTCTATGACGCGAAAACCAAAAAGTATGAGCTGAAAGCCGAAGGCAAGAAGCTGTCATCGAAACAGATGATCGATTTCTACGAGAGCCTGTGCGATAAGTACCCGATTATTTCGCTCGAAGACGGGCTGGCTGAAGACGATTGGGATGGCTGGCAGATGCTCACCGAGAGGCTGGGCAAGCGGATTCAGATTGTGGGTGATGATATCTTTGTCACCAACCCAAAACGGCTCGCTCGCGGCATCAAGGAAAAGTCCGCGAACTCGATCCTGATCAAGCTGAACCAGATCGGCACGTTAACGGAAACCCTCGATGCTATCCAGATGGCCCAGAAAGCCGGGTTCACGGCGGTCGTGTCGCACCGTTCCGGCGAGACTGAAGATGCTACCATTGCCGATGTCGTGGTAGCATCGAGCGCCGGACAGATAAAGACCGGCTCGATGTGCCGCACGGACCGGATCGCCAAGTACAACCAGCTGATTCGCATCGAGGAAACAATCGGCAATCATGCAGTCTATGCCGGAATGGATGCGTTCTATAATTTGAAATGATTGTTGTCGGTCGTCTCTGACCGACCGTTGAGTATACGGTTACGAGAAACGCCACCAGGTTTCACCCGGTGGCGTTTATATTTGCGGACTCACTTATTCTTCTCGCCGCTCCCGATAACCGTCCATTTGATCGTGCCATCATCTGAGACATCGTTATCCAGAAGCAGTGCCTTGCTGTTATGGCCGTCCTCTACGTATGCCCAGACGCGATGCGGCCCGAGGACAAAGATTTTGCTCGCGGAATAGAATCCGTAAGTCCCTCCCAGCTCGCCCTTGAACGGAATCAGTTCCGGATGTTTTATCAAATCGGCCGGGATGTCTTTGTACGGGTCCTGAATGCCTTTGCCCATGTAGTCAGTCAGCTCAGAGTCGCTCAGAGTCGGTTTCAATTGTAATGAAATATCCGTGTACATATCCAGCATTTGCTGGAGCTGCGCTGTGGTTTCCTGGGCATCGGTCAGCCTGATATCGAGAGCCAGCAGCTGTTTCGAGGTATCGTAAACCTGGGTTTGAAGCCGGTACGCCTTAATCGAGAAAAACGAGCCGAGCACCAGCAACACCAGTACGAAGAAGATCCAGACTAGCCGCTCCCCGCTGAATCCCTTTTGGGGTACATTAGATTCCATAATTTCCCTTTCCTGGTTCATGCTGGCTAAGTAAGCCATTCTTTGCCTGCTGTAAAGGCTAAAGACTTCCCAGCCTGAAGCTTGTAGCAAGAATTGTGAAATTGCGCGAAGTGAATATGAGTTGACAGACGGTCCCCGACCATTCAACACGCTGTGATACAGCGACTTACACACGGAATAGCGTCTCGGAAAGCAAAAGAATAAAATCACAGGAAACTAACTGCCAATCCGGAAACTTCTTGACAGATTCACTGTTAAATGTATATTGAAGGCCGTTAGCACTCCTTTATTGAGAGTGCTAACAATACAGATAGCACAAACCAACCCAATTGTATAGTCAAACCAAATAGGAGGATTGAAAATGCAAGTGAAGCCTCTTGCCGACCGCGTGATTGTGAAGCCGGTCGAAGAACAGGAAGTCAAGAAGGGCGGGATTATTATTCCGGATACCGCCAAAGAGAAGCCGATGGAAGGCGAAGTGATCGAAGTCGGCCCGGGCCGTACCACCGAAGAAGGAAAGAAAGTCACGCTCGAAGTCAAAAAGGGTGACCGCATCCTGTACGGCAAGTACTCCGGCACGGAAGTCTCGATTGAGGGCAAAGAATATCTCATCATGCGCGAATCTGATATTTTTGCGATTATCAACCGTTAAACGACAAGTCCCAAGGAGTATATGAATCATGTCCAAGCTCATAGATTATGATACGATAGCCCGCGACAAACTCAAAAAGGGTGTCGACAAGCTGGCTAACGCGGTCAAAGTGACCCTCGGCCCGAAAGGCCGCAATGTTGTTATCGAGAAGAAGTTCGGCAGCCCGACGATCACCAAAGACGGTGTAACCGTGGCCAAGGAAATCGAGCTCGAAGATCATTTTGAAAATATTGGCGCCCAGATGGTCAAGGAAGTAGCTTCCAAGACTTCCGATGACGCCGGTGACGGCACCACCACTGCTACTTTGATTGCCCAGGCGATTTACCGCGAGGGTCTCAAGAACGTGACCGCGGGAATCAACCCGATGGCGCTCAAGCGCGGTATTGACATGGCTGTCGTGGCCGTGTCCGAATCGATCAAAGGGATGTCCAAGCCGGTTTCCGGCAAGGCTGAAATCTCCCAGGTCGGCACCATCTCGGCCAACAGCGACCGCCATATCGGCGACCTGATTGCCGAAGCGATGGAAAAAGTCGGCAAGGATGGCGTGATCACGGTCGAAGAGGCCAAGACCGCCGAGACGACGCTGGAGGTAGTCGAAGGTATGCAGTTTGACCGCGGCTATGTCTCCCCGTATTTCGTGACCGATCCCGACACGATGGAAGCGGTACTTGAAGACCCGCTTATTCTGATTCATGACAAGAAGGTCTCCGGAATGAAGGACCTCCTGCCGGTGCTCGAGAAAGTCGCCCAGCAGGGTCGTCCGATGTTCATTATCGCCGAGGATGTCGAGGGCGAAGCGCTGGCTACGCTGGTAGTCAACAAGCTCCGCGGCACGATCAAAGTCGCGGCTGTCAAGGCTCCGGGCTTTGGCGACCGTCGCAAAGCGATGCTCGAAGATATCGCTGTGCTGACCGGCGGCAAGGTGATCTCCGAAGAAGTCGGTTTCAAGCTGGAGAACGCCATTCTGACCGACCTTGGCTCGGCCAAGAAGATCACGATCGACAAAGACAACACCACGATAGTCGAAGGTAACGGCGACAAGAACGCCATCAAGGGCCGCATCTCTCAGATCCGCAAGCAGATCGATGATACGACCTCTGACTACGACCGTGAGAAACTGCAGGAGCGCCTGGCCAAGCTGGCCGGTGGCGTGGCGGTTATCAATGTCGGCGCCGCGACCGAGACCGAAATGAAAGAGAAGAAGGCTCGGGTCGAAGACGCTCTGCATGCTACCCGTGCGGCGGTCGAAGAAGGTATCGTCCCGGGCGGCGGTGTCGCCCTGCTTCGCTCAATCGCGTCCCTTGACAAGATCAAGGCCACCGATGACGAAATGGTCGGCGTGAACATCATCCGCAAGGCGCTCGAAGAGCCGATTCGTCAGATCGCTTTCAACGCCGGTGTTGAATCATCGGTCGTCGTCAGCAGAGTCAAAGAGAAAGACGGTGCGTTCGGCTACAACGCGGCCACCGATGTGTACGAAGACCTCATCAAGGCCGGCGTCATCGACCCGACCAAGGTGACTCGTACCGCTCTTGAAAACGCGGCTTCGATTGCCGGTCTTCTGTTGACCACCGAAGCGGTGATTGCGGACAAGCCGGAAGAGAAGAAGAATATGCCCCAGATGCCGGGTGGACCGGACATGGGCGGCATGTACTAAGCCGACGCAATACACACCTGAAATGCAAAAGACCCGGTCATCAGACCGGGTCTTTTCATTTGTAAGATCCGTCGAAAACGTAGGTCAATACTCTCAAGGGTGTTGACATCGCCTGATTCTGATCTTCGATTATGTTGACACGCAAGGGCGTGTCAAGCTAGTCGAATTTCAAACGCTCAATGAAGTCTTTGGAGTGATTCAGGTTCCCAATTTCGTGACTTTTGTTTGCAGTCCGAAGCTCCAGATCAGCGAATCGCCACGCCCTGGTCACCAGTTGCGCTTTTCCAATACTTCAAAAGGATGATAAAGGTTATGTAGTGAGTGACTAACAACGAAGGAACCCAGAACGCGGGTATCCAGTAGGCGGGCCCCATATACGCCGATGCTCCATAGGTGGTAGCCAATACAATTGCCACGATAAGGTCCACCGTTCCCTCGACGTTGAAAATCCAGACAAGCAGCCGGGCAACTGGTGCCTTCTTTACAACCGCAAGAATTGCCAGCAGAGCCAGCAAAGCCGCAAGCAGATCTCCAAACGCGGCCGGACGGGAAAATTGGGGAGAGATTCCTGAGTAAGTGGCTCCTGGCGCGAGGAACATTAAACCGAGGTGACGCAGCGAATGGAGGAGAAGGATCGGCAGTAGAACGGCCTTCGGTTTCAAATCCGAGAGTCTCGGGAAGAGATAGATTCGGTAAGCCACCCAGAACACAAGGGTGCTAAACAGAAGATTGACAGTGAGAATGTTCATGCAACTTGCCTCCTGCTCTATTTAGGCCAGTCAATAATCGGACCCACCCAATCAAATTGCGGTCATCTTGATTTCTGTTTTCATTCGACGTAGCCAACATCGCACTTGATACCTGATACCGTCCCTAACAAATACGGGCAACGGGAAGTTCCAGTGCCGCGCCACCTGACGATCAGTGCGACTCTCGTCGCACCTGACTGACGGGAGCTACAGTGAACAGATGACACAAGGAATACAATCATATTCTTCCGCAGGGAAGACTCGTGTTCGAGCCTGCCGTTCGATGCGTGCCATGGGGCACGCTGGAGGCGCTTTGCGAGCAATGCTCCACCTCACCTGTAGATGCAGCGCCCAGCGCTCCGTTCTGCCTCACCCGCGGAGGCGGGTGCCCAGAGCAACATAAGATGGAGCCCGGCCTGCGCCGGGGAGGCAGGCGAGGTGTTCGGGCATGAATTGAATCATTGAGATTGCGACGGCTTCACACCTGTCAGCGTGATTGACGCCTCGCAATGACTCGCCCTTAGCGGGTGCGTTGCAGGGTGCCAAGCTACTGCAGATAATTATAATACGCTTTGATGTTATTATAATCTGACCTGCCCTTGCCGTACTCGAGGTATGCGCGATAGTGCTTCCTGGCAGCATTCATGTCTCCCTCATTTAATGCAATTGACATTTTGAGAAGATGCCCTCCCGGTGACGTAGAGTCTGCCTGAAAGAGAGTATCTGCCAACATTAAGGCGGCGGGAAAGTCCTTCAGGTAGATATACGTCAACCCGAGACCCTCAGTGACAAATGTGGCTTCGGGCGCCAATCTGTGCGCTTCAGTAAAGACTTTCAGTGCCTCGGCGTACCTTCCCTGCTTCTGGTATAATTGGCCAAGTTCATTGTATACGCTATGATATTTCTTGGTCTCCAGGGCCTTTAGGTAATTTTCTTCAGCCAACCTGTATTCCCTTCTGTCAACCTGGAGACCGGCCAAAAGTTGCAGGAAGTCGGCCTGATGCGGTTTCATCCCGACAAGTTGAACGGCAATGGCGTAGGCCTCGTCAGATTTTCCGCGATAGATGAGCAAACGAGCAGAGTCGAGCAATTGGTATTCCGGGAAATATGTGTGCATTTCGCTTACAGCTCGATCATATCCCTCATTGTCCTTTTGAGAGCGAAGGTATTCCGTGAAGTATATCCAACCGCCCCGGTCTTTGTTGCCATACTCGTGGAGTATCGTAAACATCCGCCGCACCGCAAATTCGGAATTGCATGAGACAACAACATAGGAAGTCGTCATAAAGGCCACCAGCAAAGCATAGCTGAGTATATATCCGGTAGATAACCTCAAAAGAGACTCTCGAGCTCTCAGCAGGAGAAAACATACGGGGGCGAGTAATGTCAAGGACATCAGGTCCCAGTCGCGGGCCATGCCCAGGACCGGATGAATCGTCAGTAAGAAGAGCAGTGAACCGAGAGCGGACCACAGAAAGAATTGTTCCAGCGTAATCCTATTGGCCGGCTCCTGCTTCTCAGACTTTATTCCGCTGACTATAATAGCAAGACTCGCAGGAAAGATAAGCAATATCAGGTTCAGCACGTCGAGAAGATGGCACTTAGAGAAGATTGCATATGAAGGGTAGTTCGGAAGGCTACTTATAAAAGACAGGAACGGCCTCCCTAAGTCTCCCCCGATACTCTTAAGCACAGCCACTGAAAGGAAACCGACCGCGATGAGCGCGATCCAGACGTAGCCGCTCCATCCGGCCCATTTCAGCCAGTAAGCATCTTTGAACCTCAAAGAAAGAAGTACGAGTATAGCTGAGGGCAGAAGATATACTGCCTGAAGATGCACGGCTATTGCCAGTACGAAAAAGAGAAGAGCCCAGGTCAGATATCTCCGCTCTTCCAGATAGTCCAGAGAGAACCTAATGAAAAGACTCACCATTGCCCAGAGCATCGGATAGAACTCAATGTAACCGAAGAACAACAGCAATGTCCCTGAGAATACCAGCGTAAAAAGTCCAAACAAGCGAAGCCTGCTCTCCGTGAACACCTTTCCTGCCATGTAAATCAGATTATAGACGACTATTAGACCGGAAGCGAAGGACAGGATGCGAAACGCAGATATCGCATTGTCGTAGGTGAAGCCACCCAAGAGTGACTGCAACGTCTTGACCGCGGCTATGGATGCCGGTTCAATGCCCGCGTTGGTATATCCTTCTGAATGTCCAAAGACATGGAGCCAGGAATATCCATCACCGAGAAAGTGCGTCTGAGTCTTTGCAAGGTAGAAGATTAGCAGGAAAGTAATGCTAACTATTCCCCGGTGCCACCAAACGCCCTCCCAAAGCCAATGGCCCGCCTTCTCAAGAACAGTTTCGATTCCGCGTTCAGGCAGTTTCCCGAACAGCAGATAGACAAGCAGGAGACCACCGGCCAGATACAGGTATTTCCCCCATGCCGGAAAGAACATGAGGTGATTAATCCCCCACATGGTCGGTAGGGGCAGAAACGATGCGATACCGAAAAGCGCATAGGTGACCAGCACCGCCCCGCTGAATAAGACTCCCCTTGTGTTCATCACCGGAATTATAGCAGGCAGGTTGGCCTCTGGCAAAGGAAAAACAACTCGCGACTTGTTACTCCTGTTACTCTGACTTTGCATAAGCGATTTGACTTGCGGGCCATCACGATTCCTCTCCCCCTCAAAGAGGAGCAGCCACGGTGAAGAGATAGCACTTAGGATACAATCTTGTTCTTCCGCAGGGAAGACTCGTGTTCGAGCCTGCCGTTCGATGCGTGCCATGGGGCACGCTGGAGGCGCTTTGCGAGGAATGCTTCAATTCACCTGGAAAGGTGAGCGCCCAGAGTTCCGTTCTGCCTCACCCGCGAAGGCGGGTGCCCAGAGCAACATAAGATCGACCCCGGCGTGCGCCGGGGAGGCAGAGGGCTATGGCATCGTTGACTTTGACATGAGCTGCAGCAATGAATCCTGATGTTCACACTCAGAAAGATGTCAACCTAAGTCGTGAAACCTACCGTTGACTTCGCGCTCAAAATACATATCTTGGCGGCATGGCAGGACCTGAAAAATTCATTGCGGTTATCAAAGGCGAGTTTCCCGATGACCGGCTGACCTACCAGAAAAGTGTGGCCACCTTCCACCTGGAGTCGGCCGAGGAAGCCTCGCGGCTGTTCAAGCTGGCCAACAAGCACAAACAGCCGTTGTTTATCACCGGATTCGGCAACAATATCGACCCGATAGACAAGCCGTTCACGGATATGGTCTCGGTACGAACCGACCGGCTGAACAAACTGCTGAAGGTGGCGCCGGATGATTTTTATATCACGGTCGGCGCCGGGTATCCGCTCAGAGAAATCAATCTTGATCTCGAGCCCCATGCGCTCTGGCTTCCCCACAGCTCGCTTCCGTACGTAGGGTCGGTGGGCGGAAGTCTGGCGGTCGGGCTGAACGCGGATCATCACGGTCATGACCTGCCCTTGAAGAAATATTTCGTGCAAGCGGAGATTGTTACCCCCGAAGGCGAGATAATCAAACCGGGGTCGGTCTGCTTCAAATCGGTGTCAGGTTATGATATCGTGAAGATATTTGCGGGAAGCTGGGGCCTGCTGGGGTTGATCGTCAGCGCCAGTTTTCGCGTGATGTCGATAACCGGCGCCTCGGAATACTCATCGATCAGACAAAAAGCGGTAAGCCGTGAAAACCTGCTGAAGCATCTGGATAGTTCCAACACCGAAGCCAACGCCGTCTACTCACGCAAGATCAAGGTCAAGTTCGACCCCAACAATATCCTGCCGATCATCTGACTGTTAACGCACTCGTCCGGCCTGCCGGATCTCCAGCAATTCTTCCTCACGACTTCGTATCATCCCTGACTTCAATTCGCCTTTCCCCCATCGCTGTCTGTCCCAGGCCAGAGTATCATGTACAGACTCGGCCAGCGGCCGATAGGTTAGTCCGGCGGCAATCGCTTTCGAGCAATCCTGGCGTAGCAGCTGATGAGGCGCGTATTCTGGAGGCATCCAGAGCGGGAAGTCCTGCATTGGTACGACCCCGCGCAGTTGCAGGAAATCATAATCGGCCCATACCGCCTCGGCTCTGCTCCCGGTTCCCTTCTGGCAGGTGGTAAGCATCTGCTTGAAGTTTATGTGCTCAACAGGTCCGGTAACAGAAAAGGCGCCGGTGGCGTTGTCGCGAACGAGCCGTTCGGTGAAGTTGCCCAGATCGCGCGTGTCGATCACCTGCATCGGCTGATCCTCGGCGTCCGGACAGAGCACGGCTGACTCAGTGGCGAAGCGACGCACCCAGTAGGTGAATCGATCGGTCGGGTCATGGGGTCCGATAACGAATCCGGGACGCACGATCAGATGGCTATCCGGATAGATATCCTGCACAACTTGTTCGCATCGCACTTTGAGCGGACCATAGGAGTCTTTGGTCACTTCTTCGCCGGTAAGTTGCGACGTCTCTTTCAGCGGTGAATCCTCGACCACAGTCATTTTCTGCTCATCCGCATAGACCGAAACTGTAGACACAAAGACATATTTGCCGACCGACTTCTTGAGCAATTCGGCCGCCTGTCGGACGACCGAGGGTGTGTATCCGCAAGTGTCGACCACTACATCCCAGGTCTTGTTCTTGAGAGCGTCGAGTTGTCCGTTACGGTCCCCGCGAAGCTTTGTTACTTCAGGAAACAGCTCGGGATGCGAATTGCCGCGCGTGAACAGTGTAACCTGGTGGTTCTCTCGAATAGCGGCTTCGACCATATATCGTCCGACAAATTCGGTCCCCCCGATAAAGAGAATGTTCAAGATGTAAGCTCCTTCTGCCCGGAATATAGTGCGGCGCCGTGAGTTTGTCCGCGGCACCGCTATTTGCGTGAGACTGTATGTACTATCTGAGATTCATCGACAGGATCTTGATATCGGTCATATCCTCGATCGTATACCGGATTCCCTCGCGGCCAAGGCCGGAGTTCTTCATACCGCCATACGGTTGATGGTCCGCCCGGTAGGTGGGGACATCGTTAACCACCACGCCTCCGCAGTCAATATGCTTGAACGCGTAGAAGACATCCGTCATGCGGTTGGTGAAGATCCCTGCCTGTAGACCGTACTCTGAGTTGTTGATTTCTTCGACGACTTTCTTGAAGTCTCTGTACTTGAAGACAACCACGAGCGGCGCGAATGCTTCCTTCGAGCAGACATCCATCTTGCTGGTGACATCGGTCAGGACGGTCGGCTCCAGCACCATCCCCTTCTGCTTGCCTCCGCTAAGGACCCTGGCACCGTCGCGGACAGCCAGCCGGATGTTCTCAAGAGTGTTCTCAACCGACTGTTTGTCTACCATCGTGCCTATATCCGTATCTTTGTCCATCGGGTTGCCGACCTTAAGCTTCTTAACTTTTGCCTTGAACATGGTGAGAAACTTGTCATACACGTTTTCGTGGACGAATATCCGCTGAACCGATATGCAAGACTGCCCGGCCGAGGCGAACCCGCCGTATATCAGCCGCGAGGTCGCGTATTCCAGGTCGGCATCATCGGCAACCGCGACGCCGGCGTTGCCGCCCAGCTCGAGAACAACCCGCTTCTTGCCGCTGTGTTGCTTGATCCACCAGCCGACTTCGGATGACCCGGTGAAGGTAATAAGCTTGACTCTGTCATCTTCGAGCAAGGGCGATGAGGCTTTCGATGAACCGGGCAGGATTGAAACTGCACCCCTGGGGTGGTCGGTTTTGTCGATAAGCTCCGCAAGCATGAGCGCGATAATCGGCGTTTTGGAAGCCGGTTTGAGGACAATGGTATTGCCCGAGGCAATCGCCGGTGCGATTTTATGCGCCACCAGATTGAGCGGAAAATTGAACGGCGAGATTCCGGCAATAACGCCAAGCGGAAATCTCCGCACCAGACCCATCCGGCCCTCGGCGCCCGCATTCCAGTCCATATCGAGAATATCGCCGCCGATCCGCTTGGCTTCTTCGGCCGCCGCCCGGAAAACTCCGATCGCCCGGGTGACTTCGCCTTTGGAATCTTTGTATGCCTTGCCCAGTTCCATGCTCATCATGCGGGAGAATCCTTCGACGTTCTTTTCAAGTCCCGCGGCTACGGCGCGCAAGGTTTCTTCGCGCTTGTACGAAGGCAACTCGCGCGTGACGCTGAAGCTCTTGTCGGCGATTTCGATAGCTTTGGTGTAATCCTCTGACGATGCCGATGGCACCGTGCCGACTGTCGCGCCATCGAACGGATTGACCACACTGATCTTTTCTTTCCGGTCGACCCATTTGCCGCCGAGATACATTTTATAATTCTTCGCCATGATATATACTCCGGTTCTTGAGATTGTTCCTGCCTACATGGGACAGACGAGCTGTCCGAGCCGCTTGGTCAACTTGATATTTTCGGTATAATCAACCGGACAGTCGATAACCACAGGTTTCTTACTCTTGAGCGCTTTCTTCAGGACCGTTTGCAAATTGTCTTTCTTCTGCACGCGGATACCGACCGCACCATACGACTCAGCCAGCTTGACCCAGTCCGGATTGCCGAAACGGGTGCCGAACGCGTGGCCGAACTTGTTCATCTGCTTCCATTCGATGAGCCCGAAAGTCCCGTCGCTCCAGATCATATTAATGGTAGGAGTTTTCAAACGGACAGCCGTTTCCAGCTCCTGAACATTCATCAAAAAACCGCCATCGCCGGATACCGTCACCACATTCCGTTTTGGATACACGAGTTTGGCGGCGATTCCTCCAGGCAGAGCAATTCCCATTGAGGCGAACCCATTCGAAATCAGGCAGGTGTTCGGTTCGTGGACGATATACATGCGGGCGATCCACATCTTGTGCGCACCGACATCACTGATCAGGATATCATCATCGTTAAGCACGCTCCGAATATCGTGAAGCACTTTCTGCGGTTTGAACGGAAAGTCGGCGCTGTTATCGTGTTCGTGGATTTCATCGATGATCCGTCGACGATGCTTGAGCGCGAATTTTCCGAGTCCCCTGGGAAACTGGTCATCGACCCGTTCATTCAATTCCCATAACGCTCCGGCGATGTCCCCCACGATTTCAACTTCGGGATGATACCAGTAGTCGACTTCGGCCGGCTCGAAATCGATGTGAATGATTCGTTTCTTGCCGTCGGGATTCCAGAAGTGGGGAGCGTATTCGGCGATATCATATCCGATAGCGATAATCAGATCTGATTCATCGAATGCGCAAGTGACATGGTCACGGGACTGCAGTCCGATCGTAAGCAAGTTGTACTCGTACTGGCGACCTGCCGCACCCTTTCCCATGAACGTATTACAGACAGCCATTCCGGTTTTGTCGAGGAACAGGCGAAGTTGCTTGGTCGCTCTTTTGCGGATAGCGCCGTTGCCGGCGAGAATCAACGGTTTTTTGGCGCTCCTGATTAGTGCCACCGCCTGGTCAACTGCCTTGTAGTCAGCCGCTGGACGGCGGAGTTTTCGTACTTCAAAATACTCCGGCTTGAGACATTCTTCTTGGGCCACATTTTCGGGAAATTCGAGATGGGTCGCGCCCGGCTTTTCAGCTTCGGCCAGCTTAAACGCCTTACGTACCGCCTCGGCAACAATATCCGGCCGTCCGATCTGGGTGTTCCATTTGGTCACCGGCTTGAACATTGAGACGATATCTATGTTCTGGTGCGATTCCTTATGCATCCGAAGCGTGTCGGCCTGGCCGGTTATAGCCACCAGCGGAGCATGGTCAAGATTCGCGTCCGCAATTGGCGTCAGCAGGTTGGTTGCGCCCGGTCCAATCGTGGAAAGACAGACTCCCGCCTTGCCGGTCAGCCGGCCATAGACATCCGCCATGAACCCTGCTCCCTGCTCGTGCCGGGTCAGGATGAATTTGATTTTGGATGTCCGGAGCGCTTCGAGAAAATCAATATTCTCTTCGCCGGGGACGCCGAAGATATATTCCACATTTTCGTTTTCAAGGGCTTTGACGAAGACTTCAGATGCAGTCGGCATGCCTCATTTCTCCCGCAATGAGTTCAATTAATTCCAGTATACCAGAATGTGTTATCCGGTTCAACCCATTTTGTTTTCGTCTAACAGGTTAGCTTGAATTTCCGGACTCTTTCGGCCCAAGTATGGGAATTAGCCTATATCCTGTTGGTCGGGAAGATAGCCCAACGCCGATTTTCAGCCAATCCAACCTTCCATTCCACCCTGTTCGAGCCGCCGAGAAGGAAATTCCCGTGATTATAATCTATTATCCATTAACGGTTTGGTCTCTTTGAACACCGCCCGATGTGATTTTGTTTCCTGCCCGGTACACAATTTACACTACCCTGCCCGAATAAAAGAAGGAATTTCTCAATGAAGAAAATACAACTCAAAAACCAGAACGGCATTACGATCCTCGAAGTGCTGATTGCCATGATCATCTTGAGCATCTCATTACTCCTGCTTTTGAACATGGCCATGGTTGCGCTCGACGGTAACGATTGGTCCAACAAGACGACCATCGCTACGCAGCTCATGCAGGAGAAATTGGAGCAGTTGCGCAACATTCCAAATCTATCCTCAAGCGAAAGCGGGAATGATACGGCCTCGGGCGTGAGTCGCGCCTGGACGGTGTCGGACGCCGGTAGTCATTTGCGAAGAGTCGATGTCACGGTTACCTGGGAAGACATCAAGGGAGATTCTTCAACGAGCAATATGACATCGTATGTAAAAACGGATTCACTTTAATGGAAAGTTCGGGTGAGCTGGTTATGCAAAAGCTACAGGATCAAAAAGGAACGTCGTTTATCGAGGTCATGATCGCGCTCGTTATCATGGGTGTGGTCACAATGTCGGTATTCAAGGCGTACGTCACGCAACATAAGAACTACATGATACAGGAAGACGTTACCGAAATCCAACAGAATGTGCGTGCATCGATTGACGAATTGTCTCGAAATATACGTATGGCCGGTTACGGGCTGCCGGTTGGACTCGCGGCGATTGAAGCTTCGGATACCGATCCTGATACAATCGTGCTGATATATAATGCGTCTGATTGCAAGACATTTCTCTCAGCCGCTATGCCACAGCCATCGGCCGAGCTGAAGGTCGGGTCTGACCCCTCCTGCTTCTCTGAAGGTCAGTGGGTGTTCATCTACGAGGCTGATTCTGCAATCGGTGAATGGCTTCAGATTACCGAGGTACAGGCGGCCGCGCTTCACGTTCAGCACAACACCACGACGCTTTCGCGTTGTTATGGTGAAAAATCGCTGCTCCTGGCTTTGACCCGGGTAAAGTTCTATATCGATAACTCGACCGACCCGGACCACCCGAAATTGATGATGCAGTTACAGGGTCAGGCCCCTCAGGTCTATGCCGAGAATGTTACCGACCTGCAGTTCCGGTATATGATGAAGAGCGGACATCTGCTCAACGTACCGGATATCGTACAGAATGTACGCGACGTGGAATTGGATATAACCGGCCGGTCTAACACTCCCGACCTGGCGAACGATGGAGCTGAGTCATACCGCGGCAGGACATTCAGCACAGCCGTATATCTGCGAAATATAGCCATAGACTGAGGCACAAACCTGCGCAGAAAATTAGGAGACTCGTCTACGGCAAACGCGTGGACCGGTTATTTTGACGATGACACCACAGGTCAAACCGGGCTCTGTTGAGAGGAGTAGAAAAGAGACAATCATGCAGAGAATTCACAACCAG
The DNA here is from genome assembly GCA_964371785.1 of uncultured Ignavibacteriales bacterium. Classification (GTDB taxonomy): domain Bacteria; phylum Zixibacteria; class MSB-5A5; order GN15; family FEB-12; genus CAVQCT01. The sequence goes on along the minus strand of CAYJOL010000008.1, from coordinate 30,600 downwards.
AAAGGGACCTCTTTTATCGAGGTCATGATCGCCCTCGTCATCATGGGCGTGGTCACGCTGGCCATATTTCGGGCATATATAGCACAGCATAAGAATTACATGGTTCAAGAGGATATTACTGACATACAACAGAGTGTCCGTGCATCAATAGATGAGCTGTCGCGGAATATCCGGATGGCCGGCTATGAATTGCCGGTAGGACTACAGGCAATGGAGGCGTATGACACGAATCCGGACACGATCGTACTCACGTATAACGCGAGCAACTGTAACACCTTCCTTTCGCTGACGACCCCATCCACCACCTCGGAGTTGACATGCGGCTCAAGCGTCTCCTGTTTCAACCCGGGGGATTGGATATACTTGTACGAGGCTGACTCAGCCGAAGGCGAGTGGGTCCAGATCAGCGACGTTCAGACGGGCACAAACACGCTATTGCACAATTCGATGGCGCTGTCGCGTAAGTACGGTGAGAAGTCCCTCGTCCTGGCGCTGACCCGAGTGAAGTTCTATGTCGATAACACCACCGACCCGGACCATCCGAATCTCATGATGGAACTGCAGGGCCAGGCACCGCAGGTCTATGCGGAAAACGTCACCAACCTTCAGTTCAAGTACCAGATGAAAGGCGGCCAGCTTCTCGATGTCCCGGATATAACACAGAATGTACGCGATGTGGAAATTCAGATAACCGGGCGATCCAATACTCCCGAACTGGCCGATAACGGAAGTGAAACATACAGGGATCGGACGTTTTCCACCGCCGTGTATTTGCGGAATGTTGGCATTTAACTCGCGATAAATTTTGCATATGGACAATTTTATGTTCGCCATTGGCCAAGAACATATAGATCTGGAAGGCAGGTCAATTATGAAACGATCTAGATTACATTCCGAAAGCGGCTTCGCCACTCTGATCGCCCTGATCATGGTGGGAATGCTGACTTTGATCGGCCTGGCTGCCCTGTCGACATCGGATGACGAAGTCACGATAGCCGGCAACGAGCTCCAGGAGACTCGGGCGTTTTACGCGGCCGAGGCGGGATTGGAGCAGGCCGCTGCCGAACTTCATTCCTCGATCGACAGCACCGGAACGCTTCCGTCTTATATGCCGTCGGGCGATGACACCGCCAACGGTTGCACGTTCACGTACTCAACCGTGGATGACGGCGTCGCCCAGCAGCGCGTGCTCTCGACGGGAACTCTGGCCGGACTTCACGCACTGGTGAAATCATACACGATTACGTCGCTCGGCGCCAGCCCGATAGATCAGAGTAAGGTGCAGCTTACGCAGGCATTTGAGATGGCGCTGGTGCCGTTGTACCAGTTCGCTGTTTTCTATGGCAATGATCTGGAAATCGCCCCCGGACCTGACATGAACCTGATTGGCCGTGTACACAGCAACGGAAACATGTGGTTGCAGGCCGGAAGCACGCTCAAGATGGACAGCTATGTGACCGCTTCAGGGCATATCCTGCATGGCCGCAAGGGCGCAGGTACCGTGGATAACGGCGACGTACTCATCAAGAACGGCTCCGGGAATTATGCCTCCATGAAAGAAGGCACAGGCTGGCTCGAAGGGACGGACTCGTACTGGTACGACTCATCGGTGGCTCGATGGAGTGGCCGCGTCCAGGATTCCGCCCACGGGCAGGGCCGACTCGAACTGCCGCTCAATGGCTCCACCGGCGATGCGCATGCTTTGATCGAACCCGAATCCGGCAATCCGGATTCATACGAGGGCAAAGCCACGATTAAGTTTGTAGATAATCAAGCCTACAAGAAAGTGGCCGGCATCTGGACCAATGTCACCGCCGATATGGTGACCAAGGGAATTATCTCGAAAACTGAAAACAAGTTCTATGACGGTCGTGAACTGAAATGGGTTGATGCGACCGAACTCGATGTCGCCAAATTGTACAGCAATGGGTACGCGCCCAGCAACGGCGTGATATACTTCTCCGACGCCAGCAGTGACAACTCGGCGCTTCGCATCAAGAACGGTTCAACCCTGGCTGCGCCATTGACGATAGCCAGCGAAAACCCGGTCTATACGCTGGGTAACTTCAACTCTGTCAACAAACAGCCGGCGGCTATTATGGCCGACGCCGTGACCTTCCTGTCAAGCGCTTTTGATGACGCCAAAAGCACGCTGGCCAAGAGTAATCGCGTGGCTATCCAGACGACTGTCAACGCGTCGATTATGACGGGAAACACCGAAACGACTTCAACCAACTACAACGGCGGTTTTGAGAATCTGCCACGTTTTCTTGAGGTTTGGTCCGGTATCAACTTCAACTGGACGGGTTCCATGGTCTGCCTGTGGTACTCACAGCAAGCCAATGGTCTTTGGAACGGCACTTACTACTCACCGCCGAACCGTAACTGGGCTTACGATACGGACCTCGATGACCCGACCAAGCTGCCGCCCGAAACGCCGATGGTGCGCGTATTCCAGCGCACCGGATGGAGACAGGAATACGTCGGATACGCCGAGTAGCATCCAGATTCGCCTGTTAGCAGCAAGGCCCGCCTCTTATGAGGCGGGCTTTCTTATTTCATCAAGGGGCCGTATCAGGTTCATTGAATCGTGAGATCGTAGGGCATTCGAGCGAATATCCCCTGAAAATTATCGGCGTCGACATCATCGAGCAATCGGTTCGATGAATGTTCCCGCACGAATGCCGAGGCAATGAAACTCATCAGGGACAGTCCCGGCAGTTTGAAGAGTGGTCGTTTCTCCGGGTATAATCTCACCCGGTAGTCATCGACTCCAGCCTCGCCTGCCGCGTATTCGAGAGAAGCATGAAGACCGCCTAGCGAATCAACCAATCCGTTCGCGGCCGCCTCGCGGCCAGTCCACTCTTCTCCCTGACCGAGATGGTCGACCGAGTCGACGGAAAGGCTGCGGTTCAACGACACCAGGTCAAGAAAGCGCCCGTACATCGCGCTCAACTGACTGAAATACTTGTCCCGCTCCTGGTCGGTAAATGGCCTCATGGTTGCCAGCATTCCGGCATATTTCCCGCGGGTGAAAAGCTCTTTATTCAATTTGATTTTACTATACAATCCACTGAAATCGGCCTTGCCGCCGAATATGCCAATTGAACCCGTGATTGTCCCCGGATTGGCGTAAATTCGGTCCGTGGCCATGGCGATATAATATCCCCCCGATGCCGCCAGGTTAGACATTGAAACTACAAACGGCAACTCGTTCGCCACCTTTTCCGTCTCATGATAGATTTCATCACCGGCCAGCGCCAGCCCACCGGGAGAGTTTATTCGCAGAACGACTCCCGCTATATCCCGATTCGCCATCGCTTGAGCAAACGCAGATTTCATTTTCGACGGTGTGAGGTCGGATTGGCCCGCCATCAACGAGAACGCGCTGTTTTCATCACTCACCTCGCCGTCGGCTACTACCACCGCGATCGTCGGCATTCGCTTCCAACTATCATTCACGAGAGTGTCCTTGACATACGCGCTTACGCTAATCTCCGGCATTGGCATCATCACACTGTCCGTGAGTTCATCTTCGTACGCAAGGTCATCGACCAGTCCGCTTTCGATCGCCTCTTCCGAGGTAAACGGGCCGTTATCAATAATTCGGCGGACTGAATCTGGCCCAATGTGGCGCCCCTCCGCTATGCCGTCGACAAACTGACCGTAGAGATCATCGAGAATTCGATTCAATTGCTCGCGATTCTCCCGGGTGGCCGAATCTCGGGTGTAGGTTTCTGCAGCGGATTTGTATTTTCCTATTCTGAGCAAGTCAACCTTAATGCCCAACTTGTCAAGCGTACCGGCATAGAAAGACAGTTCCGCACGAAGTCCCACCAGATTGAGTTGACTTACGGGTGGAATGATGATTTTATCGGCCGCGCTGGCTATGTAGTATGAGACATTTCCCGGGTTTCTCAAAAAACAGGTAACCCTCTTACCGCGTCCCCGGAAGTAGCTGATAGCCTCTCGCAGCTCCTGTGCCTGACCGAATCCAATTCTCAGATCCTTGAGAGTCACGGTCATCTCCCTTATGGAGGGATCCTGGCCCGCGCGATAAATGGCCAATAGCATGGTCAGATACGACATACCGGAGCTCCCGAACACGGGTCGGGTCGGATTTTCCTGTGGTGTCCCCGCAATCCCTACCCTCAGTCGGCGGCCCGGTTCTTTGATAACCGACGGCTGGCGGTGGCTCGTAGCGCCGATAAACAGGCTGCTTCCATGATGGTGTCCGTCGAAATCACCCGTGCGCTTGGCGCCTACGAAATACTGAAGAAGGTTTACACGAATACCTAACTGATAGGTATTATCATTATCGACATAGCCATTGATATACAGGCCGCTGGCCGGGGAAAATTCTCCGTGATAAATGAGATCGGCGTGGTTCAGTTGCATTCCAGTCGACAGCAGCATGTCAACAGCCAGCGTCAGGGAATTATTCGTCGGACGGTACCCCACTGAATAGCGCATCTCCATCTCCGACTTTCCGCTGGTGCCTTTCGCTCTGTTGAGATTGGACAATACCGCCCCCCAGCTCACGTGACTGCTCGCCTGTCCCATGAGGCCAATGTTCCAGGTATGACGTTTGTGGTACAGACCGGGACCTTCTTTGAAGTACCTGTATGATGCTCCGAAACACCACTGTCCGCCCACCGGTGCGCCCCCGGCGAACACATATTCCTTAAAATCGTCACCGTCGGGGTTATGCAGTCGACGATAGCCCATACCGATGCCTTCACGGTCGACCACCGAGCCCCAGCTTTTAAAGTACTCTCCATCGAAATAGTCGCCGATGAATTGAAAGCTTCCAATCTTGTATTTTCCGAGTCCGGCCGGGTTTATCCAGGTAGCTTCGCCGCCGAATACAGTCGATGCCGGTTGATAATAAAAGACACCTGCCGGATCAGGTACCCGCTCAGTGTGCGCTGTTGAAGGGTAAAACAGGATTGCGGCCAGCGTTACAAGTGTCAATTTACTCAGCAGCTCAATTGCCTTCATCGGAACCTCTCACGTATATGTTTCCTTTTCCTCTGACAGACCCATTAATGAGCGCATCGCCCCTGCCTGCGACCAGGTTGAGTCGATTCTGCTGGATGACTTCCGGCTTGAAGGGAAGATTCGAGACTTCAATTTTTCCCTCTTCTTCGACCGCCAGTGACAGAGTGGCTGATATTGCTTCAGGTATAGTGATATCGATATCCTCGTATTGATTGCTTAAGAGCAACTGTCCGCCGCTCATTTTTGTAATGTACACCATTATGGGGCCGTTGGAACTTCGGATGTAATTATTGTTGCCCGTCGGATGATAATCCTCAACATCGATTCGACCATAGTTGTTCTTCACATTGGCCTCACCTGTCAATCCCTCTATTTTGATGTCGCCGCCATCGTTTCGAAAGACCGCTTTATTGTCGCCACAGTTTATTCGCGTGGCGGTCAAAGTCGAATTAGTCGTCGCGGCACTGATTTGTCCCAGGATATTCGTGACCGTCAGGCGACGATTGGAAGTCGACAATTCGCAAAGGTCGGTCACATTCTCGACTGTCAGGCGACCGAGCGATGACGGAATGGACATAGTCCGGAACGGCCCGGTAGCATCGATGTCGAAATAGGCGGCGTTAATCTCGATATCGCAGCCTTCAGGCACGAACAGTTCACCGGTCAACGTGCCCGCTTCGTCCGCACTCCAGGGTGCGGGATTGGGAGCTCGCAGTTCCAACTGCAGCCCGCCCGGAGTCTTCTCCATCGACACGTCGATCAGGTCAATGTAATCGATGGCGCGTGATTTAATCGTCGTCTTGGCCTGCTTAAAATACTTCAAGCGAGCCTCCCCCGCATCCGAAGCGGTGATAGTCAGTAGCCCCCGCAACGTCTCTGCGGACTTTATCACAATACGGCTACCCCGTGGCAGGGGTGTCGTGCGGACAAGCTCCCGAGTCGAATACTGATTGTCTTCCTGCTTGAAGATATCCTGACCGACCGCCGCGTGCGTGACCAGGAGAACCAGCAGACAACCGAGCGACAGCAATACTTTTCTATTCATGAAGCGTTCCGATCTATTTCATACATTCTATTCATCAATATTGAGCCTGCGATAGCTGCATTGAGCGATTCCACTTTATCGCTGTGACGAATACGAACCCGATATTTCGCGGCCGACAGAATCTCATCGGACAATCCCTCCGCTTCGGCGCCAATCGCGAGCAAAAGTCGGCTGTTTTTGGTTTCCGGTGCCGACAGGCAATCGTCCGGTTCGCCGTCGGGATCGGCGGCGAGAATTAGACGACGGGTCGTCGACGCGAACTCAAGCACTTCGGCGTTACCGCATTGAATGAGTTTCAGGCCGAAAATCGCTCCGGCGGAGGCTCTTATTACTTTCGGCGCAAACGGTTCCACCGAACGGCCGCTCAAAAGAACGGCCGAAAAGCCGAAAGCCAGCGCCGATCGAGCCAATGTGCCGACATTGCCGGGATCAGTGACGTTCTCGCACCACAGTATCTTACGGAAAGCGTCGGGGTAAAGTTGTTTCAGATCCCAGCGGGGTATCGCGAAAACCGCGGCCATCCCTTGGGGGGTCTCGGTTGTCGCCAGCGATTCGAAATCACGACGCGAGATTTCTTCGACACGGACTCCTCTTCTGGCGAACAGGGTCGCGAGTTTCTTCTCCCGTTCGGACATATCAGGCGGGCTGAGCAAGACCAATTCGGGCAGCCACCGACTGCGCTCCGCTTCCTCCAACAGGCGTACCCCTTCCGCCAGAAACCGCTGCCGGAGCCGGCGACCTTTTTTCGTCGATAGAGATTTGATTTCCTTGGCCTGCGCACGCGTAATTGCCACTTGAAAATGCCTTTATAACAATACTATCTTTCTTAAATAATGAACCTCATTTGCGAATCGCTTGGCAAGTGAAAACTGCCTTGATCCATATTGCCGCGTTGCTGCTTCTGACAACAAGCGGCATCTGCAGTGGTAGCACAATCGTCATAGGTGGGTACGACGGACTCGACCCGCAAGACAAAGCCGAGTCTTACCCGATCCTGCTTGCCCTCTCAGGCGGAGGAGCGCGAGGACTATCGGTTATCGGAGTATTGAAGGCATTCGAGGAAAAGAACATTCGCGTGGCCGGCATTGCCGGGACATCGATGGGCGGCATTGTCGGCGGGCTGTATGCTTCGGGCTATACCGCCGACCAGCTTGACTCGATCGTCGATAGGCTCGATTTCAACACCCTCTTTTCCAATTCCCCTTCGCGAACCTCGATGTTTTTCACCCGGCGGCTGGAGAAAGACCGGCACCTGTTGTCCATACGTTTCCGCGGGCTCAAACCTATCATCCCTCAAGCCATAACCGCCGGGCAGAAATTGACGTCGATACTGACCACCCTGACTACCAAAGCGACCTATCATTGCGGGGCTGATTTCATGCATCTGCCAATTCCGTTCAAAACCATAAGCACCGACATCGTCTCGGGCCGGTCGGTCATAATCGACAGTGGTTCGATCGCCGATGCCATGAGAGCCACGATGGCATTCCCTCTGGCCTTTACCGGATTGGAACGGCACGACGAAATTCTTATGGACGGAGGAATGCTGACGCCGGTCCCGGTCGATCTGGTCAGGTCGATGTCAGATTCCGTGATGGTCGTGGTCGCAGTTAACACAACCAGTCCGTTGCTCCACCGTCAGGAAATTGTCACTCCGGTTGATATCGCGCACCAGGTGACTACAATCATGACCGCCGATAAACTTGCCCAGCAGCTGGCCGACGCTGATTATGTTATCACGCCTGAAATTGATGAATATCGCGCCTCGGACTTCAAAGACAAGGACCTCATGATCCGGAAGGGATATGAAGCCGGCATAGCGGCGGCTGACAGCATTATTGAGCTGCAGAAAGGACAGGAGAGAAGAAAATTCTATTACCTCAACTCTCTGCGTATGGAATCGGATTCGCGGGACCTCCGTTGGTTTGACTCGCTTCAGCATCGGGTCGTATCCCGGGGCACGCTGATCAATGAACTGAAAGCAATATATCGGGATCACGGCTTGCTCCGTCTGGCCGTAGCATTGACTCCGACGGATTCGCTTCCTACCGGGTACCAGGTGGATACCGTGGAAGTCAATCTCGACATAAGCATTACGCGAAACTTTCGGTATGCGAAAGTCGAATTTCATTTTGTAGGCAATACGATATTCGATGATTCGACTCTGGCGTCGCAATTCATTACACCTGATTCCACCATCACTCTGACAACTCTGAAAGAAGGATTCACGCGCATTGCGGCCCTGTACGACAGTTTCGGCTATGACCTGGTCGATGCAAAGCCGACCTCGATCGACTACGCTAATGAGCGAATCTATGTCGGAATAGACGAGGCGGTAATCCGGCGAATCGATATTGTCGACAATAAACGGACAAAGGACTGGTATGTGCGGTCCCATTTTCCGTTGGACCGCGGCGAACTGTATTCTACACGCCGTGCCGCCCAGGGAATCTCTCATATTTATGGCACGGACCTTTTCGATCGCGTTACGATAGATGTCCTTCCCTATGACAGCGGGGCGCTGGTGAAAATTGGCGTCGAGGAGAAGGAGTATCGTCAACTCAGGATCGGCTGGCACTGGGACGATGAATACCAATCCGAAGAATTCGCCGAATTAGTCGACGATAACGTAGCAGGCATTGGTTTGGAGTACCTGCTTCATGCCCGTTACTCATCCGATCGACAACACTACTATGCATCCTTAAAGACGGACCGGATATTTTCTACATATCTGACCGCGCGGGCGGCCATCGATCACACCATGCTCGAACGGCAACTGTACAATCCGGACAACACGACCGACGGTGTTATTACCGAATACGGCACCGGATTTGATTTGACGTTTGGTCAACAGATCGCGCGACTGGGGACAGTTTCAGCCGGACTTGTGGTAAGACAATTGAAATACACCTACACGAACGGCAATCCGATCGAACGGCTGGGACTCCGCATGCTTGTATTACGTTCGGTGGTTGAAAATCTCGATCGGATTCCGTTTCCCAATTCGGGGAATCGACACGTATTCGAACTGGACCTGGCAGGACGATTCCTGGGCGGCGACGCCGAGTATTCTAAATTCCACTGGTCTTTGGAGACATACCTGCCGTTTACTCAATATGTGAACTATCATCCTCACGTGGCCCTGGGTATTTCCAGAGCAGGTCTGCCCGCATCGGAACGATTCTACCTCGGTGGCCTGCACTCGTTTGCCGGGCTCCGCACATATCAGCTGAGTGGGGACAAGATGTTCCTCCTGTCAAACGAAATTCGATTCAAACTACCGCTGGATCTCTATCTGAGTTTTAGTTACGATCTGGGCGATGTCTATCACAGCACCGACCAGATCAAGCTCAATGGACTACGCCACGGCTTTGGCACCGTCCTGGGACTCGATTCACCGCTTGGGCCGGTGGAATTCGGTTACGGTGTAACCAACAGCAACGTAGACAGGTGGTATCTCAGTATCGGATTCGGTTTCTGATTCGGCAAGGATGATTTTCACCTCCCCTCTTGACTGACGCTTCCCTTTGTAGCATATATGGATGGAGAGACTTATGAATGGGAACAGGAGGATGCATGGGACGAATCACTTTGGTTGCCTGTCTGGCGGTTCTTTTGCTGGGATGCAACAAGCAGGATAAGACGCAGGACAATAAAACAACCGACAGCATCTCGGCCGCCGATCAGAAGCTGCTTCAGGAGGCTTCTAATCGACTGGTCGACACTTTTAGTAAGCAGCTGCGGGGGGCGCTCATGGCGGCGATGCAGGAGGGTGGGGCGGTGAACGCTATCTCAGTCTGCTACGACAGGGCACCGATTATCGCCAAAACAGTTTCGCGTGATTTCTGGACAATACGACGTGTCTCTGACCGGTATCGAAACCCGGATAATGAAGCCGATTCGCACCAGACCATGATTCTGGCCATGTTCCAGGATACGGTGCAAGGCCGCCCGGCTGACTACTCCGAGTGGTCCGATCAGGACGGCATAAAAGTATTCTCATTCTACAAGCCGATTTTTGCCGCCCCCATGTGCCTGAACTGCCATGGTCCTCAGGAGCGGATTCCCCCGGAAACTGCGGCGGCGATACGCGATAAGTACCCTGATGATCATGCGACTGGATATGCGGTAGGTGAATTGCGGGGAATGTTTGTGGTGCAGGCAAAGTGGCCGGAAGGAAAGCTGGTCGCTGACAGTATCTTGGCGGACAGCCTGTAATCTTGTTTAGAAATTGTAGCCGGCACTTACGCGGTAAGTGGCATCAAGGTCATCGTGGTGAAGGTACGCGAAATCGACGGTGATTTTGCGGACGTTCACACCGCCACCGGCGGTAAACTTGCCGATGTCGAAGCCGGCGCGGCCGAATAACGTTTCGCGCCAAGCCAGTTCCCCCCCGTAGTGCGTGTCCAGAGAAACGGCGCCGCTCCAGTATTGTGCCGCATATTTGACACTTTCGAATTTGATATCCCCGCTGGCCATGAATCGCCCCACAAAGTCACGATAGCTGTGTGATACCATGAGCCCCGGTTTGACGGTGGGATAGATCGACTCGGTATTGGACCCGGTACCGAACGTCTTACCTGAGTAGCGAATGAAACCGGTCGTGATATCGCTGACCATGAGACCAAGATCGAGGAAACTGTAGGCCGCATACAGCATGCCCGCATCAAGAGTCAACCCCTTGCCCGTCTCGGTGCCGATATCCCGGTAAATGATCTTCGCGGTCAGTCCGAAATCGAGTCGATCGGAAATCTTTCCCGAGATAGCCCCCGAGAGCAGAAAGTCACCATGCGACTCCTCCCGAACAACGTAAGGTCGATTGAATTCATCCAACTGGGTAATTTTGATTCCCCCGCCGCCGAGGTAGTACAGATAAAAGCCAAAGGCGCGTATGCGCGCGTCGCCGCGCGACCGGGAATCGACATAGCCGACAAAGTCATGGTTGAGCAATGACCCGAAGGTTTCGGCGTGCATGGCGGTGACATATCGACCGTTGAGCCGATCCATCCCGGCTGGATTCCAGTACGGCGCGGTACCATCGAACGGCCCCGCGGCAACGGCACCACCGAGCGCAAGCCCCCGTCCGCCAACGCCCAGAGAGAACGGATCTCCGGCATATTTGGCGGCGTCGGCCGCAAACCAACTCCCACAAAGTAAAACTACAACGTACAGGATTCTTCGCATTGGGGTAAAGTAACTACCTTCCGCCTCACTCGGCAAACAAAATCGCACAACATGACTGAACGTTCGCGGCCATACTCCATAGTCGAAGCCTCGGTCGGTTTCGTCTAACCAAGTTTTTATACACCCCAGCCGGATAAGTCTGCAAAAGCAAAGGCGGAAGCAGTGCTTCCGCCTTCGCCAACTTGTGGCATTAAATCGACTCTACTTGGTCGATGCGGCGCCCTTGTCACTGGTTTCAGTGGTCTTCTTGACGCCGGAACAGACTTTGCTTCCACAGGCAGCTTTCTGGGCCGGAGTGCACGAAGACGCGTTGTCCATGACCTCGCTGGTCTTGGCTACCGCCGGTATAATCTCGGCCGCGTATCCCTTATCGGCAACCGCCTTGGTCAGCGACGCCTCGTCCTTGCACTTGGACGGATCGATGCAGACCACGGCCTTTTCATCTTTGTAAGAAATGCTGGCGACTTTCACTACCCCCGGAACCTTCATCAGGGCGGTCGTCACAGACTGCTCGCAACCGGCGCAGGTCATTCCCTTGATGGAAATGGTGCGGACTGCGCAGTCACCTGGATAGTCGCATTTTACATCGGTTCCAGTCATCTGAGCGCCGGTCACCGGGCACTCTTTGGCGCTGGTCATCTTGGCATCGGTGGTTTTGGCCGAGGCACAACAGGCGCTCTTGGACGAAGCAGTTGCGGCCTTGGTCTCCTGAGTGCAGGCCTTGTCGTTTCCAGTGGAATAGACGGAAGCGACGGTGAGGCCGAAAACTACCATCACGGGCAGCGCTACGGCGAATAACTTTTTCATGCTGTTACTCCTTTTGCGTGTAAGACTGGTTGGAAATTTCTATGTCTATTATAACCTATATACGTCATCGTTCAAAGAGATATTTAGCCGAAACGGTATGTTAGAGTAAAATTGTCCACAAACGCAACTGACACAGCCTTTAAACACCGGCTGCGATTCCCGGTTCCAGACAGAATACAGGTAAAACACAAAATAGGGCACAAATGCCGGCGTGATAATATATCCATATATCCGGATATTATCATATAACCCGCTCCCGCTCACTTGAGGGGCGTCGCTGAACTGGAGTTGTCCAGACTTTATGTTTCCGGTTATCGAGCTAATCATTTTGAAATTCCGCTCCCTGCTGCTATCTTGTCCCGCGAAAACGTCACCCCAACGATACCGGAGACTACATTGCGTATCTACTCTCCACACAACCGATCAGGCCGCGGCACTCTTCGGTTGCTGCATGCCTCGGCCGGGTTAGTCGAGCGAATCATCAATCCGATCATCGGTCAGACACAGCTTGTTATCACCAAGGGAGAGAACGCGAGCTTTTGCCGGTTTCCGGCCACCCTGGGAATCAATGAATTGCGTTTTACCGTGCCTGTTTTTACCAAGCGGGTTGTCATGTTCAGTGTTGAGCAGTATGCCAACGAAATTCGGTCCTCCGGCATCACTCTGTCGTTTGTAAACGCGAACTCTACTTTTCATCACGGATCTCTTCGATTGGAGTCCCGCTTCGAGGAAAACGGCAACGAGATCAGCGGGACCTTTCAGGCCCACCTGAAAAACATGCTACTTGGGGTGACAATCGGTTTGGTCATGGATAACCAGCAGATCAGTTATGACCGTGTCGAAGTCAAGCTTGACTTTGAACTGGACGTTGTCGGCGTGCCCGATATCCTGCTTGACCCGATCTTCGGCTATACCGACAAGATGAGACAACAGATAGAGCAGGATCTGGCCGGGAGACTCAGTCAGGATGAAATCAAGTCCCGGATTTCAAAGGCCGTTACAGCGAAGATCTGCACGTTACTGCCGGTCGGATCGAATCTGTACAGCGTGAAAATTTCGCGTGACGCCGTCTTTGTAAAATACTGGCAGTAAATAAACCGTCGCTATACTTCGAACAGCCCGGGTTGGTGGCTCGCCCAGGTTTGGAGATTGATATTGTATTGAAATTTATACAGGCACTCCCCCTTTTTACAGGTATGGGGGCGCCGTTTGCCCATGTAATCAAATGAGTCACCGCATACTTCGCAGGTGGCTTTTTTCCAGTCCAGTTTCGGAACTGTAAGACTCTCGCTCATTCTCGTCATATTACCCTCGCCGGCGTTGAATGTCATCAGGTATTGTTTTTTTCCAATGTGTAGACAGTACAAGATTCAACGCCCTGGAGCAATCACTTTTTCGGCTGTCAGTGAGACGATGAATGCCAAGCGAGTGGAATTGAGCCGTTTCGGCGACTATTTTCCCTTTTTTTTGCGATTACTCACGAAGTCCCAGATGACGAAGCTTCCCAGATTATCGACCGATGAGAAATAGGCCCGCCCCTTGTTTAACTCGGTAAGTCGCTGTACGAACCGCTGTAAATACGGGTCATCGGTCACCATAAAGGTCGTTATAGGAATCTTCTTCTTGCGGCAGACCACTGCTTCGTCGAGCGTCCGATTGACTATCATCGGATCCAACCCCATTGGATTGCGATAGAGCTGGCCGTTGGCACGAGTAATCATAGATGGCTTCCCGTCGGTGATCATGAATATCTGTTTGTTCACGTGCTTTTTTGCCAGCAGGATATTACGGGCCATGCGGAGCCCGGCCTGTGTATTCGTGTGGTAAGGACCGACTCCGATATATGGCAGGTCTTTAATCTGAACCTGCTCCGCAGTGTCTCCGAACAGGACTATGGAAAGGTCATCCTTGGGATATTTGGTGAGAATGAGTTCGGTGAACGCCATCGCCACCTGTTTGGCCGGGGTGATGCGGTCCTCGCCATAGAGGATCATCGAATGCGAGACATCGATCATCAACACAGTAGCGCACGATGTCGATCGCTCTGACTCGAACACCTCAAGATCCCTTTCGGACATATCCAGATCGAAATCGCCGCTTCGCGTAATGGTATTGAAGAGCGAGCTGTTATAGTCAATAGCTCGATAACTGTCCCCAAATGCGAACGGTCTTTTCTCAGGGAGCAGTTCTTCGGAACTGCCACCTTCGTAAGGAAGCGCGTGCTGGCCTTGACCCGACGCTCTCATTTTCTGGAAGATCTGTTCGAACGCTTGCTGCCGGAGACTCTTTTCCCCCCTTGGCGCAAGCTGCAGACCACCCTTGCCCTGTTTGATAAGCCGGGACTGTTTCAATTTCCGCTTGAACTCTTCGAGGTCATAGTCGGCATCGATATAGCCTTGTTGCTGGAGACGCTCCATCATCTTCAGCGTCTGCTCAACATCGCCGTTCATCCTCAGCAGCAAGTAATTGAAGATAGCCATCAGATTGGCCAGACTTTGCAGCTGACGAAATAATTCATCATCCCATTCGGAATAGATGAATCTCACGACGTGCCTCCCATCCCTTTGAGCATATCGGAGAAGACATCGCTGTATCGGAAGGTCGTGTCCTGCATTTCGCGGGCAATGACGTTATTCTGGTGAAGCCCTTCGAGCACAAACTCCATGCGGAGGGCCAGTTCATTCTCGTCGCTGGTGTCGAAATACTTCTTTACAATCTGCTTGAGCCCGGCGATGGCATAGAGTTGTCGCCGATATTCATCGACACCCATGTCGTCGGAAATTTCCAGTTTACGGCCAGAAGTAAAATAGTCCGTGACCGCTTCGTACGGATTGTCCACAACCGCTTTGTCCGGATGCTGTTTGCCTTTCACCGGCTCAGGGAAGTGTTTGAGGAACTCCTTGTTAATGGCCTGCCCTATGAGATTGAAGGCGACTGTGGCAGGACCTTCCTGCTCCCCTTCGTAGACGAGTTCGATTTTTCCGGACACCGCAGGCACGATTGAATAGATGTCACACATCCGGGGAAAGGGAGGCTCATTGTTGGCCGATGCCCGGCGTTCTATGTTCGACAGGAAATTCTCATAGGCGGAGATGGATACGCGCGCCGAGACCCCGGAACTCTGATCGACATACTCGCTGTCACGTGCTTCGAAAGAAACTTCCTCTATAATGTCGCGCAGAAACTCCGGAATGCGCATCTCTTTCTTTGCGTGCCTGACTTCGCCGGCCGTGATCTGGCGGGCCTGCTCCAGGCTTCGCGGGTAATGCGTGATGATCTGTGAATCAATACGGTCTTTCAACGGCGTAATAATGTTACCGCGATTGGTATAATCCTCTGGATTCGCGGTAAACACCAGCAACATGTCGAGGGGGACCCGCAGAGGGAATCCACGGACTTGAATGTCGTTTTCCTCGAGAATGTTCAGCAGTCCGACCTGAATGCGGGGTTGAAGGTCCGGCAGTTCGTTGATGGCGAAAATCCCCCGGTTAGTCCGAGGAATGATGCCCCAGTGGATAACTTCCTCGTTGGATATGTCCAGTTTCTCACGCGCCGCCTTGATTGGGTCGATATCGCCGATCAGGTCGGCGATGGAGACGTCGGGCGTGGCCAGTTTTTCGTGAAAGCGGTCTTTTCCCTCCAGCCATTCAATGGGCAGTTTGTCTTTCATCTGCTCAACCAGTTTCTTGCCCTGCGGTGAGAGCGGGTTCAACGGATCCTCGTTGAGCTGGGTGCCCGGAATTACCGGAATGGCTTCATCCAGAAGCGCGTATAACTGCCGGAGAATTCGGCTCTTGGCCTGACCGCGAAGACCCAACAGGATAAAATTATGCTTCGACAGGATGGCGTTCTGAATCTGCGGAATAACGGTTCTTTCGTATCCGATAATTCCAGGAAAAACAGTGATTCCCGAGGAAAGCTTCTTCAACAGATTTTCGCGGAGTTCATCTTTGACAGATCGGCTTGTCCATCCGGATTTTTTGAGTTCTCCAAGGGTGCCCGGTCTTGATTTATTCACAGCGCTCCTCACGTCTTCTTGAAGGTTCATTCTGCAATTTCATCTTCTGATACAGTATAACAAAAGAGCGCGGATTTGGTTCGTCGAGTCGCGCCGCGAGGTCGACTTTTTCGTTATCGGGCGCTTAAAATGGAGGTAATTGATGTACCAAGTCCAATTATTGGACGCCGGCCAGCAGCTTGAAGTACAGGTCCCGCTTGTCTTTTGGCACCGAACCAGACGGAAGCTCAAGCACTTCGATGGTTATTCCGTGCGCCCCTTTGACCTGGATGATGTCGCCGGTCCGGACCTGATACGCCGCTTTGGTCGCCCGGCCGTTGACCGCGATCATGCCGGACTGCGCCAGTTCCTTGGCCACGGTTCGCCGCTTGATGATTCCAACTGTGGAAAGAAAGTCGTCTATTCGCATAAAAACGTCAGTTAAGATCTTCTTTGATATACGTCTTTTCTTTGAGCTCTTCTATCCACTTCTGAACCATTTTGCCCGTTTTATCCTGCCGGGCCAGCTCCTTGATCTGGTCGAAGTCGTCGGGTAGCCGGTATTCTTTGGCGGGTTGATAATCAAGCAATTTCAGAATGTGAATACCGTATTTGGTCGGAACCGGACCCTTGTATGTCCCCGGCGATGTCCAGCCTTTGACAGTGTCGGCGAAATCAGCCGGAAGCTGTGCGACCGCAAACCAACCGAGTTCACCACCCTGAGCGCGAGTCTCCGAATCGGCCGAGAACACCTTGGCCATTTGGGCGAAATCCCCGCCATCGCGAGCCGCCTGTAGCAACGAGTCGGCCAGCTGATAGACCTTGGCTGTGTCATCGTGCGAAGGCTGCACTTCGAGAAGGATGTGCCGGAGCTTCAGCTTATCGTCTTTTTGCCCTTCGTTCTTGATAATGTGATATCCGAACTGGGTGCGGATGACACCGGAGATGTCACCGACGTTGAGGTTGAATGCGGCGCGCGCGAATTCCGGCACCATGTCATCTTTCGCTACATAGCCGAGCTCTCCGCCGTCCGCTCCTGCTTGGCCACTGGAATACTGCGAAGAGAGCGTGGCGAAATCAGCGCCGTCGAGAACCTTCTGCCTCAATTCACCAGCCAGTTGCTTGACTGAATCTTCAACCTGTTCCGACGGCTGAATGGCCAGGAGAATGTGCGCCAGTTTTGCGGCCTCCGGCTGATTCGGTATCGAGTCCTTGTTTCGCTCATAGAATTCTTCAACCTCATGGCGCGATACGGAAACCGTGTACAGCTGTTTCTGTTGATACCGCTCTTTCAGCAATTGATTTTCGATCTCCGGCCGGTACTTCTTCTTGAGGTCGCGAAGCGTCAGTCCTTCGTTCGCCAAAGCCGCCAGGAAAGCATCATAGGTATCGAAATTCTTTGAGATTCTGGCAATTTGCTCATCCAGCGCCTCATCTATTTCCTCGTCGCGCACCTTGATGCTTGTGTCCTTCTTGGCCGCGATCAGAAACAGACGATCCGATATCATCTGTTCAAGCAGGTCATTCTTAAGAACATCCATCTCCTGCTGTGTTCTGGGTTGGCGACCGCTCTGTAAAACGGCCAGTTGAAGCTGGCTGGCCAACTCGCTGGCCAGAATGACCTGGTCCCCGACTACCGCGACAATTTTATCAACCGTCTCGCGTTGCGCCGAAACCGCGCTTGCCAGAGTCAGCAGAACGGCCACACTTGCTAATATTCGAGAAATGTTCATGTACCTTCGTTTGCTAATTGTTCACCGCCGATGAATCCGTCTGTTTGGGATACTTGCTCATATCGATAGTCGACCACACCGCGTTTTCATCAATATTCACGGTCGTCGCCTTCAGCCGTTCATCGATCCATTGCTGTATTGCGTGATCCTTCTGTTCCTTCTGAAGATTATCCAGGATGCCTCTTTTGACACCCAGGAAGTCCTTGAGCTCAGGTTGAATCTTGTCGACCACATAGAAGATTGAGTACTTCGTGCCTGTCACTACCGGGCCGCCTATTTCGCCCACCGGAGTCTTTATCGCCAGGTCGAATATCTCCGGATACAGCCGCCGGTCAAAATAGCCCAGGTCTCCGGCCAGCGCCCGTTTACCGCTTCGCTCACTCAAATCCATCGCCTTCTCTTTGAACTCCTTGAGCGACTTGATACTCTTCCTCAACTGCTTGGCCTGGCGTTCGTCGCTCAGGAGTATCTCAAACACGTGCACTCTGGCCGGCGATGTAAATTCATCCGGATGCTCATCGTAGTATTGACGAACAGTCCCCTCATCCGGCGCCTGAGGGGCGGGGATTGAGTCATTCTTCATGATATCAGCCATGTTGAGCTCTTTGAACATTTTCATCTTGTGCAGATAATCCGCATCGTTCTCGAGCCCTTCGCGAACCGCTTCGTTGGCCAGAATATCCTGAAGTTTCATCTGGAAGACCACCGTCTTGAGCGAGTCGGCGTCATCCAGGTCCGGTCTTACCGCCATCGGGACATCCTTGAGTTGAGTCAGGTACTCGCTTACTGTCATCTGCCCGCCATCCCATGTTGCCAGCACCAACTCTTTCTCATTGCGGTCGAGTTGTTCCATGTCAAAATCGTTTCGTGGCAGGGTTGCGAGCAGTTGCGGCGGGTACATTTCCTGTCTTTTGTGCATCAGGTAGTTGCAGGTGGTAGTATCGATTGTCACCGGGTATTTGGTCTGCATGGAATCGAGGTAGGCCTCCGTGAGCTGCATCGACTTCATATTCCGCAACTGGTTCCGTATCTGTGGCTTGATTGTCTCGTAGTCACCCCGGGAATCGTTGGGCATTTTGTCAATCAGCTTGATGATATGATAGCCGAACGGCGACTTGATCGGCGGTGAAATTTCCCCGGGCTGCATCTCAAACGCCGCCCGCTGGAAGTCTTCGACTGTTTCACCCCAGCCGACTATACCCAGGTCCCCTTTGTTCCGCTTGGCATTGGGATCGATGGAAAACTGATAGGCTAATTGCTCGAAATTGCCGCCCTGTTTCAGGCTGTCAAAAATCATCTGGGCGGTGTCTTTGTCTTTCACCAGAATGTGCGAGACCCGTATCTTGTACTGCATATGGTTGTAGAAATCTTTTAGCTCGGCCTCAGTCGGCTCCACCTTGCTCGCCACATGTTTCTCGTATAAGGCATCAAGCAGGAATTTATCCTTGTTGCCGATTATGACGCGCGCCAGTTCATCCAGCTTGTCGATCCCCTTCTCGTAGGCGGCCTGCACCAAAAGCTGAGTTACCACCATCGTATCGAGCAGTTCCCGGCGCTTGTTGTACTCGTCCTGCGCGGTGGGAAATGTCATACGCATGCGATCAAAATATTCGTTCAGGTCAGTCGAGGTGATCTTGTCACTCCCAACCGTCGCAACTGTCTTTCCTCCCGATTTGCCACATCCACTAATCACCGACATAAGCAGTGGCAATATGAGCAGCAGTCCGATAACACGTTTTCTCATCATTAAGTCTATCCTCCAGAAATCAATTACCTTGTACCAGATCAGTTGTGAATGGTTCCTTGCGTCGGTCACTCATCCGCAAGACCGGTAAGGTACAACCTCCCACCGGATTTGCCAAGTGCTTTTTGGTGAACATGTTGGAGAGCGCGGGCGACTATTCGAAGTCCGATTCCAGGTAATCCTTGGTCATCGACTGGCGGCTCAGCGTCTGCGATAATTTCTTGGTAAACTCCAGGGCGGAGTTTTCACCGTAAACTTTCAGCATATGGTTCATCGCAATCACTTCTGAGATAACTGTGATGTTCTTTCCCGGCGAGATTGGCACCCTGACGACTGGAATCCCCACTCCCAGCAGGGTGGTCTTACGGTCCTCGATCCCCAGCCGCTCGTAGTCCTCGGTTTCCGACCAAAGTGTCAGGTTCACCTCGACTTCGATACGCTTTTGCAGACGAATCGACCGGATACCGAACAGTTCTTCAATATCGATAATCCCCACGCCGCGAAGTTCCATGTGATGGCCAAGCAGTTCCGAGCCGGTTCCGATGAGAACATCGGGTGCGGCCCGAGTAATTTTGACTACGTCGTCGGCCACCAGCCGGTGGCCGCGTTCGACCAGGTCCAGCGCGACCTCGGATTTGCCGATTCCCGATTTCCCGGTGTAGAGCAACCCAACACCATAAACGTCAACCAGTGTGCCATGGACATTGATCGAAGGCGCGAAAATGTGGTCAAGATAAGCCGCCAGCCGGTTGGTCAGCTCGGCCGTGGTCAAGCGGCTCGAGAAAACCGAGGTGTGATGCTTGTCGGCCGTCTCAATGAGTTCATTGGGAGGAGTTATTCCTTTGGAGATTATGATCATCGGGATGTCATGCTCGAAAATCAAATTCGATATTTCCAGCAGCCGATCGCGGTCAAGCTGGCCAATGTATGTCATCTCGGTTTCGCCAAGAATCTGGATCCGCTTGTTGGAAAAGCGCTCGAAAAATCCGGTCAGGGCGAGGCCGGGTCGGTGAAGTTCCGCGTTGTGGACGACCTTCTTGAGTCCCTGTTCATTGCTGGACAACAGGGTAAGCTCCAGCTCCTGATTGCGTGATTTATAGAGTTTCTCGATAGTGATTTGTATCATGATGCGGTCAATATAAACCCCCTTCAGAACGCTGCGCAACAGAGAAATGGCAAAAAAAGCGAGCCCCGGATTTCCGGAACTCGCTCGAAGGAAGAATGTAGGTAAACGGGATTTCGAATCTACTTAATCTTTTGGTCGAGCTGCTTGAGCTGCTCATGAAGCTCATCGAGCTGCAGCTTCAACTCCTGCTTCTGCTCGAGCTGTTGCTCCTTCAGGTTCTGCTTTAGCTCCTGCAGATTGTCCTCCAGCTGGCGCATCTGATCTTTCCACTCGGCAGAATTGAAATACTCGCTGAGATCGTCGTATGACCCGTTCCAGATGCCTTTCATTTTCGGAATCTGAATGTTCATGTCCGGACCATTGTAGCGATAAGAATAGTTGTACGCATTGTCTTCGTTCTCATCGACCGCAACCTCGAACGCCATGTCCTTCTTGTCGCGAAGCACTGCCAGATTTACCTTCTCACCTTTTTCCTTGTCCTGAATGGCATCGCGGACATCATCGGTGCCGAACACCTTTTCATCATCGATCTTCACAATTACATCGCCGGCCTTTATCCCCGCGAGGGCCGCCGGGGACTCTTCTTCGACACTCGTCACCAGCGCCCCCTGACTATCCTGCACGCCGAAGTAGGCGCCGAGTTGTTCGCTTAGATCCATGATATTGATGCCGATATACCCGCCTCGCTCTACAGTGATCGCGTATCCTTTGCCGTTGTTATCGTACCAGGCAAGAGGAGCCTTGGGGACGGCAGGTACGCCGGGAACTGATGGGACCGGAGGAACCGTCGGCACCGTCAGGTATCTGTTCGATGACCCGTTGTGGAACACCACCACATCATGACGGTTTTTCGGAGCCCGATCCAACGTTACCTGTATCTCTTTTTCTTTGCCTTCACGATACACGGTCAGGTTCACCTTGTCTTGCGGGCTGTGATCTTCGATCATGTCGATCAGATCGTCCGAATCCGTCACCTTCTTGCCGTCGAAAGCGATAATGATATCCCCCTGCTCAAGACCAATCTCTTCTGCCGGCGAGCCTTCAATAACGTCGTTCACGATCGCCCCGTGGCTTACGGGCAGGTCAAACCCTTTGGCCAGTTCGTCATCGACCGTTTGTGTCTCCACGCCCAGCCATGCGTCATTGGTATACTTTGTTGTTTTTCCCACCCCAAAGCTGAAAACGACGGCAACCACCACCAGGGCCGCCAGTGAGACATTGAGAAAATTCTTCACGCTTCCTCCATTGCCTGAAAACGGGTTTGCTCTGATATACTGGCATATACGAAACCAGTCCCGTCTAAGTTTCGTCCGGGGATTAAATTGATGAAAGTGAAAGGATTGTGAGAACTTACGGATAATAGGAGAGTCGAAAACCGGCTATTGCGGAGCGACGATAAGGCGGGCCGGGGACCCGTTCGCCTCGGATAATAGTGGCCACAGTCATATTGCCACTGAAGGGCATAAGCAACTGGATTTCACCGAAAATCCCGTTGACCGATCCGCCCCCTGAGAGTTTGAACGCCAGATTACCCACCGAACCATCGGGATTCACATACGCCGAGTCTCGAGAGTAACCTGTCGGATAGACGCTGATCGAGCCGAACCCCTTTTGAACGTCGAACCGTTCGATCTCCTCGTAGTACCGGTATCCGCCACTGATTGTAACCCATGATGACACCGGAACGGTCAGGATGCCGTCGGCGACCATTTTCGACGTAGTATTGCCGCTGCTGGAAAAGCGGGCGCCGGCTACGACTGTCAAAGAGACACCGCCCACTGGGCCATCGGGATTTTTCGTCCGTCTCTCGGCCAACGGATTCACTACGTACAGGCGGATTCCGCCATTGACTTCGTAGCGGGTGGAGTCCTGAACAACCACACGCACGCTCGACAAAAGCGTCAACCGGGAGGCGGCGACCAGGTCAAGCCCAAACGTCAAGCGCTGGATATCACCGACCGGCCTCTTTAAGTCGCCCGTGACTGAGGCATAAGTGAATTGCGCTTTAAATGAAGGCTTGCCGAGTATGCCGTCCGGATGGTACACCCGATCACCAAGATTAACGATGATGACTTCCTGGTTATCCTGAACCGGCTGGCTGTCCGGAGGTTGAAGCGTATCAACCAGGTGCAAGGTGTCCGCAACGCGAACCGTGTCCGGCGACTGACCGAAAACATTGGAGGATAAAAGGCAGACGATGGCAAGTAGTGCCACACCCACAACAGACAAATGTGCGCGAATTCTGATCTCTGTCACCTATCTCTTTGTCCTTTGCCAATCTTAAACGCCGGAAATAAGAGCCGGTTGTCGGAAAAAGCAATCAAATGGGTAAAAAAAACCAGCCTGCTCGATTCTCCGCCTGTCTGTACTCTTTTCGTAACCAATTCAGTTCAAATGAGTTAACGGCAATTATCGATGATTTCGACCGATGTTGCGCTAGTGGCCCTACCGGACTCCGGCGGCACGGGACGAAAACAAATTGACATCGTAGCCATGCGCAACCATTTTGGGACTACTACTATGCGTGATGTCACTTGTTGCACATATCCCGGTGGCACGAACAGAAGTTTGGGCCGGCTCAGCTTGATCATGATGTCTCTCATATTGTCGTCTTTGGGACTTACTTGTATTACCGGCTGCGGGCTGATTCCGGAGAAAGTCTCCTACCATGACCGCCGGGTCCAGCAGTTATTAAAGGCGGCGAATCATGCCTCTGAGTGCCGATTCGCGTTTACGCCGGTCACTGCCGATTCGGATATTCGGCTGGAGAAGTCTTCCGGCAGATACGACCTGATGCTTCACGTGGACGGAGCGACCAGCCGCACGATCGCCTTCCGCAAAGATGACGATAAGATCAAGTGGATCGGTGAGCAGGAGATTTACACCGGACCCAAGCAGTACAAGACGGTCGACGGCATTTTCTTCGAACAGATCTGCGTTACCTATGACATTGAGACAGTGTCGGGGTACGAGGTAGATCGCCTTCATGTCACATACTCGGGCGAGGACCCGCGCCTGGCCGATAAGGATAGCTTGGATCTCGAGACTGTACTGCCGGTGCTTCACGAGTGGGGGTACGATGTCGAGTTAATCGGCGCCCCGATGGAGGGTCTGCTGATTCACCTCGGCCCGACACATCCGGTGTTGGCAGACGGGTCTGGGTCTGCCATGCTGCCGAGACTTCTGATCAACGGATGCGCGAATGCGGGG
This sequence comes from uncultured Ignavibacteriales bacterium, assembly GCA_964371785.1. GTDB lineage: Bacteria > Zixibacteria > MSB-5A5 > GN15 > FEB-12 > CAVQCT01. The sequence continues at coordinate 6,753 of CAYJOL010000008.1, read as the reverse complement.
TTTGTGACAATGACGGGTATTTGATTCAGTTCGGGATGGAAGTGCCGACATGAATCGAGTCGACACAAGAGCTTATCTCAGATTCGGTCTTTTCAATAGGGGGACGACAAGACCATCACCCAATTGGTTACGTCGCTCGGCAGATGTCCTGATGATCGCGTTGCATCGAGTCTCATGGCCAAAGACTAGTGGTCTCGTTGGCAGAGGCGCGAAGTTAACGGCTCTAGGGCCCCGCGGTATGGCACTTAGAACGCGAATGAAGTCCTTGACTGGCAGTACTTCATGCCACAATATTGTGAAGGGTTTGCAGCTGTGATAGCGGCAGATCCAAGAGTTCGACTCCTCAAACTCTAAAATAATCGCGGGAGAGAGTATGAGCCAATTGTTTGTATTGATCACCTTAATTCTCTTGCCAGGTGTGACTGCCGCCATATTCGTAGACAAGCTAACTGTGCATCGAAAGTGGGACTCCTTCAGGTATAGTCTATATTCCGTAGTGCTTGGCACAGTCTCTTACAGCCTCCTGCAAGTACTATACTACATTCAGGATATGATCACAGTGAAAGCGCCAGGTATACCGAAGTGGACAAACCTGCACATATGGGACGCAGCACTTCGATCTGACCCTACTCTATCTGGCTTTGAGATAGTATTAGCAGTATTGCTCTCATTTCCTTTGGCCTTAGGAGTATCCCTCGTCGTCAATTTCAAACTAATCAATAAGCTGGGTAAAAAGTTAGGAGTGTCTACCAAGTTCGGAGACGAAAACCTATTTTCGTATTACCTGAATACCGAGGAGATCGACTGGGTATATGTCAGGGATGTAACAAATAATCTCACATATCAGGGCCGAGTGGAGTCATTCTCGGAAAACACAGAGATACAGGAAATCGTGCTATCAGAAGTAACCGTCTTTCGCTACGAAGACTCGGCTGAACTTTACTCCGTCCCAACGATTTACCTAGCGAGACCGGCCGGAAATTACATAATTGAACAAATTCCACGTTCGTTTTTGGGAGAGTCGAATGAGAAAGAAACCGTTGACTGAGGGGTCGAAAAAGGGTCAAAATAAACCGGCCAGCAGACCACCACTCCAACCTGTCAAACCACCGCCCCCGCCAAAACCGAAGAAATGAAGGAGTGTCCAGATCTAGTATTGAAGCGAGAATACTCTCACCCACGGAAACGGCGCAACTGCACTTGAGAATTTAATGCATTTATGAATTTTCATTCTGACACCGTCAGCTCTCAATAGTAATTGCATCCAAGACGGAAAGGCGTATATTGAAACTAGCAGGTAGGTTCTACACGAATTTGCATATCGAAATAAATTTACTGAATATTTAATGCTTCTTCTCGGTTCGTGGGAAGACGCTTGTACGATGGGCTTTTAGATTAATAACATTTGGGCGGAATACGCGGGAGGCGTTGAATGAAGATCTTAACAAGCTTGAGAACTTTTGGGCTGTCTCTGTCGATGACGCTTTTTCTCACCGATAGTCTATTTGCTTTTGATCCTTTGTTCGATACAAGAATCGACTATGAAGTAGGAACAGAGCCATTTTCTGTGTTTTCTGCAGATTTTGACGGTGACGGATTCAACGACTTGGCCGTGGCAAATTCGAAATCCGACAACATGTCAATCCTATTGAACAACAGCGACGGAACATTCCGCGACGCCATCGACTATGAAACTGGAGCTGAACCTACTTCAGTCTATGGCAGTGACATAGACAGTGATGGTGACTGTGACCTCGTCGTAACAAATGGAGTGACATTTGACGTTTCAGTGTTTAGAAACGATGGTAGCGGTAGATTTCAGCCTGCTGTCAGTTATAGTGTAGGTATCTCTCCCGTTTCGGTCTACGCATGCGACCTTGATACCGACGGCGACCCCGACCTAGCTGTAGCAAACTGGGATTCAAACACACTCTCGGTGTTGAGCAACAGCGGAGATGGTAGTTTCCAACCCGCTGTCAATTATGCGACGGGCTACAATCCGCGGTCTATTTTTTCTACAGACCTTGACGCAGACGGTGACTATGATTTACTCACAGCCAACACGGGTTCTAATAACATATCCGTGCTGTTAAACAATGGAGACGGCACATTTGATGATGCCATGTTCATCAGTGCCGGCTCCGCCCCATATTCAATTTTCGCGCAAGACCTTGATGGAGATGGAGAAAGTGATATTGCTGTCGCAGATCTAGATATGAATAACATTTCAGTGCTGATCAACAACGGTGACGCGACATTTGAGGCTCCTTTGAATTACAGTGGTGGAGGGACATCAATTTTCATTTGCGACCTTGATAACGATGGAGACAATGACCTTGTTACTGCCGGTATAGATGCATCCGTTTTCAAGAACAATGGAGATGGCACATTCCTAACGGCCACCAGTTATCCCGCGGGGAATGGACCCTATTCTATCTTTGCGAATGACTTCGATAGTGACGGTGATTATGACTTGGCTGTGACCAACATCTTCGCCGCAAGCGTCTCTGTTCTGAAAAATGTCGGCGACGGGACTTTTCCCAATACAGTAAGATACTCTGCAGGAGGATCGGTCGTTTCCGTGGACTTTGACGGCGATAACGATAACGATTTAGCTACAACAAGTCAAAATAGTAGGCTATCAATTTTGATCAACAATGGAGATGGGTCATTTCAAGACGGTGTCAGCTACGGTGCACCAGGCGGTTCGCTCTCTGTATTCGCTGCTGACGTTGACGGTGATCATGACTATGATGTGGTAGCGTCGTATGGCAGTGGTGTATCGGTACTCAAGAACAATGGCGATGGGACATTCATGGAGCCTGTCGATTACGCCGCAGGGTCTATGGCGATTTCGGTTTATGGTACGGATCTCGACAGGGATTCGGATATTGACCTTGCCGTCGCCAATCAGAGCTCTAATAGTGTGTCAGTGCTGGAAAACAATGGTGACGGGACTTTTCAAGATGCCATAAACTATCCCGTAACCGCATGGACAAATTCTGTTTTTGCTGGCGATCTGAACGGAGACGGCTTCAACGATCTGGCGGTAACCGGAACAGACATGTCAATACTGATAAATAATACCAGTGGTTCTTTTTTGCCAGCAGTCAACTATGTAACAAGCGACCAAGGCGATGGCTATTCGATAACCGGTTGTGATCTCGACGCTGACAGGGATCTTGACCTTATTGTTACCAATTACATTTCGGAGGACCTTTCGGTTTTTCTCAATAGTGGCGCTGGGACGTTTCAGGCGGCTGTCAACTATCGAACCGGAATTCGACCGAGTTCAGTCTTTGCCGCGGATCTGGATGGAGATAGCGACAATGACTTAGTGACAGCAAATGACAACTCGAATAGCGTATCGGTCCTGGACAATAACGGCGATGGGACGTTTCAGTCTGCAGTCAACTATGGAACTCAACCAGGCCCGCAATCGGTCTTCTCCTCTGATCTAGACGGTGACGGCGACAGGGACTTAGCCGTATCTGGAAATGGGGGTGTTTCTATTTTGCTGAATCTGAATTTGATACGGAGTCCCTGGTATGGTCCGGTCTGGTCTGTATCAACTACCGGAAGTGACCTCACAGGGAATGGCAGCCCCGATTTTCCCTTTGCCACTATCCAGCATGCTATTGACGTTGCCGGAGCGGATGATACTGTGCTCGTAGCCCCAGGGTCATACGCTGGAATTGGTAATTGGCATATTGCTGTGCCTGATAAGGGCCTCTGTGTTGCATCTGAGAAAGGCGCTGACTCGACGATCCTCACAATTGAGAGTTATTACGAAGCATTTTCTTTCTCAATCGACGTTGACACGAACACGGTAATTCAGGGATTTACTCTCATGGGTGACATGGTTCCCTTGATTACTACCAGCGCCTCACCTAAAATCATTGGGTGCCGGTTCACGAATGCCGATAGATATGGCGCACTATTCTTGTCGAATTCGCATTCGGTAATCATTGGATGTACCTTTGATCACAATGTAATTGGCTGTTCGGCGTGCAAGAAATCGGCTGGGGATGAAATGGTAGCGTCACCGCGTTCTCCTCGTGGAGGCGCACTTACGTGTGATTCTTGTGATTTGACACTCATTAGTTGTACTTTTACCCAAAATATGGGCGACCTTGATTATGGGTGGGGCGCAGTCGGAGTGTATCAATCGACAGTGACGATAGATAGCTGCTTGTTTGCTCAAAACAGCGCATGGTCTGGCTCTGGTGGTGCGTTGGCGCTACTCGAGTCTAACGTAACAATACGAAATTCCAGCTTTGACTCTCAGTCAGCAGACCGCGGAGCTGGGGCATTGCTGGTCGAAAATTCAACCGTAAGCCTTGACAATTGCTCCTTTCAAAACAATACCAACCTCACATCTTTTTACAGCCAAGCTCTCGGTGGGGCAATCATGTCATTGAGTTCAGATCTGTCGCTACAGGCATGTGTTTTCGAAGGTAACACTTCTTGGCAAGACGGGGGTGCCATTTTTGCGGATGGTTCGTCGCTGGTGTTTGATCATTGCGTGCTGACAGAAAACTCTTCCGGCTTAGTAGCCTCGCCTGATGTCTACTTCCTCACGGGCAATGGCGGAGCCATTTTTGCGTCCGGAACGAATATTACGATGTCCAATTCGACAGTGTTGGGCAACTCAAGTATGGGTGAAAGCGTTCCGGATTTCTACTCCGAAGGCGCGGCCATCTATCTCAATTCAAACTGCACCCTGACAGTAGTACAGTCAATCATCTCCGGCAATACCGGCGATGAGGTCATTGTAAGCAATGACAGTATCACTAACGTGCTAAACTTCAATTGCACGAACATAGCCGAAAACGAGTTTGGTGACTGGCTCGATGGATATGCTGGTCAGCTTGGTACCAATGGCAATATCTCCCTCCCGCCTCTGTTCTGTGACCCCGACTCCGGGGACTATCATCTCTATGACATCTCCCCGTGCGCGGCGGCGAATAATTCGTGCGGGACATTGATTGGGGCTTTGGATGTGACATGCGTTGACACTCCCCCGGCGGTGACATCGGCTGACACTGTAGGCATCCGGCAGGACTCCCTGCTGGTTTATCATCTGACGTTCACTGAACCGGATGGCCCGGACACGGTTGTCACGCTCGCCGTGGCGCCATCGTGGCTGACTCTGGCTGCAGACAGCGTCTATGGTGCGCCGTCGTTCGCGCATCCTGATACCTCGTTCAGCTTAGTGGTATCGGACGGATACAAAGCGGATACGATAACCGTGGCTGTCGATGTCAAGCATCTGTACGCTCAGGTGGCGGCCGTCGCAATCGATGGTTCAACCGACCTGATGCATATAGTTAACGCGGCGCCGGTTTTCGCCTGGTCATACGGCGAGCAATATGAAACCAAATCTCAGCTCCAGTGTGAAATCGCGGTCGGGACGGACAATGACTGGACGTACGCCGAAATGTGGAACCCGGCCCCGTTCACGACTCCGGATACATCGATCATTTACAACGGCTCCCCGCTGGTCGACGGCGCCACATACTATGGACGGATCCGCGCCCGCAACAGTTACGGATGGTCGAGCTGGCTTGAATTCAGCTTCCGCATGAACTCCCGGCCATCCGCCCCGCAGCTTCTCGGCGCGGATAATGAAATGCTGACTTCCGCTACCCCGACACTGTGGCTGTTGAACTCCACCGATGCAGAGGGTGACCCCCTCACGTATGACTTCGGCGGGTTCCATGATACTGATTGTGCCTCGGGTGGGGCGAATATCGACCTTATCGGTGTGGCTGAGACTCCTGATTCGACCGGCGGTCAAATTGCCGACCCGCTGGCGGAAAACTGCTACCATTGGTGGCACGCGCGGGCGTTCGATGGCTACGAGTACTCGGATTGGGCTCCGTATTCGCATTTCTTCGTCAACGGACTCCAGGAACCGCCCGCGGCGACCAGCTGTCTGGGGCCGATCGATGACTCCCTTGTGTATTCATTGAATCCGGAGTTGTTCTGGAATCGCGCCTATGACCCGGACCCGTTTGACACGGTTCGATATCGATTGACGGTGTCAATCGACAGCAATTTCCAGTTCGTGCGGACGATCGACTCGCTGGTCGATACCTCGCAAGTGCTGGCCGGCGACATGTTCTACGGTATGCACTATTGGTGGAAGGTGCGGGCGTTTGATCGGACAGGATTGTATGTAATTTCGCCGACCGAGTCGTTTTGGACCTGGCTTACCGGCGACGTGGACCATAGCCATTCGGTCGATATTGCCGATCTGGTGTTCATCGTGGAATTCATGTTCAACGGCGGGCCGGCGCCATTCACTCCTCTGGACAGCGATGTCAATGGCGATTGCGCGATTGATGTGGCGGATCTTGTTTATCTGGTCGAATACATGTTTGGCTCCGGCCCGGACCCGGTGGTGTGTATTGAATAATCGAACGGATTAACAGGTGATCGGTCTGAATGTCGTCGAGCCTGATTGACGCTGGCCGGTGAATGACCTTGATAATAAGGTTCGATAAAAGTAAACTTCAGTCATGATACTTGACATCCCGGGTGGTCGGCTGAGTTAAGACCGTAACTGCGTCTGTCTCAATTACCCATGTCCGAGCTGTTACTCTCGGAATCGATACCCTGCGCCTCGAACGGTCTCGATATACTCGCCAGCCACACCGAGTTTTTTGCGTAATCCCACAATATGTACATCGATTGAACGATTCGTCACCTTGCAGTCATCACCGTGAATAGAATTCACTATTTGGTCCC
>CAYJOL010000007.1:0-249852 GCA_964371785.1 uncultured Ignavibacteriales bacterium | reverse complement strand
CACTGGCGGTTTTCTTTCGGTGGTGCGTCGAGCAGAAGTACATTCTGTCCAATCCAACAGATGATATGGAAATGCCAAAAGTCGAACATAAACTTCCACCTAAGCTGACTAAACAAGAGTCACTGCGCTTGCTCGAGTTCGTTTATAATTATCCATATAAGTATCAGTATCTACGATTCCGCAACTACGCCATCTTCGCAACTTTTGTCTATGCGGGACTCAGAAAAAAGGAGCTTCTACACCTGCGCGTGACTGATGTTGACCTGACGAATCTCGCCATATTCGTACGTCAGGGCAAAGGCAGTAAAGATCGCTTTGTTCCTATTAGTGCTACGCTTGCTGGCATATTACGTCGATACCTTGATCAACGTACCAGACTTAGAAAAACGTGTCCCGAATTCTTTGCTTCATTGAATCGCGATATGGGCCTTACAGAAACTGGCCTCAAACGTCTGGTCGAATTCGGAAGACGTATCACGGGCATCTCCTTCAGCGTCCACAAACTGAGACATACCTTTGCCACGCTTATGCTAGAGGGTGGATGTGATATTTACTCACTTTCAAAAATGCTTGGTCACAGCGATATCAAGACCACCACAATTTACTTGGCCGCAAGTCCCGAGCATCTTCGGAGGCAAATGCTAAAGCATCCGCTCAACGGTATCTTGTAGCTGTCTTCAGAGTTGACTCACTCATCTATTGCTATGGGCGCAAAAGATGGCCGACCTCTTGAATGGCACGTATGACATATCCACAGCAATTGCCGAAGTCGGCAATTGAGCGATTTGTGCAGTGCACCTATGCTTCCTATGTCGAATTGAATTAAGTTAAACGTATGACGAGGAGGGACAAAGGGCAATTGCCCAATCAAGTTCGCTATTACCGCCGGAAGCAGAACTTATCACTAAAGCAAGTAACCCTCGCCGCTGGGTTGGAAAGCGCGGCCCACCTGGCACATTGGGAAAAAGGTCGCAAGACCCCGACGCTCCGAAACGCACTCAAACTTTCCATTGTTATACAATGTCCGGTCGAAGTACTATTCTTCGATCTGTACGACTCACTTCGACGTGAGATCCGACGAAACAAGGATCACTTATCCACTAACCCTAATAGAAATGAAACCACAAAATCGTCACATTAGTGACATCGAGCGTACGGATGCTCTTGCCGAAGAGATAGCCGAAGCCTTTGGCGATCTCAGCAACATAGAACGGTATCGGCGAATTTGCAGGACACACGATCGACAGCTTGTGTACCGGGCATATCGTGAGGCGGCCGACATGCCAAATTCAAAAATCAAGAAATCACGAACTGCCCTATTCATCTACTTGCTCCGAAAATATGCGGAAGAAGCCTAGTTTACTCGCTATCGATCCGGGACTTCGTGAAATGGGTATTGCACATTTCATTGGCAGTGATCTGGTCGATTTTGGGGTAAAATCACTCCGCCGGCCAAATAACTCCAAACGGCGAGTCAACTTCTTTAGCCTGATTATCGAGCGCCTTCTAAATGAAAAGGAGCCGAATATTGTTGTGTTGGAGAAGAACGTCTTTTCAAGAATCCAACAAAATCTTCCACTTGTCATCGCCATCAAGAGTCTGCACAAACTCGCGGCAAACCACAAAATTCCGGTGTGCGAAATCGCACCGAACACGGTTAAGAAAGCCGTCACTGGTGACGGCTGGGCCACCAAGCGGCAAGTGGCCAACGCACTTTGCGTACGATACCCGGAATTAAAGGCATACCTCGACTCGAACCGCCGCTGGCGAATCCGCTATTTCATGAACATGTTTGATGCCGTAGCCTGTGCTCGTGCCTACATTATCCTTCATAAAGAAACATACGACAATCCGTAATAAGACCATTCACGTAACTCAACGAGATAAACAAGTTCTCCAGTCCATAAGAGATCTTGGTTTGGTTTCATCTGATCATGTCCGGTATCTGCATTTTCCTTCACACACTCGGGCGAGAAAGCGACTAAGGCAGCTTTGGACAATTGGGCTTTTGGCGCGGATAGAACGGCCAGCGATACTAGGGGAAGGGTCTAAATCCAAGCTCTACCGCATTACTCGTAAAAGTGCAGCCTTGATCCATGGCCCGCAGGTACGGATACCGTCTGTATCCAGGAAGAGGCCGATATCCGCCCAGTTTGCAGAACACCAACTGGCGATTAACCGATTTCGTGTATGTGTTCAGTTGGCGGTTCGGTCTACACCCGGAGTCTCGCTAGTAAATTGGATACCGGATCGTGGTGTGAAAATGGAGGCAGCCTGGGAGGATGAATCTCGTCGGCAAAGCTCGGTGATTATCCCTGACTCTACTTTCACTTTGTGGTCAGGAAATCACAGCTTCGCCTATTTTTTGGAGGTAGACTTGGGAAGCACTCCTTTGAAACGACTTCGGAATAAGTTGATAAGTTACTTTTCAGTTTTTGAACACCCCGAGCGTCAGGTGACCAGACCGCACCCGGGCTTTCGTGTCTTGATTATCGCCAATTCAGCCAACAGGCTTAAAGGTGTGACCAACCTTGTGAGATCACTGCCTCGCCGCGTACGACGGCCGGATATTTTCATGCTTACCCAATCAACGCGATTCAGCTACAATCAGCCTCAGTCAGTCTTTGGCCCTATATGGACCAGTATTTGCGCAGATCGCTCGGCTTCACGCCAAGTCCCCATGTACCAAATCGCACGACACTCCCGTCAGTATCAGGAAAACCACCGGTGTACTGCGTGACAGCCGATCGATTCCGATTGACACTCACCACCCGGTGCCATGGATTCCTCCGGGCACTGGGCGCGGGAGCGGAAACCACGCGACAGGGTGGTTTAGCTGCCAGTCGTTGTATTGGCTAAATCATTATATTTTATAAGCCTCTAGCTCTATAGGTGTAGATTCCGAATATACAGCCGATATACTGGGAGTATATGGGCTGATTAAACACCTATCTCAGGGGATCCACCTGGACGGAACTGCAGACGCCATCTTAGCGATAGTCGCCATCGCATTTCTGATCTGGATCGGCAACCGGGCATCAGAATCACGGCGACGAGAAGAATGAGAGGTAAGGTGAGCAATCGGGGCTACATCGCAAGGCACACATTTTAGAGGAAGTCCTCAAACGGCTCATCGGCAAAAGAATCGTACAGAACGTCCGAAAGACTTTATGGGGTGTTTATAAGGGGGTTTATGATAACCCCGGCTCACAGGGGCTAAGTTGTTGAACCACAGCACAGATCGTTACATCATCGCCCCCGACGTATTAGAGATTAGGAGATATCAACAATACTGAAGCCAAGTACTAATCAGTTTCCTAAAAAGGGGTGACCTATGCCAGTATCATTGAAGCGATTCACCATCAAGTGGGGCTATTTCATAATCAGTACGATTGTGTTCGTGTCCCTGTACAGTGCCACGAAACAGGACTTTTTCGGCTATTTGTTCCTGGCCAACATAATCCTCACGTTCTGGATAGTCAGGATCGGCGTACAGCTGCAGAAGACGCTGATTCCGACGGTGACCTGTCGAAACTGCGGAATGGTTGTCGATCTGGTTGCTTTGTGGAAATGTGGCTGCGGCTATACCAAGGACCGTCCACGGCACGCCTTCGACAGGTGCCACAAGTGCAGACAACCGATAGGCTATATCAGTTGTCCCAAATGCGACGTTTCGATCAATCTGTGACATTGTGCGTATTCGGAATCTCACAGAGGCCAAACAAGCAAAAGTTCGCGCCGAACTGATGAGGGGCAGAGGACACATGCCTCCCTATGACTTCCCCGTAGAACTTGAGCCGCCCTTCATTCCTTTTGAACACGGCAGATTCAATGCTGTCGATATCGCTCTGTTTGGCTTGGACGGCCGGTTCGAGCCCAATCCGGTAAAGCGGTTCTTTCAATTCCTAACGTCGAGTCATTCGGACTTCGCGTATTCACCGCAGGAATACAGGCGTCAGGACCTCCTAGCAATGCGGCGATTGACCCTTCCCCAATATCTAGAATCCAGCCCGCAAATGGCTGAGCAATTTCTGAACGGGCTGACCCTGTCGGACCGGGCATCCTATGAACTCATAGGCGCGGGCGACGGCATTACAATTCAAATGACCTGCGAACGCAACAGTGTAAACATTTTGCGGCGACAGTTGGAAACCCAATACCCGCCGATATCCGTCCAGGAAGGAGAGGATGAAGACCTCATTGAGAAGTTACTTGACATAGAATCGGACGACGCGCAAATCTTTTACTCTGAATACTGCCTACAAAATACACACTGCTATCCTCTGCTCACGTTTTCGAACTGGAAAGTCGACCCGTTAAGTGTCGCGGTCGGTGCGCTTTCGGGTCTTTCAGACGCAGACTGGGGGGTGTTGCAGATAGTCTGGCAGCCGGTCGCAAACTCGTGGGCTCAAAACATGCATCTGGCTACCCACAACGAATATGATGCCACAAAACCAGCCTTCTACGACTACCCCGACTTGAAGGCCTGCAATCAAAAACTCATGCGGCCGCTCTTTGCGGTCAGTGTGCGGGCAGCTGGCTCCGATCCAAACATAGTGTATGCACTGGACGGCTTCTTTCAGCAATTTTCCGGATCGTACAATGCGTTTCAGCGTTGTGAGGAACAAGACCCTGATTCAGAATACGCTATCGTACGTGCGGTTGTCTCACTGGTCGAGCGAGCCAATTTTAGGTTCGGCATGATTCTCAACAGTGAAGAGCTCGCAGGGTTGGTCCACCTGCCATCGCAGCACGTCCAGTCTCGGGCACTCGGCCGCCAAACCTCCCGCACGGCTCCGGCTCCGAAACGAACACTCGGCCAGGGAATCGTCATCGGCGAAAACACCCACGGTGGCAGGGTACGCCGGGTCTCTATATCGGCGGAGCTTCGCAATCAGCACATGTATTTAATCGGCGCAACCAGAACTGGAAAGTCAACGCTCATGCTCAACATGATTTTGCAGGACATCGATTCGGGTGAAGGCCTGGCCGTTGTTGATCCGCACGGGGACCTGATTAGAGAGGAAATCCTGCCTCGTATTCCTGCTCACCGCGTTTCCGACGTGGTCTATTTCAACCCGGAGGATCGAAATTTCCCGGTCGCTTTCAACGTGCTTCAGACCGGTTCGGACCGGGACAGGGAACTTCTCTGCAATGATATGATCATTGTATTCCAGAGGCTTTTTGGAGAGAGTTGGGGGATGAGGCTCGAACACATTCTTCGGTATCTGCTTTTGACCTTGCTTGAACGGCCCGGAAGCACGCTCAGAGACGTCCGCAGACTGATTGACGACGAGGCGTATCGATTCGAAGTGATTCCGGGCGTCAAAGACCCGGAGGTTCGGGATTTTTGGGACTATGAATTTGCCTCGTATGGAGAGCATGCGTTTTCACCTATCCGCAACAAGCTTGGTAAATTCCTGGCTTATCCCACAGTCAGAAACATGCTTTTGCAGCCAGAGACCAAACTAAACTTCACCGAAATCATGGATTCCGGCAGGATTCTGCTCTGTAACCTTTCCCAAGGGCAGCTGGGCGAGGAAGTATCAAATATCCTCGGTGCCCTGCTTGTTTCACGACTGCAGATCGCGGCGATGGCCCGTGCAGGCCGTCCGATACAAGAACGGCGCAATTTCTATCTCTATGTTGACGAATTCCAAAACTACATTACTTCATCATTTGAGAAGATTCTCTCTGAGGCGGGAAAGTATCGGCTGAATCTTACCCTGGCCAATCAATTCCTAAAGCAACTGCCGGAGAAACTTCAAAGCGCCATTCTGGACAACGTGGGAACGCTACTTTGCTTTCGGACCGGTGTTGACGTTGCGACCCGCCTAGCCAAGGAACTCGGGGAATTCGACGTCACGGACATTAGTAATCTCGGACGAGGGGAAGTAATCGCCCGAGTGGGAGCATCGCGCGACACGTTCAATCTGCGGACTTTTCTTCCTCCTGAAAAGCCGTCCGACAACCACTTTGAGGAGATTGTCGACTTCTGCCGGAAGCGTTACGCCACCCCAAAACTGGAAGTGGAAAGCCGACTTCAACAGGACCGCAGAGGGCCGGATCTGGAGAGTCTCGATGACTTCTATGAATAGAAAGCGTCGCAATCGGACCCAGAGGACGAAGCAGACCCGGCTTGTGCTCACCGAGCGGGATCGGGAAATAATCCGTGCGCTGTACCGATTCCGGTTTTTGACCAGTAGCCAGTTAGCTAATATGTTCTTCACCTCCAAGAGCAAAGCGGACAGACGGCTGAGGGAATTGTTCGACCACGGCTTTCTCGACCGTATTGACCGGCCTACAACGGGCGGCAGAGCCGAACTCATATATGCCCTTTGGAAGGAAGGGGCGACACTTTTGTCTACCGAGCAGGGCGCACTGAAAGCCGACCTTCCCTGGAAACCGTCGAAAAACAAAGTACGGCCGGAACGGCTCCAGCACGAACTTGATATAGTCAGTTTCCATCTGGCTGTGGACAGCTCAGTGATCGCGGCGCCCAGGGTTTCCTGGCTGTTCTGGCAGGATCGACAGAAAATTGTGAGTCGTAGAAGTTGGGAGTTCTTGAACACAGGCTCAAGTAAGAGCGGGAGGCTGAAACTCATTCCCGATGCCTTTTTCGGTCTTCAGATGACGAAGGGTAAGACTGTTTTCTTTTTGGAACTGGATCGAGGGACCGAGGCTCCTCGGGTCTTTCGAGACAAGCTGCTGGTCTATCAACTTGCCTTTGAACGGGGTCTGGTTCAAAAGGCGACGGGACTGAAAGCATTTCGTGTCTTAACAGTGATACCTGACGAACGTCGTCTCCATGTGCTATTAAAGCTCGCCACAGCGATGCGACATCCCCTCCTATTTTGGTTTACCACGATTGATATGATCAGGGTCGCCGATATCTTGTCGGGAGGGGTTTGGCGGACTGCTCGTACCCCGAACAAGCCAATGATATTGTAAAGTTGAGAATTGGCAGAAGTGCAACTCTATATTACGTACAGAAAGTCTTCGAACGCCCCATGGAACGAGACCATGAAACTGCGACCAAGGTGACGAAATGGATATGCGCTATGCACCCGCATGCGCTACTGAATGAGGACGGGCGCAAGCTTGACGAACCAGGCATATCCTAGTTGTCGCGGTGCGGAATGGTCGAGACAAGATTGAGCCAAAGCATAGCGTTTACGAAGGCATTCCCGAACACTTAGCGGGCAGAGAAATCCCTCTCAAATCCGAACCATCAAGGACGAGACAGTTAGCTCCGTGACGAAGAGGATGACCCCTGGCGCATCAGGAAACGCCGAAAAGGTCTTGAACCACATTCAAGAACAGCTTGAGGCTGCACAAATGCCGCTAAGCTGCCGTTGGGGAATGGTTGAAGTGATAACGAAGGGCTGGATTCCGCGCGTACGCGGAATTTCTTAGTCGTTGTCCATAGTGACTTTCCCGATTACCACCAGTACATTTCTATCCGAGACTACGGGATCTACATGGATTGCATCCGGGGCTTCACGGTCGAACCTGGCTTCATCAAGAAATTCCTAGCCAAGAAACTATCCGCCGATCCGGAAGCTCTGTCAGCACCCAAAAATGTGCTCAAACATCACGACTTACACTCGTGGAATGTAGTTGTGAACGACTGCGTTCGTTTGACTATATACGATCTCATGGAGGAACTTGGTCAGAAGCCAAACGATCTTCGCACCGGTACCAAGACATTCCTCGATATTTGGTAATTGATTGCCGATATGGAGTACGGTTTCGTACTAAAGGGAAGGAATCACGGATGTCCGATTAGGGGATCTTTAGGATTGCGATGGGGGGTCCGGCGGTGGAGGTACACTCACGTTTATGTCCGTGACCGCTTCCGTTATGCTACTCTCTGCCCGGGCAACGGCCTGCAAGTGCTCTCCCAATTCTGCCTCGGAGAGTTCTCGTGCTTGGATTGAGCCATTTTCCTGACGGACTATAACAACTTGCATCGGGTAGGAGACTCCACCAGGGCTCGTCTTAATCGCATGATCCAGTGCCCAAACGGCGGAGAATATACCCAGCCCCAAGTCCGGCAACCCTCTAGCCCACAGCAGGCGTCTGATGAAAGCCAAGAAAGGCTCTGCGAGATAGTTTCCGCTTCCAATCGAAGAGTACGGCAGAGAATCGGTTGCTTCCATTGGAGCGCCGGCGTTGTCGAAGGAAAATAGGTGTAGTGTATCACGAAGGGGCAAAGCTACAATGATTTGGGATTGCCAAATTGAATTGGCCCAAGGCGCTAGTTGCTGAATGCTCTGTGCCATCGTGCTCTCAAGCTGTAAGTGAGTGCGAAACCACTGAGACAGCTCGGTCATGAGCTGGAAAGCAGGTTTAGAAGCATAAGTACCATCAGTACAGTAGAGCTGAAGAGTGCCTGTGAAGCGTTGGGAGAGTCCGACTGGTCCGCTCGATCCAATTACGATGCAGCCATTTATTGTATTCAGCTTCTTTGTCTGTTGGGTTGTGGTACCAGTCACTGCCCCATCTGACGCCAATACGACACCGTCAGCACACTTTATTCCGATGATAAGGGTCATTTCCTTACTCGAAACATACTATTGACCGCATAATCGGGAAACCGCTCATACACGTAGCTCAGCAATTGTTCGAAGCTTAGGCCCTTAAGCCAACTAATCAGCCCTTTGAGATAATTTTTCTGATGGTCGTCCAGCTGGGCCAAGAGTTCTTGGGCTCGCTCCGTCCCCTGCGGTGTAATTTGATAGTTCGACCATGTTTGTCCAGGCCCCGACACTATACTGATGAAGCCGCGGGCGCTGAGATCTTCGGCGTCCGCATAGATTGTTTGACAGAATGGGCCGTAGTTGTAGGGCTTGAAGCTATAGAAATTAGATTGATCAACGCTTGGAAACGTCTGGCCAATAAGAAACAGCGCTTTCTGAAGCTGAACGGGAGTGAGCCTATCACCCTCTGCAGCTGCAATAGCAAGCAATGTCCAATCTGTTCTATCCACGATTACTCCTCTCTACCGGGAGAGACAAAACCTCCACATCTAAAAGATCGTGGATGTTGAGTCTGCAGTCAACCTCAAAAGTAGAGCGGCCTTTACCAAGACAAAAGAGCTATACACTGATAGCATTACTAGGGCTGAACCGGTGATACGTTTCCAGCATGTCTTGGTTGCTCATGTGTAAGTAATTCTGCGTGACCACCAGCGACGTGTGGCCAAGAATTTTTTGCAGAATCACCGGTGAGCCGCCCTGCCGAATAAAGAAGGTTGCTGCGCTGTGCCTGATCAAGTGGGGATATAGCTCGAATCCAGCACGCTTGCCGATGTCTTGGATGATCTTATGGCAGTGCCTCGACGTGATCTCTTTGCCGTTGCGCTGACAGAAGACTAGATTGCCTTTGCGGCCGTCGCGCCACCGATTCAGATAGAAATGGAGCGTCTTGATTGTCTTTGCGCCCATCGGAACCTGGCGTTCTTTACGGCCCTTACCATAGACTTTGATGAGACCACCGCGCAGGTCGACGTCATCGACTTTCAGGGTAATCAATTCCTCTTTTCGGATCATGGCGTCCCAGAAAATCATGATCATGGTCAGATTCCGGTAGCCCTCATACGTGGATTTGTTGAGGCACTGCAATGCCCGTTGGATCTCTTCAGGGCTTACTACAGACTTGATTCGCTTGGCGGCCTTGATGAGCTTGAGCTTCTTGGTGGGATTCGGTTTTTCCCATAGGCCTTCTTCTTCAAGGTAGTTGAAAAACCGCCGGTACACGCGTATCCGCCCATTGACAGTTTCGTCAGAGACGTTACCGATCAACGAAAGCAGGTAATCTTGGATGTCCTGCTTTGTTATGTCTTCGATGTCGATGCCCCTATGTTCGAGATGCCGGACTAGATAGCCCAGCCTTTCTGCATAGACGTTGAGGGTGCGCGGTGCTAAATTCCTGATCTTGCATCCGAAGACAAACGCATCGACGTATGTCTTCCAGTGATTCCCCACTGTACATGCATCGACCAGATGGTACAATCGCTTGAGATGATCTTCCATGACTTCTCCTAACGGTCAGAGGCCCTTTTGACTCATTTGGCCTCATGTTTTGAGTTTGAGTAATCACTGGAAGTCGTTGTGGGGGTTAAATTTAAATACCCCCGGCAGGACTCGAACCTGCTACCCTCTGCTTAGAAGGCAGATGCTCTATCCGGATGAGCTACGGGGGCATGTCGTACGGACTATAATAGCCGCCAGCCGACCATCCGTCAAACAAAAAGTAAGCCTCCAAATCGACCCCCATCGGCCCCGGGTGTACAGCGAAATCTCCCATAAAATAAGCCCCGCTGATCGCGGGGCTTGTGGTGGAATATAAAGAATGCCAAAAAGGATGAATGGATATCCCTATTTCTTGTACTGCTCCATTACCCCCGGAGGGCTGTCCTGCGCCGTCCGACCGTCGTCGTGACAGTCACTGCATTTCGGGTCTTCTTCGTACTTGCGGCCCGGATGGCAGTCGGTACAGTCCATCTCCGCGTGAATCTCGTCCAATTTAAGGCCGACCACGGCATGGCGGAAATTCTCCGCACTCCAGCCCGCATGGCAGTTCACGCACATCCGGTTGATCCGGGATATTTTCTTGCCGGTCGGGTGACACGCCCAGCAGTCCAACTGATTGTGGTACTGGTTGAGCGGCCAGCCGGTGCTGTTGTGAGTGAACCCGGGGCGTTCCTTGTTGTCGTGGCACTTCGCGCACGGGGCCTCAAGGTGGCAGTCATTGCAAATCGCATGAACTTCCACCTGGGTCTTTTTCTCCGCGGCCGGTTTCTGAATATCGTGACAGTAGCTGCAGTTTTCCTGTTTATGACAGTCTACGCAGCGGAACCCGAACAGGTCGATATGCTCCTTGTGCTGGAAGGTCACGATCGGGCCATCGGTGTATGGCGTCACGTACACTTTCTTGACCGGCTCGGTGATTACCGGGTGCGAGATACCTATGATGTCAGAAGAATCAAGCCCGCCTTCAGGCGAGAGTTCGGTGCCCGGTTTTGGAATGTGGCAAAGTACGCACTTGGTGTCATGGCTCCATTCACGATGACAGGAGAGGCATTGCCGATGATACGCGCCTTTTAGCGAAGGCTGGCGCAGATTCCCCGGATTCTCCTCGCCGCCATGACAGTCTTTACACGGAGGGATGTGGCCTTTGGGGCTGTAGTGGTGGCAGTTGGCACAATCGCCACCCATCTCTGACATCGAAGCGTGAAGTCCGTGGTTGAAGTGCACAGGCATATAGAGATTCTGAATTTCGTCCAGAAGCATCGAGTCCGGCGCCTCGGCCAGCGGGTGTTGAGTCCGTTGGTTGACCATGTCATTGCGCGGGCAGACTTTCAGGCATGGATCCTTGCGCGTGGGGACATCGCAGATGTGGCATTCCTTACAATTCGATTTGGGCATTGCGCCGTTCTGGGCCGACGCATACGGACAAACTAACGCTACCGTAGCGGTCGCCAGAACAAACAGCCCGATGATGAATCTATGTACTGTCATGTTATTTCGCCCTTGAGAAATTGATGTTTGCCGTGGTAGTCTCCGCTACGTTCGGCATTTTATGATCCGCCGGAACTCCGATGATAGGGAAGATCATAACGATCGCCCGGTACACCAGTACGAGGGCAGAAATCAGGCCCGCGGTCAGGAGAACTTCAAATATGGTCGGGAAATAGGGCTTGTCCGCATAGAGTGGTGTATACGCCACCAGGAAGACATTGATACGATTCAGTGCGACACCCAGCACCGTCAAAGTCGCGGCCGTAAACAGACCTGCCGCGGACATACGGTATTTGCGAATCGACAAAATTACGATCGGAGCAACCACACCGCCGAGAATCTCTATCAGAAACATGATTGACTGCGTGTTCATTGCTAGCACATAGGGCCAGACTTCACGAATTGTCAGATCACCGATACGGATAGCGAGATAAATCCCAAGCAACACGGGCGTATACTTAGCCAGCGACGACAAAATGTTCAGTTCAGGTTTCAGCTTGAATGAACGAGAGGCGATCAGGGACTCGAATATGACCATTGGGAATCCGACTGAGATAGCGCTCAGCAGGAAGAGCAGGGGAGAGATAGGGGTGTACCAGATCGGGCTCATTTTGGTCGGAGCAATGACCATCAGCGTGCCGAGCGATGACTGGTGCAGACATGAGAGCACCACTCCGGCGATGATGAACAGGGTGATAAACCTACCCAGTGTCATGCCTGCGATGTTCAGGAACCCTTCGACCAACCCGTTGAACATCGACAGCGGTCCGGGGAGATTGACACGGCCTTTAAACCGTTGAACAACTATCGGTATGAATTCGATATACAGCACGGTCAAGTAGACCATTACGCACATACCGACTTCGAATAACACCGAGTTACCCTGCCACATGCTTGGAAGCATCGGATGCCACACGTTATAGTATCGGCCAAGATCAGCCAGCAGGCCGATCACCACAAACGTGTAGCCGAGCATGGCAGTCAGGAGCGCCGGACGAGTGATGGCGTGATATTTGTCCTTGTGGAAGATGTCAGCGATGGCAGCTGTTGTAAATCCGCCCGCGGCCAGTGCCACGCCACTGGCGACATCGATAGCGATCCATATACCCCAGGGGTATTGATCGTTCAGATTGGTGACCGCGCCGATGCCGGCCAGAAGCCGATAGGCGTAGGTCAACAGACCGGCCATCATGATGGTGAACAGGATTTTGGTGCCAGGCGTGAAAAACTTCGCCTTCATGGGAGTCGGTATTACATGTTCACTCACTTATGCGCCTCCTCGTCCTTCTTGTCGTCCTTGAAAGAATGCATGGCTACCGCCAGCAGGCCGTATAGAGCCAGCGGCGGAACAAACGACTTGAAGACGCCATGCTGAATAGTCTCAGTCAACTCGGGAATCGGTTTTTCGGAGAGCTTAGGAAGCTCCGTGTTTACGAAGTCGGTCGAGGCCAGATACATCCAGCTGGTTCCGCCGATTTCGTTCTCGCCGTAGACGTGATCGTAGTATTTCTCCGGATATGCCTTGATGCGGCTATAGGCCAGATCGATCATCTCGTCGCGCGGTCCAAATGTCAGGGCCTCGTTCGGGCAGATCTCGACACAAGCAGGGGGAAGACCCTGTTTAGTCGTTCGTTCATAGCAGAAAGAGCATTTCTGGACTTTCGGTGTGAATGCGTTGTCGTACTCGTAGGCCGGAATCTGGAAAGGACACGCCACCATACAGTAGCGGCAACCAATGCACTTCCAGGCATCGTAAAAGACCGGTCCGCGCGGATCCTTGCGAAGAGCTCCGACAATACAGGCCGAGACACAGGCCGGATGGGAGCAATGCATACATTGGATTTTGATTCCGTAATTCTTGTCAGTGGCTTGCGGACCACGGTATTCGTTGACGACAGTGTAGGCTGTCTTATCCGGGCGGCGATTTTGCGCAAACACCGATTTGTCTTCGAAAGTCGACCGGTCTTTCGTGGTCAGGGAATTTTGCTGATTACACGCCCATTCGCACTTGCGGCAACTGATACAGACTACGGTATCGACCAGAACGCCAAACTGCTGGCCTTCGGCAACCGGCTCGATATGGGAACTGGCCGTTGCCTTGCCGGTTATCAGGGCAGCCGTACTCAGTGCCGCGACATTCAGGAAATCTCTTCTATTTATGTCCATAAAATAACCCTCAGAAATATGTCAGTTCGTATCCTTTTTGTCCGATTATGTGAAAATTTTCACATAGCATAATAAATAAAAAGAGAACAAGTTCTAACATGGATAAGTTATACCAGAAAACTCCCCATGTCAAGATAGATTGTGAATTTTCTCACTATTTATTATCTTCTTTACACCCAACAGATAACCTCTCTTACTTGTACATCTAATATCGGACTAAAAAGGCTATTTAATAGGCATTATTTTGTGAATTCTGTGGACTCGGCCATCTGAGTCTCGGAACAGGATGGGGCAATCTTTGCGAACCAACAGGCATTAAAAAAATCGGGGTGAGAGGATTTGAACCTCCGACATCTTGCTCCCAAAGCAAGCGCGCTACCGGGCTGCGCCACACCCCGAATTCGTTGACTTATGATAGGTTTGTGGCGACTAATAGTCAAGGCCTATATACAGACTGCACCCGAGTCAGACGAAGAGCCGGGCATCTTACTCCGCTACTGAACAACGACCTTGACGGAAAGGGTGAATTCCTACGTTCCCGAAGCTCGGACCTCGCAATGTCAACTGTACGTCTTCCGAAAACAAGCCCGTTCCGACGACCACTCAATTTTGCGATAGAAAATCAGCCGCGCACAACGAATTCCGCTGTATAAAATGGCGTAAACCACTCGCTTTTTCGACCTTGCGCATTGATGAAATTGCTGTACATTAGTGAGATATGGCCAAACAGAATCTCCTCGGATACACCAGGCAACAGCTTGAAGATATGATGGTTAGCCTCGGCAACAAGCCCTATCGGGGCCGTCAGCTATTCAAATGGCTGTACGCGGACCGCCAGTATGACTTCCAATTAATGACCGACCTGACCAAAGAAATGCGCAGGCGACTGGACGACGCCTATGAATTCAGGGGACTGAAAGTTGCCCAGACACAGGTTTCTGCGGACGGTACAAAGAAGTTTCTGTTCGAGCTCGACGATGCCCAGCCGCTGGAAACCGTTCTTATCCCCGACGAAGATGCCCGAAAGACTGTCTGTGTGTCCTCGCAGGTCGGTTGTGCCCTCAAGTGCGGGTTCTGCGCCACCGGAACGATGGGATTCATGCGTAATCTCTCCGCCGGAGAGATTGTCGGGCAGCTTATCTACATTCGTGATCAGTTCGGCTCCGATGCCTTCTCTAACATCGTCTTCATGGGGATGGGGGAGCCGATGCTCAATTATGAGAATCTGATAGACTCCATTAGAATAATTTCAGCCCCCAGCGGATTAGGTATCAGCGCAAAGAAAGTGACCGTTTCGACTTCCGGCGTAAGTCCCAAGATCAAGAAGCTGGCTGATTCGGGTCTTAAGGCGCGACTTGCTGTTTCGCTTCACGCGGCCACCCAGGAGAAGCGGGAAAAAATCATGCCGGTGGCGCAGACGTTCCACATTGATAAACTGATGGAGGCCATCAGATACTACACCGATAAGACAGGTTTCCGGGTCACGTTTGAATATATCCTCTTCAAGGATTTCAATGACAGCATGGAAGATGTTCTTGCCTTGAGCAAACTGATCCGAGGTATTCCCTGCAAAATAAATCTTCTGGCATACAATCCGGTGGACGGTCTGGATTTCGAGCGGCCTTCGGATGAAAAAGTCGATTGGTTTGGACGTGAGCTTTATCCTCGGGCGCCTGCCGTAACGGTGCGCAAGAGCCGGGGAAGAGATATCGATGCCGCCTGCGGCCAACTGGCGGCCAGACAGCGAATAAGGAGCAACATACATGCGTAAGTGTCTAACGACTTTGATAATTCTGCTTACTGCCCTGTCCGTAGCCAGTTTGTCGGCGCAGGAGCCCGAGCCGGTCAAGCAGCCGGACATTTTCGTAGGGAACATTGAATTTCCGTCGCTTCGCTGGGGAAAACAAAAGGCCGAAGTCGAGTTGACCAATAATACCGATCAGCTGAAATTCATCGTCATGAAATCGCACATCGCATTCAAGGGGTCGTACCTCAATCCTGAGCGGTCGGCGCAGAGCTCCGCATATCTTGAACCGCACGGCAAGGCAACCGTCACCGCCAATGTGGAGATTCCGCCGAACTATGGACAGGCGGTGTTGAAGATAGTCATGTATGATGTCGTCGACACTCTGGACGAGGTTCTCCCGAGCCAGCAGTGTTACGATCAGACGTTTCAACTGAACTTCGACATCCCCGACGCGATGGCTCCGTACATGGCCGAGAAACTGACGCTGCCGCCTCGTGTCGAAGTGCATCCGTATTTCGACAATGAATTTGTCAGAGTGATGTTTGTCTTGCTCGAAGAAGGAAAGTCGATCAAGCAGATAGCCGAGATGGCCCAATGTGACAGCGAGTTTGTGGCTGGAGAAGTTACTCTACTGTCTTCGGAACGCTATTTGAAGGCGATTCATAACGACAGTGCTTTCATACCTGATTTCCCAATCATTAGAGTTAAAGAGGCCGAGCAGGTCAAGCAAGTTGCGGCGAAGCTGTCAGCCGCGCTGGCCAAGCGACTTGCTGTCAACCTCCAGTCATATCGACCTGTGCTGGACAGCTTTATAGCGGAGGGAATCGTCCCCAAGGACAGCAATGACTTCATAAGCGGGGCAACCTGTTTGTACCGGGAATATCCGATCGTGTCCACCATGCTGCTCTGGTATGATCTGGGGCAGAGATTCATCACTGACACCCTGCCCCTGTTGATTTATGAGAATACCGATGTCTGCAATGCGGCAAACATTTCATATCTCTATGAAGTCCAGGGCGGAGACAATTTCAACGGCAGCCAATTCTACGCTCTCCTTTCAGAGCCAAAAGCATACCGCTTCCTGTTCTCAGACCATCCGGTCGCATTGAAGTGCCCCGACAATTATCTCATGCTCCGCCATCTGGGGCGTGCCGCTAACTGGGACTACCTGACCAGCGACTATCCCGAATATTTTATTGTCGATAGCAGTGCGGTTCGACCGATGCTGCGGAAGCTCGATGTAGGTCTGGAACCGCTGATAAAGGACGCGAGGAAATCACTGGCCAACGTGGCATCAAAATACGGCCGCGAGGAGTTGACCAACGGTTATCGCTACTGGTTCTGGAATTTGGTTGCAACCGCAACCCTAAAGCAACTGGAAGCCGAAAACGTGGTGACGAAACGGGGCAATGGAAACTTCCGTTTCGACTCCCTTAACAAGTAGGACCCGGGCAATGTATAAACTGGTATGTATGACGCTGCTTCTTGCGTTAGCAGCGACAATCGGGGGATGTGGAAGTCGGTCCCCAAAGCGCGATAATATCCCTGTTCTGAAGAATCAGCTCTTTCGCCTGCAGCAGGCGGTGAAAGCGAAGAATCGCGCCGCTATAGACTCGCTTCTGGCTCCGCAAATACTTGAAAAGAAACAGAGCTCCGATTCCCTGCTGCGCTTTGTCTACGGTCCAACCGATGATTTCGCTTTCACGCAGTTCGGCGGGGCAGATATCGCGTACACCCGTGATAGGGCGCGCATAGATGCATACATCATGGACAGCACTCATGCCGACAATCGACCAATTGTCCTTTACATGGCTGAGCAAAGCGATATGTGGCTCTTCACCGGCTTTGGTCCCGGCCAGCTAGCTTCAGACACGACCGCCGACTCAGCGCAATCGCAGTAATCACCGGCGAAATCCGATCATACAAAAATGAATAAGGCGCCTTGGTAAAGGCGCCTTATCTCTCTCTTCTCTATTCAGCAAGGAGCGTAGGTCTACAGTTCGGCCTTCTTCTGTCCCTTGCTTAGTAACTGCGAATATTCGTTCGGGGTGGACAGGATGTCGACGGCTTTCCTGACGGCCGGGTCGGTCCGAAGGACCATCTGCTCGTAGACACCGCGTTCGCCGGCGATCGAGGATACGATTTCTCTTTTGATAGTGCGACGGATGTAATCGATGGACTCGTCGAAATCGCTCTCTTTTTCTTTGGCCACCAGGACATCGAGGCTATCCAGCGCTCCCTTGAAAAGGTTCTCGCTGCCTTCGTCCTTCACCTCGTTTTCAAGTTTCTCAAGAGTGACCTGCAGCGAGGTTTTGTAATCGAATTTCTTATCTTTTATAAAGTCCCGGAACTGATTCACAATATCGTCGGTGACAACCAGCTCCGGCTTTACGTCCGGATGATCGGCCACGTACTTGACAGCAAAATCGAAGAACATCTGTTGCCGTTCGAGGTTGATTTCGATCGGCTTCCAGACTTCATGCTCAACTTCGACGTCGACCGCAATACCACCACCGCCGTACACAATACGCCCTCCGTTTGTGTAGTATATTTCCTTGTCCGATACCTTTAGTGAATCGCTGTTGGCGGTGGTGTCCGAAGGCTCAAAATCATCCAGACTGGCCGATGACCCCACTTTTGCTTCCTTATCCGGTTTCTGGATACAGCGCCCGGAGGGAACATAGTATTTGGCCGTCGTCAACTTGAGAGCCATCGAACCATCATTGGAGATCGGGAAAATCTGCTGAACGAGACCCTTGCCGTAGGTATTAGCGCCGACAATAAGCCCGCGGTCCCAATCCTGAATCGCTCCGGAAACGATCTCGGAAGCCGAGGCCGTTCCTTCGTCGGTCAGCACGACCAGTGGTTTGGGCGATGGGAACAGAGGATCCTTTTCAGAGTAGTAGTGCCTTTCGGTATCGGCGTAACGGCCTTTGGTATAGACAATCTCACGGCCCTTA
Organism: uncultured Ignavibacteriales bacterium; assembly: GCA_964371785.1. GTDB lineage: Bacteria > Zixibacteria > MSB-5A5 > GN15 > FEB-12 > CAVQCT01. Next base: position 231,454 of record CAYJOL010000007.1, on the reverse strand, counting down.
TCGAGAAATAGCTCGGCCGTTTCCTTGGCCTGGTCGAGCAATCCGCCGCCGTTTGAACGCAGGTCGAAGATAAGCGAAGTAACATTCTGACTGTTCAGTGCCGTGATGGCTTCGCGAAGCTCGTGACTCGTCTCTTCGGCAAAGCGCGACAGCCGGACGTAGCCGATTGTCGTACCCGGCACGACACCATAATAATTAACCGACTTGAGTTCAATCACCTCGCGGTTGACATCAAACTCGATCGGACTGTCAAGCCCGGCGCGCTTGATCATCAACTTCACCGAGGTTCCGGCTTTACCGCGCATGATTTTCGAGGCATCCGCTGAGGACATGCTTTCAGTCGATTGTCCGTTTATTGCGAGGATGATGTCACCGGCCCTGAGTCCTTTGCGATAGGCCGGGGTACCTTCGATCGGCGAAACGATTATGATATGCCCGTCACGGGCGTCGATCTGCATGCCGAGTCCTTCGTACTTGCCATGGGTCGATTCCATCAAAGCATCGTACGAAGACTTCTCCATCAACACCGAATATCGATCGAGATCCTTGAGCATACCTTCAATGCCGGACTTGATGATATCGTCCGCGTTAACCTCTTCCATATACTGATTTCTTATATTGAAAGCGGTCTGGGTCAGCTTTTTGACATCGCTGAGGAACGTATCCCTGTTTGTCTTGCTGTCCTCCTGAGGCTGTACTTCGGGTACGTTGATGTGCACCGTATCGGCCCACAGGACAGGTTCAGCGGAGGCGGAGGTTTGCACCGCTTCACCCGACCCGACGAACCATATCAGTGCCAGGGCAAAAACGGTTATTCCGACCAGCTGCACGGTGTATCGCACCATAAACTCCTCCGTTTATAAAAAAGTATCTATTTGCAATTTATTCGTCCAGCCGGCGATGTCAAGCGCTGTTGAACGATGTTTCGCAGGTATCTGTTTGCCAATTATACATTTACCATAATGGTCAGATGCAAATATGTTGCCTGTACCGAGCCAAAAAACTAACTCCATAATGTTACTACGGTTATACGTGATCAATGGTTCCCGACGCAACTTCGGCGCGCTACATCCGTCCTCTAAAATGTGAATCTGGTTTCAGCTTGCAATCCCGTGCTGCTGGCAGAATATTGTGCAAAAACTGAAAGGCATCGGTTCGGGTTAGTGCCCGGAAGGTAATACTGGACGTGACGACTTTTGCCAAATCCAAACTTTCAGCCATGCTGCTGAATCTCCTGCTCCCTGGTCTGGGACACATGTACTGGAAGGAGATCAGTTTCGGCATCTTCATATTCCTTATTATGCTCATTGCCTCGATGCTCTTTCTGGTCACTTTTTTTATTCAGATCCCCATTTATGGGGTTGTTCTGATGGTCGCCCTGCCGGTCATCTTCTACTTCTTTACCTTTGTCGACCTCAATCGCGTCGTGAAGTCCAAAACCAAATCTCTCAATCGGAGCGGTAAAGCAATGCTGCTTTTTCTGCTGGCAGGGTTGGTCTATGAACTGGCGGTGCCACTGGCCCCCGGGAATTTTGCGCTCCGCAACCGTCCGGCTATGTTTACGCTGAAGACGAATGACTTCAGCCCTTTGTTCAGAAAGGGTGAATTGCTCAAGGTCAGTCGCCTTGCCTATGTGGTCGACATATTTTTTCTCAAAAAGCCGGTGCTTCATGCCTTACCGTCTCGATACGATATCATTCGCTTTGCTGATGACTCTTCGGTGGTTCACACCGGGATTGTAGTAGGACTTCCGGGCGAGCAGATTGAAATCGCCGAAGGAGTGGTGGTCGTGAACGGTTTCCCCGACAGCCGTCAACCGGCCGGAAAACTTGTCCTGCTCGGCCAATGGCCATTGACGACCGCCGATTCTTACTCTATTTTAGTGGCCACACTACAAATGGGAGTGATCAAACAAGTGTACGAAGTATCCATGGCGAATGTAATCGGCAGGGTAGAGCCCCCCTTATGAGTGGCTATAAAAGTGTAATACTCGACCTCGATGGTACGCTCATTGATTCGTCGGAGGGTGTCGTCGATGCTGTCAATTACTCGCTCAGGATGCTCGGCGAGCGTGAACAGCGCCCTGAAGCAATTACCAGATTTATTGGATATTCGCTGAAGATTATGTATCCCCACTTCAGCAAAGCGCCGTATGAAGAACTGAGGCGACATTTTCAGGACAGAGCCGCCCACACAATCGTAACATCCACCAGACCGTTACCGGGGGCTGACATTGTCCTTCGTGAACTGAGCCGACGGGGATACACACTCGCGGTAGCCTCGACAAAGATCACTCGGCATATTGAAGGAATAATCAGTAAGTGCGGATGGCGCGAGTTTATTTCGGTCTTTTCGGGCGGCGACGAAGTTGAACAGGTGAAACCGGCGCCGGAAATCTTGAATTTGACGCTTTCGCGCATGAACGCGGATCCGGCACAGACGATGATGATAGGCGACACAATTAATGATGTACATGCGGCCCGGGCAGCATCACTTACTGTCACGGCCGTGAACTCACCATACGGAGGCAGGCAGTCTCTCATTGATTCGAAGCCGGACTTTTTTGTGGAATCACTTGAAGAAGTGTTGGGAATATTGCCGTAGCAGAAAGCAGGTGCACTGTGAGAAAACTCTATATTCACAGTTTCAAAACTAATCTCGGTGTGATTCGGCTGGCCTCGACCGACCGGGGCGTGGCGGTAATTTCACTCCCGGATTCGTCGGAACGATATTTCGAGAGGTGTATCGAACGTCATTTTAAGGATTGCGAGATTCACCATGGCGGCGAGTACAACAAGGTAGTAGAGAAACAGCTTCGGGAGTACTTCGCCGGGAAAAGACGATCATTTGATCTTAAACTGGATATCCAGGGAACGGAATTTCACCAGAAGGTTCTGAGGCAGGTGGCCGCGATACCCTACGGGCAGACGATGACATACGGCGACGTAGCCCTGGCCGTGGGACATCCGAGAGCCTCCCGTGCGGTGGGTACGGCTAACGCCCGGAACATCCTGCCACTGGTAATTCCCTGTCACCGTGTGGTGGCGGCAAATGGAATCGGGGGATATGGCGGGGGCGAGCATCTGAAAGAAAGACTGCTGAAGCTCGAAGGAGCAATTTAAGTTTACTGACGTCTCGCAAAAACGAAAACTGCAAATGTTGATTGGAGGACTACTGTGGACCCAAGAGTCGAAAAACTCGCTCAGGTACTCATACACTATTCGCTGAAATTGAAAAAGGGCCAGCTGATCAAAATAGGCGGCGAGGTTGCGGCGATACCGCTGCTGGTGGCGGCCTATAAAGAGGCTGTAAAGGTAGGAGCCAACCCCTATTTGGATGTCCGTGTGCCGGATGCCGAGGAGATTTTATTGAAGCACGCCTCCGATGCCCAACTCAAATTCATCCCCCCAATGGCGTCAATGGAGGTCAACAAGATAGATGCGATGCTTCATGTCTGGGCCAGCACGAATACTCGATATCTCTCCGGAGTCGAATCGGGGCGTCAGGCAATTCGCCAGAAAACCCGGCATCCCCTGATGAAAAAACTTTTCAAGCGATTTGCAGATAAGTCCGCCACCTGGGTCGGAACGCAGTTCCCGACGCAGGCGGATGCGCAGGACGCCGATATGTCGCTGACCGACTATGAGGATTTCGTATATCGCGCCGGACACATATATGATAAGGATCCGGTCAAGTATTGGCTTAGTGTCCACAAAGAACAGGACAGACTGATCAGAATTCTCAACAAGATTGACCGACTGCACATTCAGTCCGCCGATACTGATCTTAAACTTCGAGTAAAAGGCCGCAGATGGATCAATTGTGCCGGCACCGAGAACTTCCCCGACGGTGAGGTGTTTACTTCGCCGATCGAGGATACTGCCGAAGGGTACATTCGATACTCCTATCCGGCCGTTTACGGCGGGCGCGAAGTTCACGACGTAAGACTGGAGTTCAGGAAGGGGAAAGTGATTACCGAGTCGGCGGCCAAGAATGAGAAGTTCCTTTCGACCATGTTGAACTCGGATCGCGGCGCAAGGTATCTGGGAGAAGTCGCGATAGGGACTAACTACGAAATCACCCGTTTCTCCAAGAATATCCTTTTTGACGAAAAGATCGGCGGTACTTGTCATCTGGCAGTGGGGGCGTCAATACCCGAATCGGGCGGCAAGAACCAGAGTTCCGTCCACTGGGATATGGTCTGCGATTTGAAGAAAGACTCGCAGATCACGGCCGATGGCAGGGTGATCTACAGAAACGGTAAATTCACGATTTAGGTGTCTGCCCAGAGGCAAAAAAAGCCGGAACCGAGAGTGTCTCGTTCCGGCTTTTCTTTGGTTAATTCTGTCTGGTCTTATCCAACCGGGGGCGGGCCGCCGGCGAACATATATTCCACCAGATACACTACATCACCGATATCAACCGAGCTGTCTCCGTTGACATCGCCGAGCTCGAGCGGATCCGGGGCAGGACCGCCGCTGAATGAAAACTCTACCAGAGCGACGAGGTCCGCGATATCGACAGCCCCGTTGTTGTCTACATCGCCGTGCACCAGGCTTCGAGTCGAAATGGATCCTGTCTGTACTTCGGGTGCATAATTGGCATATATGGATGTGACACTCACTGAATAGGGCGTAGTAGCAGTGTCAACCACATAGGTTGCGCCGGCCGGGGCCGAGGCATCCACAGTGAAGTACATTTTCATGATTTCACCAGACCCGACCGGAAGAGGGAGGGCGCCGCCGCCGTTATCGGCGGTCAATCGGAATGTAAATTTGTGGTTCCACGGATCGTAAGACAGCGCACTCAAGTCCTCAAAATAGGAGGTACGGCTTCCCTTGGTGACCGAGTCAAAAACAAGCTGAGGCGAGTCATAGAACTTGAACGGCACTACGATTCGCTCCAGAGGCTGACTGTTCACCATTCGCACGGATATCGTGGCATGCTCGCCGGGACTCACTGTGTCCGGTACAAACGTAACCGTATCGCCAAGCGCAAGAATGAAAGCAGCATATGAGTTGGTTATATCGCCATAGTGCGTGCCAACCGTCAGGGTCACCGTATAGGCGCCGGGAGTCGTGTAATCGTGAAGCGGGTTCTGGACTGTCGATGTACCGCCGTCGCCAAAATCCCATGACCAGCTGTTAACCGTGAGCGGCGAAATGTCCGTAAACTGAACCTCAAGCGGCGCCTGACCTTTGGTGACATCAGCGCTGAAGTTGGCGCCGTAGGAAAGGGCCGCGTCGGCGTTGGCCAGTCCCCAGCCATAGTCGTTATTGGGCGTGGCGGCGTTATCAGCCGTCATCATGAGTGATTCACGAATAAGCCCGGGTGGAAAAGTCGGATGAGCCTGAATAAGCAGGCAGGCTACTCCGGCAATCAGCGGAGTGGACAGTGAGGTTCCGCTGGCCGTCGTATACGCGTTATCGGCGCTCGAAGACGCGCTGGAGGTGGACACGCCACGGGCACAGACCTCCGGCTTAGTGCGGCCATCGTAAGTGGGACCCCGTGAAGAGAAAGACGCCAGGTCGCCGCTCGAATTCACAGCGCCGACCGCAACTATATCAAACGCGTCCGCAGGTGCGCTCAACGATCCCGCCCCCGGTCCTGAATTGCCCATCGAATTGCACACCACAATTCCCAGTCCGGCCGCCGTGCCGGCGGCAATACTTATGGTGGCCGTCTGACCGTCGAAGTCGACATAGGTATACCAATCCGAGTACCCCAGAGACGAACTTATAACATCGGCACCCAGGCTGTCCGCCCATTCAAGAGCGGCTACCCAGTTGTCTTCTTCGACAGGTGTTTCGCTCCTGACATCCTCAGTTTTGGCCAGCAGGAAATTTGCTTTGTACGCCGGCCCATAGAGCGATCCGTCTTTGTACCCGCCTGCTGTTGACCAGGTCAGCGTCCCATGGTCCCACTGACTTGACCAGTCCACCGGTTCGTTGGCGGTATTGGCGTCATTGAAAATGAAGTCATACTCCGCCAGCACGCGACCTTCAGCATACGCGTTCGCGAATGCCTCGTGGCTTTTACGGAAACCGGTATCGAACATCGCCAGCGTCACCCCGGACCCATCGAAGCCCTTATTGTGCACCTCGGGTACATGGATCTGCGCCAATTGAGCCTGAGCATAACCATAATTCAAAGCGAGAGCATCGGCCGGATGCGGATTCTTCTGATTGTCGGGACTTATCGGTTGAATCTCTTCCGGCACCATCTTGAAGCCGGCAACGGGGACGATCTTGCGCACAAAAGGAAGCAGTGCTACCGCCTGAAGCTGATCCATCGGGATCTCATAACTGGCAGCATTGAGCCAACGCGATGTTCTCCGATGTTTCCCGCCCAGCTGGGCTATCTGCTGAACATAGCTCTCCACGACCGGCAAATCCGCGAACACTACCTCGGTCTTTTCCACCTTGGCGCGACGTCGAAGTACTTTGTCGCTGAGGCGCACGGACGATGCCCGTTGGTCGAACCCGGCTTTGTCAAACACCCCTTTGTCGGTGAAGTAAACCCACACGAGCGCGGAGTTGGGGTTCTTCTGCTGGAGAAATGTCAAGGTCGACGCTGGAAGCGGCTCCCCTGTTCGGGACTGGACTAGCGCGTCTGCCTGGAGCGATTGCACATCGGCTGCCTTTGGCGAAAGCAGCGGAATGGTGAGGGTCAAGATGCACATGAGGATGATATGGCATCCGGCTTTGGACACTGAAGACATTTAGGCTGTTCCTTTCGCGGTAACTACGGAGTATCGCTGAAGTTCTCACATCTATCGGTCGATTATGACCTTACATGATAAGGTAATGCCAATTGTTCCATTGTCAACACAATTTGCCGACCGCCCATCAGTGTGGGGGAATCCCCATAAAATACGGCACACGAATGTTGTCGGTGAAAGTAGCGCGCCTCATGGAGACCAGAGCGTCTGCAGCTATGCGGATGATTATCAGTAAGATAGAGGCGGATAATAATCAGCTGACAAAAATAGTCGACGCGGTATGGCATATGCTGAAATCTCAGACGACTGAGCCGACCGATTGCCGAAAGATGTGCGGTGAGGGGTCGATTGTCGAAAAAGGAAAATAACGATTCAATACTGGACGGTGAAATATGTTAAAGTTGCTTAGCAAACGCGGTATCACGCTGATCGAGCTCATGTCGACTGTCGTGATTATTGGTATCGTTTCGGCCATGGCTGTGCCGAGATTTCAGATTGCCTACGAGCGGCTGAAATTCCGTTCTGCCAACCGTGAGGTTGTCTCCAGCCTGAGGCTGGCGCGTTCGATTGCCATTTCAAGCAAGGCGTATGTCGGCCTGCACTTCGATCCGACCACTCACGCGGTCACTATATTTCAAAAAGACAGCGCCGGTGTACTCAATCTTACGTTCGAGACTTCTGATTCGACAATCCGCGTGGACACCCTCCCGACCGAATTCGGTTATATCGGGACCGACCTGGGAAATAATCTCCTGGTGTATAAACCCAACGGTTCTGCAAACTTCACGGGTGGCGGAAATATTGTAACCATGGAATCAAACGACCAGATAACCGGGATTTATCATATTAATGTACTTGCCTCAACCGGCCGTGTACATGCCACAGGCTATTACTATTAACACGACCCAGCCCGGAAAATCAATAAACCCCTTCCTGCCAGGAAGGGGTTTTTTCTTGCCCCCCAACAGGTTAACGTAAGAATTTGCAGACTATCTTTAAGAATGTTAAGGGGGGCCTGTCCGATTCCGATACAATATGAGTCAGTAGGCATTTCAATATGGAGCGACAGCGACGGCTCGGCGGATCTGGTTTTTTTGCCGGCGGCATTAACTGATAAAGGATTGTGACGATAATAAGAACTGAGAAAACAAGAAATAAATCTTAATAAAGAGTACCGCATATGCTGATTCCACGAGGCAAGAAAAGTACGGTTGGCCTGGACATAGGCGCCAACTCCGTCAAATTGGTGAAGCTTGATCACTCGAAGTCGGGATACACGATATCCGCCATCGGCATCAGGGAACTTCCGCCTGAAGCTATCGTGGCCGATGAGATTCGCGACCGCGAAGCCGTGATATTTAATATCCAGTCTCTGATTGATCAGACGGATCCCAAGATCAAAGACGTAGTCGTGTCTATTTCTGGCCATGGTGTAATCACCGACCGCTTCACTATCGATCGCAAGACCGGTGCTGAAGCCGAGCAGGCGATATTATTCGAAACTGAACAGCGCGCACCCTTCGATATCGATGACGTCTCGCTGGACTACCATGTAGTCCGCACGGACGAAGAAGCGAACAAGATGGATGTATTGCTGGTAGCCGCCAGAAGAGAATATCTCCACATGTATCTTGAACTGGTGCAGGACTGCGGTCTCCGCGCGGTGTGTGTCGACGATGATGCCCTGGCCATCTGTAACGCGTACACCGAAAACTACGATGTCGATCCCACAAGGTTGACCGCGCTGGTGAATATCGGTCACGACGTCACCAACATTACTTATCTGCAGGATGGCATGTTCCAGTCGACGCGTGACGTATCAGCCGGAACGCGCGAAATCTACAACGCCATCCAGAAGGAATTCCGGCTGAACCCGGAATTGACGGCGAAAGCGATCAAAGGTGAGATGGATGACTCGATCGATCAGGATATGCTCAAAGCCACGATCATCTCCTCGACCGATGAACTCATCTCCGGCATCGAGCTCGCCTTCTCGTACTTCAAATCGCAGGCAAAAGTTGAAAACATAGATTGGCTGGTTTTGTCCGGCGGCGGTGCCCTGGTCCCTTACCTGGCAGAGTTTCTTCAGTCCAAGCTGAATATCCCGCTCGAAATCGCCAATCCGCTGCGCAATGTCGACTATGACCCGGAATTGTTTCAGTATCTCCAGCCGGAGAAGATTGCTCCGTTGCTGGCGGTCTCAGTCGGATTAGCCATGAGGAAGGTGAGGTAGCAAGCCCATGATAGAAATAAACCTACTTCCGAAGAACTACGCCAAGAAGTCGATTGACTTCTCGCTGGGCAAGACGGGCGTGTATGTCATCGCCGCCGCGGCGGGCATCGTGCTCATGTTGATAGCGGTGTCTTTCTACCAAAAGTATCAGCTGTCGAACCTCGACACGAACATTCAGAAAGCGCGGCAGCGCGCCGCCATGCTTGAAAAGGATATCAAGCTGGTCGACGCACTCACGGACGTTAAGGACAAAATCACCGAGAGAATGCAGGCCGTGGAACGGCTCGACAGCCATCGGTCCGCCTGGGTACGCATTCTGGAAGACATGTCCCGCAACATTCCTGAATTCGTCTGGCTGGGTAAGTTCACCGAAGAGCCGTTGGCCAGCGCTGACAAGAAAGACGCCAAGAACAAGACCAACCAGAACGCGACCGCAAACACTAATGCGGCGACGGCCGATGCTTCGACCGCTCCCGCCGCCGACCCGAATGTCCGTCAGGGACAGGTCGAAGGCTTTGCCTTCACCCTGAACGCATTGGCGTCATTCATGATCAAGATGATGCGGTCGGACTATTTTGAAGATGTTGAACTCAAAGCGACCAACGAGATTCAGGTTCAACAGAAGAAAGCTTACAATTTCGTACTGACTTTCAATATCCATTACCTCTCGGATGAGGAGTTGCGCAACAATATAGCGACCTCCACCGAGCAGGAAGATTCGCAACAGGCAAGCGCCAGCCACAAAAGCTTAAACTAGGAAAATAGACTATGGATTTTAAAGATTCAAAGACTCAGAAAATAGCGCTGGGCGCCCTGGCTTTCTTCATCGTAGTCTATTTCTGGTATTCGCGGGTGTACTCGAGTTATTCCAGTCAGCTCGCGGAAAAGACTCAGGAATTCGAGTCGATTACGACCAATTTGAGAAACGTTGAGATGAAGGCCAAGTCACTCGAGGCGCTGAAAATAGAATACACCGACCTCGTCAGCCGGTATCATGAAATCGAGGCTCTGCTCCCCGAAGTAAAGCAGATTCCGTCGTTTCTGGTCCAGCTGCATACCGCCTCGTCGATTACGGGAACCCGAATCACGAAGGTAAATCCGCTGCCAATCAAAGATGAACAGTTTTACCACATAGCTCCATTCGAGATCGAAGTCACAGGCAATTACAACGACTTCGGCACTTTCATCAGCTATGTGGCGAATTTCCCGTTCATCGCCAACGTCTCCGATGTCGATATCCAGGCGCTGAACGTCTCCAAATCACAGGCGGCGCGCACTGAGCAGGAGCAAGGACTCGAAGACCTCAGCGACAAGGCGACCATAAAGGCCACCTTTATGCTATCAACATATTTCGTTAAAGAGAATGAGCGGCTCAAAGAGCTGGCCCTATAGGAGGAAACGGTCACATGAAGCAGAAGATAGTCATATTAATTGTTGCGACGGTTGCCCTCCTTACATTCGGTCAGACCTATGCTTCGCAAGTCACCAATGTAGAATTGAGCTACAGCGGCGGATTTACGATTGCCCGAATCAGTGTCGAAGGCCAGATTCGTTTCACGCACCAGACCGAAGTAGCCAAGGATGGCAAGCCGTTCCGCGTGATCGTGGATGTTCTGTCCGCCACGCATGACCTCGGCGCACAGACTTTCACGTTCCTGCCGGATTGCCCCGTCAGGAGTATCCGGTCGAGTCAATATTCCGTCAACCCGGAGAGAGTAGTCAGAATCGTGTTCGATATGGACTCCGAAAGGGTCTACCGTGTCGAATCTGACAGCAAATATATCTCGATCTACTTTTCGGACAATGTCCCGCGGACATTCGTGCCCTGGTCAACGGCTGCCTATGTAGCCGGCCAGCAGAAGTCCGAGGAAATTGAACAGGCTCCGAAAGTTGCGGCCAGCGAGCCGACAGCGGCTCAGACCAAGACGGCGACCGAGTTGAATTCTGCCATCAACAAAGACAGACTCTCGAGCCTCGATCAGAAGCCCGAGGACAAACCATCGGCACCCGTAGTCTCAACAGAACCGAAAGCGACGGCTGGTTCTCCTCAGGTGTCAGATAAGTCGACTCCGACTGTCTCAAAGCCGGCTCCGAAAACAGTGGAACAGCCGTACGGCCCTTCGGCCACTTTAGCCGACATTAAGTCTCCTGCCAAGGAGGTCAAACCGGCTGAAGCAAAGACTCCGGTATCGACGGTTGCAGAACTGGAGAACAAGCCTGTGGCCGCTCCGGCGCAGGTGGATGCAAGCAAGCCGGCCGAATCGTCAGTGCCGCCGCAGGCTCCGCTCAACACGACTCCGGTAGTAGCCTCTGCGACCGAGCCGGAACAATCGGAATCGAAAGCGGTCCAGGCTCCTGTCGAGCAACCGACCGAAGCGGACACGTTGCCCGCTGTAGAGATGAATCCAAATCCGTCTTCAGTGACAGCTCAACAGGCTGGCAACGAAACCGAAACGAATGATATCTCGACTTCCAAGTTCCGTCGGGCACCGGCAGAATCCCGGAAGATCAAAGGGACGCTGGTAGCGGAGTTTCCTCAGCGTTTGGTTATTAAGTACCAGACGTCCGGTTATCGCGACCCGTTCGAAACGCTCATTAATGATTCCAAGGTCGATAATAACCCGATCGAAAAACAGATTCCTAATGTCGAGGGCCTTAAGCTTGTCGGTATTATTGAATCATCAGGTGGATCCGACAACCGCGCCTTGTTTGAAGACGGCGATGGTTACGGGTACATCCTGGCTACCGGTGATAAAGTTCAGAAGGGGTATGTCCTGAAAGTGGATAGCGATCGGGTCTACTTCCAAATATTCGAATACGGGTGGAGCCGCACGGTCGCCCTCAACCTCGAAAGTAAATCATAGGCAGGAGTATATAACATGACTGTGAAAAGAAGTTTGCTGTCAATCTGGATATCGATGCTGATATTCAGCGTCTGCATCATCGGCGCGTATGCCGCGCAGGAGGAGCAGCACGACCCGTCGGCGCCGATCAAGAACCTCCAGTTCCAATCGGCAGACATCCACTCGGTCCTGACTTTCCTGGCCGACTACGGTGGTGTCAACGTGGTCGTTGCTCCCGAGGTGAAGGGAACCGTCACCATCAAGTTACACGACGTCAACTGGCGTACGGCGATGGATATCATCGGTCGTACCTATGACCTGGCCGTCGTCGACGAGCAGGATGGGTACATCCGCGTTCTTCCCGCCGAACAGTATCGTCAGGAAGTCGTGGACGGTGAGAAGCACAAAAAAGAGACCCGTGAGCTGGCCGAACTTCAGACCAAGATCGTAAAGATAGCCAACTCGACTTCGGACGATATCGTGAAGGCGGTCAAATCGCTGATGAGCGACCGTGGCGCCGCCTCAAGTGACCCGCGTTCCAACTCGGTAATTATCCAGGAAGTTCCGAGCAACATGCAAAACGTGGTAGATTATATCACGCAGCTGGACAAGCCGTCCAAGCAGATCAAAATTTCTGCGCGTCTATTGGAAATCTACAACTCAGATATCGAAGAAATCGGTATCGACTGGACCGCCCAGGGAACCTACACGACCGAATCAGGTCGTTCGTATCCGCAAAGCGGCCATGTCAACGCCGACCGCACGACCGACTATGCCGGGCAGTACCGCATCACCGCGCTGCAGCATGGATGGTCGGTTGACGCCATGGTCGACGCGATCGTGAAAGCGGATAAGGGCCGTATTATCGCCCACCCGGAAATCACGACCATCGATAACAAAGAAGCCAAGATTCAGATGGGTCAGAAGATTCCGGTGAAGCAATTTGACGAAGCCGGAAACGTTGTAATCAAGTTCGAGGAAGTCGGTACCATCCTTACGGTGACGCCGCACCTGACCTCGGAGAATCAGATTCTTATGGAACTGACGCCCGAACGGTCGACCTATCAATTCGATCCGAATGGCGTGATTATCAACACCAGTAACGCCAAGACAAACGTCATCGTGAACGACGGCCAGACCGCGGTAATCGGTGGCTTGACTACCGAAGACCAGGTTAACACCGAAATAGGTGTGCCGATACTCAAAGATATTCCTTTGCTGGGTCGCCTCTTTAAGTACACCAACAACCGTATTGAAACGCGTGACCTGATAATTTTTGTCACGCCGACAATCGTTGGTGATGACCTGGCGGCTATGAATAAGAATGAGGGGTAAGTAAGGACAGGCAATTGACACCGACCCTTTCTTGACCAAAGAGAGGGTCGGTGTTCATACTAATTTCGATTCGTAATCACAGTCATAAACAAAGCCTATTTGAATTCAGTAATCAGAATCACATGAGAATAAACATAGGAGAAGCCATGTCTAAGCAGAAAACCAACAGGTGGTTCATCACCCTGCTGGTGGTTACGGCATTCGCCGCCGCAGTGCTGGTCGGCTGCTCTTCCAAGAGCGTCCAGCAGACTGACACGCCATCGGGGACGACCGTGGCCGTCACCGCCAGCCCTACCACCGTTAACACGGGTGCGACCACCGTAGTAGAAGCGACTGTATCGGCGAGTTCCTCAGCCCTGGCAAACCAGGTGGTCACCTTCACGGTATCACCATCCGGCTGCGGCTATTTCACTCCGACAGTCGATACAACTGGCGCCGATGGTGTGGCGGCCAGCATTTTCACGGCCACTACGAGCGGCGCGGCTACTTTGAGTGCCTCGGTTAGCGGATCCACTTACAGCGGTTCCACCGGAGTCACTATCAGCCAGTCAGCTCAGACCGGATCAGGCAACGTAGACATGACTATTACTCCGAGCCTGCTGCTGGCCAACGGTGTTGATACCGCGCAAGTCACTATAGCGGTTCGGGATGGCAGTGGGCAGCCGGCACCGGCTGGAACGGTGGTGAGATTCACCGCTGGTGAGAGATTTATAGATAACGACGAAAACGGCTACTGGTCACCGGGCATTGACTCCCTCGTCTACGACGCCAATGCGAATGGCCAGTGGGATGCCTTCGGCCTGATTCCATCCACTGCAACCATCGCCGGAACGGCCGGAACAGTCACCGTCAATTATATTGCCGGCAACGATGCCATGACGGTTTACTTGAAAGCTACGGTAAATGACAATTCCATAGTGGGCAATGTCGAAAAATCCCTGCAATTGACCCCGAATGCGACAGTCAATTCGATATTTCTCGCTTCTGACAGCATAAACCTTGTTGTCAAACAGACCGGCGGCATTGAGTCAGCCTTGCTGACGGCGACCGGTTACGACATCAACGGTAACGCCGTCCCGGAAGGGATCGTGGTGAATTTCATTATTACCGATGGTCCGGGCGGTGGTGAGCATCTTGGGACAGTCGGATACGGCCCCTATCAGGCGATGACCAACAGCCAGGGTGTCGCGGTGGCTTCGATTCACTCCGGCACTGCTTCGGGTACTATCCGCGTACGTGCCTATGTCGATACCGTCCTATCAAATGCCACCCAGATCATGGTCTCAGCCGGCCCGCCAGTCTATATACAGGTGGGAGCGGAAAATCTCAATGTTCCTTATTGGAATGTTGTCGCCGGCGAAAACAACATTGTGGCGCTGGTCTCCGACGTATACAACAACCCGGTGCCGAATAATACGGCAGTTTATTTCACGTGCGATGAAGGTTCTATGAAGTCGCACGAAACTCGCACCCAGGACCAGGAAGGTATCGCTCAAACGGTCTGGTTCTCGGGAAATGCGACTCCGGGTTCCGATGGAAAAGTCTGGATCTATGCTGAGACGGCGGGTGGGACAGTGCTTGATTCATCGCTGTTCTACAATTCTTTCTACGCCGATACGATCTATGCCGTTGGCGTGCCGGCCTCTATCCAGGCTGATGGGACCAGTCAGGCTACAGTGACGGTCTGGGCATATGATTTCAACGGTAATCCCGTCGTGGGAGGGACCAAGTTCGAGGCTGACGCAAGCTACCTGAGTGTTCAGGGCGGCACTTTCGAAGATGGTTTCTACGCGGCCATGGCTCGCGTAAAGATTTCCTCGGCTACCCTCGATGTTGACTTTGCCACAACGGGTGGGAACGACAACGGGGTTGGAGCATACGATGACGTCTATTACTACACAGCTTCCGGCGCAACGGCCGTCTATACGATAGCTATGACAACCGGAACGGCCTACTCGGGTAATTCGATAATCAATGGTCCGTCCTCGGCCGCAACCGGTGAGGCGGTGAGCATTACAGTCGTGGTGAAGGATCGTTGGGGTAACCCACTGGGCGATCACACCTTGGTTATGACCGCTTCGGGTGGCGTAGTCACTGGTGGAACGCACGAATCGAACTCCTACGGTGAGGCTGTAGGCTATACCTGGACCGCCCCGGGAGTCGCTGGCAACTATACGGTTACCATTACAGACACCGATCCGCGCGGCGGCATCGTACTTACCAAGACGATAGCAGTCCAATAATCAGGACTTAATTCGATATTCAACCGCCCCGGGTTACAACGGGGCGGTTTTTTTGTGCATTTGCGTATAATTTCTGGATTAATCTTTTCGCTTTTCAAATGAGAAAGCTGATGGTTAGATTATAGTATGACCGTCTCCATGCAAACGAACACCAATACAGCCACAAACCTGTTTGCGGCTTTCGAGAAAACCGCCCAGCGTTTGCCCGATCAGATTGCATTCAAAGCTGATGGCGGAAGAGGGAAAAGCTTTACGTATCAGGAGGTTCGTAACCTGGCGGCCGCCATTGCCGCCGGTCTTGCCGGTCAGGAGTATGCTCAGGTCAATGAGATCGGGCTTCTCTCAGAAAACCGACCCGAGTGGTGCATCGCTTATCTGGCGATGCTTGCCGCAGGCAAGACGGTCGTTCCGATCGACATAAATCTCAAGGAATCCGAAGTAGAATTCATCATTAATCATACCGAGCTTAAAGCTGTATTCTGTTCCGGGAAATTCGAGCCGTTTGTAAATCGCCAATTCGCCCGGATCTCCTGTTTTTCTTTTGATGAAGCCTCGTCGCAGAGCTGGCTGAGACTCACCCGTACAACCGACATTGCCGCTGTTCCGGGCGGTAATCGAACCGCAGTTTTGATCTATACCTCCGGAACCACGGGTGAGCCGAAGGGAGTGGAACTCACTCATGGAAATCTGTTGGCTAATCTCGAGGGAATTGAGGCCTCACTGCAATTCAACGAACACGATTCCTTTCTGTCCGTCCTGCCGTTACACCACACGTTCGAAGCCACCTGCGGATTCCTCACGCCGCTTGTGTCAGGTTCTTCGATTGTGTATGGTCGCTCCTTGAAATCGCGGGATATTTTGGAGGACATTGCTTATAACCGGGTGACACTCATGTGTGGTGTCCCGCTGTTGTATGAAAAGATGTATCAGTCGATTAAGCGCGGTATCGAGGCTGCGCCGATGCACAAACGGATCCTCTTTTCTGTGCTCTTGAGCCTCTCAGCCCTTGGGTGGCGAATGGGACTAAGATGGGGAAAGGCGCTGTTTGCAGGCTTCAGAAATCAGATCGGTCTGGGCACAATCAGAATGTTTGTCTCCGGAGGTGCTGCTCTGCCTGCCCAGATCAGTCGATTCTTCAACCTCGTCGGTTTCAATTTCCAGCAGGGATACGGAATGACAGAGTGCTCACCGGTAATTTCGGTAAATCGCCCGGACAATATCAAGTTCGACTCCGTCGGACCGCCGCTTGAAAATGTCGAAGTCCGTATATTTGAGCCTGATGCGAAAGGCATTGGCGAAATCATCGTACGCGGTGGCAACGTCACGCCCGGCTATCGCAACAATTCTGCCCGGACCGGTGAACTCATTCGCGCTGGCTGGTTGCATACGGGCGATATTGGCAAGTTCGAGCAAGGTCATCTCTGGATTACCGGCAGACAGAAGAACATCATTATTTCCGCCGCCGGTAAGAATATCTATCCCGAACAGATTGAAGAGAAACTGCTTGAATCGCGATTCATCCTTGAAGCGGTGGTTTTCGGCCAGAAGAAGAAAGGGAAGACCGGAGAGGAAGTCTGCACGGTGATCGTTCCTGACATGGAACAGGTGCGCACCGAGTTCCCGAACCTGGCCGGGCAACCCGATCAAGCGGAATTGAGGTCATTGATCAAAGCCGAAATTGACCGGGTGAATCAGCAGATGTCGGATTATAAACGAGTGAGCAGTTTTGACATCCGTCTGGAAGAGCTGGAGAAGACCTCTACCAAGAAGGTGAAACGACACCTCTACCGAAATACCGACGTCTAATTTTGACCACATGATAACAACCGACCAGATTTCATTTACTACTTCGGGGGCAGGCGACATTATCGACATAACTTCGGATGTTCGGCAGATTGTTGACCACTCGGGCATGAGCAGTGGTACCGTGACAGTATTCGCGCCGGGCGCGACCGCCGGCATCACCACACTCGAATACGAGCCAGGACTATTGAAGGACTTCCCGGAACTCATGGATCGGCTCGTCCCCCCGAATTTACGGTACGGTCATGACGAAACGTGGCATGATGGCAATGGGTTTTCACATCTACGCTCGGCACTTGTCGGACCCAGCCTGACCGTTCCGTTTGTCGCGGGAAAGCTGACCCTGGGGACCTGGCAACAGATTGTATTTCTCGAATTCGACAACCGCGCACGCCATCGACAGGTAGTGCTTCAAGTGATGGGTGAATAAGGATGAAGATTAAGTCAATAGAGAAGATCGACCGTCGGATCAAATGGCTTGACCAGACATTACTCCCCACACAGGTGCTTTACAGGGAATCGGACGACTATCAACAGATTATCAGGGCAATTAAGCGACTCGAAGTTCGAGGAGCGCCGGCCATTGGTATTGCCGCCGCATATGGTATGGCGGCAGCGGTGCATAAATCGCGCCAATTCGATTTGTCGTTCGTGCACAAGATCGCGCAAGAATTCAAACAATCAAGGCCGACCGCGGTCAACCTTTTCTGGGCGGTTGACCGGATACTCTCTCGTCTTGAAAGCGCGAATCCGCAGAATCCTGAAGATGCTTCGCTATTGATATGGGCGGAGGCCGACGCAATTCATCGCGAAGATATCGAAATGTGTCGAATGATAGGTGAACACGGGTCCCGTCTCATAGCCGATGGTGATTGTATCCTGACTCACTGCAACACCGGGGCGCTCGCTACCGGCGGAATCGGCACCGCCTTGGGTGTCATCTATACCTGCCGCGATCAAGGCAAGCACAACCGCGTCTATGCCGATGAAACGCGACCGCTGTTGCAGGGTGCCCGCCTGACCGCCTGGGAACTTCAGGAGGAAGGGATTGATGTCACCCTGATATGTGATAACACGGCCGGAATGCTGATGCGTCAGGGAAAGATCAATCACGTCATTGTCGGAGCCGACCGCATCACCAGAAATGGCGATGTTGCCAACAAGATAGGAACGTATTCAGTGGCCGTGCTTGCCAGAGAACACAACGTCCCGTTCTATGTCGCGGCACCATCAACCACGTTCGACAATATGATGGAAAGCGGCGATCAAATAGTGATTGAGGAACGAGCGTCGGAGGAAGTCACCGAAGGATTCGGCAAAAGGACCGCCCCGCCGGGGGTGAAAGTCTACTCCCCAGCATTCGACGTTACCCCGGCTGATCTGGTCAGCTACTATATTACCGATTCCGGGCTCAAGAGGGGCAAACGCGTCTAGACTCAGTACGCACTTCCATATTTAAGTTGATTTGATGGTTGCCCGATAATAAGATTAGCGGTCAACTCAAACGGAGCAACATGGCAAAAACCACCATCCGACAAATGGCCCGCCGGGCGCTGAATTACGACCTTTTTCAGCCGGAAATCCTCACGCCACCTGCGCCGGCCACGATCGACACCAAGATTCGCGACACGATACAACAACACCGCGCTCAGGACTACGAACCGATCAGGATTGACGAAGACGGTTTGCCTACCCTGTCCGAGTTGTATCACATGTTCGACCATTACAACTGGCTCTATTTTGAAGGCAAGCTCCCTCGGGTGATAATCGAATACTCCACCCGTATGTCCTCGGCCGGTTCCTACACGCCCGGAAAGCGGCTGATCAGAATCAGCCGTAAATATCATTGCCTGTTTCCCGAAGATTTGGCGGACACGCTGAAGCACGAAATGATCCATATTCTACACTTGCGCCACGATGCCGCGTTCAAGCGAGAAGCCGATCGAATCGGGGCATCGCTTCGGGCCCGCACTCACCCACTGCTTCGGAAGTCCCCTCGATATATATACATGTGTCCCGGATGCGGGCGGGAATATCCCCGCCAGAAAAGAATGCGGATGTCTTCCTGTGGCGAATGTTCCGCCAGCGGGAAGTTCGACATCAGATATAAACTGCGGCTAATTCGAAGCGCGGCCCGTCAATAGCGTTCAGTGTCGGGGACGGGCCGTCGTGTCCTCCGATGAACACTCAACATCGTTTTCGTCGTACTGCTTCAGCAACTCATTTATCAACGGCGTGCACTCAACCAATGCCGCCAGATTGCCGCCGGCCGTGAAGTAGTTTATGAGTCTCAGAAGTACGACCTGAGGGTTACCGGTGCAACTTATGATGTGTCCGCTCTTGGACACGCCCAGCCCTGCTTTTTTTGCCTGGCACAGAGCTGTATCCATCCCGACCAGCTGTGCCTGCTTCTTTATAGCCTGCTCAAACAAATCCAAGTACTGTTCCATACTAATCTCTTTTCGGGAACAAATGAGTCCTTCTCTCTATTATCGGTAACAATCTAAGCGGATTCAAGTCCCCGGACACTTGCTTTTCTCGGCGATAATCGTAAATTGTTCGCTGCAGGTAAGCGCAAAGACGACAATAAGGGTATTGTTTAAATATAAAGGAGAATCTCAATTATGGTCAAAGTGAACCACCAGGCGCCCGCATTCACGCTGGATGCCTTTCACGCAGGTCAGATCACCAAAGTTAGCCTCGAACAGTATCGCGGACAGTGGGTAGTACTGTTTTTCTACCCCGCCGATTTTACGTTCATTTGTCCGACCGAGCTCGGAGAGCTGGCCGACAACTACGCAAATTTCAAGAAACTGAATACCGAAGTCCTCTCGGCATCTACAGATACGGCATTTGTGCACAAGGCCTGGCATGACAGCTCACCTACAATCAAGAAAATCGGATTCCCGATGCTGGCGGATCCGACCTCGTCCTTGAGCCGGAACTACGGTGTGCTTATCGAGGAAGAGGGTCTGGCCCTTCGGGGTACTTTTATTATCGACCCGGACGGAGTTGTGAAGTCGTTTGAAGTCAACGACAACTCGATCGGCCGTTCTTCGGAAGAGCTCCTGAGAAAGCTTCAAGCTGCCCAATTTGTGCGTGAAAACGGCGGTGAGGTCTGCCCGGCAAGCTGGCGTCCCGGTCGACAGACGCTGAAACCAGCCATTGACTTGATAGGCAAGATTTAATCGGTCAGAAGGTATTTTCGAGTGATCGGCCTCTGAGTCGGCGGCCCAAACATTCGTCCGTCCACGTAAATTGTTGGTAGTCAGTTGATTATCTCAAGGCTGAGACAACCGCCTCACTCAGGTACCCGTGGGGAGGTTATGCAGAAGCTACAACTTTTTTTGTCAAGCCTGTTGACAAGGGTGAATTTTTCCGTATTTTAGCAAGCTATCTTGGTAATTAGCACATTCTCATAAGGTAAAAGATGAAGACTTTCATACCGAAAATTGAGCCCAACAACCGCAAGTGGCATCTTGTGGACCTCCAAGGGGTTCGTCTGGGACGGGCCGCGGTTCAGGTTGCCAGTGTTCTCAGGGGAAAGACCAAGCCGATCTTTACTCCTCATCTGGACACCGGCGATCACGTGGTGGTAATCAATGCGAAAAGTGTGGTTGTAACCGGCCACAATTCGCCGAACAACATACGGTACTACCATTATTCCGGATACCCCGGCGGTCTCCGTACGACCACCTTTTCCGAAATGCTCCAGAAGAATCCGGAAGAAGTGTTTCGCCTGGCGGTGCGACGGATGCTGCCGAAAAACCGTCTGGGCCGCAAAATGTTTAAGAAGCTGCACGTGTACTCCGGACCCAGTCATCCACACACGGCACAGCAGCCTGAACCGATGAAGCTCAGGAACAAGTAAAGGGTATATGGCACAAGACAATTATTCAGCTACCGGACGCCGCAAAGAATCTGTCGCTCGAGTCGAGATTCGGCCGGGCAAGGGGAAATACGCCGTTAACGAGAAACGCCTCGCGGAGTATCTTACGCGCGAGACATTGGTTAACCATGCGCTTCGCCCTTTGGAAATCACCGAGATGGCGGGCAAAGTTGATGTGCGTTGCTCGGCCAGTGGCGGGGGATTATCGGGTCAAGCCGGTGCGATCAGGCTGGCTATCGCTCGTGCCCTCGTTCAGATGAATCCGGACTTCCATGGATCTCTGCGCAAGGGTGGGTATCTTACCCGAGACCCGCGTGAAGTCGAGCGTAAGAAATACGGTCGTCCGAAAGCGCGTAAACGCTTCCAGTATTCGAAGCGTTAAAATAGAATTCCATCCCTCTTTGAGGGAAATAAACAACCTCGGCCGACCTGCCGGCCGGTCCCGGATTTCTCCGGGTTCCTTGGTGGGGATGACGCCGGGGTAACGAATAACCGTTCACTATCAGGAAACTTATGATCTCATCACAAGTGAAAGAGCTCTTAGAGGCTGGGGTACATTTTGGTCATCAGACCCGTCGGTGGAACCCCAAAATGAAGCCGTTCATTTTCGGCGCCCGCAACGGCATCTACATCATCGATCTGCAGAAGACCGTCAATGCCCTTGAGAAGGCGAAAATGAAAGTCCGCGAGGTTGTCGGTCGCGGCAAATCGATTCTTTTCGTCGGCACCAAAAAGCAGGCACAGGAGGTGCTTGAAGATGAAGCCAAGCGCTGCAACGGGTTCTATGTGACCGAGCGTTGGCTGGGCGGAATGTTGACCAACTTCAATACCATCAAGAACTCCATCAAGAAGCTTAAAGATATTGAACGGATGAAAGAGGATGGGACGCTGGATAAGTTTACCAAGAAGGAGCGCGCGGCGTTCGAAAAAGAAGCCGACAAGCTCAACAGCGTTTTGGGCGGAATCAAAGAAATGAATTTCCTTCCCGGGTTGATTATAATAGTCGATGCAAAAAAAGAGAAAATCGCCGTGGCGGAAGCCTCCAAACTCGGCATTCCGATTATCGGTATTGTCGACACCAACGCCGACCCCGATCCAATCGACTTCCCGATCGCCGGCAACGACGACGCGATAAAGTCAATCCGCATTCTGATCAGGCAACTGGTCGATGTCGCCGTGGAGACCAAGCACCAGGTAACGCCGGATATGATCCAGGCCGCCTCGGAAGTGGACCGTACCGTTCCGCTTAAGACGTACTCGACGGCCGAGGAAGAAAACGGTACGCCGAACGAAGCATAAACTACAGTGAATTGAGAGAGATAATTTTCATGGAAATAACTGCACAAATGGTGAAAGAACTCCGGGAACAGACCGGAGCCGGCATGATGGACTGCAAGAAAGCGTTGGCCGTAACTGACGGCAATTTCGATAAAGCGATCGAGCACCTGCGTGAACAGGGGATTGCCAAAGCCGCCAAAAAAGAAGGGCGTAAGACCGCCGAGGGTGTGATAGCCACCTACGTACATACCGGCGATAAGCTCGGAGTTATGCTGGAGATCAATTGCGAGACGGACTTCGTAGCCCGTACCCCGGAATTCAAAGATTTCTGCCGGGATATCGCGATGCATATCGCGGCCACCAATCCACTCTGTGTTGCGCGCGAAGAGCTCAGCCATGAACTGATCGAAAAAGAACGCGAGATCTACCGACACCAGGCTCTCAACGAAGGCAAGCCGGAGAAGGTAATCGACAAGATAGTTGACGGCCGCGTGGAGAAATACTATGCCGAAGTTGTGCTGCTCGAGCAGCCGTTCGTCAAGGATAATGATTTAACGATTGATGATTTCGTCAAGAAAATGATCGGCCAGGTAGGGGAGAATATCGTCGTCAAACGATTCGCCCGCTTCCGCCTGGGTGAGTAGTATGGAGAACGACGACCAACGTCCGTATTACAAGCGGGTATTGCTCAAAATATCGGGTGAGGCCCTCATGGGGCCTCTCTCCTTTGGTATCGACACCAAAACCATTACTTCAATCTGCTCTCAAATCAAAGAAATCAAAGAACTCGGAATCGAAACCGGCATTGTAGTCGGCGGTGGCAACATTTTTCGCGGTCTGCGCGCCTCAGAGCGTGGGATGGACCGGGTCACCGGAGATAACATGGGCATGCTGGCGACGGTGATGAATTCGCTCGCCATGATGGACACGCTCGAGCAGATGGGTATTTTCACGCGTGTCATGTCGGCCGTCAAGATCGAAGCATTTGCCGAGCCGTACATAAGACGGCGTGCGGTGCGTCACATGGAGAAGGGGCGTCTGGTTATTTTTGCCGCCGGGACAGGCAATCCGTATTTTAGCACCGACACCGCAGCATCGCTTAGAGCCATGGAAGTCGGCGCCGAGATACTGGTCAAAGCCACCAATGTCGACGGTGTCTACACGGCTGATCCCAAGACCGACGCCACCGCGACTTTTCTCCCGCGCCTGTCTTATATGGATGTCCTGACCAGAGAATTGAAGGTTATTGATTCCACTGCCATATCACTACTGAAGGACAACCACATCCCGTTGCGGGTTATTGACCTCAACAGGAGTGGTAACTTGAGACGGGTGGTCATGGGTGAAGATGTGGGGACACTTATTTGCTGAAGCCCAGGCTTAACTGTTAGAATCAGGAGATACTGATATGTTAGAGGCTCTGTTCAAAGAAACCACCGATAAGATGCACAAGACTATTGATGCTATCTCGAAGGAGCTTGGCGCCGTGCGAACCGGCAAAGCCTCCATTCATCTGCTTGACTCCGTAAAGGTCGAGGCCTATGGAATGGTCATGCCCCTCAATCAAGTCGGGACGGTCAATTCTCCCGAGCCAAGACTGCTGGTGGTACAGGCTTTCGACAAGTCAACGGTAGGCGATATTGTCAAAGGAATTCAAAAGGCTGATCTCGGCCTGAATCCGGTCGTCGATGGACAAATTATCCGCATTCCCGTGCCCGCCCTCAACGAAGAAAGACGCCGGGATCTGGTCCGTCACTGTAAACATATCGCCGAAGAAGGACGTGTGGCTATTAGAAATATCCGCCGCGATGCCAACGAACACGTCAAGAAACTTCTGAAGGACAAGCACATCTCCGAAGATCAGGAATTGGATGCTCTGGACGACGTCCAGAAGAAAACCGATGAGTACATCAAGAAAATCGATGAAATGCTTGTTCGCAAAGAAGCCGAAGTCATGGAAGTCTGACGATCTGATAGACTGAATCCCGCGATTATGAAGAACCGGCCCCGGCCGGTTTTCTTTTGCCATCCGGCTGCGACCGGATGTCTCCTATGCCGGGTACGTGCCTTCGATATACTGTTTCAAAAAGCGATTCTCAACTTCGACATTCTTTATCTGCGTCTTCACGACATCGCCAATCGAGACCAGACCGACCAGACGGTCGTGACGGACGATCGGGATATGCCGAACCCGATTGTTGGTCATTAACGCCGCGACATAATCCAGCTCGTCGTCTTCGACTCCGACAATCAGATCGGTGGTCATGATATGCTCAACGGTGACCAACAGGAAATTCTCCCGCTTTTCATATGCGGCTCGGAATATGTCCTTGTCGCTGACAATGCCGATTAGTCGATTCTCGTCTTCAACCACCGGAAGCGAACTGATTTTGTGGTGTATCAGCGCCTCCATGGCCATCAGGATATTGGCATTCCTGGGCGTGGTGATTAACGTTTTGGGATAGTATCGAAGTAAGTCCTTGACCAGCATAAGCACCTCGTTAGTTTATCGTTTTGACACCCGACTATTTGATAGTCTTTATAGCGATGCGCCATGCGAATTGGTCCCCGAAATAAAGGCAGAATTAAAGAGCTTGATGACTTTCCTGAAGATATTACGTATTATGAACGGAACATGATAGGGAAAAAACAGTCAGTCCTGCTTCCTCTTGCGGCTCTGATTGCGCTATTTGCTGTGGGGGGCAGGCCGGCGAACGCGCAAGATGAGCCTAACTCCGTTTTGACTTTTTATGTCCAGCGGGCGGCGGCTACTTTTACCAGCCGGGATCCATTTATCGCCGGTGTGAAATTTAGCCTGCGCGCCACGACCTATTATAAAGACCTGAGTCGGGGAGGAAAAACAACACTGACCGATTCTTCGATTATCGACTATTACTACAGCTTCGGCGCCCTCGATTCAACCAGCGTCATTGCCGCGCCACGGCGCAAGCACCCACCCCTCAACATCGCGATCCCCAATGTATTCTCGACGGCCTATACGTTCAGTTTCTTTCCCAACGATACGGGCGGCGCTGATTTGCCGATTGGATTCGATACCTCGGACACCCCGGATACTCTACCCACCGGCATCGTTGTCATAGATCGCAATCGGTATTTCCTCAAATGGCTGTACCTGTTCTTCCCGAATGACGTCGGATACAAGCGGTATTCACAGTCGTTTCGATTCACGGAACTGGAGGGCTTTGTCTTTGCCGACTCAATCTGGGAAGTCAGGGCCGAAGCCGGTATTTTCAGCAGCAAGAATTTTCGGATCGAAATAGGCATCGACAGTCTTCGCATTTATCGCTGACCTTCCTGAAATTACTCATACGGATTACTTATTGAACTTGATAATGGGCCCTCATACATGTAACTTGCCATCGTATGCGTTCCAAAGTCGACACCCTTAAGACCAAAATACTCACCCAGCCTGATCGCATCCCTGCCCATGTGGCGATTATTATGGATGGCAACGGTCGTTGGGCCGCCCTTCGCGACAAACCCAGAAGTTACGGCCACGAAGCCGGAGTGAGGGCAGTGCGCGAAGTGGTTAAGGCGGCCAGCGAGATCGGCGTGAAATATCTCACCCTGTTCACTTTCTCCATGGAAAATTGGAAACGGCCGAGAAGTGAAGTATCAAAGCTTATGTCATTGTTGGCTCGAACGACGCGTAAGGAACTTGACGAACTGGTAAAGAACAAAGTCAAGCTCCGGACGATCGGGAGATTCCAGGGACTACCCACGGTACGTCAGCAGGTGCTGGCGGCGGCCGTCGAGAAAACTCGCAATAACCAGGGACTGGTGCTCACGCTCGCGCTGAACTATGGGGGAAGGGCGGAGATTCTCGACGCGGTCAAGGGAATAGCCAATTCCGTCAAGGCCGGATTGCTGGAAACCCCGGATATCGACGAACAGCTCTTCTCCGATTTTCTCTACACCGCCGATATGCCGGACCCAGATCTTCTCATACGGACTTCCGGCGAGATGCGAATATCGAATTTTCTCCTCTGGCAAACAAGTTATACCGAATTATATATCATAGACACCCTCTGGCCGGATTTCGGCCGTGAGAAACTGTTCGAAGCGATCGCCGACTATCAGAAGCGGGAAAGACGATTCGGCACGGTCACGACTGATAAGAAATCATGAGTAAGAACCTCCTCTCGCGGATCGCGGTTGCCGCAGTCACTATCCCAGTCATCCTGTGGATCTGCTATCAGGGGGGCGACTGGCTATTCGGTATGGTCGGTATCTTTGCTCTGTTCGCAATTGTCGAGTACCTGTTCAATGAAGGTCACGGATTAAAAAGTTTCAATTTCTGGTTCGCTCTGGTAACCGTGCTGGCCATGCTTGTGGCGGCTTATGAGTCGGACACCGGAAGGCGCGTTCTCGGTCTGGAGGCGCCAGCCTTTCCGCTACTATTGCTGGCCTACTTTCTGGTAAGCGGAATGCTCTTTGGCCTTGGAAAACGCACCCCGGCCGAGCTGATTTCGACCCACGTTCGCCTCGTATGGGGCGTGCTCTACATTGGCATGCTCTATCCGTATGTTTATCTGGTCGGCTCCGGACAGCATCAAATCATGGGAACCAGCATCCAAAGCGGGGACTGGCTGCTGTTCCTGTTTGGTCTGCTCTGGGTCGGAGATACGGCCGCGATGGGAGTGGGGAAGTGGATTGGCAAACACAAACTGGCGCCGGCGGTGTCTCCGAATAAAACGGTCGAAGGTTTCTTCGGCGGAATTGTCGGCGCAGTCGTCATTGGTGTGATTATGTATCTTTGGAAGTTCAGCGATATTTCTTTCACGCATGTCCTGGCAATCGCAGTCGGTTGTTCGGTCTTCGGCCAGCTGGGGGACCTCGTCGAATCGATGTGGAAGCGGTCGCTCGGGATTAAAGACTCCTCGGCGATAATTCCCGGACACGGCGGTGTGCTTGATCGATTTGACTCCCTGTTATTCGCCGCTCCCTTCATGTATTACTACAAGCTCCTCATTTTAATTCGCTAATGTACGCTGACTACATATTCGCCGCCAGGCCGCTCCTGATGTTGCCGATCTGGTCAATTTATCTTTTAAGTTGGCATTACCAACATCGCGCAGGTGATGGCACATTTGACTGGACGGGTTTGGTAGTGTTGGCGGCATTTACCTTTATGGCCGCCGGGAGCTACTTCCTGAACCAGATCGCCGATCTTCAGTCCGACTTTTTCAATAACAAACTCGGCTTTCTGCAGAAGGGGATTGTCTCAGCACGCGGGTTGACCGTTGGATTCCTGATTCTGTCCGTGCTGTCAATGATACTCTCCGCTCTGATCTCAATCGGGACGCTTATTATCGCGGCACAGATATTCCTGCTGGGCTACTGCTACTCGGCTTCGCCACTGAGATTGAAAGATCGGCCGGTCGCCGGTTTTCTGGCGAACGCGTATGGCTACGGATTCTTGATTCCCGTCGCCGCTATCCCGGCCGCTAATCTGCTCCGCAAAGGATTCGTGGACTGGCTCACACCCCTGTACTTCTTCTGTACCGTGGGGTCCACTTACCTGTTGACCACGTTGCCCGACCGAGCCGGCGATAGATTGGCTGGGAAACGTACCTCGGGAGTTGTCTTGCCTCGATGGTTGGTGCTCCTGCTCGCCCTCTTGCTTCTTCTTGCTTCGGTTTCGGTCGCTTTTTTTGCCGATTTGAAGCTCCTCATGTATCTCTCGCTGACAGCGATGGTGCCGGTTACTCTCGCACTGGCCATAAAGTCCGATGCAATTATCCTCCTGGCCACTAAACTGCCGATTCTTCTGCTCACCCTGTTGGCAGGCTACTTCTATCCCTGGTACCTGCTGTTTCTTGTTGCCGTGGTCGTTTTTACTCGTGCATATTACCGTCACCGATTTGGCATCACCTATCCGAGGCTTATTTAATGAAACGCTTTGTGTTTGTCACCCTTGTTCTGACTGTCTTTTACCTGTCCGGTTGTCGCGGTTACGCGAGATATCGGGGTGGCGCCGAAGATGCACCGCCTGACCAAAAGCCGGAACTGGTGCGCTACGGCGAAAAGCGAGCAGACCGGGTTGACACCCTCCACGTGTCCTCGCCGACACAAGATGTCCTCCGGTTTGGTTCAATTCTTCAGCAGTACCTCGGTCGGCCATACAGCGGGGCCTCCGCCAATGACCCCGGTTTCGATTGCTCTGATTTTACTCTGACGGCTTTCAAAGAATACAACCGCACATCTCTACCTCGAACGGCCGCCGCCCAAGCCCGGGTGGGAGATCCCATACAGTATAACCGCCTCGGCTTCGGCGATCTCGTATTCTTCCGAACCGATGGCAGCGAAATTTCTCATGTCGGAATCTACATCGGTAGCGGCCGTTTCATCCACGCCTCGACATCCAATGGCGTCATCATCACCAGCATGAAAGACAAGTACTGGTCGGAGAGGTATGTCGGGGCTCGACGGATTCTCAAGTAATCCGTATAATCTTCGAAACCAATCTTTCTGGATAGTGTGCGATGACCAAACCAGCCGAGCTTAAGCTCAAACTCAAGAATCTTCCGACTTCGCCCGGCGTCTATATTTTCAAGAACGAGCGGAAGAAGATTATCTATATCGGCAAAGCCAAGAACCTGCGCAACCGCGTCCGTTCTTACTTCCAATCGCCCGACCGCCACGACGCCAAGACCGAGCGGTTGGTCGCACAAGTCGCGGACTTTGATCTTATGGTGACGGCAACGGAGGTCGAGGCGCTCATACTTGAAGCGAATCTGGTCCACGAACATAAGCCGCGGTACAACGTGATGCTCAAGGATGACAAACACTACCCATACGTCAAAGTCACCACGAATGAGAAATTCCCGCGCATGCAGATTGTTCGCCGACTGGAACAGGACGGCGCGTCGTATTTTGGCCCATACACCAACGTCAAAGGTATGCGCCAGACAGTTGCTTTTCTCTCAAGATTGTTCACCATTAGAAATTGCAATCTCGTCATTCCGCATCCCACCGGCAAGAAGTACAAGGTCTGCCTGGATTATCACATCAAGCGGTGTGGCGGGCCATGTGAAGGATTCCAAAGCGAGCAGGATTACCGCAGGCTGGTCGATTTTGTCCTCATGGTCCTCTCCGGTAAATCCAAGCGGCTGATTCAGGAGCTTCAGGATCAAATGCAGAAAGCTTCGGAGGACATGAATTTTGAAGAGGCAGCACGCTTGCGTGACCAGATCGAGGCTATCCAGTCGGTGATGATCAAGCAGCATGTCGATATCGGCGAACTGGTCGACCGTGATATTGTCTCCATCGCGCGCGAACAGCGTGATGGCGTCGCGGTAGTGATGCAGCTTCGCGAAGGTGTGCTGATCGGCCGCCAGGACTTTCAACTTACCGCCGAACCGGATGAGACCGATGAAGCGATGCTCGAGACGTTTCTGACTCAATATTACAATTATCAGCCGAACCTTCCCGAGGAAGTCATTCTGCCGATCAATCTTACCGACATCAACCTGATTGAGGCTTGGTTCAAGGAGACAAAAAACGCGCGGGTCAAAATCGTCATTCCGAAAATCGGGGAAAAGATGCGTTTGGTGGAACTCGCCGAAAGAAATGCGAGATTACTGCTCGATGAAATGCTGATTCGAAGAAAACAATATTCGGAACGTACGAGCAAAATGGTAGTCAGCCTCAAAGATGAACTAAAACTTGCCCGTTCGCCTCGCTCCATAGTTTGTTTCGATATTTCCAACACCGGGGAGACCGATGCGGTCGGGTCTTGTGTCTATTTCGAGAACGCGAAGCCCAAAAAATCAGAGTATCGACATTTCCGTATTAAAGGGGTGAAGGGGCAGGATGATTTCAAGATGATGCGTGAAGTGATCGGCCGCTATTTCTTCCGCATCAAAGAAGAGAAGTCTACTCCGCCGGACCTGGTGGTAGTCGACGGCGGCAAAGGACAGCTTTCATCGGCACTTTCCGAGCTCAATTATCTCGGTTTTACCGAGCAGCCATTGATTTCGCTGGCCAAACGCCTCGAAGAAATCTACCTGCCCGGTCAATCCGACCCAATCACTATCAGTAAGAGTTCCCCCGCGCTCATTCTGCTCAAACAAGTCCGGGACGAGGCCCACCGATTCGCCATCACTTTTAACCGCAAAGTCCGCACCAGCCGCACCATTAAATCGGTCCTTGGCGATATCCGCGGCGTGGGCCCAGCCAAACAGAAAGCGCTGCTTCAAAAGTTCAGCTCGGTCGAGCGAATCCGAAAACTCACTCCGGCAGAGCTGTCAGAGGTCAAGGGGATCACCGCCAAGCTCGCCGAAGACATCCTGAAGAAACTTAATAGTGATGTAGTTGAAGCCCAGTAACCGGCTTCGGCAATGTTTATCCTTGCGACGATCAGCGGTCAGTCTGTATACTCGATTCATGCTGGATCAACCGAAATCCTTCAGCGTCAGCGCCATCACCCGCCTCATTAAGACGACCCTTGAGGAGTCATATAAGGACATCTGGGTCGAGGGTGAGATTTCGAACTACCTGCTTCATAGTTCAGGGCACAGATATTTCAATTTGAAAGACGATAAAGCGGTGCTGAAGGTGACGTTATGGCGATCACTCGGCTCCTATCTCAAGTTTGAGCCCGCCAATGGCCAAAAGGTACTCGTATTCGGTGACATTACAGTGTACGAGAAAGGTGGTACTTATCAACTCAACTGCAAGAAGATCGTCCCGGTGGGAATCGGAGCGTTGGAACTTGCTTTCCGTCAGCTTCGTGAAAAACTCGAAGCTGAGGGGTTGTTCGACGAAGACCGGAAGGTGGAGATTCCGTCGTACGCGCGGAGAATCGGGATAGTAACTTCGCCGACCGGTGCCGCCATCCGTGACATCATACAGATTGCCCGTCGCCGTAATAAGTCGGTCGAACTCATAATTTATCCGGCACAGGTCCAGGGTGACGGCGCCGAAAAGTCGATTGCGGCCGGGATCGAATACTTCAATACGCGCGATGATATCGATATAATTATCACCGGTCGCGGTGGCGGGTCGCTTGAGGACCTCTGGCCGTTCAATACTGAAATAGCCGTGCGCGCCGTGGCGGCATCGCGCATTCCCATCATCTCCGCAGTCGGTCATGAGATCGACACCAGTTTAACCGATCTCGCGGCGGATCTTCGCGCTCCCACGCCATCGGCGGCTTCAGAGCTGGCCGTCTGGTCGAAACGCGAGTTCCGCGATCAGGTCAAAGGCCACATTTATCATCAGACCAGCTTGCTTCGCTCACTGGTGGTCCGGGCGCGCCATCGCTTAAGATCGTTGATCGGAAGACCAGTCTTTACGCGGCCGGCTGAATTGATCCGTCAGAAAGAGCAGTATGTCGATTCGCTTACGCGCCTTCTGCTTGCGGCCGGAAAAAACAGTTTTGAAACACACAAAAATAGGTTATCTTTACTCGTTTCAAGGCTCGATACATTGTCTCCGTTGAAGATTCTTGCGCGCGGATACGCAGTCGC
The DNA here is from genome assembly GCA_964371785.1 of uncultured Ignavibacteriales bacterium. Lineage (GTDB taxonomy): Bacteria > Zixibacteria > MSB-5A5 > GN15 > FEB-12 > CAVQCT01. The sequence goes on along the minus strand of CAYJOL010000007.1, from coordinate 199,615 downwards.
CAGAAAACTCCCGGAGAACCGTGTTATCAGGTCTGTCGACGATATCGCCCCGGGTGAGCTCATGGAAACGATTGTCAATGATGGAAGTATAATCTCACAGGTGAATCGCACCGGAAAACAAAACCGCTGATGACCACTAAGAAGAAGTTCAAAGATTTCGAATCCGCCCTGACGCGCCTCGAAGAAATCACCGAGGACCTCGAATCAGGCGATAAATCGCTCGAAGAATCGATCGAGTTGTTCACCGAAGGGCTGGACATTTCCCGGTTCTGCGATGAGAAGTTGTCCGAAGCGGAAAAGAAAATCAAGATTATCACCGAAAAAAACGGCGAACTGGTTGAAGAAGATTTCGAAACGGAAGTAGACTCTCAAGAGGAAGAGAATGCCGGCTAAAACCACTGATATTCGGTTGTATATGGAGAGAGTCCGCAAACAGACGGACCTCCTGCTCGACCGGTATCTTCCTCCCGAGTCCACCGAACCGACATCGTTGCACAAAGCGATGCGCTATTCCGTGCTGGCAAGCGGCAAACGGCTCAGGCCGATACTCGCGTATTCAGCCTATGAGTATTGCGATGGGAATCTCGAAGGCGATGATCTCCCGATTCATTTCGCCATGGCCGCGCTTGAGATGGTGCACACGTACTCGCTGATTCACGATGACCTGCCGTGCATGGATGACGATGACCTCCGCCGCGGAATTCCGACCTGCCACAAGAAGTTCGGCGAAGCTGTGGCGGTGCTCGCCGGCGATGCTCTTCATGATATCGCCTTCCATTTACTTGCCGCGACCGGCTATGTCCACGCGGTGACTGAACTTGCGCGTGCGCTGGGAACCGAAGGGATGATCGGCGGGCAGATGGCCGATGTCGAGGCGGAAGGAAAAGAGATTACCAAGACGGACATTATTCGGATTCACCAGCGCAAAACCGGGGCGCTTATCCGGTGCAGTGTTCGGATCGGCGCGATTCTGGCTGATGCACCGCCGTCCAAACTTGACGAATTGACCTTGTTTGGCGAAAAAATCGGCCTTGCCTTTCAGATAATTGATGATATTCTGGATATTGAAGGTGATCCGACCTTGCTTGGAAAAACGGTCGGCTCAGATACAAAGAAGGAAAAAGCCACCTATCCGAAGGCCGTCGGCATGGAACAGGCGCATCTCGATGCTGCCACGCTGATTGAGGAGGCAACTTCGATCTTTGATCCGTTCGAGGACAATGTCTTAAAGCACCTCGCCGAGTATGTCGGCCAACGAAGAAACTAGCCCTGACCGTATGAATAGCAAATGACCTATCTATTAGATACACATTTTCCCGCCGACACGAAAAAGCTCACCGTTGAGCAACTGGTTGAACTCGCTTCCGAAGTTCGTCAGGAACTTATCTCGTCAGTTTCCAAAACCGGCGGTCACCTGGCGTCGAATCTTGGTTCGGTCGAATTGACTGTTGCCCTGCATTATGTGTTCGACCTGCCCGCCGACAAACTGGTCTGGGATGTCAGCCACCAGACGTATCCGCATAAGATTCTGACCGGGCGACGCGGCCGGATGGACACAGTTCGTCAGTACGGTGGGCTGGCCGGTTTCTCGAAGCGGGAAGAGTCCGAATACGATGACTACGGCGCCGGCCACGCCAGTACCTCGATTTCCGCCGCCCTTGGATTCGCCGCCGCGCGCGATAACGCCGGGTTGAACCACAAGGTTATCGCGGTGATTGGCGATGGTTCCATGACGGGTGGATTGGCGTTCGAGGGTCTCAACAACGCCGGCCACCTCAAAAAAGACATGCTGGTCATTCTCAATGATAATACCTGGTCGATTTCTAAAAATGTCGGCGCGATTTCCAAATATCTCACCGGAATCATGGCCGACGAGAAGTTTAACAAGCTCCGTTCCGAAATCTGGGAACTGACCGGAAGATTCAAACGACGGGATAAAATCAGAGAGACAATTTCAAATCTCGAGCAGTCAGTCAAAGGTCTGCTGGTGCCGGGGATGCTCTTCCAGAAACTTGGATTCCGGTACTTCGGCCCGATCGATGGTCATGACCTGCCGTTGCTGGTGAAGACTCTGCAGGACCTGAAGAATCTGAAGGGTCCGTTGATGCTCCATATCGCGACGGTCAAAGGCAAAGGGTATGAACCGGCCGAGGAAGACGCTTTCAAGTACCACGGTGTCGGCAAATTCGACAAAGTAACCGGCGAGCTGGAGAAGAAGTCAAGCGCGCACCCGGCTTATACCAATGTGTTCGGCGATATCATGTGCGAACTGGCCGAAAGAAACGACCGTGTTATCGCCATCACGGCCGCGATGGCGTCGGGGACCGGGCTGGTCAGATTCTCCGAAGAGTTCCCGGATAGATTCTTCGATGTCGGTATTGCGGAAGGCCATGCCGGATGCTTCGCGGCAGGTTTGGCCGCTGAAAAGATGAGACCCTATCTGGTTGTGTATTCTACATTCATGCAAAGGGCCTATGACCAGGTAATTCATGATATGGCGATTCAAAAACTACCCGTCGTTATATGCATGGATCGTGGCGGTCTGGTCGGCAACGACGGCCCCACGCACCACGGTGTGTTTGACCTGACTTATATGGCCACGGTGCCGAACATAACGGTCGCTGTCCCCAAGGATGGTAACGAACTCCGGTCGATGCTTCACTATACGGCGGAATCCCAGCTCGAGGGTCCAGTGGCAATTCGATATCCCCGTGACAATGTCCCAAGCGATATGCTTAAGGAAGTCCTGCCGATTGAATGGGGGACATGGGAGGCTGAGTCGCTTGATGCTGATACCGTTATTCTTGCTGTCGGCACGATGGTTACTACTGCCCGGCAGGTTTCATCGAAGCTCGCCGAAAAAGGGATTACGGTTTCGGTGGTGAACGCTCGGTTTGTCAAACCGATGGACCACCGGATGCTCACTCTTATCAAAGATCGCGCGGAGGTGATTGTCACTCTTGAAGAAAACTCCCTTCGTGGCGGTTTCGGACAGGCGGTCGCGGATTATCTGCTTTCCAATGGATACCACGGCCGGTTCAAGGCGCTGGGTGTTCCGGACAAGTTCGTCACGCACGGTAACCGCTCCGATTTGCTCAAGGAGATCGGACTCGATGTGGACAGTGTGGCCGGACAGGTCGAACATCTGGTAACGGCGGACACCCCGACCCCGGACAGCCACCCGATCGCCAACGGCGGCGGGCTTCTCCAGAAACTGCTGTTCCGCAAGGGCTCGCACTCGCGAAGGCATGGCGCTTCCGATGACAGCCGAATCGTGCCGCTAAAAGACAAGAAGACGGGTTAACGCATGAAATTTGGTCTGGTTGCCAACCTGCATCGGCTGGGCGCGCGCGACGCGATCGACTCCTTCGTCCGCTGGGCCGAGCAATCCCACAACGACATTATTCTCTGTGATGACCTCCGGGAGATTACCGGCGGCGCCATGACCTATGCCCCCCGCCCGAAGCTGGCGCGGGGAGTGGATATCTTGGTCTCGATGGGTGGCGACGGCACCATGCTGTCTACCGCCCGCGCGGCCGGTGACTGCCAGACGCCTATTCTCGGCATCAATCTCGGTTCGCTTGGCTTTCTCACTCAACTCACCCCGCATCAGCTTCAGCCCGCGCTGGACAGTATCGTGAAAGGCAAGTATGTCATCGAGAAACACATGCTCCTGAAAGCCGATGCTTCCGGGATCGAAAGCTGCGACAGCAGATATGCGCTGAATGATATCGTGATCGACAACGGCCCCATCAGCCGGATTATCGATATCAACCTGAAAGTGAACGGCGAGGATGTCGTGACCTACAAGGCGGACGGCCTGGTGATTGCCACGCCAACCGGATCCACGGCCTATTCGCTGGCCGTAGGCGGGCCGATTATGCACCCCAAGATGGAAGCGATTATCGCCTCCCCAATTTCATCGTTTTCATTGACTACCCGTCCGATGATCTTCTCGGCTGAGGACCGGCTCGATATCAGCATCGCCAGCATTTCGCATCAAGCCGGGTTGACGCTCGATGGTCAGGTGATGCTTCCGTTGGAGGGCGAGGGAAAGGTCAGTATTGAGCGCGCGGAATTTTCCACCAATTTCATCGTTTTCCCCGAGAACAGCTTCTACAAAGTCCTCAAGAACAAACTCCACTGGGGCTACTCGCCGACCGTGGCTTCGTGAACGCGTAAAGCGGGGGACTCTATATTCCGACCTGCGCCGCAAAGCAAAACCTATGTCGATTCCCTACTTCGATACAATCGACTACTTCCATCTTCGGCATGTCAATTACAAGAATGTGCGGATCAGTGGAACCGCCAACTAACAGCCACCTGCCGTCGGGCGTTTTCGTTCCCGCATTAAAAGAAGTTAATGCGCTGTCCAGGCTGGGACAGTCAGCCGTCGTGATTTTTGTCAACGCAAAGCTGTTCTGCGCGTCATAGACGAGCAACTCCGGATATGCATCCGATACCCACGTTAGGGCCGGAGCTGCATTGGTACATACGATATATCTGCCGTCATTGGCCATAATCATCCCGCCGTATCCCGGATCGACTTCTCCAACGAAGATTGTAGAATCGGACGAAAGATCGTACGCAACGAAATACGCCGGACAGTCCCCACGCTGTTCGTACAAGTATAACCTGGATTCATCAGGCGATGGCAGCACCTGTCGAAGCTCACCCAAACGGGCTCCAGCCGGAAGGTGTATGCGATACGATTCGAACTGATCGCCTATATTTAGCACACCGACAAAACTTGTCCTGAGTCCCAAAGAGTCGCTTTCTGCTCCGCAGTAGTAGAGCCTCTTGCCATCTGCCGTGAAGGCTCCCGGCATCGAATTCACTGAGTCCTGGTACTTCACGGTAAAATCCTCTGCGCTTACCAATTGAAGGGTGGAGCCACCATGCAGTGCCACAAGGCTGCCATCCGGGGATATAGTGGCGCGAACCATACCGGGGAACTGTTTGACTACCGACCGCGTCTCGATATCGATTGCGCTTATTGACGTGGTCTCAGATATATAAAGCAGACGACCGTCTGCTGAAACCCACATGCCTCAGGTCTGCGGCAGATCGAGATGAAATGAGTCCAGCCGCCCAGTGGTTGGATGATATTCAAAATACATTTGGTCCGCGTGACTGTCGCTGAAGTACACAGCGTAATCTCTCGGTTCGAAGGGCTTGACCGGTGAATCGTCGTTGCAACTCAACACGAACCCAAAGACAACTAAAGCTGATAGGCCAATGATTAACCATAGCCCACTCGTACGATACTTACTTGAATACTTCTCACACATGTCAGGCCTCCCATGTATTTGTTCTGCTGTATAAACGATAACACCATCCATTTTCATTCAAAACTATTTTTTTGATAGAGGATTCAGGTTATCCTGTTAGAACCATGGACGGTGGGGCGAAAAATCTCTTGCGGTCAGCCACCTGATACGCATATAATAGCCTACCCTGTGCGGGAGTAACTCAGCTGGTAGAGTCATAGCCTTCCAAGCTATTGGTCGCGGGTTCGAGTCCCGTCTCCCGCTTTTCTTCTCAACAGATTACCCGCGAATCACTTAAGGCCCCTCGGAGAGGCGTGGACCGACTAACGTTCAGGTTATATTATATTATTTTAGTATAACGACTTATGGATGCATTCTCCAAATGGCAGATCATCACGAAAGGGTGAATGATCGCCGGGGACCGGCCGATGAAAGAACGGGTTGTTTGCAGGTCTGAATCAGTCTTTTTCTAAAACGGTCTAAAAAAATGCCTTGACTTACTTTACCGGATTCTCTTTATTTTTTGTCTTGCGTGAAAAGCCGGTAAACCCTGCTTTTTTTTTGGACATAAGAAGCTACCGTTGGCCCAGATAGCTCAGTCGGTAGAGCACATCCTTGGTAAGGATGAGGTCACCAGTTCGATCCTGGTTCTGGGCTCTTTAATGATTTGTTGGAGGTTCGAACCCCATGGCGAAGCAGAAATTTGAGCGGACGAAGCCGCATGTGAATGTAGGCACGATCGGCCACGTTGATCATGGTAAGACGACATTGACGGCGGCGATCACGATGTATCTGGCGCGGAAGAACAACACGCAGATACGGAGTTTTGATTCGATTGACAACGCGCCCGAAGAACGGGAGCGGGGAATCACGATCGCGACGGCGCACGTGGAGTACGAGAGTGACAAGCGTCACTATGCGCACGTGGACTGTCCGGGTCACGCGGATTATGTGAAGAACATGATCACGGGCGCGGCCCAGATGGACGGCGCGGTGCTGGTGGTGAGCGCCTCCGACGGTCCGATGCCTCAGACGCGGGAACACATTCTGCTGGCCCGTCAGGTGGGTGTGCCGTTTATCGTGGTGTACATGAATAAAGTAGATATGGTTGATGATCCGGAGCTGTTGGACCTGGTGGAATTGGAAGTGCGGGAGCTGTTGTCGAGCTACCAGTTCCCGGGCGACGATATTCCGGTGATCCGGGGCAGCGCCTTGCAGGCGATGACGGCCGGGTCGGACATGTCGCGGAAGATCGATGATCCGGCGTTCAAGTCGATCGACGAGCTGGTGCATGCGCTGGATGATTATATCCCGACGCCGAAGCGGGACATGGACAAGCCGTTTTTGATGCCGGTGGAGGATGTGTTTTCGATCACGGGCCGCGGGACGGTGGGTACGGGCCGAATCGAGCGGGGGGTTGTCAAGCAGGGCGAGGAAGTGGAGATTGTGGGTATTCGTGACACGCGCAAGACGGTGGTGACGGGCGTGGAGATGTTCCGGAAGCTGCTGGATTACGGAGAAGCGGGCGACAACGTCGGCTTGCTGCTTCGGGGCGTGGACAAAGAGGATATTGAGCGCGGGATGGTGTTGGCGAAGCCGGGCTCGATCACGCCGCACAAGAAGTTCAAGGCCGAGGTGTACATATTGACGAAGGAAGAGGGTGGTCGTCACACGCCGTTTTTCAACGGATATCGTCCGCAGTTTTATTTTCGGACGACGGACGTGACGGGAGTAGCGCAGTTGCCGACGGGCGTGGAGATGGTGATGCCGGGCGACAACGTGCAGTTGGTGGTGGAGTTGATCACGCCGATCGCGATGGAGAAAGAGCTTCGCTTCGCGATTCGTGAAGGCGGCCGAACGGTCGGCGCCGGCGTTATCGCCGAAGTGATTGAATAAACAGTTTAGTATTCGAATAGAGCGAGTAAGATGCCAAGAGACAAAGTGATTCTGGCGTGCGGTGACTGCAAACGACGCAACTACTACACGACTAAGAATAAACGGCTGCACCCCGAGCGCGTGGAATTTCGCAAGTACTGTCCGTTCTGCGATAAGCACACGTCGCACAAGGAAACGCGGTAACGGTATTTCCAATAGGCCAGTAGCTCCAACTGGTAGAGCGCCGGTCTCCAAAACCGGATGCTGGGGGTTCGAATCCCTCCTGGCCTGCAAAAAATAAATGGTGGTTCTACTGTGTTTGAGAAGTTTCAGAAATTCTTTAAAGAGGTGATTGCCGAACTCCGGAAAGTCACCTGGCCGACCAAGCAGGAACTTATTGGGTCGACAATTGTCACCATCGTAGTGTCCCTGGTGGTTGCCGTATTCATTGGCATAGTCGACCGAATCCTGGCTATGATTGTCCAGGCAATATTCGGCGGCGGGGCATGAGGACCCAGAACTGATGGCGAAAAGATGGTACGCGGTGCATACCCTTTCTGGTCATGAGCAGAAAGCGAAGCGGTATCTTGAGTCGGCGATCGCCAATGCCGGGCTGGATGAACAATTCGGACTGGTGCTGGTGCCGACCGAGCAGGTTACCGAAATGAAGCAGGGTAAGCGGACGACAAGCACGAAGAAATTTCTACCGAGTTACATTCTGGTTGAAATGGAACTGACCAAACAGACGCAGGAACTGGTAGTTTCGACTCCGGGCATCACGAATTTTGTCGGCGCCGGCGGCGCTCCCCGGTCTTTGCGCGAGTCCGAAGTCACGCGTATTATCGGGCAGATCGACCGCAGCCGGACCGAAGAAGTCAGCGACATCCCGTTCCAGGCGGGCGACACGGTGAAGGTCAACGACGGCCCGTTCATGGATTTCTCCGGCACCGTCAGCGAAGTGAATCTGGAACGCAGAAAAGTAAAAGTCATGGTATCGATATTCGGTCGGCCCACCCCGGTGGAACTCGATTTCCTCCAGGTGGAGCAAGTGAAGAAATAATTCATACGTAGTCATTGAGGATATAAGACAGTGGCAAAGAAAGTAGCAGGCTTCATCAAACTTCAGATACCCGCCGGCAGCGCAACTCCGGCTCCGCCGGTTGGTCCGGCGCTCGGTCAGCGCGGTGTCAATATTATGGAGTTTTGTAAAGCCTTTAATGCCCGCACGCAAGGTGGCAACGGCATCCTGACCCCGGTGGTGATCACCGTGTACACGGATAAGTCGTTCTCCTTCGAGACCAAGACCCCTCCGGCGTCGACCCTTCTGAGGATGGCGGCGAAGCTGGAAAAAGGGTCCGGCGTCCCCAACAAAGACAAAGTTGGGCGGGTGTCGATGGACCAGGTTCGGCAGATCGCCGAAGCCAAGATGAAGGATTTGAATGCCGCGACACTCGAGACGGCTATGTCCATGGTTATGGGCACGGCACGCTCGATGGGCATCGAAGTCCAGTAAGCATACATGTATTCGTTACCACCTGGCACGGCAGTCGTGCGCAGGGAGAATAGGAGATCATGAAACATTCCAAGAAGTACCTCGAGTACCGCGCGAAGATCGACCCGTTCAAAAAGTACCAGGTTGAGGAAGCCGTCAAGCTTCTCAAGGAAAACCATTTCGCCAAGTTTGATGAATCGGTCGAGGTTGCCGTTCGTTTGGGCGTAAATCCCAAGCACGCCGACCAGATGGTTCGCGGGACAGTGGCGTTGCCGAATGGTACTGGCAAGAAGGTCCGGGTGGCCGTATTCGCGCAGGGTGAAAAAGCCCAGGAAGCCACAGCGGCCGGCGCGGATTTTGTGGGCGCCGAGGATCTGGCTGAGAAGGTGAAGGGCGGTTGGACCGATTTCGATGTCGCCGTCGCCACCCCCGATATGATGCGCGTACTCGGTCAGTTGGGTAAAGTGCTCGGACCGCGCGGTCTTATGCCGAACCCCAAGACCGGTACCGTAACCATGGATATCGACCGGACCGTCAAAGAACTCAAAGGCGGTCGTATCGAATTCCGCATTGACAAACAGTCGAATATCGCCGTCTCGGTGGGCAAGCTGTCATTTGGCGAACAGCAAATTACCGAGAATGTCGTCGCCTTTATCGACGCTATCATGCGTGCCAAGCCGGCCTCGGCCAAAGGCACCTATTTGCTGAGCGCGTCGGTATGTTCCACGATGAGCCCGGGCATCACACTTGATCATCAACTGCTCTCGGCGACAAAGAAGTAAAGAAAGGAGCCAATATACATGCCTAAACCGGAAAAAATCCAAGCGGTAGCGGAGATTAAAGAGCTCTTTCAATCTTCCGGCTCCTTGTTTGTGACCGATTATCAGGGTTTGAATGTCGCCGACATGACCGGTCTGAGAAAAGACCTTCGCGACAACGGTGTCAAGTACGTCATCGCCAAGAACACCCTGATGCGAATAGCCGCCAAAGAGGCGGGCGTCGATGGCCTTGACAAGTACCTGGCCGGTCCGACCGCCGTCGCATTCAGCAAGAAAGACCCGGCGGTAGCCGCCAAGCTCCTCAACGAGTCGTTCAAGAAGCGCGAGCTTCCGCGAATGAAAGTGTTCGTTGTGGATGGATATCTGCACGAAGGCAAGGATATCGCCCGTTTGGCCGAATTGCCATCGCGCGAGATTCTCTTGTCGCAGGTGGTGGCTTCGGTCGAAGCGCCCTTCACGAGCCTTATTGGCAGCATCGAAGGGTTCTTCAGAGAGCTGGTTTACACCGTGGACGCCCTGGCGCAGAAGAAAGGGTAACCTGAGGATACGATGGAACTTGCGGGGTTGGCGTCGTCCATGCTTCTAAACGGTTCGTTCCACCGTTTGGACGGAAGCTCGCCCGAATAAAACGAAAATAAGTGTTAATCTAAGAACTAGTGAGGTAAATAAAGTGGCAAACGCAGCTATTAACGAAATCGTGGACAAAATCGCAGTACTCTCTGCGATGGATCTGGCTGATCTGTCCAAGGCAATCCAGGAGAAGTTTGGCGTGACCGCCGCCGCTCCGGTCGCGGTTGCGGCCGGTCCTGCCGTCGCTGCCGCGGAAGTCGAAGAGAAGACCGAATTTGACGTCGTGCTGAATTCGGCCGGCGACAAGAAGATACAGGTCATCAAGGCGGTTCGCGAGCTGACATCGCTTGGGCTGAAAGAAGCCAAAGACCTGGTTGAAAGCGCTCCTGCCAAGGTAAAAGAAGGCCTGTCCAAAGACGAGGCTGCCAAGGCCAAGGCAAAGCTCGAAGAAGCAGGCGCCATTGTCGAAATCAAGTAGCCGTACTGATGTTTCCGACCGGGAACATATTAGTTCCCGGCCGGTTAAACAGTCACATACGTTATAATCCATTTTTCGTGTTTTGTGTTGGCTGATTGACTGCAAAAAAAGCTCCCCACTATAAACGAATCGGGGAGACAAGTAAGATTAAGGACAGAATCGCCACGTGTCTGTAAATAAATTAGTATTTCCCGGCCGGCCGCGGGAGGTTTTCCGCGCTGCATGGCTTGTTTTTCATTTGTTAGGAGGGTTCGACTTTGGCCCAAACCAGACTGATTGAGAGATTCAATTTCGGCACGTATTCCGACGCCACCGCGATGCCGAATTTTCTCGAAGTTCAAGTGGAGTCGTACAATAATTTCCTCCAGCCGGATGTTCCTGCGAGCAAACGCCAGATGGCCGGTCTGCAACAGATCTTCAGTGAGATCTTTCCGGTCACCGATGTTCATGAGAATTATTCGCTGGAGTATGTCGGCTACCATCTCGGCCCGACCCGCTATACGATAGACGAGTGCCGCGAGCGGAATATGACTTTCGCCGCGCCCCTGAAAGTGACGATGCGCCTGATTTCCCGCCAGGGTGAAGGTGAGGAAAAGCAGGTCAAGGATATTATCGAACAGGATGTCTATCTGGGCGAGCTTCCCCTGGTAACCGAGTGGGGAACTTTTATCATAAACGGCGCCGAACGCGTTGTGGTCAGCCAGCTGCACCGCAGCCCCGGTGTGTTCTTCGACGAAGAGATGCATCCGAACGGCAAAAAATTGTATTCGGCCAGGATCATTCCGTATCGCGGCAGCTGGATGGAGTTCAGCACCGATATCAACGATATCATGTACCTGTATATTGACTCCAAACGTAAACTGCCGGTTTCCACGATTCTGCGGGCGCTTGGTTATTCCAGCGACGACGAAATAATCGCCCTCTTTTATTCGCCTGAAAAAGTCAGTCTCAGTGGCAAGAAAGCCAAGGACTTCGAAGGCGGTTTTCTGGCCGAGACGGTGGTGAATAAGGAGACGGGTGAAGTGCTCTACAGCGTGGGCGAGGTGATGTCCGATGAAGTTGTGCAGGCGCTCCTCGACAACGGCGTCAAGTCGGTGAAGGTCGTCCGTGTAACGGACCGTCGCGAAGTCCCCGTCATGCTGAACACGATCAAGAAAGATGCAACGCATTCCCGTGAGGAAGCGCTGTTCAAAATTTACGGTATCCTTCGTCCCGGCGAGCCGCCGTCAATCGAGATGGCCGAGTCGCTGGTCGACAAGTTCTTCTTCAGCAATAAGCGGTACGACCTCGGCGAGGTCGGCCGTTATATGATAAATCAGCGGATGAGGCTGGATATCCCGCTGGACCGCACGACGCTCGATCCGAAAGACTTCGTGGCAATCATCCATTATGTAGTCGGCCTCTGCAATGAAACCGGCTTTACCGATGATATCGACCACCTCGGCAACCGCCGCGCCCGCACGGTCGGCGAACTGCTGGCCAATTTGTTTTCGGTGGGTCTGACCCGTGTGGCCCGGACGATCCGCGAGCGTCTTTCCTTGAAGGATCAGGAAAATGTCACTCCGCAGCTTCTGGTGAACGCCCGGACGGTGTCGTCGGTTGTCGAGACCTTCTTCGGCTCTTCGCAGTTGTCGCAGTTCATGGACCAGACCAACCCGTTGTCTGAATTAACCCACAAGCGCCGTCTTTCGGCGCTCGGCCCGGGCGGTCTGACGCGTGAGCGCGCCGGATTCGAAGTCCGCGATGTGCACCATACCCATTACGGTCGTATGTGCCCGATCGAGACTCCGGAAGGTCCCAATATCGGTTTGATCACGTCGATGGCGACTTTTGCGCGCATTAATAAGTACGGATTTCTGGAAACGCCGTATCGCAAGGTGAACAACGGCAAAGTGACCGACCAGATCGAATTTTTGTCGGCCGACCAGGAAGATCGGTATCATATCGCCCAGAGCAACGAGCCAATCGACTCTCACGGGAAGTTTGTCAACGAAATGGTCACCGGACGCATTCGCTCGGACTACCCGCTGCTTCAGTCAGGCGAAATCCAGTATATGGATGTGTCGCCAAGGCAGATTGTTTCCGTAGCGGCATCGCTGATCCCCTTCCTGGAACACGATGATGCGAACCGTGCCCTTATGGGTTCAAACATGCAGCGCCAATCGGTCCCGCTTCTGCGGACTCAGGCGCCGTTTGTCGGAACCGGCATGGAACAGAAAGTGGCTTCGGACGCCGGTGCAGTAATAAAGAGCAAACATGCCGGCGAGGTTGTGTTTGTCGACGCCAGCCGCGTGGTGATTCGCCCCGAATTAAAAGCACATGTCGGAGAGCTCGGCTATGTCGAGGACCAGGAGTACAAGCTGACGAAGTTCCGACGCTCCAATCAGGACACCTGCCTGAATTACCGTCCGACGGTGAAACTGGGCAGCAAGGTGCAGATTGGCGACGTTCTGGCTGACGGTCCGGCCGTGGACCGCGGAGAACTGGCCCTGGGTTACAATGTCATGGTGGCCTTTATGCCCTGGCGCGGCTACAATTTTGAAGATGCTATCATTTTGTCAGAGCGGCTCGTTCGCGACGACATATATACGTCTATTCATATCGAGGAATACGAGCTACAGGTGCGCGACACCAAGCGCGGTTCCGAAGAAATTACCCGTGAAATTCCGAACGTTTCTGAAGAAGCCCTCCTGAACCTCGACGAGAACGGCATCATCCGTGCCGGTGCCGAGGTCGAAGCGGGAGATATTCTGGTCGGTAAGGTAACGCCGAAAGGCGAGACCGAGCTGTCTCCTGAGGAACGCCTCTTGCGGGCGATCTTCGGGGAGAAGGCCGGAGATGTGAAAGATGCTTCTTTGAAGGCACCGCCCGGGATGAAGGGTGTCGTAATCAAGACCCAGGTGTTCACGCGCAAGGAGCGCACCGAGGAAGCCAAAAAGACCGAAAAGACGCAGATCGCCCATATTCGCAAGATCTTCGGGAAAAAGATTGCGGATATCACCAAGCTGAGAAATCAGCGGATAGGCGAGTTACTTGACGGTCACACCTCGCAGACGGTTCGGTCAGTCGCCGACAACTCGGTCGCGATTCGGGCCGGCCATAAATACAAATCGGACTTCTTCAACGATTTCGACCTCGACAACGTGGTCGCACCGGAAGGGTTCTGTGAGCACGACACTACAAACAAGCACGTCGACACTGTCCTGACCGAGGCCTCACGTCTGCTGGAACTGAAGAAACAGGAGATGGAGATTGAGATCGATAAGGTGGTCCGCGGCGCGGAACTTCCGCCAGGTGTCAAGCAACTGGTGAAAGTCACGGTTGCCATCCGCCGAAAGATTTCGGTCGGGGACAAGATGGCCGGACGGCACGGTAACAAGGGTGTTGTTTCCCGTATAGTGCCGGTCGAGGATATGCCGTACATGGCGGACGGTACTCCGGTGGATATTATTCTGAATCCGCTCGGCGTACCTTCTCGTATGAATGTCGGCCAGATTCTCGAGACCCATCTTGGTTGGGCTGCCCACAAGCTGAACACGTACATGGCAACACCGGTCTTCGAAGGCGCCACGATCGAGCAGATCAAGGAAAAGCTGCGCGACGCCGGATTGCCCGAAGACGGCAAACTGCAATTGTACGATGGTCTCACGGGTCTGCCTTTCGACAATCCGGTGACGGTCGGCATCATCTATATGCTGAAGCTGTCCCATCTTGTCGACGACAAGATTCACGCCCGCTCGATCGGCCCGTACTCGCTGGTCACCCAGCAACCGCTGGGCGGAAAGGCGCAGTTCGGAGGTCAGCGATTTGGAGAAATGGAAGTCTGGGCGCTCGAAGCTTATGGCGCGGCCTTTACTCTCCAGGAAATGCTGACCGTCAAGTCCGATGACGTGACCGGCCGAAGCAAAGTGTACGAAGCAATAGTTAAAGGCGAGAATCCGCCGGAGCCGGGCTATCCGGAAGCCTTTAATGTTTTGATAAAAGAACTTCAGGCGCTGGGTCTCGATATCCAGCTGCTCGAGAAGTAGGGATTGTGATTGCGATGAATGCGCCCGCGTAATCGCGGGCGCTTGATATAGAAGGAGAGATCCATGGCCGATTTGGCAGGAAGAAATCAGGGACAAGGCAAAAAACCGTCGGATTTCGCGGCGATTCAAATTCAGATCGCGTCGCCCGAAACCATTCTGTCCTGGTCGTATGGTGAAGTGACCAAGCCGGAAACCATCAACTACCGGTCATTCAAACCGGAGCGCGATGGCCTTTTCTGCGAAAGAATCTTCGGACCGGTTAAAGACTGGGAGTGCAACTGTGGCAAATACAAGCGTATTCGCTTCCGCGGCATCGTGTGTGACCGCTGCGGTGTAGAGGTCACCCAATCCAAGGTGCGTCGCGAGCGCATGGGTCATATCAAGCTGGCCGTGCCCGTTTCTCATATCTGGTATTTCAAGTCCCTTCCGTCCCGTATTGGTAATTTGTTGGATCTCTCAATTCGCGATCTGGAAAAGATACTGTATTACGAAGCCTACCTGATGATCGACCCGGGGAACTCATCTTACAATCAAGGTGACGTTATCTCCGAGGAAGAGTTTATCGACCTCGAAGAGGCCGGCAAGACATTCGACTCCCGTATGGGCGCCGATGCTGTCCGTGAACTCCTGCGCAAACTCGATATCGACGAAATGGCCGTGACCCTCCGTGCCCAGGCAAAGGTGGAAACCTCGGTACAGCGCAAAAAAGACGTGTTGAAACGCCTGCGCATTATTGAAGCATTCCGGCAGTCGAATAATCGTCCTGAGTGGATGATTATGGACGTGATTCCGGTGATTCCGCCGGATCTTCGTCCGCTGGTTCCACTCGAAGGCGGGCGGTTCGCAACCTCGGATCTGAACGATCTCTATCGCCGGGTAATCAACCGCAATAATCGCTTGAAGAAACTGATTGACATCCAGGCGCCCGAAGTGATTCTCAGAAATGAAAAGAGAATGCTTCAGGAAGCGGTAGACGCTCTGTTCGACAACGGTCGCCGTACGCACTCGGTGCGCGGTGATTCCAAGCGTCCGCTTAAGTCGCTCTCGGACTTGCTCAAGGGCAAGCAGGGACGTTTCCGGCAGAACCTGCTGGGTAAGCGCGTCGACTATTCGGGGCGCTCGGTTATCGTAGTCGGTCCGGAGCTTCGCCTGCACCAGTGCGGTCTGCCCAAGAACATGGCGCTCGAGCTGTTCAAACCGTTCATCATCATGAAGCTCGAAGAAAAAGGGTATGTCCAGACAGTCAAATCAGCGAAGAAACTGGTTGAAAAGGAACGTCCCGAAGTCTGGGACATTCTCGAGGAGATTATCGAAGATCATCCGGTTCTGCTGAACCGCGCCCCCACCCTGCACCGTCTGGGTATTCAGGCCTTCTATCCCGTGCTGGTGGAAGGTAAAGCCATTCGTCTGCATCCGCTCGTATGCGCCGCGTTTAACGCGGACTTCGATGGTGATCAGATGGCCGTCCACGTTCCGCTTTCATTCGAAGCGCAACTTGAAGCGCGCTTGCTTATGCTGTCGACGAACAACATTCTGGTGCCCTCGTCAGGCCGCCCGATTGCCGTTCCCAGCCAGGACATCGTGCTTGGATGCTACTATCTGACCAAGACCCGTCCCGGCGCGAAGGGCGAGAACATGATCTTCTCGTCGCCGGATGAGGCCCAGTCGGCCTATGACCATGGCTTCCTCTCGCTTCATGCTCCGATACAAATCCGGATGGATCGTCAGCTCGTGAAGTCGTCGGTCGGACGGCTGCTGTTTAACAACATCGTTCCCAAAGGAATGCCTTACTTCAATGATGTTGCCACCAAGGGAAAGCTCGAAGAACTCGTCAAGAACGTCTACACCGAAATGGGTCAGGATGTCACGGTCGATTTCCTCGACCGGCTCAAGAAGCTCGGGTTCGAATACGCTACCCTTTCGGGCGTGACCGTCTCCATCGATGATCTGGTTGTTCCTGATGAAAAGAACAAGCTCATCGACAAAGCGCGCGATAGCGTGGTCAAGATCACGAAGCGTTACGAGCGTGGTGTTATCACTAACGGCGAGCGCTACAACCAGGTGATTGATACCTGGACCGGCGTGACCAACGAGATTGCCAGCGTGATGTTCAGCAATCTGGCCGCACAGAAGGACGGATTCAACCCGATCTTTATGATGGCTGATTCCGGCGCCCGTGGTTCCAAAGAACAGATTCGCCAGCTGGCCGGTATGCGCGGTCTTATGGCCAAGCCCCAAAAGAAGATCACCGGCGGTGTCGGTGAAATTATCGAAAACCCGATTACCGCCAACTTCCGCGAGGGCCTGACCGTGCAGGAGTACTTTATCTCCACCCACGGCGCCCGTAAGGGATTGGCCGATACGGCGTTAAAGACAGCCGATGCTGGCTATCTGACGCGCCGCCTGGTGGATGTCGCACAGGATGTGATTATCCGCCAGATCGACTGCGGCACGATTCTGGGTCTCGATGTCGCGGCCATTAAAGAAGGCGAAGAAGTCATCGAGTCACTTTCCGACCGTATTCTGGGTCGCGTGTCGCTCGAAGATATCTATGACCCGATCAACGATCAGCTGATTATCTCGGCAGGTCAGGAGATTCGTGAGAAGGAAGCTACGCTGATCGAGGATGCCGGCGTTGATACTGTTCGCATCCGTTCGGTGTTGACGTGCGAGTCGAAGTACGGTGTGTGTGCCAAGTGTTACGGACGTAACCTCTCGACCCTGCAGATGGTAGACATCGGCGAAGCTGTCGGTGTCATTGCCGCTCAGTCGATTGGTGAGCCCGGGACGCAGCTTACCCTGCGTACCTTCCACATAGGCGGTAC
Source organism: uncultured Ignavibacteriales bacterium (assembly GCA_964371785.1). Classification (GTDB taxonomy): domain Bacteria; phylum Zixibacteria; class MSB-5A5; order GN15; family FEB-12; genus CAVQCT01. The sequence goes on along the minus strand of CAYJOL010000007.1, from coordinate 182,298 downwards.
CGCGGCTCGTATCGCCGAGCAGTCACAGGTGACGTCCAAGTATGACGGCAATGTTCAGTTTGTCGATATCAAGTCTATTGACCGTGATGACAACACCGTAATGGTGGCCAGTCGCGACGGCGTAGGTGAAGTGCATGTCATCGATGACAAAGGCAGAGTGCGGTCCCGCCTGCACATCCCTTACGGAGCTCACCTGTTTGTTAAGGAAGGACAGGCGATCAAGAAGGGTGACGTGGTCTTTGAATGGGATCCGTACACCGGCACCATTCTTACTGAGAAGAGCGGTACGGTCAGGTTCAAGGACATCATCCGGGATGTGTCTTACCGCGAAGCTATCGACGAGCAGACCGGTATGATTCAACAGATTATTGTTGACACCAAAGACAAGTCGCTGTTCCCGACTATCACCGTGGTGTCCGACCAGGACAAAGTGGTAGCCAGCTATCGTATCCCGACCGATGCTCAGCTTCAGGTAACTGAAGGACAGCCAGCGCAGGCCGGAGATATCCTGGTCAAAATGCCACGCTTTATTTCAAAGTCCCGCGATATCACCGGCGGTCTGCCGCGCGTGGCTGAGCTGTTCGAAGCTCGTCGGCCCCATGAACCGGCGGTTATCGCTGAAATCGAAGGGACGGTGGAGTTCGGCAAGACGGTTCGCGGTCAGCAGCAGATTTTCGTCAAGGGTGAAGAAGGCGAAGAACGGGAATACCTTGTCCCGCATGGTAAACACCTAATGGTGCATGGCGGCGATCGGGTGTATGCCGGCGACCGTCTCTGCGAGGGTCCTAAAGATCCGCACGACATCCTCCGCGTTTCCGGCGACGAAGCTGTGCAGAAGTATCTTGTGGATGAAATTCAGGAAGTGTACCGTCTGCAGGGCGTGAAAATCAACGATAAGCATATCGAGGTTATCGTCCGCCAGATGATGCAGAAAGTGCTCATCGAGTATGTCGGTGACACGAACTTCCTTGAAGGCGAGAAGGTCGACAAGATCAAGTTCTATGAAGAAAACGCCAGGATTATAGCCGAAGGGGGCGAGCCGGCCCGATTCCAGCCCTTGTTGCTTGGTATCACCCGGGCATCGCTGACCACCGAAAGCTTCATTTCGGCGGCTTCCTTCCAGGAAACGACCAAAGTCCTTACGGAAGCGGCGATTTCGGGCAAAATCGACTATTTGCTCGGCCTTAAGGAAAACGTGATTATCGGCCATTTGATACCGGCCGGTACCGGAATCGAGAAATATAAGGAGCTAAAGGTCGTTCATGATGATGTGGACGACGAAGACGAATCACTAGAAGGAGTTCCCGACGAGGCAGAAGGCTCGGCGGTGGATATTTTTGATAAAAAGGCTTGACATTTTTCAGCCAGAGCTGTAAAATGCGAATCTTTGGTAGAAAATTGTTACTCAATTTTTATAGGAGCAAAATTGCCGACTATAAACCAGCTCATTCGCAAGGGTAGATCCCGGGTGATTGACAAAACCAAAGCCCCCGCTTTGGATTCGTGCCCGCAGAAACGTGGTGTCTGTACCAGGGTTTATACGTCGACACCGAAGAAGCCGAATTCAGCCCTGCGAAAAGTGGCCCGCGTACGCCTGACCAACCAGATTGAGGTCACGGCCTACATCCCCGGGGAAGGCCACAATCTGCAGGAGCATTCAATCGTCATGATTCGTGGCGGTCGTGTGAAAGACCTTCCCGGTGTTCGCTACCACATTATCCGCGGTTCGATGGACACTTCGGGTGTCGCCGAACGGAAGCGTGGCCGCTCTAAGTATGGGACGAAGAAACCTAAAGAGTAATCGGGTTAGATTATGTCAAGAAGAACCAGTGCCATAAAGCAGGAAGTTGTACCTGACTATAAATTCGGAGACAGGCTGATCACTCAGTTTATCTCTTGTTTGATGAAAGATGGAAAGCGGTCGACCGCCGAACGGAGCTTCTATTCGGCTGTCGATCAAATGGAAAAGAAAACCGGTCAGAGCGGCCTCGAGCTGTTTCGTAAGGCGGTGAATAACGTGAAGCCGGTTTTGGAAGTAAGATCAAGAAGAGTAGGAGGAGCAACCTACCAGGTCCCGGTCGAGGTGCGTCCGGACCGGCGAACCGCGCTGGCGATTCGTTGGATTATCCTGTACGCCCACGCCCGCAGTGGCAATACCATGGCAGACAAACTTGCCGGTGAGTTTATGGCCGCAGCCAACAACGAAGGCTCGTCCATTAAGAAGAAAGAAGACACCCATAAGATGGCCGAAGCCAACAAGGCATTCGCCCACTTCCGTTGGTAGTCTCCCGTATTCCCCGCCCTGCTGATAGTTGCGACCCGAATCCCGCTCTTCAATAAAACACCAAGCCCGACGCGCTGAGAAGGTTGATCAGTAGGGATTTTTTATGTCCGTTAAGACGAAATTAGAAAATGTCAGAAATATAGGCATCATGGCCCATATCGATGCCGGTAAGACGACGACTACCGAAAGGATTCTCTTCTACACCGGCAGAACGCACCGCATGGGTGAAGTCCATGAGGGAGCGGCGACTATGGATTGGATGGAACAGGAAAAAGAACGCGGCATCACGATCACTTCGGCCGCTACCAGCTGTTTCTGGCGCAATCATACCATCAATATCATCGACACCCCGGGTCATGTCGACTTCACGGTCGAAGTTGAGCGCTCGTTGCGTGTACTCGATGGGGCGGTGGCCCTGTTCTGCGCAGTCGGCGGTGTCGAGCCTCAATCAGAGACCGTCTGGCGCCAGGCCGACAAGTATGGCGTCCCTCGTATCGCTTATATCAATAAAATGGACCGTACCGGAGCGGACTTCGCTCAGACTTTAAAAGCAATGAATGATCGTTTTGCCACGAAATGTGTGGCAGTGGCCATTCCCGCCGGTGAAGGCGATATGTTCAGCGGTATTATCGATTTGATGGATATGAAGTTCCGCGTCTTCCACGAAGACTCCCATGGCACTACATATGATGACCTCGATGTCCCTGATGATATGAAGGAGATCGCACACGACTATCGCGAGAAGCTCCTGGAGGCGGTTGCGGACGTCGACGATCATCTGCTTGAGCAATTCCTGCATGACGAGCCGCTCGATTCCGCGCAGGTCATGGCCGCAGTACGCAAAGCTACAATTGCCAACCACATGGTCCCGGTTCTCTGCGGTTCGTCGTTCAAGAACAAAGGGATTCAAAAGCTGCTCGATAGTATCGTTGATTTCCTGCCATCCCCGCTGGACATGCCGTCCATTCAGGGGCACGACCCGGACCGTCCGGAGAAGCTGATCGAGCGTCATCCGTCGGCCGACGAACCGACATCGGCGCTGGCCTTCAAGGTCGCGACCGATCCATATGTTGGGAAATTGACTTACATACGGGTGTATTCAGGTAAGGTGCTGGCGGGCAGTTACTTGCTTAACCCAAACTCGGGTATCAAGGAACGAATCGCTCGCCTGCTGAGAATGCACGCGAACAAGCGCGAAGATATTCAAGAGGCCGTGGCTGGAGATATCGTGGCGGTAATCGGACTCCGCAAGACTACCACCGGTGACACTCTCTGCGATCCAAAACACCCGGTTGTACTGGAGAGAATGACCTTCCCCGAGCCGGTAGTTGCTGTTTCCATCGAGCCGAAAACAAAGGCCGACCAGGATAAGCTGACAGACGCCCTGATTAAGCTGGCCGAAGAGGACCCGACTTTCAAGGTAAAATACGACGAAGAAACAGGTCAGACGGTTATCAGCGGTATGGGTGAACTCCATTTGGAGATTTTGGTGGACCGCCTAATGCGCGAATTTTCGGTGGGGGCCACGGTCGGTCGGCCATCGGTTGCCTACAAGGAAACCCTAACGCGCACAGTCGAATGCGAAGGAAAATTTATCCGGCAGTCCGGCGGAAAAGGCCAGTATGGACATGTCTATATGCGCGTCGGGCCGACGGACGATGGTACGGAATTTAAATTTGAGAATAAGATCATTGGCGGAACGATTCCCAGAGAGTATATTGGCCCGGTCGAAAAAGGTGTCAAAGAAGCCCTGCAAAATGGCGTGCTGGCCGGATACCCGGTCACGGGCGTTCATTGCGAGTTGTACGACGGAAGTTATCACGAAGTCGACTCGAGCGAAATGGCCTTCAAGATTGCCGGTTCGATTGCGTTCCAGGATGGCGCCCGCAGAGCCCACCCGGTTTTGCTTGAACCGATCATGGATGTCGAAGTAGTGGTGCCGGAAGCGTACATGGGTGCTGTGGTAGGTGACCTGAATTCCCGTCGCGGAAAAATCAACGGGATGGTGCCGAGAAACGAAGTCAACGTCATCGCCGCCAGCGTGCCGCTCTCCGAAATGTTCGGATACGCCAATACGCTGAGAAATATCTCTCAGGGCAGAGCAGTCTTCACGATGCAGTTCGCGAAGTATGCTCAGGTGCCCAGCGAAGTATCGAAGAAAATGTTAGAAAGTGTTAAAATATAGTGGAGGATGCCTGAGCAATGGCGAAGCAGAAATTTGAGCGGACGAAGCCGCATGTGAATGTAGGCACGATCGGCCACGTTGATCATGGTAAGACGACATTGACGGCGGCGATCACGATGTATCTGGCGCGGAAGAACAACACGCAGATACGGAGTTTTGATTCGATTGACAACGCGCCCGAAGAACGGGAGCGGGGAATCACGATCGCGACGGCGCACGTGGAGTACGAGAGTGACAAGCGTCACTATGCGCACGTGGACTGTCCGGGTCACGCGGATTATGTGAAGAACATGATCACGGGCGCGGCCCAGATGGACGGCGCGGTGCTGGTGGTGAGCGCCTCCGACGGTCCGATGCCTCAGACGCGGGAACACATTCTGCTGGCCCGTCAGGTGGGTGTGCCGTTTATCGTGGTGTACATGAATAAAGTAGATATGGTTGATGATCCGGAGCTGTTGGACCTGGTGGAATTGGAAGTGCGGGAGCTGTTGTCGAGCTACCAGTTCCCGGGCGACGATATTCCGGTGATCCGGGGCAGCGCCTTGCAGGCGATGACGGCCGGGTCGGACATGTCGCGGAAGATCGATGATCCGGCGTTCAAGTCGATCGACGAGCTGGTGCATGCGCTGGATGATTATATCCCGACGCCGAAGCGGGACATGGACAAGCCGTTTTTGATGCCGGTGGAGGATGTGTTTTCGATCACGGGCCGCGGGACGGTGGGTACGGGCCGAATCGAGCGGGGGGTTGTCAAGCAGGGCGAGGAAGTGGAGATTGTGGGTATTCGTGACACGCGCAAGACGGTGGTGACGGGCGTGGAGATGTTCCGGAAGCTGCTGGATTACGGAGAAGCGGGCGACAACGTCGGCTTGCTGCTTCGGGGCGTGGACAAAGAGGATATTGAGCGCGGGATGGTGTTGGCGAAGCCGGGCTCGATCACGCCGCACAAGAAGTTCAAGGCCGAGGTGTACATATTGACGAAGGAAGAGGGTGGTCGTCACACGCCGTTTTTCAACGGATATCGTCCGCAGTTTTATTTTCGGACGACGGACGTGACGGGAGTAGCGCAGTTGCCGACGGGCGTGGAGATGGTGATGCCGGGCGACAACGTGCAGTTGGTGGTGGAGTTGATCACGCCGATCGCGATGGAGAAAGAGCTTCGCTTCGCGATTCGAGAGGGCGGCCGAACGGTCGGCGCCGGCGTTATCGCCGAAGTGATTGAATAAAAGGTGAATAAGTGATGGACGTACAGAAAATCAGAATCAGGTTGAAGGCCTACGATCACTACGCCCTCGACAAATCGACCAAGGAGATCGCCAGAACGGTCCTTCGCACCGGCGCTAAGATCGTCGGGCCCGTGCCGCTTCCCACGAAGCGTACGGTGTACACGGTTCTGCGTTCACCGCACGTGGACAAGAAGTCGCGTGAACAGTTCGAGACCAGGGTGCACAAGCGCCTTATAGACATATATGAATCGACTCCGCAGACGGTAGACGCCCTGATGAAGCTGGACCTTCCGGCCGGCGTCGATGTGGAGATCAAAACCTGACAGGGTTAGACATTATGAAGGAAATCTTTGGAAGAAAACTCGGCATGACCCGCATTTTCCTGGAGTCGGGCGAAGCTGTTCCGGTGACGGTAATCGAAGCCGGCCCCTGTCCGGTAGTGGCAAAAAAGACGGTCGAAAAGGACGGATACGCTCGTTACCAGGTGGGTTTTGGCTCGCGTCGGAAGAAGCACGTGAATAAATCCATGGCCGGACACTTCGCGAAAGCGAATGTCGTTCCGACGCGGTATCTCCGCGAACTTCGCTTCGATGACGCTCAGTTGGAAGTCGGCGCCGAAATCAAAGTCGAGATGTTCAAGCCGGGCGAAAAGATCGATGTGAGCGGTGTCTCGCGCGGTCTTGGATTCGCCGGCGGTATGAAGCGTCATCACTTCAACGGCGCTAATGTTACGCACGGTCAGTCTGACCGCTGGCGCGCTCCGGGATCAATCGGCGCTTCGTCGTACCCGTCGCGTGTATTCAAAGGGCAGCGCATGGCCGGTCGTCTCGGCCGAGACAAGGTTACCACGCTGAATCTTCGGGTGGTCAAGATAATTGAGAACGAGAACTTAATGCTTGTTAAGGGAGCCGTCCCGGGTTTCAACGGGGCGTTGCTGAAGATTCGCTCTACGAATCGTCGCTAACGGTGGAAATAAACGATGAATGTAAAAGTTTACAATCAGGAAGGCGCCGAGGTCGGTTCCGTTGAACTGAAACCGGCCGTCTTCGAAGTCGAACCGAATGAAGGCGTCGTTCACCAGTATGTGGTGAACTATCTGGCCCGGCAACGGCAGGGTAACGCCCAGGTGAAGACTCGCCGGGATGTGAGCGGCGGCGGCAAGAAGCCGTGGCGGCAAAAGGGAACCGGTCACGCCCGTTCGGGCTCGAGCCGTTCGCCGGTGTGGCGTCACGGTGGTATCGTATTTGGTCCTTCGCCCCGTCTCTACGGGTGCGAGATGCCTAAACAGATGAAGAAGCTGGCCATCCGTTCGGTCTTTTCCCAGAAAGCTAAGAGCGGCCGGATCCGGGTAGTCGATCAGATCGAGCTTGCAGAAATAAAGACCAAGGCGATTCTTGGTGTTCTGTCCAAATTCGATGCGGCCGACAAAAAGTGCCTGATTCTGGATGAAGGCAGGAACGAAAAGTGTCAGTTGTCCTGCGGTAACCTGCAGAAGGTGAAATATGTCCGCGCCGCCCTGGCAAACGGCTATGATCTGCTTTATGCGGATTATGTCATTGTGACCAAAGCCGGCCTGGAGAAAGTGCATGAGGTGTTCGGATGAGTCTTGATGCACGCCAGATTATAAAGACGCACAAGGCGACGGAGCGCTCGACGCTTCTTCGCACGCTTAATAACGAGTATGTGTTCGAAGTCGATAAGAACGCGAACAAGCACACCATTAAAATGGCAATCGAACGCCTGTTCAAAGTGAAAGTCGACACCGTTCGGACACTCGTCGTGCCCGGCAAAAAGCGGCGCACGAGATATATAGTCGGTAAAACCTCGACCTGGAAGAAAGCCATCGTGAGGCTCAAGAAGGGTGAGGTAATCTCCATGTTTGAGAATATTTAGTGAAGGTTGGTGGATACGATGGCTGTTAAGAAATTTCGTCCCATTACCCCGTCGCTGCGGTTCCGCGCGGTCCCGACGTTCGATGAGATTACTTCGTCCGTCCCTGAAAAGTCCCTGCTGAAGCCGATTAGAAAATCGGGTGGCCGCAACAACAAGGGGCGGGTCACGGCATACTGCCGCGGAGGCGGTCACAAGCGAATGTACCGCGTGGTCGATTTCAAGCGGAACAAGTACAATATCCCGGCTCGCGTGGCTTCGATTGAATACGATCCGAATCGTTCCGCCCGCATCGCGCTGTTACATTACGCCGACGGTGAAAAGAGATATATCGTCGCCCCGGATACGTTGAAAGTTGACGATCAGCTGATGTCCGGCGAGTCAGTCGAGAACCGGATCGGTAACGCTATGCCGCTGGGGAAGATGTTGCTAGGTACTACAGTTCACAATATCGAATTGCGCCCGGGCAAGGGTGGGCAGATGGCCCGTTCGGCCGGCTCATTCTGCCAGCTGGTAGCCAAAGAAGGCGGCAAAGTTACGCTGAAGATGCCGTCGGGTGAAATGCGTACCGTCCCGGAAAAGTGCTATGCGACCATCGGTCAGGTCTCCAATCTTGACCACAAGAATATCGTGTACGGTAAAGCCGGCGCCTCGCGCTGGAGAGGCATTCGTCCATCGGTTCGCGGTGTGGCGATGAACCCGGTCGACCACCCCATGGGTGGTGGTGAAGGCCGGACCTCGGGCGGCCGTCACCCCTGCACTCCGTGGGGCAAGCCGACCAAAGGATACAAGACCAGAAGTAAACGGAAGTCGACCGATCATCTTGTTCAGGATCGGCGAGTGAAAATATAGGGACGGAGAGTAATAGATGCCTCGATCGCTTAAAAAAGGACCGTTCGTCGATGACCATCTGGCGAAGAAGGTTCAGATGCTCAACGACACCGGCGAAAAGAAAGTGATCAAAACATGGTCACGCCGTTCAACGATTCTGCCGGAATTTGTTGGGCATACGTTCGCCGTTCACACCGGTAACAAGTTTGTTCCTATCTACGTTACCGAGAACATGGTCGGCCACAAGCTCGGTGAGTTTGCCCCTACCCGGACATTCCGCGGTCACGGCGGTAAGTTGACCGAACGCGCCTCCGCTCTGAAAGGAGCGCAGTAAGCTATGACCGTTACGGGAAAAGCCCGGCTCCGCTTTGTCAGTATTCCGCCGCGCAAAATGCGGCTGGTGGCAAACCTTGTCAAAGGCATGCCGGTTGAGAAGGCGCTGGGTATTCTAAACTATACGCCTAGGGTGGCCGCCCGCCATATGGCCAAGACCCTCAAATCGGCGGCGGCAAATGTCCTGTCCAAAGAGGGTACAGACCATTTGCGTCCCGAGGACCTGACGATCAAGAAGATCCTGGTCGATGCCGCTCCCATGGCGAAGCGCATTCGGTTTCGCTCAATGGGACGCGTGTATCGTTATTACAAGCGCTATTGTCACCTGACGATCGAGATCGAGGGTCAGGCGGCGGCTGTTGCCGCGCCGCGGCGTGCTGCGACGAAGGCTGCCAAGGTTGATGAAGCCGGTGACAAAGCGGACCGCAAGACAAAATCGACGGACAAGAAGCGCGCCACGAAGAAATCGACCGCGACCAAAGCGAAAGCCAAGGCCAAAAGCGGCGCCAAAAAGGCAACCGGTTCCAAAGCGAAAACAAAACCGGCCGCCAAAGCAAAACAAAATAGCGAAGAGTAATTCGATTTTTTAAGGAGCTCACTTTGGGACAGAAGACACATCCCATAGGTTTACGTCTCGGCATCATCAGGTCGTGGAACAGTCGATGGTATGCCCCGGATCGCAATTTTGCCGATCTGATTCATGAAGATATGATGATCAAGCGATACATCAGCAAGCGCCTGGATAACGCCGGTATCGCCAAGGTCATGATCGCGCGGGCGCCCAAGCGCGTGACGGTGGATATTCATACCTCCCGTCCCGGTATCGTTATCGGACGCAAGGGAGCCGAAGTTGATAAACTTCGCGAAGAACTCCAGATGCTGACCAAAAAGGATATCCTGCTTAATATCGTCGAGGTAAGAAAACCTGAGCTTGATGCTCAACTGGTGGCCGACTCCATTGCTCGTCAGTTGGAAGGGCGTGTCTCCTTCCGCAGAGCGCTCAAGAAGGCGCTGGCCGCTACGATGAAGATGGGTGCGCTCGGCGTGAAGGTCCAGTGCGCCGGACGCCTCGGTGGTGCTGAAATCGCACGCACTGAGAAGTACAAAGAAGGTCGCACGCCGCTTCATACCCTTAGAGCTGATATTGACTATGCCACTTCGACCGCGCACACCACTTATGGCTGCATCGGCGTCAAGGTGTGGATCTGCCGGGGCGAAGTCCTGGAGACCGGAAACTTCTACGAACGGGACGAAGAAGCCACGAAAGAACCGGAGCAATCTGGTGGTCCCTCTCAGGGACCCGGCGGCCGTCGCCCTCACGGCGATCGCGGCCACAAGCGTCCTCGCGGACGTGTCCGTCGTAGACCGGGCGAAGGACCCGAGGGCGGTCAGGCCGCTCCGAGAGGTCGTCGCCCCGAAAGGGCTCCGCGGAGTGATTCCGGCGGTCCGGGCCGCTCGAGCTCGGCTTCACGGCCGGCCGGCGAGGTCCGACGCGATCGCGGCCCTAAAGGTGATGCTCCGGCATCCTCGGATAAAACGGAATAACAGTGATTGAGTTGGAGAATAAATAAATGTTAATGCCCAAAAAGACCAAATTCCGCAAGCAGCAGCGCGGTCGCATGCGGGGGAAAGCCAAAGGCGGCTCGTCTGTCGATTTCGGCGAATTCGGTCTCAAGGCCCTGGAGCCATGCTGGCTTACCAACCGCCAGATCGAAGCGGCTCGTGTGGCGATGACAAGATATATCAAGCGCGGTGGCAAAATCTGGATTCGCATTTTCCCCGACAAACCGGTCACCAAAAAGCCTGCCGAGACCCGCATGGGTAAGGGCAAAGGCGCCCCTGAATACTGGGTGGCGGTGATCAAGCCGGGACGGGTGCTCTTCGAGATCGAGGGCGTGACCGAAGCGCTGGCTCGCGAAGCCATGCGGCTGGCCGCCAACAAACTGCCCCTGAAGAGCAAGTTCGTCACCAGAGCCGACACGGAAGGAGTCTGATCGTGTTAAAGATTCGTACGCTTCGTGATATGACCAGTGATGAACTCCAGCACAAGTACAACGACCTGATGGACGAGTTGTTCAATCTCAATATGCGCAGATCGCTGAAGTCTCTGGATAACCCGCTTCGCCTGCGGCAGATTCGTCGCGAAGTTGCCAAGATAAAGACGGTCCTCAACGAAGACGCTAAGGGGATCCGACGCCTGGCTGAAAGCAAGACGTCCATTCTGCCTCAATCCGGCTCGAAAGAGAAAGCAAAAGAGTAATACTGGAGTTATAGATGGTTGAAGAAAGCAAAAGAAACTATAGGAAGGTGCGTGTCGGCACGGTGATATCGGACAAGATGGATAAGAGTATTATCGTCCGGGTCGATCGGACCATGCGCCATCCGCTTTATGAAAAGATATTCAGAACCTTCTCCAAGCTCTATGCTCATGACGAGAAGAATGAGGCGCACATCGGCGATGTGGTGCGGGTGATGGAAACACGGCCGCTCTCAAAAAACAAGCGCTGGCGGCTGACTGAAATCGTGAAGAAGGCCGAATAGGCTCCGAAAGGGTACAGACAGATGATACAAGAATTCACGGTCCTATCGGTGGCGGACAATTCGGGCGCCAAGAAGGTGATGTGTTTCCGCATCCTCGGGAGCCGTAAGAGATACGCGGCTATCGGTGACATAATCGTGGTCGCCGTCAAAGAAGCGATTCCCGGTGGCACGGTAAAAAAATCCGAAGTGTGCAAGGCGGTGGTGGTCCGCACAAAATCCGGTCTGAAACGCAAAGACGGTTCCGTCATTCGTTTCTCCGACAATGCCGCGGTCATCATCAACGAACAGAAGGAGCCCCGCGGTACGCGTATTTTCGGTCCGGTCGCCCGTGAACTCCGCGAAAAACAGTTCATGAAAATCGTGTCCCTCGCGCCTGAGGTTCTATAAGAGGAAGATGCTGCAATGAATATCAAAAAAGGTGATACCGTATACGTCCGGACCGGCCGGAATAAGGGCAAGACGGGCAAGGTGTTGTTCGTCGACACTAAAAAACAAATGGTCTTGGTCGAAGGCGTAAACATGAGAAAGCGCCATCAGCGTCCGACCCAGAAGAGCCCCAAAGGCGGCGTGATATCGATTGAATCCCCGGTCCATGTGAGCAATGTCGCCCTGTACAGCTCGACCCTGAACGGGCCCACCAAGATCTCGACCGCGGTTATCAACGAAGGCGGACGGACTGTCAAGGTTCGCGTAGACCGCAAGACCGGTGAACAGATTTAAGGATAGGTTGTGATGGCAAGATTACAGGATAAATACGTGACGGAGATTCGGCCCAAGCTGATGAAGGAAAACAAGTATTCATCAGTGATGCAGGTGCCGAAGCTGACCAAGATTACGGTCAATATCGGGGTGGGCGAAGCAACCCAGAACGCGAAACTGCTCGAGGCGGCGGTAGCCGACCTGGCCCTTATTACCGGCCGCAAACCGGCGTTGACCAAGGCCAGAAAATCAATCTCCAATTTCAAGCTGCGTCAGGGCGTGGCGGTCGGCTGCATGGTGACACTGCGACGTGACGCGATGTATGAGTTTCTCGATCGGCTGGTCAATGTGGCGATTCCCCGAATCCGCGATTTCCGCGGCATCAGCGCCAAGGCTTTCGACGGACGCGGGAACTATAACCTCGGCCTCAAGGAACAGTTGATCTTTCCTGAAATAGATTATGATAAAGTCGAAAAAATACGCGGCATGAACATAACCATAGCTACCACCGCCAGGACGGATGCCGAAGCGCGGCAGCTCCTGGAAGAACTGGGCATGCCCTTCCGTAAGTAGGAGACCAATGGCTAAGAAATGTCTTGTTGAAAAACAGAAGCGCAAACCGAAATTCGAGGTCCGTGCTTATAACCGTTGCCGCCGTTGCGGACGCCCCAGGGCTTTCCTGCGTCGGTTTGGACTCTGCCGTATCTGTTTCCGTGAGATGGCGCTTGCCGGTGACATTCCTGGCGTCGTAAAGGCCAGTTGGTAGACGAATTATTAAATTAGTTTTGGGAGTAACGATTTTATGAGTATGACCGACCCCATTGCTGATTTGTTGACGAGGATTCGTAACGCCTCGGCCGCAAAGAAGAATGCCGTCGATATTCCGGCCTCCAACCTCAAACGCGAGGTTGTCCGTATCCTGCAGGAACATCACTATGTCCGGGATATGGTCGAATTGCCGGACAACAAACAAGGCATCCTGCGGGTTTACCTGCAGTACAGTAGAAAAGACGAACCGGTGCTGAAGGGTCTGACGCGTCAGTCGCGCCCGGGCCTGCGCAAGTATTTCGACGCCGAACAGGTGCGCGCCACTATCCATAATGTTCGCGGCATGTTGATCATCTCCACTTCACAGGGGTTGATGACCAATTTCGATGCCGCCAAAAAGGGTGTCGGTGGCGAGGTCATCTGCAAGTGTTGGTAAAGAAAGGATTTGAACGATGTCGCGCGTAGGAAAAAGCCCGATTCCGATTCCGGATAAGACGAAAGTCGATATCAAAGGCAAGACGGTGACTATCACCGGCCCCAAGGGGACACTTGCCCGCGAAATCCATTCGGATATCACCGCCGCTCTGGAGGACAACCATATCCTGGTGACCCGTCCATCCGACGACAAAGAGCACAGGGCGCTGCACGGTCTGACTCGTGCCCTGCTCAATAATATGGTCGTTGGCGTTACCAAGGGGTACACCAAAGAGCTGCAGATGATCGGTGTCGGTTACCGTGCCGAGTTGAAGGGCAAAATTTTGATGATCTATCTGGGCTACTCCCACCCGATAGTGTTCCAGCCTCCGGAGGGAATCAAAGTCGAAGTCGTGCCCAAAGAGAACCGCATCATTATAGACGGTATCGACAAAGAACTGGTCGGACAGGTGGCCGCGAAAATCCGCTCCCTGCGCAAGCCGGAGCCTTACAAAGGCAAAGGCGTGCGTTATGTCGGCGAGCAGGTCCGCAGCAAAGCCGGAAAGACCGCTGGTTAATAGAGTGGTATGAACTATGGCAGACAATAATATAGTAAAAGACAAAAAACAGGCTCGCCGGCGCAAACGCGTCCGTGCCAAAGTGGTCGGCACCCCTGACCGCCCGCGTTTGACCGTGGCCAAGTCATTGAAGAATGTGTTCGCGCAGATTGTCGATGACACCAACCGTGTCACCCTGGCATCGGCCTCCAGCAATTCCAAGACGGTCAAGCCGGAGATAAAGAATGATATGACCAAGACCGAGGCCGCCAAAATGGTTGGCAAGGTCCTGGCTAAGCTGGCCAAAGAAAAAGGTATCGAGTCGGTAGTGTTCGACCGTAATATCTCGCGCTATCACGGCCGGGTCAAAGCCGTGGCCGATGGTGCGCGCGAAGGCGGATTGAAATTTTGAGAATTCACTCCTATTTGATATAAGAGGTTTAGGTGGCAAAGTTCGAAAATGACAGCTTTGAGTTCGAAGAAAGAGTCATCCATGTCAACCGCGTGGCCAAAGTGGTCAAGGGTGGACGGAGATTCAGTTTCACGGCTCTGGTAGCTGTCGGTGACAAGCGAGGGAAAGTCGGTATCGGTCACGGAAAGGCGCCCGAAGTATCGGATGCCATTCGCAAAGCTACCGAAGCCGCAAAGAAGACAATGACCGCGGTTACGGTGGTTAACGGCACCATTCCGCACAAGATAGACGGGCAGTACGGCGCCACCACGGTGATGATGCGTCCGGCTTCGCCCGGTACCGGCGTAATCGCCGGCGGCGCGGTGCGCGTTATCCTTGAATCGCTCGGCGTGCAGGATGTGTTGACCAAGGTTCTGGGGAGCCGTAATCCCAATAACGTCGTGAAAGCGACGCTCAACGGCTTGAAAGACCTGCAGACACGGGAACAGGAAAATCATTTCCGGGAAAACGGCTGAAGCCGCCTCCCTGGAAGGGTATGAGACAATGGCTAAACTAAAAGTCACACAGATTCGCAGCACCATCAACCGCAAAGAACCGCAGAAGCGCACTATCGAGGCGCTCGGTCTGGGAAGGATCCGTCGCAGCCGCGTGCACGACGATACGCCTCAGATTCGTGGCATGATCAAAGCGGTCAAGCACCTGGTGAGTGTGGAAGAGATAGACTAACAGATGGTAGAGGTTGAGTGATGGAACTTCATACACTAAAACCGCCGGCCGGCGCCAAGAAAACCCGCAAGCGGGTAGGGCGCGGTTCTGGCAGTGGGTTGGGCAAAACCTCCGGTCGCGGACACAAAGGCGCCGGCGCCCGCAGCGGCTTCAAGCATAAACGCGGCCACGAAGGTGGTCAGATGCCGTTGCATCGTCGTCTGCCCAAGCGCGGCTTTACAAATATCTTCAAGACCGAATTCCAGGTTGTCAATTTGAGCTCCCTGAATAAGCTTCAGGCCACCGACATTACCGGTGAGGCGCTCAAGAAGGCCGGACTTATCGCTAAACTCAGCGAGCCGTTCAAAATTCTGGGCAACGGTACTGTCGATAAAGCATTCACAGTCAAAGCACACGCGTTCTCGAAGGCTGCTAAAGAGAAGATCGAAGCCGCCGGCGGGAAAGCCGAGGTGATTCCGTGCTAGACACTTTTAAATCGATTTTCAAGGTCGAAGAGCTCAGGAGACGGATATTCTACACCCTGGCGCTTCTTGTTGTGTATCGCATCGGCGGTCACATCCCGACACCTGGTATCGATGGATCGATCCTGGCCTCGGCACTTGCTTCAAATTCGATTTTTGGATTACTGGATCTGTTTGCCGGCGGCGCCTTCGCCAAGGCGACGATTTTCGCCCTTGGCATCATGCCATATATTTCGGCTTCGATCATGCTCCAGTTGCTCGGCGCGGTCGTCCCGTACTTGCAGCGGCTTCAGCGTGAGGGCGAAGAAGGACGGCGCAAGATTACGCAATACACACGCTACCTTACGGTGGCTATTGCTGCGTTGCAGGCTTGGGGTACGGCCGGCTTCCTGACCACGATCAATTTAAATGGCCAATCAGCCGTGCATATGGGTACGGCCGGATTCATTCCCCTTACGATTTTGACCTTCACCTGCGGTTGTATCTTTATCATGTGGCTGGGTGAGCAGATAACGGAAAAAGGTATCGGCAACGGTATCTCCCTGATCATCTTCATCGGCATCATTGCCCGCTTCCCGGAAGCGGTATGGAGTGAAGCCCAGCTCGTCTGGTTCGGCAGCCGCTCGTTCCTGCTGGAGCTGTTCATGGTGGTGATGATGGTGGCTGTCATCGCGGCGGTCATTTTGGTCACGCGGGCCCAGCGCAAGATTCCGGTTCAGTATCCCCGCAAGGTGGTCGGTCGGAAAGTTTTCGGCGGCGCCACCACGCACCTGCCGCTGTCCGTTAACGCGGCCGGCGTTATCCCGATTATTTTCGCACAGTCGATCATGTTTCTGCCGTCGACCATAGCTCAGCTGTTTCCGACAACCGACTGGGTGCAGAACCTGGTGGCGGTCTGGCTGGCGCCGGGCGGGGTGTGGTATTCCGTGATATACGGATTGATTATTATCTTCTTCGGATATTTCTACACGGCGATCGTGTTCAACCCGATGGAGATCGCTGATAATATGCGTAAAAACGGCGGCTATATCCCGGGTATTCGACCCGGAAAGAACACCGCCGAATATATCGAAAAAATTCTTACTCGTATAACGCTTCCCGGCGCAGTGTTCTTCGCGGCGATCGCTATCCTTCCGTGGATATTGATCTCCAAAGCCAATGTGAATTTCTTCTTTGGCGGTACCGGCCTGCTGATTGTGGTCGGTGTTGCCCTTGATACGCTCCAACAGATTGAGTCGCATCTGGTCATGCGTCACTACGATGGCTTTATGAAGAAGGGAAGAATCCGCGGGAGGTCAATGTAGGCATGAATCTTGTCTTCCTGGGCCCCCCCGGGTCAGGTAAAGGTACCCAGGCGGCCAGGCTGTCGTCGAAAAGACATCTGGTGCATCTTTCCACCGGCGATGTGCTTCGCGAGGCTGTCAAGCAAGGCACGGAACTCGGCCGACAGGCCGAAGGTTTCATGAAGCGAGGGGAACTGGTACCGGACCGCCTGATCATCGGCCTCATCGAAGACAAGATCAAGCAGGGAACTTTGAAGGATGGATTCATCCTCGACGGTTTCCCGCGTACCGTGCCACAGGCCGAGAGCCTGAAAGTGATGTTGAAGCAGAACGGTATTGGGCTTGATAAAGCGATACTGTTCGATGTTGAAGATGAGGAAGTTGTCCGGCGGCTTTCGGGTCGCTGGTACTGCCCGGCCTGCAACGCCGGCTACAACTATCCGGCTCAGATGCCTCGCGTAAAGGGAGTGTGCGACCACGACAATACGCCCTTGAAGCGAAGACCTGATGATGAAGAAGCGGTGGTCAGAAACCGTTTGGAAGTATATAGAAAGCAGACTGAACCGATCGTCGGATTCTATCGGCAGGAATCAATCCTGCGGGAAATAGACGCGCAGATGAGTCCGGACGAAGTTTTTGAGAGTCTTTTGAAAGAAGTAGCGTGAATAAGTTGACCGAGGTGATTACCTACAAGACCAAAGAAGAGATCGAAGTCATGCGTGAGGCTGGTAAGATTGTAGCCGAAACGCTGGCGATGGTGAGCAAAGCGCTCCGGCCCGGAATAACTACGGGCGAGATCGATGTCATGGTCGAAGATTATATCCGCTCGCGCGACGCTGTTCCGGCTTTCAAGAACTATCATGGATACCCGGCCTCAGCGTGTATTTCGGTAAACGAGGAAGTCGTACACGGGATACCGGGCAAGCGAGTGATCAAGGAAGGTGATATCGTGTCAGTCGACGTCGGGTCGATTTTCGACGGCTTTTATGGAGACGGCGCGAAAACGTTTGGAATCGGCGAGATTTCGCAAGATAAAGCCCTTTTGATGGAATATACCCAAAAATGTCTGGCCGCCGGTATTGACAAGGCCAGAAATGGTAATAGATTAGGACAGATTTCCGCCGCCGTACAGCAAATGGCGGAGTCCCACGGTTACGGGGTGGTGCGCCAGTTGGTTGGTCATGGAATCGGCCGTAAAATGCACGAGGAACCCCAGGTGCCGAATTTTGGTTCGGAACACGACGGACCGGTCCTTCGTGCCGGTATGGTGCTGGCTATCGAACCAATGATTAACATGGGGACGTACGAGGTAAAGACAATGCCGGACGGTTGGACGTTTGTGACCGCCGATGGACTGCCGTCAGCCCATTTCGAGCACACGGTGGCGATTACCGAGAACGGTCCGGATATTTTGACGACGCTGTAAAAAGGAGATTATGGCCAAAGAAGAAACCATCCAGGTCGAAGGCAAGGTGGTGGAGACCCTGCCGAACGCGATGTTTCGCGTTGAACTCGACAACGGACATATCGTACTGGCTCATATCTCCGGAAAAATGAGAATGCATTTTATCAAGATATTGCCCGGTGACAAGGTGACCCTGGAATTATCGCCGTATGATCTCACCCGCGGCCGTATCACGTACAGGTACAAATAAACCTCTAATGGTGTCTGGTTACGAATATGAAAGTAAAATCCGCTCTGAAGAAACGCTGCGAATACTGCAAGATCATCAAGCGCCATGGTGTGCTTCGGGTGATCTGCTCAAAGAACCCCAGCCACAAGCAGCGTCAAGGCTGAGAAGAAACGCGTAGTTTATTAGATAAAGGAGTGACAATTGGCTCGTATTGCCGGTGTTGACTTACCGAACGAAAAAAGAGTAGAGGTCGGCTTGACATATATCTATGGCATCGGCCCGTTCCGCGCCAAACAGATTTTGACTAAGACCGGTGTCAGCGGCGACACCCGGGTAAATAAGCTGACCGACGATGAAGTAGCGAAACTTCGCAGCGTTATCGAGAACGATTATAACGTCGAAGGTGCGCTCCGCGGTGAAATTTCCATGAATATCAAGCGCCTGATTGATATCGGGTCGTACCGCGGCTTGCGCCATCGTCGTGGCCTTCCCTGCCGGGGACAGCGGACCAAGACCAACGCCCGCACCCGCAAGGGACCGAAGCGTCAGGTAGGCGGATTGAAGAAGAAACCAGTCGCCAAAAAGTAAATTGTTATTTTAGCATATTAGAGGTTTAAGCGTGGCTGATCCTAAAAAGAAAAGTCGTACGAAAAAGAAATCCCGTAAGGTAGAGTCCAACGGCATCGTACATATCAATGCCAGTTTCAACAACACGATCATTACGATCGCCGATTCCATAGGGAGAACGATCTCCTGGGGAACGGCCGGCAAAGCCGGATTTAAGGGCTCGAAGAAATCCACCCCGTTTGCGGCCCAGCTCGCAGCTTCGACCGCGGCCAAGGAAGCTATGGATATGGGACTGCGTCGGGTGGAAGTCTGGGTTAAGGGACCCGGGTCGGGGCGCGAGGCGGCGATTCGTTCGCTTTCCGCGACCGGTCTCGAGGTCACTGTTATAAAAGATGTGACGCCGATTCCGCATAACGGGTGCCGTCCACCCAAGCGGCGCCGCGTGTGATCGAGACGAAACGAAGAAAGTGTATATAAGGAGTTTGGATGGCTCGTTATACTGAAGCCAACTGCAAGCTGTGCCGTCGCGAAGGCGAAAAACTGTTTCTCAAAGGCGCCCGCTGCTACACCGATAAGTGTGCCGTGGAACGCCGACAGTTCGCCCCGGGTCAGCACGGTCAGTCCATGCGGCGGAAAATCTCCGCGTACGGCGTGCAGTTGCGCGAGAAGCAGAAGATCCGTCGTACTTATGGGCTTCTCGAAAAACAATTCCATAATTACTACAAGAAGGCCAGCAAGCGGACCGGTGTGACCGGCGAAGCGCTGGTGCAGATGCTGGAGACCAGGCTCGACAATCTGGTGTACCGTCTGGGGTTCGCCCCGTCACGGAAAGCCGCTCGACAGCTGGTCAGGCATCGTCATGTCCTGATCGACGGAGGTATTGTCGATATCCCATCGTATCAGGTCCGTCCGCACCAGCTTATCAAGATCAAAGAGAAGTCCAAGAACCTCGACTTGATTCACATCGGTCTGAGGGAAATCGGACGCGGCGAGGAACTGGCCTGGTTGCGACTCAACAAAGCTGCGCTCGAAGGAGAGCTGTTGGAAGTTCCAAAACGCTCCGACATTCCGTTGACCGCCAACGAACAGCTCGTTGTTGAGTTGTACTCCAAGTAATTCCGGTGGAAGGATTGGTAACTGATATGAAATGGAAGCCATTGACTATGCCTAAAGAGGTCGTCAACGACCAGTCTTCGGCATCTGAAAACTATTCGCGATTCATCGTCGAACCGCTCGAAAGAGGCTACGGCGCCACGCTCGGCAACGCCCTGCGTCGCGTCCTGCTCTCCTCGATTCAGGGAGCCGCGGTCGTGTCGATGCGCATGAAGGGCGCGCTGCACGAATTCTCGGCTATCGAAGGTGTGTACGAGGATGTCACGAATATCGTGTTGAACGTGAAAGCAGTCCGGGTCCGGATGCACGCCGACGAAATGAAAACACTGCGCCTGGCGGCCAAAGCCAAGGGCAAAATCACCGCGGGCATGTTCGCAAGTGATCCCGATGTTGAGATACTTAATCCCGACCTCCACATCTGCGAGCTGACCGACGATATCGATTTTGAAATGGAAATCGATGTCGATGCAGGTCGCAGCTACCTGATGGCGGACCAGAATAAACGCCCCGACGCCCCGGCCGGTACGATTTTTGTCGACGCTTTGTTTTCCCCGGTCGTCAAGGTTGCCTATACGGTGGAAAACACCCGTGTCGGTCAGAAGACCGACTATGATAGGCTGATCCTTGAGATCAAGACCGATGGGTCGATTTCGCCCGAGGATGCTCTCAGTTATGCTGCCAAGCTGCTGAAAGACCATCTTCAGCTGTTCATTCACCTGGACGAAGAAATCATGGTCGAGGAAGAGCCACAGGAGGACGAAGAAGTAGTGCGTATTCGCACCCTGCTCAAAATGCGGGTCGATGAACTCGAACTCTCCGTTCGTTCATCCAATTGCCTTCGTGCGGCCAACATCCAGACAATTCAGGACCTGGTGACCAAGAGCGAAAGTGAGATGCTGAAATACCGTAATTTCGGGCGCAAATCGCTCAATGAAATCAGCGCCATTCTGGATGAGATGGGCCTTGCCTTTGGCATGGATATCTCCAAATTCGTAGAAACACAAAAGAAATAAGACGAGACGAGTAGCACAATGGGACATCGAGATAAAGTCAAGAAACTGGGTCGTACCGCCTCGCACCGCGACGCGATGCTGGCCAACATGGCCATGTCGCTGTTTACCCATCGGATCATTAAAACGACCGATGCCAAGGCGAAGGCGCTCAGACCGCTGGTCGACCGCTTGATCAGCACAGCCAAGCAGAACACGCTTCACGCGAAACGCGAAGTCGCGCGCACGGTCAAGAACAAAGACGTGTTCAAGAAGCTGTTCACCGAAATCATTCCACAGTTCTCGGAACGTACGTCGGGTTTTGCCCGCGTGATCAAGCTCGGTGTTCGTCGCGGCGACGGTGCCCCGATGTCGGTAGTGGAACTCCTGACGGAAAAGCCGAAGGAAGAAACCGATTCCAAGAGCAAAAAAGGTAAGAAACCTGCCGGCAAGACGGCCACCAAGACTGCCACTAAGAAAACCGAAAAGGCGTCTTCAAAAGCCAAATCGGCCGAGGCTGCCGGTTAAGCGTCCCGACATCACGAATAAGAATCCCGCCCAATTCGGGCGGGTTTTTTTATGCTCCGAAATCAAACGGCATACTTTTTGTTAAGCATCCTTCATCCTCAAAATATTCCCGGCGGGTTAATCCGCTTGCGTCACCCGCGGCCGTGTGTTATATAATTCGATGTAGGAGCAATTTCAACCGACTCTTGAGCATGTTCACCATATCACGTTATAAGGCAATAACCAATCACTTTCACAAAAATCAATTAACAGGTGAGGGATCATGACAGAGGTTGCTAAAAAACAGGGAATGTCTAAGGGCTGTCTTGTCGGGCTGATCGTCGTCGGGGTGCTGCTGATTCTGATTATCGCCATATCGATTACCTGCTATGTGAAGCGGGAAGACATCGCCAAGTTCGCGGCTGTAACAGTCGTAAATAGTGTCAAGCAAATGGTGGCTACCGACCTCCCGCCCGGCACCGACACCACGCAATTCAATGCCATCAGTGAAGCTTTCGTCAAGAAACTGAATGAGTCACCTCTGGACAGTGACAAATATGGTGCCTTTATGAGGGAAATTCAGTCGATCCCCGGCGACAAGAAGGTGGATTCGGCTGAGGTGGTTGTATTCATCAACGCCATATATAACTACTTCCCCGAGCTTAAGCCGGCCGAGCCAGTTGACCAGATGCTTCAATCGGATAGCGCCAGCGCAGAAGATTCGCTGCAGCCGGGAGAATAATACTTAAGAGCACAGAACTCGAATGCATGTCGATAGCGCAGACATCTTATATCTGCGCTGTCGAACGGGAAATTATTCATATAGATGATTACTCTCATTGTCGTCGTGCTTGCCTATCTCGTGGGTGCCATTCCTTTTGGATTGATTGTCGCCCGAGTTGCAGGTATTGAAGACATCCGTAAAACCGGCTCGGGCAATATCGGCGCGACCAACGTGTGGCGGGCCGCCGGTTTCAAAGTTGCCGTCTGGGTCTTTGTGTTGGATATCGGTAAGGGTGTGGCGGTAATTCTCGGCGCCAAATACACAGCATCCCATTTCCCGCTGACTGTTGTCTCCAGCGATGTCTTTTACGTCATTTGCGCTATTTGCTGTGTTATAGGAAACATCTTTCCAATATACCTCCGGTTCAAAGGTGGCAAGGGTGTTAACACGGCCCTTGGGACGATGATTACCATGCTTCCGATTCAAACCCTGATAAGTTTCGGAGTCTTCATGGTGTTCGCCCTGGTCTTCAGATACATCTCGCTCGGCTCAATCATGGGTGTGCTCGCATTGTTCGCGGTAATCACTATCGAGAAGTTCGTCCTGCACCACCAGATCGCACTGGTTTACTTCTATCTCTCGGCCGCCCTGCTCGCGCTTATACTGCTGACACACCGCCAGAATATCGGACGACTGGTGGCCGGCACGGAGAATCGGTTTTCCCCCGGCGGATGGTCACGAAAGGAAAAGATCAATGCGTGAGCGCGTGACTATTCTCGGCGCCGGTTCGTGGGGAATGGCGGTCGCCCGTTTGCTTCACAAGAATGGCGCGGACGTTACCCTCTGGGAATACAGCCCGTCTGATTTCGAGATTCTGATTAAGCATCGCGGGCATCCCGACAAACTGAAGGACGTGCAGCTCTCCAGCGAAATTCTGCTGACCAACAGTCTGGTCGATGCCGTGTCAGGGGCAGCGCTCATCGTGCTCGCCGTCCCCGCGCAACATCTCCGCGGCGTGCTCTCCCAGGTGAAAAAGCAACGGACGCCGGCGCGCGGATTCGTCAATCTCGCCAAGGGAATCGAAATCGACTCGCTTCACCGTATGTCCGAAGTAATAAACGAAGTTCTCGAGATTGGATATGACCGGATAGTGACAATCTCCGGGCCGTCTCACGCGGAGGAAGTGGTTCGTGACATGCCTACTGCGGTCGTGGCGGCGGGAAGTTCACCCGATTTGATTCGACGAATCCAGAATCTGTTCAGCAACCAGACCTTCAGGGTATACCAGAGCAGCGATCTGGTAGGAGTGGAACTGGGCGGCTCCCTGAAAAATATCATAGCCATCGGCGCCGGCATCGCCGCCGGACTCGGTACCGGCGATAATACATTGGGGGCGCTCATCACGCGCGGGCTGGCCGAGATCGCGAGACTTGGTGCGGTCCTTGGGGCTGACCCCCAGACGTTTTCGGGGCTATCGGGTATCGGGGACCTGGTGACTACCTGTTCGTCTCGTCACAGCAGAAATCGGTATGTAGGTTACAAGATCGGTCTGGGGGAGAAGCTCAACGATATATTGGCGGGCATGACCATGGTGGCCGAAGGGGTACAAACAACGCGATCGGGCCACGCGCTGGCGGAAATGCACCATGTTGAAATGCCCATCACCCATGAGGTGTATAAAGTCCTGTTCGCTGACAAATCGCCGGCTGAGGCGGTTGATGATCTGATGGGAAGAACTCTTAAAGCTGAAATATGGCAGTGAGCTAGACTGCCGAAAGGGACATGCTATGGGAAAAACTAATGGAGGTGAGAAGCTATACTACTCGATAAGCGAAGTCTCAAAGATTACCGGATTGGAGCCGTACGTCCTGCGTTATTGGGAGAAGGAATTCGATGTTCTCAGGCCGAAGAAAAATCGCGGGGGAAACAGGGTTTACACACAAAAAGATATTGAGATCATCAACCGGATCAACCACCTGCGGACCAAGGAAAAACTCACTATCGCCGGCGCCAGAACAAAGTTGACCATGAAAAGGCCAAGCGAAGAAAAAGAGACTATGATGGCCTCAGCCCACGCCAGAACGTTGATGGGACAAATCCGTAAAGATGTAGAAGACTTGCTCAAACATTTCGCTTGAGTTTTCCGCCGTTTTGGGTAGATTAGCATGGCCGGCCATGACCTCGGTCGGCCGGTCTGGATTGCCAAGTCCAAGCCTGAAAAGTAGTTATTACGTCGGAGCGTAGCGCAGTTTGGTTAGCGCACTCGCTTGGGGTGCGAGAGGTCGGCCGTTCGAATCGGCTCGCTCCGACCATTTTTTCCCCGAACCACATCTCCGTGCCTCAGTCATTCTCCTAATTCTCCGATGGTAATATAGGACGTCTGAGCTATCGGAACTCATCAACCGTTCCAAAGTAAAACAAAGCAGACAGATGGAAGAACAGGACAATAACAGTGACCGATAACCCGTCAAGACAACAACAGATTCTGGTGCTGATCCCGGCATACAATGCGGCCCGTTACCTGCCGGAACTTGTCCGCAGACTGCGGCAATATGTCTGCGATGAGAACCTGCTGTTTGTGAACGATGGATCCGTCGATTCGACGCTGGAATTGCTTAAAGAATACGATGTGAACTACATTTCATTTCCCCGGAATAGAGGGAAAGGCGCGGCGCTGGCGGCTGGATTCGACTATGCGCTCGCCAATGGTTATCGCTCCGTGTTGACGATTGATGCCGATCTACAGCATCTTCCTGAGGAGATTCCGCGCTTTTACGCTATCGACGATGGGAACCATCTCATTATCGGAACTCGTGCCATGGATCTTCGCATCATGCCTTTTGCGCGCTGGCTGACCAATAACCTGACATCGCTGATCATCTCGGTATTTTCGACACAACGGGTGCGCGACAGTCAGTCGGGCTTCAGGCTGATTCCCGCAACCGTATTGAAGGCGCTGCGCCTTAAGACAGTGGGCTACGATTTCGAGTCAGAGATGCTTTTTAAGGCAGGCGCCGTCGGGTGCAGATTCGATGAAGTTTCAATCTCGACCATCTATGAGGGTTCCACATCCTTCATCAACCCGTTGTCCGACACGGGCCGGTTCGTACGCCAGATTTGGAAACGGATCTGGGCCTGAAATACGCTGTCACCTTCGTCGTTTGTGACTTAAGACTCCTCAAAGCCCACGAGGACTTGACCGCCTGCGGCATGAATGTGAGCTAGCTCTCCGAACAATTCCTTGCTTGCGAAGCGCACTTGACTTACACTTATCCTACCAGTTATATGAATCTCATGGTAAAGGTCCGGACCATAGTATATCCGATATGAAGATACTGCTGACCAATGACGACGGGTATTATTCCGACGGTATTAACACGTTGTATCGCCGCCTGAAACGGAAGCATGATGTTTTCATGGTCGCCCCGGATCGCGAACAGTCTGCCAGTTCTCATTCAT
The DNA here is from genome assembly GCA_964371785.1 of uncultured Ignavibacteriales bacterium. Lineage (GTDB taxonomy): Bacteria > Zixibacteria > MSB-5A5 > GN15 > FEB-12 > CAVQCT01. The sequence goes on along the minus strand of CAYJOL010000007.1, from coordinate 156,695 downwards.
TGACGCTGAATCGTCCGTTGCGCATTCACAAGATTGACAAATGCTGCTTTACCACGGATGGAACGCCGACCGATTGTGTCATGCTTGCGGTGCATCTGATATTCAAGCACCATAAGCCGGATATGATTATTTCAGGCGTTAATCACGGCGCGAATATGGGGGATGACGTCACCTATTCCGGAACGGTTGCGGCGGCCATCGAAGGATCAATCTTGCGTGTCCCCTCAATAGCAGTCTCGATGGCTCACTACGTGCCGGGCATGAGTATGCAGCGGGCCGCAATGTTCGTAGGCAAACTGGTAGATTCGTTCGGGAAACTCGAACTCGATGCCTCGACTTTCCTGAATATTAATCTCCCGCCTGACACCGGCAAGGCCTACACGAAGTATGAGTTCACTTCCCTGGGCTTTCGCCATTACCGGGATATTGTCGTGCACAAGAAGGACCCGCGGGGCAAACCATATTATTGGATTGGCGGTCGACCCAAATGGAAGATGACACGAGGGACTGATTTCGAGGCGGTGGAAAGAGGAGTAATCTCAATTACGCCGCTGACTTTAAGCTTCACCGACGCCACCACTCTGGACCGGTTGTCGGATACTAAACTAAAACTGTGAAAGAAGTTCCGGTGAATACGGTCGGTCACTAAAAAGAGTTGACAATACCGGAAAATGACGTATCATACTCTCCGCAATCACAGACTCGGGGCGTGGCGCAGATTGGTAGCGCGCTTGGTTCGGGACTAAGAGGTCGCTGGTTCAAATCCAGTCGCCCCGATTTTGATGATCTGCCGATGGCGCAGTGGATAAACAATATGTATCTGAATCTCGGGGGAGATAGGAATGAGGAAAGGGTCTCGTTATGAAACCTAAAAGAAATCCTGTTATTGCGATCATCGGGGCTGGTAAGTGTTCGAAGAAACTCCGCGACATGGCCGCTGAAGCCGGTAAATATGTTGCCGAAAACGGTGGCGTTGTTGTCTGTGGTGGACTGGGTGGCATCATGGAAGGTGCGGCGCGGGGAGCAAAGGAAGCAGGCGGCGTCACTATTGGAATACTGCCGGGCGAAGTCAAAGACGAAGCCAACGAATTTATCGACTATATTATCCCAAGCGGTTTCGGCGAGGCCAGAAACATCCTCGTGGTTCGTACGGCCGACGCGGTTATAGCGTTTCCCGGCAAGTATGGTACGCTCTCTGAAATGGCGCTCGCCCTGCAGGCAGGTACTCCATTGGTCGCGGTGAACGCATGGAATCTTGGCGAGGACATCACACAGGTAGATACCCCGCTTGAAGCAGCGAAGATGGCTATGGACTTGGCCGGGGGAAAGAAATGAGTTCGGTCTCAGCCGAACTCACCGTTTATGGACAAGTACAGGGAGTAGGATATCGCTACTACTGCTATCGCTCGGCGCTCAGGTTGAATCTTACCGGCTGGGTCCGGAATAACCCCGACGGATCGGTTTCCGTGCGTGTCGAAGGCGAGCGGGGAGCAATTGAAGAGTATATTAAAGAACTGACAACCGGTCCGCCTCCGGCTTCCGTGAAAGACTTCAAATTGCGATGGGGTGAATTCACGGGCGAGTATGACAGTTTTGATATCACCCGATAACATCCCGGCCTGACTTCTATGGAAGATCTAAAACGATACATCCGCAATGTTCCTGACTTCCCCAAACCGGGGATTCTTTTCTACGACATCACGACCCTTCTTCAAAACCATGAAGGATTTCACAAGGCGCTCGATCGCATGGAAGCGTACTTGAGATCCCGGAAGGCCGAAAAAGTCGTGGCAATCGAATCCCGTGGGTTCGTATTTGGCGCCGCGTTGGCCGACCGACTCGGTATCGGCATCGTGGTCGCACGAAAGCCCGGTAAACTCCCTTACACCACGATTTCTGAAGAATATGAACTTGAATACGGCACTGACCGTCTCGAAATCCACCGGGACGCCATAGACCAAGGGGAGCGAGTGGTAATCGTCGATGACCTGATTGCGACCGGAGGGACAATCAAAGCCGCCTGCAAGCTGGTTGAACGCCTACAGGGAGAAGTTGCGGGCATCTCGGTGGTAATCGATCTGGCCTTTTTACCCTGGCGAACCGCTTTGAAAGAGTACGACATCAACTATCTTGTCTCATACGACTCTGAATAACCCAATCTCCTGTTGCGTTTTCCACCGCCGGCAAGTACTTTTGCCGTTGAGCCCCCGTAGCTCAGTTGGATAGAGCGACGGTTTCCTAAACCGCAGGTCGCAGGTTCAATTCCTGCCGGGGGTATATGTTTCAATTCGCGATTAGGTTCAAAAGGCAAAAAAGGTCGATTTCTTGAAGCTATTCGAACATCTGCGGGCAGGTCCTCATTTAAGCCATAACTTTCTGCCGGTCAAGAGAATATAAGCAGATATATTTGGGGAAATCATTTGACACGCCCGAAAAGTTGGCATATATTCGTTAATTATTTTTCGGATGACATACGTCACTATGACAGCGAGAAAATAATGTCTTTTTCGGCATAAAGGAGATAACAAGGATGATGCGGACGTGGTTAAGGGTTGCGGCTGTTTTTTTTCTAATATCAACAACCGCCTTTGGATATGAGCTGTATAACTTCGATTTCGTCGGTGGTGGCGCCAAAGCGCAGGGGATGGGAAACGCGAACCTTGGTCTCTCCGATGGAGTCAACGGCGCTTCATGGAATCCTGCCGGTATCTATCTCGATGAAAAGATCGTCTTGGGCGTGAGCTATCAGTCGCTGATGCCGAAGGGAAATTCTGTAGTTGGATTTTCTAATATCACTTCGGGTGCGGATCATTCCGGAAATATAAACAATATTAGCGCCCTCAGTTTCATCGCGCCGATCCGGATAAAAGGGCATCCGTTTGTCGGATCCATCAACTGGACAAGAAATGTGAGCCTGTTCCAACAGGCCGGCCTCGATTATACCGGCACCGATATATTCCCCTGGATGACTTCGACCGGTCCCGAGGCCGACACACTCGCCTTCACCCAGGATGTCGCCACCCGCCTCGACGGAGGGTTGTACACCGCCAATTTCGCCTTCGGTACCAGACTCTACGATAAGCTATCGTTCGGTACTTCCGTGAACGTCTACTCGGGTAACGTGCCGCGACGCACCGAGACATTCACTTCGATTCCGGACTATCGCTACGACCCGAACGCCACTCAGAGAGGTCTGTTGACGGTTCGGCAGATTGTTACGGATACGAACAAATTCTCCGGCGTGAACTTCACGATCGGATTCAAGTACAGCGGCGAGAAACTCGACGGCGGGCTGATTATCCGCACACCGTTTACTCTCAACAACAAATACGATGAATCCATCTTCAACATTATCCGCTTCAACGGACTGGTTCTGGACGACGGCACTGATACCGTCTATTTTGGGAATAACCTCATCAAGTACGAGATGCCCATAATCATCGGAGGCGGAGTGGGATATAAGATGAGGGAGAATTTGTTGCTGGCGGCGGACCTTGAATTTCGCAAATTCTCAGGGTTGAAAGTCAAAAATAGAACTTCGATCACCATCAACCCCGGCGGCACTAATGAGGAACAGTTCCAGGTAATTGATCCGAAGTGGAAGAATGCGATTGTCTTCAGAGCCGGCGGCGAATACACGAAAACCACCGGGATCGGCGTAATCCCGCTTCGCGCCGGATTCGGATATGTTCCGTCGCAGGTGCCGAATGTCGATATCAACGGAGCCACTTCGACCGCGGTGCGGTACAATTTTTCGGCCGGGACAGGAATCCACTGGAGTCAGATCAAGTTGGATATAGCGTATACATACTCGATTTTCGACAACCAGTACGTGCAATCCTTGCCGCAGTCCGAGGGCCCGGCCCTGATTATCAGCTCCGAGGAAAAAGACCGCAATCACCAGATAGGTTTTTCGTTCAGCGGCGTGTTTTAGTCTCGACCCGTGTAGCGAGACCGGCCGGAGCGCCGGCACACCAACAGCGTTTAGAGAATGACAATCCGGCCGATAAGGTTCGGTAACGGAAACAAGTTTCGGGAGTAATTATTACATGTACGGAAAAGTCAAGCTGTCCAAGCGACAGATTAAAGAAGACAAGTTTACCAGCTTCATGTTCCATGCCAAGGAACAGTTGACAAACAATTGGCAATTTTACCTTATCGGTCTGGTTGTTGTGGTGTTGCTCGTAGTCGCGGTCACTTACTATCAGGGGAGCAAGGCGAGCAATCGCACCGAGGCGGCCAACCAGTTCTCTGACGCGCTGGCCAATTATCGCAACGGCAACAATCAAGTGGCTATCCTTGGACTCCAGAATGTGCTCGACAATTACTCCGGCACAAAGATGGCCGAACAGGCCACCCTGCTTCTGGCCAATATCAACTACGAGACAAAAAATTATCCGGAAGCCTTGCGCTACTATCAGATGTTTGTCGACAAATACAAAGCCAACCGGCTCGATCTCGCATCCTCTCTGGCAGGCATCGCTTCCTGCCAGGAAAACCAGGGTAATTATCTTGACGCCGCCAAGCAGTTCGAGGCTGCCTACGCGGCCTATCCCGACGGTCCGCTGGCGGGCGACTACCAGTTAGCCGCCATGCGCGATTATCTGGCGGCCGGGGAAGTGGATAAGGCCAGGGCGAACCTGGATTATATCAAGAAGAACCTGGCCGGCACTGATGTCGAGCGTCGGGCGATCCGTATGTTCGAGGAAAAAAGCCTCGAGATTCAAAGCTGACCCTCCTATGAAAACCCGGAGAGTGTGATTTGCCGGGGAATACACCTGTCAAGGTTGCCCTCCTGTGGCATATGCATCAGCCGAATTATCAGGAACCTGATTCGGCACGGATGATGATGCCGTGGGTGCGCCTTCATGCCCTCAAAGACTATCTCGACATGCCCCTGGAGGCGGCTCGCCATGACCGCGTCAAAGTAACTTTCAATCTCGTGCCATCCCTCCTCGATCAAATCGAGCTGTACATCCAGGGGGGAACCGATCCGCATCTTCAGTTATCCAGAATCCCGGCCGAGGACCTCACGCGGACCCAGAGGCTGGATATCCTCAATTCATTCTTCGCCTGTCATCCCAAGACTATGATTGAGCCATATCCGCGCTTTCGCGAACTTTACCGAAAAGTGAAGGACAACCTGAAACAGGATATCCTTCCTTCGCTGTTCACGTCGGAAGAAATCCGTGATATTCAGGTCTGGTCGAATCTGACCTGGATAGATCCGATGTTTCGCAATGAGGAACCTTTGAAGTTACTTTTCGCCAAAGGGATGCATTTTACCGAAGATGAAAAAGTGTCGCTGTTAGCCTGGCAGCACGAATTCCTCAAGCGGATAGTGCCGACCTACCGGAAATTGTTCGAACAGGGGCTTATCGATATCTCATTCACGCCGTACTATCATCCCATCCTCCCGTTGTTGTGTGACACCAACGTGGCTCTGGAGGCGCTGCCCGGACTGAGTCTTCCGCAAAAGCGATTCGAGCATCCGGAGGATGCGGTGCGCCAGGTTGAGATGGCCGCAAGGAAGTACGAGGAGTTGTTCGGCCGTAAAATGAAAGGAATGTGGCCGTCAGAAGGCTCCGTTTCCGAGGAAGTCGCCCGTATCATGCTTCAGCAGGGAGTACAGTGGATTGCCACCGATGAAGAGATCCTTTACCACTCGCTTAAGAAACAGGGGAAGGACCCATCGACTTATTCCATCCACTCACTTTACCAGTTCGGCTCCGGGTTGAAATTGTTCTTCCGAGACCATCTTCTTTCCGATCGAATCGGTTTTGTCTATTCCGGTCTGTCGGCGGATATGGCCGTGACTGATTTCGTTTCCAACCTGCTGTCGATACGGGAACATTTATTGGATCGTATCGACGACGCAGTGATCTCGGTCATTCTCGATGGCGAGAACGCCTGGGAGTATTTCCCGGAGGACGGGCGGGAATTCCTCGACAAGTTTTATTCCGCGCTGTCGCAGGAACCCAGAATAAAGTTGGTGACGATGACTGAAGTCGCCTCGTCGGTACGTACGTCGGAGCTTGAGCACATATTCGCCGGATCATGGATCAATCATAATTTCAGGATCTGGATCGGTCACGCCGAAGATAACGCGGCGTGGGACATGCTCTCGCAGACGCGCAACCGACTGGTTGAATTTGAGAAACAAAATCCGAATTACGATGCTGTCAGACTGGAGAAAGCATGGCGGCAGATTTACATCGCCGAAGGTTCAGACTGGTGCTGGTGGTACGGCGACGAGCACAGGGGAGAGCACAACGAGCAGTTCGACCGCATCTTCAGACACCACCTTATCGCCGTGTACGAGTTCCTCGGTCTGGAAATTCCGGTTCAACTGCTCAATCCGATCACTCACGCCGAGGCGGCGTTCAGGCCGGTCATGCCGGATGATATGGTAACACCCAAGGTCGACGGCAAGCTGACTCACTTTTACGAGTGGACCGGCGCAGGGCATTTTGACTGCCTCAAAGCGGGCGGCGCGATGCACCGTGTTGACAGGTACATCGAGATGATCTGGTTCGCCTATGATCATGACAATTTCTATATTCGGCTTGACTTCGCAGACAAGAAAAACATAGACTTACTCCGTGAGCCGATTTGCGTGCTGACGCTGTTGCTGCCTCAGAAGAAGAAGTGGTCCCTGGAGCTCAGGAAGAACTCGCTCTCGACTGGCTCGACTTCTGATATAGTGTTCGCCTGCAATGAGATACTGGAAATCGCGTTGCCGCGCAAATCGATGTCTGAGACCGGGTTTGGCCGGGTTGGGTTCACGCTGACGCTGTTCGACGGCAATTACAAACTGGAATCCTGCCCGGAAAACGAGCCGATAACAATCGACATCCCCGAGCAAAATATGGAGATGTTCTGGCCGGCGTAATTCTGACGGCACGGAGGATGCATGACCGAATCCTTTTTCAAAAATGACCAGCCCAAGGAAACACCAGGCAGCGAAGTCCCGGAACTGTCCAAACCCGCGCTACAAAAACCGATCGATGACGATGACGCTGAACTGGCCGAGGACTTTCAGTCGGAGGAAGGTCGGATGGCGGCAATCATGTCCTACATTCCCTTGCTCTGCTTTATTCCTCTGCTGAATATGCCTGACAACAAAGAGGCGCGGCTTCACGCCCGACAGGGTACCCTTCTGTTCATCATCGAGCTGTTCGCCGCAATATTTCTCGTCGATGGCATCTCGCACTTTATCTTCAAGGCGATCCTCATCATCGCCGTCGCATTTTCTTTACTGGGGATTTTCTTTGCGCTGCAGGGAAAGAACTATAAGCTGCCCTTCATCGGCGATTTCGTCGATAAATCCCGTTGGTAACTTTGTGCCGAGACGCCCGGAATTGGCCCCGAACAGCCGCTTGCCTCATCGCATCCCTCTCCTCATCCGCAACGTAATCAACCCATCAGGGCGACCGGCTTCTTATGCGGAAACGGAAGACTGACATACGATTCTCGCTACTGAAATGTGTATTAAACCAGATCCGGGAACCCCGGACAGCACAATCCTGGTGCACGGAAATAATCGATGGAATTCGTGTTTGTAAGCTCCTATTTGACAGGTAGTTACCGATTGGAAAATTTTTCCGGAAATTCTACCATTTTTGTTGACAACAGCTTGAACTTCTCGTAAATCACGCATGAAAATGTAGGGGAAATTCTACATTTTGCTCAAAAACCTGTTCAGGATACCGACAATACAGATATTGTGTTGTTTTTTTGGACTCCGGGCAGAAGTCATTGTAAAAGTGAGAGATGGTTCGAGGAAATCGGAATATTCGCACTATCGGTAGTCAGATATTGAACAGCGATGCTACTACTGGTATTGCGGCCGTTTCGAATGACCTCAGAAAACCGTCTGGAAACGGGTCTCGCCTCATTGGGAATGGGTTGGACCATAATCAGTTACAATCATTCTCCGGATTCGCAAGATGATGGAGAAATAGCCCGAGCCACGGGATGGTTCTGGCATTGACGTTGCCATTATAGGAGAAAACGTCAATGTTCATGAAAGGGTAGATTATGGGAGTCCGAATCGCTGTGAAGAGAATCCTTCTGGGCTGGGTTCTCCTGATAATTCTAGTGGCGTTGCTGGGGAAGGTTACGGTGGCAGCGACTAACGCGGGCCGTACCGCAGCAGATTTCTTGACGATAGGTGTCGGGGCCCGAGCTGCCGGAATGGGGGGAGCATTCACCTCGGTATCCAGCGGAGCAATTTCATCGTACTGGAATCCCGCCGGTTTGACCTCGATTGAAGGCGGAGAGGTTGTGCTTGGTCACTTTTCCTGGCTTCAAGATCTGAACCTTGAACATGGCACGTTCGCCTACTCTGTCTCCGACCAGACGACGATCGCAGCTGCGATCACATATCTGGGGTACGGTTCGATAAAGGGATATGACGTCAATGGAACGTATACCAATGAAATTTCGGCTTATGATTGGGCCGGCGGCCTGTCAATAGGCTATAAGGTCACGTCCAATTTTTCGGTGGGAGCCACCGGCAAGTTCATCGGCCAAAACATCGATAAAATCAGCGGATCGACCATCGCCGCCGATTTTGGTCTACGATACGAATTTGAGCGGATTACCCTCGCCGGATTTGTGGGAAATCTTGGCCCGACTATGAAATTTGAAGGTCTGGCCGAAAAGCTGCCTTCCGATGTCCGTATCGGTGTTTCCGCACTGCCGTTGGCGAATCGCTCTCTTCTGGCAGCCGTGGAAATTGACAAGCCATTTAACGGTAACCTGATCATCAGACACGGACTGGAATTCAATTTCAACGACCAGTACTTCTTACGGACCGGTTATAATTTCTATTCCCAGGATGATACGCGCTCGTTCGGTTCCGGTCTGACATTTGGTGCGGGAATGGCGATGGGCAAAGCAGAATTCGATTATTCTTACACAACCAAAGATAAGTACTCTTCAGAAGACGTCCATCGGATGTCGCTGGTCCTCAAATTCGGGCGTTGAGCCGGTCCCTTTCCGGATAAGACATTGAAATGCCAGCCCTAAACGGGCTGGTTTTTTAATTGCACTTGGTTTTCAATATCATACGCATTCTGTTGCACCTATTGTGTCAATAACGACATCTCGCCTCATCAGAATCCCCAAGAGCAAAAAAAGACAAAAATAATCCCCGATATTCAGGAAATTGGCTCGCGTAACATATTGTCGTACAATCACATAATTTTCCTGATGTTTCGAGGCATAATTTGCCCGCCGATTCGGAATTCGGCAAATCATTTGCTCAAGCCAGATGATATATCGAGTACTACCAATAAATGAACATCTGACCAGTTTAGAGATTATGGAAAATCGACAGAATAATAATTTTGACAATCGAGCAGAAAACACAGTTGCCTATCCTCGGGAGAACGTTACCTACGGCATCGCCTCAACCATAACAGTGACACGGAGTGTGGCCGAATCGTCGCAGTCCTTGACATTGACCAGCCAATTCAATTACTTCTTTAGCGAATATTTCAAAGGCCTCTTGTTTGTAGCGCTGTCGTCGGTGTTTATATTCGCTATGCCGCGGGTACTGACGAAGCAGGGGAATGTGAGAGGGATATTGACCGACATCGTTAAAAGGTTTATGGATATAGTGGGGTCGATCGCGGGACTTGTGCTTACGTTGCCTGCATGGCTCATCGTCCCGGTGCTAATTAAGCTCGACTCAAACGGTCCGGTATTTTACAGCCAGACCAGAGTCGGAGTCGATCGCCGTAAGCGCGGCCGTCGCGTTTATCAGAATGCCGACGTTGATGACCGGCGCAGCCGCGACCGTCGCCGTGAAAACTATCACGGCCAGCTCTTTGAAGTCATTAAGTTCCGCACGATGGTTACTGATGCCGAAAAGGCATCCGGACCGGTCTGGGCGACCAAGAATGACCCAAGAATTACCCGACTTGGACAGTTTCTTCGGAAGACCAGACTCGATGAGATTCCGCAGTTTATTAACGTTCTGCGCGGTGATATGTCGCTTGTTGGTCCGCGTCCGGAACGTCCAAAGTTTGTCGAGGACCTGTCACAGCAGGTTCCCGGTTACACCGGCCGTCTTGCCGTGAAGCCCGGGATTACCGGATTAGCCCAGGTGGAGAATGGTTATGACGACTCGATTTCTTCCGTGAAAAGGAAGGTGGCCTACGACCTGACTTACATTGAGAACCTTTCTATCTGGTTCGACATCAAAATCCTGTTCAAGACCATCAAGGTTGTGTTCACTGGTAAAGGCGCACATTAGAGCAGGAATGCCGCCGAATTACGCGATAAGATTGTAAAAGCCGTGCTTACACACGGCTTTTTTATTTGCTTGTCTTGATATTATGAATGTGGTATTTTCACCGATAGTTAAAGACGTGTCAGCATTTACTCAGGGAAAATTGATGGTACTGAAGAATATTTTGGCGGTGATCGCGATGCTGTCGGTGATGCCATCGACAATCTGGTGCCAGAGAAATATGATGGCGGATTTCACGGTCAAATCAGTTCCGGAGGGGGCCCAGGTCACTCTCAAAGGAGAGGCCCGCGTTGCCGGTATAACCCCGGCCCGATTCCGGCAGTTGCTTATCGGCAATTACGATGTCATCGTCCAACGTCAGGGCTATGAAACCTACCGTACCAGGGTGGCCATAGATCCGACCAAGCCCATGGAAGTCAATGTCACGCTCTCGCCCAAAACACGCTTCAAAGCAGCTGCCCGATCCCTGTTCATTCCTGGTTGGGGCCAGCGGTACGCCGATCAGAAATTGAAGGGTTACACGTACACCTTTCTTGCCGCCGCATCCATAACGGCATACCTTATCACCGACCGTGATTTTGACATTAAATACGATCGATATATGACCGTAAAACACGAGTACGATTCCTTGTCCCGGCATGGCAATATTAATGAACTACAGTACGCCTACGCAAGGCTCCAGCGTACTCAGCACGATGCCTGGGATGCCGAGAACCTGAGACGAATCAGTATCGGCTCTGCGATTGGTACCTGGGGACTGAGTTTCCTTGATGCCCTGTTTTTCTTCCCCAACAACCGTAGCACAATCTTCGTCAAGGGACTCTCGGTCGCACCGTCGACGGACCCGACCAATGTAGGTCTGCAACTTTCGTTCAAGTTCTGACGTGGAGGATAGCTAAGTGACCAGAATGCTCCTATTGACGTTATGCGCGGTCTGCCTCCTACTAGTGGTTACCTGCAATCGTTTCATTGACTCGCAGTTTCCGACCGCACCGCTTCCGAATGTCGGGGAGGCTCCGACCGATGTGCGCCTGCTTCTGGATAATCAGACTGTCCGGCTCCAATGGTCAATACTGAATCCGTCGATGTTCAGCAAGTACCGGATTTACTACTCTACCACCGACACCATTCCGACCATTCTGCTGGATTCGTCAACCACGGTACAGATAACGCTTACGAATCTGAACATGAACACGATCTATGCCTTCCGTATCGTCCCGGTACTCGTAAGCGGGCTGGAAGGTCAGCCATCGGCTGTCGTCATCGCTCGCGTGTCGCTAATGTCGATTGGCATTAACGGCGGCGCCGAGTACACCCGCTCGCGCGCGGTACAGGTCGTAATTACGGCTCCGAGCGGAGCGAGCGATGTCATACTGTCAGAAGATTCTTTGTTTGGTGACGCCGAGTACGAGAGCTATAGCCCGCAAATGAGCTTCACCCTGTCCGATGGTGACGGGACCAAAACAGTGTATGCCCGAATTCAATTCGACGATGGAGTACAGTCGCTTTCGCTGCTGTCCGATACGATCGTGCTTGATACCCGTGCACATATAGATTCCGTCTATTTTCGTCCGCTCAGCAGTTCATTTGCCCCGGGCGATACCATTACTTTTGGTATGAACGCCGGCGAGACGGGAGGACAGGCTCGGGTGTCTTTCAACGGAAGCGGAAACATTAATTTATATGACGACGGCTCCGGTGTGGACGCAACCGCCGGCGATGGTATCTATCTCGGGACATATGTAGTTCCCATAAACGCGAATTTGCTCGACGGCACCGTGTCGGGCGCTTTCACCGATCAGGCCGGTAATTCTGCGCCAGCCGCTCTGGCGACCTCACTGCTGAATATCAATACCCCGCCGACTGCGGTGCACCTGGTCGGATATCTCGACGGAGACTCGGCGAGATTCAATTGGACAGTATCCGGCGATGCGGATTTTGAATCGTATCGCGTATACCGCAGTAGTTCCAGTTCGGTCGATACCACGAGCACGTTAATCCATTATCAATCCGGCAGCGGCACGACCACATATGCATACTATCTCGGTGGCGGAGCCAGTTATTACTTTAGAGTGTTCGTTTTTGACCGTCACGGTGCAGCTGCCGGGTCTAACACGGTGAGAATCTCCAACCCTTAGCGGAGGCTTCCGATGGGTCTGGTTCAGGGCCTCAACAGTTTTATCGGGCTTTACGTAGATACATTCAAGCAGATTGGCCGGGGGCGGATCTGGGGTCTGCTGTTCTTGTATTTTCTATTTGACTGGCTGATTCTCTATGCGCACTATGATTTTTTCTCTCCATTGTTCTACAGCCTGTTGAATCCATGGATACACGCGGTAAACGGACGATATGCCACCGGGTTTACCCACTATCCCGGACACTTTTTGACTTTGCCTTACTTCTTCGGTTGGGCAAAATTCTATGCCGGCATCCTCGTTGAAGGTGCGGTCCTGGGAGCGGTAGCACTCATGTTCTACTACAGCTATATCCGGGGCGCAGAGAAAGAGGAAAAGACCGTCAGCAACATTGTCTATATGTGGTTTCAGTTGATTCTGGCGTGGTTGGTCATCAATGGTATCATTCTATTAGTAAATGTCAAGCTCCCTGAGCTTCTCCACAACGTATTGTTCGGTTCGCCACGGAGAATTTTCGTATTCACTAACATGGTGCAACCCTTTCTGTATGTTCTAACAGTGGCTTTCTCTTTCTTTGCAATTCCCCTCATAGCCTTACGGCAGGTCAGTTTTGCCCGCGGATTGTTGGAATCTCTGAAGATTTTTCTGAAGCATCCGATCATGTCGTTTTTTCTCGCTTTGACCGTAATGCTGATCCCTCTTTTGCTTAATCTGATTGCCGGCCAGCAGGACACGATTGTCGCCAAATTTCGCCCCGAGCTTATTTATTGGCTATTATTCTTCGGGTTGCTCGTCGACATGGTCGTTAATTTCTTCTGGATGGGTACCGCCGTCCGGTACATCATTGAAGAAGGCTGAGCCGCTCCCCGTACCATTCTGAAACGGTTCTCCGTGTTCATGGCAAATGTTTGCACCCCGGTGCGGAATCGCCTCATTAAATACCCACGTGCAGCTGTCCGGACCCTTTCGTAGCAGGTATTTCCTTCCTTTTTTCGCAGTAAAACCGTGCAAATTTTGACCTCCCTCTGTTCATAAAATTCAACAGCCGCCGATAATATGTGTGTACTGCAAAGCATAGAAAAAGGGTTATGAAAAATATACTTCTGGTAGACGATGACCAAGACCTGTCCCAGTCCCTGGCAAACTTGTTTGACCCGGATAAGTATAAATTTGCTTTCCTTGACGACGGACTGGAAGTGGGCAGGTATGTGAAAGAACACAGTGATGTCGACCTCGTGATGCTCGACGTCAATCTCCCTTCGCTGTCCGGTCTGGACGTTCTCAAACAGATCAAGCAGATTGACACCGAGATGCCTGTGATCGTCATTTCCGGATTCGTCTCCACGGACAACGCAATTGAGGCGATGCGGGAGGGTGCCTACGAGTACCTGACCAAGCCGTTTGAGATCCAGAAGCTCATTGACTCCGTGAATAAGGCTTGCGGCTTCCACCACAAGCCGAGAACATTGGCCGAGACGATCGAGGCTTCTGTCGCGACCAAGGAGGTAGGCGAGATAATCGGTCAGTCTCCGGAGATTGTCGAGATTGCGAAACTCATCGGCCAAGTCGCCAAGACCGACGCCGCCGTGTTGATTTTCGGCGAAAGCGGTACCGGAAAGGAACTGGTGGCAAGGGCGATCCACCGTAATTCCACCCGACGCAATAACGCCTTCCTGTCAGTTAACTGCGCGGCGCTACCGGAAACTTTGCTGGAGTCAGAACTGTTCGGCCACGAGAAGGGCGCATTCACCGGCGCGTACTTCAAGCGGATTGGTAAATTCGAGCAGGCCGACAAGGGAACGCTGTTTCTTGATGAGATCGGGGATATGTCGATGCTCACCCAGTCGAAACTTCTCCGCGTCCTGCAGGAAAAGCAGTTCGAGCGAGTCGGTGGCAACGAATCGATTAATGTCGATGTCCGTATTATTGCGGCTACCAACAAATCGCTTGTTCAAGGGATGAAGGATGGGTCATTCCGCGTTGACCTGTTCTATCGGCTGAAGGTTGTATCGATATTCATACCACCGCTTCGCGAACGTCGCGGCGATATCGCCCTCTTAATCGACTCCTTTATCAAGAAGTTCGCCAACCAGCTGCAACAACCGATTCGGAAGGTTTCCAAGAACGCGCTGCAGATGCTGCTCAAGTACAATTGGCCGGGCAATGTCCGAGAACTTGAGAACAACATCCACACTGCTATGGTGATGTCCAAGGGAGAGATGCTTCAGCCTGAAGACTTCCCGGTCTTTAGCGAGAGTGCGGGAAAACTCGACGTTGACCTCGACGTCCTCCAGGAAGACTACACCGAGACATTCAAGAAGATTATCGATCCGGTTATGCCCAAGTTGATCGCCAGCTCGCACGGCCGGATATTCCAGTTTATGGAATCGGCCTTTGAACGCGCCATCATTTCTTCCTGCCTCAAGCATTTCGAAGGCAATCAGGTGAAGACCTCCGAAGCGCTCGGTATCAGTCGGAACACACTCCGTGACCGAGTCGCCCGGTACGATATCTACTAGTCTCGATTAGCCCCACGTCATCTTTTTGTGATTTGATTACCCGGCCCCCTGGCGTATATTGTCGGGCATGAGAATCTGCCACTTATCTGACAGCCATCTGGGAGCGGGGGAGGGACATCCCCGACGCGGCGCCAGCGGTCTCACCCTCCGTCAGGAAGACATCATTTCCGGCTTCATCAGGGCAGTGGACCAAATCATTGAACTGAAGCCCGATGCCTGTATCCATTCCGGCGATTTGTTTCACGTGGTACGTCCGCTGAACCGCATAATGGCTATTGCAGGCGAGCAATTATACCGTCTGGCCTCTGAGGCTAATATTCCGACAGTGATCATAAGTGGCAATCACGATGCCCCAAAGCAGCCACACATCGGTGCCGCTCTGGAAGTCTATCGCCACATTGACAATCTGTATATTTCCTGCGGAACCCGTCTGGAAACTTTTGACATCAAGGGGGCCCGTTTTTTTGCGCTGCCTCACTGCCTTACGACCCAGATTCAACAAGATGAACTCGCCAAGTGTGCCCCCCATCCCTCCGTTCAGCTCAATGTGCTCATCATGCATGGAGTCGCGTCAGGTATGCCGGAGTTCTCGATGGCCGATCTCGGCGAGCAGGAGTTGCCGCTCGAAGTCATGGAGCGGTTCGACTATACTGCACTAGGTCACTTCCACAATTATTGCCGAGTGGCTAATCGCACTTATTACGCAGGGTCGACCGAAAGGCTGTCTCAGTCCGAACGTGAGTCAGCAAAAGGTTTCGTGGAAGTGACGCTTAGACCGTTTGCCGTGAAATTTCACGAAGTCGCCTGCCGGCCCATGGTTGATCTTGAGCCGATTGATGCCCGGGGGCGACGCGGCGATGAACTGGCTGCAATTCTCAGCGAGCAACTGGCGCGTCTGGACAGCTCGGACAAGATCGTGCGTATCAAGGTTAACGGCGTGAGCGACGAGACTCTCAAGACCATCCCCGCCGATGTCATCGCGGATCTCAAACAAAAGGCATTCGCGCTGGATATCTCCTTCGAGAAGCAAAAGACTGATGAGGAACAGACTGGATTCGGAAGGTCGGCAATTGGCCGGCTCGACACCGGATTTTGCCGGTATCTTGAGACAGTCGACCTTACCGGGCTCGACATGGAGCGATTGAAGCAGATGGCCCTGACCTACCTCAGTGAGGAAGGGTAGTATAGCGGCATACCGCTGGCAGATGCCTTAAGCGTGGGCCGGTACTCATCGTACATCCGACGAATTCACTAATCCCGTGTGACCTCATCATCGGTGGGGTCGCTAAAGCTCCGCAGGTAACAGAAGACAAGCACGACGGTAATCACCACCCACGAACTCAGCATGAAAATCCATCCACCGGTCGTCACGATTCATCTCCTTGACTGTCGGTTTCTTCGGGCCGGCCCTTCCAGGCTTTATACACCATAAATATCATTAGAACGATGGCTGCCAGAAGGACCAGGCGGATCCCCAGCACGTAGGGCTTGTTCTCCGTGACCACATTCTGCATGGTAATGACGGGCCACCATTGGTCTATCAGCCACCAACCGAGCATGACAATGAGCAGGGCCGGCGAGACAAACTTAATGATGAACTTAAAAATCTTCGGTACCCGCAGAAGGTGGCCTTTGTGGAGCTCATCCCAGGTTCTGTCGATGCCGAACACCCAGGCCATCAAAATAATCTCAAATGTGGCGCCAAGCACGATAAGCACTGTGCCTCCCCAGAAATCAAGTTCATCAAGTACGCCGCGGTGAAGAAACCAAATGGCCGGCTGACAGAGGATGAACGCCGCCCCCGCAAACACCTTTACTGCCTTCTGCCGCGTCCACGAGAATTCGTCCTCCAGAAACGCCACGGTGGGTTGGGCCAGCGAAATTGAGGACGTGATACCGGCAAGAAAGAGCATGGAGAACCAGAGGAAGCCGTAGATGCCGCCGCCGGGCAAACCGGCGAAAATCTGGGGCATGGTGACGAATCCGATGTTGAACGAGCCCGAATTTGCCACTGCTTGTATATTGGCTACGCCGAAGAAAACGAAGGCCGCCGGGATAACAATCGATCCCCCCAGAATGACTTCGGCAAATTCATTCGTGGCCGAGGCCGTCAGTCCCGAAAGCGCCACATCGTCGGACTTTCTCAGATAACTCGCATATGTGAGAATCACTCCCATTCCAACCGACAGGGTAAAGAATATCTGCCCGGCGGCGGCCAGCCACACGGTGGGAGATTTCAGTGCAGAGAAGTCCGGGTTCCAGAGATATCCAAGCCCATTGATCGCATGCTGTTCGGCTGGAGCTCCTGGCGGAGGATCGAGCGTCAACACCCGAATAGCCAAAATCACGGCAAAAACAAAAAGAGTAGGCAGGGCAATGTTGCACAGTCGTTCAATCCCGCCTCGAATACCGAAATAGGTGACAGCGACATTTAAGATGAAAGTGATCAGGAAGAATATAGCCGCCGGCGCGGAACCGGAAAACGTTTCGGCCGAAGAGACACCCTGATACCACTGCAGAAAGTGAATATATCCTTGGGAGGTACCAATGCTTAGCTGGCCAACCAGTGAGTAATAAGCATACGCAAGGCACCATGACTCGATGTACACGTAGTACATGTAAATGACGAACGGGCCAACAATTCCCAACACGCCGAGATACTTCATCGCCCGATTCTTTCGCCATAATGACTGAAAGATGCCGGGTGCTGAAGAGTGGCCAAACGCACCTCCGAAACGTCCGGCCGTCCATTCTATCCACATCAGCGGAATGCCGATCAGCAAAAGTGCCACAAAATACGGAATCATAAATGCCCCGCCGCCATTCTGCGCCGCTTGCGATGGAAAGCGGAGGAAATTGCCCAAC
This sequence comes from uncultured Ignavibacteriales bacterium, assembly GCA_964371785.1. Lineage (GTDB taxonomy): Bacteria > Zixibacteria > MSB-5A5 > GN15 > FEB-12 > CAVQCT01. Next base: position 138,915 of record CAYJOL010000007.1, on the reverse strand, counting down.
CCTACAGCGGATCCGGCCACGGCAAGTATAATACCGATCTTGGAGCCCCATCTTTCCCTGACCTTCGCCATCAATCCTCTCCTCTATGTAACAGAACGACTTGCTTCAGGCTGAAGTTTCCTTCAAACTCCCGTCGGATATGCAAGACAGGCCCAGAACATTTTGCCCGACTTTCGGTTATGAAATCCTATCGACAAATGAAACCGTTGCCTCCGCGCATTGTCAACTAATAATTAAAGTGGAACCTTATCCAGGTGGTCGCGTTGAAAAAGGGTAGATATCTCTGCCTGTTTGTAGTTGACACCCATTTACGCGGTTAATAAGTTGGCTAAGTTAGTGGACAAAGTTAGTCAAGAAAAGGAATGAGTCATGAAGAAACTACTACTCGCAAGTCTATCGATTGTGCTCGTATCGACGGCCGCTAGTTTTGCCGCAAGTTCATTTGGCACCGGATTTGGCGCCCTGAGCACCGCCCAGACGTTCGGTATGGGCCGCGGATATTTCGGGGCCGGTGTCGGCATTGCCGACATGACATCGGTGATCGGTTCATTTACTTATGGCCTCTCAGCGCATACGGATGGGCGGCTCAGATTTGGTATCGTTGATTCGGATTATTCAGATGCCTCAATTGGTTTGGGCATGGATTTCAAATATCAGTTTATTGATGCGAATGTAAACGGCCCATTTGATATGGCGGCCGGCGCATTCCTGGAATACTATGGCTTCGATGGCGTCTCGTTGCTGAATGTCGGCGGTCAGTATTATGGGTCGTACCCGTTCAAACTGAGAAATAACACGGTATTGGTGCCTTATGGGCGGTTCAACATCCGCCTTGAAAACAAGAATTGGGATAATCCGATTTTCGACGACAAGACCGACCTCCAATTCGGCCTCAATGGTGGCGTGCAATGGAAAATTAATCCCAATGTCAATCTGTACGGTGAATTCCAGTTCGACGGCAACGACGGCGTATTCTTCGGAATTGACTTCAATACGATGTGATCTATTTGCGGCCAATCCGTCCGCGGTTCTTCGTATGCCCCGCTAATGGCAATGTTTAACGTGATTTTCTTGAATCCTGCAGGGACTCACTGAGTTCCTGCAGGTTTCATCTTTGGGGCATCCCCTTCGCGCTACCATTCGGTTTTCAGCGCCGGCGGACATAAAAAAGGGAAATTCGAGTATTTTGGGTATTATTGTTTTGCGGCCGAGACACTTGGCCCGTATCTTTTTATATAGATGAAGGAACGAATTCTAGTCATTCGCCTTGGTTCCCTGGGCGATATCATCCTGACATCGGCAGCCATCACCAATTTGAGGCTTTCCTTTGGATCGGCTCGTATCTCTTTGCTATGCAAAGAAGGCTACCGCGAGGTGGCAGAGATGATCGATGGGCTCGATGAAGTCTTCACTATTCCGAACGGAATTTCGGGTGCGCAGTATTTTGCCTTTCTGCTTAAACTCGACCGGGAAAACTTCAGCCATATAGTTGACCTGCAGGGGAATTTCCGCTCCTGGATGGCTCGAAAGCTGCTGACCGCGGATCATAAGGTCGTTTACCCTAAACGCCGTTTCGAGCGTATCCTTGCCGTTAAACGCAAGAGTATTCCCAGAGCATGGCCCCACACGATCGACTTATACAATCAGGCGGTGAGTGAACTGGGTGGCAGTATTTTCGCGCACCGCCCGCGACTCAGCGTTGCCTCTGACCAATTCGAACTCGATTCGGAAAGACCATTTAATAACGCCAACCCGATTGTTGTCATCGCTCCGGGTGCGGCTCATACGACCAAACAGTATCCGGTCGAGCGGTTGGTGGAGGCAGCAGTACGCATATATGAGCAGCATCACGCCAACATCATCTGGGCAGTCACCTCCACCGACAGGGAGAAGGTCACGCCGATCGGCCGAATTCATGAGAATCAGATCCAACTGGTAACCGACCTGCCGATTAAGGAGCTTGCCCGTCTTGTCAGGTTGGCCGACTTGACTATCGCCAATGACTCCGGTATCACGCATCTTTCATCGGCGGTAGGGACACCGGTAATTGCATTGTTCGGACCTACGCATCCGGTACTCGGATTTGCGCCTGCGGGTGTCAATGACACGGTGATTCAGACCGATGAACACTGCCGGCCCTGTTCATTACACGGAAAGAAACCCTGCTACCGCGACGAACAGTACTGTTTCACGCGAATTCCTCCGGCTCGAATCGCCTATGTGGCGGACGGGCTGCTGGCCCAGCATATCCGGGGTAAACGTGCCGTATTTATTGACAGGGACGGTACGCTCATTGTGGAGAAACACTTTCTGGGAGACCCGGACAGGGTTGAATTTGAATCAGGAGCTGTCGAGGGACTCAAGGAGCTTCAGGCGGCCGGGTACAAGCTGATTCTCGTATCCAATCAATCCGGGGTGGCCCGAGGCAAGCTTAACATCGAATCCGTGGAAAAAGTAAATGCCCGCGTGCTGGAGATGTTGGCCGCCGAAAACGTGTTTATCGATGCGATCTACTATTGTCCGCATCATCCCGAGGGTAGTATAAGTGAGTACAGGATTGTCTGTAACTGCCGAAAACCGGCGCCGGGAATGGCCGAAGAGGCGGCGCATCAGCTTGGCGTCGATTTGAGCAGGTCATGGGTCATTGGAGACAAGATCGATGATGTCAACCTCGGAAAAGTCATGGGCGGGTTTTCGATTCTGGTGGAAACCGGTTATGGTAAACAGCAGAGTGCTCAACTCGACCGTGAAGGATTTCATAAGAATGTTGTCGTAGTGGAAAACCTGAAAGACGCAGCCAGGGTTATTTCTGGCCGAAGTTAGGGTTATGATCAGAACGGCCAAATATTCGAGGATATTGCACGACCATGTAATCGAGTGCACGCTCTGTCCGGCCTTCTGTCGTCTGACCGAAGGAAAGATCGGAATCTGCGGCTCCCGGAGAAACCACGGGGGAGAGCTGGTCACGGACAATTACGGCGAACTGGTGACTATCGCGGTCGATCCGATTGAAAAGAAGCCATTGTATCATTTTCATCCGGGGAAGGATATTTTGTCGACGGGAGCCAATGGATGTAATTTTGCGTGCATCAACTGCCAAAACTGGTCGATCTCACAGCAAAAGACACGGACCATGTACTTTTCGCCCGAGCGTCTGGTCGAATCCGCGATCCAGCATGAGTCCTTGGGGGTAGCCTTTACGTACACCGAGCCGATGATCTGGTTTGAGTACATCATGGACGTCGCCCCGCAACTTCGTGAAGCCGGCCTCAAAACCGTGCTGGTTTCCAACGGATATATAAACCCGGAACCGCTTACCGAGTTGGTTAAATTTGTCGATGCGATGAATATCGACCTGAAAGGAATCCGCCCTGAATTCTATCTGAAGGTGTGCAAGGGAAAACTCAACCCGGTCCTTGACACGATCCGGTCTGTATACAACGCCGGGGTGCATCTTGAGTTGACCAATCTTGTGATTCCTGACAAGAACGATTCACGGGATGACCTGACAGCGCTGGTCGATTTTGTGACCTCGGTATCCACCGATATCCCGCTCCACTTCTCAGCTTTCCATCCGGACTATAAACTTGGCTCACGTCCCACTCCGATTGCCACGCTCCGGCTTGCTCGAGAAATTGCACAACGCAAATTGAAGTACGTTTATATTGGTAACGCCCGCATAGAAGATGGGTCGAATACTTATTGTCCCCGCTGTCGTCAGCTGCTGATAAGTCGCGAAGTTTACTCAGTCAGTATCAAGGCATTAAGCGGGTCGTTTTGCGGACATTGCGGCTATGATACAGGTATTGTTCAGTAGCGGCAATTGAAGGCCGATAGAGAATATATGTTATTAAGGGAAAGCCGGTTAACCTGACCGGACCGGCCTCCTGACCGTATGCCGCCGAAAAGACAAAGAAGCCCTGGAATTCACCAATGACAGTTATGCAAAGTCATAAGTCAAAGCGGCGCATAAGCCCGGTGTGGGTGATGCTTGCACTCCTGCTTTGCGGCGGCTCTGCTTTTGGTCAATTCTATTTCGGTAAAAACAAGGTCCAGTACACGGATTTCGATTGGCAGGTGATGTCCACCGAGCATTTCAAGATATATTTCTACACCGACGAATCAGACCTCGCCGCTATTGCGGCGAAATACGCCGAGGACTCATATCGCGAGCTGGCGAAGAAATTCAACCACGAAGTCACTCGTAAGATTCCGCTCATCATCTATTCGTCGCCCGGTTACTTCTCTCAAACCAATGTCATTCCTGACTTGCTCCCTGAATCGGTGGGTGGATTCACTGAATTCATGAAGGGGCGAGTAGTGGTACCGTTCTACGGACCGCTCTCCGATTTCGAGCATGTGATTCGTCACGAGCTTGTCCATGTCTTCACCCTTTCCAAACTGGACTGGGCGACCGAGCGAAGAAGCCGGGTGCGATTCAGTTATCCGCCGCTCTGGTTCACCGAAGGTATCGCCGAGTATTGGTCAAAGAAGTGGGACACCCAGGCAGATATGATTATCAAAGACATGGTAATCAACGGCCACCTGTTTACTATTCCCCAGATGTATCAGATTCAGGGGACCTTCTTCATGTACAAGTTGGGTGAATCGATCTGTGGATTCATTGACTCGGCCTACGGCAGTGACAAGTTGACGCTGTTGTTCGATAACTGGGCAAAGGGGCGAACGTTCGAGGATGTCGTAGAGATTACGCTCGGCGACAAACTGACGGAAGTTTCCCGCAAGTGGGAATACGCGCTCAAGAAAAAGTACTATCCGGAATTGGACAGTCTCGGGCTTCCGGAAATGGAATCGACCAGACTGACGGGTGATGGTTTCAATGTGAAGGCTGTTCCTATCCGCTGGGACGACGGCGACGGCATTAAAGACTGGATTGTCTACAAAGCCAACCGGCTGGGCTATTCCGGCATTTATATGAAACGCGCCGACCACGAAAGCAAAGATGTACGGACGCTGTTGAAGGGAGAACGCTCCTCAAAATTCGAATCACTCTATTTGCTCCGTTCCGGCATCGATGCCAATGACTCTGGTCTGGTCGTGTTTTCATCGAAGTCCAAGGAGCGTGATGTCATCTATGTCTTCAATATCCGTAGGCGGGCGGTCACCCGGAGGTACGAGTTTAAAGACCTCGTGGCCATACGTTCACCGAGGTTCTCGCCGGACGCCCGACAGGTCGTGTTCACCGGCTTCAAGAAGGATGGATTTGCCGATCTCTACCTGCTCGATTTGCAGTCAGAAGAATATCAGCGCCTCACCGACGACATTTACTATGACATAGATCCGGTCTTTGCTCAAGACGGAGCTTCCGTAATCTTCTCTTCCGACCGATGCGCTGACGGCCCGAAAGGTGCGGAAAACCTCTTTCGGATGTCGCTTGCCGATAGACAACTAACCCAACTCACTTTCGGCAAATATGTCGACGAAACGCCTGAACCGTCGGACCGAGGCATCTTCTTCTCGTCGAATCGCGAAGGGACCTTCAATCTGTTTCTTCTTGACACTGTCGGCACGCTGACCAAGCAGTCGACCTTTGCCACCGGCGCTTTCAATCCGCGGGTCTCATCGGATGGCAGCCATCTGATTTACACCGGTTATGAGAATCTGGATTTTCAAATATATCAGATGAAACAGCTGACATCCCCTGAGCCGGTCGAGCAACCCGTTGCCCGGCAGCTTGCGGCCTGGCAGCCGCCCACCATACCCGCCACCTTTCGCCAGGCTTCGATCAAATACCGCACTGATTATTCATTTGATATCGCGCAGTCGTCGGTAGGCTATGATCCGGTCTATGGTTCAATCGGCGGCTTACAGGTGGCGCTCTCCGATGTTCTCGGCAACCACGCGGTCTATTTCCTCCTCACCAATACAGCGACAACCAAAGATGACCTGCTCAGATCGTTCAATTTTGGCATGACGTATATAAACCGGGAGCATAGAATGAATTGGGGAGCCGGAGTATTCCATCTGTACGATGAGTATTACAACGATTATGAAGGTTATTACTACGAGCGGCAGGCCGGCGGCATCTCTCTCTTCAGTTATGCCATATCGAAATTCCATCGCGTGGACTTCACCACGATCGCGCGTTACTCAAAGAAAGACAGATTGTATGGTCTGGCTCCACGGGAGAAATTTCTGGTGAGCAACTATCTTAGCTGGATCTACGACAACTCGCTGTGGGATATCTCGGGCCCAATTGACGGCCGCCGATACAATATCTCATTCGGGCTGACTTCTTCGATGAATGATTTCCGTAACTACAGCCGCCAGTTCTCGATAGACCTGCGACATTACTTCCGGCTGGGTCGTTACTCTGCTTTTGCCAATCGGCTGTTCGGTTACACATCGAGTGGCATTGAACCGCAACGCATCTATTTTGGTGGAAGCTGGTCATTTCGCGGGTATGACCGTCGCGCCTTTTACAACCGCAATATCCTGTTTGCCTCAAATGAGCTTCGATTCCCCTTGATTGACAATCTCCTCATTGGATTCCCGATCGGAGGGCTTGGCTTCCGCGGCATTCGCGGAGCATTATTCTACGATACCGGCGCGGCGTGGGATGATGAGTTTGATAGATTTCTTGGTTCGTTCGGGGCCGGTGTTAGATTGAACCTCGCGTATCTGGTGGTTCTTCGATTCGACTTCAGTCGAACGACTGATTATCATACTATAAGTCCGCATACGGATTTTGACTTCTTCTTCGGGTGGAACTTTTGAGCAGAACTCTTTATATAGCGGTCATCGTCGCCCTCGGGCTGACACTCGTTGCTGGCTGCAGTCGACGATTCAAACTGGACAGAACTGAATCAATCTCGGCTCAACCGGATTGGCCTTTTTCGCGAGGGGATCAAAACGCGCTTGCGGCTAAGTCGGAGGGCAAGTTTTCCGGGAAGCTCGACATTGTCTGGGAAGTCGGGAGCAACGATAAACCGGCCGGCCCGCTGACGATCTACTTCAATCGGCTGATTTATCCCGGCACCAGAAATAGAATCAAGCTCTATGCCTGTGAGGACGGGCGGTATCAGGGGTATATCAAGCCGGGCGGGACCCCGCAAGCGGGTATGGTAATTGAAGATAGCCTCGGTTATTTCGCCGTCGGGCCGGACCAGAGCGAGCTCAAATGCATAAACTTATTCGACCGCAAGCAGATGTGGGACAAGCCGGTTAAGGATGCCGCTGGCGGGTCGATAATAGTAAAGAACCTTTTGATTGTCGGTTCTGGCACGTCCGTGACGGCTCACAACCGGTTCACCGGTGAGAAAGTATGGAGCGTCACGGTCGATGGCCGCGTCTCCGCCCCGGCATCATCGGCCAATGGAATTGTGTACCAGCCCACCGATGACGGAACGCTATATGCTCTTGACGCCCAAGCAGGCAAGGAGCTGTTCCGGGCCGGTCTTGACGGGCCGTTGGAAGGCGCAGTGGCTATCGGGGATCTGATTTACGCCACCGCTTTGAAGGGCGGTGTATTCGGCCTCGAGCCCACGACCGGCGAAATGCGATGGAGAACAGACCTCGATGGACCAATCTGGACGTCGCCAACAGTCGCTGACGGACGTCTGTACATCGGAAGCAGCAACGGAACACTGTCGGCGCTCGATGCAAAGGATGGGACGATAGTTTGGAAGTACGACGCTGTCGATGTGATCCGGGCATCCGCTATCGCTGTCGATAACAGCGTCATCTTCGGAACCATGTCGGGCAAGCTGTTCTCGCTGAATCGAACGGATGGAAGCCTGCTCCAAAGCCGACAACTCAAAGGTGCTATCGCGCAAGCCCCGGTAAGCGATGGAGTCAACGTGTATGTCGCAACCGACAAAGGATACATTGTCTGTTTTGGAGAGAAACATGAGCCAGATACCCAATCCGACCAAGGAGTCAACACTCTATCTGAACCTTAATGAGATGGTTCACGCCCTGCTTCGCGATCTCGCGATGGGGTGTAAGAAGGTCTCGATCTACGGCGTCGGTCATCCGTCCTCGACCCGGGCTGTCGAGAAGCCGTTTCTCCAGTTTCAAGCGCTGCTTCGGCTCAAACGCTATTTGAACATCAATCTCCAGAGCGGTTCCCTGTACATTCTCAATATCCGACTCAAAGAGAGTGTCTTCACCCAGGAAATTATCAAGTACATGCAGCTCCAGGATATTAATGCCCTGCTGTTCAAGCAGGGACTCTCGATGCAGGACCTTGATAGGGTACTTGGCAGGTTCGTTCAGCGGGTTGATATCGCCGACACCGCAAACCTCCTGCCGGCCTATATCGAGAAGATGCGCATCAAATCGGTGGAGGTGAACTCCGAACAAGCCTATAATCTATTCGAGCAACACCGGCAGTATCGCGGTGATGCCAACTATGATTTCTCGCTTAAGAATATGATCTGGCAGATGCTGCCTGACGACCTTCTTGGTCTCAGCGAGGTCAGCCGACGGGGCGCCGACTATACGCTCCAGCAAGGTATCGACTATGATTATCAGCTGGTCAAGTACATACTCCCGGAAAAACTGGCTTCCAAATCGTCGGTCACTATCGGCGACGAACTGATAAAACTTTTTACCGACGTAAGGTCGGTACATGATGAAAAAGTGCGCAATGAACAACTCGAACGAAGTCTCGCGATATACAGGATGATTGAGTATCATCCGGACCGTGCCCAGATAGTCAAGCGGCTGAACCTGCACTTTGCCGCCGATGCGATTCCCGAAGAATTAGCCCGCGAGCTTGAATCGCCAACCGGCAGGATCAGAGTCGAATCAAGTCAACGGATTGATGATCTATTGAACGCCGTATTTTCCGGCCCGCAGAGCCCCATGGCCACGCGGGATTTCGTCGAGGCATTCGGGCGACTGCTCAAGACGGGGCAGAAAGAGAAAGCGCTTGAGATCGCTTTGCACCTGGTAGAAATGCTGAGTGTGGCCGACGCGGACTTTCGGCAGAGGTCATTGACCCTGTTGCTCGAACTGACCAATTCCCTGAACATCGCCACAGACATCTCCTTGCTGACGAATCTCATCCAGCTGGTGGTCGGCAATATCAGGGAGCGCAAGGAAACGTTTGAATACTCCGAACTCGTGTGGTTGTTCGTCGAGCGATGCATCCAGGAGCATAAACACGATCTTCTGCTGGAAATACTCAAAGCACTCGCCGCGAGACGCCGAATTGACAGCGACGTGACCGTCTATGATTCCATGGCGATCAAGAAAATACTCGGCAACTTCAACCGCCTTGAAGTTATCAACAGCCTCATCGATGAAATGCTGGCGGCTGAATTCGAGACCGCCTCCGTCATTCGACAGATTCTGACCACGGCCGGTTCCGAAGAAGTCGCTATGGCGCTGTCAAATATTATCTCTCACCCGAAGCGTTCGGTGCGCCAGCAGGCCCTGAAGATCCTCGGCGAACTCGGTAAGGCCTCATTGAAAGTGTTCACGCAAATACTGGTCGATGACGCGATGTTCGAGCGCGAAGCCGGGCGTCACGAATTGCCCGACAATAAATGGTACATTGTTCGCAATTCAATCTTCGTACTTGGATTGCTCGGTGACCCACTAGCCGCCATCCCGCTGCGACTTCGCATCTCAGATAACGACGTCCGGATCCGCCGCGAAATTATCAGCTCGCTCGAGAAAATCGGCGGCGAAGAAGCTTGCGATATTCTGCTGATGATGGCTGATGACCCGGTCAAGGAAATCCGCGAGAGCGCCGTTATCACTATCGGTCTTATCGGAACTCAGGACATGATTCCGATGCTTATCGACCTGGCCCGGACCCATCCGCCCGTCACGCTGAAAGCCATCGCCGCTTTAGGCAAGGTCGACGGCGAACAGGCCGAGGACTTCCTTGTCTCGCTGCTTCGTGACCACGACCAGCTGATCAGACTGACCTCAATCGATGCGTCCAAGGACGACCTGAAGCTGGCCGTGATTAAAGCGCTTGGGTCCACCGGTAAGCCCAAAGCCATAGCCGCCATCAAGGGCTACCGGGACGGATTGTCGACTACGCAGAAAATATTCTTTAAGACATCGCCCGTCAGCAAAGCGATCGACGACATCCTCTCCAGATACTAATCTTCCACCGCCTGCCATTTAAGCAGTTTACTGTCAACTTGTCTCATGTCATGTGCCATAATGACTCATTTTTGGCGTCATAGTGGCATGCTCTGTCTTGGCGGCATTTCAACGAATATGTTATCGTATTGTATAGTAGTGACTTACTGCGATTGGCACGCTTGTTGATATATATACGAGCATGATGAGAAAAGACAAGAAGCAAACAAGCAAACAAGAATACAAAACAATGGAGGTTTCAACCATGTTTAACGTCGTGACAACCAACAGATTGAATCGGGAGATCGCCGACTTCATGAACGACTTCTTCCGCAATCCGGCCAACGGTACTGATCATCAAAACGATTTCACCCCCCGGGTGAATATCAGGGAATCCAAGGACGATGTCCGTTTGACGTTCGAGCTGCCCGGTATGGACAAGAAAGACGTCAAGATCGTGGTCGCCGAAAACACCCTGACCGTTTCCGGCGAGAGGAAATTCGAGTCCGAGCACAAAGAAGCTGATTTCGTCCGTAATGAGATCTTTACCGGCTCGTTCTCACGCAGCTTCACCCTTCCGGAAACGATCGATGCCGAGAAGATCTCGGCTGAATACAAGAATGGACTGCTCGGAGTGACACTGGCGAAGAAAGAGGAAGTCAAGCCGAAGGAAATCGAAGTCAAGATTTCCTAAGAGAATCCCGGACTTTCAGGTCCCAGAGAAAGAAGCGAAGCCGGTCTGAGATTTGGACCGGCTTTTTTTCGGAAAACAAAGGAGAAAAACAATGAACAAAATCATAGGCATAGATTTAGGCACCACCAACTCGGTAGTAGCGATCATGGAAGGCAATGACCCCAAGGTGATCCCGAACTCCGAGGGCGACCGCACCACTCCGTCGGTGGTGGCGATCGACAAGAACGGCGAACGGCTCGTTGGCACGGTGGCCAAACGCCAGGCGGTGACCAACCCGATGAACACCGTGTTCTCTGCCAAGCGGTTGATCGGAAGAAAATTCGACGAGGTCCAGGGTGAGATAAAAAACTACCCGTACAAAGTCGCGGCCAACAACTCCGGTGAACCGGTGATTGTGCTCGAGGGCAAAGAATACGCCCCACAGCAGATCTCGGCTATGGTCCTGGCCAAAATGAAGAAGACCGCCGAGGACTATCTCGGCCATCCAATCAAGGAAGCGGTCATCACTGTCCCGGCCTACTTCAATGACCGTCAGCGCCAGGCGACCAAAGACGCCGGGCGAATTGCCGGTCTCGAAGTGAAGCGCATTATCAATGAACCGACCGCGGCCGCGCTTGCTTACGGTCTGGACAAGAAGAAAACCGGAAAAGTCGCAGTGTATGACCTTGGTGGCGGTACGTTCGATATCTCCATCCTTGATCTCAATGACGGCGTGTTCGAAGTCCTCTCGACCAATGGCGACACCCATCTAGGTGGCGATGATTTCGATAAGCGCATAATAGACTGGCTGGTCGCGGAGTTCAAGAAGGCCGAAGGGATAGACCTCTCGACCGACCCAATGGCGCTCCAGCGCCTGAAAGAAGCGGCGGAGAAGGCGAAAATCGAGCTCAGCTCGACTATGCAGACCTCTATCAATCTGCCGTTCATTACTGCCAACGCCTCCGGTCCGAAACATCTGAATGTCTCGCTTACCCGGGCGAAATTCGAGCAGTTGGTGGATGACCTCTTGAAACGCTCGATGACCCCGGTGCAGAAGGCGCTCGATGACGCCAGGCTTAAGATCAATCAAGTCGACGAAGTGATCATGGTAGGCGGCATGACCCGCGTGCCGAAAGTGGTTGAGCTGGTCCGCGAGTTCTTCGGCAAGGAACCGAACCGTTCGGTCAATCCCGACGAGGTCGTGGCGGTCGGCGCCGCGATCCAGGGCGGGGTGTTCACCGGCGAAGTCCAGGATGTGGTGTTGCTCGATGTCACCCCGCTGTCGCTGGGTATCGAGACGCTCGGTGGCGTCATGACCCGGTTGATCGAGCGCAACACAACGATCCCGACCAAGAAGGCTCAGGTGTTCTCGACCGCGTCAGACAACCAGCCGCAAGTCGATATCCATGTGCTTCAGGGCGAGCGTGAAATGGCGGTCGACAATAAGACAATCGGACGGTTTGTCCTCGATGGTATCGCTCCGGCTCCGCGCGGGATTCCGCAGGTTGAGGTCAGCTTTGATATCAATGCCGACGGTATCCTGAGTGTGACGGCCAAAGACAACGCCACCGGCAAGTCTCAGAATATCCGTATCGAAGCCTCATCGGGGCTTACTGAGCAGGATATCAAGAAGATGGTCGATGACGCCAAAATACATGAAACCGAGGACCGCGAGAAGAAGCGCAAGGTTGAGGCCCATAACCAGGCCGATGCCGCCGTGTTCCAGACCGAAAAACAGCTCAAAGAATTCGGCGATAAGATCGGCGCGGATGCCAAAGCCAAGCTCGAGGCTGGAATCGGCCGGGTGAAAGAAGCGATGAAAGGCGACAATGTCGCAGAAATGGAATCATCGGTCGAATCACTCAACCGAATCTGGCAGGAAGCTTCGGCCGAGATGTACCAGAATGCGAACCGCCAACAGGCGCAGTCGCCGGGCGAGGCTCAGTCCGAACCAAAGAAAGACGACCACGCAGTTGACGCGGAGTTCGAAGAAGTGAAGTAGTGTTTGAGATAGATGGAATCCCGCACGAGCCAGAGCGGGACTCCCCAGTAAGGACGAAATGGATGCGCCGGTCGAGCCAAATGCCTGAGCGGCGCATCCAAATGATTTGTGAAACGGAAGACAAGTAACGTATGTTATAGATTAGACGATCTCCTCAATCGCAGAGCGAGAGAGAAATGTGAACATAAGGTGGTGATACTGTAGCATGGCGCAAAATTTCTACGAAATACTCGGCGTGAGCCACGATGCCTCGCAGGAGGATATCAAGAAGGCGTTCCGTACGCTGGCTAAAAAGTATCACCCGGATCGCAACAAGGGGAACGCCGAGGCGGAGCGAAAATTCAAGGAAATCTCCGAAGCCAATGAAACGTTATCCGATCCCAAGAAGCGAACCGAGTACGATACCATGCTCAAGTATGGCGCGTTCGCCGGAGCCGGTCCCGGAACCGGGCCGGGGATGGGCGGATTCGACCCGGATGCCTTTGCCCAGATGTTCCGTCAGCGCGGTGGTGGCAGTGGGCAACGCTCCTTCCATTTTGATTTCGGTGATAATGCCGGCAATACCGGAGGATTCGACGACATCCTGTCTTCGTTGTTCGGCGGCAACCCGAGCGCTCAGTCAGGCAGGCAACGCCATCCGCAGAAAGCTCCGGATATCTCGGCCGAACTGTCTATCCCTTTTTTAGAGGCGGTCAAAGGCGCGACCAAGACTATCACTATCGGAAATACCGGCAAGAAACTCCGGGTTAAGATCCCCAGGGGGATCAACGATGGCGAAAAGATACGGCTGGTCGGACAGGGGGTGTCGGGCTATAATGGAAGCAAAAGCGGCGACTTAATCATAACGGTGCATGTGATGTCAGATCAGAATTTCGAACGCAAGGGCAATGACATTTATACTTCGGCCGCGATCTCCTTCATCGAGGCGATGAAGGGGACGAAAGTCGAAGTCAAGACGCTTACGAAAACGATTATGCTGACCGTCCCGGCCGGAACTCAGCCGGGGACAAAGATGCGTCTGAAAGGCCAGGGACTGGCGGTCGGCGGCGCTCAGGGCGATCTGTATGTGGAGATCAAAGTCACGCTACCGAAGAGCCTGACCGAGAAGCAGAAACAATTGCTTGATGAGTGGGAGGGGTAGACAGACGGAAATGGTGTCAAGTGTCGACTGTATTTACTGCGGTCAGCGAGTTCAAGAAACGGATGGAGTAGCTCACATTATACCGCAGGTGATCGGCGGCCGATATGGGAATTCCAAGGTATGCGGGTCCTGCAACAACTACACTGGAACTGCCTTCGAGAAGGAATTTAAGGACTCACTTTACTTCGTGAATGGCATCGAGAGGTTTCATCTTTCTGGGGCGAAGAATGCCTTTTCGCAGACACATGCGGAAGACCCGATCACCGGTCAACCGTATCTGCATAGAGATGGGGAATTCAAGCCGGTGTACAAGCCGGTTTCTGAGACAAAATCGCTGGGTCCAAAAGAGGAACTGCACAGACACACGATCAACTCGCTAAGACGGCATAATCCGAAGGACGCAGAGCTCTACGAGGCCCAAGCTAAGCTTGACTTACCTGACATAATTATAAGCAACGGTGTTTTCGAGATCCGTAAAGAGCCACCAGGAAAGTTGATAGAGGTGAGAAGTAAGCGAACTTTCCCCAATGGCGGACTGGCAAAGATCGTGTACGAGATTATGGCCGAGTTTGAATTTCCAGACCCCGATTTGTTCAGCGAATTCAAGGATACCACGTTTGAGGTGCATAGATCTACGAACGGCAGAGCCAAAATACTGCTTCGTCCGTCATTTCGTTATAGGGTAAACCTGGTTGATAGCAACATTCTGACTAACACAAAGGACTATGCCACATTGGACTATAAACCGTTTCATCATATTGATTTCAGGTTGACACTAGAGGATATCGCTTACGTACATTTGTACTTCTTTGGAATCGTAAGTGTCATCGTTGTTCTCGGCCCGACACACGATCCCAAGGCAGTGACGCGAGGAAGGATCGGGAGCCACATAGTCTTTCCATTGTCAGGCAATGACACTAGGATCGAGCAGAGTTATGGACCCGAAATGGACGCACATAAAAGATATTACGATGACATTGCTAAGTTTCAATGGGGCGTGTATTGTGAGAAGCGCTCAGACGTCAGCGGCTAGCCCACAGGTCGGGATCCGGACGAGCCGAATGGCGAGGGAGAAACCCGACATTGAATACGCGCGGCGATGTATCATGAGAGCCCTCTACCGGGGAGATGTCGGGTTTCTGCTTCAATCCCTGACGGGATTTCATTCGGAACCCGACCTACCTCGGAGTAGAGGTAGATGGTTCGCAAAGCGATCCATCAATACCAGGAAAGTCGAGGTAACAGAATATGAACTTGAATAAATTCACCCAGCGGTCGATCGATGCTGTCCAGTATGCCCAGCAAAAGGCCCAGGAAGAAGCGCATCCGCAAGTGATGCCGGTCCACCTGCTCGATGCCCTGCTGAAGCAGGAGGACGGTCTGGTCGAGCAGATAATCAAGAAGATCGGTGGAGACTATGAAACGATAGTCACCGAGACGGATGATGCCCTCAAAGCCCTGCCGAAACAGCAGGGGGGACAGATTTATGCCTCGCCGGAGTTCACCCAGGTCCTCAATAAAGCCGAGAATGAGCTGAAGAGTTTCCATGATGAATACGTGTCGGTGGAACACATCCTTCTGGCATTGCTCGAAGAAAAAAGTAAGGCGCAGGAGATTCTCAAGCGAAACGGTGTCAAACGCGAGGACATTCTCAAGGCGCTGACGTCGATCCGAGGCAAAACCCGCGTCACCGATGACAACCCGGAATCCAAATATGCCGTGCTGGAGAAATACTCGCGTGACCTGACCAAAATGGCGCGCGACGGCAAGCTCGACCCAGTGATCGGTCGCGAGGATGAGATTCGCCGCATCATCAAGATTCTCTCCCGTCGTACCAAAAACAACCCGGTGCTGATCGGCGAGCCGGGAACAGGGAAGACAGCGGTGGTCGAGGGCCTGGCGCAGAAGATTGCCATCGGCGAGGTTCCGGAAACGCTTAAAGACCGCCAGCTGGTGGCGCTCGATATCGGCGCTCTGATTGCCGGATCCAAATTCCGCGGTGAATTCGAGGAACGACTGAAAGCGATTATCAAAGAAGTAACCGATGCCGAAGGTCGAATCATTCTGTTTGTCGATGAAATGCACACTATCGTCGGCGCCGGAGCAGTGGGCGGCTCACTCGATGCTTCCAACATGCTCAAACCGGCTCTCGCGAGGGGAGAGATACGTTTTGTAGGAGCAACCACTCTTGATGAATACCGTCTGCACGTTGAAAAGGACGCCGCGCTGGAGCGGAGACTCGCACCGGTATTGATAGCGCCACCGTCGGTAGAGGATACTGTTTCGATTCTTCGGGGACTGCGCGAGCGGTACGAGAACTACCACGGCATCAAAATATCCGATGCCGCTCTCGTGGCGGCGGCTAAACTGTCGGACCGGTATATTGCCGACCGATTCCTTCCGGATAAAGCAATTGATCTGGTCGATGAAGCCGCGGCGGAGTTGCGTATTTCAATCGACTCGATGCCCGAAGAGCTTGACAGTGTCGAGAAACGTATTCGCCAGCTTGAAATCGAAAAGGTAGGCGTCAAGCGCGAGAAGAACGCCGCCGAGGCGCTTCGGCCCATTGAAGAAGAGCTCAAAGACCTGTATGTGCAACGGGAGGACCTGCACACCCAATGGAAGAAGGAGAAAGACACGGTCGACGCCATCCGCAATCTAAAAGTGGAAATCGAACAGCTCAAACATCGGGCCGGCGAGGCTGAGCGCCGGGCTGACTACGAAGCGGCGGCGAGAATCAAGTACGGTGAAATCGCCGATGCCGAAAAGAAACTGCAACTATTGACCCACGCGCTGACCGTCATACAGCAGAAGCGGCAATTGCTCAAGGAAGTTGTGGACGCCGAGGACATCGCCGAGATTGTCTCGAAGTGGACCGGCATCCCAGTAACGAGACTTACCGAATCTGAATCTGAAAAGCTGCTTCGTCTCGAAGATGAACTTCACAAGCGGGTCATCGGTCAGGATGAAGCGGTCCGCGCCGTCTCCGATGCCGTGCGGCAGTCGCGCGCCGGTTTGTCTGACCCGCAGAAACCGATCGGCTCGTTCATTTTCCTTGGCCCCACCGGTGTCGGCAAGACTGAGCTGGCTCGGGCGCTGGCGGAGTTCCTCTATGGCACGCAGGAGGCCATGATACGCATCGATATGTCCGAGTATATGGAAAAACATTCGGTGTCACGACTGATCGGCGCTCCCCCGGGGTATGTCGGCTACGATGAAGGTGGACAGTTGACCGAGGCGGTCCGCCGCCGTCCATACGCGGTTATCCTGCTCGATGAAATCGAGAAGGCGCACCCGGAAGTGTTCAACATTCTCCTTCAGGTGCTCGATGAAGGCAGGTTGACCGATAACAAAGGCCGAACAGTGTCATTTAAGAATTCCATTCTGACTATGACGTCGAACATCGCCGCTGATTACATCCTGAAGGAATCCGAGAATATCGGCGAGTTCAACCGTGATGTTGTCTACGAGAACATCAAGAAGAACGTCCTCGCGACTCTTCGCCAATCCGTCCGACCGGAGTTCCTGAATCGAATCGACGAGATCATCGTATTCGCGTCTTTGACCACCGACGAGGTAAAGCAGATAGTTCGTCTACAATTGCGTCATCTGGAAACGCTATTGCGC
The DNA here is from genome assembly GCA_964371785.1 of uncultured Ignavibacteriales bacterium. Taxonomy (GTDB): domain Bacteria; phylum Zixibacteria; class MSB-5A5; order GN15; family FEB-12; genus CAVQCT01. Next base: position 121,407 of record CAYJOL010000007.1, on the reverse strand, counting down.
GAGAAAGATGTTGCGATTGAAGTCTCCGAGCCGGCGGTGGAGTTTATCGCGAAGAGCAGTTATGACCCGATGTTCGGGGCGCGGCCGATCAAGCGGTTCGTGAACAAGCAACTCAGCCAGCAAGTGGCGAAGATGATCCTTGCGGGCCGTCTTCACGCCGGTCAGCATCTCCGGATCGACTACGCCGACAACGAGCTTCAACTGGTCGTGGACGAATCCTCCGCCCCATCTGAAGAACACATCGAGGCGTAACCGCGTTTCGACATCAAACACTCGTTTATCCACCCTCACCCCCGGCCCCTCTCCCAGAGGGCGAGGGGAGAAGATAGGTCTCGAGCTTTGTTCTTTTCCCTCTCCCTTTGGGAGAGGCTTAGGGTGAGGGGATTTGGATCGTGGTAGACATGAAGATAGACCCCGGCTTTCGCCGCAGAGACAAAGATGCGTCCGGTTACAATCGGGCCGTCAGCCCTTTATCCCCAGACTGCCTTTGAGCATTGCTTTGAACCGCTTGAGGCAGGCGATATAATAGCCCTCGGCGCGGAAGCGCGGGTAGAGGCCGGATATGGATAGGTCAAAGATAAAGACTTCGGTACCGCCATCGTAATACGAAAGCATCACGTTCGGAATGAAGGTAGTCGAGTCGTTCAGATAGAAGGTCCTCAATACATGACCGTCGTCGGTCACAATCGGATCCACTTCGGCAATACTGATCGACTTCCCAAAGTGCTCGCGCACGGCCGAAGTATCATTCCGTATCAGCTCATTTAACGAAAACATTTTCTGCTGATTCTCGCGGACCTTGAAAATATTGACGCCTATTGTCACCGTCGCCTTGGCATAGGTATCCGGGGTCGGGATAAAAGCAAATGAATAGCCATCCTCGATAGCTTCATCGGACACCATCTTGAAACTGTCCGGCGGGGTTACAATATAGTTCATCGTCTCGCCTTCGTAAAAGGCGGCATTGTTATCGAGCCCGCCCTTTTTCTCCTGTGCCCAAAGCAGGCTGGCCAGAAGCGAACAGGCCATACAGATCATCGTCACTTTTCGCATACCGGCAATATCGAATGTTAAAACCTTTTCTTCAACGGGGAAATCCGGCCGAAACGGAGGGAGGAGGCCCATCGGATCGCATTAGATTGCGTTATTTTTCACATAGCACTTGTCTTGGCGGGCAATTCGTCCTATTTTAGTCCCAATATTTTGAAGCAATACAAGACTAAGAATATGCTTATTTCCGGTAACCAGAAACTTTAGAGGTAATCAATGGCAGGTATAGTCGGATACGGCGCTCACCTTCCAAGACATCGCATCAAAGTCGAAGAGATCGCGAAAGTCTGGGGAGCTGATGCGCCAAGTTACAAAAAAGGCCTGATGCTTCGCGAAAAATCGGTCCCGCCCCCGGACATGGATACGATTACGTTGTCTGTCGAGGCGACCAAGAACGCGCTGAAGCGGGCTTCCCATGTCGATCCGAAAGATATAGGAGCGATATATATCGGTTCCGAGTCGCACCCATACGCGGTGAAACCGTCGGGGACGACCGTGGCCGAAGCTATCGGCGCCACTCCCGATATCCATTGCGCGGATTTCGAATTTGCCTGCAAGGCCGGTTCGGAAGCGATGTTCGTGGCGCTGAGTCATATCGACGCCAAAGCGATGAAGTATGCGCTGGCGATAGCCGCGGATACATCGCAAGGCGCTCCGTCCGATGCGCTGGAATTCTCAGCCGCGGCGGGAGCCGGAGCCTTTATTATGGGCGCGGATCAACTTATCGCTGAGTGCCTGTTCACGCATTCGTACATGACCGACATGCCGGATTTCTGGCGCCGCGAGCACCAGTTCTATCCGCAGCATGGCGGCCGGTTCACCGGCGAAGAAGCGTATTTTGCCCACACCAAGGGTGCCTCAAACGCAATCCTGAAGAAGTGCGGCATGAAACCGGCTGATTTCCAGTGGGCCGTCTTTCATCAACCCAACGGTAAATTCCCGCAGAGAGTCGCTCTGGAACTTGGCTTCACGCAGAAACAGATCGACCCGGGCTGGCTGTCACCTACTCTCGGGAACACCTATTCCGGTGCCTCGCCGATAGGTTTGACGGCGACGCTCGACATCGCCAAGCCGGGCGACATGATATTCATGTGTTCCTACGGCTCCGGAGCGGGCTCCGATGCATTTGTTTGGAAAGTGACCGACCGAATCGATCAGGTTCGCGACAAAGCGGTCCGCACCCGTAAACTCTTAGAAGAAAATCTGATTTATGTGGACTACGGCACCTATGCCAAGTATCGCCGCAAAATCAGAAAGAATGATTAGGAGATGTCGACCATGAGAGAAGTTTGCATAGTCGGCGTCGGCATGAGCGAATGGGGTGAGGTGTGGCGGAAGTCGCTTCGCGATCTGCACACCGATGCCGCCCTCGCGGCCATCAAGCACGCCGGAGTCGATCACCTCGATTCAATGTATGTCGGGTGTATGTCGGGCGGACTGTTCGTCGGGCAGGAGCACCTGGCTTCACTTCTGACTGATTATATGGGTATGCGCGGTATTGCGGCCACCCGTGTTGAATCGGCCTGCGCGTCAGGGGGAATGGCTGTCCGCTCCGCGTTCATAGAGGTTGCCTCAGGCATCTCGGATATCGTTATGGCCTCCGGTGTGGAGAAGATGACAGATTGTTCGGGCAATGAGGCTACTTATGCGCTGGCGACCGCCGCTGACCAGGAATACGAAGTATTCAACGGCGCGACCTTCCCGGGACTGTATGCGATGATGGCCCACTCGCATATGGCAAAGTACGGGACTACCCGGAGAATGCTTTCAACTGTCGCTGCGAAGAATCACCGCAACGGTGCCAAGAACCCGGTAGCCCAGTATCCATTCGAAGTGACGGTTGAACAAGTGGAAAGCTCTGTGATGGTGGCCGATCCGCTCCACATACTGGATTGCTCGCCGATTACCGATGGCGCCGCGGCCGTGATTATTACCACGGTCGATATCGCCAAGAAGCTCGGCAAACCGTATGTGAAGATCCTTGGAACCGGCATCGGCACCGATACAATTCAGCTCGCCCAGCGCGCGGATATGACGACCATCAAAGCCGCCACCATTGCCGCGCAGAAAGCGTTCAAGATGGCCGGCAAGACTATCAAAGATGTTCAGTTCGCCGAGGTCCATGACTGTTTCACGATTGCCGAGATTGTGGTGGCCGAGTCCATTGGTCTGTATGAACCGGGGAAAGCCGGACAGGCGTTTCTTAACGGTGAATCGGCTCTCGACGGCAAGTTCCCGATTAACAGCTCGGGCGGCCTCAAGTCCAAAGGTCATCCGGTCGGCGCGACCGGCGTGGCCCAGGTGGTCGAAGTTTACAAGCAGTTAACCGGTCAGGCCGAAAACGGTCGTCAGATTCCCCGGTCACCGAAAGTCGGTATGACCCAGAATATGGGCGGCTCCGGCGGTACATCGGTCGTTCACATCATGGAGGTGGCATCATGACCATGTTCAGCTCACGTAACTGGCGGGAATATCCGCATCGATATCGCCTCGAAGCCTCCAAATTCAAGAAGAGCGGCAAGACCTATTTTCCGAAACGCGCGGTTGATCCGGAAACGGGAGATGCTTCGCAGGAGATCGTCAAGCTGCCGGATACCGGCAACATCATCACGTACACCGTTATTCGGATTGCCCCTGACCAGTGGGGTGACCAGTCTCCGTACGCATTGGCGATCGCGGAGCTTACCGATGGAACGCGCCTGATGGCGCAGGTGACGGATTGCGATATCAACGAAGTGAAAATCGGCATGGAAGTGCGGATTGAATTCCGCCGCTTACAGGCCGAAGGCCACCACGGCGTCTTGAGCTACGGCTACAAGTTCGTCCCCAAGTGGTATTGATAGACTCGCTCTGAGAAATTCGGAGCACGTATCGAAACAAGGGCCGGAGACTTCCACCTCCGGCCTTTTTTTTCGTGCCTCTCATCAACGGCGTGGTTCATTTATTCTTCGTAGGGAAGACTCGCTTCGAGCCTGCCGTTCCACGCGTGTAACGCGGGCACGCGGAGCACTTGCCCGAATCTGCCTCACCCGCGAAGGCGGGTGCCCAGAATCGGCATCTCGGTAGGCATGTCATCCTCGCGCACGCGGGGATCCATCTTTGTATTTCTCCAAGATGGGCCCCGGCCTCCGCCGGGGAGGCATATAAGGTGGTGTGACGGCTATACCAACGTGGTGCTCGGTGCGATTACCATCGCCCCTCACTGACGTGGGCTACAGGGGAGTAGTGCGATAGTGCCTTTATACTGCAGACAAATTCTTCTGTACCGGGCCTTGCCTACTTAGTCTTCTTGCTCTCTCGCACCATCCGCACAATGAAAATCACATTGAGCGGCGTAAGCAGACCGAGCAGCAGGTAGTTCATCACGATAGTGATGTTCGACTGCGTGAGACTGAATATGATCACGTCCTTGCCAATAAATGGCGCCATGATGTTCGCCGCGGCGGTCACCATGAATGCGGTCCAATCTTTCGGAAAGCGAAAACGCAGACCGATCAACGTGCCTAACAAGAGGCCGATCAACATCGATGCGGCAAAACTCTGGACAATGACAAGGCAGAGTGTGGACATATTGGTCCTTTCCCTTGGGGATTATATATCGGAACGCGGGACCCATGGCAAGTATAAACGGCCCGAACTGATTACTGCTTGGGGCTTTACAAACGGTTGGATTTAACGTATATTGGCTATTCGCTGACCCCAACGACTCCGGGTATCTATTGAACCGCAACAGGTTAAAAGGAATGCTCGCGTGAAAAAGAAAATCCGTATCGGCAATGCCGGTGGCTACTGGGGCGATGATTTAACGGCCCTGAAAAGACAGCTCACCGGTGGGCCACTTGATTACATCTCGATGGACTTTCTGGCCGAAATTACGATGTCAATTCTTCAGCGCCAGCGCCAGAAGAATCCCGAGCTTGGCTACGCGGTCGATTTTCTTGAGCAACTTGAAGAATGCCTCCCACTCATTGTCAAAAAGAAAGTCAAAGTCATCTCCAACGCCGGTGGGATCAACCCGATCGGAATGGGACGCAAGATCATTGAGATGGCTAAGAAGAAGAAGCTCGACGTGAAGGTTGGCATTGTCTATGGCGATGACATCGTGAACCACCTGTACGAATTGACCGCGGCCGGAGAACGGTTCACCAACATGGAGACAGGGGAGAACTTCTTCGACGTTCGCTCACGGATCTCTTCCGCGAACATCTATCTAGGCGCGGAACCGGTGGTGAAGGCGCTCGAAGCAGGTTGCGACATCGTGGTCACCGGCCGAGTGACCGACACAGGTATCACGCTGGCGCCGATGATTTACGAATTCGGCTGGGCGATGGATGACTGGGACAAGATGGCGGCCGGTATTATCGCCGGTCATATCATCGAGTGCGGCGCGCAGGCATCGGGCGGAAATATCACCGACTGGGACGAGGTCGCAAGCTACCATAATATCGGGTATCCGATAATCGAAATGGAAAGTTCCGGTGAGTTTGTCGTGACCAAGCACGAAGGGACCGGCGGTCTCGTCTCAGAAAAAACGGTCAAAGAGCAGCTTGTCTACGAAATGGGGGATCCATCGAATTATATCAGCCCCGACGGTATCGCTCGGTTCGACTCAATTCAGCTCAAGTCCGATGGCAAGGATCGTGTTCGCGTATTCGGTATCAAAGGCAAGCCGGAACCGGATAATCTGAAAGTGTCGATGTCGTTCGAAGACGGTTGGAAATCGAACGGCGCGGTGCTGGTGTCCGGTCCAAATGTTCATGAAAAGGCAAAGGTAATCGCGGATATCTTCTGGAAGAAACTTCAGCACAAATACGAAGCCTCGCGCACGGACATGATCGGCTCAGGTTCCATCTGGCCGTCGCAGCTTACCCAATGCGAAACCAACGAAATCATGCTTCGCTTCTCAGTGCGCGACCGCGACCTGAATAAAATCAAAGACTTCGGCAAAGCCCTGTCGACTTTGATCCTTTCCGGTCCGGCCGGCATGGCAGTCACCACCGGCGGCCGACCGAAACCATCGCTGGTGGTAGCCTATTGGCCCGCTCTGATGCATCGAAGCCGCGTGAAGGCAAAAGTACTCGCGATAGACACATCGGGCGATGAAGAATTCTTCGAGATCACCTTCCCGCTTCGCGTCCAGGCCGCTCACAAGGCTGAAAAGACGATTCCGGCGGCGAAAACTACTCGCAAGAAGGCGACCGGCAAGTTACAGGAAATCAGATTGCAGGAAATCTGTTATGCCCGGTCCGGCGATAAGGGGGACACTTGCAATATTGGCGTACTGGCACGTTCTCACGAAGCCTATGACTGGCTGGTTGAGAATCTGACTGTTGATAAAGTTAAGAGATTCTTCGCCGGCATTACTTATGGCAAAGTCATTCGGTATGAACTGGACAATCTGCAGGCGCTTAATTTCCTGCTTGAAGAAACCCTCGGTGGTGGCGGCACAAAATCGCTAATGATAGATCCGCAGGGGAAGACGCTGGCCCAGGCTCTTTTGCAAATGAAAGTCAAAGTTCCATCGTCACTACTGAAAAGCAAACAGACGAAGAGATAACTATGTATCGAATCGAAACTAAAATCGACACGAAAAACCCGATCTACAAAGAAAACTTCGAGAAGAACAAGAAACAGCACCTTGAGTTCAAAGAACGGCTCGATCAGATCAAGCTGGGTGGTCCGCAGCGCTCGCGTGAGCGTCATGTTGAGCGGGGAAAACTCCTCCCGCGCGAACGGTTGGCCAAGCTGCTCGATCGCAACACCCCGTTTCTCGAACTAAGCGCGCTGGCGGCTTATGACATGTATGATGGCCAGGCGCCGGCCGCCGGGATTATCACAGGTATAGGCGTCGTGCACGGACGCGAAGTCATGGTGGTAGTCAACGATGCGACGGTCAAGGGGGGGACCTACTTCCCGATGACCATTCTCAAGCACGCCCGCGCCCAGGAGATCGCTGAGACGAACAATCTGCCGTGTGTGTATCTGGTCGATTCGGGAGGGATCTTTCTGCCGCTGCAGTCCGGGACGTTCCCTGATAAAGATCACTTCGGCAGAATCTTCTACAATCAGGCACGGATGTCCGCCAAGGGAATTCCCCAGATATCGGCCGTACTCGGTTCGTGTACCGCAGGTGGAGCTTACCTGCCGGCAATGTCCGATGAAACGATTATCGTCAAGAATCAAGGCACGATCTTCATCGGCGGGCCGCCTCTGGTGAAAGCCGCTACCGGCGAGGTAGTGACCGCCGAAGAGCTGGGCGGCGCCGACGTACATTGCCGGACTTCCGGTGTATCCGACCATTATGCCCTTAACGATGAGCACGCGATCCAGATCTGCCGGAACATTGTCCAGAACTTGAATCGCCCGGCCCGCTTCGAGATTGAGCAGGACACTCCCGAGGACCCATACTATGATCCGGAGGAACTATACGGCGTGGTGTCAAATGATATCCGCAAAGCATTCGATGTGCGCGAGGTTATCGCGCGCATTGTCGATGGCTCCCGCTTCCACGAGTTTAAGGAGTTGTATGGTGCGACACTGGTGACCGGTTTTGCCCGCATTATGGGATATCCGGTTGGCATAGTCGGAAATAATGGCGTTCTCTTTGCCGAATCAGCCCAAAAGGGTTCGCATTTTATAGAGCTGTGTACTCAGCGCCGGATTCCACTCGTCTTTTTGCAGAACATCTCAGGCTTTATTGTCGGCCGTAAATACGAAGCGGGTGGGATTGCCCGCGATGGCGCCAAGATGGTGCACGCGGTAGCAAATGCCGATGTCCCCAAGTTCACACTTGTAGTCGGCGGTTCCTATGGCGCCGGCAACTATGCCATGTGTGGCCGCGGTTATTTCCCGCGCTTGATGTGGATGTGGCCGAACGCCAAGATCTGCGTGATGGGCGGAGAACAGGCGGCCGATGTGCTCGCGCAGGTGAAGATAGAACAGCTGGAGAAGGAAGGCGGCAAGAAGTTGACCGAGGAGCAAATCAGGGCAATCCGGCAACCGATTATCGACAAATACGAAAGCGAGTCGACCCCGTATTATTCGGGCGCGAGACTCTGGGACGACGGTATGATCGGGATGACCGAAACACGTCAGATGCTCGCGCTGGGCATCTCCATGTCGCTCAACAGCCCGATCCCCGAACAAAAGTATGGCGTGTTCCGCATGTAGGCAATGGACAAACTGATGAAATACGAAACTATTCAATTTAAGAAGATGGATTCGGTCGGACGGATAGACTTCAATCGCCCCGAGATCCATAATGCGTTCAATTCAACCGTCATCCGCGAAATGCTTGACCTTTTCGGCAAGCTGGAGAGCGATTCGGAGCTCAGACTAATCGTTTTGAGTGGAAAAGGGAAGTCGTTCTGCGCCGGTGCGGATCTCAATTGGATGCGTTCGGTGGTAACGCAATCATTCGAACAGAACCTCGCCGAATCCAATGAGCTGGCCGACCTGTTCTACAAGGTCTACACCTTCAAAAGACCGATTGTAGGCAAGATTAATGGTGCGGCGATCGGTGGTGGAACCGGATTCGTAGCTGTCTGCGATATCGCCATTGCGGCCCGCTCGGCCAGGTTTTCGTTCTCTGAAGTCAAAATAGGTGTCGTGCCCGCCTGTATCGGCCCATATGTGATTAAGAAGATGGGCGAAGGCAAGGCGCGCGAGCTGTTCATCACCGGCGAACGAATGAATGCCGAACGGGCGTTCCAGGTCGGTCTGGTGAACAAAGTCGTGGATGATGAGCTGTTGGACTCAGAGGTCGACAGTCTCGTCGCTTCAGTCCTGTCATCCGGTCCTGAGGCAGTGGCCATGGCCAAGAAACTCGTCAGCGAGGTGCCATCGATGACACCCGAACAATTCAAGCCCTACACCGCAGAAATGATTGCGAGATTGCGTGTCTCCGCTGAGGGCCAGGAGGGAATGGACGCGTTTCTAAACAAAAGACCGCCTCGATGGGTCAAGTAGCAGCCGGGATAGTACCAATGAGTAAAGCGAAAAATCAACTTTTTAAGAAAATACTGGTCGCCAACCGATCGGAGATCGCGGTCAGAGTAATCAACGCCTGTAAGACGCTCGGGATTCCGTCGGTGGCGGTCTATTCCGATGCCGACGTCAAGAGCAAGCATAGACTCCTTGCTGATGAATCCGTTCATATCGGTCCATCCACGCCAAGAGAGTCATATCTCGCGATCGACAAGTTGATCGAAGCGGCCAGACAGACGGGCGCTGATGCCATTCACCCCGGATATGGCTTCCTGGCCGAGAACCCGAGATTCGCTGAGAGGTGTGCCGTGGCGGGACTCACGTTCATAGGTCCCACTCCGAATGCAATCCGTCTTTTGGGCAACAAAGTCGAGTCGAGAGTCAAGATGGCCGATGCCGGAGTGCCGCTGATTCCCGGTATGAAAGGCGCCGAGACGGATGTGGCGGCATATCAACGGATGGCTGCACAGGTAAGTTATCCGGTTATGATCAAAGCGGCGGCCGGAGGTGGTGGCAAGGGAATGCGAATTGTTCACAATGATAATCAACTCGTGGATGCTATCGAGGCCGCCCGCCGTGAGGCCAAAAACGCTTTTGATGACGATACCGTGTACCTTGAGAAATATATCGTCAACCCAAGACATATCGAATTTCAGGTCCTGGGAGATCACCATGGCAACACCGTTCACGTGTTTGAACGCGAGTGCTCGATCCAGCGTCGTCACCAGAAGATTATCGAAGAGACGCCTTCGGTGGCCGTCGATGACGCGCTTCGCGCCAAGATGGGTGCCGATGCTGTCAAGGTAGCCAGAACCGCCGGATACACCAATGCCGGGACGGTGGAGTTCTTGCTCGACGAGACCGGTCATTACTATTTTCTCGAGATGAATACGCGCATTCAGGTAGAACATCCTGTTACCGAGATGGTAACCGGCACCGATTTGGTAGTCGAGCAAATTCGAATAGCTGCCGGTCTGCCACTTGGCGAGCAGTTTAGGCATCTCACCCAGCGGGGCCATGCTATTGAGTGCCGTATCTATGCTGAAGACGGTGAAGCCAATTTTATGCCGTCGACCGGCAATATCCTGCTGTATTCGGAGCCGTCGGGACCCGGCATCAGGGTCGACTCCGGCATTAGTCGGGGGACCGAGGTGTCAATCAACTATGATCCGATCATGGCCAAGCTCATTGTGCACGCGCCGGACCGTGAACTTGCGATCAAGAAGATGATTGACGCGCTCAATCACTACAAGATCCTCGGCGTCAAGACGTCGAAGCGGTTCATGATTGACGTACTCAGCCATGCGGAGTTCCGTGCCGGACACACGTACACTAATTTCATTGAACGGCATATGGGCGAGCGCGATGTGACTCACACCGAATTTCAGCCGATGGCGCTGGCGGTGGCCGCCGTTGCATCGCAGACCTCCTCGAACGGTAGTCAAGGTTCAATGGCAGGCGGCAAACATGTGCAGCCGACACCGTGGCAAGTGTTGGGCGGAATGCAAATTGGAGACAGCATTCATGAATAACCTGGAGTTCACGCTTGATGGAGAGCTTAGGGCGGTCGAATTCGAAAAGAACGGCGACCAGTTCCAATTGACCTTTGATGGTTTGAAGATGCTGGTTGAACCGGCCGGAGAGAATCTGTATAAGATTTCTGCGAATGGCAGAACACATTTTGCGGCCGCTATACGCCATAAAGGTTCCATCTTTGTGGACATCGATTCCGCGCTGTTCGAACTGAAAGAACCCTCAGAGGACGGATTCGCCGGTGGAGCCGCCGGTGCGCACGGCGGGGCCAAGGACAAGATATTCGCTCCCATGCCGGGCAAGATTGTCAAAATTATGGTTTCGGTCGGCGAAGAAGTGGAAGAGAAGCAGGCGATGGTGATAGTCGAAGCGATGAAGATGGAAAATCAGGTGGTCAGTCAAGCCAAAGGGAAGGTCCGAGCGGTCAATTTTGCCCCCGGCGACCAGGTCGACACCGACAGCCCGATCATCGAGCTCGATCTCGAATAGATGTTTCCGCAATCGGCCAATAGCAGACAATAAAAAAACCGAAGCGTTGCTCCGGTTTTTTTATGAGATTGGTTGCTCAATTAGAACTTCAAACCGACTGAAACCGGTATGAAGGCATAATTCTCTTCGTCCGCCTTGAACCCGACATAGCGGGCCTGGACGAACAACTTCAGTGTGGAACCGGCGTTGAATTCAACACCTCCACCGATGTTGTAATAGAACTTGTTTTCGCTGGCCGAGGGAATGGTTATTGAGCCAATGGTCGACTCGCCTACTTTCACATGAGCGAGACCGCCACCACCCAACACAAACGGCTTAATCGGCGCGGCCGGAACTCCGAACGCAAAGCGAACATCCGCTCCGAACATTAACACCGTGAAATTGCCAAGATCGGAGGCGTCAGCCGAAAACGAGTGCAGTTCCGCTTTGGCCACAAACTGCATTATCGGCATGGTGCCGAAACCGAGGCCGACCAGACCATGATATCCGGTCTTATAGAGAGTCTTGAATGTGCTGTCCGGGGAAACTGGGAAGCTCAAGCCGCCGCCGACGTAGATGCTGAACGGTTTCGACGGCACCTGGGCGAACGCGCTCGCCGCAATCACAACCAGCATGGCTGTCAGTAACGCGATCTTCTTCATTTTCACAACTCCTTTTTTTTGAGACGTGTTCTACCTGCAATGGTCGACATAAATACGGGGACAGTTTAGCCGATTCGGGAGGATTCTTGGCCCCCTCATACGGTTCCGAGCGTGTATAAACCGATAAGGCATCAAGATTTGTGAATATATTCACTTGATTTGTCCTGCCCGATTCGTTATATAAGAGCATATTTACGCCTAAATGAATCATTTTGGAGGTATATATTCATGGCTGAAAGAAAAGATGCATATATCGTGTCCGCCTGCCGAAGCGCTATCGGTTTGTTACACGGCGGTTTAGGCAATTTTACGGCGCCTCAGCTTGGTGCCCTCGCGATTAAAGAAGCAGTCAAAAGATCTGGAATCGACGTTAACGACGTCGAGGAAGTCATCATGGGACAGGTTGTCCAGGGTGGAGCCGGTCAGGCTCCCGCACGTCAGGCGGCCATTCATGGAGGAATACCACCGCAAGCGGCGGCGTTGACCATAAACAAAGTCTGCGGTTCGGGACTCAAGGCAGTGATGCTGGCGGCTCAGTCGATCAAGGCGGGCGACCAGAATGTAGTCGTCGCCGGTGGCATGGAGTCGATGTCCAACACCCCGTTGGTTCTATTCGGCGCCAAGACCGGAGTGAAATTCGGCCACCAGAAACTGATTGATATCATGATCAGCGACGGCCTCTGGGATAGCTTCAATAATTTCCACATGGGCAGCGCCGCGGAGTTGACGCGCAAAAAAGCAAACATCACCCGCGAAATGCAAGACGAGTTTTCTTTCAATTCACACAAGAAGGCGCTCGCCGCGCAAGCCGCCGGCAAGTTCGACAAAGAGATATTCCCGATCGAAATTCCGCAGAGAAAAGGCGACCCGGTCATATTCAACAAAGACGAGGGACCGCGATCGGGTATTTCTGTTGAGAGTCTGGCCAAACTGAAGCCGGCGTTCGAGAAAGATGGCACCGTGACGGCCGGCAACGCCCCGGGATTAAACGACGGAAGCGCGGCATGCGTGGTTGTCTCCGGCGAGTATATGACAAAGAAAGGGCTCAAGCCGCTGGCTAAAGTGATAGACTACGCGGTGGCGGGAACACCGCCCGAAGACCTTTTCTTCTCGCCGATTTACGCTATCGAGAAGCTGATGAAGAAAATGAATGTCAGCATCGATCACTGGGATCTCATCGAGGCGAACGAAGCGTTCGCGGCGCAAGCGTTGGCCGATGGTCAGGGTCTGAAGTGGGATTGGGACAGAGTGAACGTGAATGGCGGGGCGGTCGCCCTCGGACATCCGATTGGCGCCTCGGGAACGCGAATTCTGACTACGCTTATCTATGCGCTTAAAGACCGCGGTCTGAAAAAAGGTCTCGCGACTCTCTGCCTCGGCGGCGGCAATGCCGTGGCGTTGGCCATCGAGATCGTGTAAGTAAACCTGTCCGGGAGATGATTTATGACCCTGAACGATATCAAAGAAGTCACCGTAGTCGGCTGCGGAACCATGGGCAGCGGTATTGCCCAGGTATTTGCTACCTACGATTACAACATACATTTGGTGGATGTAAAGAAAGAATTGCTTGATCGTGCGACGGCCAATATCAACAAAAGTCTGGATCGAATTGTCAAAAAAGGAGAGATGTCCAAGGAGCAGAAAGAAAAGATCCTCTCCCGAATAAATCCGACCTCCGACCTGATTGTGGCCAAGCATTCCCAGCTGGTGGTCGAAGCGGTAATCGAGGATCTGAGTGTCAAGCGGGATATCTTTAATCGTCTCGATGACATGTGCTCTCCCGAGACGGTCTTCGCATCGAATACTTCGTCGCTGTCGATAACCGGCGTAGCCTCGGCGACCAAGCGTCCGGATCGATTTATCGGTATGCATTTCATGAATCCGGTTCCGATGATGAAGCTTATCGAGTTGATCCGCGGTATGGCTACCTCGGATGAAACCTTCGCGATGATCAAGGAGCTATCCAAAAAGCTGGGGAAGATACCGGTCGAGGTGAACGATGCTCCCGGGTTTATATCGAATCGCTTGCTGATGCCGATGATTAACGAGGCGGTGTTTGCGCTCCAGGAGAGTGTCGGCACGGCGGAAGCCATCGACGATGTAATGAAGCTGGGCATGGCGCACCCGATGGGTCCGCTGACCCTTGCGGATTTTATCGGCCTTGACGTATGTCTGGCGATAATGCAGGTTATACACGATGGACTCGGCGATCCCAAATATCGTCCGTGTCCGCTGTTGAAGAAAATGGTCCAGGCCGGTTATCTCGGACGAAAATCCGGACGCGGCTTCTATGTGTACAATTCCTAAAGGAGTGTCTTGATGGATTTCAACCTGTCAGAAGAAGAACTGGAATTGAAACAGATGGCGCGGGAGTTCGCTCAGAAGCGACTCTACCCGCGCGCCATGGAACTTGACGAAGAATCAACCACTCCGAAGGAGCTGATACAGGAAACGGCCGAGCTCGGTTATTTTGGATTCACCGTGCCGGAGCAGTACGGCGGCCTCGGGCTCTCGACCACCTCGTTTATGGGAGTGCTTGAGGAGTTGTGCGGCGGATGTGCCGGGTTCGGCATCATGCTCTCAGTCCACAATTCACTAACCTGCGAAATAATCAAACTGTTCGGGTGCGACAACCTCAAGCAGAAGTATCTTCCCGCCATGGCGGCCGGAGAGAAAATCGGAGCCTACTGCATCACCGAGCCGAACGCGGGTACCGATGTAGCGTCGTTGTCGACTTCGGCAGTCGACGGCGGCGATCACTGGATAATAAACGGGACAAAATCATTTGTGACCAACGCGATGTACGCTGACGTTCTGATTGTGTTCGCCAAGACGAGTCCGAACGAAGGACATCGTGGAATCAGCTGCTTTATAATCGACAAGAACAGCCCCGGGATAACTCTCGGCGCTCCGGAAAAGAAATGCGGGATTAAAGCTTCCGACACTCGGGAAATAAACTTCGCCGACGTCAAGGTTCCCAAGGAAAATTTGCTGGGACATCTGGGCGATGGTTTCCGGATGGCGGTGACGATTCTCAACTCCGGAAGGATCGGAGTTTCCTTCCAGGCGCTGGGCATCGCGCAGGCATCGTTCAAGGAGGCGGTCAAGTACGCCAAGGAACGCAAGCAGTTCAATCAGCCTATTGCCAACTTCCAGGCCATTCAGTTCAAGCTGGCCGAGATGGCGACCAGAATCGATGCCGGCCGTCTGTTGGGATATCGTGCTGCCCGTCTGAAAGACGAAGGCAAACCGTGCCACCGTGAGGCATCGATGAGCAAGTACTTTTGCACCCAGACGGCCAACTTTGTGTGCAATGAAGCCGTACAGATTCATGGCGGATACGGGTACATCAAAGAATACCCGGTCGAACGGTATTTCCGCGATGCCCGAGTGACGGAACTGTACGAAGGCACGACGGAAGCCCAGAAGATGGTTATTTCAAAAGATATATTGAAGGAGTAGCCCCTTGCCGTTGTTGGAGAAGAAACACCACGAATATCGTGAGAAGATTCGCGCCTTCGCTCTCGAATACATAGCTCCGCTGGCGGAGACGCTCGATAAGGAACAGCGATTCCCGACAGAACACATAAAGCCGCTCGTTGACGTGGGGATGTTCAATGCCCTGTTTCCGGAGGATTATGGCGGCCGTCCGATCGATACGATCTCCTATGCGATCGCAGTCGAGGAACTCTCCCGCGTGTGCGGATCTACCGGCATCATGATCGCTGCCCACAACTCTCTGGGTACCTATCCGATTTACAAATTCGGCACCGAGCAACAGCGGAAGAAATATCTTCCCAGGGCGGCCAAAGGCGAACTCCTCGCGTTCGGGTTGAGTGAGCCTGATGCCGGCTCCGACGCCGGCGGCACCAAGACGATGGCGCGAAAGGTCGATGGCGGCTGGGTAATCAACGGCAGCAAGTGCTGGATAACTTCGGCCACCAAAGCTTTCGCCACTATCGGTACCGCCAGAACCTCGGATGATCCGGAAGATAAAGCGATTACTACCTTTATCATGGAAAAGGATTTCCCCGGCTATGCTGTCGGCAAGAAAGAAAACAAGCTTGGCCTTCGCGGGTCGGACACCGCTTTTCTTCATTTCGATGATATGAAAGTGCCCGATGAAAATCTGCTCGGGAAAATCGGCGATGGTTTCAAGCAGATGCTGATCACACTGGACGGGGGACGAATCTCGATCGGCGCGATGGCGCTCGGACTCGGACAGGGTGCGCTTGATTGTGCGCTCAGGTATTCCGCCGACCGTAAACAATTCGGCAAACCTATCTCATACAACCAGGCGATTCAGCACAAACTGGCCGATACCGAAATGGAGCTTCAGGCAGCTCGACTGCTCATCTACGACTGCGCCCAACGCAAAGACGCAGGGGAGAAGTTCACCCGATTTTCCGCGATGTGCAAGTTGTATGCATCGGAGGCCGGCCGACGCGCCGCTGAACGCGCGTTGGATATCCTCGGTGGTGTCGGATACTACACCGGAACCTTTCCGGCGGAACGGATCTGGCGCGATGTCAAGCTGTGTGAGATCGGCGAAGGGACATCAGAAATCCAGCGGCTCGTGATCGCTCGCGACTTGCTCAAGGACATGACGTAAACGTACCGATAAACCCGATAATAATGCCGTCAGGTGTTCTTCTCCTGACGGCTTTTTTATGGAAGGGAATGAGTCTCTCCAAAGGCAATACTTCTTGTGCGAACGATAATCACAACCTAAATTGGCCCCTTCGTCGTATGTGAAACAGACAAGGAGACCTTATGAAACCGCAAGCCGCCGCGATCTATCAACATATCAAGCCGACTTCACTCTGGCTGGAAATACCATTGTTGCTCGCCTTCAACTTACTTCTGGTCGCTTCCGCCTATCTGTCCATTGATCTGCCGTTCTCACCGGTACCGATCACCGGACAGACCTTCGGCGTTTTGCTGATAGCCATGGCTCTTGGTCGCATCCGGGGAACGGCGATCGTGGCAGCCTACCTTGTCGAAGGCGCCGCAGGCATGCCGGTATTCGCGGGAGGTACGGCCGGGATTTTCAAACTGATCGGTCCGACCGGCGGCTATCTCATTGGATTTCCCATCGCGGCATATCTTGTCGGCTTCCTGGCCGACCATGGCTGGGACAGGGGGTATTTCAGGACTATTCTGGCAATGACAGCCGGGACAGCCATCATATTTGCCACCGGACTACTCTGGCTCAGTCAATTCGTGGATCAATCCAACCTGCTCGTAATGGGATTGACCCCGTTCATATCGGGTGCCATTATCAAGATTGCCGTCGCATCATGTATTCTCCCCTCCATCTGGCGGTTTCTCGACCGGCCCAGACAGCAGTAGCAGGCTTACGATAACCGGCAGTAAATAGCTGGAACAGAAATAGTTACTGACCATATAATCGGTAGGAAACAAGCGTCTTTCCGAGCGGAAAAAGTATCTCTCCGCGACGATTTTGATTGAAATTACCGGGATGTTCTGTTATTCTTTTGAAACAAGTATAAGTGTAAATGTTTTTTCAGCTTAGATGGAGGCAGATATGGCAATGACTCCGGTTGACTATATTTGGATGAATGGCGAAATGGTGAAGTGGGCCGATGCCAAAATTCACGTGTTGTCCCATGTGATCCATTACGGTTCCTCGGTGTTCGAAGGCTTGCGCGTATACAAAACCAAAACGGGTCCAGCCTGTTTCCGTATGCAGGAGCACACCGAACGTCTGTTCAACTCAGCCAAAATATACCGGATGAAGCTGCCTTACACGCAAGAGCAGATTAATCAAGCCATACTTGACCTCGTCGGCCTCAACAATCTCGAAGCCTGCTACGTCCGGCCCGTGGCTTACCGTGGCTATGGCGCGTTGGGTGTGGATCCGACCCACTGTCCGGTCGATGTTGCCATTGCGGTCTGGCCCTGGGGAAAGTATCTCGGTGAGGAAGCTCTGGAAAAAGGGGTTTCAGTCTGCTTTTCCTCATGGAACAGAATCGCCCCGAATACAATGCCGGCGATGGCCAAGGCGGGCGCGAACTACATGAACAGCCAGTTGATTAAGCTCGAAGCGCTCTCGCACGGTTATGTCGAGGGAATCGCTCTGGACGTAAAGGGTCATGTGTCCGAAGGTTCCGGTGAGAATATCTTCATGGTCCGCAAAGGCGCGCTCATTACGCCTACTTTCTCGGCCTCGATTCTGCCGGGCATCACACGAAGCTCCGTCATTCGCATCGCCCAGGATATGAATATCAAAGTTATCGAACAAAACATTCCGCGCGAAGCGCTTTATTTGGCGGACGAAGTATTCTTCACGGGCTCAGCCGCCGAGATAACTCCGATATCTTTCATTGACAATATCCAGATTGGCGAGGGAGTCCGCGGACCGATCACCGAGAAGCTGCAGAAACGGTTCTTTGGTATTCTCGACGGGTCGCTTGAAGATAAACACGGATGGTTAACGCGGGTACCGGCCTACAAGGGCGTGACTGTTTAGATTGGAATAACGAGTCAGAATTTCAAGCCACCGACACGGCAGTGTTGGTGGCTTTTGCTTGATTCGGGATCTTGGGGCTTTATCCGGCCCGCATCGCGGCTTCGGCCGCCGCCAGTCCGGACAACGCCGCGCCCTCGATCCGCGCATCCCAGAATCCATCTCCGCACAACACTAATGTCGCCGGATCCTTGACCAGCAAATATGGTTCCGGAAAGGTAGCGGTCGTGCGACTGTACCGCCACCGATGCAGCTGGTGTCCCACCGGGACCCGTCCCAGCCACTCTTCGGCCTCTTCGAATATCCGGGCAACTATCTCATCATCCGGACTATTCCAGACCGATTGGCTGAAATTCGGTCCGGCATGAATGGTGACCCCGTGGCCGCCGGAAGAGATGCCCTTCAGTTTGTTATCCGCCATCCAGTAAATCGGCTCGCCGCCGAGCTCGATTCCACCCGGCGGGGGAATATTGGACTCACCATCGAGCACCGCCATCACGGCAATACACGGGTCATAGGCGATCGTGTATAGCCCCAGGCGAATGTCATCCGGAAGCCTGATCTCAGCGGCATCGAGCAACGCCAGCGTCTGTGGCATGGGTGCGGTCACTATCAGGGTCCCGGTCACATACAATTCACCCGACTCGGTGGAGAGTGACCATTTACCGTTATCGGGAGAGATGGTAATGACTTTTTGTTCCAGTTTCAGAACGAGGGACTTCGCCAGTTGTTTGCAGATCGCGGACATCCCATAGACCCCGCAATACTTGGGAAAGCCATCGTGAGCACGATTGCCCGGTGTCGGAAAACTCTCCGCCCACTGTCTGAGAATTCCTTCTTCGAGCCACTTGCTGATGAGCTTACGGAAAGCCTGGTTTCGTGCAGTGAAATACTGCGCCCCATGGTCAAAGACAACTTCGCCGATTCTCCGCGTAGCCATCCGCCCGCCCACCCCTCGTGATTTTTCGAGCACAAGCGGATCACGACCCCTTTCCTTAAGTGAAAGAGCCGCGAGGATGCCGGATATCCCGGCACCGATTACAATACAATCCTGTTCCCTTTGCACTGGCTTAGCCGTTCCCATCACTCGCCGGTAATCGTTATCTCTCTTATCCTCTATACGGAGTGACAGCCGGAAGTTCGGGAGATATCGGTAATAAGAATGAAAATGACGTCCGGCTATGTTTCTGCCCATGTCGCTAGCTATAAGCGGTGTTGACCCTTAAGACAAAAACATATACATTTAAGTCAAATTCAAACCTGGAGTTTTTGATATGTCTTATCTGAAAAAGGTTGATCCCGAGATATACGACGCTATATACAAAGAGACTCAGCGCGAACAGAATAAGCTGGAACTGATTGCCTCCGAGAATTTTGTCTCTGAGGCGATACTTGAGGCGGCCGGCGGCGTGATGACCAATAAGTATGCCGAAGGCTATCCGGGTAAAAGGTATTACGGTGGCTGTGAATGGGTCGATGTCGCTGAGAACCTCGCCCGCGAGCGGCTCAAAAAACTCTTTAACGCCGAACACGCCAATGTCCAGCCCCACTCGGGCTCGCAGGCCAATATGGCTGTCTATTTCACCGTGCTTAACCCCGGTGACCGGGTTATGGGACTCGACCTTTCCCATGGCGGGCACCTGACTCACGGCCACCCGATCAACTTCTCGGGAAAGCTGTACGAGTTCAAAGGGTATCAGGTCGACAAAGAGACCGAAATGGTTGATTATGGCAAGCTCAAAAGGGATGCCATCGAATTCAAGCCGAAGATGATAGTTGCCGGAGCCTCGGCCTATCCGAGATTCTGGGATTTTGACAAGATTCGCGAAGCATGTGATGCCTGCGGCGCTTATATGATGGTCGATATCGCCCATATCGCCGGTCTTATCGCGGCCGGGTTGCACCCATCTCCGGTGCCGATGGCCGACTTCGTGACCTCGACCACGCACAAGACTCTGCGCGGTCCGCGCGGTGGTGTCGTCATGTGTAAAGAGAAGTATGCCGCCGATCTTGACCGCACCGTCATGCCGGGGATTCAGGGTGGCCCATTGATGCACATCATCGCGGCCAAAGCTGTGGCTTTCAAACTCGCCATGACCGATGAATTCAAGCAGTATCAGAAACGAGTTATCGATAACGCCAAGGCACTGTCCGAGTCGCTCAAAGCCAAAGGTTATCGACTTGTGGCCGGTGGTACCGATACCCATCTTTTTCTGGTATCGTTTATCGATGTCCCGAAACTGACCGGCAAAAAAGTTGAAAATGCCCTTGATCTGGCCGGCATTACAGTCAATAAGAACACTGTTCCGTTTGACCCGGAGAAGCCGTTTGTAACTTCCGGTATTCGAGTCGGAACCCCGGCCGTGACCACTCGAGGGATGGGCAAAGCTGAAATGCCTGTAATCGCGGACTTTATGGACCGGGCGATTCAAAACCGCAAAGACGAAACCGCCCTGGCTTCGATTGCCAAAGAAGTCGAAAGATTCTGTGCAAATTTCCCGCTCTATTCGGAAAGACTGGAGCAGTAACTTGTTATTCCAGTTGAGCATGTTTCCGACCGCTCGAAAATCGACATCGGTTTCTAAAGATGTCGCAAAAGTGATCGATATTATAGATAAAGCCGGTCTGCCCTACAGACTTACTGCCATGTCAACCATCATCGAAGGCGACTGGGAGCCGGTGATGAAGGTGATAAACAAAGCCCGCCTGATGCTTCGGCGTCAGGGGCACCAGCGCATTTACATTATCATCAATATCGATGACCGAAAAGGTGCGAAAAACAGGTTGACCGGGAAAATCGAATCAGTCGAACGGCAATTGGGAAGAGAGGTCAGAAAATAATGGACCATGTACGCGTAGCTTTTGTGACAATTCCGCGCGAAAAAGCCAAAGAGCTCGCCAGGAATCTGGTCGAAGCAAGGCTGGCCGCTTGCGTGAATATCGCCCCCAAGATCGAATCGGTCTTCTGGTGGGAAGGGAAGGTTCAAGAAGAGGAAGAAGCTCTGTTGATCATCAAAACCACCCAGCTCAAGGTAGAGAATATGATCAACTACGTCCGGGATAATCATCCGTACGATGTTCCGGAGATTCTGACATTCAAACTTTCCGAGGGTCTGCCGGATTATCTGAACTACGTTATCGATGAGATGGGCAAGGAAGTCGTCTAAACAAAGCTGAGTCGAGAATCGCCTGATACATGAAATGCCCCGCCTGCGGTTACGAAGAAGATAAAGTTGTGGACAGCCGTCCTGCCCAGGACGGCCGCGCCATTCGCCGGCGTCGAGAATGTCTCCAGTGTCACGAGCGCTATACTACCTACGAATATATCGAACAGGGGACACTCACGGTTATCAAATCCGATAATCGCCGTGAGCCGTTCGACCGCTATAAACTTCTCTATGGTATCAAGCTCGCCTGCAACAAGCGGCCGGTTTCCGCCAAGGAGATCGAAGCTATGGTTGACGAGATCGAAAATCAGGTCAAAACCCGATTCAAAGCCGAGGTGACGTCGCAGGATATCGGTGAGCTGGTGATGGCAAAACTCCGTCTGACCGATGAAATCGCGTATGTGCGATTCGCTTCTGTCTACCGCAAGTTCAAGGACAAGGCCGAGTTTCTCGATGAAATGAAGAAACTGCTCGATTAGGGCTAGTTATCCAGCGTCTCAAACGGAAGCGAGACGCCTACCAGAAAACTGAAATACCTCGCCGTCCGCGAGACCTCGACAAGATCCCGTCCCGATGAGTATTCATAGGCATGGTCCAGATTCAGCACCTGATCATAGCCGAACTCAACTGACAACCCCCATGTCGGAGTGAAGTAGAGGTCGGTACCGAGCATACCGCGCCAGCCGATTTTGACCTGGGTTTGAGTATCCTGGTAGTAATGCTCTTCCATGTAAGGCACGTCGAGAGTGGTTTCCGTATTAAAGAAATAGATTCCCGGACCGATCCCGGCATACGGTCGAAAGAACCCTTTCTGGCTGTCCGAGCCGAGCTGAGCGCCCAGGTGGAACGCCATGGCATATTCGCTCACGGTTTGGTCGGCTCCGGAAACATACGGGTCGCCGTAGACATCGACAAACGACTTTTCGCTGGAGAAAAACGACCCATTGAGATTCGTCCACAAAGAAAAGGCCTTGAATTGCGGAATATGGAAAGTCAGCCGAAGATTGGCGGTCGGACCGAGATCGGCATAGCGGGAGTAGTTCCCCTGCGGTTCGATCGCGCCGATATTGGCATGAAGTTCCCCGATCGGATTGGCCGCGATCGCGGAAACGGCCAGGACAGAAGCAGAGATCAGATACAGACAGCTCTTTATCATGGAAAGTCCTCCTGTGGCAAAAAAACAGCTCCTGCGAAATAAGTCAAATAGTTATTGCTTACCGGCTATACGTTATGGCAAATTAGACAGTTTCGTCTGCTGAAAGGATTGCACAAATTGGTCTGCGGGTATCTCAATGTCTGATTCAGAGGAAAAAGGCGGTGGTCTCAGCCTTACGCCGCTATTGGAGCGGCTCGAAGAGTTGCGGTGGCGACTGTTCAAGTCCGCAATCGCCATTGTTGTGCTGTCCATCGCGGCGTTCTATTTTTCCGATCACATCGTCCGCTTTATCATGTGGCCGCTTGGCGGCGTCAAGCTGCACAATCTCGAAGTGACCGGGACATTCTATGCCTACATGAAAATCTCGCTCATAATCGGGCTTCTCGCCGGCCTGCCGTATATGTTCTTCCAGATGTGGGCGATGATTTCCCCGGCGCTCCCAGGCGGACGCAGGCACGCCATTCTGCCGCTCGTACTTATCTCGACAATTCTGTTTTTGATTGGCGCCGCCTTCTGCTTCTTTATCGTCATGCCTGTGGCGATCAAATTTCTGATCGGCTTTTCGGATAACCTCGTAATCAACAATATCACAATCAGCAGCTATATCAGCTTTATCGGTATACTCCTGCTGGCGTTCGGCCTTACGTTCGAGCTACCGGTTGCCGCCTACTTTCTCGCTAAACTCCATCTTCTCAATACGAGAGGGCTGGGAAAGGCGCGGCGGTACGCGATTGTCATAATTCTCTTTGTCGCCGGTATTGTCACGCCTACGCCGGATATCTTCACGCAACTGCTCATGGCGGTACCGATGTATATCCTCTACGAGATATCGATCGTGGTAGTCTGGTGGGTACGACGCAAGGAGAAGACACTTGCCGTTTCCGAGTCATCCGCCGGAGGCGAAGAGAGTTCGTCCGGTTAGCTCTCTATTTCTATCGATACAGAGCTGATGTTCCGGGACAAATGGTTTGACAAAAACCCATTAGTCGGCCTACTTTTGAAACTATGGACAGTGATATCGAAAAAGCACCGGTGGCTCAAAAAGCTTCGATGCCGTTTCTGCAGCATCTCGAAGAGCTCCGATGGCGGCTGCTGAAGTCGTTCTTTATTGTAATCGTCATGGCTATTGCCGCGTTTTATTTCTCTGACCATATCGTTGAGTTCCTCAAGAAACCGCTGGGCAATGTCTCATTGTACAACATGGAAGTGACGGGGACATTCTATGCCTATATGAAAATTTCGATAATAGCCGGGCTGGTGGTTTCGGCGCCGTTTGTCTTTTACCAGATCTGGGCGTTCGTATCGCCGGGCCTATATCAGCGGGAGAAGATGATGGTGCTGCCATTGGTGCTGGTATCGACCGCGCTCTTTGCGGCCGGCGGCGGATTCTGCTATTACGTGATTCTGCCGATCATTTTCAAATTTCTCATCGGGTACTCGGGTGACCTGATAGTCGACAATATCACCATCAGCAATTATATAGGCTTCACCGGGCTGATGCTGTTGTCGTTCGGAGTTTTCTTTCAACTTCCGGTGGCGGCGTATTTTCTCGGCAGAGTCGGTCTGGTTAATGTCCGGATGTTATCAAAAGGAAGGCGCTACGCGATCATCATCATTCTCATACTCGGCGCTGTTCTCACACCGCCGGACGTTTTCACGCAGCTGCTACTTGCCACACCCATTTATGTGCTTTACGAGGTCTCGATTGGTGTCGTCTGGCTGGCCGCGCGCCAGCGGGAGAGAAGGGAGAGGGAGCGGGAAGAGTAGGGAGATGACCTTACTAACGCCGGGCCATCAAACTGAGCAACGTAGCCGGTCGGGCGGCCGACAGCGCCATAAAACCAAATCACTCCCAAGCGTGAATGGGTCGCCGGAACATGAACAGAAAGTCCACGAAATCTCGTTAGAGGGGGCCTTTCCTCTAAACATCCTCACCCTTTTCCACTCTCCAAAGTAGCAAGAGCCGTCCAGAGTCGCTTTTTTGCCTCACCTGGCAATGCGGCCAAAGCTGATTTGGTTTCAGGACTAACTACGCTGAACATCACCTCGGGATCCAGTATACTCACGGCTACGGATTCACCTGCTGCTCGGATTACGACGTTACAGGGGAGTAGAAGGCCGATCATTTTGTCCGCTTGGAGCGCCTGATGTGCAAGTTGAGGGTTACATGCCCCAAGGATCTGATATGGTTCAAACTCGACATCGATCTTTTCCTTCAGTGTCTTTTGGACATTGATTTCAGTCAGAATGCCAAATCCCTGCGTCTTGAGGGCGCTGACTACCCTGGCTTTCACCTCTTCAAAGCCACCCTTTACCCTAACCTCTTTGCCAAAATCAGCCATTTGTATACTCCTTGTGCTAATGGTTCTCCGGATTTTGCTTCGTATTCTGATAATCTACTCTATTTCCTGGACAACGTCTTAATCGCAACTACCAGCAGGATCACCGACAGGATGGCGACCATTGCCCAAATCCACATCCCACTGGCCACCCATCCACTCTTTCAGCCATCAGTATAGCTTATCGGAAGATTCCTGTTGTCAGGTCACGCATTGCGCAGGTTCATTGTCTCGCAAGTACAACAGAGCTAGAATTCCAACTGCCAGCCGGCACGAACGATCCAACTCCGTTTCAGTTGCGGGCCATCCAAAGATTGCAAAACCGGTGTTTCTCCGAGAATGTGAAAATGCTGACTCTTAAGAAGCCCCTTCTGGGGATGAAACGTAATTCCGACCAGAGCACTGAGTCGCTTCCCTCCTTGCAGACTTGAGTCCTTCGTGGGCTCATCGGTGGGATCAAGCAGAGGGTCTGAGCCGCTGATCGTTCCCCAATACTCGCCTCGGGCTCCCGTCGATACGCTCATCCACTTCGATAGCTCACGCGCGATTGAAACGCTCGACTGATACCGGTCTCCGAGTCGATAGCCTACATCGTTATGATTCAGCCGCACCGTGGCGCCAAAATCGACAGCCCAACCCCACGGCAATGCCTGTCCTAAATAGGTAAAGCCTGGTAATAGCGAAAAGGATCCTGACCCGACCTGCATGGGATATTCCATCCGCATCCCTTCAGGGTCGCGCAGATTGATGGAGCCTGTAGGAAAACCGATTCCGAAATTCGCCAGTATGCGGTGGCGAAGATTTGTTGGTGCATACAAGGAATAGAGTCCGCGCAATTCGAGGTCACCGAATCCGCTGGTTTGCTCCGTAGATCTTGTACTATCCCGATGCAGTTCCCCCATCGACATTTTGATATACGGAAACATTGCCATAAGTGTGAGTCGATTCGTAGGAGCAAACATGACCATAACCATGTGCATGTACATCTTCATATCGGTGGGTGCGGTAAGGTAGCGTTCAAGAATCTTTGCTTCGCTGATCTCGCTGGTTCCGTCGAGATTGCCATTCAGCTTCTCATACATGAACTGATAACCGATCATCCACTGACCCGCCTGCCCGGTCATGACATCGAACGGCACCAGACCTGGAGCGCCCATCATTTCAGTCATTCCAGCGGCCCGCGACGCTGCGTGGCCGCTATTCATGCCGACCATAGGGTCTTCTCCCGCCCGAGCAGATGGCACGCTCAGACTAGCGCTTGCGAGAATCACAAGCAGTCCCCAAAACCTGCAACAGTTCTGTACTATTTGTCGTGTCATTGTTACTCCTTCGTAATTCGAACTCATGGTAAGCTCGGATTCAGATAGTGTCCCCAGGCGGCTTAGCTTCTCGGAATGCAAACAAGTTCCTGGTTTGCCGTCTGAAATACACTAAATGAAACATCTCCCCAAAGGACGCCACTGCTGTCCTGGGAGAAGCTCACCTCAACTGATCCAGTATACCTAGTATAAAATGCTCGGCAATCGCTCAAAGGATTGATAATGGAGCTAGCTCCCAACAAAAAGCAGGTGGCAATAACGTTCCTTGAGTCCTTTTCGAAGTGACTTTCCTACAGTTCCGTCACTAGAAACGAAGCTTAGCGCGAAAGTGGTCGAGGTATGCGGTAAATCTTGCGGCCGGTGTATGAACCAGAGATAAGTTACAAAGTAAACCGATCACATAGGTGATAGTTGTTTTGAGTTTGGTTCGTTCTTGTGTCTATTTTGATAGTCCAATTACGCAGTCTGGGCATTCTGTAAAAGTGTAGTCTGTCATCGCCGTAATAACCAACGAGAACATACTTCCATCAGCCTCGTAGGTCCGGAGCCCTGTGCTCGTGACAATCAAGCTGGCGGTTTATTCCAACTCCAAGTATGCATCCCACGCTTCTGAAATTCATGAACCGACATGTACGATGGCTAATTGATTTATCATGTCGTGCCCACACAGATTCCCGCAGCATACGTTTCCTGCACCGTGATATAGATATGACGAATCAGAGCCTCAATTGTCAAGTGTAAATCTCAAAAGCGCAGGGCTCCTGAGCTACAAAGCTGTGCTCTAACTCCTTGCCAATCATACACATTATCCGATGTTTCCCCGCCCGCCGTTCCCGGTTGACAAATCGCCTGATTTGGCCTACATTTAGCCCAGTTTATCGCGGGCGTAATTCAGCGGTAGAATGCAAGCTTCCCAAGCTTGACGTCGTGGGTTCGACCCCCATCGCCCGCTTATTTTTTTATAGGATTTTGGATATGAGAATTCTTGCCGTCGATCCGGATTCACCACTGTTCGGTTATGTCCGCCCGGGGTATCGGGTCAAGGCAGTCAACGGACAGCCGATCGCCGATGCGGTCGATTTTCGGTTCAAGACGACCGAGGATCATGTCAAAATTGAGTTCACTGATGACGCGGGTAAGGAAATCGAATTCCAGTTCGATGACCTCTACGCCAGCGACCTCGGGTTGACGTTCGATGACCGCAAGATCCGTGTCTGCAAGAACGACTGCATTTTCTGTTTTGTCTCACAGCAGCCACAGGGGATGAGACGGATGCTGTATCTGAAGGACGAAGATTTCCGGCTGTCTTTCACCCATGGGAATTTCATCACCCTGTCGAATACGACCGAAGAAGAGATTGAGCGGATAATTGAACAGCGCCTCTCGCCACTATATATATCGGTGCACGCGACCGATGACACCCTCCGCCGATGCATGCTCCGCAACGAGAAACTTGCGCCGATCATTCCGCGTTTGAAATACCTCACCGAAAACGGCATCACTGTACACACTCAGGTTGTGCTCTGCCCGACCATCAACGATGGCCCCTATCTGGAAAAGACTGTCGACCAGCTCGTTGATCTGCACCCCGGGGTCGAGACACTCGCGGTAGTGCCGTTAGGGCTGACAAGGTACCGCGAACATTTGCCGAATCTCCGCAAATACCGGCCGGATGAAGCGGGTGCGATCATCGATTATGTCGAATCACGCCAGAAGGAGTTCCTGAAATCGTTCGGGACGAGGTTTGTCTGGCCCGCCGATGAGTTTTATTGCGAAGCAAAGCGGCCGTTCCCGACTCGGGCTTCGTATGAGGTGATGTCGCAGTTCGAAAACGGAATCGGCATGGTGCGTGAGTTTATCAGCATGTTCAACTACCGGCGGCAACATCTGCGAAATCTCAACCCCAAAAAACGGGTGCTGTTTTTGACGGGTGCATCCGCATATCCGGTGCTTGCCGACCACGTTCTTCCGTACGTTCAGAACGAATTGAAGCTTCATTTGCAGCTGCATCCGGTTAAGAATGTCTTCTGGGGTGAAATGGTTACGGTGTCGGGACTGCTGACCGGTCAGGATATGCTTCGTCAGGCCCGCATCAGGGTCGATGAGTTCGATACTGTAGTATTACCGCCCAACTGCCTCAATAACGACGATCTCTTTTTGGACAACCTTTCGCTCCAGCAGTTCCGTACCGCTCTGGGTAAGGAAGTTCTGGTGGGGCAGTACAATCTCGCCGAGACGCTTAAAGAAGCTTTCGTATGATCCCGACCGTCGCCATTGTGGGGCGCCCCAACGTTGGCAAATCCTCCCTGTTTAATCGATTCCTCCGCAAGAACATTGCGGTCGTTCACGAACAATCCGGCGTGACTCGTGACCGCAACTACGCAATCTGTGATTGGAACGGAGTACAATTCTATCTGGTCGACACCGGGGGGATAGTACCGGACTCGGTCGATCTGATGGAGCAGGCGATTTCCGACCAGGCCGAATTCGCCATTTATGAATCGGATCTTGTGCTCTTGGTAGTCGATACGAAGATCGGCGTCGACACCGTTGATCTCCAACTCGCCCGCATGCTGAACAAAGCGCACAAGACCGTCATGGTGGTGGCCAATAAGTCCGATAACGAAGAACTCTCTCTTCAAGTCTTTGACTTCATGAAGCTCGGCCTCGGTGAACCGGTCCCCGTCTCAGCAACGGTAGGGTTAGGTGTCGGAGACCTGCTGGATAAGCTGGTGGCGAGTCTTCCGAAACGCGAGGAACTGCTCGACGAAGAACCGCCGATTAGAGTGGCGCTGGTGGGCCGACCAAACGTGGGGAAATCTTCGTTCATCAACAAGCTGATCGGTCAGGATCGGTTGATCGTCACGCCGATTGCCGGTACCACGCGTGACTCTGTGGACACACCGTTCGAATTCGAGGGACGCAAGTTTGTTCTGGTCGACACTGCCGGTCTCAGACGCAAATACAAGGTCACCGAAAATATCGAGTTCTACACCAACCTCCGGACTGACCGGGCGATCGAGAGTTGCGATGTCGCGGTGGTGTTATTCGATGCATCCGAGGGGCTCTCGACTCAGGACCAGAGAATTCTGGACAAGGTGCTGAGTGTTCGACGGGCATGCGTTCTGGCGGTCAACAAGTGGGATCTCATTGAAAAGGACTCCTTCACGGCCGACAAATACACCCGGGAACTCAAGGATATTTTGTCGCGTCAGGATTTTCTGCCCATCATCTATGTTTCAGCCCTGAGCGGTCAGCGTGTCGCGAAGGTGATGACACTGGTAGAGAAAGTGCATGAAGAGAATCATCGAAGGATCGATACTCCGCCGCTCAACGATTTCCTCCAACAGGTCGTGGGCAAGAAGCACCCGCCCGCCCGCATGGGCAAGCACATCAAGTTCTACTATGTTGCACAGACAGAGGTCGCCCCGCCGACTTTCGTATTCTTCTCAAACTATCCCGAGTTGTTGGACAAATCCTACATAGCATACCTGACCAATCAACTTCGCTCTGCCTTCGGATTCGAAGGTGTCCCTATTCGCCTGAAATTCAAGAAGAAGTAGCCGCCCGTTACATTCAATTCAGATTTCTAATCGACTCTTTCGCACTGAATTAGAGATCATCGGAAATATCTTCCCATATCGGTTTGAGTAATCGGCGTAAGTGTCGATATAACCAACTGGTATGGAAACTTTGCATTACACCGAGCGCCAGATTGAAGAGCTCGAAAGTCGCCTCGAGGCCAATAAGGCTGAACTTCGTGACCTCGCGACCATGGGCGCGGTCATTACCTCAATTCATGAGATAAATGCCGTCCTATCTGTAGTCATGGATATGGCGGTCAGACTGGTGGACGGTGAAGTGGGGTTGATTCTTCTTGAAGAAGGCGAAGCCCTGCACAGCAAGATATCGTGGGGGGTCGATGAGTCGTTCATTCGGACGTTGATGTATCGCGATGACCTCGACATCGCTAATTACTGCTTCAAGAATCGTGAGCCGATCGTCCTTAGGGATCTGGGATTAACGAACGAAACCGGCCTGAATATCGAATCGATCATCGCTGTTCCGATCAAAACGGCGCAGAAGTGTTTTGGCGTCATCGTGATCATTAATAAGTCAGATGGGTCGGGGTATACGGACAAAGATCAAGAAATTCTCGAGATGCTCATGAATTTCGTCGCGGTGGCGATCGACAATTCCAACCTCATAAAAGACAAGCTTAAACAGCAGAAGACTATGCAGGAGATGGCGATTGCCAAACAAGTGCAGGAGACGATCCTCCCTCAGGATATAGACAACATTATCGGGGCCGAGATTGGCGTGGCCTACTATCCGGCACGAGAGGTCGGCGGTGACTTTTATGATATTATCAAGGTCGATGACTCCCGGTTCGTGGCTATCATCGGCGACGTTTCCAATAAAGGCGTTCCGGCGGCGCTCGTCATGTCGGCGGCGGCCGGCATAATCAAATCGACACTGAACTTTCATCCGGAAATCTCCATGGCCAAATTGGCCGAGACCATCAACGACATTCTCGCGCAAGGCATCATTAAACATCGCGAAATGTTCGTAACGCTCTTCCTTTGCAAAGTCGATCTGGAAGCCAGGCAATTGACTTACTGTAATGCCGGGCATCTGCCGGGACTATTGTGGGACCATACCGAGGCAACAATTTGCGAGTTACCGGTAGGCGGTCCGATAATCGGTCAATTCCCCGGTTGTCCGTTCAAAGAAGGACGGCACCAGTTCGAGTGCGACGACCGCCTGTTCCTATTTACAGATGGTCTGACGGAAGCCAGCGATTCTCAGAATCAGCTGTTCGGACGGGAACGAGCCGAACAGGTGTTCTCCGTCGAGATAGGTCTGCCACCCAAAGAATTCTGCGTCCGGGTCAAAGAATGGGTGGACAGATACACGGCGGGAAGCAGTGAAGACAATATCGACGACTTCACCATCATGCAGATCAAGGCAGATTGAGTATGGCGACTTATCAGTATGAGTATCCATCGGTCCTCGCGTCGGAAGAGAAGATGCTGACAGACATCGAGTTAGTGCTTTCGCGTCACGACGTAGCCGGGCGTGCCGCCCGGGCTTTCACGCTGGCTGTCTCGGAAGCATTCACCAACGCGTTGACACATGGCAACGGACTTGACCCGGAAAAAACAGTGACCGTTCGGCTGACGATAAACAAAACGGACTTAATTGCCGATATAATTGACCAGGGACAAGATGCGTTGCGACGAATCGCCGACAGGAAGCCCGCTCAGTTGATGTCCGAAGGGGGACGCGGGGTAGACCTGATTCGGCATTATTCTGACTCCGCAGAGTTCACCGAAACGGATACGGGAGGATTACACGTCTCGATTCGTTTCAGCCGGCAAGATACGAAAACAAACAGCGTCATTCTGAGATAAATACTCTTAGGAGGAGATAATGGAGATCACGATTCGGGAAGAAAGCGGCATTTCCGTGCTGCATCTAAAGGGGCGACTTGACCTGGCCAGCGGGTCCGGTCTCAAGGAGCAAGTGAAACAATTGCTTGATATGGAAAAGACCCTGGTCCATTTGAATCTGAGCGAAGTTGATTTCATCAACAGCTCTGGACTTGGCGTGCTCGTTTCAATAATGAAGGAAGTCCGGATGCGCAAGGGCCGTCTGACGCTTTCTGAACTGGTCAGCTATGTCCAGGAGATTTTTGAAATCACGCAGCTGTCGCACATCTTTGAAATCTATTCAACTCAGCAGGAGGCGATTAACTCCTACCAGTCCGTGACAGTAGGCTAAAGAGGGGCGATTAGCAAAAAAGGGTTGGTACACATGGTCAGCACTATAGATCAGGTAAATAAACTGCTCGCGCAGCTTCAATCTTCGGATTTTTATGAACGGGAAGAGGCGGTTAAGCAACTCGGTCGGTGTGATACCACCGAGGCAATAGCCGGGCTGGTTATCGCGCTCGAAGACCCGGATATGGGCATTCGAGAGCTGGCCGCCAATCTGCTCTGCTACCTCAAGGGTGATACTGCGTCGCAGCTGCTCATCAAATTCCTCGGTCATGCTGATATAGGAACGAGAAATTTGGCCGCTGAGATTCTTGTGCGCTTTGGAAGCGAAGCTGTGCCGGCGCTTATCGCCGAAATTGAGAACGAAGATCACGATGTGCGCAAGTTCATTGTCGATGTGCTTGGCATGATCAAAGACAAACGGGCGATCGAGGCAATCTGCTCACGACTGAGGGATGCGAATCTCAATGTCGTATGCTCAGCCGCGGAAGCGCTCGGTGAAATAGGCTCCCCATCGGCAATTCCCGAAGTGGTAGAGGCTTATCGGCGAACACCGGATGTGAGACTCCAGGCGGTTGAGGCGTTGGGCAAGATAGGTGATCCCTCGACCCTGCCATATCTCATTGAGTTCCTCGATAGCGATGACCCGGTCGTGCTGTACGCGGCGATCGAGGCCCTGGGGCATCTCAACCGACAGGAATCTGTTGATCATTTGATTCGCTTTTTAGACAATAAAGATAGCACCATCGCCGAGGCAGCCCTGGCCGCTATTATCAACATCAGCATCAACAATGACGGAAGAATCGGCCACGACCTGCCTTTGGACAAGTTCTCAGATTTCTTGTTCGATGGCATCCGTAACCGCGATCAGAAAATTACGCGCTTCACCCTGGGCCACCTCTCTCACTGGTACGGCAGTAAAGTGGTGCAATCACTGTTGGATGTTGTAGGTTATGTCGAGGAGGGCGACCTCAATCGTATCGTTGAAATCCTCGGACAGATCGGCCCGTCGGCGAGCGACCTCATCCTCAAGAAGTTTCCCCAATCGTCAACTTCGGTAAAGCTTGTCTTTTTGAACATACTCAAGCAGTATGTTGATGATGACATCGCCCGTAGTCTGCTGCCATTCGCGAGAGACAGCGACCCCGACGTACGGCAAAATGTGGCTTTCGCCTTCGGCCTGTCGGGCTGTCAGGATACGGCTGCTGCGCTCAAAACAATGACCAGGGATTCCGTCGGGCATGTGCGCTCGGCCGCGTATGCCGCTCTGGGCTGGGTCAGCAGCGATGACGAAATTGATGTCCTGCTCGAGGGTCTTAACGATCGGTATCCCGATGTACGTGAGGCCGCGATGGGAGCATTACTGATCATCGGCGGACCGAAAGTCGTGCAAGTGTTCAGTCGAAATCTCTTTAACGATGATGTCGAAAAGCAGCGACTGGCGGTCACCGCCCTGGGTATGATCGGTGATACATCGGTGGTTGAACCCCTGCTCCAGGCGCTGAATCACCCGGAAGCGTCGATACGCAAATCCGCGGCTGACTCGCTTGCCAAGATCGGCGAGGTGAAGAACGTCAGCCCCTTGATACTGGCCCTGAATGACGAGAACAGCGCCGTTCGTAAAGCCGCAATCTCCGCGCTACTGGCCATCAAGGGAGAGGAAATACTTCCCGAGATCCGCCTGGTGCTCGAAGACGAAGACGTCTGGGTTCGTTATCATGCTATCAATCTGATCGGCGAATTGGAAAAGCCGGAATACGGTGAGTACATTTTGGGCTATCTCTCCAGTGAACAGGATATCATCCGCCTGGCCACGATAAAAGCATTGGCACGCATGGGCTGCCGGGAAGCGCTGGTCGATATTGAGAGACTGCGCTATCACAAGAACAAAGACATACAGGAGGCGGCGACCACGGCAATTCAGTCGCTGCAAAACGATTGATGAACCAGAAACACTCGATACTTGTAGTCGATGACGAGCTGTTGATTCGTGACCTACTTTACGATTTCTTCAGCAGTCAGGGATGGGATATCGCGATTGCAGAAAATGGCGAAAAGGCGCTGCAGATTTTGGAAACCAGACCGGTCGATGTCGTACTGACCGACATCAAAATGCCCACCATGGACGGACTGCAGTTGACAGCTCAGCTGAAAGAGACACATCCGGAAATTCCAGTGGTTCTCATGACGGGTTTCCCCTCAGTCGATTCGGCAGTAACGGCCCTGAGACAACGGGTGGCCGACTATATCATAAAGCCCTTCAATATAAACCAGCTGTACAAGACAATCGAGAGCAATCTAAGGGAAAAGGAGGAAGGTTGACATGCAAGACCAGTCCTCCTCTCCAAAAGTGGTGCTGGCCGACAGCGATGGGGTGATTCGCCGTGATGTTGAAAGCTTCCTGCTTAAACTGGGATACAACGTACACTCCGTAAAAACTGCCTCTGAGCTGTTGTCGACGCTGTCGACGTGTTCGTATGACATCGCGATTGCCGACTGTTTCCTGGAAGGGGCAGCCGGATTGGAAATGATGGACCGGCTCCAGAACCTGTATCCGTCGGTGACCGTGATTCTGATGATGAGCGATCCATCCGTGGATTCCGTCATTGCAGCATTTCGAAAGGGAGCTGTTGACTTTCTTATCAAGCCTTTTGCTTTGAATGAAATCAACGATGTTCTTCGAAGCGCGGTTATGAAGCGACAACGAAACCGAGGCCGTCAGGACGCGTTTGCCAGTCGTGCCGAAGAACCGCCGCTCAGGACCGTCACTCCGGACCAGTGAATAAGATGACACGAGATCGGCAACTTAAAAGAGTTTGGGCTAACAGTAAAAAGGGTCGGATATGGAAATGAATGTCGTCGCCGAGCCTGAAATGTCGATGGAGGAGTTTTCCATGATAAGGGACTTCATCCACGAGAAAAGTGGCATATTTTTTGGTGAAAATAAGATGTACCTGGTGAAGAACCGGATCATCAAACGGATGAGTGACTTGGGTATCAAGAGCTATCGTGATTACTTTTATCACGTCAAGTACGACACCTCGCTCAAGGAATTCAACAACCTGATGAACGTCATCACGACCAATGAAACCAGCTTCTTCCGGAATGAACCGCAGTTGCTTTCTTTTTCCGAAGAAGTGCTGCCCATGATTATTGAGGAGAAGATGCAAAGCCGAGGCGGGAAGCATATTCGACTCTGGTCGGCCGGTTGTTCCACCGGTGAAGAGCCATACACGCTGGCGATGATTCTGTTGGAAAAACTCCGCACCCTGGCCGGGTGGAACATAGAAATCATCGCCAACGATATTTCGGAAAGCGTTCTGCAGAGAGCACGGCGGGGTGAGTATACCGGTCTTACCTTACGGGGTGTCAAACCTCACATCCTGACGAAATATTTCACGAAGGTAGACGACAGCTATCGGGTCAATCCGGAAATAAAGGCCATGGTGAGTTTTTCCCACCTGAACCTGAATGACGCACGGAAGATATCGCTCAACTCAAATTTCGACGCCATCTTCTGCCGTAACGTGATGATCTATTTTTCGGACGAAGTGAAAAAGCAGCTGGTGCGTGGTTTTTTCAATTCGTTGCGTCCGGGCGGATATTTCTATATAGGCCATTCGGAAACATTGCACGGCATCTCCAAAGCGTTCAAGCTGGTTTATTTCAAGAACGCGCTGGTTTATCAAAAGGAGGCAGCCGGCACGCCGGTTTCCGACAGAAAACCGGTCACCGCTCAGGCGGCGCCCGGCATGGCGGCCGAATTCGCGAATGCCTCGGCGAACAGCGGGGCGGCTCGGGCACTCGACTTGTTGAGCAGAATCAAGACTCCCGTAGTTAATAAGTGACGCAAAGATACAGGGAACAATTATGATAAACACAATTCTCGTAGTCGATGACTCGCCGACTGTCGTGAAATTTGTCTCGTTCTCCCTGAAAAACAAAGGGTACCGGGTTGTTACAGCCTGCGACGGCATGGATGCTATCGAGAAAATTTCCAACATGTCCGATGGCGTGGATCTGGTCATTACCGACTTGAACATGCCCAATCTCGACGGATACGGGTTGATTAATACGCTGCGGCAGAACGAAAAATTCAGCCGCACCCCGATAATCATCCTGACATCCGAAGAGGGCGAAGACGACAAGGAGCGCGGCCTGGAAGTGGGGGCCAGTTCATACCTGGTCAAGCCGTTCAAGTCCGATCTACTCTTGAACGAAGTATCCAAATATCTTAACGACAACATAGTATCACAGCAATAAGGAGGCAACGTGGCGGAACTCAAGATCCTGGCAGTAGATGACAGCCCGACCATGCGCCGTATTATTATCAATACGCTTAAACGGGCAGGATTCAACGACGTGATTGAAGCATCGGACGGTAAAGATGCTCTGGCAAAACTCAAAGTCGAACAGATCAATTTCATTATCACCGACTGGAATATGCCGGAAATGGATGGTTTGGCGTTGGTGACCACATTGAGATCGTCAGCAGAATACAAAGATATGCCGATTCTCATGGTGACCACCCGTTCGGTCAAAGACGACATTCTCGAAGCGATGAAAGCTGGCGTGAACAACTACATTGTAAAGCCATTCACGCCGGATACTCTGAAACAGAAGATCGAACAGATCCTCGGCAACTGAGCTGCTTAAAGGAGTGATTATAATGGCTGCGACTGATGTACTTCAGAAGAAAATCAGGAAGGAGATTCTTGAGCTATCCGCCAGTATTACCGAGATTGTCGAAGGCTACAAGAAACTTCGCAATCCGCTCATGGAATCCCAACAGAATGTGCCAATCGCTACGCGGCAGCTTGATAAGATAAGTGAGCAGACAGAGGCCGCGACCCAGCAGATGCTTGATCTCGTCGAACACATCACCCAGCGCGAGCAGGAAGTGATTGCCGGACTCAAAGCGATTAAAGAGAAAACGGACGAGGGGAAGGCAAGCGAGGTCAGTGCGCTGGCGGTTGCTCTAATCGAGAAAGCCAATACCAACTGCAACGATGCTTACACGATAATGGATGCCCTGCAGTTTCAGGATATTACCTCACAGCAGATTAGCCATGCCATGAATCTACTTGAGGAGTTGGAGACGAAACTCTCCGGAATTCTAACAGCTCTGCATGGCCCGCAAACTACGGTTCCAGTCGATGAGAAACGCAAGAAACGGGCTTTCGATCCGCACGCCGACATGTATCAAAAGAAAACCGAGCAGTCAGATATAGACACTCTGTTCTCCAAGAAATAGTTACAATGAACAAGAAAATAAACATATGACGACTGACGCAGATTTCGATATGGACGAAATGCAGGAAATCATCGGTGATTTCCTTGTAGAGTCCGATGAGCTTATCAATTCACTTGATTCGAATCTGGTGAAATTGGAGTCCATGCCGGGCGATCTCGGTCTGTTGAATGAGATCTTCCGGGCGGCTCACACCATCAAGGGGACGTCGAGTTTTCTCGGATTCGAGCACATCACAACACTGACGCACCGCATGGAAGACATTTTAAACAAACTGCGCAAGGCCGAAATGGTGGTGACAGCCGATATAATGGATTTGTTGCTGCGGTCATTGGATATCCTCAAGGATATGCTTGCTACAGTCCGACAAACGCATGCTGACGCCGATACGGATCTTACCGAAATTATCGAGAGCCTGACCGCGGCGCTTGCCGGAGACGAGGTGGCGCATACTTCATCACACCCTGTCAAAGCGGAGAAATCAAATGACTCCCCGCTGCATGCGAGCCACGATGACATCGACACGCTGTCCGTGGAAGAAGAAGTACCGGAAGCGCCGGCGTCCGTACCGGAGTCCGACACCGCGTCAAAGGACGACGTCTCTCGGTCGACAAAGCCGGCGAGCGTCACCTCTAAGAAACCGGCCGGGGACCAAACGATACGAGTCGATGTTGAGCGGCTCGATACCTTGATGAATATGATGGGGGAACTTGTTCTGGGACGCAACAGCCTGCTCCAGACCGTAAACAAGCTGGCGGCAAAACACGAGGACCAGCTCGAACTGGAAGATCTCGGACGGGCAGCCAACTCGGTCAATTTCATAACTTCTGAACTCCAAACGGCCGTTATGAAGATGCGGATGCAACCGGTCGGCAAGGTATTCAACAAATTCCCCCGGCTGGTTCGAGACCTGGCGCGTGACAGCAAGAAGAAAATCGAGCTTGTTATCTCCGGTGAAACGACGGAATTAGACAAATCGGTGATCGAAGAAATCGGCGACCCGCTTGTTCACATCATCCGTAATTCCTGCGACCACGGCATTGAATCGCCGGCCGAACGCACGGCCAGGGGGAAACCTGAAATCGGGACGATCCATCTGACGGCGAGTCAGGAGGGGTCCAATATCGTCATCCAAATCGAGGATGATGGCAAGGGTCTCGACGTCGACTCAATTCGGGACAAGGCAGTTGAACGCAAATTGGTGTCCCGAATGGATGTCGATAGAATGCCGGATAAAGATGTCTTTCATTTCATATTCGAGGCCGGATTCTCCACAGCCAAAGTGGTTACCGACGTCTCCGGACGCGGTGTGGGGATGGATGTTGTGCGAACCAATATCGAGAAGCTGAACGGTCTGATTGAACTGAATTCAGAACGAGGACTGGGCACTCGCATCAATATCAAGCTGCCGCTCACTCTGGCGATAATCCAGGGTTTGCTGGTGGAATCGGACCGTGAAGTCTTTGTCCTGCCGCTGTCGTCGGTGTACGAAACGGTCCGCACCGATAAGTCCGATATCTACTATTTGAACAAGAAACCGGTTTTCCGTCTTCGGGATGAAATCATACCGATCATTAATCTGAACAAAATCCTCAGACAGAGTCAGGGCGGGTTCATCCTGACTGAAAAGCCATACATCGTCGTGATCGGTCTCGCCGAAAAGAAACTGGGCGTGGTTATCGACCGATTCCTCGGCCAGGAGGAAGTGGTGATCAGGTCTCTTGGCAACTACCTCGGCAGTACCGAAGGTATAGCTGGAGCGACAATTCTCGGCGACGGCCGAATCAGGTTGATTGTCGATTTGATAGGATTATTCAGTATCGCTAAACGCATCAGTTGATGGGAACAAACCAGATGATCGACAAACCGGGTGATGTCATCAGGGTACTGGTCGTGGACGACTCCGCTTTTATGCGCAAAGCGCTGACCATGATGCTGGAGTCCGACCCACAGATCAAGGTAATCGGTACGGCCAGGGATGGCGAAGAAGGAGTCGAGAAGGTCCGCATGCTCAAGCCGGACCTTGTCACGATGGATATTGAAATGCCACGCATGGATGGTCTGGCCGCCCTCAGGCAGATCATGACCACCGTTCCGGTCCCGGTGATGATGATCTCGTCGTTGACCACCGATGGCGCTGCGGCTACACTCGATGCTCTTGAGCTGGGAGCGGTTGACTTTATCCCCAAGCAACTTTCGTATGTCAGTTTGGATATCGTTAAAATAAAGGATGACTTACTGGCCAAAATCAAAGATATCGCCCGACGCAAAAACACTTTGATGGCACGATATCGGACCAGGGCATTTGCCGCTCTCAAAAACGGTCCGGCGCCACGCGATGTGGTTCGTCAGGCCCAGGTGGAAACATCCCTGCAGAGAGTCATTCGGAAGCGTAACCATTTGGTCAATCTGATTGCCCTTGGATGCTCGACCGGTGGCCCGCCGGCCCTTCAGGCGATTATCCCCAAACTTCCGCGTACACTCCCGGTTGGCATGCTGGTGGCCCAGCATATGCCCCCCATGTTCACCAAATCGCTGGCTGAGAGGTTAAACGGACTCTCGCAGGTAGCGGTCAAAGAAGCGGAAGACGGCGAGTCGATCGACGCCGGAACTGTCTATATTGCTCCCGGTGGGCGCCACATGGTTGTGCGTAAATCCGGCATCAAGGGACGTATCATAATCACCGATAATCCTCGCGAAGCGCTCTATAAACCGTCGGTCAACGTGCTTATGAATTCTGTTGCCACCGAATATGGCGGTGCGGTAATAGGCGTAATTCTGACCGGAATGGGCAGTGACGGCGCCGATGGGCTCAAGCTGCTCAAGGGCAAAGGCGGAATCATAATCGCTCAGAACGAAGATACCTGCGTCGTTTACGGAATGCCCCGGGCCGTTATCGAGGCGAAGATTGCCGACCACATCGCGCCGATTGGCGATATTACCAGCGAGATCGTCAGCTACTTTTAGAAAAAAGTTTTTGTTGAATTGTATCCCCCAAGCTCCTAATATCCTTCAATTAGATTGAAGGTTTATGTCATGGATGATAATAGCAGAGCAATCAGGGAGTTGACGGAGGACTCGACAGATATTGGTCGATTCGCCGATTCCTATGCCTCCTTCAATCGCATCATAAACTCCCTGCAACGCAAATACATAGAGCTAAAAGACGAGTTTTCCGCCCAAAACGAGGAGCTGGTGCAAGCCAATCGAAAGCTGGTCGCGCTGACCGCTCAGAATATTGGCGCCACCGAGTTCCTTAACGGCGTGCTTGACTCTATAACGGCGGGCGTCATAGCGGTCGATCATAAAGGCCGCATCACGCACTTTAATCCCGCCGCATCGCTAATTCTCGGCATCCCGCGCCGGGAACCGTTAGGTCAACTTTATCGGGACTTTGTTGTACCGGGCGATCCCCCCGATGCCAACGCGCTTCGGTCAGTCGAGACCGGCCGGTCGCATGACTCGGTTGAAAAGAAGATCGAGTTGAAGGATGGCAGCTGGCTGTTTCTGTCCGTTTCCACAGCCATTATTCGAGACAATGAAGGAGCTGCGATCGGAGCGGTGGAAGTCTTTCACGACCTTACTAAGATGAAGCGGATGGAGCAGGAGCTTACCCGGCTCGCTACTTTGGCGGCGTTGGGGGAAATGGCGGCCACCATCGCCCATGAAGTTCGCAACCCCCTGGCCGGTATCGGTGGTTTCGCCGCGTTGCTCGACCGGGACCTCACAGAAGGCGACCCTAAAAAAGAACTCGTTCATAAGATTATTCGCGGTGTCAACAATTTGAATGACACGGTCGAAACCTTACTGAGTTATACGCGAAGCGAAGAAATCAATCGAGTGGATGTCAACTATCCGTCGTTCATCCGGTCTACAATAGATCAATTCAGGATTGATAATGCCGCACGACTCCAGCGGTTTGACATCACCTACGTCACGCAACAACCTCCATGGATTGATACCGAAGTCGTCTCTATCGACAAGATGCTCTTTAGGCAGATATTCTTCAACATATTGATGAATGCCGTCGACGCCTGCAAGGACGGCGGCATGGCAACTGTCCAGACGAGGACTCTACCTCGGCCGACTGCACTGGCGCGGTACGGCGAAAAGATGATGCTCGGAGTCAATGAGACTGTCTGCGAGACAGTCATTACCGACAATGGCCCGGGAATAGAGCCCGAACATATCGATCACATCTTTGCGCCATTCTACACGACTCGTCGCGAGGGGACCGGGCTGGGGCTGGCGGTCGCCTGGAAGATCATGAAAGCGCACGGCGGAGAAATAAGAGTTGAGAATGTCTCAGAAGGGACAGGAGCGGTGTTCTACCTGCTGCTGCCCATTCCAGTCAACACCGTTCATGTGGAGTAACAGATATGAAGTATTCGGTATTGGTTGTAGATGACGACAAGCTGGTCAATGAGTATATCGTGGAAACGCTAGTCCGTGCGGGCTACCAGTGCCAGCCGGTGTTCTCGGGCGAAGAAGCGCTGATGGTAGTCAAGCAGAAGCAGTTTGATATCGTGCTCGCCGATTTGAAAATGAAAGAGATCGACGGCATCCAG
Organism: uncultured Ignavibacteriales bacterium; assembly: GCA_964371785.1. Lineage (GTDB taxonomy): Bacteria > Zixibacteria > MSB-5A5 > GN15 > FEB-12 > CAVQCT01. The sequence continues at coordinate 79,638 of CAYJOL010000007.1, read as the reverse complement.
CTGTTACAGCACGTCAAGAACATCAACTCAGACACGGTGTACATAATTATGACGGCTTATGGAACGGTTGAAACGGCCGTTAAGGCAGTCAAACTGGGGGCGTACGATTTTCTGCTCAAGCCGGTTCTGCCGGAGACGATAGAGCATATTCTCCGCCGCGTGACCGAGATGCTCGATTTGAGAGCCGAGAACGAAACGATGCGCCGGGACCTGGCTGATAAATTTCAGAATATCGTGGGCAAATCCAAAGCAATGAAAACGGTGTTCGAGCGGATACAGACTGTCGCCGATGCTCGCTCCACAGTCATGATCACTGGCGGATCCGGAACCGGTAAGGAACTGGTCGCCCGGGCCATTCACTACAGCTCGAATCGGAAAGACGGTCCGTTCATCAAACTAAATTGCGCCGCCCTCCCGGAGAATCTGGTCGAGGCCGAGCTGTTCGGATATGAAAAGGGCGCCTTCACCGATGCCAAGAAAACCAATCGCGGAAGATTTGAGCTGGCTGATGGCGGCACACTGCTGCTTGATGAAATCTCCGAAATGCCGTTGAATCTCCAGTCCAAACTGCTTCGCGTCATCCAGGAGAGGGAATTCGAGCGTATCGGATCAAGCGCCACCATTTCAGTTGATGTCAGAATTATTGCCACCTCGAACCGAAATCTCAAAGAGTACATAGCGGAAGGGAAATTTCGCGAAGATCTGTTCTATCGTTTGAATGTTATCCCGATTCACCTTTGTCCGCTTCGCGAACGCATTGAAGACGTCCCACTGCTGGTTGAACATTTCATTGAGAAATATAATCGTGAAAACGCCAAGCAAGTGGAAGGCGTTGACTCCGGAGCGCTGAACATGTTGATGAGGTACCACTGGCCTGGTAATATCCGCGAACTGGAGAACTTGATTGAGCGGGCAGTGGTAACGGCATGCTCACCCGTTCTGAGCGAAGATGACTTCCCGGTCGACCTTCTATTGGGCCCGGTCGGCGAGGATCTCCACGGTCTGAAGGTGCCGATGAAGTTGGAAGAGGGGAGTAAGTACCTAATACTTAAGACCTTAGAGAAATTTAACGGCAATAAGACCAAAGCCGCCGAGGCTCTGGGTATAACTACCCGGACGATCCGCAACAAACTGGCCGAATACAACATCCCCGAGACCAACTGACTGTAACATGTCAGAGTGCTAAGCCTGCGGGCGGGAAGAACAACTTTCCCGCCTTTTTCTTTTTGTTATCCCCATCAGATGCCCAGCCGAAACCGCTTTATTTAATCCAGCGGATGCCGATACATTAGGCAACAGACGCAATTCCGCGCAGAAATGGAAATATCGGCTTATCAATAGGATGCACGGATAACCAGTTATGGATCTTGCAACCATACTCGGACTTCTAGTAGCTGTCGGCGCCATCACCGGCTCATTTGTCATTGAGGGCGGTCACCTTGATTCGGTGTTTCTGCTCGCTCCCATGATGATTGTGATTGGCGGGACACTTGGCGCCACTATGGTGACGACATCGATGCAGACTGTTCTGCGCGTGCCTACATTTCTTCGTCTGGCATTCGCCGGTAAGGAGACCAAGGTACAGGAAACCATCGATGAGCTCGTCAAGCTTTCGGAGAAGGCCAGGCGCGAAGGGATCCTTGGACTGGAATCCAATCTCAAAACGATATCCGAACCGTTCTTCCGCAAGGCAGTACAGCTTGTAATAGACGGCACTGAAGTGACGGTGCTCCGTGAAGTACTCGAGACCGAAATAGCCTATATCGAGGAGCGACACAAAAAGGGAATAAGCTTCTTCCAGAAAGCGGGCGGTTTCGCACCCACCATGGGAATTCTCGGAACTGTGCTCGGCCTGATTCATACACTCGGCAATACGTCCGATGCCGCCAAGATGGCCACCGCGATTGCCGCCGCGTTCATCGCCACCCTCTGGGGAGTCGGCTTGGCCAACCTGTTTTTCCTTCCGGTGTCCGATAAGCTCCGGATGCGGCACGAGGAAGAAATAGCGCACCTCGAACTGATCATGGAAGGGGTCATCGCCCTCCAGTCGGGCGACAATCCGCGCAATATCCGCACCCGCCTGCTTTCCTTCGTCGCCCCGCATCACCGCCGGACCGAGGTCTGACCATGCGCCGCCGTCGCAAACACGACTCCCAGCACGAGAATCTCGAACGCTGGCTGCTTACTTACGCCGACCTGATTACCCTCTTGCTGGCTTTCTTTATTGTAATGTATTCAATGTCCCGTCTGGATGCCAAGCGGTTTGGAAAGATGGCTGAGGCGCTCAACGGCGTGCTGAAGGGCGGAACGACCGTAATGAGCAAACAGCAGGCCGAGAATAACCAGAAAGGTCATGGCTTGCTGCAGTTGGGCGACCTGAACATGATCCAAAAGCAAATTGAACAGCGTTTCAGCAAGCTAGGACGCGAAGACGTGGTGCAGACAGAGATCACCGAACGCGGCTTGGTGGTCCACATCATGGAATCGGCTCTTTTTAAGATGGGCTCGGCTACCCTCGAACCGAAGGCCAAAGATGTGCTCGATATCGTCTATGATCAGATAGGGAAAATTCCGAATCACGTGCGTATCGAAGGTCATACCGATGACCGGCCGATCAACACGCCGCTGTTTCCGTCGAACTGGGAGCTCTCCACATCACGAGCGACCGAAGTAGTCAGATACTTCACTGACAAATTCAATTACCCCGCCGACAAGCTTTCTGCCCTTGGATACGGTGAATTCAGACCGGTCAGACCAAACAACTCAATCGAGAACCGGGCAAAAAATCGCCGGGTAGACATTGTGATCCTCACCATGGAGCTATCCGAGAAGGAACCGACATCGAACCTTTATTATGTAGATAAGCCCGATAGCACCCGGACCCCACTTCCCTCCAATCAGGGCAACCGGGACCAGACGTTCAGCAATTCTGAATAATCCTTTCATGGCCTATCGGAAAGATTTTCCCATCACACTGACTCCGGCTTGCCGTTCCATATCCCAAGACATCGCATAACTCATTGACTTTCAATGACAAATCGACAGTCATGGTCATTTGGCACATCCCTTGCTTTACAGTCACACGAGAAACTCTAATTATGTGATGCGATGGATAACAAAATAGCACAATTCCTGTTCGATGGCACCGGGGTGCCGAGAAACCAGAAGTTTCTGAATCTGGCATCATTTCGTCATAAGCTCATTAGCGGCAATATCGCTAATGCGTCGACACCCGGCTATCGCACCAAAGAGATCGATTTCCCATCTGAATACAAGCGGCTAACCAACCAGGGTGACCACGTGATCGGAACGATGACTAACGCGAATCACCTGCCCACTGGAAACAACCCGGATAAGCCGCCACAAGTTGATCAGGAGAAGGTGAAAGTCGACGAACTGAATTCGGTGGACATTGATCGGGAGATCCCGAATCTGGCCCAGAACGAACTGATGTTCACTGTCGGAGCCAAATTGCTCCAGCAGAAGTTCGACGCCATCAAGAAGGCCATTACGAGCAAGTAGGAGTAGTGAATATGGCAGGAATTTTCAGCGCCTTTGACATATCAGCCCGCGGGCTCAGCATCCAGCGAACCAAAATGAATACGGTGGCGAAGAATATCGCCAACGCGGAGACCACCGAAACCGAAAAGGGCGGACCATATCGCCGGGAAAGAGTGGTCGTCAAAGAAGATCCGACAGAAGGGACTTTTGCTTCATATATCAAACGCGCCGATGTCAATCTGGCCCGCACGGACACCAAACACATGTACAACCGGATTCAGACCGATACTGACAAAGTGAAATTGCCCGATGTGGAAGCCAAAGTGGTTGAGGACCCGGATACCAGTTACAAACTGGTCTATGACCCAAGCCATCCGGACGCCGATGAGCAGGGATATGTGAAGTACCCGGATATCGAAGTGGTGAACGAGATGGTTGACATGATGTCCGCTTCTCGTGCTTACGAGGCAAATACGGTGGCCATATCGGCCGCCAAGAAAATGGCACAGGATGCTCTTGACATATAATGAGTGAGGTATAACAAATGAAGATCAATCCCCTTGGAATTCAATCGTACCAGCAGGTAAATGTACGCGAAGACAAGCCGGCGGGCAGATCGTCCGACAGCGCTTCGCAGACGAAATCACAGGCCGTTTCGATTGAGCCTCAGGACCTGGCTCCATCGAAAGTAGCCGTCAAAGCTTCCACCGGCAGCTATGCCGACTATCTCTCCCCGGAAGAAAAGAACGCGCTCGATCTGTTGTTTGCCAGATTCCACGACTCCGATAGGTTCGGCGCCGGCTACAAAGCCGATGACTCCGCCGCCGAATCCGGTTCGCTCGGAAAACTTATCGATGTGAAGGTGTGAGTACCGTGAGCAACGCTATTGGAGGTATAAATCGTCTCGTCCCGGGACTTGTTGAAAAGCTTAATGTCAATCCGAACGAGGCCACCCAGTCTGATAAGAAGACAGAAGGGAATTTCTCCGAAGTCTTCTCCAATATGCTCAATTCGGTCAATGGTCTTCAGAAGGATGCGGCGCAGATACAGGAATCGTTTATGAACGGCGAACCGGTGGAACTGCACGATGTCATGATTAAAGCGCAGGAAGCGGGCATAGCCATGGATCTGTTGCTCGAAGTTCGCAATAAACTGCTCAATGCCTATACCCAGATTATGCAGATGCCCCTATAGATATAAATGCTAATGTGCCTGTCGGCCATGGACGGCTGACTACAAGACGCGATAAATAGGACTTACGATGGAAGCGATTAAGGAATTTTTCAAGAATCTGATGGATTATATAAGCAGAATGACCCCCAGCCAGGTCATGATGCTTCTTGGTGTAATTGCCGGTTCAATTGTCGGCATCATTTTTATCGTCGGCTGGCTTCATAGTGTAACCTACGCCCCGCTTTACACTGATCTCGAAGAATCGGAAGCGGGCGAGATTACCTCCTACCTGTCAGATCAGAAAATCCCGTACCAACTATCCGCCGGTGGAAAGACCATTGGGGTGCCCTCGGGTGATGTCTACAAGACACGAATAGCCCTGGCATCGAAAGGCCTGCCCAGCTCCGGCAATATCGGTTACGCGATTTTTGACAAGAATAATCTGGGCATGACGGATTTCCTGCAAAATCTGAATTACCGCCGCGCTCTCGAGGGTGAGTTGACCAAAACTATCATGCAGTTAAACGAGGTCAAGGCGGCGCGAGTGCATATTGTCATGCCGAAAGACAGACTGTTCAAGAAGGATCAGCAGGAAGCTACGGCATCCGTTGTCCTCAAATTCAGAGGCGCCGGGGGAATCTCCAAACAGCAAATACAGGGAATCACCCATCTGGTTGCTTCATCCGTGGAAGGACTCAAACCAAGCAATATTTCCATAATCGACTACGATGGGAATCTGCTGTCATCGAATACCGAATCCGACCCGCTGGCCGGACTCTCGTCATCACAACTTGAAGTTCGCAAGCAGGTCGAACAGTATCTTCAGGAAAAATCGCAGTCGATGCTTGATGGCGTTCTCGGAGCAGGTAAATCGGTTATCCGGGTGACAGCCGACCTTAACTTCCAGCAAATTGAAAAAACCTCAGAACAGTATGACCCCAACCAGCCTTCGGTTCGGAGCGAAGAGCGCACTAAGAGCAGCACAACCACGGCAGATAAGTCAGGCGACAACTCTGAGAGCAAGAACGACGAGAGCAACGAAACCGTGGTTACGAATTATGAATTAAACAAGACAGTCGAACACATTATAAACTCGGTTGGAAATATTGATCGGCTTTCAATTGCGGTACTGGTCGATGGCAAATATGTGCCGGCTGAAGGCGGAGATGCTACCACGGCTCCGGTGTACCAGCCCCGTTCACAGGAAGAGCTGGATCGCCTGGCCGCCATCGTTAAGAATTCAGTCGGGTTCGATCAGCAGCGCAATGATCAAATCGAAATGGTCAATCTGCCGTTCGATCGGAACAGTCTCGATGAAGATCGTCAGTTCCTCGACGACATGTACAAACAGGATTACTACCTCGAAATCGGCAAGAAGATAGGACTCGTCCTATTGGCACTGGTCGCTCTTTTCTGGTTAAAACGGAAATCAAAAAAGCTGTTCGGCACACTGTCGCGCCTTGCTCCGCCACCAAGGCCGGCGGTGGTACAGACGCCGCAGCCGATGCAGCCGATCATTCAGCCGGAAGAGGATCTCCCAATTGTCGCCGAGAAAAGGAAGCCTCGTCTCGTCGACAAGATGCAGCAGGCGGCGAAAGAACAGCCTGAAGAGATCGCGCGCGTTATCAAAACCATGATGATTGAGTAGGTGAGCGATGCTTGATTACAGTAAGTTGTCCCCCATTCAGAAAGCGGCTGTCGCGCTCGTCGCTTTCGGCCCCGAAGTCTCGGCTCTTGTGCTCAAAGGGATGAAAGAGCAGGACCTGGAGTCGATCACGGTGGAAATCGCTAACCTTCGCGATGTCCCTCCCGAAATAGAGGAAAAGGTGATCGAAGAATGCCACCAGATCTTCATGGCGCGCCAGTACATTTCCCAGGGTGGTATCGACTTTGCCCAGACCATTCTTGAGAAGGCGGTAGGTGCGGTAAAGGCCAAGGAGATACTTCACCGGCTGGAGTCCTCGATTAAATCCCGCGGATTCTCGTTACTCAAGGATATCGATCCGAAACAATTGACTGGATTTCTGCAAAACGAACATCCACAAACTATTTCACTTATTCTCACCCAGCTCAATCCTCAGCATGCTGCGGGAGTACTCTCGGAGTTGACTCCGGAGCTTCAAGCTGAAGTTTCGCTACGAATCGCGCTGATGGAGAAGATCGCGCCGGAAATTCTCAAGGAAATCGAGCAGACGCTCGAAGGTCATTTTGAGCAGACGGCCGGCGGCGAAATGTCCGCCTCCGGCGGAGCTAAGGCTATCGCCGAGATTCTGAACCTCATCGATGCTACTGCCGAGAAGAACATCTTACAGTCGCTTGAAGCCGAGGACCCGGATCTTGCCGCGGAAATCAAGAACATGATGTTCGTGTTCGACGATCTCATTCTCCTGGATGATCGTTCCATCCAGCGCCTGCTTAAAGAGGTGGAGACCAAGGATATTGCCATCGCGCTCAAGGCTACCACCGACGAAGTCCGCAACAAAATCTTCTCGAACGTGTCCGAGCGCGTGGCCGTGATGATCAAGGAAGAAATGGAATTCATGGGCCCGACCCGTCTGTCCGATGTCGAAGCGGCCCAGTCAAGGATTGTCGAAGTGGTCCGCGGACTCGAAGAGGAAGGTCAGATTATTGTCTCCGGTCGCGGCGGCAAAGAGGAAATCATTGTCTAGAATCATTCGCTATACGATGGACGCACCGAGCGTCTTTATCGGCGAAAAACAGCTTGACTCGGCGATCGAGGCCCGGGCCGAGGAGAAACTCTCGACACTTTTCCCGGTTGTCTCAGTCACGACCGATGCCAACGGCGCCCGACTTATCCCGATCCAGGAAGTGTTCAAAATGGAGCGCGTTTTCGCCGACGAAGTGCAGAAGGCTCGACAGGCAGGTATACAGCAGGGATACCAATCCGGCATGCAGAAAGGACTCGAAGAAGCGGGCAAAATCCTCAAGGAGTTCGATCGGGCAATCAAAGACACGGTCGAACAACGAGAAGCCTTATTTGAGGAGGCACGGCAGGAAGTTCTCGATCTGATAGTCCAGATAAGCCGCAAAGTCACTTTTGACGCTGTTGTGGCCGACCCTGAGGTGACTCTGGAAATCATCAACGGCGTCATCAACACGCTCGTCGATCGGTCGAAACTGAAAATCAAGGTCAACCCTGACCATCTGCCTATAATCGAACAAAATATGAATCGTTTCCTCAAGGGTTCGACCTCCATCAAGGAACTCTCGATTGAGCCCGATCCCCGCGTCAACTATGGTGGCTGTTTCATAGAGACTCCGACTGGCGATATCGATGCCCGATTGGAATCACAGTTTGAAGTTATCGAGGAAGCCCTGAAACGGCACGAGGGTCAGGCGTGAGCTTCATTTCCTATGATACCTATACGGAACGAATCAACACGGTTCGGACGATAAAACATTTCGGCAAGGTGACCCAGGTTGTCGGCCTGGTTATCGAGTCTGCCGGTCCAGCGATATCAATTGGGCGTACATGTTCCATTGAAAACCGGGATAACGGGGAGCGAACGCTGGCCGAAGTAGTAGGTTTCCGCGACGACCATCTTTTGCTCATGCCGCTTGGTGCCATCACCGGCATTACGCCGGGCGCTATAGTGACCTCGACATCCGAACAGTTACGAATCCCAGTCGGGAACGAATTAATCGGCCGAGTATTGGGCGGCCTGGGCCAGCCGATCGATGGCCAGGGAATGCTCCGTGCGACAACCACCCGTTCCATCCACGCCGAGCCGATACCGGCGCTGAAACGCAGACTGATTGCAGAACCTCTGCGCACCGGAATCAAAGCAATCGATCTCATGACCTCAATTGGTAAAGGTCAACGAATGGGAATTTTTGCGGGATCAGGGGTGGGCAAATCAGTTATGCTTGGAATGATGGCTCGCGGGTCATCGGCCGACGTCAACGTGGTCGCCCTGGTGGGCGAGCGTGGACGTGAAGTACGCGAATTTATTGAGAAAGACCTTGGCCCGGAAGGGATGAAAAATACTGTTGTTGTTGCGGTTACCTCCGATCAACCGGCGCTGATCAGAATCAAAGGCGCCCATGTAGCCACAACGATAGCCGAGTATTTTCGCGATCAAGGCAAAGATGTCATGCTGCTCATGGATTCGCTAACCCGAATTGCCATGGCTCAGCGAGAAATCGGTATTGCGGTCGGTGAACCGCCTACGACGAAAGGGTACACCCCGTCCGTATTTGCGCTCTTGCCCCGACTGCTTGAAAGAGCCGGCCAAAAAGACCATGGCTCCATTACCGGACTCTACACTGTCCTGGTAGAAGGGGACGACTTCAATGAGCCGGTTAGCGACGCGGTCCGGTCGATTATCGACGGCCACGTAGCGCTTTCACGCCGATTGGCTTCCCGCAACCAGTACCCGGCTGTCGATATTCTGGATTCAATCAGTCGCCTCATGAAGGATGTCTCCTCGCAGGAAGAGATGGAAGTTGCGGGTCGAGTAAGAGAACTGATGTCGGTTTACCGCGAAGCAGAAGATCTGATCAACATCGGCGCTTATGTCAAGGGCTCGAACGCCAAAATCGACCTGGCCATATCCAAGATGGATCGTCTGAACGATTTCTTCAAGCAGGGAATCTGGGAGCTGATCGACCATGATGAATCGTTTCAGCAACTCCGCGCCATTCTGGAAAACTGAGTAAACCGTGCGCAAGTTTCGCTACAGACTGGAAGCCCTCCTCAAAGTGCGGGAGCATCTAGAGCGGGAACGACAGAAACAGCTCGCCCTGTCAACTCAGAAGGTAATGGATCAAAATGCCGAACTGGTACAGATCCATCAAACCCGCCAGTCTACCCTCGATGACCAGCGCGTCCGCATTTCCCGGCCATTCGGCGCGGCCGAAATGCTGGTAGTCTCAAGATATCTGCAGAAACTCAAACGTGACACGGTCGTCGGTGAGGAGCTTTTGAGAGTCCTCAAGAAGGATGAAGAGGCCAAACGCAGGCTCCTGCTTGAGGCCGCCCGCGAGCGGAAGAAGTACGAAAAACTCAAAGAACGTCAGCGCGATCACTTCATTAAGGAATACGACCAGATGATGTCCAAAGAGACTGACGAAATCGCAATCACGACCTATCGCTACAAGAACAAGAAATAAATCTGCACGGCCGCGGCGATATGCTTACGGACAGGAAGGCGGGGGCGGACCTGCGGCGAACATATATTCCACCAGATACACCATATCGGATATGTCGACCGCGTTGTCAACACTGCCGTCGATGTTCGCTTCGTCATTACATGCCGGCTCCGGGCCTGACGCGAACATGAACTCGACCAAATAAACCAGGTCGGCGATATCGGTGATATCGTCGGGGCTGTTGTCGACATTACCTCGGTCGCCAAGACAGCAGGAGCCAAGTCTAATATCAATATTCCCCGGGACTATAAAGGGAGCATACAAATGGGCGTTAATGTCGGAAAAGCCGGTTGACAGATACTGATCACCAATTGTCAAAGTAATCGTGTCTACCCTGACCATCTGAGGGGAGAGGCCGGGGACAAATGAGAAAAACAGGCTCCCCAGATATCCGGATCCAGTCGGAATGAGATTCGAACTGATCGGAACGCAATAAATGTCGATAGAATTTGTAGTAAGCTGCTGATATCCTTTGTTCGCAAAACCAGCTACTTTGCCCCCCACGAACGAAAACGAGTCAATCATAACATCGGGCGAATCATAACTCAAGGTGACTTCGATTCCGGCCAATTCGGCATCGTTGTAAATGAATATCGGGACCGAAGTGCTGTTGTAGGAAGTGGCCACCACTGAGTCGATATATACCGTATCCCGGATTCCAGTATCCTGCGCAGACGCCTCCTTGACGGAAAGGGCTAGTATTGCGGCAATAATTATCAGACCGATAACGAAATTCCTCATTGGTACACGCATACGATATCCTCTTTTGTTATACCAGGTACTCAAAGCAAAATCGGTGCTGTTTAGCGTCGGTAATCTCGTTATCGATTAAAAGCAGTATAGGCGTTCCGTATCTCTGTGTAAGTACTTGAAAACTAAACGGCTTGAACGCCCCTAATATAGTACCGATCACTCATTTTTGCAACTCGTTTTTCAGGGTGCCGCTTTCTTTGTGCAACCCGATTCCTAAATTCGAATATCACCCGAACAGTTCGACGGGATAACACGTTTCGTCTAAGGTTTCCCCCCTACCAGTCGATACTCTCGATATGAACACCAAAGCCGAACCTCTCAAAAAGGCCGAACGCTGCGCTTATATCAAAGTCTGCTATTTGGCCGAAGAATTGAAGTGCTTCGGATATAAGACAGATTGCGCCCTGTATAGAAAGTCCAATGGCGAAGAACTGAGCGAAGACCGGTTCAACGAAGCCATGGACCGGCTCATCAACAAGACCATCGCGAAATATCATAATCTTCCCAAATAGGCCGCCGGCGAACCCGAGTGCCTGATCAGCTTGCGGAAAATTTTTCCTCCAAATCCAAGCATTGACTTCCGTTTTCACGCCATTAGTCATCTATGCCGCGAATTGTAAGTCGCTGTTGTACAACGTATTGCTGTGATTTGCCGGACTTGGCACACACTCTGCTTTAGATCCCCTCGGAGTAAACTATGATTAAAGGAATTTACACATCGGCATCCGCAATGATTCCGCGGATAAAGAAGCAGGAGTTGACGGCCAACAATCTGGCCAATGCCTCGACACCGGGCTACAAACGTGACACTCTGTTTACCAAGGAGCTCTCCAAGGCCGAGAAGAAGACCGTGGCCACCAAATCTGATTGGGAGCAACCGATGGTGGATGAGGTCTACACGAATTTTGCCCCCGGCGTTTTCGACCGGACAGGCAATAATCTCGATCTGGCGTTAGACGGCGACGGATTCTTCCGTTTGCAGCTTCCCGACGGATCCACCGGCCTCACGCGGGCCGGCACATTTTCGGTGAACGCCGAAGGGCAGATTGCCTTCCCGGGTGGTGCGCTTCTGGTAGGTGAAGGGGGACCGATCGAGGTCGGCACGAGCGGAGATATCCTCATCGGCCAGGATGGCACGGTGCAGGCTAATGGCGCCACCGTGGGCACCATCACGCCGGTTAGCGTTGCCGACGTGTCCCAACTTGAGAAAGTGGGCAGTTCCGTTTTCGTCGTGCCCGACGGTGTGGAGATGCAGCCGGTCACGACTGCCCGCATTCAGCAGGGGTTCCTTGAAGAGTCCAATGTCGATATCGTCCGAGAAATGATCGATATGATCATCTCGTTCCGGAATTATGAGGCCGACTCGAAATCAGTGCAAGTTCAGGATCAGACCCTTGACAACCTGTTCAATCGGGTTGCGCCGAAAGCTTAGCAAAGAAAGAATAAACATAGGAGGTTGAGATGATTAAAGCGATGCGTACGGCGGCGACCGGAATGATCGCCCAACAAATGAATGTGGACAACATCGCTAACAATCTTGCCAACGTTAACACCACCGGCTTCAAGAAAAGCAAGGTGGAATTCCAGGATGTCCTGTACCAGAATTTTCGGAGAGCTGGCACCGTAACCGCTATCGGCGCACAGGCTCCTTCGGAACTGGCGATCGGCTATGGCACAAAAGCTGTGGCGACCAACCGTCAATTCACCGAGGGCGATCTCACGGCGACCGGTAACCCGTTGGATGTGGCGATTGAAGGTGACGGGTTCTACCAGATACAGTATCCGGACGGTACAACGGCGTACACGCGCGACGGAACGTTCAAGGTTTCCGGCGACGGTAGAATCGTGACTTCCGAGGGATATCCAATCCTTCCCGAGATAACCATACCTACCGATGCTGAGTCGGTTTCGATTGGCACCGATGGCACCGTTGAGGTAATGCAGGTAGGAAACGACACCCCCGTTCAGATCGGTCAGATCGAATTGGCGCGGTTCATCAACCCGTCCGGTCTCTCCGCCATCGGCCGTAACCTGCTGGTCAAGACGGGCGCTTCGGGCGAGCCCATCACCGACCTGCCGACCCAGAGCGGCCTTGGTCAGCTCAACCAGGGGTATCTGGAAATGTCCAACGTCAAGGTGGTCGATGAGATGGTGAACATGATAGTCGCGCAGCGGGCCTACGAGATGAATTCCAAGGCGATTCAAACTGCCGACGATATGGCCCAGATTGCCAATAGCCTGAAGAGGTCATAGTGATGAAAACAATCCTCAAAATTCTCATTTTAATCCTAATTGTCATGAGCGTTTTCGTATCCGCGGTAACGGCTGAATCCTGCGACCAGGCAATTATCGACCGGATCATGTCGACGTATTCGCTCGACAGCGCCTCCTATCAGATTGAAATCCTCTCCAACAGACTGCAGTCGAAAGACATACGGCCCCAGGACCTGTCGATAAAACCGCTCACCCAGACGGATCCGATTGGCCTCTATACAATACTGGCAACATTGTCCGTTAACGGTGATCCGGCTGAAACCGGCGAAGTGCGGATGAAGATCTCCAAGTTCGCAAGTGTTGTGGTTGCTACCGATCGTTTCGAGCGCCACGAGCATCTGTCTCCGGACCGCCTGAGCATCGAGCGGATGGATGTCACCAATTTACGTGAACAGCCTCTTACCAGTCTGGCTGATATCAGCGGCAGCTGGGCAAAAAGAAACCTGCGCAAAGGCATGATTCTTACCCTGCCGGCGGTTGAGAAGATCCCCGATGTACTGGTGGGCAAAGAGATGCTGATTGTCTACGACGATGGCCTTTGTCGCGTGACCGCCCCGGGAATAGCCATGCAGGAAGGATCCAGCGGAGAATTCATCAGAATCAAAAACAAAGCAACCAACAAAGTCATAACGGGAAGAATAATCGACGACAGGGAAGTCGCCGTCACACCATAGGATTCAAACAAAGGTGAAGACAGATGAAAAGATTTTTAGCCATTCTATTACTGCTGCTGCTGATTCCGTTTGCCATTAAGATTCACGGCGCGGATTTCGGGCAGTCACGTTCGCTGTACTCGGATATCAAGGCCAACAAAGAGGGGGATATTCTCACGGTGTTGATCTACGAGCAGAATCGGGCTTCCAGTAACGTGGAGACAAAGACTGAAAAGTCTACCAAGTCATCGCTGAAGGGCGGCCCGGGTATCGGCCCGCTCGATTTCATTCCGTTATTCGGAGCTGATGGAAGCAACAGCAATACATTTGACGGCAAAGGGGAGAACACCCGCAACGGTACCCTCCGTGCCAAGATGTCCGTTACGGTGGTGGCGGTAAAAGACAACGGCGACCTCGTGATTGAAGGCTCTCGGACTCTCGGTATTTCCAATGACAGGGAAACGCTGGCTCTCACCGGCGTCGTTCGCCAGAAGGACATTACCCCGGAGAATACTATTGATTCGTATCTGATCGCCGACGCTGAAATCCATTACAACGGCAAAGGTGCCGCCTCGACCAGCGCGCGCCCCGGATTCTTCACCCGGCTGTTTAGCTGGATTTTTTAGGGAGGAGCTATGCTGCCATTAGTATTTACTCGCATCGCCACTCCGGTCGGCCTGTCGCTGATTCTCTTTTTGCTGGTCGCACTCTATGCTCCCGCAAACGCCAACAAAGTACGCGTCAAAGATATCTGTGACTTTCAAAACAAACAGGAGGCCGATCTAATCGGCTACGGACTCGTGATAGGACTTGACGGTACCGGGGACGGTAACGGCACTCAGTTCACTACTCAGGCGCTCACCAACATGATGGAGCGTATGGGCTTGACTGTCGATGTGACCAAAGTTAAGGTCAAAAACGTTGCGGCCGTCATGATCACCGGCAAAATCACCAGCTACCAAAAGGAAGGTACCTACTTTGACATCACCGTGTCATCGGTGGGGGACGCTTCTTCATTGCAGGGAGGCACGCTTCTCTTGACTCAACTGTCCGACGAGGAAGGGAATGTACGGGCAATCGCCCAGGGCCCGGTGTCGATCGGCGGATTCAATGTGAAAGTCGATGACGCCAATAAGATCGTCAACAACTATACGCTGGTCGGTCGAGTCCCCGGCGGAGGCAAGGTAACGGCCGGAATAGTTGCACCCAAAGACAGCCAGAAAGAGATCTATCTCGCGCTACGCGACCCTGATTATACAACGGCTAACCGGATAGCCCAACAAGTCAACATTCGATACGGCACAGCCGCTTACGCACTCGATGCCGGTACGGTAAAGGTCGAATTACCTGATTCATTAAGTGATGTGAACTACCGCGCCCAGTTCATTTCGGACGTGGGACAATTGATGGTAGTGCCGGACAACACGGCCAGAGTCGTAATAAACGAAAAGACGGGAACAATTGTCGCCGGCGAACATGTGACAATTGAACCGGTCGCGATCGCCCACGGCACGATAACAGTAAATATCCAATCCACACCGGTCATATCGCAGCCCGAGGCGTTCAGCCAGGGACAGACGGTGGTAACGCAGGATTCGCGAATTAATATCCAGGATGAAGTGGCACACGTGGTGAATCTGGAACGGGCCGTGTACCTCTCAGACATAGCCAATGCCTTAAATAAGATCGGGGCGACCCCGCGCGACATTATCGCCATTTTTCAGGCCCTCAAGCAGGCCGGAGCCCTCAGATCGGAGTTGATAATCCTGTAATGGCTATGAACGCTGTGACATCCAATCTCTCAGTTCCTTCCCTTTCCAACGTGGAAAAGCTAAAGGAAGAGAAGCCGGCCAACCTGGAGGGTGAGAAGGTCCGTCTCCATAAGGCGACCAAGGAATTCGAGGCATTCTTCATGTACCAGCTTCTAAAGACCATGAGAGAGACTGTCCCCGATGCGTCCGCCAAGAAAGACGGATTGTTTTCGGGCGGGATGGGTAAAGATATCTTTACAGACATGTTCGACATGCAGATGGCCGACAAGATGGCTACTGGCGGCCGGAATTCCATATCCGATCTGCTGTACCGCTCCTTGGAAAAGGTTATAGACGCGCAGCAGCCGGACAGTGCTTCCCCGGTAGAGATCAAATCACTTCGACGGGATAAGGTCGCGCCCGCGCCTCTGCACGAAAAGAAGTTTGACAAGTTGCAGACTCCCCAGAAGGATTTCAAAATCAAGGTCAACCCGACCAAATTCTTGCCGAATCCGGCTGCCAATCGCCCGGTGGAGGGGGATTCCATTCTGTCCAGGTTCGACAAGCATATCGATGAGGCGGCCGAACAAACTTCGCTATTGTTGCCGAATCCGGCTGCCAATCGCCCGGTGGAGGGGGATTCCATTCTGTCCAGGTTCGGCCAGCATATCGATGAGGCGGCCAAACAGACTTCGCTTGACCCGGCCCTCATAATCTCGGTCATCCAGACCGAGTCATCCGGCAATCCCAAAGCCGTGTCACCGGCCGGCGCCAAGGGGCTCATGCAACTGGCCGATTCGACAGCTACTGACTACGGTGTCCGGGAGGTATTTGATCCGGCCGAAAACATCAAGGCCGGCAGTCGTTATCTCCGAAACCTGATCGACCGGTTCGGCTCGGTCAAGCTCGGGCTGGCCGCCTACAACGCCGGACCGGGCAATGTGGAGAAATACCAGGGAATACCGCCGTTCAAGGAAACGGTCAACTATGTCAACAAGGTTCTCGATACGTTAAGCAACATCTCCGGCGGCTCGCCACCCGGCCGCCCTAAAGTGCTTTCAAAAACAACCGATAAGTAACGGTGGAAACATATATCACGAAGTATAGGATATGGTCAACACTTTAATTGACATCATCGGCAAGGAAGCCGCTCTTTTCGAATCCTTCCTTGAACTCCTCGAGCAGCAACAACGGATGCTTGTCGAAAACGATATCGACGGTATCACGCGTGTCACCGACCTGCAGCGGGAGAAGCTGATTCAAAGTCAGCTGTTAAACAAGAAGCGTCTCGAATTGGTGGAGGCGATCAAGATCGCCAATCATATCGAAGACGACTTGAATGTCACGCGCCTGCTCGAGATAGTCGACCAGACGCAGGCCGACCGACTTCAGCACCTTCAGAAAATCATCCTTGCGCTCAGCGACCAAATCAACCGGACACGCAACCAGAACGCCATGTTGTTGAACCGCTCTCGCGAATACATCATGAAGACCATGGAAATGCTGTCCCGAATCCAGGGGACCCCGTCCACCTACTCGGCTTCGGGTAACACAAAAGACCACAGCCGGACAGTCGCTGTAGACAGGAGGGCATGATGCCCGGATTATTTCAGGGATTGCAAATCGGTCGCAGCGCGCTGCTGACTCATCAACTTGCGCTGCAGACTATAAGTAACAATATCGCCAATGTAAACACTCCCGGCTATTCCCGCCAGCGGGTGAATATCACCACGGCATTGCCGGAATACTCGACTATAGGTATTCTCGGCGCCGGCGTGACCGTATCCGATATTCAGCAGGCACGCGATCTCTTTCTCGGCCAGCAATACCGTCAGCAGAATAAGTCCCTCGGTCAATGGCAGTATCGCGAGAAAGTGTTCACGCAGATCGAGTCGCTCTTTAATGAACCGAATGACACGACGTTGTCCAACCTCATGAACAACTTCTGGGACTCATGGTCGGATCTCTCAACCAGCCCGGATTCCACCAGCAGTCGATCGCAGATCCTTGAGCAGGCTCATCTGTTGACCAACGGTTTTCATGAGATGGCCAACCAGCTCAACAGTCTGCGCAGTTCCATCGACAACGATATGGCCAACCTTGTCCAGGAGGTCAACAGGCTGACATCTCAGGTCGCCAGCATCAATCAACAAATCAAGTCCCTCGAACTCGGGACCTCCAAAGCCAACGATCTCAGGGACAGCCGCGATCTTTTGCTGGACAATTTGTCAAAGATTATCGATGTCAATTCGGTTGAACAGCCTAACGGCGAAGTGACCGTGTATATCGGCGCCATGTCTTTGGTGAACGGCTCCG
Source organism: uncultured Ignavibacteriales bacterium (assembly GCA_964371785.1). Classification (GTDB taxonomy): domain Bacteria; phylum Zixibacteria; class MSB-5A5; order GN15; family FEB-12; genus CAVQCT01. Next base: position 62,045 of record CAYJOL010000007.1, on the reverse strand, counting down.
ATTCGATCAAGATCGGCGCCACCGTCAGCAATGTCGACGGGACCATGATACACAACCTCGTCTGGCAAGGAACCAAGATTTCGCTCAAAAACAGCTCCGGACAGTTGAAAGGGCTTATGGACGCCCGTGACCAGATCATCCCGGACTATTTGGAGAAGCTTAATACTCTGGCCTCCACCTTTGTATCGCAGGTCAACTCGTTGCACCAGAGTGGATATGGTCTGGACGGGAGCACCGGCACTGATTTCTTCAATCCTAACTTGACCGATGCGGCAAACATCGAGGTGAACGGCGAAATCGAGCTCGATCCATCGAAGATAGTCGCCTCGGCCTCGGGGGAACCCGGCGACAATACGATCGCGCTGGCGATACATGCTTTGCGCAACGCCGGGGTGCTCGAAAATGACACGACCAGCATGAACGACTACTACAACACGATCGTCGGCGCACTCGGAGTCGAAAGCAACGAGTCGCAATCGGTGTCAGCCAACGCCGATTTGCTGGTTCAACAAATTGATTATGCCAGACAGTCTGTTCAGGGCGTGTCCCTGGACGAAGAAATGACCAACATGATAAAGTACCAGCACGCCTACGACGCGGCGGCTCGGGTTATCACGGCCATGGACCAGGCCCTCGATACGGTTATTTCCACTATGGGAATAGTTGGTCGATAAACAATTGAAACGACAAGCATGACGACACCAAGGAGGGTTACGTGCTTATTTTGACAAGGAAGTTGGGTGAATCCATCAATATCGGGGACAATATCAAAGTCTCCGTGCTGGGGATTCATGGCCGACAGGTAAGAATCGGTATCGAAGCACCGATGAACGTAGTCGTTCATCGCGAGGAAATCTACGTGAAGATTCAGGAAGAAAATCGGAAGGCTTCGAAGTCGATTACCGGCGACCTCAAGGGTATGGTGGAACTGCTCAAAGATAAGATTACCGGCAAGGGCAAGGGTCAGCCGCCGGAGATCGATTACAAAGACAAACCAACCCCGACCCGAAGACCAGACCAGAACCGAACGAATGAACCGTAGGGACAACGGACGAGCAAAGGATTGAATTATGCGCGTCACCAATAATATGATGGCCGACCGGGTTACGACCAATGCCCAGTTGGCCCTCCAGCGCTTTCTGGAGATGCAAACACAAATGTCCTCCGGCAAGCGAATAAACACGCCCTCCGATGACCCGCTTGGCATACTTCGGGACCTGAATTATCGGACCGAACTGGCCAAGACTGCACAGTATCGAAAGAACATCACGCAGGGCCAGAGCTGGAACCAGACGTATGACACGATTCTGGCGGACCTCAAGGACATGTTGTCGACCTCCAAGGAAATCGCCATTTCGATGTCCAACGGTACGTATGACGACGTCGCCCGCGGAGCATCAGCTAAGGAAGTTAAGTCGCTGTTCGACCAAATGATGCAGCTGGCTAATACCAAGCAGGAAGATAAATACATCTTCTCCGGTTTCAGAACCAGTACGCAGGCGCTTCGAGCCTCGGCCAATGGTGTGAGATACTACGGTGACAATGGTCAGATCAAGTTCCAGGTCGACACCGCAACCGATATGACCATCAATCTGCTCGGTTCCAATGTCTTTTTGAAACAGCTCTCTGTTCTCGGCGAACACGCGGATTTGAATATCGCCGTGACCTCGGCGACTCTCCTGGCCGACCTGAATGGCGGGCAGGGGGTGAGCCAGGTGCCCGGCACGATTACCATAACCGACCAGAATCTCGGAATCAGTTCGACTGTCGACCTCAGTGGCGCAACAACTATAGATGATGTCATCACCACGATAAACAACCAGCTGGCGGCCGACGGCATCACGAATTTGACCATCGGCATCGGCGCAGAAAACAACAACCTGTTACTGGATACAACCCGCAACGGGCTGATCAGCGCGGCGACATCGCTGGACAAGCTTAACGGCGGTGGCGGTGTCGATATGTCCGAAGGCAGGATTCAAATTTCCGACGGATCTTCGATAGATTTCTCGGTTGACCTCTCGGGTTCGACCAATGTCGGTGACATTATCTCAAATTTCAATTCCCAGGTCGCGGCGGCAGGCGTAAGTAACGTGACCATGCAAATAAACGCTGCCGGAACCGGGTTGGAAATCATCGACACAAACGGAACTCCGCTGGGACTTAAGATCTCAGAGATTGATTCCGTGAGTGATCTGGCTGACGACCTCGGCATTGCCGGTGACGTCGGTGCGGTCATGACCGGCCGGGCGCTCGATCCCGAAGTGTCATTCATGATCGATGAGGCCGGTGGTGGCACAACAGCTGCCAGCCTCGGTATCCAGGGCGAAATTGCTGGCGATAAAGCCGGCAGCGATCTCAATCCGCAGTTGTTGACAACCTCAGTAATGACGGATCTCAACAACGGCCACGGTTTCGATATGTCCGAAATAGTCATCTGGCAGGGCGACGCGACCCGGACTTTTGACCTGGACAGTCCATCGATTGTGACGATACAGGACCTCCTGGATACCCTGAATAATTCCGGATTGGACATTACCGCCTCGATCAATGCGGACGGCACTGGCATCCAGATTGTAAACGATGATCCGAGCCGGTCGCTGACTATCGAAGACACGGGTGGCACGAAGACTGCCAAGCAGATGGGCATTTACGGATCAAGCGACATGATGGGTTCGATACTCGTGCTCATCAACGCCCTCAATAATGATGACCAGGAAGGTACCGGAATGCTGTTGAAGAATCTCGACGACAGCATCCAGAATCTCCTGAACTGGCGGGCGTCGACCGGGGCCAAGGGAATCCGCTTACAGGGAACCGACAGCAGGTTAACCGACCGCGAACTGACATTTACCCAGCGGCTGGCCGAAGTTGAGGACGCCGACATGACCTCGTTGATCACCCAGTTGTCGACCTATGAGAACAACTACCAGGCCGCATTGATGGCGGCCTCCAAGATCATTCAACCGACATTACTTAACTTTTTGAAATAGAAGCAAGGATAGGAACTATGATTGTCAACAGCCTGAGACTAGGGCAACTGGAAGTCCCGGACGAAAAGATGATATTCATGGAGAGGCCGATACTTGGGTTCGAGCATCTGGCACGATTCTGCCTGGTCGAAACCGAGGATCTCTTTCCATTTATGTGGTTGGTATCATCCGATGACCCGACTGTGGCGTTCCTTGTGGTCAATCCACGAGTCTTTTTCCCGGACTACAGGATCGAAGTGAATCCCAAAGAGATTGCGGAACTGGACATCGCGCACACGGGATCGGTCGAGACTTATGTCATCGTGACCATTCCGGAGGACCCGCGGGAAATTTCGGTAAATCTCCAGGGACCGATTCTCATCAATACCGAAAACAACCGGGCCAAGCAACTGGTGCTGGTAAACTCGGATTACCGGGTACGCCACTACATCATGGAAGCGATTCCCATGGAGGCGGCTCACCGTGAGCGCCGTTCGAGACAGCCAGTCGGCGTGTGAAGAAGATCATTTGACCGGCATGACGTCGGTCGATCGCCCGCCGGTCACACAGATATAGGAGATCAATATGAAGTGCACCTCCGTTGAACAACTTCGCGCTCAGGTATCCTCCGGGACCCTGACGCTTGACGATATCACCGAATCAGCCAATAACTACCTCGCTGAGAACAGATTCGAAGATGCGCTCACTTGCATCTCCTTCCTTGCGGAAGCAAGACCGCAGGATCCCGATACCGCTGTAACGGCCGGACTGGTCGCGCTTACCTTGAAGCGGCGGCCGGAGGCCATCAGGTATTTCGAAGAAGTAGTAAAGCGGTATCCACTTCACTACGACGCGGCTTACAATCTCGTCCTTGCTTATGTCGAGGAAGGGCGTCACGAGAAGGCTGTCAGTGTCTTGAAGGGACTGACAAAACAGCACCCGGAAAAGGCCGAGCTCCTGAATGACATTGCCGTAATATACTCCCGATTGGACAACATTAAAGCTGCCCTGGAATACTGGATCAGGGCGCTCACCGTCAACCCGAACCTGAGCCTGGCTCGCAATAACGCGATGGCATCGCTGTTGAGCCGCAAAATGATCACCCAGGCGATAGAGCTGCTTGATCTCAACGCCGACCAAAAGTCGTTGAATCAACAGTCGCGCGAAGAAATCCGGGCGTGGCGTGATAAGCTCTCCGTGAGTAATCTCGAGAAACCGATCAGTGTCGATGACACCGGATTCACTCCGACGGCGCCATCAACCGGCAAGACAGCTCGAAAGATCGCGATATTTGCCAGTATAGACTCGTTCATGAAAGATATCAGCAACCATCTGTCCCAGACCAATCAGGTGAAATCCTTCCACGGGCAGACCACGGACGATATGTCAAAGATGCTTCGCTGGGCCGACCTGGCCTGGTTCGAGTGGTGTGACCAACTCTTGATTGAGGCTACTAAACTTCCTAAACACTGTCCAATCGTCTGCCGCCTTCACAGCTATGAGGCTTTCACCGACATGCCGTCAAAAGTCGACTGGAGCAAAGTTGACCTGCTGATTTTCGTGAATCGCTCGGTCAAAGAACTGTTTGAACGGCAGGTGAAGACCCCGGTTTCCAGCATTGTAATTCACAATGCGGTAGACACCGGAAAGTTCGTAATTCCGAATCGAAAAAAATACGGCCGGAAGATAGCATCGGTTGGATACATCAATTATAAGAAGAATCCGGCTCTGTTGCTCTATTGCTTTAAGAAGATACACGAATATGACCCGAACTATACTCTGCACATCGCGGGTGAACATCAGGACCCCAGAATACAGGTCTACTTCGAGCATTTCCTGAGGGAAAATCCGCTGCCGGTCTACTTCGATGGATGGGTGGATGACATGCCACGGTGGTATGCCGATAAGGACTTCGTAATCTCCACTTCGCTATTCGAGTCGTTTCACTATTCGATTGCCGAGGGCATGTCTTGTGGATTGATGCCGCTTATTCACAATTGGTTTGGCGCCGGAAATCTGTATCCCCGTGAGTTTTTGTTCAATGACCCCGACGGGTGCCTGGACCTGTTGTTGAAACTGGAACGCGAAGATCGTTTGACGCTGGCTCTGAGTAACCGGGAATTCATTGAAAGTCGATACAGGCTCGATGACAAGCTGGTCGAAATAGACACGGCCTTGGCTTCAATCCTTAAAAGAGCGGGCCAACTCTCCAAAGTACTGGCAGGGGTATGAGCATGGCAAAGGTAAAAAAGCGCAAATCTGATCGGCTGACTTCAGGTTCAAAACCCGCCCGTTCGAAGAGGCAGGCAACTCGACCGGAGTATAGCCTTACGGAGCTCCTTGCGACGGTGAGAGCCAACCCCGACGACCTGGGTGCGGTTCTGACGCTGGCTGATTACTACCGCCGTCACAATCAGGAGGCGAAGATGGCGGATCTGCTCGAACCGATTGAACCACGCCTGTCGTTGCTGTCGTCCCAGCAACGAACGATGTATTATGCACTGTTGGCATACGCCTATGCGGTGATGAACAGACTTCTTGAGGCAGAGCGTGTAATAGAAAACGGATTAGCCGAGGATGCTTCAAGTCCTGACCTGCTATACATTCTCGCCTATCTGAAATTGCATCTTAAAGAGTATGATCTCGCGATTGAGGCAGGCAAGAGTTACGAGGCAGCGTTGACTTCTTTGGACTCCGTTTCGACGGCGGGGCGTTTTTTTGCCGTAAACGATGCCCATCGTTCGCAAACCCGTAATTTCGTAGCCAATGCCTATCGCGAAAAACGGGATATCCAGGCAGCCACCGAATGGTACGAGAAATCGATTACTTCGGATCCAGCGAACCATCTGCCTTATCTGAATCTTGCTACCATGCTGCTCTCCAGCGGCGATACGAAAACAGCCGGCGACTGGACACAGCGAGGTTTGAAAAATTGCCGGGAGATTCAGGAACTCCGCATGTTGGCGAAGAGCCTCAGCCAAAGAGTGACCATCAGCGCGTGCCTTATTGTCAAGGATGAACAGAAGATGCTCCCCGACTGTCTCGCGTCGATCCGGGACTGGGTCGATGAGATAATAGTTGTAGACACAGGCTCCACCGATGACACAGTTTCCATTGCGAAGGATTATGGAGCCAAACTTTATCACAAGGCATGGACTGGAGATTTTTCCGCCGCTCGAAACTACTCTCTGGAACAGGCGACCGGTGACTGGATATTGGTAATCGATGCCGATGAACGGTTTGTGCCGGAAGACGTCCCTCGCGTAAGACAGCTTCTCAACGATGACAAGCACAAGATTCTCTCTATAAATGTCTTTAATGTTTACGGCGAAAAGGAAGACACGACCACTTTTCTGCCCTCCATCCGCCTTTTCCGCCGTGCCCTCAACCTTCGCTACGAAGGGATCGTGCATAATCGGCTGGAGTTGCCTCCGGATGTTCCGGTAGCAAGAGCGCCCCTCAGAATCAAGCATCTTGGCTACGACCTTTCGCCTGAGCAAATGAATAGAAAGTTCCTTCGGTCAAAGGCGCTGCTGGAGAAGCAACTGGCCGAGAATCCGGACGATGTGTTTGCGTTATTCAATTACGCCCAGTTGTTGAGGGGAGAGGGAAGCGACTTCCAGCGCAAAAATGCCCCGCAGATACTGAAGGCGGCCGGTCGAGCGGTTGAATTGACCGACCCGAGAAACATCCAGCACCGCCACACGCATCTCATGTGTCTTGACCAGATTGCCTGGACCCATTTCTATCTGGGCAACTACGATCTGGCGCTGGAGTTTGCTGACAGGGCGCTGGAGATCAAGCCGGAATATCTTGATCCCTTGATGCTCCGCGGTCACGCTTATGGCAAGAAGCGGATGTACAAGGAATCAGCCAGGGCCTATCACAAATACCTGGAAACACAGAGTGCATTCGATCCTTCGACCGAAACCGATAATATAATCCTCGTACACCCCGATAGCCGGGCGACCGCCTATTATGGACTGGCGATGTTGGCGGAACTTCAAAATGATCGACCTTCTGCGATCAGGTATTACCTGAAGACAATCGAAGTGAACCCCGCCTATCTCGAAGCGAACGGCATGCTGGGCAGAGTATATCTGACTGATGGCAGGCCGGAGGAAGCACTTCGCTATCTAACCATACAAGTCCAGCTTACTCCGGACAACTATAGCTACCATCTCGAAATGGCCCGGGCATTTGAGCAACTGGATCGAGTGCCGGAGGCGGCTGCATGCTATAAGCTGGCCCTGGATAAGAACTCCGATGACACAGATACCCTTGTTGCTTACGCGGAATTTTGTACCCGGGCAGATCTCGAATCGGAAATTGACGACCTGATTAGGGCAGTGCTCTCCCGGTCGGGTCAACAGAGCGGTCGGCTGGGCCCCCTGGCAGCATCCTGCCTGCGCGCGGGAAAGTATCGTCAGGCAGCCGATATTTACGGCAGCCTCCATCAGCGTTGCACATTGTCAGCGGAGCAGCTCAACGACCTCGCCAACTGTTTTTTCAAAATGGGCGACTTTCAAGCGGCCGAAGGCTGGTACGTTAAGGCGATGAAATCGTCTTCGCCGCCGGCGGTAACTTATCGAAATCTGGGATTGACTCAGGTCAGACTCAATAAAATTCCTGAAGCCACTAAATCGCTGGCTCGATATGCCGAATTGAATCCAAGGGATATGGCAGTTGTTCCGGTTCTTGGCGACCTTTACGCCAAATTGGGCAAATATAAGGAAGCGATTTCATTTTATGAAAAGAGCCTTATGATGAATCCTCAGGATACCCTGGTTCTGTTTGGTCTGTCGGAGTGTTATCTCAATATGGGACATATAGATTCGGCGGCTTTGGGGTATCAGCGAGTGCTTCGATTGGACCCCGGATTTAAACCCGCCAGACAACGCTTGAGCGTCATGGAGGCAAGTGAAGTCAAAGTTTAGATCAGAGACTATCTGGCCCAGAATTAATTGTATCGGGAGTCAGTCAACCCGTTAAGTCGTGGGGATTTTTGCCGAAGTAAACAATACGACAAAAGGGAACGCATGGAAATATGGTAAGTCCAGGCAACACGCTAAAGGAGGAGAACAAAGCTGAATATAAGGCAGGGTCATGGGAGAACAACTCTGCTTCATCATTGAAACATTGGATGTGCGAAATTGTGTCGAACATGTAAACCGATGAAATAGAAAAACGGGGTACGGACACCCCAAATCCTTCAAGGAGGAATTGACACATGGCACTTCAAATCAACCACAACCTGGCTGCGTTGAATGCGCACAGGAACTTGTTGAACACCACCGACGCCCTGAATGCTTCGATGCAGCGGCTGTCATCCGGTTACCGAATCAACCAGGGTTCCGATAACCCGGCTGGCTTGGTGATTTCGGAGCAGTTCCGGGCTCAGATTGCCGGACTCAACCGCGCGATTGAGAACTCTCAGGGTTCGATCAATATGATCCAGACCGCTGAAGGTTCCCTCAGCGAAATCAACAACCTGTTGGTTTCCATGAGAGAGTTGGCCATTCATGCGGCCAACGAAGGTTTCAATGATGCCGATCAGCTGGCCGCCGACCAGGCTGAAATCGCGAACGCGATTAAGACGATCGATCGTATCGCCGCCAACACCCAGTTCGGTACGAAGAAACTTCTTGATGGTACCAAAGACAATGTCGCTACCATCACGTCCTCGAACGGCTCCGGCGTCGCGATAAAAACCTCTCTGCTTAAGGGTGGTCTCCACTCGATCACGGCGACCAAGACCGCTGATTCCAGTGCGACGTTGAACACCTCCTCGCTCGGATTGTCGCTGAACAACACCGACGGTAACCCCGTCAACCTCGCCGAGAAAGTATACAATCTCGACGTAGTGCAGGCCTCCGATGTAGCGAAGAAGACCTCCGATTCCATCACTCTGGCTGATGCGTTTGGTAACAACCTGACTATCGCCGCCAGTGGCAGTGAATCGGCCGCTCTGATTTCTTCGGCTGCCGTCATCGCTACCGCGACCGCTTCCAACGTGGGTACCTACACGTTCGTCCTGAACTATCAGGAGAACGGTGAATCCCCGACCGGTAACCAGTCGCTGAGTATTGATGTGGAAGTCGGTGACACGACTGCTACGATCGCCGGCAAACTGCAGACCCAGATCAACCTGAATACCGCTCTGGCCGGCAAGGTTACTGTTGCCGGTACCGCGGCTGGTGCTCTGCGTATCTGGGCCGCCAATGAAGGCGCTCAGTATTCGATCAAGGCTGAAGCTACCTCGACCGACGCCGCCCAGGCCGCTTTCTCAGTGACCGCCGGCAGCTCGCGTGGTGTTTCCTCTAACATTCTGAACTTTACGGTTAACACGGCTACCAACAGCAACGCGTCAGCTAACGTTACCGTTGCCGCTGCTACCTATACTTCGTTAAGCTCGCTGGTTACAGCCATCAACACGTCGCTTGATACGGCGTTTGGTAAGGTTGCCGGTGACACCGCTGTAAGCGACATCAACGCTCAGCTGGTGAACACCAACCAGATCGAGTTCGCGACCCGCGACGAAGGTTCTGATTATTCGATCAAGTTGAACGCCGGAAATGATATCACCGGTAATCTGCGTAACGTCCTTGGTCTCACCACCGATACGTTGTCGAATAACGGTACCGATGCTCTGGTGGCGTTTGATAACTATACCAACACGATCACGAAAGTGAACTACGGCACCACCAACAGCGTCACCCTGAAGAGCGCTGCCGATGGCAAGAGCAATCAGGGTACGGTCAATATCACGGTCGCTAAGGCCCTTAACGGCATCAACGTTGGCAATCTGTTGCTCGACGTCAAGGCCGCTAAGTTCGACGTGCGCCTTGATGGCGGTCCGGCGACTTCAGTCACGGCTGGTAATTACGCCACGGTGTACAATGCCGACCGGAGTGAGTCACTCATTCTGAAGTACACTCTGACCTCTCAGGGCGGTTCGGAAACGATCAATAACACCGATCGTTCGCTCGTCTTCCAGATTGGTGCCAACGTTGGTCAGACCACCAATATCGGTCTGCGTAACATGGCTTCTTCGTCACTGGGTACCAACCTTGCCGGCAACATGTTCCGGTCGTTGGCCCAGATCGACGTAACCACCGTTCAGGGTGCGCAGGATGCCCAGTCGATTATTGATGCCGCTATTAATGAGGTGTCAACGACTCGTGGCACGCTCGGCAGTTTCCAGAAGAACACTCTGCAATCAAATCTGAGAAACCTGCAGATTGCGTCCCAGAACCTGACCGCTTCCGAATCCCAGATCCGTGACACGGATATGGCGTCGGAAATGTCAGAATTCACCAAGAACCAGATTCTGGTCCAGGCCGGTACTTCGATGCTTGCCCAGGCCAATCAGGTTCCGCAAGTGATTCTCTCGCTCTTCAGATAGTAGATGGTACAACACGGTTTGGAGGAGGTTCATTCCTCCTCCAAACCTGATACTGAAAAGACATTGAAGTCGTAACATACAGGAGTTCATGATGGCCGGCTCAAATTCCATCACCGGGATTACTTCGGGCCTCGACACCGCCTCAATCGTTGACGCCATAATTAAATCAGAGCGTGCCAACGCTACCCTGCTCGAAAGCGAGCAGACTCAAAAACAGGCGATTATTACCGCCTACAAGGCGTTGCAGGCTAAAATTCTCGGGCTGAGTTCCTCCTTGGCCACGCTTACTAAGGCCACAAATTTCGAAAAAGCCGCCATCAATATCTCGGATACGGACGCACTCGATGCTACTTCGTCGGGACGAGTCGGCACGGGTGCCTATGACTTGCAGATTCTGGCCCTCGCAAGAAACCACCAAATCGCCAGCCAGGGGTTCGACACCAGCGACTCCGCCACTTTCGGGACCGGGACGATACAGATTAAGGTCGGAGACGGTTCGCAACGGACTATTACCATTGATTCGTCCAATAACTCGCTCAAAGGCATCAAAGACGCAATTAACAATGCAAAAATCGGCGTCACGGCTTCGATAGTGAACGACGGTTCTTCATCACGGGCCTATCGCCTGGTGATTTCCGCCGACAAAACCGGCGCCGCCAACAAGATTGACATCTCTTCTAGTCTCATCGGTGGACTAAATTTGAATTTCGCGACGGCCAGTTTCGACGCTCCGGAACAGGTCTCGGTCGATTCATCCTCAAGCGCTAAGATGACGCTGGGCATGAGCGCCGCCTACAGCGGAAATCAAAACAAGACCTACTCCTTTACCGTGGCCGGGACCGGCTCTCAGACGATTGGCACCGATAATATCGTACTCGATTGGACAGACGGTACCAACTCCGGTTCAATAGTCGTGACACAGGCCGACGCCGAGGTCGAACTGGTCGGAGCCGGATCTGATGGCCTGACCTTATCGTTTTCGACCGGTACTTTGACCGCCGGCGACACTTTCGATGTATCCACTTTTGCACCGCTGCTTCAACAGGCGTCGGATGCCAAAATTGCCCTCGGATCCAACGGGGGACAGGGATCACCGATTACCGTCACCTCGCAGACAAACCAATTCAACGACGTCATAGGTGGTCTTACGCTCACCGCCAAACAGGTCACAGACCCGGGCACAAGTATCCATATGACGACGGATGTCGATGTCCAGGCAATCAAAGCCAACATTCAGTCCTTTATCGATGCCTACAATCAGGTAACCAGCTATATTGACGATCAGAATAAGTACACCGAAGGAGATAGTTCTGCTCCGACGCTGTTCGGCGACATCACCGTGTGGACAGTGCAGAACTCACTGCGCAGCGGACTTGGATCGATCGTCCAGGGCATCACGTCTAAATTCAACCAGCTGTACTCAATTGGCATTCGCACCACCGGAAGCGGCGTGGTTGCCATTACGGATAGCTCCCGACTTGAGGAGGCGATCAGGAACAACCCCGACGACGTCATCAAATTGTTCACAGACTCGGGTAATTCCACAAGCAATGGCATCGAGTTCCTCTCGTCCTCCACTTCAACCCAGATAAGCAAAGAATTCGGTGTAAATATCACCCAGGCGGCGACCAAAGGAGGATTCGCCGGAACCTCCATGATCTCTCCTTCGTCCAGTGCCCTTACCCTTACCGGTACGACCAATACCTTGAAGTTCAAGGTTGATGGTCTGGTGTCTGATGAAATTGTACTCACCGCAAAAACGTATCAGACCCCGGATGAACTGGTCTCAGAGATTCAGACTCGCATCAATAACGACGCGAAAATCGGCGGCCGTGGGGTAAAGGTCGAGTGGGTCGACGAAGGCAATGGCAACGGTCACCTCAATTTCACCAGTTCCACATATGGCAGTACGTCGAAAATCGAGCTGGACCGTTCAATCGGTAATGCCGCCTACACCGTGCTTGCAATGAGTTCCGGAACGGTTACCGCCGGTAAAGACGTAGCTGGAACTATAAACGGCGAAGAAGCTCAGGGGCGCGGTCAGATTCTCAGCGGCAAGGACGGAAACAAGACTACGGAAGGTTTACAGCTCAAAATTACACTGACCCAGGATCAGGTTGTGGACGGCAACGAAGGACTGATCACCGTGGTCAAGGGCATCGCCTCCCGCCTCGCCCAGAAAGTGGACGATTTGTCCAAAAGCAACGATGGCCTGATCGACCGCAGGATATCTTCCTACCAGAAACAGATCGATACCATGACCCAGCAGGTGAAGGATATAGATGCTCGCCTGGCCATCCGCCGTGAAACGTTGATGGCGCAATTTGCGCAAATGGAATCGACCCTCAGCCAACTTCAGTCACAGGGATCATACCTGACCAGCCAGCTGAACAGTATCAATGCGAACTGGCTCAAGTAACACGCGATAACGACATAACGAGGTAAACCATGGATGGAAAAGTAGCCGCTTATCAACAATCAAATATCCTCGGCAAATCCCCGCTTGATCTGGTGATACAGGTGTACGACGGAGCGATAGGGTCGCTCGAACGAACCGCCGAAGCAATCCGCGCCGACGATAACACGCTGGTTCATGAGCAGCTTGAGAAATCCCGCAAGTTTCTCACCCACCTGTACACCACGCTGGACATGGAAAAGGGAGGGGAGATTGCCGTTCATCTCAGCCGATTGTACGCGTTCGTAATTTCACAGACGCATGTGATCGAAGCGACCAAAGAATTGCAGCTTATTGACGATAATGTCAATATACTGAAGAACCTTCGCTCCGGTTGGGTCAGTCTCAAACAGAGTCGGACCACCGGTTCGAAGACAGCTGAACAATCCGCGGCAGCCGGTGTGGAAAGCCTCACCGTTTCCGCTTAAAGAGAGTTGTGAGTGGAAGCAATGGAGCAGAACGCAATTACCCAACTCGAAAAAGAACTGGTACTGATCCTAAAAGAAGAATATACTTTTTATCAGTCCCTCTATGTCATGCTGGACAAACAGAAGGAACTGATCAGATTCAACAAAGATGAGAAACTCCTCGACCTGTTCGCCGAAATCGAACGCTGCCATCTGCGAATCAAGAAATCCGAAGAGAAGATTACGGCCCTCCGGCAGAAGGACCCGAAGTTATTCAAGCTCGCGGCAATCTCCCCGGAGATCAGGAAAGTGCTCAACAGCATAATCACGTTGGTGAAAAAGAGTATCAGCGTGGTCAGCGATAACGAAGAATATTTGAACTCGCGCTACGAACGATTGAAGGTGGAATTGGGCGAACTGAAGAACAGCGAGAAGATTCTTCAGTACGTCCGCTCCGAAAAACCGTCGCCGCAATTTGTAGACGGTAACAGCTAGACGAAGTTTTCGTCGGCTCTGGTGCCCCACATTGGAAGGAAGAAAGGCGCACGTATGAAAATTGGAAACATCGACAACCTGCAGGCGGTCCCGGCCGAATTGGCCGTCCGCGACAAAATGAAAGTACTTGTGCAACATCGAGCGGCCAGACAGGATTCCGTAGAAATCTCAGAGGACGCCAGGCGGCAACTTGCCGACCGGGCCGATGCCCGGCTCAAGGAGCCTGAAGTTTCCGGACCGGATGCCGCTACATATAAGCTGGAACAGATAAAACAAAAGGTGGAAGCCGGCTATTATGACATTCCCGAAGTGCATCAGAAGATAGCTCATCTACTGAGCGACGTCGTCATGCTGCAAATCGAGACCGTCAGGCCGGAAAAACTGTGACCATGACAACAGATACAGCCCTTGACAACAAAGTTAAACGGGTCGTTTCGAACATCCGAAACCTCCCCACGCCACCAGTAGTCTTTCACCAAATCCAAAAGGTGATAAACGACCCAAGCGTCAACGCCACACAAGTCGCTTCGATTTTGGCCGAAGATCCGGCCATGTCGGTCAAGGTGCTGAAAATGACCAATTCAGCCTTCTATGGCCTCGCCCGGGAGATAGAGTCCGTTCGGCAGGCGGTTGTCATCATAGGTTTTGAAGCTATCAAGAATCTTGTGTTGTCCGCGTCCGTTCTTGATATGTTCAAGGGAAAAAATATGGATCAGGAATACCAGGAGAAATTCTGGCGTCACTCCCTTTCGACGGCGGTCTGCTGCCGCCTGCTCGCCCGGAAACTTCGCGACCGCGCGGTGGTCGATGCCGATGCCGCCTTTTCGGCCGGACTGCTGCATGACGTGGGCAAGATGGTGATCAGCTATTATCTTCCCGATGAACACGCTCTGTTTATCGCTGAACGCCAAAAAGACAAACAGTCCAAAGACCACGAGATCGAAGAACGGTTGTTCGGGTATCACCATGCTCAAATCGGCGGATTTCTGGCTGCACAGTGGAAAATCCCGCGTCGCCTGACCGATGCGATCGAATTCCACCACCATCCGTCGATGGACCAGGGGGAAGAGCCGATTGCCAGTCTGGTTCATCTGGCCAACTTTATTGCCAAACGGACCTACTATGACCGCAGTGAGCAGCATCTCATCGGTGGACTGGACCCCTGGGTGACCCAGACGATGGGCATACAAACAAGCGATATCGATGCTTTCGCGGAGTCACTGAAAGACGAATACAACAAGGCCGAAACCTTCATGCAAATGGTCGGTCTATAGTATACCCGAATGCCCACCCACGGACAGCGGGCAACTCTCCCACTGTCCCTTTAACCTGTTTAGTCTCAACCTCTTTTATCCAACTCTTGGGGCAAAATAAGCCTTGACTTTGGGTCGCTTTCGTATATTAATATACAACTGCCTTGGAATACTTAGGCTTATGAGCAATAGCGATGGGCGATTAGCTCAGATGGTTAGAGTACTTGCTTGACATGCAAGGGGTCACTGGTTCGATTCCAGTATCGCCCACCATATAGGTTCACCGTAGCGACGGTGGGTTACAGGGTCTTGTAACCCGCTTTGCTTTTTTCGGTATAGAAGGAAGATGGCACAGGTCCAACTTACATTACCCGATGGTTCCGTCAAAGGATTCGATTCCGGCACGACGGGGTTTGAAGTAGCCAAATCAATCTCGCCCCGCCTTGCCAAAGATGCGATTGCGATCAAGGTTAACGGGATCGTTAAGGATCTCAATGCCCCAATACCGGCTGACGCCCCGATTCAGATTTTGACCTTCGATGACCCGGAGGGACGGACGGTATTCTGGCACTCGAGTTCCCACATAATGGCCCAGGCTGTTCAGGAGTTGTTCCCCGGAACGAAACTGGCGATCGGTCCGCCGATCGATGAAGGATGGTACTATGACTTCGACGTCAAGAAGCCATTCTCCCCTGAAGACCTCGCTCGGATCGAGCAACGAATGGAGGAAATCGTCAAAGAGGACGTTCCCTTCCGTTGCGAAGTGAAAAATCGCAACGAGGCTATCAAATACTACCAATCAAAGGATGCCCAGTACAAGATAGAATTGCTTGAAGGTATCGCGGATGACACGGTCACTTTTTATTATCAGTCTCGGTTTGAAGACCTCTGCCGCGGTCCGCACATTCCCCGTACCGGCATCATCAAGTCGTTCAAACTGGTAGCCACCTCTGGTGCGTACTGGCGCGGCGATGAACACCGCCCCATGCTGCAACGCATTTACGGCATATCGTTTCCGAAAAAGTCAATGCTGGATGAGTACTTGCAGCGGCTCGAGGAAGCCAAAAAGCGCGATCATCGTATGCTCGGCAAACAGCTTGAACTTTTCAGCATTTCTGAGAGTGTCGGCGCCGGGCTGATTTTGTGGCTTCCCAAGGGCGCCCGAGTGCGCAACGAGATCGAGAATTTCTGGCGAAGTGAACATCTAAACTGGGGTTACGACCTCGTATACTCGCCGCACATTGCATTGCGCGACCTCTGGAATCAAAGCGGTCATACTGATTTCTATAAAGAAAATATGTTCGGGCCGATGGATGTGGACGAACGGCTGTATCAGCTGAAACCGATGAACTGCCCGTTTCATATCAACATGTACAAGTCACGGCTCTGGTCCTATCGTGACCTGCCGCTTCGCTGGGCCGAACTCGGCACGGTGTACCGGTATGAGCGGGCCGGCGTACTTCATGGGCTCATGCGCGTGAGAGGCTTCACTCAGGACGACGCGCACCATTTTGTCGCCCAGGAAAAGATGGAAGAAGAGCTGTTCTGGATACTCGACTTCTGCGTCCATATCTTGAAGTCGTTCGGCTTCACGGATTATGATATCTATCTGTCGACTCGTCCGGAAAAGGCGGTTGGAGACGTGGCCGATTGGCGCCGCGCTGAGGAAGGGCTACGCGAGACGCTTACCAGGGCCGGCTTGAAGTACTCCACGGACGAAGGCGGCGGCGCGTTCTATGGCCCGAAAATCGACATCAAAATCAAAGACGCACTGGGCCGGAGTTGGCAGTGCTCGACCATCCAGTTCGATTTTAACTTGCCCGAACGATTCGAACTATATTATATTGACTCGGACGGGCAGCAAAAGCGCCCGTTTATGATACATCGGGCCTTGTTAGGCTCGATTGAACGATTTTTCGGCGTGTTGATAGAACACTATGCGGGCAACTTCCCGCTCTGGCTGGCTCCGGTTCAAGTCAAAGTCTTGCCTATCACGGACAGCTTCAATGAATACGCCGCGGGTGTCGTGGACCGGCTTAAACGGCGCGGCCTTCGGGTTGTGCTCGACGACCGGTCGGAAAAAATCGGCGCCAAGATACGCGACGCCGAGTTATTCAAGGTCCCGTATATGTTCATTGTCGGTGCCAAGGAAGTTGAGGCCGGCCAGGTTTCGGTGCGCAAGCACGGCACCGGTGACTTGGGAGCAAAAGGAACCGATGAGGCCATAGCGATGTTGGAACAGGAAATCGTTTCCAAGGGTCTCGTTTCGAATTAGCAATTTGTTCAGGAGGATTGTATAGCCAGCAAAGACTTACGGATTAATCACCAGATCAGGATCTCACCGGTCCGCCTAATCGGCCCCGAAGGAGACCAGCTGGGGATTATTCCAACGGATGAAGCACTTGCAAGAGCGCGTGAGCAGGGTCTTGACTTGGTCGAAGTTTCTCCGACCAGTCGACCGCCCGTCTGCCGTATCCTTGATTATGGCAAACTGAAATACGAGCTGACCAAAAAAGATAAGTTGGCCAAGAAAAAACAGCATGCCTTCCAGATGAAGGAGATGCGTTATCGCCCGAAGATTGACGAACATGATTTCAATTTCAAGACGCGCCATGTCCGTGAGTTCATCGAATCCGGCAGCAAAGTCAAGGCATTCGTGATGTTTCGTGGCCGTGAAATGGCCCACACGGAATTCGGACAAAAGGTGCTGGAAAGAGTCGCGCTGGAATTGAAAGACGTCGCCATAGTGGAGTTTCCTCCCAAGCAGGAAGGGCGAAATATGATTATGGTCATGGCTCCTAATCCTGAAGTCCTGAAGGCCCTGAAGTCTAAAGGAAGTAAGCCGGCCGCCAAAGAGCCTGACGAACATGACAAAGAGCATGACGAACATGACACTGTCCGGGAGCACGATGACGGCGAGAATATTGAGATCGAGTCTCAAGTTTCGACCGAAGAACATGAAGAAGAGAATTAATAATCATTTGAGGATATATTAACAATGCCGAAAATCAAAACGCAAAGAGGAGCCGCCAAGCGGTTCAAAAAGACCGGCTCCGGCAAGGTCAAAAGATACAAGGCGTTTAAGTCGCATATTTTGACCAAGAAGACGAAGAAACGCAAAAGAGGTTTGCGCAAAGCGACACTGATTTCCAGTGCCGATACCAACCGCGTAAACCACATGCTGCCGTATTAGTCGGTTGCTTATTAACGAAGGAGATAAACTGAAATGCCACGCGCTAAAAATAACGTAGCCGCTCATCGGCGGCACAAGAAAGTTCTCGACCGCGCCAAGGGCGGATTCAACGGTCGCGGACGGCTCTATCGCACCGCGCTCGAGACGGTGCATAAGGGCCTGAAGTATGCCTATCGTGACCGCCGGGCCAAAAAGCGAACTTTCCGTGCTTTGTGGATCGCCCGTATTTCGGCGGCCGCCCAGATGAACGGAACAAACTACTCTACATTTATCGCAGGACTCAAGAAAGCCGGCGTCAATCTCGACAGGAAGGTATTGGCGGATATCGCCGCCCGGGATATGGCCACTTTCTCCAATCTCGTAAAAATGTCAGCCGGCAACTAACTCTTCGAGTGATTGTCCATGTCACTTCTGGAGGCTGTTGCCAGGCTCAAAGACGAAGCGCTAGGGCGAATCAGTCAAGCTGGTTCGCTCGACGTGCTTAATGAGCTCCAGGTCAAGTATCTGGGACGTAAAGGGGAGCTTACATCCATTCTCAAGAGCCTCAAGGACCTGCCGGACGAGGAAAAGAAGAAAACCGGTGCGGCGGCCAACGCCGTGCGGGCAGAGCTCGAGCAGAAATTCGCCGTTGCTGTAAAATCTCTCAATACCGAAGTAATCGAATCCGCCTTTGATCCTACCCTCCCCGGGACCGGAACCCGAACAGGTGTTCCGCATGTAGTCTACCAGGTAATTGACGAGATCTGTACAATATTTCACGGCATGGGATTCGAAATCGCCCGGGGGCCGGATGTGGAAACCGACTACTATAATTTTGAGGCGCTCAATTTTCCGCCGGACCACCCCGCCCGCGATATGCAGGATACTATGTTCGTGGAGCATGGACGGCTCCTGCGCACCCATACTACGCCGGTCCAGGCGCGGTTCCTGGAGACCCATCAGCCCCCTATAAAGATTATTACGCCGGGGTTGTGCTACCGGAACGAAGCTATCTCCACACGCTCGCACGTGGCTTTTCATCAGGTCGATGGATTCCTGGTCGACCAGGGTGTCTCCATGGCCGACCTCAAGGGCGCTATTGTGGCGTTCGCGCACGCCTTCTTCGGCGAAGGACTCAAACTACGCTTTCGCCCATCATTCTTCCCGTTCACGGAACCGTCGGCCGAAGTCGATATCTCATGCTTTCTCTGTAAAGGGAGCGGGTGTCAGGTTTGCAAGTACTCCGGCTGGCTGGAGATTCTTGGGTGCGGCATGATCGACCCCAATGTACTGCAGAAAGCAGGCATTGATTCTGAGAAGTACACCGGCTATGCGTTCGGCATGGGGGTGGAAAGACCGGCCATGCAGAAATATGGCATCAATGATATTCGGCTTTTCTTTAACAACGACGTGAGATTCCTAAGACAGTTCAGATAGATATGAAGATTTCCTACAACTGGCTAAAAGAGCTGACCGGACTTGACTGGTCAGCCCAGGAGATGGCCGATCGCCTGACCCTGTGCGGAACCGCCTGCGAGTATGTCGAGCCGACCTCAAATCATCTTAACAATGTGGTGGTAGGAAAAGTGACGGATTTGAGGCCGATCGAAGGCGCCTCGAAGATTCAACTTGCCACTATCGATCTGGGAGAGAGAAAGCTTGATGTCGTCTGCGGCGCCCCTAATGTCGCAGTCGGACAAAGAGTGTCGGTTGCGCTTGAAGGTGCGAAACTCGTCGGCGATATTATCATCAAGAAAACAAAGATCCGAGGGATCGAGTCGTCGGCGATGATCTGTTCAGAGCGTGAACTTGGCATTTCCGATGACCATGCGGGCATCATGGTCCTGCCGGCTGAGCTTACGTTGGGGGAACCACTGGCCAAGGCTCTCGACTACGACGATTTCGTCATGACGTTTGAACTTACGCCGAATCGCCCCGATTCGATGTGTGCGATAGGCATAGCACGGGATCTGGCGGCGCTGTCACTTGGCAAAGTAGTGCGTCCGAAAGTCTCGGTACATGAGTCGACGGGAAAAGCGTCGTCTTATATAAAGATATCAATCGAAGACCCGCAAGCCTGTCCGAGATACGCAGCACGTGTGATCCGGGATGTAAAAATCGGGCCCTCGCCATGGTGGCTGAAGAAAAAACTACTTACGGCGGGGATTCGGCCGATCTCAAATGTTGTTGATATCACCAACCTTGTGATGCTTGAGACAGGGCATCCTTTGCATGCTTTCGACCTTGATCGATTTGGCTCGAACGAAGTGGTAGTCAGGCGGGCGCGGCCCAAAGAAGTCTTTACCACTCTCGACGGCACGAAGCATGAACTCACACCGGAAGTCCTGCTGATAACCAATGGCAAAACCGGGGTCGCCGCGGGCGGTGTGATGGGAGGATTGGATTCCGAAGTGGGGTCGACAACCACCAACATTCTGCTGGAAGCGGCCTATTTCAATCCTTCGGTGACACGCAAAAGCCGCAAGCAGCTCGGAATTGTTTCGGAATCCTCGACCCGATTTGAAAAAGGAGCCGATCCGAACGGTATCGAGCCTGCCATTAACCGTGCGGCCAGCCTCATGGCTGAAGTCTGCGGTGGGGAAGTGCTCGCCGGGATAGTCGACTGTTATCCCACCAATATCAGGCCGATCGAGATTTCATTCAGACCCGAGCGATGCAATGCGATTCTTGGACTGAATTTGACTACCGAGCGAATCAAGGAAATTCTCGCCCATCTGGAGTTCGAGGTCTCAGGAGTTTCACCGCTCCGGGTGAAGGTCCCGACCTTCCGACCGGATATTGAGCGCGAAGTCGACCTGATTGAGGAAGTGGGCCGAATTCAGGGCTACGATTCAGTGGTTGATTCGACAGAGAACATCGGCCGGTTGTACACCCCGATCCACCACTACGACAGATTCCGTTCGGAAGCCAGGTCGTTGCTGACCGGCTCCGGTTTCGATGAAATGATAAGTCACGGTCTAGCCGACAGCAGGCTGGCCCGTCTGCTCAATCCTGAACTGCCCAGTCTCCGTATCGTCAACCCGGTTTCCGAGGATCTGGATATCATGCGGAACACGCTGGTTCAAACGATGCTGACGGCGATGAGCCACAACATCTCGCACCGCAATCTGGATCTCTGCCTGTTTGAGATTGGTAAAGCATACTTTCCACCGGATTCAGAGGGCGAGTGGTCCGAAAAACTTCGACTTTCGATCGGCGTCACCGGTGAGACTCCGCATACCTGGCGCGACCGCCCCAGGGCATACGATTTTTATGATATAGCCGGTCCGATTTCCCTGCTGGCCGACCATTTCGGATGGGGCGAAACAACCTATCGGCCCGCTCGTATTGCTTACTTTGATAAGCAAATATGTTTTGACATAATCGCCGGGACACGAGTAATTGGTAGTATCGGAAAAGTCATTCCAGAAATTGCTCGCAGGTTCGATATTAAACAGACCGTTTACGTCGCGGAGCTGGACCTCGACATCCTGCTGCCCCTAAGCGGACGAAAGGCAAAATATCATCCGCTTCCGATTTATCCGGCGGCACCCCGCGATCTGGCCATAATAGTGGATGAGCGGGTGAAAGCCGGAGAGGTGGTCCGTGCGGTCAGGCAGGCCGCCGGTGAGCTGGCGGAGTCAGTGGAGATATTCGACTTATATACCGGTAAGCCGATTGAACCCGGAAAAAAGTCGATAGCTATTGCAATCAAATATCGTTCCCTGGAAGGCAATCTTTCCGGCGAGCAAGTTGATGAGAAACAATTACTTGTTATCGATAATCTAAAGAATAAATTGAATGCACAAATCAGGGATAAGTAAGTATGGAAGATAAGTTGAATGTCCTTGCAGGCAAACTCGACCAGTTTATAGCTAGCTATGAGCAGCTGAGACAACTCAACTTGAGTTTGCACCAGGAGAACGCCCAGCTCAAGGACGAACTTCAGAAGATTCGCCGCGAATATGACACCCTTCGTGCCTCCGAAAGTGACCGTTCTGAGGCTGTCCGGACGAAATTAACCAGTATTCTCAGCCGACTTGATCAGCTGGAGAATCTGGCTTGAGGCGTTTTTTGCTTGACTTAATTGATAGCGTTTTCGTACTATTTTGATATGTAGTGGTGGGATAAGAGAATAGAAGGTTAGTACTTGCTTATAAGCCTACGCTGGGTGTATGACTGAAAATAAAGTAACGGTGCAGATATATGGTGAAGAGTACCCGATTATAGGGGCCAACGATCCATCGTATATTTCCAGAGTTGCCGATTTTGTCGATTCCAGAATGAAGGAAACGGCGCGAAGCAGTCGTGTTGCGGCGCGTGACAAAGTTGCCATCCTGGCAGCCATGTCGATAGCCTCGGAGCTGTATGAGAATAGAGATCAACTCCAACAATCTCAGGCTCATCTGGGGCATCACATTGATTCCATGATTGAACGGCTTGACCGGGCGCTTGCCGATAGAGCCTAGGCCTCTTAGCAAAGACTTTCCAATCCAGTCCTTATTCTTACTCCCACAATTCTCTAAATAGATTGAACGTTCGACAGACTTTTGTCGGACGGGAGGACCTGATGACTGACACCATAATCTTTGTTGCGATTGCCGTAGTGGTGAGTGTTGCCTCGTTTGTGCTGTTCAGTTTTCTTGCCAAACGCGCTAACGCACTCAAGCTCAGCGAAGCCGAGGCCGCAGCAAAAAAGATAATCATCGAGGCTGAAAACGAAGCCAAGATCCGCAAGAAAGAAGCGGTTCTGGAAGCCCGCGAGGAATGGCTCAAACTTAAAGGTGAATTCGAAACCGAGTCGGAAAAGAAGCGTCGGCAGCTCGAAGACCTCGACAAGAAACTTGAAGCTCAGCAAAGCAGTGTACAAAAGAAGCTGGAATTCCTGGAAGTGCGGGAACGCGAGCTGACCAATCGTGAAAAGAACCTGCTGGCCCGCGAAAAAGGGATTGAACTTCGCGAAAACGAACTCACCCAGATCATTAATGCTCAGAACGATAAACTCCAGAAAATCGCGCAGATGACTCCCGAAGAAGCCAAGCGGCAACTGATGGATAACATGATTCATGCCGCCAAAGCCGAAGCCGCTGCTCATATCAAAGAGATCAAAGAAAAGGCCGAACAGGACGCGGAAAAGGAAGTCAAAGAGATCATCCTCTCGGCGATCTATCGATGTGCCGCCGATCATACTGTCGAATCGACCGTGTCGGTCGTCAATCTGCCATCGGATGAGATGAAAGGGCGCATCATCGGTCGCGAAGGGCGCAATATAAGATCGTTTGAAACTGCCACCGGAATCGATGTCATCGTCGATGATACGCCGGAAGCCGTCATCCTGTCCGGCTATGATCCGGTTCGACGCGAGATTGCCCGGATGGCGCTCGAAAAATTGATTACCGACGGCCGCATTCACCCGACCCGAATTGAAGAGGTGGTGGAGAAGGCGCAAAAGGAGATGGAAGTCATTATCCGTGAAGCGGGGGAACAGGCCTGCTTCGAATTGGGCATCCATGGTCTCCACCCCGAAATTGTCTACCAGATGGGAAAGCTGAACTTCCGCACTTCGTATGGCCAGAACGTGCTGGCTCACTCAAAGGAAGTAGCCATGCTCTGCGGATTGATGGCGGCTGAACTTGAACTCGATGCCCAGGTGGCCAAACGGTGTGGATTGCTCCACGATATCGGCAAGGCGATTGATCGTGAAACCGAAGGCACGCACACGCAAATCGGCGCCGACTTCATGCGGCGCTTCAAAGAGAGCGACTATGTGATAAATGCCATCGAGTCGCATCACGGCGATGTTCCGATGAATAGCCCCTATCCCGTACTCGTTCAGGCGGCCGACGCAATCTCCGGCGCTCGTCCGGGCGCGCGCAGAGAGCCGCTCGAAGCCTACGTAAAACGCCTGCAACAACTCGAAGAGCTGGCTGATAGCTTTAAGGGCGTGGCGAAAGCATACGCGATTCAGGCCGGTCGGGAGATCCGCGTTATCGTCGAAAATGAGAACCTCGATGACCTCGGCACGACCATTCTCGCCACCGATATCGCTGAAAAGATAGAAAAAGAGATGCAGTACCCGGGTCAAATCAAGGTCACCGTCATCAGAGAAACCCGGGCGACTGAGTACGCTAAATGACCTGCCTGTTTTTGTTCACATAGATTCCGCAGGGACGGCGCAACCGTTCCTGCTTAGAAAGACTGTTTTTCGATGGCTCTATTCACTATTCTTTTTGTCGCCGACATTTGCGGCCGCGCCGGCCGACAGGCCGCCGCTCACATGATCAAACCGCTTCGCGAACGGTATTCAGCGGATTATGTAGTCGCGAACGTAGAAAACGCCGCCGGCGGATTTGGCGTCACTCCCGAGATGTCCCGCAAGTTCTTCAGCTATGGAGTTGATATGCAGACATCCGGCAACCATATCTGGGACCGGATGGATATTATTAAGTATTTCGATGAAAAACCGCGTCTGTTGAGACCGGCAAACTTCCCCAAAGGGGTTCCCGGCACCGGATCATTCGTGGACACGGTCAACGGTACTAAGGTCGGGGTTCTTAACTTGATGGGCCGCACTTACATGAAAGATATCGATTGCCCATTCCGCACGGCGGAGCGCGAAGTTGCCATGCTCAGGGAACAGACGGACATCATTTTCGTCGATTTTCACGCGGAAGCCACTTCAGAGAAGCAGGCTATGTGGTACTTTTTAGATGGGACGGTTTCAGCCATCGTCGGCACTCACACTCATGTTCAAACGGCCGATGAGACCATTAGTCGGCGGGGGACAGCATATCTCAGTGACGCAGGTATGACGGGGCCGCACGAATCAGTAATTGGCATGCAGATTAAACCATCTCTTGACCGGTTTCTCACCGGTTTGCCAATTCGCTTTTCAACCGCTTCAGAGGATGTGAAGATCTCAGGCGCCGTTGTGAAGATCGATAGCTCCTCGGGAGAAGCGACTTTCATCGAGCGTTTCCGTGAGAACTTCGACATCAGTTCAGTTCAGGGCGGTGGAACCGAGAACGACGGTGAAGCGTAGCTTTAAGTATGGCAGCACAACTCATTGATGGTAAGGAAGTAGCGAAGAGAATTCGCGACGGACTCACGTCTCGAATTGCTACGTTGAAAGATCGCGGAATAACTCCGGGTTTGGCGGCCGTACTGGTCGGCAATGATCCGGCATCGGAGACCTATGTGAACAGCAAGGCAAAGGCGTGCGAGAAACTCGGGCTGTATTCCGAAGTGATTCGCCGCGATGCTTCAATTTCACAGGCCGAACTCGAACAGATAATTGCCCGCCTCAACACCGATGATAAAGTCCATGGGATTCTGGTCCAGTCTCCGCTCCCTCCGCACATGGACGAATTGGCCGTCACTATTAAAATCGCTCCCCAGAAGGATGTCGATGGATTTCATCCGTACAATGTCGGTATGATGTTGCTCGGCCGGGGAGGCCTATTGCCCTGTACGCCTCATGGAGTGATAAAATTGCTTGAGCATTACAGTATCGAGACTGATGGAAGGGAAGTGGTCGTGATCGGGCGCTCGAATATCGTTGGCAAACCTGTGGCGGCGTTGCTTGTCCAAAAAGCGAAATATGCGAACGCTACAGTCACTATTGCGCACTCGCGCTCTCAAAACTTGGCGGAAATCACTCGTCGCGCCGATATTCTGATCGCGGCCATCGGTCGGCCCTCGACCGTTACGGCAGATATGGTCAAGCCGGGCGCGGTGATAATCGATGTGGGTGTCAACAGGATCGAAGACCGGTCGGTCGAAAAGGGATATCGCCTTGTCGGTGACGTGGATTTTGAAAAGTGCGCCCCGATTGCTTCGTATATCACGCCCGTTCCGGGGGGGGTTGGCCCAATGACGATTGCCATGCTGATGGCTAATACAGTCCTGGCCGCCGAACAAATAAACTCGCCGAGTACGACTTGAAAATAACTGCCTGCAACCAGCTAGATTAATAGTGCAACACTTTACATATAAACACCCGTGGATGTTGTCAGGTTCCGTATGTCCCGGCACAAATGAAGATATGAAGCGAATCGAATAGATTACTAAGTTCCCATATAAGTAGTACTTACCGGCGTTCATATCGCCCCGTTCGATAGACTTTATTTCCTGCGCTAATTTCGGCGTCAACTAACCTGAGGCACAGACTTTGCTTCTAACTTATGTACTGTCAATTGACTGAGTTTTCCTTGCGAATCGCAAACGTAATAGGTGTGCTATCGATGTGGCTCGGTAAATACGTTTCTGTCTTCTTTATCCTCCTGCTTCTCCCTATGGCGTCACTTGCAGAAAACTCGCCGGTCGGGGACTCGGTGACCCTCTCAACGCAAAGCCAGTTGACCAGTTCGATTTCCGGATTCCAGGCGAGATTGTCCTCGACCCAAGCAGGTCACACCACAGATATCCAATTCAGCTTTGACGTAAGCGCATCGGATTTCATTCAGATCAGAAACGGAAGTCTGCGGTTGACTTTTCCCGATGGCTTTGACCTCACCGGTGCTTCAGTGACCGGGATTACGGACAATTCGGGTACCTCAGGGTACGAGATTCAGGATTTCAACCTTGCCGATCAGTCAGTCGACATCGATCTCAAGTTCGCCAACAGCAGCGCTTCCGTGTCAATCACCAGTGTCGACACGGTAGTTACTGCGATCCTGAGCATGACCGGGGTCATAAATCCGAGGATAGTGGGAAGTTATTCGTTTTCTGGCCTCCTGCTCAAACAGAATGACGCCGCGGTAGCCGGTCCCGCCCTGTCCCTGCCCGTTCTTGTGGCACCCGCCGCCCTTAATTCGATCGTGGTAACACCGGGTAACGATACAACCATGAAGGCTGGTAACACCATAAACTTCAGTGCCACCGGGTACGATGAATTCGGCAATCCGATTCCGGGGCTCACATTTCTCTGGACGCTCGAAGCTTGCACCAATTGCATCGGCTTCTTCGTCGATTCAACTCTTACCGCGACCAAGGTCGGCACCGGAGTGGCGGTCGCCATGTCCGGCACGGTGGAGGGGAAATCGGGCCAAATAACCGTGGTCGCGGGTGACCTGGAGCGAATGGTTCTGAGCATCGCGGATACGCAGTTTGTCGGTTGGAATCTTCGTGGAGCCGCCTCAATAATCCTTTACGATCACTACAACAATCTGAAGCGAGACTACAATCTCCAAATCAATCCGATTACATTGGTCTCGAGTGACGGCCAATTGGTGCCGACCGTCCTGAACGACAACAGTCTTCAGATTGGTGGGGTTGTTCGACTGCTCTCCGCCAACGTGAAGTATCTCGGTTCGAGCGCCGCCGCGGTGATTTATGCTACGAATGGATCCGTCACTTCCAGCGGCATCACGGTGCACTTCAACGGGTATGACGTCATTGATGCCCTTGACATAACCGGCCAAACCATAAGTCATGTGATCGCCGGACATGAGGTCACGGTAAAGGTCCCGGTGCAAAACAACGGGAATCTCCTGCCTAGTTCTTTGGTTATGCTTACTGCTCGATATGAGAGCGGCGAGGGAGGGACAACACAAGAATCGTTTTCGGGAGGCATGTTCGGTCAACTTGACACACTGACTATCGGACTGCCTGTTCACGTCTCCTACCCGGCGGTCGATACTCTGATTCTTGAACTGACATCTCACTTCTCGGCGGATGGCCAGTCATATACGGTGATAGATACGCTGAAAGCTGAGATCTCAGTCTCCGGTCCGGCGGTTTTCCGACTGGTGGATGCCTCGTTTAAGCCGGACACTATCCTCTCAGGACATTCCTTCAATATCGGGTTCGACATCTCTGCCCAGGGTTTTAATGGAACGATTGACAGCGCGCACCTGCTAATACAGATGGCTTCGGATTCCGGTGGTATCCCGTTCGCGACTTTATTTGACGGCTCGCCGCAGTATACCTCTATTTCCGGTGATACTATAACGTACCGAAATATTCCGGCGACTTATACCGATGACACCCTGACTATGCCGGCGACCTATATCGTGAAGGTCACGTACCATGTCCTGTCATCGGGCAATCTATATGTCCTTGAAAATGAGTATCCGGACTCCCTTGTAGTCATTCCGGCAGTCAGTTTTTCGTATGAGAGCGGCAGTTTCGCGCCTTCGACAGTGTACGCCGGCGTCGAGTCATCTTTCGGTTTCGGGTTGAATCTGCACAGCGCGGTTCCGGTGGCTTATTGTCCGTCCAGCAGTGATTTCACGCTAGCCGGCACTTCGTTCAACCTTTCCACCATTCTTCAGGTCGCCGACAGCACTTTTGTCCCCGGACTCAATCATCTTCAAAGTATCAGCCTGTACATTCCGGAGGACCAAGCCGGTGGAAGCCTCAGTGTGACCTCATCAATACGCTACTGTGTGCCGGGGATTCCGGACACGATGCAGTTCGTAGTTCCTTTTGACAGCGTCGGTCTGCCGGTGAACGTATTAGAACTACCTGTCGTGCAGATCATAAGTCTCGATGTAATAGCGCCCAACACACCGCACGTGAATACGGCCCAGGCTATTCGGTTATCTTGCCGTGTGGCAAATGTATCGGGCACAGCTGTTGATTCGGCCATCGTCCGTTTGTCATCGGACGGATTGTCTACTTTCACTCCGGACATGGTCCTTCGAGGACTGGGGCCAGGGGATACCGCGCAGGTGATTTTCAATGTTACCACCGGTGACCAGCCGATCCAGGCCGAAGTCTTTCGAACCGAAATTGTGTCAACCGACATAGGCCAGGTCTCGCCCATCGATAATATAGCCTTTATCACGATTGAGACGCCGGCTGATCTTAACCTGACTTACAGTCTGCTGGGTGCCGGCGCTTCGGTGATTGACTATGCCACTGTCTTCGAACTGAGTGTGGCGCTGGCGAATCAGGGACAGGCTGAGGTATCGGATGCCGCGTATCGACTGATACTCTCTGGCTTTGACAGCGACGGCCCGGATACCCTTACCGGGAGTCTCAGCGCGGATAAGCACCTTGATTTTGAATTGGTCTCCCCGAACTTTGACACGACACTGACCCTTTCGTTTCTGTTGACGGCAATTCCCAGAGACCTGAACATAGATTCAAGCGCTCCGATAAATGATACCTCATTTTCAATCAGCATCCAGGTAATCTCCTCTGAAGGCCAGTTATTCGTGTCCGCGACTTCGATCGGCTCAAGTTTGATCCTCCCCGGTCGTCCGAAGGAAGTCTTTGCTCTGCAGCTGACCAACAGCGGTGCGTCTCCGCTTTCGGATATCGCGATAAACGAAATAGAGATACTCGCGCGTAACGGAAAAGGAATGCCCGTCGATATACGGAGCATCGTGAATATCGGCAATACCGGATTCTTCGAAAACGGTGTAAAGGTCGCCATGACTACGGCCAGCGACAACCGATTGGTCTTTACTTTTGACAAGTATATTCTGGCTGCGGGTCGCACCCGTACATTGAGTTTCGTGGTGGAACTCAAAAGTACAAATGTTGAGACACTCTCGTTTGAACTCGCCAAGGACCAGATTCAGGCCACATTTATTGCCGGCCCCAACGCTGGTCAATCGCCTGAGATTGCCACAGATCAACCGGGAAGTTCGATATTGCTCGAAGCGCTGGCAATTAAAGGAAGCTCCCTTGAGTCATCGTTTTTGGTCAGGACGAATCCATTCAATCCGAACGATCCGTCGCAATCCCCGGTCGAGTTCAGCTATGAGTTGGCCTCCGATTCGAAAGTGGAGTTCCGGGTATTCACGCTGACCGGAGAAAAAGTGTTCGCCACGGATTATCCGGCTGGAGCTGAGGGAGGACATTCAGGCGAGAACTTCGTCTATTGGGATGGCCGCAACGACGATGGCGTAGTGGTTTTCAACGGCGTTTATATCGTTTCTATCAGAAACGTCGATACCGATGAATACGCACGCCTGAAAGTGGCGGTGATAAAATGATGCGCCGCCTGCTTGTATTGCTTCTTGTTGCCGGTTTGGCGCTATCCGGCACTGCATCTCTGGCCGGCGAGGCGGGACAGGAATCCGTGTTCGAGGTAGGAGTCGGCGCCCGCGCTCTCGGAATGGGGGCAGGATTTACTTCGCTGGCCAACGATGCCAGCGCGATCTATTACAACCCGGCCGGGCTTGCGTCGTTACAATGGCAGGAGTTTTCCGCCATGCATATGACGCTGCTGGAAGGAACTATCTATGACTTCGGCGGATGGGTCTATCCTGACGCCAAGCTCGGTGGAGTCGGCATCGGTTACATGCGCATCGGCACCGACAATATCATTCGTCGCGACGACTATACCGACGGCGGCAGCTTCGGCTATTCCAACTCCCAGTTCATTCTCTCATACGGTAAGAGCCTTCAGGGGGGGATTTCTGCCGGGTTGAGCTTTAAGATAGTCAATCAATCGCTGGATAATCTGTCGGACTATGGGTTCGGGTTCGATGTCGGTATGATGGCCCGCTATCGACGTCACCTGGGTATCGGTCTGCTCTTTAGAGATATGGTGCCGCCCGAACTGACCCTGGCCAGCTCCTCTGAATCAAACCCGATTTCAATTGTCGGCGGCGTATCGCTTCGAGACCTTGTACTGTCCAAATCGGAGCGCTTGACCGCTTCGGTCGACATCGAGAAGGTCGAAAGTCGGTCGACCATGGTCCACAGCGGAATTGAGCTGACCCTGCAGAATTACTACATGCTCAGGGCCGGCTATGACCGGGACAATTTCTCGTTCGGCGCCGGACTTCAGATACGGCGGATAAAACTGGACTACGCCTATAAGATGTTCGATTACATTGAAGACAGTCACCGGTTCTCTTTATCCATCCTGCTCGGAAAATCAATCGATCAGCAGAATAGTGAGCGTGAACTGGCGGAACAGGCCAAGGGTTCAATCCTGCTTGAAGACGAACGGCGTCGTCAATTTGACTTTTACAAGGAGAAGGCCGACGAATTTTACAATCGATTCCGCCTCGATTCCGCCCTGGTATATTATCAGCGGGCGCTCGCATTCCAGGAACACAATGCTGAAATCATCGGCACCATAGCGGCCATTGAAAACTCCATTGCCATCCAGCAGGAAGAGCAGCGCAGGATTGTCGAGACTCAGCGTGAGCTGGATAAATCGATTTCGGCATATCTCACGCAGGCCGAGAATTTCTTTGCCAAGAAGTATTATCGTGCGGCCCTGGACATGCTGGCGCTGATTTTCGACATCAACCCGTACCACGAACCCGCCAGCGAACTGAAACGCCAGATCGAAGACGCGATTACCAGAGATGTTGCGGTTGAGATGGAGAATGCGCGTGCGGCCGAGACCGAAGGGAATTACATCAAAGCGATTGAAGCCTACAACCGCGTGCTTGATCTTGATCCGGGCAACCAGCAGGCGCTCGATGCCCGTAGCCGGATCGCCAAGAATCTTGATATTGCACAGCAGATTAACAAAGGCATAGCACAATACAACGCCGACCAGCTCGACAAAGCCAAAGCGACTTTCTCTGCCGTCCTCTCGGTGGATAATAACAACCCGGTCGCCCTGGACTACCTCAAGCGCATCGCAGTGACCGAGGAGAAAACCACCACCCTCGAGGATCTTCAGCAGGACAAGGAAGTGTGGGCGCTCTATCTCGATGGTCTGCGCTATATGCGCAACCATGAGTACCAGAAGGCGATTGACGCATGGGATAAGGTGCTGCAGGCCTACCCGAATAATATCAACACGCTGAACAACATCGAGCAGGCCAGATTGCGGCTCAAATCCGAGCAGTCAAAATAGTCGACGTCGATAGACGTTTTTAGATAGACGAACCCTACATTCTTTGCTACGTTATTTCTATGTTTCGCCGTCCCATCAAAGAGGTTAGTGCCGAATTCATAGCCGAGGAGAAGTACCTCGATGGCATCCAGCGCACCGTCCGGGAGAGCTGCGCGGCAGCGTCGATGTCCCGGAAGGAAATCGCGGCCGTCATGCTGGCCGTTGAGGAAGGTGCTACGAACATTATCCGGCATGCTTACCTCTACGAAAAGGGAATTATCCGTCTTCGCATTGTCATTTTCAAGAAACTCGTCATCTTCTCGCTGATCGATTTCGGCCGCTCCTTTCAGCCCAGCGGTTCGGGGACGTTTGATCTCCAGCGTCTGGTGGAATCGGGTCGAAAGGGAGGGCTCGGCTTCTACATGATTCAGAAAATCATGGACTCAGTCGAGTATATTTCCACGGCCGGGTTCAATGAACTTCGTATGATCAAGCGGATAGGCGACACGGCTCCGGCCAGTCGCCCGTTCCTGCGCCGGATGTTTACCCTGCGGGTAAAATTCTCGGTCTGGACCTTCCTGATTATGTCGGTCATCATTGGGGGGTCGATTTACTACTTTGATTACCAAACCTCCCGACAGATGTACATGCACAAGGATGAAACAGTCAGGTCACTGGCAAAAACAATTGCCGACCAGGCCGCGGGGTATTTTATCAATCGCCGATCGGACGTGGAATTCGACGAACTAATTGTCAGCTACCGTCGCGCCAACCCGGAATTGAAGTTGATTGTGCTTACCGATGACCAGGGGATCATCCGTGCGCACTCGGACGACATCCACAACATCAGAAAAATGTACGAAGAACCGGCGGGTATTAACCCGACTCTCGATGAGACGCCGCAGCCGCTCCGATATGAAAACGAAGACATGCAGTATCTGATCATGCCCATCATGACCGGCGAAAAGCTGCTGGGTGAAGTGCACGTGACTTATTCGTCAGCCACGATTTACAACAAACTCTACGAAGCCAGACAACGCATAGTTATTCTGACTGTCATTCTGGTGATGTTCGGGATTCTGGGCATTTACCTGCTATCGAACTATTTCGTTAACCCGATTCACAAGATCACCAATCGGATTCGCCGCTTTACTTCCGGCGATCTGGAAACTGAAATGCCACTGGAAGGAGCGGAAGAGTTTTTTGAAATTTCCAAGGCGTTTAACCAGATGATGACGCGGTTGTCGCAGGACCGCCGCAATATCATCGAGCGCGAGAAAATGGCAAAGGAAATCGAAGTAGCGTCGCAGATTCAAAAAACCTTGCTCCCGACCGACCTTCCTTCCATTCCCCACCTGGAAATCGACGCCTTCTACCGGGCGGCGTCAATTGTTGGCGGCGATTTGTACGACATCTTCAGAGTATCTGATCAAAGATACTGCCTGGTCGTGGCCGATGTCTCCGGCAAAGGTGTTCCGGCGTCGCTGGTGATGTCGATGCTGCGGACGGTGATACAGATTTATTCCGCTGATGCTCAGTCGGCCCGGGAGACACTGATTAGGGTGCATAACTACCTGAAGCACAATATCCCTCCGGGGATGTTCGTCACCGTCTTTCTGGTGATTTACGATGCGTCCTGCCGAACCATTAACTTTGTCTCGGCTGGCCACAATCCGATGCTCTTCTACCGAGCGGCGAAAAAGGCGATTTTGCAAATAAATCCGAAGGGTATGCCGCTGGGTCTTCCCGAGACCGAAGGGCCGCGGTTTGAGAGTATTTTGGAAGAAGTAACGATGAAATTGGAAGACGATGACCTGTTCTTCATTTTTACCGACGGGATCACTGAGGCCAAGGATCGCGACGGAGTTGTGTACGGCATGCCGCGGCTTCGGGAATTAGTCGAACGTATTCTCAGTGGGGAGCTGCCCAAGAGTGTGGCGGAGTTCTCTAAGTTGATTACGGACGACGTAGACGACTTTACGGGCTTTGTAAAGGCCCATGATGATATTACTTTCATAGTATCGAAGTGCAGCCTGACCGTCCCGGATCATCGCCCTGCCGGTTCCGCTCATGGCGGTGAACCTATCGATACTCGAAATGTCCCCGACCGGCCGTCTCAGCAGTGAGAAAGATTTTCCTTGCCCCAGACGCCTCCTTATCGTTTTATTATCCCTGTACTCAAAATTGCAATAGGACGATAGCATAGAATATCATGGAAAATATTTCGATATCACTTCAGGAAGGCAGCCGCACCGAGATTTCGGAGATACGGGTAGATGGCGTGATTGATACGCTCACGGCTGGTGAACTGGAAGAGGTAATTGATTCCCTGCTCAAGCGAGAACGCTACCGCCTCATTATCGACCTGGCCGGCGTTGAGTACATTTCGTCTGCCGGGTGGGGGATCTTCATTTCGCACATCAAAGACGTCCGGTCAAACGGGGGGGATATCAAGCTGGCCAGCATGGTGCCAAACGTCTATGAAATCTATGAGCTACTTGAGTTTGACAACGTGCTGCGGGTGTTCCCAACTGTCGACGAAGCGCGCGATGCGTTCGGCGATGCGGTGCCGGGGGACGGAAAAAAAAAGCCCGGTCGGTAACAAAACTGACCGTTCAGGACGCAGAAATCAGGCCAAAACCGGCCACCACTTCGACTCAGACCATCTCTTTTGCCGGCGATGAATTGTCCGACCAGGATGACCTGGAGACCGCCGTGTACAAGTTGATCAAGCAGGACCCTTTCTCGTCTATTGGCGAGATGAAACAGCAGATAAATGAAGAATCCAACGTGCTTCATGTAGGCTGGTGGGAACTGTTCTTCCTGTTGCGCAAGAAGAGACTGCTATCCAAGAAGTCGAGATTCCGGCTGTTCCGATCCCGCCAAGTGCGCTTTTAGGTTGATTCTGCGGGGCTGTATTCTATATTTATAATAGAACATCAACGTCCGAGATCGGTGCGCAATGTCCATACAATCGGTTTTAATAATCATCCTTGTGGGTCTCGTTATTTTGCTCGGGAGCCTCCTGCTGGTGCGGGTTCGACGTGAGCGAAAGCTCTCCTCGGCTTTTCAGAAAATGCGACAGGAAGACTTCTCCGCATTCCTGTTAACCAACAGCCTTCACGGATCTATTGTCGAAGTTGCACGAAAGGTCTCCAGTTTACTCACCGAGTCGTTCGGTTGTGAACGGATCGTTTTCCTTCGCAAAAAACGCGGCGGACTCGAACTGAATTATTACTTTGGCATCTCCAGCTTCCAGCGCAACGATTTCCGTATGCGCTACTCAGAAGAGTTAGCCGGCCGGCTGCGCGCCGACTTTTTCCCTCACTCCACTGACAAACTAGCCGATCTGCTCCCACCGAGACTAATTGAAAGTCTCAGGCGGTTTGGTCTGGATCTATATATACCGATCTTCTGGCGCGAGAATCTGTACGGGGTCTATTTTATTCGCAGTACGGCCGAGACGGGGTCTCCCGCATTTCTTTTCATGTTAGCCAGTCTGGCCCAATCCCTCTCAGCCGCCTACCACATTAAGTGGCATGAATCGAAATACGAGACCCTGCGGCTATCGGTAGCCGAGCACAAGCCGGCGGTAGTCCATCAAGACGACCACGAGAGCTCGGTTGGGAGGATTCTTAAACTTGTCCGTAACCGGAGGACAGAAACTGTCGTACCTGGTATAGTGGACGCGCTTAGAGAACTAATGGGTGTAGATCAAATGATCTATACGTATACCTCACGCACTAATGGCGGAAATACAATTCTCGTGCAAAGAGGCATAACCAGTCCGATTCCGGGACCGTCAGTCGCTACTCTGACCGGATTCTTGTCGCAATTGTCCGACACCGATTTCCGCCAGATAGACCATATGCAGGGGCATACGCCGGAGGCCCGCGACTGGCTATCCTATGTTAAAGACCGCGGGCTGAAATTTGCGGTCTCGTTTCCGTTGAAAACCGGGCGGCACGGTTTTCTGGCCTGGGCGGGCGGCGCCGAAGCTGAACAGGTAGTAAAGCAGCTCCAAGTCTTTCACAGCACGGCCGTCGAACTGGTTGAAAACGCTGAGTCGTTTGAGGTGATCGAAGAGCTTTCCTACACGGATAATCTGACCGGTCTGGCCAATCAACGGTATTTCTTCAAACGGCTGGAGGAGGAGGTCAGCCGGGCGCGGCGGTACCAGCGCAATCTGGCTCTGATTATCTTTGATCTTGACGATTTAAAGAACACCAACGATACCTATGGTCACTTAGCGGGTGACGCGCTACTTAGCCGAATGGGCGAGATCCTGAAGACTTCGATACGAACTATTGACATAGTAGCTCGGTATGGTGGAGACGAGTTTTGCGCGATTATGCCTGAGGCTGATGAAGAAACATGTGTCAGATTCATGGATCGTCTTCAGACCCGAATAGCGAACGAAGAATTCGTGGTTGACGGCCTTGAGGCGCCCTTGCACTGCACGGTATCCATTGGCGGAGCAATTTTCCCTCATCATGCCGATGATCCGAAGAAGCTCATTTTCGCCGCCGATATGGCTCTTCTAAAAGCGAAGGAGACTGGACGAAACAAGTCGCTTATTTTCACCCCTGCCATCTGAATTGTGCTTCGCTGAAACCTGTTGGCCGATACTTTGTTTTATGCTTTACAGTGTGCCCGTGTGGGTCTATATTTGTGCCTGAAAGTTAACCTAAAGTGTGCCAGTTTTTGACGATATTGTATAAGTGTGTGGCTCAGAAAAGAGACAATTCGTTATGAAAAGATTCCTTTTTACGTTTGCGATAGGCCTGGCCGGCTTCTTTCTCGGCCGTACAGCTTGGTCTGAAGAGTATGTAATCGGACCGGAAGATGTACTGGAGGTTCGATTCTGGCAGGACAACTCGCTCAATGTCCAGGTCCGGGTCGACAACGACGGCATGATTTCGTTGGACATCATTGGGTCCATAAAAGCCGCCGGCAAGACTCCTACTGAATTGCAGAACGACATTATCAGGCAAATGAGCCGCCTCAACACCAGGGTCTCCCAGGCAACGGTGAGAGTAGTTGATTACCAGTTCCAGCATGTGTTCCTTAAGGGTCAAATAACCAATCCGGGGAAACACACTTTCGAGCAGATTCCCGATCTATGGACAGTTATTAACGAAGCGGGCGGAATCACCGAATTCGGAGATTTGTCCCGGGTGACAATAATTCGTGGCGGAGACGATGCCGGGAAGGTGGAAGTGGTCGATGTTATGCGGGCGATAGAAAGCGGACAACTTGACAAACTGCCCAAGATTCGACGCGGCGACACAGTAGACATCCCCCGGGTCCCTTCCGGGTTGCCCTCGGCGGAAATCAGTCCCCAAGCGTCACAGAAAAATGAAATCTACGTAATCGGGGCGGTCAATAACCCCGGTCCAATCCAATTTCAGGATAATATCGATGTCTTGCAGGCGCTCGCGTTGGCCGGTGGCCCGTCTGAAAGTGCCAATATGAAAAAGGCGCGGATTGTTACCCGTGACGGCTTCTACGCTCAGACAATTGAGATCAATCTGGATAAATACTCGAGTACCGGAGCGCCGGCGCGTTACATCTTGCGGCGCGAAGACACCTTTGTGTTGCCCCAAAGAGGAGACGGATTTCTCGGTGTCGGCCTGGGAACAGCGGCTACCGCTTTGGGTGTAGTTTCTACGGCGGTGCTCATTTACACTGCCCTCAGAAACAATAACAATAATAACGGTACCACGACTGCCCGATAAGGGACTTTGAATCTATGTTGCAGCCTAAAGAAGTCAAATCTATCGATCTTAAAGGTATTTACGCGATTCTGCTCAAACGAAAGTGGCTTATTGTGGGCCCACTGGTCGTGATAACCTGCATTGCGTATGGCGGCACCTTCCTGTTGAAACCGAAGTATGAATCCTCGACTATTATCTGGATCGATAAGCCGGAGAACGCGTCCCGTGAGCTCGCCAGTATTGTCGGGGGAAACCGTCCGGAAACGCGTGATGAACAACAGAGTCGGCAACTGGCACTACAGGCAGAGATCACGTCTCAACCCTATCTGTACCAGCTTATCCGTGATTTGAAGCTTGATGACGATCCGGATGTGACACGCGAGGCCGCCAAGGCACGGGAGGAGACTCCCGAGTATAGTCTGGAGCAGTTAAAGTACGACATTCTGGTCGACCGGCTCAGGAAACAGATCGACGTCTCATTCTACGGACTCGATCAGGTCAGAATTACCGTCACCGCCACCGATCCGGTTCTGGCTCGAGATATAGCCAGCCGCCTGACCGAGATTCTTGATCAGGAAAAGACCAAGTACGAATTGGAAAAGATTCTCGACAATCAATCATTCGCGGACGTTCAACTTCAGAAGACGGAGTATTACTACAAGCAGGCTATCGATTCTCTCACGTCGGCTCAGAGCCGCCTGTCCAAGTTGCAGTTGCCCGATAATATCGCGTCGGAAGCGAACCGCTTCAATATCGCCTCAACTATCGACAAGATTGGGCTGGAAAGCGACGACTATTCGCGCGAACTCACCTCACTGAAGCAGAAGCTCTCCGATTTCAATCTGGGCAAGGCGAGGCTTAAGTATAATGACTCGATTGTCGAATTGCGAACGAATATAGACGGACTGGTATCCACGTATGCCAACTCAATGGAGAAGTACACCTGGGACGATCAGAATGTCATCAATGTCAATATCCGTCTGAACAACTATATTCAATTTTTAGAAGATGCGATTAAGAAGGCTGTAAACGAGCAGTATGCATCATATCCGGCCAATCAACTGGCTTTGCTTCAACGCAATTTCGTGCTGGAGGAAAATCTCGACATAGATAATTCCAAACAGCAGCGTCTTCAACAAAGCCTGGACAAAATCGCCGATCGCGTCAATCTCGTACCCAAACTTCAGTCCGAAATCACCGAACTGCAAAACCGGGTGGCCGACGCTCGGCGATATCGGGACGCTTTCCGCTCAGAAGAAGCGACCGTTGGCATACTCTCGGAGCAGGCAAAAGAGCGGACCAAGTACAAAGTTATCGAACCGGCTCAAGTTCCTCTGGTGCCGGTCTGGCCGAATAAGCGCAATATTATAATCATCGGCATCGCCATGGGTCTGGTGCTTGGTGGGGCTTTTGTTTTTCTGATTGAAATTCTGGACAATTCGTTCAAACGGGTGGAAGATGTGGAACTTGAGCTGGATCTTCCGGTCATCGCTACAATCCCCAAAATCGAAAAACTGCACAGGTAGAACCGCATGGAAACTTATCGTTTGAATAGTAAGCTGGTTGATAATGACAAAGAATACGTGATCAAAACCAGTAACGACGTAAGTCTTGGCGCTGTAGCCTCCGAAGTGTATGTCAATGGCGCGCTCGCGGACACGATTGTCTTTCCCCATCCGGAGCAAATCCGGCCCGAAGAAGTGCTCTCGATGGTCAAATCAACCCATGGCGAAAAGAAGAAAGAGATCGAGACCCTGCTGAGTGCGTATCGGCACACCAAGTCGGACGGCAATCCCGAGATGATGTATCACCTCGGCCTGGCCTTCTTCTATAAGCGGTTCTACGCCGAAGCGAAAGATCTCTTTGAGCAGGCGCTCCAGTTGAATCCTGAGTATCACGAGGCGGTGAGTTTCCTGGCTCAGGTTGAACTCGCCTACGGTAATGTCCAGGCCGCGCTCAAGCTGGCACAATCGGCGGTCGGCTTCAGGGCCGAGTACGCGGACTATCGGAACATCCTGGGTGAAGCATTCATGGCGGCGCGGATGTACAGACAGGCGACACTTGAATTCGAACGGGCAATCGGTATTAATCTGTATTATAGCGATGCCTATTTCAACTATGGCCTGACTCTGATTCTTAATGCACTCGAACGCGAGAACACCGAGCTCTTTGCGAATTTCCTGAGCAAGTCACAGGACTACTTCACCAAGGCAACGTTGATCTATCCTGACTACAAGACCGCCCTGTACGAGAGCGGTCTGGAGGCGCTTCGCGCCCATGACCTTAAGAGAGCTCATGCGCTCTTACTGCAAGTTCGGGAGGAAAAGAAGGAACAGCACCGGCGCAAATTTGCCCCGTACTACATGAAGTATGCCCTACATCCCCAGTGGGCAACCGAGCGGGTGGTTCAGGACAGAATTCGGTTCCTGCAGAACGAGATCGGTAAGAATCCGACTTATGTCGATCTATACGCCGAACTGGCCCGTTGTTATCTGGAACAGGGGAGGATCTTCTGGAAAAAGGGAATCGACCAATACCGCAAGACAGTGGAAATAAACCCGGCCCTCAGCAGAGTGAATAGTTACGTAGACGAATCGGAAAAGGTCTACGAGTCGATTTCCCGGCTGGTAAAAAAAATCGCTGAACAAGGTTGAGAAATGACACGTTTAGAACATTCGATCATTGATTTCTTTGATCTTGAGTCCCCCTACGTGACAGAGTTTCGCCGCCTGCTTCACCGAGTTTTCGGTAAGGGGCAACAAAGAGAGCTCAAGTCCATCATGATGACATCGGCCATGTTATCAGAAGGGAAGTCCACGGTGTGCTCGTTTCTGGCCCTCACGGCCGCCAGGAAAAAGGGCTACAAGACACTGATAATTGATGCGGATCTTCGCCGACCATCGATTCACCGATTCTTCAAGCTGACGCCGGATCCGGGTCTGGTCGAGGTACTCGTTGACGGATACAATCACAAAGATGCAATTCAGAAAACCTCAATCGACAAGCTCGACATACTCACTTCGGGTCGCCGGACCAGCAATCCGACAGAGGTGTTCGACGCTGACGCGATCGGTAATCTGATCGAAGAACTCAAGTTCTACTATGACCTTATTGTCGTGGACTGCCCGCCGCTGCTTCCGGTATCCGACCCCATGATGCTGGCCTCGAAGGTCGATGGTATTCTGGTGGTGGTCAAGGCCGGTGCCACTCAAAAAGAGGTGGTCAAACGAGCGGTCGACATTCTGGGTGCGGAAAGAAATCGAATTCTCGGGGTTGTCCTGAACAACATGAGCAGCAGTCTTCCCTATTATTACGATTACAATTACTACGACTATTCTTCCAAGCCGACCAATAACGGTCAGAAGCCTGGCGCGGGTCGTTCCCGCAATCTAAAAAAGCGCGATGAATCCGGTCGGACAGGGTTGCCGATCAAGGGCAATATTGCACCGGGCGGCTGATGTACGGCAAGCAATCCAGCATGCAACGATTTCAGAATATTTTTACAGTCGACCTCGAGGAATGGTTTGTTGTCGAAATTCTCTCGGGACGTTATGAGCGCGACGAGTGGGCCAAGCTGCCTTCTCGCGTAGAGTCAAACACGCTGAAATTACTGGACCTGCTGAATCACCATCGCGTAAAGGCCACCTGGTTCGTACTCGGTTGGTGCGCCGATCGATTTCCCGATCTCATTCAAGAAATCTTTCGTTCCGGGCATGAAATTGCCTGCCATAGTTACTTCCATCGCCGGGTAGACCAGCTCACACCGGATGAATTCCGGCGTGACACCGAGCAAGCTATCAACACTCTGGTCAAGACAATCGGGAATGCACCCTTCGGCTACCGGGCTCCGAGCTGGTCGATCAGCGCCGACAATCCGTGGGCGTTCGAAATTCTCTCCGAACTTGGATTTTTGTACGACAGTTCCGTTTTCCCGATAAAGCATGATATTTACGGCTGGCCCGGCGGCCCGCGCCTGGCCTTCAAGATGCGCTGTAAGAACGGTCGGCTTCTACACGAACTTCCGGCCACGACCTTTCGGATATTCGGCAAGAACATTCCTGTCGGCGGCGGGGGATATTTCCGCCATTCGCCCTACTGGTATTCGAAAAACCTCATCCGGAAATTGAACGAAGAAAATCAGCCGGCGGTATTCTATGTCCACCCGTGGGAGATTGAAAGCAACCTTCCGCATATGGGCGGGTTGTCTTTTGCGCAGAGATTCCGTACTTACAGCTCGACCACAATTCTCCGCCATAAGATTGAGCGTCTGCTCAAAGACTTCAGTTTCACGACCGCCGCCGATTATCTCCAGTTATTCAAGAAGAACCGCATAGGTTTCTGATTTCCCCAAATTCTGCTCTCCGTGCTTGCCTCGGTTCCGCCAGGCCCGATTTTCGGCTGCACGCTTCGTTTAAGCAAAAAAGAGATCTAAGAATGCATTAAATCCTTGACTAAGACTGTATAAGAATAAAACTTAAGCTTACAGCAGTGGCTCAAATCATAGGAGGAAAAAGTGATGCGCAGATTGGTAATAGTGACACTGGTTCTTTTGATGGCGGTACCCGCGTTACAGGCTCGTAGAATTAAAGAGAGGGCCGGTGATATCAAAGACGGCGTGTACACGGATAGGAGATTTGGATTTGATTTGAAGATCGATAATAGTTACAAAGTCAAAGTACAGGATAACGAGGACAATTATCGACTGATTTTCAGCAAAGTCAATTATGATATTCCTCCGGACTATATCGACGCTCAGGATTACACCAAAATCCCACGGCTTGTCGTGTACGCGGACACCTCTTCCTTGACCCCGGACGTGTTCATCGATTCCCTGGTCAGCTCGACCTTCAACTCGGGCCAGAAAAAGGATATCCTCAAGGAGTTCGAGATCCTCAGCAGTCATATCGGCGGGTCCGGTTTTACTCAGGAGGAGCTTGTTCCCAGAAACAAGAGCGTGGTGGAACTCGACGGCCAGCGCGGTGAGTTGTGGACAGGGCAGATAAAGTACCGCAACGAGGTCGCGGTATCGGCTTCGTCCTTAGGCGGCAAGCGCGTTTACGGCGCCTATGGCGGCGCCATTGTGGCGGTAAAGAACGGTAATACTATCGTCTTGTTTCATGTAATGTCCGAATGGAACTATTTCGAAAACGAACTGCGCGATGCCATGACAGTCATCAAGTCACTCACCTGGCAGAAGGAACAAGGCAAGTAACTGTAAGACATATGGTTATTGCGCTCCCCTTTTTGGTTGACCCGGTCCGGTTTGAAAAGTATGTTATTAGGCTACTGAAAACCGCTGGCTCGAACTTGGAGGTCCTATGTGGGCGATCAGGGCAGTGCTGATTGTTCTCCTGATCATTGTTGTAGTCGCGTTCGCGTACTTTAACTTCAATCCGGCGCAAAAAGTTGACATCAACTTGATATATGCGCAGTACGTCGATGTCCCTGTTGTGACAGTTGTTTTCTGGTCGTTCGTGGCAGGGATGGGCGTGTCGATGCTGCTGTTCGTGTCCGTATACCTGCGTCACTCCGTGATGATCCGCTCCGGTCGCAGGCGAATTCAGGCGCTTGAGGGCGAGGTAACGGTACTTCGTAATCGCCCCATAGAAGAATCGGTCGATCTCGTCAAAGGCCCCGGCCGGAATCGTCCCGATTCCAAATTATCGCCGAGTGAAGGTGAGTAATGATGGTTGAGTATGTCTTGACATTCCTTTTTCTTCTGGCTGTATCAGTCGCGCTATTCCTGTTGTATGATCGTTACCTCAGGCCCCAACCGCGCAAGGAGTCAGAGCTATATGTGGAAGCCCTGCAGGACTTGCTTGATGGCCGGGAAGAGTCGGCATTTACCAAGCTAAGACAGGTGGTTGCCGAGGATTCTAGCAACGTCGATGCATATCTCAGGCTGGGACAGATTCTCCGCAATTACAAGCGGCCCGACCGCGCCCTGCAGGTTCACAAGGACCTGACGCTTCGATCTGACCTCACGGTCGATCAAAAGGTCGAAATCCTCCAGCAATTGTATGCCGATTATGTCGAATTGAAAGACCACGACATGGCCCAGGCTGCCTTAAAGGAGTTGATCACCCTTCGCCCTCGCGACCACTGGTCATACCTCAAGCTGCT
Organism: uncultured Ignavibacteriales bacterium; assembly: GCA_964371785.1. Lineage (GTDB taxonomy): Bacteria > Zixibacteria > MSB-5A5 > GN15 > FEB-12 > CAVQCT01. Next base: position 18,290 of record CAYJOL010000007.1, on the reverse strand, counting down.
GGACCTTCAGAAGGATGGCCAGAGGTGGGACGAAGCCTACGAGACCGCCGCCATGCTGATGAAGATAGAAGGAAACAAGTCCAAGAAACCGCTGGCAGCGTTCAAACATCACATGGGTGATGATCTGTACAAAAAGCGGGAGTACCACAAGGCGCGTATTCTCTATAAAGAGGCGCTCGGGTTCGATCCGGCATACGTGCCCGCTTACCTTTCCATTGGTGACTCATACATGGAAGAAAACCGCTACGAGGACGCGGTGAACTTCTGGAACAAGCTGATTACAGCTGTGCCTGACCAGGCTCATCAGGCAATTAACCGGCTGAAGAAAGCGTTGTTCACACTCGGTCGTTTTGGTGAAATCAACGACATCTGCGAAGATATTCTGAAGCACTCGCCCAAGAATATTGCCGCCCGGCTCTGTTTGGCCGAATTCCACGAGAAAAAAGGAGACACGGAACGGGCCGAAGAAATGCTTCTTGGAATCGTGGACGATTTCCCTGAGGATGTCAAGTCGTTGACGGAATTGCTTCGCATATATGTAGAGAAGCGGGATCTGAAAAAGATCGATGCTCTGGTTCGAAAGATCGAAAATCGGCGCCTCAAGAGGCAGACGGGCGGACCAAATCGCATGATTAATACCTCGATGATCGGCATCTGAGCCGAGTCTGAATATCGGACCTCTCAAATGAAGAAATCCATTCTCCTTTTCGGTTTGCTTTGCCTCCTCATAGGCGCTTCGATCCGGGCCGACAATATTTATTCGCTTATCATGCAGGGGCACATCAAGGAAGCTTCGGATTCGTTGTCGGCCAGCACTAACGCGGCGGTACGTGACGGCGACCATCTGTTTTTCGCGGCCCTGCTCGAACGGAGCGCGGAAAAATCAGCACAACTGCTGGAAGCATCGTTGAACGCGGGCGTCTCGGCGGCGTACCTTCAGGAAGTATACTTCCGCCTCGCTCAGTTCTACCTGCTCAAGGGTGACGACACGAAACTCCAAAAGCTTGTGGCGGACTATCAGCAATACTGGGAAGCCGGGAAGTATCGACCCGACATGCTTCGCATTTCTTTACTTGTGGATGAGAAACAAGGAGCATTCGAGTCAGCTATCAAACAGGTTGATCGCTACCTGCTTGAGTTTAAAGACAGTGAGCTTAACCAGTGGGGACTTATTGACAAAGCCCGAATCATGGGCGAATACGGTAAGTCGGTTGCCGCCGAAAGCATGCTCAAGAAACTGAGCCGTGAGCGAAGCGGACCGGGTGTTGCGCAATCACTGTACCTGCTGGCGATGGATGCGATCGAAACGAAGCACTCCGATGATGCGGTCTTTTATTACAATCTGCTCAGGGAGGGCTACCCCTATTCTGTCGGACTTGAGACGGTCATCAAGAACATGGGTGGACTGACTTCCGCTACGTACAAAGATAATACCGCTGAGAAATTGACGGGGACCTATTACTCTGTTCAGGTCGGCGTCTTCTCCGAAAAGGGGAATGCCGAACGTCAGGCTGATCTCTTCAAACAGTATAATCGAAAAGTCGAGATTGGCACCAAAACGATTTCCAACACCAAGTACCATGTCGTGTATGTGGGGCGTTTTTCTTCCTATGACGCGGCCGCGAATTTCAAGGCGACTCTTGAGAGCGCGCGCAACGAGGTCTATCAGGTAGTTGCTCGATGACGCCGAATCATGACAAAGCATCCGGCCTGACGCCGCTGATGCAGCAGTACTATGCCGTCAAAGAGAAACATCCGGACAAGATACTGTTCTTCAGAATGGGCGACTTCTATGAAATGTTCGCCGATGACGCAATCATGGCCGCGCCGATCTTAGGGATTGCACTTACTTCACGCTCGCACGGGTCCACCGAGAAGATTCCCCTGGCCGGAGTACCGTACCATTCCGCCGACAAATACCTGGCCCGACTACTCGCCGCCGGTAAGAAAGTGGTTGTAGTTGAGCAAGTCGAGGACCCAAAGACCGCGAAGGGGATTGTCAAACGGGATATTGTAGAAATTCTGACGCCCGGCACGGCGACTATTGATACTCCCGAAGCAAGTCCTAAAGCGCTTTGTCTGGCCGCTGTGTACGATGGCGGCAGCGACGCAATGGGTCTGGCGGCGCTCGACATCACTACCGGAGCGTTCATGGTCGATGAGGGTCCCGCAGGTGAAATTATCGAGCGGCTCCGTGTGCTGGAGCCCTCGGAAGTCATCTATCCCGCCAAATTGAGTCGAGAGGAATTCAGCTCTCGCCTGGGACTAACCAATGGTCATTGTTCGCTGACTGATTTCGGTGACTGGAATTTTGATCAAAGGACTGCCGAAAGGGAACTCAATCAGCATTTCGGAACATCGACCCTCGAAGGGTTCGGCGTGGGTGACAAACATTTGGCCGTGGCCGCGGCGGGAGCGATCTTTAGGTACCTCAGGGAAAACTACCGCGATAAGCTTTCACATATCGATAAACTCTCGCGATTCGACTCCGGGGCATTTATGGTGCTGGATTACAGTTCGGTGAGAAACCTGGAACTGGTGCGCAGCATTGCCGGATCGGACCAGCACACCCTGTTTTCAGTCATCAATCGCTGCCACACGGCCGCCGGATCACGACGTCTGCTGGCATCGTTGCTTCGACCGTACAAGACCCGCGATCCGATCGAGCGAAGATTGGGGGGTATTACCGAGCTTATCAAGAACCGCGAGACCGCGTACGCTATCAGAAAAGAAACGCAGACCCTCACCGATCTCGAGAAGCTGACCGGACGCCTCGGCATTGGCAAGCTGAGTCCCCGTCAGGCGATGGCCATTTGTCAGGCGCTTGAAACAGCCGCCCGGCTGAAGGAGGCTCTGGTCTCGGCGACCAGCCCACACCTGAGCGGCATCGCCGCGAGTCTTCCCACCGGCGCGCAGGTTGTCTCGAAAATCCGGACGGCTCTTACCGATGATCCGCCGATGACAACCAACAAAGGGGAGATCTTCCGACGCGGCTATTCACAGAAGCTTGACGATCTCAACGATTCGATCCATGACGCCCGCCTGTATATCGGCTCTCTTCAAGCGAAAGAACGTGAACGTACCGGTATCACCACACTGAAGGTGGGGTTCAACAAAGTATTTGGATACTATATCGAAGTCACCCGGGCAAATGCCGCGTCGGTGCCCCAGACGTACATACGCAAGCAGACATTGGTGAATGCCGAGCGGTATGTTACGCCGGAGCTCAAAGAAAAAGAAGAGCTGATACTCAATGCCGAAGAAAAGATTTTCCGGCTCGAGGAAGAGCTGTATCAGGATCTGATCGCGTTCTTGGGTGGACACATAAGCGAATTAAAACTCTGCGCCGACCTGCTTGCCGAAATCGATGTCGTGTCCGGCTTGGCAGAACTCGCCGTCAAACAGGGGTACGCTCGGCCGGAGATATTCGATGACACCCGACTCGTGATTGTGAACGGTCGCCACCCGGTCATCGAGGCGGTCCTTCCCCCCGGATCATTCGTTGCCAACGATGTTCAGTTGTCAGCGGGCGATAACATGATTCACATACTGACCGGTCCGAATATGTCAGGTAAGTCTACCTACCTGAGGCAGATCGGCCTGATCGTTATTATGGCCCAGATCGGTTCCTATGTCCCGGTGGATCGCGCGGAGATCGGACTGGTTGACCGTGTCTTCACCCGGGTCGGCGCGCTGGATAATCTGGCCCGGGGTCAGTCCACTTTTCTGGTCGAGATGGTCGAGACGGCGAACATTCTGCACAATGCCACCGAACGTTCTTTGATCTTGTTGGACGAAGTCGGAAGAGGGACATCGACATTCGATGGCCTCTCCGTGGCCTGGGCAGTGGTCGAACGGATCAACGAGAATATCAAGGCGAGAACGGTTTTCGCGACTCACTATCACGAATTGACGGGCATGGCGGAGATCTATGCGGGCATTTCCAATTACCAGGTCGCGGTGAAGAAGTGGGAAGATCAGGTGGTCTTTCTGCACCAGATCATACCGGGCGGATGCGATGATTCTTATGGGATCGAAGTTGCTAAACTGGCCGGTCTGCCGCGTCCGGCGATTACGCGGGCAAGGCAGATTCTTCGCCTTCTGGAGTCAGGAAAATTCAATCAAAGTGAGCTGGGCAAGGGGATTTATAAAGAGAGAATTCAGCCCAACCTGTTCGACCCGGTACCTTCGCCTCTGGAAGATCGCATCAGGGAGATCGATATAAACTCGTTAACCCCGATCGACGCACTCAATCTGCTGAAGTCACTGAAGGAGGAGTTGGAATGAGCCCGTCCTCAAGTCGTACCGAGAAAAGATGGATTCGTCCGCTCCCGGAACGCGTGATCAACAAGATTGCGGCCGGCGAGGTAATCGAGCGCCCGGCCGCGGTTGTTAAGGAGCTGGTTGAGAATGCGATCGATGCCGGAGCGGATCGAATCGATATCATAGTCGACAAGTCCGGGGCAAATCTGATTAAGATCGTGGATAATGGCTGTGGTATCAGTGAGGACCAAGTAGAAATTGCGTTTTCGCGGCACGCGACCTCCAAGATCCGCAGTTTCGATGACTTGAGTGCGCTGAACTCGTACGGATTCAGGGGAGAGGCCCTGCCATCGGTCGCTTCTGTTTGCCGCCTGAGGATGGTAACCCGTGCGCACGACACGCAGGTGGGGACCGAAATCATTTATGAAGGTGGCGTTCTGCAGTCGAAACGCCCCATCGCGGCTTCTCCCGGAACGGTTATCGAAGTTGAAAACCTTTTCTACAATACTCCGGCCCGACGCAAATTTCTGAAGGCGGAGACAACCGAAGCGCGCCACATCTCGCGCACGGCCATGGCTCTTGCGATTGGCCGTGCCGATATCGGGTTTTCCTTTAGCCTGAATAAAAGAGAGATCTTCTCATTACCGCCCGACTCATCGCTCCGGGATAGAGTCGCCGGAGTATTCGGCGGCGGGAAGAAGTTTGTCGAAGTTAAGGGTGAGAATGGACCGGTGTCAGTCGCCGGGTTCATCGGCACGCCCGATACGGTGCAGCAGAATCGCTATGGTCAGTTCTTGTTCATAAACAGCCGGTATATTCAGTCGGCCACGCTTTCCCATGCCTGGAATGCCGGCTACGGCGAGTTGATTCCGCGAGGGAGTTTCCCGATTGGCGCGCTGCTGCTGACTGTCGATCCGACCGAAGTCGATGTGAATGTCCATCCGACCAAAGCGGAAGTTCGTCTTTCACGCGAACGAGATATCCACGAATCCGTGTACCGGGTTGTCAAAGAGGCCTTGCGTGGCGACGGCATTATTCCGAGTTTCCGAGCGCCTGATGAACCTGACACCCGGACAGAGCCGGCCCGTTTTACGTCTCAATTTGGAGACTCACCCCGCCGGAGTCCCTACATTCCAGGAATATACAATAAAGACAATGCTGACCCCAATATGCTCGCACAGCTATTTGCCGGTTCATCGGGCGAAACGTCGTCCACACTCGATATGATCAGCGTGGATCGAAGCACCGGCGAAGTGATCGAAACCAATCCTGTGGTCACGCCGGCTTCGTCCGTTTCCCAGCCAACCATTGCAGAAAGTTTCCGACTGGTCGGCCGTTTCTCAGACTTATATCTGCTGCTGCAGTCAGGCGATGATCTGTATATTGTTGACCAGCACACGGCACATGAACGGGTGCTCTACGAGGAAACGATGCACCGTGTGGAAACAAACTCGATGCACGGCCAGATGCTGTTATTGCCGGTCCAATTGGAATTAGACCCGGAACAGCTCGCCGTTTTTGATGAAGTCGCGGCTACGATGAACGCGTCCGGTTTCACCGTTTCGCATTTTGGCGGGCGGATGGTGAATATCGAAGCGGTGCCGTCGATCCTGGGCAGGAAGCCGGTTGAGAGAGTATTCTTCAAGATTCTCGACGATATTGTGTCGCTTAGAAAATCGGGCTACGACCTTAAGAAAGCCATGGCGCAGTCGATCGCCTGCCGCTCGGCGGTGATGGCCGGCGATCGGCTGAACGATGATGCAGCGAGGCATCTGCTTATAAGACTGCTGGCCTGCGAAGACAAATACTCTTGTCCGCATGGCCGTCCTACCTTCGTGAAAATCAGCAAAGAGGATATCGATAAGCAATTTGGGCGCGCTTGAGCTTGCCAAAATACCATCGATTTGCGGACCGACCGGGTCCGGCAAAACCGCTGTTGCATTGCGACTCGCCGAAACCCTGCCCGTGGAAATTGTCTCGGCCGACTCGAGACAGATAGTAAAACGTCTGAACATAGGCACCGCCAAACCGTCTGATAAAGAGAGGCAGAAAGTACGTTTTCACTTGCTCGATCTTATCGAGCCCGGAGAACGATTTTCGGCCTTCCAGTTTATTGATCTGGCGAATGGGGCGATTAAAGATATTCTGACCCGTGGACGTATCCCCGTACTAGTCGGCGGTACCGGACTTTATCTGCGAGCGCTCACCGAAGGTGTCGTGGAAATCGAGCAGGAAGATATGGCCATGAGGGAACAACTTGAGCAGGAAATGGAATCCCAGGGGGGTGAAGCTATGTATAAACGACTGGAGACAATTGACCCGCTTGAGGCCGCCAAGACCCATCCGAACAACCGGGTTCGGGTTATTCGTGCCCTTGAGATATTCTATTTGACCGGGCTGCCGAAATCGCAGCTTTTGACGACCGGCGCATATCGGAAGGCCGAATATGAGTTCGAGCATTATTGTCTTGTTCCGGACCGACAGGCCCTGTACGCCGACATCAACGCCAGAGTAGATGCCATGATCGAAGATGGTCTGATTGACGAAGTAGAGCAACTGGTGAAAGTCGGTATGAAACAACCGGTCAGGAAATCCAACGTAATTGGATATAACGAAATATTGGACTATTTGGAGGGAGTGCGGAGCCTGGCCGAAGCTGTGAGTATGATAAAACAGAACAGCCGTCAGTACGCAAAACGCCAGTTTACCTGGTTCAACCACCAGTCAAATTGTCGCCGTTTCCGGGACAGAAACGCCCTTTTTGAAGCGATCATGGCCGATTACGCGTGAATTGCAGATTCGGACACAAAAAAACTTGACTAAATATTGGTTATTGGTTAGATGTCAATAAGTTAGCGCCAGTTAAGATGTGCGGGAGAAAATCCGATAGTACTGGTATAAAATGGACTTATACTTGCAGGTGGAAGGATGAGACTCACTAAGAAACAATCTGTGCGGATTTTTCCGTACCTCGGCGCCGTCGTGTCGGTCGCTTTTATTATGCTGGGGTGTTCGGGCAAGAAGACGATGAGTTCCCCCGAACTCTACAGCGGTCCGCCCCCCAAAGTAAACGCTGATACGTCCGAAGTGGCCACAGCCGACTCCGTTGCCACCGTGAAGACCGAAGGATCCAGCAAGCCTCTTATCGAGCTTCTGCTGGGTGACAAGTACATTCCCAATACACCAGCCGGAACCGATACCGGGGATTCGTCACTGGACAGCGCCGATAATTACAGCGCGCAGGACAATGACGGCACCCCGGGCACGTTCTACAGCACTGCTGATACAGACGACTCCGCATCGGCGGTCGACGACGATATCTGGCGCCAATTCGACCTCGCCGAAGAATATCAAGCGATGGGTGTAATTGCCAATCGGGAAGCCAGCTGGGAAGAGGCTCAGTACTATTTCGAGAAGGCGCTAAAGATTCTCGCCAATCTTGATGTCGAAGGAGATTCGACTCTTACGCCCGAAGCGGCCAAGTATAATTCCCTTTTGGAGAATATAATTGCGGACTATCAGGTGACTCTGCGTTCACTCGGAAGTGTCAGTGACGACGTCTCCACTTCGGTCCTGATTGAAAGATTCGGCGACCTGGCCGCACGTCTTCGCGATGACTCGATGGTGGTGTACAAAGACGAGGGCCAGTCGGTGTCGTATGATATTCCGATTGTAATGAACGAACGGGTCAAAAGCTCGATCATTTACTTTCAGACGGTCGCACGGGATGCCTTCTACAAGTACCTTCGGCGCTCACAGAAGTATCAACCGATGATGCGCCGGATTCTCGCGGAGTACGGGTTACCGCAGGACTTGATTTATCTGTCCCTGGTGGAATCAGGATATAATCCTCATGCCTACTCATGGGCGCGGGCGATGGGTCTGTGGCAGTTTATGTCTTCAACCGGCCGACTGTACGGCCTGGATCGAAACTGGTGGCTCGATGAGCGCAAAGACCCCGAGAAATCCACCCGGGCGGCCTGTCGCTTCCTCAAAGACCTCTACGATGAATTCGGTTCATGGGAACTGGCCATGGCGGCTTACAACGGAGGTCCGGGTCGCGTCAGGGGTACCATTAAGAAACAGGGAACGAGCGACTTCTGGAAGATGCGCCTCAAACGCCAGACAATGGATTATGTCCCGCTTATAATGGCCGCGACCATCATTGCCAAAAATCCCGAGAAGTACGGATTCTACGATGTTGAGTACGAAGACGAAATAGCATATGACGAAGTAACTATCGAACGGTGCCTCGAACTTTCGGTTGTGGCCGATGAACTGGGCTGTTCGGTCGATGAAATCAAAGAACTCAATCCGGAGCTGCTCCGTAAGTACACACCGCCGAATGTGGGCAAGTACGTGCTTCGAGTACCGAAAGGGACCAAAGACAAGTTTTTCGCCGCCTACGACAATATGCCGTCGCCGAAGGAAACAAGCTGGGTTCGTCACACGATCCGCCGCGGAGAGACTGTCAGCACAATCGCCTCGCGTTATGGCGTGTCGCAGTATGCCATTATCGAAGCGAATAACCTAAAACGGAATGCCCGAATTATTGCCGGCAAGGAGTTGATCGTGCCGGTTCCGCTGGACCACGAGTACCAGAGCAGCACACGGCCCTCGCAGAAGCGGGAGTATGCGGCCAAAGGATCGATCTATCAAGTGCGGGCCGGCGACACCATGTGGGATATCGCCAAAGCGTTCGGGACCACCGTTGACGCCCTCCGCGGCATCAATTACATCGAACGCGGAACGCGCATCTACGTCGGTCAGAAGCTTAAAATACCGGGCAGCGCCAGAGACATCGGTGGATCCGATCAGGTATCAAATTCCGAAGGTTCTTATGCGGATGTGTCCGACGATGCTCCGTCAAGCGACCAGAAGTACAAAGTCCGCAACGGTGACACCCTGTGGGACATCGCCCGCCGCTTCGGCACTACAACTTCCAACATCCGCCGACTCAACCAGCTTGGTCCGAGCAGTCGAATCTATCCGGGACAGGTTCTCGATGTCTCCGGTCAGGGTGGCGGATCAAAGTATGTGATCCACACTGTCCGTCGTGGCGACACGTTGGACTCAATCGCCAGGAAATACCGCACGTCCATAAGTCGAATCAGGGTGTCGAACAATATCGATGATCCGGATATGCTGATGGTCGGTGACAATTTGAAGATATACCTTAATTAGAAAGCGTAATATGGCAAGGAAACGGGATGTCATTATCGGCGTCATTATTGCCGTCGTGTTTGTGATGGCTCTCGGGTTTTTCGGTCTCATGTTTGTGGGACTGCTATCACAGGGAAGTGATTTGGAATTTACCGGCCTGGGCGGGAATGTAGGATTGGTCGAAGTTGATGGGGTTATCGACGAGCCCAGTGGCCGTGACGTGATCAAGACTCTTGACAGGTACGCTGAGAACAACTCGATAAAAGCTGTCGTGTTGCATGTTAATTCGCCCGGGGGCGGCGTGGCCATTTCTCAGGAAATCTATGATGCCATCAAACGCGTCCGCGAAAGCAAACCGGTCGTGGCATCGATGGCGTCGGTCGCGGCGTCGGGCGGATACTACATCTCCTGCGGCGCCGATCGGATTATCGCCAATCCCGGCACGCTCACAGGTTCCATTGGCGTCATCTTTGAATTCCATACTTTCAAAGGACTGATGGACAAGGTCGGTATCGCTACCGAGACGGTCAAGTCAGGAGAACTCAAAGATGTCGGAACGTACTCGCGTCCGATGACCGAAGAAGAGAATCTCATGCTTCGCTCCGTAGTGATGGATACCTACGAGCAGTTTGTGCAGGTTGTCGCCGATGGTCGTGGCAAAAACGTTGAAGATGTTTATCCACTTGCCGACGGTTCGGTTTACACTGGACTTCAGGCTTACAATCTTGGACTTGTTGACACGCTCGGAGGTCTCAAAGAAGCGGTCGATTTGGCTGCGAATCTTGCGGGGATCACCGGCGAGCCGAAACTGGTTCGGCCGTACGAGCGTAAAAGCTTGACTATCTTTGACTTACTTGGGAATGTCAGCAAGGCGGTCAATACTTCGATCGATAAGTCGCTGAGTGGCCCTCAGTTGCTATTCCTGTATCGCTGAGTCCTTTTTTTCAAAATTATCAAAAAAACTGTTGATAATGCTATAAATTTCCTTTTCTTTCTTGGGAAAACTGGGTATCTTGTCCAGTCCCAAAGAGTTAGAAAATCGCCTGTTTGCTGCATGTGGAATAGAGAAAGAGACAAGATGAATATAAACAGTTCACTAGGGAGGATACTGTGACTAAAGCTGATTTGGTCGAAAAAGTCGCCGAAAAAACAGGTCTTACCAGAACAGATGTTGCGGTCGTTGTCGATTCATTCCTTGATACGGTGAAGAAGTCACTTGAGAACGGTCACAACATCGAAATCAGAGGGTTTGGGACATTCAAAGTGAAGCTGCGTAAGGCTCGCAAGGCCCGTAATCCTCGCACCGGCGATGTCGTCCCGGTTCCCGATCGCAAAGTTCCGGTCTTCAAGCCGTCGAACGAGTTTAAGAACATGATTACCAAGCTCTCTATCTGATGGGAGCCAACCACGTCTTCAAAATGGAGGATTGATGCCCAGCGGAAAAAAACGTAAACGGCACAAAATCAAGACCCACAAACGTAAAAAACGCAGACGCGCTAATCGTCATAAGAAGAAAATTAGATAAGCTGTGACGACTACAGAGAAGAAAGCGCACGCGTTACCCGGAACATATTTCCTTATTTGTGGCCGTTTCAAGCTTTGTGCAACCTCTATTTGAGCGTTTTGTTTGATAGGTAACACCTGTAATTACAACAGGTTCAAAACATAGATCGCCGTTTGTGATGCCCGTCGAATCCGACGGGCATTTCTTTTGCCATCTATAACTTCGGTGAAAAGCATCACACAGCAAATCCTCATACCGATACTAGCAGTATCATTGACGGTTACCACGGCATTCGCCGGAGAACGAACTGACTTTCTGGTGAATGACGATGGCAGTCGGGCTGTGCAAAACAACCCGCGCATCGCAGTCGCCGGCGACCATACGTTCCTGATTACCTGGGTTGACCGACGCGAGGGAACCAATGACATCTACATCCAGCGTTATGGCGTCGATGCGTTACCGATTGCCCGCAACAGGAAGATTAACGATGACACCAATACGTCTTACCAGTTCGAACCGGCCGTTGCGGTCGACCTCTCCGGATTGTACTCAGTCGTATGGAAAGACTATCGCAACAGTGTCTATCCGTTCGATCCCGATATATACTTCCAGCGATTTGACTCTTCGGTGACAGCGCTCGGAGCCAACAGAAATCTCACCACCGAATTCCCCGATTCGACCAAAGAGACTCCCGATATCGCGTTGGGCTCCCATGGACGGGGTGTAGTGGTATGGGCCGATTACCGAAATCATGACTGGGATATCTACGGGCAGATCGTAAATGCTTCCGGGACACTCATCGGATCGAATTTCAGAGTGAACGATGATGCGGCAGGGTATCAACAACATGCCCCCCGGGTGGCAGTATCGCCGCAGGGATGGTTCGTAGTAACCTGGTATGACAACCGTCAGGGCAACGATGATATCTTCGTTCAGAGATTCGATTCGCTCGGGAACCGTCTGAGTGCGAATATCAAAGTCAATGCCGATCCGCAGTCGGCGCGACAGGCATTTCCCGATGTCGCCACCGATGCCGCAGGTCACTTTACGGTCGTCTGGGTCGACTGGCGCAACGGTGTGTATCCGGCCAATCCGGACATCTATGCCAAGAAGTACGACACCTTGATGGTCTCAGCCGGAGGTGAAATCCGTATCAACACGGACAACACGCAGACTGCGCAACGAGAGCCATCGATCGCTTCCGACCGTCGAGGAAATGTCGGTATCATCTGGTCAGATTCTTCGTCCGGCTCGTGGGATATCAGCGGGCAGATGATCGATGCCGATGGGATCGTGCGCGAGGCGAATTTCAAGGCCAACTCCTTCACTGACAGCCTCCAGCTCCGTCCCGATGTAGCGCTCGACGGCATGTACCGATATATCGCGTGGTCGGACAACCGCAATGGCAATCTGGACATCTATGCCTCGATTCAGAAGTATAACGATCCCTCCCTGTGGGTTATGCCGACCTCGCTGGCATTCGAAATGCAGTCCGGCAGCGCTCTGCCGGGCTCACAACAGGTGATTGTCAATCACAGCGGATACAACCCGTTAAATTTCAGCGCGCATGCCGATGTCAGCTGGTTGACGATCAGCCCATCGTCGGGAACGACCGATGATACCTTGACCGTGGCCGTAAACGACAACTCGCTGGCTGTCGGGACCCACCTGGCCGTGATTACCTTCGTGGACACTGACAACAGTGATTCGGCCGTGGTGATGTCGGTACGACTCGATGTACACGGAGTAGAGATCTCTACCGATACCCTGAGAATTCTCCCTGCTAATATAGAATCATTTAGTCCTGGGAATACGTCGATAGTCGGCGTCTTCACCAGTTCCGTATCGAATATTCTTCTACCGCTTCAGTATGATACGGCGGCCCTCAGAATAGACTCCGTAGTGATCGGATTGGGCGTCCCGGCGGAGGCAAGTTTCACCGCCGTTAACGATTCGGTCAACGGCCTGTTGCGCCTTGAGTGGAGCGTGAATACTCCCGACGTTTACTTTCAGTCGGGCGAACAGCACCTCGCCGAGATGTATCTGACGGTAAAAAGCCTTGTTACCACGACAGTTATCGATACGATTAGCAATGATTCGATGGCCCTAAACCTGACCGTGCCGGCGAAAAAGCTAGTAACACCCGTGTTCGAATCGGGTCAAATCAGTATTTCGCCTACGACCGACGTCGGTGATCCCGATGGAACTCATCTCCCGCGTCTGTATCAGCTTGATCAGAATAGCCCGAACCCGTTCAACTTATCGACAACTATCCGTTTCGATCTGCCGAAGACATCGAATGTATCGCTGGAGCTCTTCAACATCATTGGTCAGCGAGTGGCCGTCCTCAGTAGCGGGGAGTTGCCTGCCGGCTCACATACGGTTGTCTGGGATGGGCGAATTGCCGGCGGCGCTATCGCCCCCTCGGGAATCTATTTCTACCGCTTGCGGGCCGATAATCACTCACTCGTGCGGAAAATGGTACTTTTGAAGTAACCTGGCTCTGCGTCGGACAAAAAAACCTCGGTCCATATCTGCTCTCAGGGTAACTTTTTAGCCCGCCATACGTAAACCAGCATAGGATAGTATGTTGACTTCTCACCGGAGGCAGAAGATGAGATTGCTAAGGACCCTTGCATTTACCAGTTTTTTTACTCTCGGAACCGCACTGACAGTCTTCGCCGACAGTAGTGGCCGTATTTATGGCACGCTGACAACGGTCGATGGCGATACGTACACCGGCCTTATTCGCTGGGACAAAAACGAAGCGAGTTGGGTCGATGTTCTCGACGGTACCAAGGAAATGCCCAAAGCGCGGGCGGAAGGTACTCCGCGGAAGTACCGCGAGAAGCGAACATCGATCGAAATCTTCGGGCTTAAGATCGGTGGCGCCAATGTGAATTGGGGGGACGCGTTCGCCGCCCAATCCGGTATTCGGTTCGGACATCTGAAATCTCTGGAGGCGGTTGACGATGACAAAGCGATGCTTACACTGAAATCCGGTGAACAGATTGAGTTCGCCGGAGGCTCGACCGACATCGGCAGCGATGTCCGGGAGGTAATTGTGGAGGACGCCAAGGAGGGAGAAATTGAGTTTGTCTGGAGCGATATCAATCGCATCGACTTCGCTCAAGGGCCGTCCGACCTCACATCAGATTTCGGTGAGCGTCTCTATGGCACCGTGACGACCCGCCGTGGCGATACCTTCACCGGGTTCGTCGCTTGGGACGTGGATGAAGCGCTGGGCAATGATGTTCTCGACGGCGAGGAAAATGGGCGGTCTCGTAAAATCAAGTTCGACAAGATCGCGTCAATAGAACGCTATAGCTCCAACGGCGCTACCGTCACCCTTAAGACAGGTGAGTCTATGCTTCTTCGGGAAACTAATGACGTGAATGATGAAAATCGCGGTATCGTGGTCGGCGACCCGGCCTTCGGCCAGGTAGTGATTTCATGGGACGATTTCGACAAGGTCATGTTTACGTCCGACTTCAAGCCGGTCACGTACGACAGTTTCAAACCGACCGCCCCGATGTACGGTACTATCACGACCGAGGAAGGCAAGACGTATACGGGGCAGGTGCGTTGGGACGACGACGAGCAATTCACCTGGGAACTGCTCAACGGTGACTATCATGATATTCAGTTTGAAATCGAAATGGGACTTATCAAACAGATTGAGAAGCGTTCGTATAGATCCTCGGATGTTACTACCCTCGACGGTCGGGTGTTCCGCTTGCGCGGATCCAACGATGTCGATGAGGACAACAAAGGGATCTTCGTCAAGACGGACGCCGGTGATGAAGTTGAGGTAAACTGGGAAGATTTCACCAAGCTGGAATTGTCCAATCCGAAATAACCCGAGGATCGATAGAACACATCAGACAACTACCGCCATACTTCGATACGAATGCCGCCGGCCGTTCCCACCGGCGGCAATTCTATTTCCGACCGATGCAATGTAAAACCCCGTACAACTGTCGCCGTACGGGGCTGATAATCTCGTTAAAGCTCAATACCGTCTACTGTAACGTGGCTTTTTCCTGGGCGTCCTTCAGGTCCTTGATGTGCGACTGCGCTATTTCGACATCACTTTTGGCCTTCGGATTGTTCTTGGCTATCTTCACGAACTTTTCCCAGTTCGTGATATTCGTGCCGAAATTATCCGGGTTGGACGACTCCACCGCGACCGCATAGTTATACGCCGCACGATAGTTGTCGGGCGAGACCGTTAAAGCCGACCGGAACGAACTGGCCGCCTTGTCATACTTGTTCACCGACAGATAAAGCTGACCGAGCGATGAGTGTGAGTAGTAAAAGTCGTTCTTGAACTGTATCGACTTGGTGTAGGCATCGATCGCTTCAGTGGTCTTGTCTTCGCTCTCGTATGCCTTGCCCAACAGGTAGTAAGTGTAGTAGTCGCCTCCACCAAGCTCGTTGCACTTGGTCATGGTAGCAATAACGTCGTTCCAGCTTTTCTTCTGGAAATAGACCTTGCCGAGTTCTTTATACAGGTCCGCGTTCTTGGCGTCGAGTGCAACCGCCTGCTTGAATGCAGTCTCTGCTTCAAGATATTTCTTCAACTGGTAGTTGACACGTCCGAGGTTCGCGAACGCGTCGGCGCGGGTCTTATCTTTCTCGCTGGCCGTTTTGAACATGGTCAGCGCTTCGTCGTATCTTTCCTTCTGGAATAAAATGGCGCCAGCGTTCAAATACGCATCGACAAACCCCGGGTCCGCGGCGATTGCCGCCTGGTAGGCCATCAAAGCGTTATCGTAGTTCTTGTCCTGTTCATACTTCAGGCCCTGATTGAAATTCTCTTTGGCCTTTTCAGTGTCCGCCGCATACGTGGATGACACGGTGATTGCCACGAGCGACAACACCGCGATGAATAAGATCAACGGTGAGGCAATCTGCTTTCTTGACATAACAGTGTTTTCTCCCTTCCTGTATTTATCTGTTGTACAACATTTCATTCAAAATGATCCAGTTCAAGTCTTACAACGACTTACGATGCTTTTCCAGCGCCTTGCGAACGCTATCATATTTCAGCGCCAGTATTCGCGCCGCCAGTACAGCCGCATTCTTGGCTCCGGGTGAGCCGATCGCGACAGCGGCTACCGGAATTCCCGGAGGCATCTGCGTGACTGACAGCAGAGAATCTAATCCGCCGAGCGCCGCTGGAAGCGGCACGCCGATTACCGGAAGATTCGAATGTGCGGCGGCAACACCGGGCAGCGCGGCCGATAGACCGGCCATCGCAATTATAACCTCAAAACCATTCGCGTGTGCCGTCGATGTCAATTCCTGCGTCCTTTCGGGGTGGCGGTGAGCTGAAGTAACTTCTATGACCCCTTCGATTTCAAGCGCTTCAAGCTGTTTGAGGCAAGTCTCGGCATACTCCATATCTGATTTCGAGCCGGTTATTATCAAAACTTTTGGCATTAACGCATCATCCTATTTTTCAGCATGTTTCAATGCCCTGAATCCAATGTCTTTGCGATAAGTAACACCTTCAAACCGTATTCGGTTCACTACCCGATATGCCCGGTTGAGCGCCTGCTGTAAGTCGGTGTCGGTGGCGGATACCCCAAGCACCCGGCCGCCGGCCGTCACCCAGCGCTCGCCCTTGCGCTCCGTGCCCGAATGGAAGACAAAGCAGTTCGGGTCCTTCACATCCTGCAGCCCGGATATATTCATTCCCGTCGAGTACTTTCCCGGATACCCTCTGGATGCCAGTATTACACAGACGGCTGTCTCACTCTTCCAGTTTAATTTTCCGATCGAAGCCAGGCTCTGGTTGGAAACCGCCAGCATCAGGTCGGCGAGGTCAGTCTTGAGCAGGGGGAGCACGACCTGTGTTTCCGGGTCGCCGAACCGGCAATTGAATTCCAATACTTTAGGACCGGACTCCGTGAGCATCAACCCGGCATAGAGAATCCCTTTGTAGGTGATCCCTTCCTGGGCGAGGCCGTTTATGGTCGGGATCAGAATATGTTCGTTGATCGATTCCAGCGTGGCATCGCTAATGAACGGGACCGGGCTGTAGGCGCCCATGCCGCCCGTATTTGGTCCGCGGTCGCCGTCGAGCGCCTGCTTATGGTCCTGGCTCGGAAGGAGCGGCAGGACCGTTTTGCCATCGGAGATCGCCATGATGGAGACTTCCTGACCGGTCAGGAACGATTCGATTACGATTCTATCACCAGCGGGCCCGAACAGCTTCTTTAGCATGATATCTTCGATCACATGCTGTGCCTGCTCGACATCTTTGACTACCACGACCCCTTTGCCCGCCGCCAGGCCGTCGGCTTTAATTACCGAGGGAAACTCCAGTGCGTTGCAAAACCCCATCGCCTCGGCCGCGGTCGAGAAGACCTTGAACGGCGCGGTGGGGATGTGGTACTTGCGCATGAATTCTTTGGAGAAGACTTTGCTGCTCTCGAGCTGAGCGGCTTTCTTGTCCGGGCCGAAAATCTTCAGCTTACGGCGCTGGAATTCATCCACGATCCCGGCCGCCAAGGCGGCCTCGGGTCCGACCACCGTCAACTGGATTTTGTTTCGGGCGGCGAATTCGGCCAGAGCGCCGACATTGTCGGCTTTCACATTGATACACTTGGCGTTAAGAGCGATACCGCCGTTGCCGGGCGCGCAAAAAATCTTGTCTATTTTTTTGGATTTGCTGAGTTTCCAGACGAGGGCGTGCTCGCGTCCCCCGGAACCGACTACAAGAACCTTCATTTTCCCTCAAATTCCTGATTCAAAGGATTGAGTATAAAGCAATCACCCTCAAAATACAACCCCTTTTTCCCCGGCCGGATTGACGCTTACGTGTCGAATTTGTCACTGCGAGGCACCCGACACGCCGTCAGGAAGGGATTCCCGACGGCGCGCAAAAAGCGGGTGTCCCCACAGGTTCGCTGAGCGATTCTTTCGGAGTGCCGGAGTCGACAGGGAATTCGGATAGCAACAGGGAGATGTAATAGAAGAACAAAAGACAAATCAAAGATGAAACCCACCAACTTGGTGGGCCACCTAGGCCAAAAAGGCACACGGATTCTCGACCTCCCTACTCGCACAACTAGAATCAGAGTAATCTAACTCTTGTTTACGCGATGTTCAAGTCTGATTGGGCAAACTGCGAGAATTCAGGATTGAAAGCTCCCGCACCCAGCAGACGGGGACAAGGCTCATGTGGTTTAGACCGGGACTTTGCAGCGGACGCCAGCAAACCCGGTGAGACAGCACGTCGACTCCATTGCTTTCCCGGACATGGCTATTTAATAGGACTCGCGAAAGGCGCGAAGTGGCTTTGCACAATCCCTGACCAAGGGAGCAAGCGTATCAGAGCAGAAACGAATCG
>CAYJOL010000006.1:0-254247 GCA_964371785.1 uncultured Ignavibacteriales bacterium | reverse complement strand
TTATGATCCGGAGGGACCGCTTGTCGTTTGAAACGGTGCGAACCGGAAACGAGCAACTCCCTCGTCACGGATTCGCAAGTGTCCCAAGTTCAAAGCTGACTTATAGATACCTTACAATTATGGCGAGGCGTGACACAAGAAACGCAAAAGTGAAAGCAGGTTCGCGAAACAGCCCACTTTAGTTATTGAATGACTGCTGTTTACAGTAGTCGTGGTCGCCCCCTTCGCGGGGGCGTGGATTGAAACAATCAAAGATACAGCCGGCTCCATCCTTAACGGAGGTCGCCCCCTTCGCGGGGGCGTGGATTGAAACTCCAGTTCAAGCCTATCAAGAAACTCGCCTACTTTCGTCGCCCCCTTCGCGGGGGCGTGGATTGAAACAAAACCTACCAGTGGCGACCAAAGACGGCAATCGAGTCGCCCCCTTCGCGGGGGCGTGGATTGAAACATGAGGATATTGATCATCTTCTGTGAGGACAGAAGTCGCCCCCTTCGCGGGGGCGTGGATTGAAACAACAACAGGATCAACTTTCTTGCCGCCGAACAAACTGTCGCCCCCTTCGCGGGGGCGTGGATTGAAACCCCACTCCGGCGTCATCGTCAACACACCGTAACCGTCGCCCCCTTCGCGGGGGCGTGGATTGAAACATCTCTTTTGGCGGGGGATGTTCGCCTTGTTGTTGGTCGCCCCCTTCGCGGGGGCGTGGATTGAAACGGCGAGATACTGGGCAAGAACTCCGAAACCAACAAGTCGCCCCCTTCGCGGGGGCGTGGATTGAAACAAATTGCCCGGCGTGTCGTTGAAGAGGATGTTTCCGGTCGCCCCCTTCGCGGGGGCGTGGATTGAAACGAGAGTTTGCCGATATTACCGGCCGTATCAACAGCCCGTCGCCCCCTTCGCGGGGGCGTGGATTGAAACATAGGTGGAAACAACATTGGTATACTGAACACCATGTCGCCCCCTTCGCGGGGGCGTGGATTGAAACTCCTCCTTCGCTTGCGCACGCATCGTTTCGTAAAGGTCGCCCCCTTCGCGGGGGCGTGGATTGAAACAACAATGAAGCTATCAAAGATCACTGGGAGGAAGTGTCGCCCCCTTCGCGGGGGCGTGGATTGAAACGCTGCACCTTTTGCAGCATTGCTGCACCTTTTGCGTCGCCCCCTTCGCGGGGGCGTGGATTGAAACGCTACCAACGGGCCGACAGGTCACCGAGCGCTCAGGTCGCCCCCTTCGCGGGGGCGTGGATTGAAACCGAGCGTGGCTATGCGTTCCTGCCGATCGACAATAAGTCGCCCCCTTCGCGGGGGCGTGGATTGAAACGAAGTGCCTGAATCGCTGCGTGCTCTGCTAAAGGGTCGCCCCCTTCGCGGGGGCGTGGATTGAAACGCAAAATCAATCAATGGACTTGCGATCACAATTGGGTCGCCCCCTTCGCGGGGGCGTGGATTGAAACCTATCTATTTTCATGGCTTCCCATTTCCGTTTGTCAAGTCGCCCCCTTCGCGGGGGCGTGGATTGAAACAAGACGAGTTGTTTTCACAGATAAAGTCTTTCCTTGTCGCCCCCTTCGCGGGGGCGTGGATTGAAACCTTGTTGCCGGCGAGTGTATATCCACCGATCCCCTCGTCGCCCCCTTCGCGGGGGCGTGGATTGAAACGGTATCTCATCCTTGCCGACTGAGAACCAATACCCGTCGCCCCCTTCGCGGGGGCGTGGATTGAAACTCTTTTGAGACGACAATCTCCCCACCTTCGAAGTCGTCGCCCCCTTCGCGGGGGCGTGGATTGAAACTTTATTGACATGATTTGACCTGGTGAGTATTATGAGTCGCCCCCTTCGCGGGGGCGTGGATTGAAACTGTGCCTCGCGATTCTCACGTCTCTGGTAATACTGGTCGCCCCCTTCGCGGGGGCGTGGATTGAAACACCGAATAGGGACCGACCGCACCGATCGGCACCAGGTCGCCCCCTTCGCGGGGGCGTGGATTGAAACAACAGAGGCGGCAGAACAGGCACAGAGAGAGAATGTCGCCCCCTTCGCGGGGGCGTGGATTGAAACATTTTCAGGGCAAACTTAATAATGGCATCTTGATCGGTCGCCCCCTTCGCGGGGGCGTGGATTGAAACTCCGAAACGGATTCAAAGCATGCCCTTCCATGGTGGGTCGCCCCCTTCGCGGGGGCGTGGATTGAAACGGCTTATCGTCCCGGTATGAGCCCACAAGTCCGCGTCGCCCCCTTCGCGGGGGCGTGGATTGAAACCCCGGGTGTTTCTGGTTATTGAGCAGCGGAAGCAAGGTCGCCCCCTTCGCGGGGGCGTGGATTGAAACAATAATCATCGTCCAGTCGGCGCATTGTACCTGGCGTCGCCCCCTTCGCGGGGGCGTGGATTGAAACCCTCGAATTATGCTTGATGGACCCTCATTATGGGAGTCGCCCCCTTCGCGGGGGCGTGGATTGAAACGTTGTAACCGAGTGTAAAAACGGACCAACATGGTGTCGCCCCCTTCGCGGGGGCGTGGATTGAAACTGAGTCCCCCCGCCTTCACTTGACCCTGAGGAAATAGTCGCCCCCTTCGCGGGGGCGTGGATTGAAACTCAAGACTCAGCCGGCAAT
Organism: uncultured Ignavibacteriales bacterium; assembly: GCA_964371785.1. Classification (GTDB taxonomy): domain Bacteria; phylum Zixibacteria; class MSB-5A5; order GN15; family FEB-12; genus CAVQCT01. Next base: position 251,631 of record CAYJOL010000006.1, on the reverse strand, counting down.
TGGTCGGCGCTTTCTAGTCGCCCCCTTCGCGGGGGCGTGGATTGAAACTGCGGTTCGGGCACTACTTTGGTTGCGGCCAAGCGTCGCCCCCTTCGCGGGGGCGTGGATTGAAACAAGGAGGGCCGTCACCGTTGCCGGGTCAAGTCGCGTCGCCCCCTTCGCGGGGGCGTGGATTGAAACTCCAGAATATTACCAGTCCAGCAATCACAACAATCGTCGCCCCCTTCGCGGGGGCGTGGATTGAAACAACAAATATATTGGCATTCAGTTTTGGCGTACCGTGTCGCCCCCTTCGCGGGGGCGTGGATTGAAACTGTGTCGAGCCGAACGGTCACGGCATCTATATCGGGGTCGCCCCCTTCGCGGGGGCGTGGATTGAAACGATGTGAAGTGCGAGACAATGCGGGTTGACTTGAGTCGCCCCCTTCGCGGGGGCGTGGATTGAAACGTGACATACTTGAGTATATAATCAACCGCTTGCCGTGGTCGCCCCCTTCGCGGGGGCGTGGATTGAAACGACAAGGTCACCGGGTTTGATTCGTTCGCTCTTTGTCACGTCGCCCCCTTCGCGGGGGCGTGGATTGAAACTGACGTTCTCCCTGTAGACATATTCGTCGATAGCTGGTCGCCCCCTTCGCGGGGGCGTGGATTGAAACAGATACCCGCCAGATCGTACCGTTGTGGAATATGACGTCGCCCCCTTCGCGGGGGCGTGGATTGAAACTGCTGTTTCATGGCCGCCATGTCAGACGAAGACTGTCGCCCCCTTCGCGGGGGCGTGGATTGAAACAACGAACGTACTAACGTCATTGATGACACGCTACTAGTCGCCCCCTTCGCGGGGGCGTGGATTGAAACATGTGGATACGCGGACGACTCGGACGGTGGACAATCGTCGCCCCCTTCGCGGGGGCGTGGATTGAAACCCGCAGAATGGTAATTGCGGCATCTATGGAATGAATGTCGCCCCCTTCGCGGGGGCGTGGATTGAAACAATTTCCAACGGACGCGACAACGTACCGTACGAACGTCGCCCCCTTCGCGGGGGCGTGGATTGAAACATCGACTCGCGCTGGTATGCGGCGGATACAACGGAAGTCGCCCCCTTCGCGGGGGCGTGGATTGAAACTTTTATTGACATGATTTGACCTGGCGAGTATTATGAGTCGCCCCCTTCGCGGGGGCGTGGATTGAAACAAACAACTGGCGAAGCCGCCGCACGTCCTGCAGCACGTCGCCCCCTTCGCGGGGGCGTGGATTGAAACAATCCGATCGCGTTCGCCACGGAATCGGACGCAGCGTCGCCCCCTTCGCGGGGGCGTGGATTGAAACAGAACAAGTATTACCTCAAGAATACGCTCAAGCTCGTCGCCCCCTTCGCGGGGGCGTGGATTGAAACTGCCAATTGTGATGGCTAAACAGGGTGACGACATGTCGCCCCCTTCGCGGGGGCGTGGATTGAAACAGTAAACAGTCGGGGCGTGCGGATGTAGAGGGATAGTCGCCCCCTTCGCGGGGGCGTGGATTGAAACTTGACCGCGGGAAGTATGCTAAGCAGATGATCAAGAGTCGCCCCCTTCGCGGGGGCGTGGATTGAAACCGTTGCGAGTGCGGCGCGGTCATGGAAGAACTGTTGTCGCCCCCTTCGCGGGGGCGTGGATTGAAACACCGTGACGGATGATACAATCCTCGGCGTCAAACATGTCGCCCCCTTCGCGGGGGCGTGGATTGAAACTGCCGGCGTTCCCTCACGCTCCGCAAGCAACTCGAAAATTGCGAGGCTCGCGGTCTGATTGCTAGACCGAAAGATAGGGTTACTTACCATTACCCTCGAAGATCGCGCCAGCGAGCAACAAGATCAGCGCCCAACCTACGCCACTAGCAATACTTTTGTCCTTCTTTGCTTGAACAAAGAAAACTTGCATGCTCCTGATGGCCGACTGAGGATTCAAGAAATCGTAGTAAATATACTCACGACCTTGAAGCATAGACAATTTCGCTGTGTCGAACCCAGGACACACAATAGGAACGATCGGTTTTTTGCACCCTTCAGCATATCCAACCTCCTGGTGAACATACGTCGACTGCTGACTGGAAGCTGAGAGCAAGACCAACAGACAATCAGCTCGGTCGATCTCAGACTTTACCTTATCGGAAAGCTGGCGCCCAGGTTGCACATCATGCTCGCACATGTAGATTTCAACTTCGACTCTTTGAGAGTTCTCAGCAATGTACCGTGCAAGGTTGTAGTCTGCACTGCTGTGACTCAGGAATACTCGATAACCCATCCAAGTCTCTCCTATTTTCAGTACCAATGATCCGAGAGCTAATATAGTGTTCATGCCTGCCGTCACAACCAGAAATCCATCTCCGCCGCTCTGTGCAGCAACCATGCTGAGGCAATACGGAGTGACGGCGCGGTTACGACCGCGACGAACAGTTCTCGTACTCAAGGCGCCTACTTCTGCGTGATGACCACAACTACTACTACGGTCAGATATGACTATACTCCGACCAAGTTGAGTGATCTATACGCCAGTGCAACAAACAGTTACGCGTTTGTAATCAAAGAGGTGACTTATCTATTGGAGATAGATCTGATGGTCTACTGAGCCGCGCTATTTCCCCCGACTATCGCGCCGTCCTGAATCACATTCGATATTTTGGTACGTCTACTGAGGCAGAGCCTGCGGAAGGGAAAACAATCCTCGGCCCATCAAGAGACGGGTCTGGGGTACCTCCGGTCGAACCACAGGGGACACCGACGTTGCTCTCAAGAAGATGCACGATTAAGCATTATCTAACCCACCTTGTAGACACTTTTGATAGGGGTTTTTAGAGAGGCTTTGGAAACGTGATTTTTGAGTTTTTCTTCTAGGTATTGTTTTGGTGTTTTGCCGCCTAACGCCATGTGCGGTCGTTGTTCATTGTATTCTTTTCCCCAGTCCTTGAGAAGGCGCATACAATGCTGGATGGAAACAAACCGGTTGATGCCATAGAATTCCTCCTGGTCGATGCGATGACTGCGTTCCACTTTGCCGATTTCCTCCGGACAACATATCTTGGTTTTCCGATGCGTGATACCCAAATCCTCCAGATGTCAACTGAAGTTTTCCGAAAACTCGGAGCCGATGTCCATTTGGATCTATTAGATGGCAAAGGGCAATGCCGCTTTTAATTGATCCACATAGTCCTGCGCGTTTTGAACGGAATTGTGGTCGTAGATACGCAAGATCCGAAACCGGATACAGTCGTCGATGGCAGTGAACTGATAGTATTTCTTGCCTTCTAACCCAACTTTTTCAAGGAATTTCACGTCCACCTGGACTCTGTCTCCGGGCAGAGCCTTCTCCTAGTGTTGAGGATATCGTTTCCACCGTCTTTTTGTATTTCAGACGATTGAGGCCGTAATCCTTGTATAATCGCCAGATGGTCACTTTAGAAACGAACCAACCGTGTTTTTGCCGAATATACCACGACATACGATGAGGACCGTATTTCCGTTGCAGACGAAGCTGGATGTTGGTATCTCGGATCTCTTTGGGCAGCCAGCGTTGGATTTTGTGAGGACGAGAGGACTTGTTGTGCAAACCCGCAAGGACCCAGCGAGCGGTATCGATAATACCCAGTGTAGAAGTTGGTGCGAGTGATGCCGAAATATCGACAGGTTGGGGTGACTTTGCCTGTCACCTGCTCGTAGTGCTCTATCCACCGCAATCGGGCTCGTCCTTGATGGTCTGAGGGAAGGGTGTATGCCATATGATTTGGTATAAATAATGAGTTCGTTTATGTCATACCAAAAGTGTATAGAAGGCCGGTTAGCCCTAGACTCTACGTTTATCATTAGAGTAGAGTCTCCCGGGGCGAGAACTCGCCCACCGAATACTCCTGTCGGTGCCATAAGTGTTACTGTCTCCGACGACCGATCAACCTGAGGATAGCATTTACCTTCGACAAGAGATCTTGTTGCTGGAACACACCCACACAGCGCGAAAGATACACACATCAGAACGCACAAACAGAGGGGACAAAGCACTTTCGTATATCTAGTTCGTAAGGGTAGCCAAAGCGCTGTGTTTATGTAAACTTCCGCGCGGAGTGTCGGAGAAATACTGAACTACCTCGGCATGGTTATTCTCTTCATTTTGTCACCCAGGCCCCGTTCTCGTAAAAGTTAAACCGATTAGTATTTGTATTATAGACAATCGTGCCATTCACGCCAGCAAGGGCATCTCTCTGGGCAGTGGTCATTCGGGGGACGATTAATCCTCCCGCAGGAGAGCTTATGTCTAAGGCACCTTGGGGATTGGACGTACCGATACCTACTTTGGGATAGGAGGGGTTACCTTTGATGAATAAAGATGTTTGATGACCGTGAACGCCCAATCCCAGGGTATTCGTGGAGACAGTATATTTCACATAGGCGCCTAAATTTGTGATGACTTGCCCCAATGTTATGTAAGACGCGTCCAAGCTGGTATCTACAAAGGTGGCGATTCTACCATCCGTATCGGTTGCGCCTTGGACCACCAATCTTTCGCTTGGTGATGGTGTCCCAATGCCGACATACCCACTGAGCCGGCAGACATTATCTCCGCTCACGGTCCAAGCACCGTCGCCCAAACTCGCAGAATTCATCGCGTAGGCAACACTCGTGAGGTGCGTGCGTGGAGTGAGCTCCGGATCGGCGCCCAAGGCAACGCCGACCCACCTGTCAGCCTCTGAAAACAGGACTGGCGAAAACGGATGGACCTGTCCCAACTCAACGGTGAACAGCCCACCAGTTACGCTCACCGCCAAGGTCTCCGCCCAGAGCACCGTGCCGGCCGAAGTGGCATCGTAGACAGTAAATCTCACGTTGTACAAGCCGTCGTCCACATTCTGGCCAGATGCATTTGTAAGCAGTCCCTGAAAGTTCATCGAGCCGGGCACGGCGGCCAAAACCGTGGCTGCGACTCCCATACAGAGGACAGTGAGAACTACCGTCCACAGGTTACACGAAGATCTCATGATCGTTCCTCCTTTGAAAACAATTCGAGAATAGGTGACGGATTGGCAGTCACTAGGAAGTCATCGTATCGATCGCCGGTCTGATCACCCACTGGCACATTTTGGTCACCAAACCAGTCCTGAACAGAGTCGGAGATGAGTGTATCAATGATCTGTGGGAATTCTCTGGATTCTCTAGCTGGTCGGAATGCAGCGATAATGAGCACAAGAATCACAATATGCAGCTGCAATATAAATCCCTCCTCCTACACACCATAAGCACATAAATGAAACGGCATTTGTCAAGGGTTTTTTGAGCTCAGCGCATATGTCAAGACCCCCAAAATTAAGAAGGTTTCTAGACAAGTAATCTCACTTGTTCGGCAAACCTGACCGGCGAACGAATCGCCCAGAAAATGAGTGCTCCAAGAATGAGGTAACGGACAATCATACCAATATTCTACCATATAGACGCCTTCACCTCGATCACTTGCCACGCACAATGCTTTAGTATTTGTACGTAAATCCCTTTCCATCACAGCTGGGACACTTACCACTTCCGTCACAGACGTGACAAGGTTCATCTTCCATGAATGGCGGATGCCCAACTCCGTCGCACTCTGAACAAACACCGTCTCCTATGTCTCCATAGAGCCAGTGGTTTTGATCTCCCTTGCAGTCCTCACATTTGTCTATGTCTGCTTTCCGACGATATTTGTCGGTATCTTCAGCATCGTCTTCGCTCTCTACGTCATCATGCCGTTGTTCTGAGTAATCTTCAGCTGAAGTAACTGGATCTGACGGGGACGAGTGGTCGTCTGAATCTGAGTCTGATTCGAACGATTCTGAAGCAGTGGCAGGCCTGTGGTAAGGTGCGGCCTTTTGTCCTCCGACAAAGAAATCCGACAGCGAAATGTTCAACTTTGGTTGACGAGACACAGGCCTCAGTTTCTTTGATGCACTTTCAGCAAGCCACGTGAAGAAGTCATACACCTCGAAAATTGCTGCACCGAACACCCCAGTCCGCCATCCATACATAAAACCAGTCGACACTCCTATTCGTTCTAATAGAGAAGGAGCATCAGGCTTGTGAGGCGCAAAGACAAACCAGCCGAGCGCACCGAATAGACCGGCAACCAAGCCAAATACGATGGCATAAAATGCGAATTTCAGAACGCAGAGAATCAAATAGCCTACAATCTGAAAGAAACGCTTCATCCGCCCTCCTACCAGAAATTGAAATTTTCTAAAAATCCGTCGACTTTGATTCTGGCAAACACCAAGATAATAACCAAGTCAATCGCGCCAAATATCAAAAGCTTGCAGTAGCTGGAAGGATCTGTCATCCCACGATTCACAATTGCCCTGGCGGAGCCAATTGGAATTGGGCTCCTGAAGCCCAGCAGAAAAGAATAACCCTATCCGCCGGGTCCCTCTTTGTCATCAAAGAAGCGCCAACCAGCTTGTCGCAAGAGTCCACTGATTTTAGTTCGCGCTTTAGCTTCTTTTCGCATTGAATCGTTGTCAATTGTTGAATGGCGGGAAATCCTCACCCCTGAGTGGCCTTCGGACAAGACGTTGCTTACAGTGAAGGTCAATTGTTCAGGGAAAAGGGTTACCCTACCCTTATCCTATTACGCTACCGCAAAGTCTCTGAAAATGTAAACAAGAAGTCGGGCAATTGCTACGAAAAAATAATGAGAGCTTGGGCCATGAACGGGTAGGGAGACCGTCTGCGGGTCATGTAGGGGTCAGCGCGGGTATCTGAGACTCGTAAGATTCGACTGAACCAAAGCCCGGCTACCACTCCGTGGGTTTGTGGAATGTGCCTTTAGCATCGGTGAGAGTGTTGGAGAACTGACAGATTCTCAAGACCCCTGAGCGGATGTTTTTAACAAAGTCCGCGTTCTTCATGAGTTCGACGCTCGGGTGTTTTTGCTTTTGCGGATTGAAAACGCCGACCCGCTTTCCCAATTCCTTTCGGATGATCTTGATCGGCTCGACCAAGTCAGAGTCATTTGATATGACGACGGCAAATGTGAATTCATTCTTGTGAGCATCATGAAGAAGATGGGTGGCAAGATTCACGTCAGAACCTTTTTCCTCAGTCTTCATAACTTCAACATACTGAACCTGTTGTCTAGGCTGAAGGCTCGCCGCCAGAGGCATTCTTATCGGATGCGCGAGAAAGTGTCCATAGTGGATGGATAAATGCGGGATGGTTTGCAGGGCGCGTAGATACATTTGTTGTCTGGTCGGAGCCTGCGGATCACTCGGCCTGGCACTCACCAACGCTGTATAGTATTTGATTGCTTTTAGGTCGTCAGTGGGTCGAAGCAGTTGCCTGCAAAGTGCATTCAGGTCAAGCCAACGATACGGCGTTCTTTTAACCGCTCCGTAGTAGAGGTTGAAACCGTCGATGTAGACGATGACTTGCTCGTTTGCCATAAAAAACACAGGGGCCGTCTTTTTGGGACGACCCCGCACCCATCGCCGAAGCGGATGGGGTAATAGCTTATTGTCAGTATACTATCGTATCGGCAAGGAGCAACTACTTTTTGAAGGTTTTGTTTATTAGCTGTCTAGTCATAGAACAAGTTAGGTCCCGTAATTGTTTCGTGGTTAGCCGAAGCGGCACGCGTCCGACTTCTCTTTATCCTATTATATACCAACGCGTTACTGATCAAACGATTACGTAATGGGCAATAAAAAGGGAGGGTCTGAACGATAGTCCAAACCCCCGTGTTAGAGCCTTGATTCCAAGTTGTGATTGATTCTTTGTTTTTGAAAAAGTGCGATTGTATGATGTTGGATGATACTAGTTCAAGAGCAAGCCTGCCCGGCGCTCAAGGTCGACTTTCGCGTTCGCGTGAGTCTTCCATTTGGCACAGGCAGTGAACCCCTGAATCATCCCCCAGAGAGTCAAGGGATCATCTCCAGATAATTCACTGGCCCCGAATGCCTCGTCGATTTCCTGCTTGGTGAAAGGCCTATGTGAATACCACATCTGCACTTCATAAAGCGACGCCCCGATCTTGTTCTCCATGGCCTGGCTGATTCTCGCACTGACAGATTCTGTCAGTGAGCGATTTTCGACAAACCGATTCAGAACAGGGACTGCATCGTTATAGAAGCGGTCAGGTGCCTTTTGCCGGTGAACTATTCGCAGTTCCTGAATCTGGTCAGCCCCCCAGACAATATGATTTCCGCAGACGTAGTTGAACAGAAACGTAGTGAGTTCGAACGTGCAGGATCCCGTTTCCGAATTCTAGCAAAAGAATCCCCGACCGAGCCTAGCATTGGCGACTTCAATCGGATTTTCGTCGTTGACGAAGAAGGCGAACATGTCGCGGTCTGAGGCGTACAACCCGGCCGACTGACCATTGCTCCGTGCAGGCGGCACGTGCCAGCCCGTGCCGGCAACGGCGTCCTGCAGGGCAGCTACTACGTCCGCGTCCCAGATGCGGCCGTAATTCGGGCCGGTCAGTGCCGAGATTGTCCCCTCCTCCTCGACTTCCCGACGTAAGAGTTTGACCTCGGCGTCTCTGCCGCCCAGTCCAAACTGAAGGCACTCCACCACCACATGCGGCGGCAGCGACCGAAGATACTTGGCCGGTGCACCCAGGGCTGTACAAAGCTGATTGAAAGACCAATTGGTCGTCAGCGCTGGCGATTCCTCGCCGTTCAAGGCGATCCCGAGCCGCGGCGTCACGTCGACGTGAACGTCACAGAGATTCCGCACCGACTCCCGCGAAGCGGATTTCAAGCGCTGGGTGTACGCCAGCAGACTGTCGAGGTCAGCGAATCGATCGTCCGGCGGACGAGAAAACCACTGACGTTGTGCGTCGTAAAGATTGTGGGACATGATGTCCTCCTGTGATTAGACTGTCAAAGGACCATAACTGATTGCATTGTTCAGTCTAATCCGGTGGTGCAAAACCACTAGTACCGCAGGCGGGAAGTCACTGTGGACAATTACGGGATAGTGCCCAAATTTGGATTGAGGAAAGTGATTCGTTGCGGCTTTCGTGGAAGCTATATATAATCATATTGTGTCGGGTCTATCTTGAAGTCTGGGACTCCAAATCAGATTGAGAAGTCAAGAGCGATGTCTGAAACTAAACAGAACCAAACCGAATCATACTGGCGCCTGCCTTGCATCTATGCTGACGAGTGTTGGTTCAGCGCAAACGGCACCGAGTATTTGATTGTAGGGCTCCTAATCGCTCCCCCAGCATGCGATTTGGAAGCGAATTTACAAGACGTCAGGCAACGCGTTGAGTTTCTCGACGAAGTACACGCCACGAACTTGCGTGGTGACAAAATGCTTCGGACCGCAAAGGCATGGTTTGACTCCTTTGTCGCAAGCACTGCGCTCTTTCGCGGCATTATCATTCCGAGAACGGAACCAGAATTTACGACTTTCTGTGATCAAAAGCGTTGGCGGCTTGTGAATAAAGGCATCCACCTCAGTCTGACCTTTTGTTATCCAGGTATTGACTCTAGTGGTGTCATCAAACTCCTAAGGCCCCGGATCTTCCTAGATGAAAACGAGGATTACGCCACTAATAGAGATCTGATGCTTGCGGAACTGAAGGCGCAGTTCGAACGTCACGACCTATTTATGGGAGCACAATTAAGGCGATTTCCAGCGCCGATCCTCCAGTTGGTAAACTCAAGGAGTTTAGATTGCGTGCAGCTGTGCGATGTATTAGTTGCATGTATACACTGGCAGTTGGAACCCCCTCAGCAGGCAAACAAGAGTGAATTCTTGGATTACGTTAAGAGAAGGTTTAATATCTCCAATATGGCGAATGTAGCTCGGTGGAATACCGGTAATCGTATAAATGTCTGGCCATTTAAAGAATCTATACACTTGGTAGAATAAGCCTATGGTTCACCACATCTATAATTCGAGCGGTCATCCCGCGGCATACAGGGTTGGAAACAACATCTTTCTTTGGGACTCGCATGATTGGTTCGGCAGAGTCGAGGATAATGCCCGGATCTATTCCCCAATGGGCGAGTACATTGGCTTTCTCAGCAAGGATGATCGAATATTGTGTGAAAACCCAAAACCATCCCGGCCCTTCAAACCTATGGCCCCCCTACCACCTCTGCCCCCGCTTCCACCCTTGCCACCACTTCGAGGTCTGTACCCACTGCTGCCGTTGAATCTGGTCGACGTTCTGGCCGATTGAATTCCGCTAAGTTTTTGTTGATAGTCAGAGGCTCTTGCCGTACCCTTGCACGCAATATGAGACGTGCGAATACAGACTCGGCCCACGGAATCACGCTTGCAGTGATTGGCATCTGGAAAAATGGGGCCTCTGATTTTCCACGGCTCACAGAAATCGGCAACACCGGAAGCTGTTGTGGGACAATGCCCGTTGCCCCCGTAGCTCATTCGGATAGAGCATCTGCCTTCTAATATGATCGGACGCCTGTCTGGACTGCTCAGGAGACATTCATTCGCCCCGATCGACTGGTCATACTACTCTTCGGAAAGACACAGGGTAAGACATGATGTAGCCCAACCGCCTCTAAAATTGCTGGTGTATGCGACGGGTTCAATTACAGTGATAGTCTGTACGATTTTCATGGCAATCGGTTTTGTCTTGACATCATGAGTGAGACGCTTGATATTCACAGTTGAATCTAACGGATTAGTGGTGGAGTTGGTTACAACAACCTTCTGAACTTACGTTCAGGGACGATACGCGGATCAAGCCAAGCCACTGAATAACAATAGATTAAGCGCCAACCTTCTTTTCGATTCGATCTCCTGACTACGGATCAGAAGGTTGGGGGTTCAACTCCTCCTGGGCGTATTTTTTTATTGTCATTCAACGACTTTGACTTGTGGGATACAGCTTGTCGTGGGAAAGGTACGATCACCACACAATCACAAATCACATTCGTCCATCACGAAGGGCCGGTGGCCCGTCCGCCGGGAAGCGAGTTCGCCTCCGGACAAGAAAAGATGTACGCGGGGTGACGACACCCCGCGAACAAGTTATGACCTCGTGAAACACCATTTGAATACGCCAGCTCCCGCCAAACCAAGTCCCAGTAATAGAGCTGTGGATGGTTCGGGGACCGGCGGACACTGACTATCCGGTGGTGAATTGACCGCGGTCAAATCACCATACCTGCTTGAAATCCGGTTGGGCGAGTTCACGCCCGACCAGGCGACACTTGACTGTGCGCCGGGGACCGATGCTACGGTAAAGGTCCCGGAAAAGTCAGTAGTGTACAAAGATTTCGTGGTCGGCGGACTGTTGACCAATACGGCCGCATTCTGACCGTAACTGTTGCCGTTAATGAAACTGAATCCATGCGACACTTGTGGCAAGATTACAAATCCCACTAAAGCAAGGATTGTAAGACGCTTAACCAAGTTTTCCTCCTGTTGGAAATTAGTGGCGGTCTAGAGACTGCAGGACTATCCTGCTTAATGTATGTTGACATAGAGTTTCTCCATCTGCATCTGCGCGCCAAATCAGTACGACCGGGCGAGCGTGGACCTCGCTCATTGGACTCCGAGTGGATTAGCCGCAGCGAGGCCGGGCTACCCCGGGGGGTTACATCCCGACGTCGGAATTGTGAATTCGACAACAACTTGGTTTAGTCATTTCATTTTGTTCCTGAAGAGGCGGTTACAATAGCGAAGACTGTGGTCCGATTGTAGTGAGCCTTAATCACTTCAGGTTCGTGGCAATGCCTCCTCGCATCCCTTGGTGCGGGATGACGACATGTGGTTGGCTTGCCTTTGATTAAAGATACCGGGTCTATCTGGTTTGACAATCGGTCGGAGGATTGAATAAGGAGCTAAGCCTTAGGACTTAGAAGAAATTACAGTTACTCACTATGATGCCTGCATCAACTCTCGAAGCTCTGCAGCGCTTGGTTCGTGCCCTGCTGAACGCAGACTTCCGATTGTAGCCTTCCATGTCTCAAAGGTCGCTGTCGCAATATTCTTGCCTTGAGAAAACGATGAGAATGAACCCGTTTGATGACCCACTCCTCCGAGATTCATAAACTAATGCCAAATCGTGCGTATGTGTCATGTCGAAAGTCATCGTTGAAGGACATCTTCTCATTTATTATATTTCCAGCCGACAAACAGAGGTAACTTGTTGATATGTATGACCATGAATTGTATAACCAAAAGGCTGACCAGGGATCAGAAGGTTGGGGGTTCAACTCCTCCTGAGCGTATTTTTTTATTGTAGGTGGTTCACGCGATGTCGACTGTCCAAGCAGTAATATGAAAACCCGCTTTAACATCTGGGCCGACCGGCTCAAGAACCGGGTCTATGCTTTATACCTGGCCACCAAAGACCCGAGAGTACCCTGGCCCAGCAAACTGGTCATTGGTGCGGTCGTAGCCTACGCCCTCTCTCCGATCGATTTGATCCCCGATTTTATACCGGTGCTCGGATATGTCGACGACATATTGATCCTGCCCGCCGGCATCTGGCTGGCGATTCGCCTGATACCCCCAGAGATTTGGGACGAGTGCCTGGCCCGCGCAACCAAGCGACCGACTTCTCTGCCGCGGAATCGAGTCGCCGCGGTCGTGATAATGGTACTATGGGTGGTGGCCGGGTTCATGCTGACGATTTGGATTTATCAGTGGATTACAGGATCTCCGTCAGAGGCTCAGGGCTCCCGGCCTACCACTACTTGGACGTAGAGTCCGAGTCGAGATTGCAGATAACGAAACTCAGACAGATCGGAAGTAATAGCTGAGGTGCGATCGCCGTAGATCGGGATTTCAAGAAACTTGACCCAACCCGCGTATATGCTATACTAAGGAACTATCGGGCAATGCTCGGTGTACAACACGATATCAAACAAGCAAAGGCAGGTGAGTGTGCGATATTCACAGCATTCGGCAAAAGTTCCGGCTCTCAGCAAACGGATCATGGACACGCTGTTCCTGGCGTTCTGGTGCGTGATCATTATTTCACCATCGCTTATCCGGGCGCAGAATCAAGTGACTATTTCGATGAAACCCGCACCATTACCGGATACTGTCGCCTTTCCGTCGTGGCATCATCTCACGTTCGATAAAGACCCATCGAACCCCGGCAACTTTCCCGCATCCTGGAGCGGCATAGCTCTTTGCCCCCTCATGAATGACGCCGCGTTTTTTGAAGTCGATATCGCACGGTTCAAAGATGCGAATGGGACGTGGAGATACGCGGTCGATGCGGATGCGGATAGAGTATTCGATGACAACTCGATCCTCAGCTTTCAGCCGGCCGGCGGGCATGAAGCAGCCACTGTTCAACTAACTGTGAAACGTCGCTCCGGTGGTCAGGAACTGCCGAAACTGACTTACCAAATCAATTCCGACAGCCTCGGTCTATCCGCTCGTATCGGGGAGTGTCGCGAAGGGACCTTCAGTATCAACGGCAAAGCCTTCCCCGTGCGGCTGGTGCTGACATCGGTGAATACGCCGTACTTCTCAGCTGATAAAGGGACATTCGCGATGATTGATGTGAATCACGATGGTTCGTATTGCCCAAACTGGAAGGTGAACGCGGCCGGTACAATCGACATTTCCGAGCGGATAACGTGGGGCAAGCCGTTCCTGCTCGACGGAAAGAAGTTTCTGGTTGCATCGATCGACCCGACCGGTACGAACATAGTCTGCCAGGAATTCCTCGGTGATGCCGCGCTGGCGACCGGATTTGAGGCGCCGTCGTGGTCCGCGACCGCTATGGACGGTTCAAAGATAAGCTCTTCGTCTCTGCCCGGCGATGTCGTCTTGTTGTTCTTCTGGTCACCAACCTGTCACTTCTGCGAGGGTATCCGGCCTCAACTGGATGAAATGGTTGCTCGTCATGCAGGCAAGAGATTCCGTCTTATGTCTTTCACGACAGAACAGAACATTCAGACTCTCAAGACTTTCTTGACTAAGACCCCTTATGCGGGGACGATCGTGCCGTACAATCCATCACCATGGAGTGCATTCAACTCCAAGATGCAGACTCCGGTGTTTTGTCTGATCGATAAGGACGGAACGGTCAAACTATACGGCGCCGGGGCATCATTCTTTACGGTCATTGATAAGATGACAGACGAGATGCTGGCGGGGAAGTGACATGAGGGCCAAATCCTGTTGAGAACACTGATGATGGCCGGGCAGAATGAGCCACCTTGCAACCCTTTCAGCCCTTCTTCGGCTTCGTGTACCGGATACCATACTCCATATAAAACTTCAGCAATGTCGCCGCCTCGCCCCAGCCGCTGGCGCATTCAAGCATGCTGTCGCGGCCATCGGGCGTGTCCGGATATCCTTCTTCGGTAATCGTTAGCACCGTCCCGCCGAACTTCGACTCGAGACTGAATGTCACCCGCGTGACCATCCTGGAGCCCCAGTCAAACGCGAAACATCGCGGACACTCCGCCGTCACGACCTTTGCCGGAACTTCGAGCGTGTAGAGATCCGGTCCCCAGTCTTTCCAGCTCCAGACCATCTCGCCGCCCGGTCTTGGGTCAATCTTCATGCCGGTCGTGAAGAACGCATCCCAGGCATTAGCAGACGTAACGACATCATATACCTTCTCCGGTGATGCCGCGATAAACGTCCGCTGTCTGATGCAGTGGTTGAATGGTCCGGTCATGGGTTTGGTTTTCCGAAGACGTCTTTGAAAGATGCCACTTCATCAGTTACCTTTGACAGGTTCGACTTCGGGCTTGCCATATGCGAATCACCAAATAGTACCAAACACTCTCCTACAGTATTCTCTAAAACTCCATCCGAAAGCTGCACGACAGAATAGCCAGATGGCTACGAATACGACAGCCACTCCGAGTAAGGTCAGGAGAATTAAGTTCATTCGTCATCCCTCCAATTTGCGTGAGCCCTGAGCATATATCTATAACATAATGTCGCCGTGTATTCGACGCAAGCCCGCAATACATGCTCCGAAACACCAAGATGAACTCCAGAATGTGACTTCAACCTGCTTGACACAAGAAGCTTGCATCACGATTTTTGCACAAAGTGCTCTCAAACATCATGAGGTGATCTTATGACCGATCTTGACATGCTCAGACATACGGTGGCGACCCTGGCCTACCGGGCGGCGAAAGCGATGCGGGGTGCACCGGCATCATTTGCCGATTTCAAACCGGGTCCGACCACCAAAACGCCGGTACAGATTGTTGCCCACATGGGTGACCTGTTTGATTGGGGGTTGACGATGATCCAGGGTGAATGGAAATGGCACAACTCGCCGCCACAAGGGTGGGATGCCGAGTGCGCCCGATTCTTCACGGCGCTGGATAAATTCGACCACGCCCTGGCAAGCCAGCCGGTAAAGGATGAACTTACGAAGATCTTTCAGGGACCAATCGCGGATGCCCTTACTCATACCGGTCAGCTGGCCATGCTCCGGCGGCTTTACGGCGCTCCGATGAAAGGCGAGAGCTATGCCCGGGCGGACATCCGCATCGGTCGGGTCACCGCCGATCAGACACCGCCTAATCCGAAGTACGAGTTCGATTAAAGCGAACGCAGCATCTTCAGGAGCGCAGGGCGCGGGAATGACAGATGGTGGCTCAAGTGTTGACAGGGCCTCCGCGTAGGGCAGGATTCGTCTTCGAGCCTGCCCATATCCGCAGCCCGGTTCGTTTAGTCCGTAGCCCGGTGCGTGTTGTCGACGAAGGCATACCACACATTGCCAAAGACACGCTCTCGTCATCCCCGCGAAGGCGGGGGGTCCTCGAAATGTCGCGAACTCGGCAAGGAAGAAAAGATGGATTCCCGTTCAGCAAGGTGACAATGCCGGTGCCATTGCCACCGATTAACCCGACCCGACTGACCCGGCCCAACACAAAGGTGAGTTCACCAGAATGCGGTTCAGGCAGTGTCGGATAACCCAAACGATCCGCCACTTGCCATCAGTAGTACCATACCTCGCCGTAGACTACTTGAAATGGATTTTCAACTGGTCTCCGCAGACGAACTCAGTAATGGACAATCTCGTTGATTTTACGTGCTTTCCGGTCTAGATTGATTATGAACCCTTAGCCGAGGAGTATCTATGTCCGTCTTTATCATGGCGATGCAGATAAACAGAGGCGCCAAGAAGGCGCACCCCGACCTCTCCCATCAGGTGAACGAGTCGCTCGAAATTTTCACAATGAATCATGTCCATGTCGACCGCCTCTATGCCACGCTGGGGAGGTACGACTATGTAGCTATTTTCGAGGTGTCCGACCAGAATCTGGCGTTCCGAATCGCCTCTCAGATTAATGCCCAGGGTGTGCTGGATACGGAGACCTGGCCGGTGATTCCGTACGATGAATTCTCCCGGTTGCTGCAATAATTGCCGGTCCGGTCAAAAAACTGTTGTAATAGCGACATTTTTGGTTATTTTACAGTCAAGTACACGTTTCGGACTGTCTCTGATTGCGCGATGAGGTGTTGTATGGGAAGGTATCTTCGGTTACTCGCGGGCAGTATTCTGGCTGCTCTGTTCTTTC
Source organism: uncultured Ignavibacteriales bacterium (assembly GCA_964371785.1). Lineage (GTDB taxonomy): Bacteria > Zixibacteria > MSB-5A5 > GN15 > FEB-12 > CAVQCT01. The sequence continues at coordinate 235,137 of CAYJOL010000006.1, read as the reverse complement.
TTCACATTTCACCGGTCACACTACGAGCCGAATCTGCGGCCGGCAATTTTGTCGATGTCGATGGCGACGGTTTCGATGACAATCTTCTCGACAGCGACGCCAACAGCATACCTGATCTTTTCGAACCGGCAGTCGAGACGAAGGTGATGTCGCTTTTGTCATCCGCCACCGATATGTCTTCCGGTATCTTCTCCAATCAGCCTTCTGATGTCTCCATCCTGGTTTCTTACAAATCGCGCGTCGAACATTTTAACGGACGGCTGAGCGGATGTTTCGGACTGGACAAGTGCCGCGGTGACTTCGAATCGGACTTCGGAGCCGGAATCGGATTCACGCTCGGTTCGGGTGGCGGATGTGTAGGAGGGGTCTGCTTCTAACATGCGACATCACCGACACGGCATCATCGACGCATTTCTGCTGTTCAGTGCTTTCTTGATACTCCTGAGCGGGGCAACGGTCTGTGGCCGAGACTATGGACTTGAGTTTGGGGTCAACAATGGATACACCGGCAATCTGGTCAAAGATTCGAGCGATCGCAAGGATACATACACCAACACGAGTCTTGATCTCAATCTCTATCCGATCTCTGTGACGCGCTTTAACCTGACTGCCGAGTACACGTATTACAGTCGAAATTTTGGACTCTCTAATTTTCTTTACGGCGGCGGCCTGACCTTTATCCCGACGTCGAAAGACTCGCGGCTGTCAGTTTATGTGGACGGTAACTTTAAACACCACAAGTATCGTGAGAGCAATACTGATTCGAGCAGTGCCAATATCGTCCGCAATGATTTTCCGACTGAAGATATCGATGGATCTCTGGCGCTCGGGTATCGCCTCGGACAGAGCATTCGTTTCCGGATCGGCTCGATGGTTCAATCGACCGGCTACTCCACCGAGGAGCTGGATAACCGCAACAAGCTGCAGATATTCGCAGGCGGGAATTTCAGCCTCCGGCATTTCGGCGCGCTGGATATCGAAGCCGGATACAATTATGGCAATCTCGATTATGTGAACGCCTATCGTACGATATTCGATACAATAGTTGTACCATGGGGTGGTATAAGGCCCGGCGAGCAATACACCATTCTCAATGAAGGCCGACTGAAGTCCTACTACCTCTCTCCTCGCTTGTCGTTTCCGCTCGGCGCTCGCACGGGCGTCAGCTTCACGTTCTCGTACCGCTCCTTCATCGACAAAGATACCGCGGCCATCGTGTACGGATACTCCACCGGCTATGTCTCACCGTGGGTTAATGAATATGACGGAAATTCCATACAGACAAAAGTCAAGACTTACCTGATTCCTCGCCTTATCACCACGGTCGGAGCAGGGTACTGGAACAAAACATATCTGAAGACGGTCGAGGAGCAATACGACGAATTCACCGGCGGAAAGGTGCTCTCGACGCTGTTCGCGAAGGATCGGGCCGATGATCAGACACGAGTCTATCTTGACCTGCAATTCCCTCTCGTGATACAGCACACCTGGCACCTGGAGCCATCGATCCGTTTCGACTTCACGCACAACGCTTCGACAATCGATGTGTACGACTATAACGATTTTGCAGTATCGACCAGTTTTAATTTACAGTTGTAATAAATGGGTTACAGATAGCGCAACTGTCCACAGAAAGGTAAACCGAGAACATGAGGGAATCCGTATGAAACGTTGCTACACGCTGTTCATCGCAGTGACTGCACTGCTGTTGCTGTCCCTGTCGGTGTCGGCTGATTCGGGCCCGGTGTCGGTGATCCGGCAATCGTCGGGCGATATCGGATCATCAGCCGCTGTTTCTGGCACGACCGACCGGGCCGTTTACACCGGCAAGGTGCGGACCTACATCACCGAACCTTCGTCGCGTTGGCGGGATAACGACGGCGCCAATTTCAACTTTGGTTTTCTCGACTGGGGGCCGGTGGCGGATCTGAATATCGCCGACGGCGCCAGATGGGAGCAAAGCATGACGTGGAATGCCGCGACCGCCGGGTTCGGCACAATTTCATCGTCAAACATTCAAGTGACCGCCGCAGTATTTACCTCGGCCCAGGTGTTGACCGACGCCTACCCGAACTACGGCTACTGGTTTATGGCGAATTACTGTGATGCTTCCGCTGCCGCCACGCCCGGCCATCCGGGTTATAACGAGACCGCTACGGGGTTCACGCATTCCGTGTTCCTCGAGGAAGGGACGGCCACGTGGTGACCGTACTGCCCTTTAACGCGGTCTGCGTTATCAAACATTCATAATTCGAACGATTATCCGTTTCACTATGTCGCGATGGTCGGCGACGTAAATTCAAAAGCTCTGGATAGGTTGGATGTCGATTACAATTTCGCCGGATATCCAAGCTGTTTCTTTGACGGCGGCTATCGGGTGTTTGTCGGCGGGAGTTCCAATGAAGCTAACTACCGCAATCGTATCACCCAGAGTGGCGCCCGTACCGTACCTCCGCTCGACCTCCTGACGGTGGTCAAATGGCAGGCGGCAAATACTATTGAAGTGAAAGTAAGAATCGGGAATGGTGTCCCGGCCAACGTGGCGCCGCCGGATCCTGCTATCTCATCAGGTCCGACATTGAGCGCCCCGAACGTCAGTTGTGAGTACGAATCGAGCGTGGTCGATCCGGATGGCGATCCGATGTACTACCGCTTCGACTGGGGCGACGGAAGTATGAGCGATTGGGTTGGCCCGTTTGCCTCAGGAAGCAAAGGTGCGGCATCGCACTCCTGGCAGCAGATGGGGACGTTCAATGTCCGCGTCATGGCAAAGGATGACTGGGAGGCTGAGACTTCCTGGTCAACCACCTACCCGGTTACGATCCAATGTTGTGCGGGAATGCGCGGGAATGTCGACGGCGACCCGGCCGATGCGGTTGATATCGGCGACCTGGTTTATCTCGTCGAGTATTCCTTCAGTGGCGGACCGGCTCCGGCCTGTACCGAAGAAGCCGATGTCAACGGAGACCTCTCCCTGGATATCGGCGATCTCGTGTTTCTGGTCGAGTATTCGTTTAGCGGCGGCCCTCAGCCCTTGAACTGCCCATAAACGGGAGAATTCTTTAGATACGATAAAGGCTGTTTCGTTTGCGCGGAACAGCCTTTCTGTTGCCTGGATTGGGAATTGGTCCTCAGGGCAATGGGACTTTCGTCTTGGGAAGATCCCGGTCACACCGCTCACCATCCTGCTTGATTATGCGCGCCGGTATCCCCGCCACAGTGGTATTGGGGGGAACATCGTGCATAAATATGTAGCTATTCGCGCCGATACGAACATTGTCCCCAACCGTCACCGGACCCAATATGATGGCGCCGGTTCCAACGAGTACATTGTTGCCAAGGGTGGGATGGCGCTTACCGACATGCTTACCGGTCCCTCCGAGCGTCACGTTGTGGAATAGAACACAGTTTCTGCCTATTTCAGTTGTTTCACCGATAACAAGTCCGGCCCCGTGGTCGACGAAGAATCCCTTGCCGATGGTTGCGCCCGGATGAATTTCCAGCCCGGTCAAAAACCGATTAATCTGCGAGAACATCCGGGGGACAAAGGGAAGCTTCGCCTTCCAAAGCACATGAATGAACCGATGGAAAGTGATCGCGTGAAAGCCCGGATAGAGGAGAAATTCGATATTTTTACAGGCCGGGTCGTTTCGGAAAATGGCTTTGATATCTTCTATAATTGCCAGCATACTCTCCGTTATCGGCAGCCACACCGATTGCCATGAGCCGTCATTCGTACATCGCCGTAGAGATATATCGCTCGCCCGTATCGCAAACGAAGGTCACGACGGTCTTTCCTTTGCCGAGCTTACCGGCGACCTGAAGCGCCGCCCAGACGTTTGCACCGGAAGATATGCCGGCGAGAATTCCCTCTTTGCGGGCCAGATCCCGTGCCGTGGCCAACGCGTCATCGTTCTTGACTTTTACCACTTTATCGACAACCGATGCATCGTAGTTATCCGGCACGAACCCCGCGCCGAGTCCCTGTATCGGATGCGGCCCCGGATTTCCGCCGGACAGGACCGGCGAAGCTTCAGGCTCGACAGCGTAGATTTCGCACCCGTACTTTTTCTTGAGTACACTGCCGGCACCGCTTATCGTACCACCCGTGCCCACGCCCGCTACGAAGGCATCCAGATTCAGCTTCCCGAGGTCTTCGATGATTTCGGGGCCGGTAGTCAGGCGGTGAACTTCAGGGTTGGCCGGGTTGCTGAATTGCGATGGCTGGAAGAATTTGTCGCCCTGCGCCAACTCGTTGGCTTTAGCCATAGCACCTCTCATGCCCTCGGCCGCAGGTGTAAGAACCAGCTCGGCACCAAGGATCTTAAGCAGCGCCCGGCGTTCTTTGCTCATTGACTCCGGCATCGTGAGAATGCATTTGTAACCCTTTGCCGCTGCCACCATGGCAAGAGCGATACCGGTGTTGCCCGAAGTCGGTTCGACAATCGTCATACCCGGTTTTAACTTACCGTTTCGCTCGGCCGTCTCAATCATCGATTTGCCAATTCGGTCTTTCACTGAGCTACAGGGATTGAAACTCTCCATCTTTGCATACACGGCTGCAGACCCGGGAGCAACCAGTCGATTGATTTTTATCAGCGGGGTACGCCCCACTGCGTCTACCACATTTTCGAAGCGCATGATCATCTCCTTCTCGGCATTTTTCTATTAACAACGGGAAACGCCTCGGGTTCCGTCAACTGAAATCAGCAATATCTGCGCATATTCACGGTAAGATACTAATTAACAATAGCTTACAGAAATGTATTGTTGTAGACCGACTGAATCCACAAATAAGAAAGTATATATGTCTGGCAGCAACGACAGATATGCGTTCTCGGTATGTGCATCTGCCACAACCCACTAAACCTATTCCCCGATTCTTCCGATATTGTCTCTAACGATAGCTTTCTCACCCTGAGTAAACTATTCAATAGCCTGTACTTTAGAATCAGCCTTGACTGTATTGGGGAGAGTGTCACAGTGAGAATCCTGGTAGTTGAGAGCAGCGCAGGGCCTACCAACGAGATTTCCGAAATGCTCAAAGACAGCGGCCATACGGTCGTATGTTCCGGCGATGTCAAACAGGCAATCACTGAAGTAAACAAGAGTGAGCAGTTCAACCTGATTATCTCAGATCTGACCTTTCCGGATCTCGATGGATTCCATTTGCTCCAATTTCTCAAATCCCAGGCCGCAAGCTGTAACATCCCGGTGATAATCGCTACCCAAATCAACGACAAAGAAACCGTTCTCAAATGTCGGCAATTGGGCGCGAGAGACTACATCGTTAAACCGGTCGAGCGCAAGCTCCTGCTCAAAAGAATCGAACTTTTGATGAAACGCCGAAAGGCAGCGGTGCTCGTGGTCGATGATGACGAGCTGATTCTCGGGCTTCTCAGCAAGGTGCTTGAACGTCAGGGACACCGGGTTGCCACCGCCAAAACCGGCGAGCTCGCACTCGAGACAATTGAGCAGGACAATGTGGCGATCGTCATCTCCGATATCGAGATGCCGGGGATGGATGGTCTCAAGCTGCTCGCGGCAATTAAGGAAAAACATCCGCAGCTTCCCGTATTTATGGTAACCGGCCGGGGCGGCAAGTATAGCAAGGAATACATTCTTCGGACAGGCGCCAATGGATACATTACCAAACCGTTCAAAAGTTTCGAAATTCTCGAAGCTGTCACTAATGGGCTAAATCCGCCGCACACGAACCAACACGACTGATTTCCTGACTTGACTGCCTGACCTGCTCTCATCGCATACTGACTACTATTCCCAATCCCGCGTAAGTGTAATTGTAATCGTATTTGATATCGTTTGACACCTTGTTGAAATTGCGGAGATAGAAACGCATCGCCACCTGTTCATGGAATTGATACGTGTAGCGGAATCGAAACGTCGCGTAGTCGATTGAGACGCGGTGAAGCAAGCCAATATCGGATGTCCAGTAATTGGGGTAGTCCTTGTTTTTGAATTCGAAAGACAGCTCCGTGAGATGGCGTTGCGCCGGCGTGATCTCAAGGCTGAATCCATAGTCACGGGCAGTATAACCGTAGAAATTCTCGTAGTTCTCTTTTCGGCGTTCCCATGCCGCCTGTAACTCTATGGCAAGCCAATCAGCCGGTTCGCTCGCGAATTGAAAGTCTACGGATGTGGTCCGATCATTTCGGACCTGTGATGATTTCTTGTCAATCGCGAGGGTACGACGTTCATCATAATACCGCCTTTCCGTACTTAGTATCAGCCGAGGCACGAGGAGCCTGTGTATCTCATACCGCATATCAGCTTCCCAATAACTGGCATGATAGTCGTAGGACAACTGCCGAACGCCCGCCACATACGTCTCGTCATAATTGTCTTTGTCATAGGTGAACAACTGGGCGGCCCGAAGACGGCGCCAGCGTATGGAATGCTCAACCCCGGCCGTCAGAACGTTTTTCATGAGCGTTCTGTCAAGCACTTCACCAGCGTCGTTCAGTAAATCCTTATTACGCCGGGAGACATCGATGAGGCCACGGATCTTTCCGAATCGGGCGTACCAGTAAGCCGGTTCGTAGCGCGCACCGAACGATGATTTATTGCGACTGGAATGATTGAGATACAGATTCACGTCTGCGTAGAGCAATGCTTCGTGCCTCAGTCGCGCCGGCGACCGGAACATCCATCGCGCATCGGCGTTGATATCGTTCACCTGCGACCCGATTCGTTGGGAATCATAGTGCGAATGATATATGTTGGATTCGTACACGCTTAGGTAGTCGAAATTGATTCGTGGTCTTGCGCTTGAGGCGGCGTAAGATGATGCCGAAGCGGACAAGACCAGTAACGTGCCGATGAGAAGACGAAGGTTGGTCATAGTTGGCCTCTCTGCGTTTGATTTATCAGGTCCTTGTATTCTTGTTCGAACTGTTCCGAATCGGGGTTAAGCGATTTGGCCAGACGATATTCCTGCAGCGCGTTGTCTTTTTTGCCGAGTTTGATGAAAATCTGACCGAGTTTCCAATGGCTCTTCCAGCTGCTGTTCCCCGTGGCAATCGCCTTTTGGAGTAATTCAGCCGCCTCGTCGAGCCTTCCCGCCTTCTCTTCAAGAATCGCCAGATTGTGGTACGCCTTAGCATAACTCGGATCGGCCTTGACGGCGGCGCGGTAGTCCGACGATGCGTCATCGTCTCGCCCGAGTTCGGCCAGGCATTTGGCCCTGTTGAAGTAAGCTTCTGCCGTTCCCGTCAGGCGGACCAGGCGATTGAAGCATTGGTAGGCTGAGTCATACTGGCTGAGTTTGAGATATGTTGTCCCCAGATTGTTGATCGCCTTCTCGTTGACCGGGTCGGCATCAAGAAGCTGCTGATACGTCTCGGCAGCCTTCTCATTATCACCCAGCCGCGAGTAGGCGAGTGCGAGATTATACTTCGCCTTGTAGTTTTCGGGATCCAAATTGGCCAGGTTCTCATAATAGGCCGCCGAAGAATCGAATCTGGAAATAGTCGAATAAAGGTGGGCCAGGTTATACAGCGCCTTGGAATAACTGGGATCAAGGCCAATCGCCTTTTTGTATTGCTGCACCGCCTTGCCGACATCTTTGTCGTCAGCATAGAGCAGGGCAAGATTGAAGTGTGCTTCGACTCGAGCACTGTCCCACTTGATGGATTCAAGATATGCCTTAATCGCTTCGGAAGGTTGGTGGTCGCGGTTAAGCCCGATTGCCAAATTGAACCAGCTGGTCGCATTTTTCGGCTCAATCTCCACTGAATGCCGGTAGGCTCTGATGGCATTGCTATACTGCTCAAGATTGCTGTAACATACTCCCAGATTATTGAATAGTCGCGACTTCTTTAGGCCGAGCGACGATGCTTTTTCAAATTCGTCGGCAGCCTTATCAAACGCGTGGGCGTCCATGAATAGCAGGGCGAGATTGTACCTTGCTTCTCGATAAGCCGGGCGCAAACGAATCGCATTCTGGTAACTTGATACTGCTTTGTCCTGCTTCTTTTGCCGCGAATAAACGAGCCCGAGATTGTAATACGCCACGGCAACCGCCCCATCTCTTTTCACGTCGGTCGCGCGGGTAAGCCAGTCGGCGGCGTGCTCATAATCTTCCATGCTGAAATACAGCATGCCAAGATTGTAAAGCGGGCTGTAATAATTGGGACGAATCTCCACCGCTCGCCGGTATTCACGGATAGCTTCGTTCGGCTTGTTCTCTTTATGGTAAGCAACACCCAGATTGTAGTGAGCACGGGCGTAGAGTGAATCGTATTGGAGCGCCTGTGTGAATAGAGTGATTGCCTCGTTGAGCTGCCCGGCGCCAAGCAAAATGACAGCGGAATCATTAAGCGCCACGGCCTCGGGTATACTGCTAAGATCAGCGCTCGAATCGACCAGTTCGGGCGTTACGATTGCGTGAGAACTGTCGATTGATTCAGAAGTTGAGTCTGGCTCCAGAATCCCTTTGGCCGCATGCTTCTCGGGAGCTTGCTGGGGAGTCTGGCCGACTTTGATCACTTTCTTCTGAGAATATGGGGAGTTCCCCGCTCCGGAAATCACCGCAGTCAGCACCAGCGCCGACACGAGCCAGGCGGCAATATTGATTAATCGATACTTCATAGTAGATTTCTTCTCAGTCCTTTTTGGTTGGCAATCTGAATATTGAGTCCCGGCCTCGCGTTTACCTCGAGGATGACCGGGCCAAGATTCGCGTCGGCCACAAAGTCGACGCCTATATATCCGAGTCCCACGATTTCGCTTATTCGCCGACCGTGCTCGACCATTTCAAAGAAATGCGGCACTGAACGGCCCGAAAGATTCAAGCCGGTCTCGTGGTGCAGTTGAATCACCTTGTTCTTGTAGCATCCGTCAGTCGTAAGGCCCGTCTGCAAGTCAATTCCCAGACCGATGCCACCCTGATGTAGATTGGCACGGCCGCCGGACTCTCCGGTCGGCAGGCGCATCATGGCCATAACGACCTTCTCGTGTCTGTAAATGAGACGAATATCTGCCACCCCTCCCGATCCGGCAGGGATCAACTCCAACACATCAGGATGGCACTCAAGCTTCTGTTCGATAAATGCAATGTCGGCCATATTGTCCCGGGTAAAGGCGCCGTTGAGAATCAGCTTGATGTGGAATGTGATATCTTCCGGTGCCACCGGCTCACTTCCTGCGTAATAACCGGAGTCATCCCTTCTAATCAGGGCAATCCCGTTGCCGCCGTAGCTGTCGTTCGGCTTCACTACGAAATCCCGGCGTCCGGCGACCGCATCCTCCCATGTCGAGAGTGAGTGCGGCCCTGTGATAACATGGTAGGTTTCCGCTACCGGCAGACCATGTTCTGCGAGGATCTCTTTGCATCGCAGCTTATCGTCGACATTGACAAAGTTCTCGCGGCGGTTGTGCGGATATATCAGTTCCAGATTACGGCCGTTAATGCCCATCAATCCCTTGCGCCGAGGCAGTTTCGATCTAAGGTTTTCAAACATTATCATCAACTCCTGTGCAGCACATCGCGGAATCGGAATAGTTCCATGAGGCGGAAGCCGCTGTATCGACCGAGGTAGATATACAGCGCCAGCACCAAGAGTAGCGCCTCGGGAAAACCGACGATTATTCCCTGGAGAAGCCGCCACGACATCAGCAAGTAGGCCAGCGACGCCACGATCATGGTGGAGACATACACCTTCAGGGCGCTCACCAACCCGTTTTCTTCGGTCAGGATGCTGAATCGCTCGATTGTCAGGGTCATGATGGCAAGAGGAAACAGAGCTACCCGGGCGAAGTCGGTAAATCCGAAAGACAGTCCGAACGTGGTCAGGCCGAGCAGAAATACGATTACCATTGTCAGGACAATGGCCAATCGTGGAGTATGGAGCAACTGCAAGTGGCTGATGGCCGCCCTGACGCCGGTGCCGAAGGTGATGATTAACGTGAACAGCAGCAGGCCGTTATTGAGTCCCGTGTCGCGGAATCCGATCGCAATCAAAGCGGGCATGAATGTGCCGAACGTCTCAAGCCCGATGATATTCCGGAAAATGACGATAACGAGAATCCCCAACGGAAGCATGACAATAATCCGAAGCAGCTCGATTGATATAGCTGCACGACGGAAATTGGCCAGCACATTCAGCGCGTCAAGCGGATGCGCTTTGTTGATTTTCGCTCCCTGGGTGTCCGGAAGAATCAGCCGCTTCTTGACGTTGAAGAAGAACTTAAAATTGATGTCCCGGGTATGAGTCAAAAACGGCTGTTCGCCGTAATACAGAACCATATAGTGTGCGGGAATTTCGGCAAAATACTGGTTGGTCGGACAGAACGGCACCCAGTATCCGTTCATATAATATTCGACCCAGATGTGTGTGGCCGTGGATTGTCCTGCTTGAAGAATCTTGCCGCCGACGAGTCGAGCAGGAATCCCCAGATGCCGCGCAAGCGCCACCATTAGACGGGATTTCCCGCCGCACGATGCCTCCCCCAACTGGTAAGCCGTCAGAGCGTCGGTTGTCCCGGAATAGCGCACATATTTGAGCCCAAAGGTCGCGAGGTCATAGATCCGCCGGACGTTGAGGAGCATCGTCGAATCGACGCTCAGACCGATCGAGTCGCTCAGGGCGGCTATCCGGGGGTCATCGGATTGAATTGTGCTGTCGGCGAGCAGGTATGTCGATACCTGAACCGGTAGCGATTGTTCGATCGACATGGCCGAATCGATTTCGTATTCCACCTGGTCACGGTCGACCGTCGCCGTATACTTCAGTTGCCGGCGGCCGATGACCGAAGTCGATGTCCACACTCCCCGCCGTTCGCCCCTGTCCTGTGCCACCGAGAACTTCAGGTCATCCGAATCAAAAGATTCATCGCTGACCCTCTGGTGCTCCTGGTTCTGCGGCAGAGCCATACTTATCTCCACCGGAGTACCGTGTCCGTCGAATTCCATCACCGTTTCCACGTAATAACTTACGTGCGGCAGCGAACTGCCCGAATCGTAGCCAAGGTACTCGACCTTGTATACCGCAACGGCCGACGCCGCTAATACCAGGATCGCGGGGAGAATCGCCGTGCCGAATGTCGAACTCCGCTTGATTACGGACATGTCACCCCGCCGACGGTCGTGAATCTTGCGGTCGCTTCGATGATCTTAGAGCAGTTCGGATAACTCGTCATGACCGTGCAGTACTGCTGCTGTGCCGGCACATTGTTGGTGGATCCGTTCAGCTTCTCGTAACATCGGCCGACCCAGTAGTGCGCCTCTCCGGCGACCTTTTCGCTGGGATAAGCGGTGTAGAAATTCGTGAACGAGGTCAACGCGGTCGCATAGTCGCCGTTTAGATATTGCGTCCAGGCAATCCGAAACTTGGCCGCGGAAACCCAGTCATCGGTTGGTTCGGCCGCGAGGTACGCCTGGTGGAGCGTGATGGCATTCGAGTAGTTTTGTAATTCGTATTCGCAATTGGCAATATAGTACCGGGCATGCGGCTGGCGCGTCGAATTGGGCAGATTCGTCACGATATATTGATAGTCCGCCTCGGCATCGGTGTACGAGTAGCTCTCGGAATTGAACTTGCAGCCCGCCCGGTAGTACCAGGAATCGTCATAGTTGGCGCCGGTCGGGTAGGTGGTAATCGATGAGTTGAATGCGGCGAGGGCCGTGGTGTAATCATCCTGATTATAGTAACACATCCCCTTCCAGTAGCTTGCCTTGCTTGCTTCGGGCGTCGCCGAGTAATTACTGAGCAACCGATCGAACTGGGTGACCGCCGTTGACCACTGGTCGGTGCTGTAATACAGCCAGGCGGCGTTGTAAATGGCCGGAGCGGCATCGGCCGACGAGGGATACTGTGAAGCGGTTGCCAGATATGCCGTGATAGCGCTGTTGGTGTTGTCCAGCGATTCATAATTGCGCCCAATGCGATATTGGGCTCGTGAAGCATCGTAGGCGCCTGGATAGCTGTTCACGACCGTCTGAAAGTCATTAATAGCTCCGGCATAGTCCAGTTGATTCTCTTTATATATGCCACGATAATAATACGCGGCCGGCAAGACGCTGTCGCCCGGGTGGCCGCTGATAAGCTGGGTCATGGCGGTCACGGCATTCGCATACTGATCCATGCTTCCATACGCGAGACCCTTTCGGTACTTGGCGGACGCGACATAACTGCCCGATGGATATGTGGCGATCAACGAATCCAGCAGGACTATCGCGGATGAGAATCGGTCATACGTGTATTCACGCATTGCCTGCGCGAACAGTTCGGCCGCGCCGGTAGCCTGCACCCCAAGGGTGACCAGGGCTAGATTTACCACTTGCCCGGCTGAGCTGATAGTGACCGGAGTCACATTCTGATCCCCATAACCTTGCTTGGTGAACGTAAGCGTGTAGTTTCCGAAGGGGACGCCTACGATTGTAAATTGGCCGGAGGCATTCGTGACCCCGACTATGCTTGTCCCGCCGACGTAGACGAAGATGCCGCTGTGCGTGCCTGAGCCGGTCAGGTGCGCGGTGCCTGATATAGTTCCCGAGGGAACGAGGTTGACATTCACATAAGTAGTGTCGGCGATAGATTGAGCGGCCAAAAGAAGGGAGACAATTGCCGCCGCAAGAAGTCCGGTCAGACATCGGGCAAGGTCCTTTGACATACCTCGCACTCCTTTCATATCTTAAATTTGCGGTTTGTGTCAGAAATTGGCGTCACAATGGACACCGGTAAAACGTGGCCCGGTAAAAGCAGATGCTAAGGACATGCGTTCGGGGCCGGACCAGTACCGAAAGAATATTCTACAAGATAGACCAGATCGCCGATATCTACAGATATGTCGCCGTTCACGTCCGCCTCTTCCTGGCAGAGTGGCGATGGCCCTCCGGCGAAGGAGTATTCCACCATATAGACCAAGTCGCCAATATCGACAGCATCACCCGGATCGCTATCAACATTGCCGCGAAGACCCACACAGCAAGCACCCACGACGATGGATCCGCCGATAAACGGTCTGTAATTTGCCAGCCCTACCAGAAACGTGTAACGCCCGCTGGGAAGGTTGGGAATAAAATAGTTGCCGAGACCATCCGTCATAGTGCTGTCACCAGTTTCTACAATCTTAACCACGGCGTTTGAAATAGGTGACCCGGTGACCGAATCCTTGACCGTACCAATGACATCGGTGGAAAATCCAATGCCCCTTGCGAAGAACACGCTGAGCCCCAACAGAATAAACAAGCGTAAAGAAAACCCGGATGAAAACATACTTAATGTACTCCTCTTTTGCGCTTTCTTTCCTATCGGCACTTTTGGAGAACTCTCCAATATCATTTTGCCTGATCGAATCGGGCTGTGCCGCTAGCGAATATCGTCTTAATTAGCAGTGACTTATAATCTCGGTCCATTTGCAATGTTAATGAGGACGACGGAGTACAAAAAGTACATTATGTTTACCGGTAAGATATATTTAATCGTGTTTTTGTCAAGAAAAAAGACTAACTAGTTCTATATTTCATGTATGCACGCAGTTCACCCGGCTAAGGTAGTCCCATTCCACCTTAGCGCATCCAAATGAAACTGGCTATCCAGAAAAGCGTCAGCAGAGCAAAGAACGCCCGCATCGCCTTAAACGACGAAACTATTCCGGATGGTGGTCGGGTCGTGTATTGTCTGAAACCGAGTTCTTCCTCCAGCTCTGCAGCCCGCTTGACGAAATGAGTCCAGAACTGTTCCGTGCGGACCTGGTGAATCCAGAACAGCAGTGTCGAGATCAGCCCGGTTGCCTTCAGCAGGATACGCACCAATGGAGTCATCGCCGCCGAATGGGCGGATAACAGGTTGATCAGGAACCCGGTGAGGGCCAGATAAACAGTGAGCTGAGCGAAGCGTATGGTCTGGAACTGCCGCTGGTTCGCGGAGGCATCGAGATATTCATCTTTGGGATTGCCTGTCGGCATGGTGTCTCCTTCTCAATTATGTTCATCTTCGACTGTGGTCAGTCGTGTTCGATTTGGCTCGGGTTGGTGTATCGATGTTGGGTTACATGGACAATATACAGCCACGTTAACGGGTGAGGCAAGCGTGAAATGGTGAGAGTTCAAGTCCGCTAACCCTACATTCAAACTTGACAGGCACCCCGGTTCGATGATTACGTGGGTAGGATTACTCAAAATGCTAAAGAAATGACGCCCGGAAACTAGTGGCATGCCGGGATGTTGTACAATGAAAAAGGAAAGTGCATGAGTGATATAAATTTTGATATCGGTATGGTCGGACTCGGAGTAATGGGGAAAAACCTGGCGCTCAATATGGCCGACCATGGGTTTTCCGTAATCGGACTGGGCAGGGACAAAACCAAGGTGGGGCTGTTCGACGCTCAGTCCGAAAGCAAACCAGTTCGGGGAGTAACTGATGTAAATGAGTTCTTCGACCGGCTGAAAAAACCGCGAGCGGTGATATTGCTGGTGCCGGCCGGGCAGGCGGTCGATGACGTGATCGAGGAATCATTAGGCCCGCTCGGAAAAGGCGACATTATCATCGACGGCGGCAACTCGCACTACACGGACACAAACAGACGTTCCGAAATGCTGACTGCCAGAGGAATTCATTTTCTCGGCGTGGGCGTATCCGGTGGCGAGAAAGGCGCGCGGTTCGGCCCGAGCATGATGCCCGGCGGCCCCAGAGAAGCTTATGAACATGTGCGGCCGATTTTTGAAGCGGTGGCCGCCAAAGTGGATAACTCCCCCTGTGTGACTTACCTCGGTCCCGGATCGGCTGGACACTATGTAAAAATGGTCCACAACGGAATCGAATACGCCGTCATGGCATTACTGGCCGAGACCTACGACCTGCTCAAGCGAGGACTTGGCCTGACGCCCGATGAGCTGGCGGACCTGTTTGCCGCGTGGAACCAATCTGAGGTAAAATCCTTCCTCGTCGAGATTGCCGGGGAAGTGTTCCGTCAACCGGATGATAAATCAGACGGTCACCTGATCGACATGATCCGTGATAAGGCTAAACAAAAGGGGACCGGCAAGTGGACATCGCAAGACGCCATGGAGCTTCAGGTACCGGTACCGACAATCGACAGCTCGGTCGAGATGCGCGATATGTCGGGTCTTAAAGAAGAACGCGAAAGCGCGGCCCGACTTTTAACATTCCAGAGCGTCAAATTCGCCGGAGACAGAGAACAATTCAAGATACAGCTGCACCGGGCCTTCCATTTCGCCATGATCAGCGCCTACGCCCAGGGGATGGCTCTTTTGCGGACAGCATCTGAACAGTATAAGTATGGACTGAATCTCGAAGATGTGGCGAGCATATGGCGGGGCGGCTGTATTATCCGCGCGGACTTGCTCGAGGATATTCGTACCGCCATGAAGACGAATCCGCAACTCCCTAATCTTATGGTCGACCCGCACCTTGCCGGACTCCTGATGGAGCGGCACAGCGACCTTCGCGAAATCGTACGTACCGGCATCACACTCGGCATCCCTGTCACAGCTCTGGCTTCATCGCTGGGGTATTTCGATTCGTATCGAAGCGGCTGGCTGCCAGCCAATCTTATCCAGGCTCTGCGCGACAACTTCGGCTCACACACCTATGAACGGATCGATCGCGAAGGGACCTTCCACACCGAATGGGGAAAGGATTCCTGATCTGAACTCAAGTCCGGACATACGCCTCAAGGTTCTTGAGAGCTACGAAGCGATGAGTCGCGAGGCTGCGAGCCTGTTTGCCGAACTGGCAATCGAGTCAGTCGAAACATGCGGGCGCTTCGCGATTGTCCTTTCGGGAGGAAGCACCCCGCGAAGAATGTATGAACTGCTGGCTGGTCCGGCGTTTGTCTCCCGGGTCCCGTGGAAGAAAGTGCACGTCTTCTGGGGGGATGAAAGATGCGTTCCGCTCGAGAGCAAAGACAGCAATGTCGGTGAGGCGATACGAATACTGCTTGATCACGTGCCCGTAGACGACAGTCAAATTCATCCGATCGACGGCGGCCTTCCTCCTGCCCAAAGCGCGGCGGAGTACGAACAAACGATACGTGAGTTTTTCGGCGACCAGCCGCCGCGGTTCGATTTGATCCTTCTTGGCCTGGGGACGAACGGCCACACTGCCTCACTGTTTCCGCACACAAAAGTACTGAAAGAGTCAAACCGCTTGGTCTCCGAAGTGTTCGTGGAGGAACTAAAAAGTTATCGTATCTCGCTCACGGTACCGGTGATCAATCAAGCTGACAATATCGCCTTTCTCGCTTCCGGAGGCGACAAAGCAGAGATCGTTCGCGAAGTTCTCGAAGGGGCATATCAACCGGAGCGTCTCCCGGCACAACTGATGCGCGCCGCCACCGGCACGGTCCACTGGCTGGTCGACCGCGCCGCGGCCGGTCGACTAAAGCAGCCTACCTAGCGCGAAATCATATTGGGGCCCGCCGTAACATATCCTGATTGCCGTGTCCTTTCCGGGGCGATAACCTATCTCTTCCTCCCGTCCAGAAGTCTGTTCGTACACGGTTCAAAAACAGTACCTTGGGCTACCCGGCCCGGTCTGTTTAATGTTGACGGTCGGTTCTTTTGACCGGTACTTTGCGCTCAATCATGCAATTGCACAAGTAGTACGATATATGTTCTCAGTATTGCAGGATAACTATCCGCCGAAGACATAGGAGAGCCCCGGCCATGACAACTATCAAGTTCCCGCAGCCGTTTACCCACACGCACCCTCCGGTCCAGAATGTCAATGACTTGCTCGAAGGACAGTCGACTTTAGGTCATCGAATCGCCGACTGGCTGGTGATCGCCATCGGCTCCTGGCGGTTCATTATCGGCCAGTCCACCCTGCTGGCCCTCTGGGTCGTGCTGAACGTAGTCGCATACGCGAGGCACTGGGATCCATACCCGTTCATCCTGATGAACCTTTTCTTGTCGCTTCAGGCCGCTTACACCGCGCCGGTCATTATGATGAGCCAGAACCGCCAGAACCAGCGGGACCGTCTTGAGGCTCACAACGATTACCTGATTAACCAAAAAGCTGAAGTCGAGATCCGCGCGATCATGGAACACCAGGTGGCCCAGGACCTGGCGCTGCAAGAGATCCATCGGATTGTCGCGGGAATGACAAAGAAAGAATCAGAAAACAACTGAGCGCTCAAAGCGGGTGAATATGCCCCAGACTCCGCATGTAGAAAAGCACTTCATGGCGTCCGATACCGTCCGGGATATCGTAATCGGGATGTCCGACGGTCTTACAGTCCCGTTCGCCCTGGCGGCCGGCATGTCAGGAGCGGTCTCGGTGACAACATTGGTAGTGACCGCCGGACTGGCCGAAATCGTGGCCGGGTCTATTTCGATGGGTCTTGGCGGATATCTGGCCGGCCGTACCGACGTGGAGCACTACGAGTCAGAGTGGCAGAGAGAAGTCCATGAAACGGAAGAAATCCCGGAGCAGGAAGCAAAGGAAGTCGAGGAAATTTTCCGCAACTACGGCCTTACCGATGAACAGTTGGAACCGGTCGTCGCGGCTATCTGCGCCGACCGGGAAAAGTGGGTGGACTTCATGATGCGCTATGAGCTCGGCCTGGAGGAACCCAAATCCGGCCGGGCCAGAAAAAGCGCTATGACGATAGCCGTGTCATACATGGTCGGGGGCTTTGTCCCGCTCGCTCCATACATATTTGTCCATCACGACATTCAACTCGCCCTGTACATTTCAGTGGTGGTGACTTTGCTGGCCCTTTTCATTTTCGGCTTCATTAAAGGAACTTATACCGGACTAAAGCCGTTGCGAAGTGGGTCACGAACTGTTATAATCGGCGGCATAGCCGCCGCGGCCGCGTTTGCCATCGCCAGGTTGATTGCTTGAGTGCGGAGTCTGATGTCGAAGGTTTGAGAATGAATGAATTGATATTCACACTGATTGTGCTTTCCGGGTCGTTTGCCGCCGGTTTTCTCGGATCTCTGACCGGACTGGGCGGTGGTATTGTGATTATCCCGATGCTTACGTTGATCTTCGGGGTTGACTTAAGATACGCAATCGGGGCATCGCTGGTGGCCGTCATCGCGACATCAAGCGGCGCAGCGGCCGCCTATGTACGCGAGGGGTTTTCCAACATTCGTATCGGCATGTTTTTGGAGGTCGCCACAACTATCGGCGCGCTCATTGGCGCGTTGATCGCAGTGCTCATTGCCCCGAGTGTCATCGCCGTGATTTTTGGACTCATGCTTCTGTACTCGGCGTATCTCTCATCGCAAACCCGTCCCCATGATTATGTCGACCACCCGCCCGATAAGATTGCGACCCTGCTCAAAATGAACGGGACATACCCCGACGGGCATCAGATGCGCCAGTACAACGTCTATCGCGTCCCCGGTGGATTCGCCGTCATGTTTGCAGCCGGGGCCTTATCCGGACTGCTGGGCATCGGTTCAGGCGCCGTCAAAGTCCTTGGCATGGATCACATCATGCGCATTCCGTTCAAAGTCTCTACCACCACCAGTAATTTCATGATCGGAGTGACCGCCGCGGCGAGCGCCGGAGTTTACTTGAGCCGTGGGTATATCGACCCCGCCCTGGCTATGCCGGTGATGCTGGGTGCGCTGGCCGGTTCCATGCTTGGCGCCAAAGTGCTGATGAAAGCACGGACGAAATATCTTCGCATAGTGTTCGCCATCGTCATTTTTGTCATGGCTGTTGAAATGATATACAAAGGCATCAACGGCAGGTTCTAGATGATTCGATCAATACGAAACGACCATGACTTCGATACCGAACTGATAATCGGAAAACTGCTCAAGTACGGTGTCCTGATTTCATCGGCTATTGTTCTGCTTGGCGGGATCCTGTTTCTTGTGGAGCATGGGATGTCGAGGCCGAATTATCATTTGTTCCGGGGCGAGCCGATCGGTGTCAGAACTATAACCGGCATTGTAAGTGAGACACTGTCGCTCAGCAGCCGCGGCATTATGCAGCTGGGGGTCTTGCTGCTTCTGGCCACACCGGTTTTACGGGTACTTTTCTCGGTAATCATTTTCATTAAGGAAAAAGACAGACTTTATATCCTGGTGACTTCAGTCGTCCTCGTGGTACTGATATACAGCATTTTCTTTGGCGGCTGATCTTCCATATCAAATAGCGCCTGCTCCACTTTGCCTTCCCGAATATACAGAAACCGTTTGTATCAATTATCTCCGGCACATATATTGCACTTGATAGCACCGTACAAAACTCACTTGCTGTGGGGTTTGCGCGAAAATCATCCGAGAGCGCCCGGCGGACTCGGGAACCGGGCATAAGTAAAAGCGACGATTCAGGTTGCCGGAAAGGGTCACCTATCCGCTTTCTTCTGATGAGTAAAACAACTCAGGTGTAGTCTGCTATGAAGAAGCTGATTCTTCTGATTGCCTGCATGTTATGTGCAGCTACTGTCTTTTCGCAAGTAAATCTATCGATCGACCGTCTCACTTGCGTCAGCCCCGGCGATGTCGTCACAGTGCCAATAGTGCTTGACAACCCAATTCCGACTACTCAATTCGGCGGATTTGACCTCCAGCTAATCTACAGTTCATCGATAGCTCTTTCCTCGGCTCAGGTTGGACAAGTGTTGATCGACTGCGGCTGGGAGTATTTCTCATATCAGCGCCCCACCACAGGCCGTGTGCGGCTCATCGCGATCGCCGACATGAATAACGGCGCGTCCCACCCACTCTGCTTTGGAGACAGGTCCGGCGAGTTAGCCAGGCTTAATTTTCTGGTTTCATCGGACTCTTCGATTCAGGACAATTTCCTCCCGATCAAATGGGTCTGGTACTCCTGTACCGACAACTCCTTCTCATCGCGGCTTGGCAATACGCTCTATGTATCCCAGAATATTTACGATTTCAATGGATCAACCGAGATGGACATCACGGACGACACCACTCTGCCGACTATCTTCGGCGCTCCAAATTCATGCGTGGCCGATACGGTCGGGTCCGCTTTACGTTATATCGACTTTCACAACGGCGGATTGCTCCTGACTGTGGGTGCTCCGGTAATAGAATGTCCGGGAGACACAACCGTTCCAGCCAACCTCGGCGAGTGCGGCGCAAATGTTGACTTTACGTTATCGACGAGCGCCGGATGTGTCGGGGCGACTGTCAGTTCCCAACCGGCTTCAGGATCATTTTTCGCCAAGGGTACGACAACCGTGGTCGCAACCGCCGTAACTCCTGCCGGCGATACGAGTCACTGTTCCTTCACGGTAACGGTGGTCGACGATGAGCCGCCGATGCCACTCTGCCCCGCCGACATGGTGGTCGGTAACGACGCGGGGCAATGGGGCGCGATTGTCTATTATGCCGCCTCGGTGAGCGACAACTGCCCCGGAGCTTCGGTCGTCTGTGATCCGCCATCTGGATCGTTTTTCCCGATTGACATCACACCGGTCACGTGTATCGCAATCGATGCTTCCGGAAACGTTGACACATGCATTTTCACCGTGACGGTTCAAGACAGTGAGCCGCCCCGGGTAACCTGTCCGACCGATATGACGATTCCAGCCTCCACGAATACGTGCGGCTCAACGGTTTCATATTCCGTGACTGCGACAGACAACCTTCCGGGTGTGCGAACGACCGTGTCGCCGCCGTCGGGGAGTTTCTTCCCGGTGGGCACTACGACCGCCACTGCGATTGCAGCGGACCTGTCCGGCAACAAGGATACCTGCCAATTTACGATCACCGTCCAGGATACGCAGCCTCCTGTAATCAGTTGTCCTACGGGCCTCACGGTATCGAATAACCCGGGTGAATGCGGTGCGATCGTTTCATTTGATCTCACGGCCGCCGATAATTGCTCGGGAGTTGTCGTGACGCTGACCGATTCCTCCGGCTCTTTCTTCCCCATCGGTACCACACCGGTCACGGTAGTCGCCACCGACTCATCCGGCAACGCGGATACCTGTCTGTTTTCTGTCACCGTGCAGGATAACGAGCGGCCTGTGCTCGCTTGTCCCTCGAACATTCTTCTGACGGCCGACCCAGGACTGTGCGGCGCCACAGCCAGCTACTCTCTGAATGCCTCCGATAATTGCTCCGGCGTTACTATCTCGACTTCACTGCCATCCGGTTCGTTCGTTCCGATCGGCATGACAACGGTCACGGCAATAGCTGTGGACGCCTCCGGCAATGCGGACACCTGCTCGTTTACAGTTCAGGTCCAAGATACTCAATCGCCCTCCATCACCTGCCCGGTGTCGGTAGAGATGCCCAGTGAGCCGGATCAATGCGGCGCCACGGTGGCTTATGACGTCGAGGCAAACGACAACTGCCAGTTGGCATCCCTACAAGTATCTCCCCCGTCCGGCTCGTTTTTCGTTGTCGGTTCCACCACCGTAACCAGTATTGCCAGTGATCTGTCAGGTAACGCCGACACCTGTTTCTTCGATGTCATAGTCACCGATAATCAACCGCCCGTTGCAGATATTCCTTTCGATATTTCTGTTCCGAACGATTCACTGCAGAATGGCGCCGTGGTGTCCTTTGACCTCGGCGTAGAAGACAACTGCCCCGGTGCCACGGTATTGTCGTATCCGCCCAGCGGCACGTTCTTCCCGGTAGGTGTTACTCAGGTTGAAGTCACCGCGGTTGACCATTCCGGGAATACTCATCACGGGAATTTTCAGGTGACTGTGATTCTGACCGACAATGACTTCGATGGAGTTAGAAACAGCGCCGACAATTGCCCGGAGGTTTACAATCCGGAGCAAGTCGATGCAAATGGGGACGGCATCGGTGACGCCTGTTGTTGTCTGGCGATGCGGGGGAATGTTGATGGCGATTTATCCGACGCCGTAGATATCGCCGATATCATCAGTCTGGTCGAGTATTCGTTCGACGAAGGCGGCCCGGCTCCCGGTTGTCTGGCTGAGGCCGATGTCGATGGTTCCGGTTCGGTGGATATCGCCGATATCATCTACCTTGTCGAATATTCCTTTGAATCCCCCCCCGGGCCATCGCCCGTCGCGTGCCCCCAATAATTCGAGATCCTCATAGATGGAAATGGGCCGGTCGTATAGCCTTCGTCTGATCTTGCCTGAATCGTGGAATTCAACTCTTGATTATGGTGCCGAAGGGGGGATTTGAACCCCCACTCACTTGCGTGAACTGCGCCCTGAACGCAGCGCGTCTACCAGTTTCACCACTTCGGCATCATTTTATGCCCGGCTCGACAGCCGGCCTGTTCTGACAGATTCCCAATATATACGCCTGTCTACGAAAATCAACAGGTTTTCTATGGTCATCCAATTTGCCACTTGCTTTTTTGAGCGTCCGATCTAATACTGGGTGAACCGGTTCGCAGCTTAAGGCAGATGCCGAGAGCTGTCGACAAGTTACTTGACCGAATCAGGTTAGCTCGGCGATTGAGGAAGGCCAATGAACATGCTCTCACCGCGGACCCTGGGTAACGCGGCCCGACTCCTGCTGATTCTGATATCCTCCGTATTTGTGTTGACGTTTATCGTCGTGGCCATTTACCGCCTCGCATACCCGTATGAACTGGAGTGGATGGAGGGCGCATCGGTCGACCACGTTATGAGGCTCCTGTCCGGTCAGCCGCTGTACACTGAACCATCAATTGACTTCGTCCCTTTACGCTATACACCCTTCTACTACTATGTCACGTGGTTTGTGAGCTTACTGACGGGCGCCGGATTTGTGCCGTTGCGCCTTGTTTCGATCGCCTCCGCCATTCTCTGTTTTGCTGTCTTGTTTCAATTCATCCGTCGGGAAACAAATTCGTTAACCGCTGCTTCAGCCGGCGTCGGCTTCTTAGCGGCAACCTACCCTGTCAGCGGTGACTGGTTCGATGTAGGCAGATGCGATATGCTCTTTATCGCGCTCCTTCTATGGGGGCTCTACCTGCTGCGATTTTATAAGTCCGAGCGCGGACTGCTCGGGGCCGCACTTCTCTTCTCGCTTTCGTATCTCACGAAGCAGGTCGCGGCGATCGTCATCGTTACCATGGCAGTCTATCTGCTCGCATACGATCGGCGTCGGGGAGTACTATTTGTTTGCGGTACAGTTTTGGCAATAGTTGCCACCTCACTGGCGCTGGAAAAAGTGTACAACGGCTGGTATTCTTTCTACACCTTTGAGCTTGGCAGTCATATTGTGTACAACGGCACACTGATGGGACGCCTTCGTTCCTTCCTCTACGTGCTGGTATTCAAGCCGTTCCCGATCGCAAGCATTCTGGGCCTGATATTACTAGTCTTTCTGACATTCGTCAGGGGCGACTCACAGAGACGATTATTCTACTGGTTTGCATCCTTCGCAATGACAACGGCCGCGTTTCTTTTGTGGATAAACGCGGGTTCGTACTACAACAACTTGATTCCGCAGCATGTGCTTCTTGCACTGTTATTCGGATGCGGGATTGGTGTTTTCCTCGGCAAAGCCAGCCCTCGACGGCCGATTACATCCCTCATTTTGAGTATCGCTCTAATTTTCATGGGAGCGATTCAGCTTTTCAGCATGAAGTACAGTCCACAGAAACTGATTCCGAGCCCAGAAGACAGGCGGGCGGGAGACCGATTCGTAAACCTCATGCGCTCCTACGAGGGTGATATACTGGTTCCATTCCACGGATACATTCCCTCTTTAGCCGGTAAGCCTGCCCATGCACACCGCATGGCGATGCAGGATTTGATCCAAAGGACGAAGGGTCAGGCAAGACAGAAATTGCTCGACAGCATCCGTCGGAGCCTCGACGAGAGAAGATTCAGCGCGATAATTGTTGATCACCGTTGGTTTGATGAAGAGTTGCGCGCTAATTACGACTCGGTCGGGGTCGTTTTCACGGATACGTCCGTCTTCTGGCCGGTGACCGGCTGGCGAATTCGCCCCACTTCTATCTTTATCCCAAAATCGCCGGCTGATTCCGCGAACATCCTCACTGATGGCAATGAGATTCGGGGGAAATAATGCCAATTAACGCTGCCACCAGCTTTCGCGTGACTTGGCGGTCTTTGATTAAGGCCATGCTACTGATTGTCCTCGCGTTATTGGTTCTGAGAAGTGCCTGGGTGGGCGACGATGCCTATATAACCTTCCGCACGGTCGATAATTTCACACATGGCCACGGACTTACATGGAATGTAGGTGAGCGGGTGCAGGCGTACACTCATCCGTTGTGGATGCTGCTGCTATCGCTGATCTACCTGTTTACCCATGAGATTTTCTACACGACTATTGTAGTCTCTCTTCTACTCACAGTCGCGGCGGCCTACTTCCTCTGTGCATATCTCGCTGATGGCATGGTCAGTGCTGCTTTCGCCATTTTGGCGCTTGTAGCATCGAAACCGTTCGTCGATTACACAACCTCCGGACTCGAAAATCCGCTGACCTACTTACTTTTGACGGTGTTCTTCATCGTGTATTTCCGGCGCAAGGAGGGGAGCCGACCGGTCTTCTTGTTGTCCTTGTGTGGGGCTCTCGTGGTATTGAACCGAATGGACAACGCGCTTCTAATTGCGCCGGTCGTACTGTACACTCTTTGGACTGACCGCTCGGTACGGTCAATCATAGCTGTTGCCGCAGGAGCTATTCCCTTTGTTCTATGGGAGATCTTCTCAATCTTTTACTACGGTTTCCCCTTTCCGAATACTGCGTATGCCAAACTGAACACCGGCATCGCACGGGATGATCTCATATCTCAGGGGTTCCATTACTTGCAGAACGGCGTCGATCGTTCACCGTTTACGATATTTGTGATTGGAGCCTCCATTCTGTACGCCTTGTCTCAAAAGTCCCTGCGACTTATCGCCCCTGCTATCGGAATGTTGCTTTATGTTGTATATGTCGTGCGTATCGGTGGGGACTTCATGGAAGGGAGATTTCTGGCGGTCCCGTTTCTTGTGGGCGTAATCATCTTTGCCCGCCACCGATTTTCTGTTACTTACAGCGAGAGCAGCATGATCGCCCTAACAGCGCTCGCACTCGGACTACTCTGGCCCAATTCGCCACTCCGTACGAACACAGACTATGGCAACGGACCAGAGCTGTATTATGACCTCAACGGTATCGCCGATGAACGTGCCGGATATTACCAGTACACAAGCCCGCTACTTCAGGACCGAACCCACCCGGTCCCAAACCACCCATGGGTGGTCGATGGTTTGAATGCGCGTAAAGATTCGACTACGCTGCTCTGGCGCGGCGGGGTCGGTTTTGTCGGCTATTTCGCCGGACCGCATGTGTATATAGTGGATAAGCACGCCCTGACAGATCCCCTGCTGTCACGCCTTCCCATCTACACCCCGAAGAAATGGCGAATCGGCCACTTCACGCGAGGCGAGCCCCCGGGCTACACGGAGACACTCGAGTCTGGCACAAACCAAATTGCCGACAGTTCACTTGCGGAATTTTATGACAGGCTGACCACGGTTATTCGCGATCCCCTGTTCAACTGGAATCGATGCAAGGAGATTTGGAAGTTTAATGCCGGGCAATATTCCCACCTGCTCCGTGAATACAACAGCCGACCACAGCGAGTTGCCTTGCGGAATTTCAATACTCCAAGACCGGAAGGAACAGCTTACAATGCCGGAGGGTGCTTCCTTTTGCTGAAACCCGGTCTCCGCGTTGAAATAGAAAGAGTGTCACACGCCAAACATGTAGAAATCAGCGCTGACAGCAATGATGAGTACGTGCTTCATTTCCTGATTGGTAGCGTTGACCAAGGGTCAGTATGGATAAAGCCCCGCCGAATCCCTCAGGGCGGCCTGAGAGTAGAGACGCTGACTATACCAGAAGAAGCGGTTGAGTCAGGATTCGATGCCGTCTTGATCGTGCCTAAGGGAGGCGATGAGACTTATAGCATCGGGCATCTGCGTTTTATCGACGAATAAGCCCAAAACAAAACCGCCCCTGAAACCAGGGGCGGTCAAGACATAATATAGCGGAATTTAAATCCGGCTCAATTCAGATAAGCCCGAAGCGACCGACTCCGGGAGGCATGACGAAGGCGACGAATCGCCTTTTCCTTGATCTGACGCACCCGTTCGCGGGTCAGCGAAAAACGAGCTCCAATTTCTTCCAGCGTCAACGCCTTCTCGTGGTTCAAGCCGAAATACAGGTTAATGACTTCAGCCTCACGCGGCGTCAACGAATCTAGCGCCTTTTCAATTTCCACTTTCAACGAACTCCTCAGTAACGATTCGTCCGGTGAAGGTTGATATTCGTCCTCGAGAACATCGATAAGCGAATTGTCTTCCGATGCGGAAAACGGAGCGTCGAGCGACAGATGCGAATTCGAGATCTTCAGCGTGTCCGAAACTTCACCTTCGGACAATTCCAGTTCATTGGCTATTTCCTCCGGAGACGGAAGTCGGCCCAACCCCTGTTCGAGCTGGCTGGATACTTTGCCGATCTTATGAAGTGTCCCGACCCGGTTTAAGGGCAGACGGACAATTCGGCTCTGTTCGGCCAGCGCCTGGAGGATAGCCTGACGGATCCACCACACGGCATAGCTGATGAACTTGAATCCCCGGGTCTCATCAAACCGCTTGGCGGCTTTGATCAACCCGATGTTGCCTTCGTTTATCAAATCAGCCAGGGAGAGACCCTGATTCTGATATTGCTTGGCGACCGAAACGACGAAACGCAAATTGGCCTTTGTCAGTTTTTCCAGGGCCTTCTTATCGCCCTGCTTGATCTTCCGAGCCAGGCGTACTTCCTCGTCGGCGCTAATCAGAGGTGTTTCCCCGATTTCGCGAAGATACAGATCGAGCGACCGGTCCTCATCGCGATATTTTAGGGATTGTTTTGCCACAGTCTCTGATGTTCTCCTTCCATTGTCAGATTGTTTGTGAGCCCGTCCGAGCGGGATCACCCATAATTACAATCCTATGTCCACGTATTATGGTCGTATTACTTTTCGCGCAATTGTCCCGTCGGGCTCCACAACTATCAGGGGAATCCGATCGGTTGCTTTCGGCGAAGTCTGCCTCACCGAGTCGATATCACTCAGGTCTTTCACAGTCCGACTGCCGACCTGAAGAATAACTGTCCCACGCGCAATCGAGGCGTTGTCGGCCGGACTTCCCGGCACGACACGACGGACATACACACCGTCGACTTGTTTTGTGCCCAGCGCCCTGGCAACATCGGGAGTAAAGGCCATGAGTTCCATCCCGAGCCAGCTATTAACCTGGAAATCATCGCCTCTTCCGGGCTGGGTCTGCACAGTGCTGTCATCCAACGAGGTCAGGAAATGTTCTCGGTCGCCTACCACGGTGGTCAACCTGATCTTCGAACCATTTCGAACAACTTCTATCGGTATCGGTTCCCCGCCTTTTACCTGGGAAACCAAAACTGAAAGCTGGCTGTTGTTATCGACCGGCTGGTTGTTGATTGACAGAATAATGTCACCACTCTTTATACCTGCCCGGTCGGCCGGTGATTCACTGAAGACCGAGTCGATCTTTACACCCCGGACACCGTCGAGTCCCTGACGTCTCGCCTCCTGTTCAGTAAGTGTACCCAGCCAGACACCGAGCCAGCCGCGGCTCACCTTGCCGGTCGCGATCAAATCAGGAACGACCGAACGGGCCAGATTTATTGGAATCGCAAAGCCGATTCCCACCGATGCACCGGTCGGGCTGGAGATTGCCGCGTTTACCCCTATGCATTCGCCACGAAGATTCAGAAGTGGTCCGCCCGAATTGCCGGGATTAATCGAGGCATCGGTCTGGATATAATTCTGATAGGCCGGAGTCTCCCGGCCGAAATTCAAATTCGTTCGTCCTTTCGCGGAAATCACCCCAACGGTGACGGTACGGTCCAGCCCCTGCTGGGGGAACGGATTGCCGATTGCGATCGCCCAGTCGCCCACCTTGAGTTCGTCCGAATTGCCGAACGGAATTGTGGTAATCTCTTCATCCTTGGTCTCAATTTTGAGCACGGCAAGGTCAGTTTGGGGATCGGCGCCGACCAGCTTGGCCGAATAGTGGTAACCCGAAGCCGTGGTTACCGTAAGTTCTTCAGCATCTTCAACAACGTGATTGTTCGTCAGAATATAGCCATCGGGACGAAAAAAGAATCCCGAGCCGCTGGCCGTGGCGAATGTAGTTCCCTGATGCCACCACGGGACATTGGCGTCTTTTGCCCGGGCGGAGATATTTACGACCGCTTTTTCAACGCGCTCGACTACGCCGACAAAGGGCGACTCCTGCTCCCCGTTTCGCTCGACCACGGGGTAGGCCCCGGTCTGGGCTATATTGGTGGCAGGCTCAGCGGTAGTCTCACGGGTGAGGTCGAAATTCGCCGCGATCATAATTCCGGCCAATAAAAAAGCGACCGCGGTCGATATAAGCAAAAAAACCTGACGCCCCCTGGATTTCGGGTTCGCAGGGGAGAAAATGCCTGGTTTCAATTAGTTTTATCCTCCGGATACTAAGCCTAATATGATAATGACGCTCAATCAAGGCGTCAAGCTATTTCTTCACTCATCCTTGTAATCTTTAACGAACCAAACTCTGGTTTTGATTCAAAAAAAGTGATTTCAACCGCATTTAGGTAATAATACCCATCCCTGTTTCGTCGCCATCCGCTTATTCGTGTCATCAAATTGTCAACTCCGTGCTTTGTGCTCGGCGTGCCGGCCCTCCGAATGTGAAACCGCCTCCCCGCTATCTATTGACTTTTAGAGCGGAAGCGTCTACCTTGACAGCAGTTATGTCCTCACTGGCAACGACCAAGCGCACTATCGTCGAGATCGGTAAGTCACTCTACCTCCGCGGGATGCTCGCCGGCACCGACGGCAACATCTCGGCCAGGGTGTCTGATGGCCGAATCGTGATAACCCCATCCGGACTTCCCAAAGGAAGGTTGTCTCCGGACGACCTTACTGTGGTCGATGCCGATGGCAGACATCTGTACGGGCGATACCAGGCGTCCTCCGAAATGGCCATGCACATCTTCGTCTACCAGAAACGTCCGGAAGTGAATGCATGTGTTCATACCCACGCTCCTTACTCCACCTCATTTGCCGTTTCAGGAATCCAATTGGCCGAAGACATCCTGCCGGAAGTGGTCCTTTTCGTGGGCGGAATACCTCTGACCGCTTATGCTCCGCCAGGAACCAAGGCTGTGCCTGATTCACTGGCTCCCTTCATCGCCACCAGCAACGCGTTCCTGCTCCGTAATCACGGGATGCTGACTATCGGGCGAACGGTCGATGAGGCTTTCTGCCGTCACGAAGTGGTCGAACACTACGCCAGAATTGTCCATCTGGCTCATCAGATAGGCGGGCCAACAAGTATGCCGACAGAAGACTTTCAGCGTCTTTCCAGATTACGTGACCAACGTTCTCAACCGCCGGACAATTCTAAGTGAGGCGAAACATGGCGCTAAAGAAAGTGGTCATAGACAAGGCAAATCGCATCTACCAGCTCGCCCCCGACCTCTTTTCGTTTACCCGGGACAAGACCCGTCGCAGCCTCATCAAGAAAACCGAAGTTATTGATATTGGGAAGTTTAACTGGCCGGTACCCGCCGACAGCCTGGTCGGAAGTCAGGCTGGCTTGTATACCCAGGCAAGCCAGGAGCAGTTGGAAAAGTTGAAAGAGGCATTGATTGAATGGTTTGCCGAGCATCATAAAGCAAAAATCACGAGTACAAAGGAAATTTTCATCGGAGGACGGATATCAGCTCTGCTGTTTTCCATCGCTCTCGCCTTCATCGATAATGGCGATATTGTGTTCGTACCTGAGTTGGGGCTTCCACTGTATCGCCGGGTGACGATGGCCTGTGGCGGAGAACCGGTGGGCTATGGGGTATCGTGGAAAACCAACTGGATGCCAGAATTTGAGCGAATCAATACCCGCCTCGGACGGGTTGCCCGATTTCTGTTTCTGAATTCTCCCCACAATCCTACCGGTGCAACCCTTAGTCAAAAAGATTTCGAGAATCTGGTCTGGATCGCGTCGCGTGAGAATATCACTATCGTAAACGACGCGGCGTATCAGTCAGTTAGTGAAAGAATGCCGGTCTCGTTGATGAGTGTCGACGGTGGGCGGCATGTCGGGGTCGAGGTGTATTCCTTCGCGTATCAGTTCGGACTTCCAGCTATACCATTTGGATTCGTGGTCGGCAATCGCGATGTCATCAGCGGCTTGAACGAAGCATCCACTTTGCTTCCTCAGTTCATTCCGCAACAATATGTCGATATGGCCCTGTCCTGCATCCGGCAGTACCCGGCTGGTGCGCTTAGCCAGTGCCGTAGGCAGCTGGTCCAGTCAGCCGCCGAAGCTACCAAGCTGCTGGATCTGCTCTCGCTGGAAAGATCAGGGTATGACACGACGCCGTTTGTCTGGGCGCGAATAGAGAGGCGGCGCCACGCCGTATCATTGGCCAATCTGCTGTACCGCCGAAGCCGGATCCTCACCGCGCCCGGAACCGCTTTTGGTGAAAACGGCGAAGGATTTCTTCGCTTCTCGCTGACCGCTCCGGCTTCGGCA
Organism: uncultured Ignavibacteriales bacterium; assembly: GCA_964371785.1. GTDB lineage: Bacteria > Zixibacteria > MSB-5A5 > GN15 > FEB-12 > CAVQCT01. The sequence continues at coordinate 204,666 of CAYJOL010000006.1, read as the reverse complement.
TATCGCGAAGCTTATGAGCGAATCAGCCACAAAATCCGGCTCTTCCGACCGATGGAGGAAGCGTGAAAGATTTGATCAGACTTACCGGCATGTCATTCTATGGCTATCATGGAGTCACAGCCGCAGAGAAAGAAACCGGTCGGAGGTTCGAGGTTGATTGTGAGCTCGAAGTTGACCTTGCCGATGCCGGACAGTCAGACCGGCTGGCCGACACGATTGATTACGGGCGCGTCTACGAAACGATCAGAGAGGTTGTGGAAGGGAGGGCGTTCTCCCTTATCGAGGGCCTTGCGTCATCGCTGGCCCATCGCCTCTTGGAGGAATTTCCCGCATATCGTGTCACCCTTTGGGTGCGGAAAATGAATCCTCCGATCCCCGGAAACATTAAAGCAATTGAGATAGAGATAACTCGATTTCAGTCTGATCCGGCAAAGCTGGTCAGCAACGAGAAGGAGTAGCAAAGAGCTATGGCAGAAAGTGTATACATTCTGGTCGGTTCCAACCTCGGTGACCGAGGCAGGAATCTTAAATCAGCCCTGGATAAGATCAGAGATATCGAAGGCCTGGAAATTGTGGCGTCCTCGAGCATTTACGTTTCTGAAGCAGTAGAGATGCGCGGAGAGAATCCATCGTTTCTTAACCAGGTGGTGATGGCTGATTACCAATACCGACCAAACGAGCTTTTGGACCAACTTGAAGCTATTGAAACTGCCATGGGCCGTACGGACAAGGGAAAGAAACAGCCGCGTTCGATCGATCTTGATATCCTTTTGTTTGGCAATCAGGTCATTACCACGCAGCGGTTGACTGTTCCGCACATCCGCTTGCTTGAACGCCCGTTTGCGCTTATTCCGATTCTTGAAATTAACCCGGAAATCGTCCACCCGGTCGAAAGAAAACCGCTGGCTGAATATGTGACTGACAAGCAAAGAAAACACGTAATGCTGTATAAAGACCATGTCGCCAGAAACGTCTGAGCCAAAATACATCGCTGTTGAAGGTGTAATCGGCGTCGGCAAGACTACCTTTTCACGAATGCTTGCGGAACGCCTGGAAGCCGAATTGCTCAACGAAGAGGTTTTCGAGAATCCTTTCCTCGTGGACTTCTACAAAAACCGCAAGCGGTTCGCTTTCTCCTGTCAACTGTATTTTCTTATCTCCAGGTTCCAGCAGCAGCAACAGCTCATGGTCCGGGACTTGTTCGCCCAGAGGATTGTCGCCGATTACCTGTTTTCCAAGGATTCAATCTTCGCGTCTATCAACCTATCCGACCGCGAGCTTCTGCTTTATAACAAAATAGCGCCCGTGCTCTCACGCGATATCCCGCATCCTGATCTGGTCATCTATCTTCAGGCGTCAACATCCATCCTCATGCAGAGAGTCCGTAAGCGAAATTTCAGTTTCGAGAAATCGATCGACTTTGACTATGTCGATATGCTCAATCGAGCGTATGATTATTACTTCTTTAATTATTCCGAAACACCACTTCTGGTGGTGAAGACCGATGATATCGATTTCGTGAACAACCCGGAACACTTCGATGATCTCATCGAACAGATTGGAAAACCGATTACCGGCAAGAAGTATTACGCACCGGCCGGGAATCTCACCAGGGAATAGATCATGTCATCCACTAAAGAGCGCAAGAAAACCACGGTCCAGACCTTCCTGAGCAAGAAAGCAAAAAAAGAAAAGATCGCGGTGCTCACCGCATATGATTACTTCACGGCGAAATTGCTCGACGAGGCGGGGATCGACGCCGTACTGGTGGGAGACTCGGCGAGCAACGTCATACATGGTTACACATCCACGCTGCCTATCACCATGGATGTCATGGTGGCACACACCGCGGCCGTGGCCCGTGGTACGGAAAAGGCGTTGATAATCGCAGATATGCCGTTCATGTCATTTCAACCGTCGGTCGAAATCGCCATTACCAACGCCGGACGATTTCTCAAAGAGGGCGGCGCGGAGGCGGTCAAGATTGAAGGCGGTATCGAGATGGTTCCGACCATTAAACGGGTTGTCGAATGCGGCATCCCCGTCATGGGCCATATCGGACTTACCCCTCAGTCGATTAACATGTTTGGCGGGCCCAAAATACAGGGAAAACAGGAAGCCTCGCGCCAATATCTGATAGAGTCAGCCCAGGCCTTGCAGGATGCCGGTTGTTTTTCGATGGTGCTCGAGTTGGTGGAAGCGGACCTGGCGGCGCAAATAACGGCCGCTCTGGATACTGCGGCCACAATAGGCATCGGCGCGGGCGTACACTGCGATGGCCAGGTGCTGGTAATTAATGATATGCTCGGCCTTCGGGAAAAGGGATTCAAACCGAAATTCCTGCGTGAGTACGCCAATCTAACTCCGATCATATCCAAAGCTATCGAGTCTTATATCTGTGATGTGCGCGAAGCGAAATTCCCGAGCGACGAAGAATCTTACTGAGGGTCGACTTTTCGTCATCAGTCCATCGGGTTAAGACACTGTCCCCCGCTAATCGGATGATTCGCCGGCAATCTTGCGGCCAACGATGATTCAGCGCGGTGAATACGATCAGACATGAATTCTTACTCACTTCATAATAGAGAAAGGGACTCAATATGAGACGCTTCGTTAAATGTTTCCTCTGTGTACTGGCTGTATTTGTGCCGACCGTATCGGCGGCCGACAAAACTACGGATACGGTGATTACCGGTTGGCAAAAGTCTTTGGTGGTCGACTTTACAACAACTCAGACAGCTTATTCGGATTCCTGGGTGGGCGGCGAAGCCGGTTCGGTAAACTGGGTAAGCAACCTGAATGGCGTGGCCACCAAGCAGCTGGCTCCATACTTCAACTACAGGGCGACTCTCAAGCTCTCCTTCGGTCAAACCTTGACTCAAGACGCCGACACAAAGGATTGGAGCAAACCCAACAAGTCCACCGACCTAATAGATTTCGAAAACGTCGGACTGTTCACACTGGACAAGTATGTTGATCCGTATGTCGCATTCCGGCTTGAATCGCAATTTTATGATGGGCAGAATCCCCACAAAAAACTATACCTCTCCCCCCTCAAACTCACCGAGTCGGGCGGTATAGCGAGAAAATTCTATACTAACGGCGATCAACTGGTCATGAGCAGACTCGGTTTTGGTATCAGACAGATTATCAAATCAGTCATTATTGACACCACTACGCTTGCCACTACGGACTCCACCACCACCGACGGAGGCCTGGAATCGGTAACTGATGTCTCGCTTAAACTCCGTCAGAACCTTCTGTACACCGGGAAGTTGACCATGTACAAAGCGTTCTTCTACTCGCAGAAGGATCAATTGCAGGGCACGGAGTTTGCCGATGACTGGAAGGCAGTCGATATAAATTGGGAGAATATCGTGACTGCTTCGATTACGAAAGTAGTGACAGTCAATCTGTACACGCAATTCCTCTACGATAAACAAATCAGCAGGCGAGGACGGGTAAAAGAGACAGTGGCTATCGGCTTTGCTTACAAAATGTTCTAAGAACGCGGCTTTCACGCCGACTTGAAGGGACGGTCAATACCGTCCCTTTTTTAATCTCGTTCAATTGTCACCGCGTGTCGTCATAGTGGTACTGAAACGGAAACGAGAAGGTGCCGAGGAAATCGGATTGATAGAATCGTCCGTCGGGACCTGTGAGAATAAGAAGATTGAAGTCGATCATGCAGGCCTGAGGATAGCGTGAACCGCCTATCGTATGTACCGCGTTGTCTCCCTTCTCCTGACTGTAGATAATAAAACCAGCCCCGCTGGGCAGCGCGTACACGAATCGGCGAAGTCTCGGTTCGACACTGGCCCATCGCGGACGGTCCACAGAGGGAATGATCGCCAGCGACTGCCCGAGAGTGTCGAATACGGGCTGCAAAACGACAGCAAATTTGTCCAGCCCGGCAGGGTGAATGCATGCAATCGTATCTCCGCTCAGCATAGTCGGATCCCAGCCGTCATTAAACCTGACAACGGAGTTGTCGTGAAGATTCACGCGATACAGACCTGAGTCGGTCCCCGCAATCAGTATGGAGTCGTTTACGTACAGAAGCGAGCTGTAGCTTCCGCCGACATTAACGGCCACGTGGGTGCTGTCATACAATCTATAGATGCTTATCTTTGAACTGTCGAGGAAGGCGACCGCCAGTTGCCTGGCCAGTGAGGAAGGATTGTGATAGTTCGAACCGGCGAGAATCTCTTCACGCTCCGGTCGGGCCACGAGTAAACGGTAAATCCCTTCCTTCTTCAGCGCCGTCGTATCGGCTCTGACATAGTAGATGGACTGACGGTCCGGTGTAAGCGCCGGCTCGGACTCAATAGGATAATAGGCCGGGAAGTCGGTGTTGAAATCAACGACCTCGTCGCCAGAACAACACGCTAACAACACACAGGCGGCGACCAGTAAAATTGCTTCCAGTCGAACCACATAAGACTCCTTCGGTATCTTGAATATATTCTACTATAAAAGTACGGGAAATAATTTCGCTGAGGCAACCGCAAATGCAGTCTGATTGACTAAGAGTATTCAAGAAACCCGGTGAGGTGAAATGCAGATTACCGAAAGAAACCACTCAAATACAGAGCAACCACAACGCCGACCAGTATACCGGCACCGGCGAGAATATAGACTAGCATAGGTTTGGAAGCAGCGGGTGTGTCTGAGCGCTCGGGCAATACCGGCGATTTGCGTCGTTCCTGACGTTCCTGCTCAAAGGCGTCCCAGTCGAGCAGAAATTCCTGACAGGTCTTGTAGCGTCGCGCCACCCGGATGGCAAGGAGTTTGGTGAGCATACTGCTTACGTCGGGCGGTAGGTCCAGTTTGACATCATCAAGACGCAGATTGCCCGCCCCGTCATACGCGGGCGTTCGGCCGGTGACCAGCTGATGTATAATTGCGCCCATCGCGTAAATATCACCCTGCTTGGATTTCTTCATTTCCGGCGCACCGAAACCGTTCTTTTTCTTCTGCTGGTCAGCCGGTGAGGGCATGCCGAAATCAGTCAGCTTCACGACCTCTTCGGAATCGAAGAGTACGTCCGACGTACACAGATTACCGTGGACAACATTCTGTTTGTGGGCGTGGTCTAACCCGGCCGCAATCTGCAAGCCAATTTGAAAAGCCTGCTCCCAGCCATACTTGCGGACCATCCGGTCGGCCAGTGAGCCCCCCGGTGCATATTCGGTAATCACCACGGTCGATTTTCGGTCCCCGCCCGCACCCAGGACATTGATAATGTTTTTGTGCTTGAGTGTGCTCAGAAGCTTGGCCTCAAGGCGACCGGTCTCACCGCGGCTGTGCTTTTTGATGACGTATAACTGTTTATTGACTTTGTTTTCCACCAGGATGGTGGAGCTGTATCGTGTCTCCTTGATAGTATCGAGATGGCGACATTTTCCCAAAAAAGAATCTGAATCAATTCCCTCTTCGGGTTCCGGCCCGGACGCATCTTTGACTCCCGTTGAAATCAACTCGAGCAGAGCATCTTTTAACTCGACCGCCTGCTGGTACCTGTCTTTCGGTTCCTGGGCAAGACACTTCTGGATAATTGTATTAAAGGCCGGATTGAGGTCGGGTTTCAACTCGGTGGGCAGCTTGAAATGACCGAGCGGCTTTTTCCCGACGAGGATCTCATACAGCATGATTCCCACCGCATAAAGATCCGTAGTCTGATCGACATTGGTAGAGCTTACTTTCTGCTCCGGCGACATGTAAGCCATGGTTCCCATGATAATGTCCGATGCTGTCATATCGGCTTCGGCCGTCCCGATAATCTGGGCAATCCCAAAATCCGCCACCAGAGCGTTGCCCTGGCGGTCAATCAGGATGTTGGTGGGTTTGATGTCCCGATGGATTACGCCGTTCTTGTGAGCGTAGTCCAGCGCTTTACACACTTGCACGATCATCTCTATTTTGGTGTTCATCGGGACGCGTTCAGAATCGATTATCTCACGCAGCGAGGTCCCATTGATGAATTCCATCACAAAGTAGTAGCGACCGCCGGCGGAGCCTTTGTCGATTACGTGGACGATATTGGGATGATTCAGCTTGGCGATGACCAGCGATTCCCGTTCGAACCGCCTGACAATATCCGGATCCGTGGTCAGCTTGGGGGAAAGAATCTTAATTGCAACATCGCGCTCCAGAGATTCCTGGCGCCCCTTATAAATCTCGGCCACACCACCCTGCCCGATCTTGCCGGTCAGGATATAGTCGCCGAGTTTTATAGTCTTCTTTTCCTGTTCAACTTGAGCTTGCGTCATTGCCGTTTTCACCAAATTAATAAGGGATGGCCGTCTTTCCGGCCATCCCTTGTGATATCGGCATATTTCAGCTTTTTTTTATTTGACCAAGACCATCTTTTTGGTCGAAACTCCCTGTCCGGCCGCCAGACGGTAGAAGTAAATTCCACTGGGCTGGGAAGATGCATCGAACTCTACCTGGTAACGCCCGGCAGGCAGATTCTTATCCAACAACGTCTCAACCCGCTGGCCAAGGACATTGAAGACTTCCAGCACGACATGGTCGGCCTTCGGAAGAGAAAAGTCAATAGTCGTGGTCGGGTTGAACGGATTGGGGTAATTCTGAGCGAGGTCGAACTTCGTCGGCAGACCGGCATTATTGTCATCATTCACGTCGGTCGGCATGCCCACCATCACACCACCCTCGACAAAAAGTGGATAATAGACAGATACACCGGTAGGATCGGAGAAATTAATCCGAGTTTCTATTAAAGTGCCGTTGTAATCATATGATTCGTACACCGAATCGACAAACGCCATCCCGGATGGTGCGGAGTTTTTTACTTGAAAGACCACCGTGGCCAGGATCCCGCTCACTGCGGAGATCGGAACAATGTCCCCCTGACCGATATCCGGCAGATAGCTGATTTGGACAAAGCTGCTCTCCGGTACCGAAAAGACACCCGTGATGAAGTTAGACGTTAGCAACGAACCAGTGAAATCAACCGACTGGAGCGTCAACCGTGTCCCATCATAGCGAAGCGGCATTACGATACCGGCGAGGTCGATAATGTTATTGCTCAAGCGAATCGGTACGGCGACAGTCGCTCCGGGTTGTGCATTGACTACATCGACGGACACTACCGCACTATCGGGAGGTGTAGTCGATGGGCCGTCTTGACCAAGCGCGGTCGCGGCCACTATCGGCAGGATCAGGCAGGCCGACATGAATACTCTCAGTAGCTGTCTGTGCATTGGTAACATCCTTTCGGCTGTATCATAGACTTTATCTTTCCTCAGCAGGCAGTGCCTCCACGTTTGGTGGGGACCTGCTGGTAAGGTCTTTTGCAAAGGCCGTGCCTTTATTCGCGAAAACATTCAGTCAGGAGCGGAGCGGTAAAAAACCGGCGGGGCCGGTGACCGAAGTATCAGTAGTTAAACAGCTTAGTCTTCAAATATTGAATCTATCAGAAACGGACCGTTTGTCAAGCGAATGCAATGGTTTAGTTCGCCGTATATGCAGGGCTTTGCCGAAATTCAACCGGAATTTTGAAAAAAGCCAGTCCGGAGTACCCGCGGAAACTGGGCAGGTGCGTCAACGCCTTATCCTGAAATCAGTTAGAAAAGGCCAACCGGGGTCATTGACGGCCCCAGTCGGTCTTGATATTCACAAACATTGTCTTCTTGTCGCGCCAGACAAAGAATATTATCTCCGCCGGCTTCTTCTCGTTAATCGAAGACATCGCGGCCTTTACGTCATCGATGCTTCCGACCTGCGTGCCATCGATTGATTGGATTATGTCGCCCAACATCAATCCTTCAAGATCGGCCAGTCCACCCTGCTTTAACTCCGACACCACCACTCCGTGAAAATTCGAGGAATCAAGATTGTAATACAGATAGTCCGCAAAGACCATTCCTCTGACATTGAATTCAAGAGTCGAATCTTCGTACTCGGGAGCGTCGGTAGCTGTCATCGGCGCCTTCTCAAGATTAGCCAGCACTTGTAAACTATCCAGATTATCGCCGGTGCGGCGGATGACTGAGAATTCGACTGCGGATCCCGGGCCCATATCAGCTATCTTCCGCTGAAAGATCGGGACCTTTTCCTCCTTGTCAACTTCCACCGGCTGTCCATTTACCGCATAGATGATATCGCCAACTTTCATGCCGCCGGCTTCGGCGGGAGAACCTTTGACAACATCGTTGACAATTATTCCACTCGACAGGTCGAGTCCCCAAAACTTCGCCATGTCAGGCGTCAGCGCCTGCAGAGTAATTCCGAGCCACCCGCGATCAGTCATGCCTTTCTTGGGTGGGTCCGCAATAAGCTTCTCCAGTTTGTCGGCGGTCACCACGCCCAACAGCTGGATGCCCACCTGACCGAACGAATCCATCATGCTCGAGGCATCCATATTGTTCGATGAAGGGTCGTTCAAAACACCGAGCACGCCGACCGGCTCAAGCTGCTCATTGAACAGGACCGAGGTAATCTGGAAGGCATTGAATCCGACGATGAGCGGGAACGCTTCAGGTGATTTGAGATTCGCATTGACCATTCCGATATCGGCGGCCAAGGGCGGATTGACAAAATCCGGCAGTAGCATATAAAGCGTCAACCAGCTGCCAACACGAAAACTGCTCTGATTGACGAACTTGACCGGCTTGAATTTCTGCGGAGAAGTCGGTTTGAGACGGATGAATCCGATATCGGTGAATCTGTCCACCCCGACGAACTCGGCATCGTACTGCGTTCCGTCAAGTGTTGTCACCGAGATGCTCGTCGGTGTCGTCTTCACGCTGAATCCTGAGAAAGTCGACAGGGCGTTGTCACTGTTCAATGCGGAGCCGTTAAAAATCACCAGGCCGCCGTCCGTGACGATTGTCCCCAGGTACTTATCTTCCTGTTCGTTGGAGTGGACACCGAACGACATCTCTATCTTCATATCTATAATCACCGTGTACGGAGTCACCATCGATTTGAGCTTGTCATAATCAAAAGTCTGCGTCCATGCAGCGGGTGAAATCGCGATGACGAGACACGCGACCACCAATGACAGATACAACGATGCTCCGGACGGAAAATGATACTTACTCATGAGTTGCCTCACCCTCCTGGTTTTTGATCTTGAGCAGGACATATCGGATTGCCCCGCCGCGCGTGACGGTCAACAGCACCTTTTCATCCTTCGCCCCGACCAGACCGTCATACAGGTTTACGAAGTCGCCCAATTCATTCACCGCTGTCTCATTTACTTGTGTGATGACGTCGTCACGTCTCAATCCGCCATCGTCGGCCGTACTCACGGGCTTGACGCCGACGACAAGCACGCCGATCGTGTCGCGTAACTGATTCTCAATCTGCATTTGCCGGGTGATCGCCTTGACGGTGAATCCCCAGTCACGGCATTCGAAATCCTCGCCCTGCAAATCGCCAAGCTGCCGTGTAGTGACTTTGAAAGTGTACGTACTATCCTCGCGAAGGACTTTCAGCTCTATGTCCGAACCTGGCGTATGCGCGGCTATCAGGCTGTAGAAGGCGGGCAGTTCCTCGGAGAATCGAGCCGAAACCGGCTGACCGTCGACTTCCAGGATAATGTCTCCCGCCCGCAAGAAGCTTTTGGCCGCCGGTGAATCCGGATCTATCGAGGATATCAGAACACCGGCGTTCCGGTTGGTGCCGAAATACTGTTCAAGCTCCTGCAGAGCCTGGCAATGAACACCAATCCAACTGCGAACCACCTTGCCATTTGAAAGAATTTCCTGCGCCACTTCTTTGACTACGTTAACCGGTATGGCAAATCCGATATTGTTGGCAAAGAGAGTTGCTCGTGAGTTTATGCCGATAACGCGTCCCTTGAGGTCGACCAGTGGACCGCCGGAATTTCCCGGATTGATGGCGGCATCGGTCTGAATCCAGAGATTGTACTCGCCGGTCCGTTCTCCGCTCGGCAGCCGGACGTCGGATCCAAAATACCGGTCCTTGGTCGAGATAACCCCGACCGAGATGGATCGGGAGAGATTGAGGGGCGAACCCATCGCGATCACATACTCGCCCACCTGCAGAGAATCCGAATTGCCGAATTCGGCCGCCTGAATGTGACCCGGGTAGTTCTCAAGGTCGAGCTTTATTATGGCTATATCGGTCAGAGGATCACCGCCGATAAACTTGGCCGGCACAATTTCCTTGTCGGCCAATGTGCAGAGAATCCTTTCTGCTTTGCCCGCTACATGGTAATTAGTCACCACGTAGCCGTCGTTCTGGAAAATTATCCCTGACCCTACCACGGCCTGTTTCTCGAGTTCACCGGTATTGTAGTCTTTGATGACCGGCTGAATATGGACCAGCGCAGGCATCACTTTATCCCTTGCGAAATATATGTCCTGCTGAATGGTTTTGTCGGCGGGGGCTGCCGCGGCCACGGTTCCAAGAACCACGAGAACCGATAGTAGTCTTAACATTTAATCTCCTGCAAAGTCCGTTTTCAATGTTAAACACGGTAAGGGGGGTTTAGTTCAATTGGGTATAAAAAAACCACCCGCTGTGAGTATACAAGTATTTGTACACGCTCAGCAAGTAGTTTCAGAGTTACCGGAGTGACGAGTACCCAGATGGCAGTGTAGCGGCGAAACTATGCTGTTATTTCCAGACGATGTCCACCGACCCCATGCCTACTTCGACATTGAGTGTAATCTTAATGTCGGCCTTATCGAAATCCGGAGATTCGTAAACACCGTCCTCGACTTCATCGAGTCCGTGTTTGTCAAAATCGATTGACGAAAGCCAGCTGCTTCCTTCGCTCTCAATTCTCACAGCCGTACCCTCCGGCAGTATAATCTCCGCAGATCCAAGACCGATATCGATATCAGCCTTAGCCTCTCCCTTAAGGTCTCCGCGGAAATCCAGGTCGAAACTTCCTGCGCCGCCGGAAAAGCTAAGGTATTTGAAATTGCTGTTACCTATTGACCGAAGACTGACTGACGACGCACCGGCGTCGATATTAATCTCGTCCAGACTCTGCGGGTTAGGCGCTGAAAAATCGATTTTACCCGAGGCCGCCCCGATATCAAGAGTCAGATCAGTAAGCGGAACACCGCCGAAATCCATGTGTGCTTCGCACGCGCCAATGTCCAGCTTCACCGAGGTAGCGTACCGGGTCGACAGGGTGATATCCCAGACATTATCCTCGGTGTTAAAGTTGTGCTTGCTTCGGTGTTCACTTTCAAAATCGAGAAAGCATTTCCCTCTTTTGACCTCGCTCTCGACCGAATAATCAACACGTTTGGGATTATAATCGATCTCGATAACCGCACCTTCGGTCATATCCTTCGGCAAAATTGTGAATTTGCCCGCTCCGAGGTCTCCATTGACCACGAGCTCGTCGGCTCCCTGCATATCGACTTTCTTGGTGACAACCTCGTTGGCCCCCTGCGCGAGTACGGCAATCCCCAGCACTGCGGCCGCCGCAAGCACCACTCCTGCTTTTCTTATCATAACCCGGTCCTTAATTCTGGTTGTGAAACGTGAGTTATCATTATACTTGCATTACGCAAGTAGGGGGAGGCAGGTTTCATTTGATTACTATTCGGATGATCCGGAATCGTCCGCGCTTATCTTGGGCGGAGGAGGAACCGGCGGCGGAGGCATAACGGGCGGGATGTCATCCTTCCTTACAACGTGGCCCGAATTGCTTTGCGTCAGCGAATCTGCCTCGTGAATCGGCGGCGGGGCCGGAGCATCGGGGGGCCGTTGAAGATTCTGCCGGTCTTGCCAACTCATATACTCGCGAAACCCGAAACGGGTCAACAACGCCGCCCCTAATCCGGAGCACACCGGGTAAGTGCTGATCAAAATGGCGATGACAAGAAAGAAGATGCCGAATCCTTCCGATGACCCGCCGTTGGACCCGAGCAAAATGGCAACGGCCAACCAGAGCAACATGAGAAAGCCGACTCCCAATAGCGCCTGGACCATGGGGCTTTTATCCTGCCCCAGCAGGCGACGGGTGAAACCCGAACCGATTTGCTGTCCAAACGATACGACTCCCATGACGGTGGCGAATAGATACAAAACCGGTACGAACGGCACCAGTACGATACCGACAATGGTGATGATGACCAGGGCTATGACGATCGGCATGGCTATTATCAGAAAGAAACCGAGAAAGTACGTTTTCAATTTGTAGGACTCAAACGCGTGTCTGAACCGGACGAGCTGACGGGGCATGAGTGTGGTGATTACGAATCCGAAAAATATAAAGAACACCAGAAATGAGATGACTACAATGACGCCGCTGACAGAGAACGAAGTAGATAGAGGCGGCAGATCCAGGGCGGATTTCGTAATTGTCTGCTTGCCCAGCACCGTTCCGCCATCCTTCACAATAATCTCGGGGGCTTCTATGTTGCCATCCACCCGTCCGGTCTTACTTACCAGAACACGCTTATTCAGCGACTTGACGTCGCCTTTGACCCAGCCCTTTATCGTGACCCGGCCGTATGCGATGATGTTCCCGCTCACGTATTCATCGACTCCGACAAGCACCGAGTTGACGAAGGGCTTGACCTTCTTCTCGACTGTCGCCCGCTCTTCTACCGGAAGGTAATCGGCTTCCTTTTGCGCTTCCGGCGAATCAAGACCAGCTTCGCCCTTACGCTCGCCGGCTACAAATACATCACGGTCAAAATCATAGTACCAATCGTATCCGGAGGTGTCAATCGCTGTCACCCCTTCGTCGCTGAGGCTGATATCCAGGAAAATAGTATCTCTGGGGGAGTAAGTGGAATCAACTTCGCCGCCCGGATCGGCTGCCGCGACCCCGCCGACCTGCGTCAAAGCAATCAGTAGCCCGGACAAGAGAGTGATTGAGGAAATCCTCAACATGTTTACATCCTATGTGCGGCGATGGAGATCGATCAGAACTGCTTAATCTCAACATCACCGGTGGTCGAAGAGATACTGATGGTCGGGCCGCCCCCGCCAAACTCACCCACCAGACGGCGCCGCGAAACCGATTTGATCGCCACCGGTATGTCGCTTTTGATCTCACCGCTTTTCGTTTCGATATTCAGCACCCCGGCGGAGTATGTCGGAACTGTGAAATCAACCGAACCACTTGTCGTCTCAACATAGTAGTTCTTCGGGCTGTCCAACTGTGTTTGAATATTCACCGATCCCGAATATGTCGCTACATCTATGGCTCCGCGACTCTGTTGAATAGCGATACGGCTCGATGTCGATTTGACGCGGATATCTCCTTCAATCCATTTCAAATCGACTTCACCGACCGGTTGCGAAATTGTGATCGGTCCAAACAAATACTCGCCCCGGGTTGCCCCGGAAGAGTTTGTAATGTTGATGTCACCCTCAAGACTCGTCAGCACTATCAATGCCTCCATGCTGTTAACGGTTACCGACGTCTGCGAAGGGACACTTATGTGATAGTCAACCATGCCATATGAGTCTGAGCCGCTGCTGCCAAAGAGCTTGTTCCAGAACGACCGGCTCCGGTTGACCATTTTGAGATAATTGGTTTCAATCTTCACTGTGTTGTTGGAGGAGCTGACGTGGATTTCAATATGATCCGCAACTTCCTCGGCCTCGTCATGATTTGAACCGCGGACGGTCTTGACTGCGTCGATCATTACCCGATCTTCGGAATTGCCCGTGATAGTCACGTTACCGGCAACCAGGCTCAAATCAAGCATCATTGGCTGCTGAATCTCGACAATCTTCTGATACTGAAAAGTATACTCTCCGGCCCGGACCGTAATCGCGGCAAAACAGAACAGGGCCACCATCCAGCAGAGCGGGGCCTTTGGCTGTGTCATGTCAACGTCCTCCTGGTCCAAGCACCATTACATGAATTCTTTGAGCTTCTTTTTCAATAGCTCGCGGGCCCGGAAAATACGTGCTTTGACCGTACCGACCGGGATATCTAATAAATCGGCTATTTCCTCGTATGATTTATCATCTTTATGCCGGTAAATGATTACTTCCCGATACTTCTCCGGTAATGACTGGATTGCTTCCTCAATGCTGAATCGCTGTTCCTTGCGCTCAAGTTCATATCCCGGGTGATAGGAGTAGTCCGGGACCTCTATTCCCACCGTGCCATCTTTTGTCTCCAGTGGCTGATCCAGGGACATGGCATTGATTTTCTTCTTCCTCAAATAGTCAATCGAGCAATTTGCGGCAATCTTGTAAAGCCAGGTCGAAAAGCGGAACTCCGAGCGGTAGCTGGCCAGGGAAGAAAACGCTTTCATGAAAGTGTCCTGAACCAGGTCGTGGGCTGTCTCTTTGTCCCGAACTATCTTATATATAATATGATAGACAGCTTGACGATGTCGCTCGGACAGAATTTCATAGGCCTTTTGACTGCCTTGCAGAGCCTGTTCGATCAAAACTGTCTCGTTGTCCTGCAACTATGACTCACTGATGAATACGTTAATCTATTTTATCTGTTTCAGTTAGCGGCCGTATAATAAACTGCTGCCGGTCGCGTCACAAGCTAAAAGTACTGGTGTCCAACCTCCTCAGGGCTCCCAACCTCCGCAAACGAGATATCAGGATCGCTCCGACAGCCGTTAGTTTCGTGAATTTGGCATTTCTCGCCCGGCGCGAATTACAGCGTTACCACGTCACTTTGTCCTAAAATAGCACAGGCCCGCGATCACCGGATTTGGGGCCACCAGCGTAAAATTGGCCGCCGAGTCAGGTTTTGAACATTTCATCCGACACGACGCTGTTTTCCTGCTGAGAAAACTGGGTCAGCAGGCCTGACCTGCCGTCTTGACAAATAAGGAAGATAAGAAAGGTATTCTGTGCTGTACGATTATCCCAGCTACTATGAACTGGCATTCTCGTTTCGCGATGTGGGAGCTGAGACTTCGTTTATGAATTCCTGCATTACCCGCTATTCGCTGATACCGGTCAAATCGGTGCTTGAGATCGGATGTGGACCGGCACCGCATGCCGGTGTTCTCACTTCATCCTGTGGTTACCGCTACACGGGTATCGACATCAATGAAAAGATGCTGGCCTACTCGCGTGACAAGTGGCAGCGCTGCCAACCACCGCCGACATTCCTTCAAAAAGATATGGTAGATTTCGAGTTGGATCAGCCAGTCGACTTCGTGTTTGTGATGCTCGGTTCGTTGTACCTTCGCAACGCGAATGAGATAGTGAGTCATTTCGATTCGGTAGCCCGGGCGCTGGCGCCAGGCGGGTTATACTTTATGGATTGGTGCATTCAGTTCGAGGACCCGCTGAATTACAAAGACAATAACGCCTTTTCGATTGAACGCGACGGCATACGCCTCGAATCCAGAATTGATATCAAACTGGTCGATCCGAGCACGCAATTATATGAGGAAACCTGGCTGGTCGACGTGTTCGACAGGAGCTGTAGACATCAGTTCAACATGCGGGACCGCAGCAAGGCGATCCTGCCGGATGAGTTTCTTCGTTTTCTGGAGAACCGCAATGATTTCGAATTCATAGGCTGGTGGAAGGACTGGGACCTTGCCCAGCCCATCCATGACGGTTGTGAAATCCTGCGTCCATTTACGCTACTCAGGCGCGTTTAGACAGGCACGCGAATTTCACTTATGCTTTCTTGATCTGCTTAATCATGGCAAGGAATCCTTCGGCCATTGCCCTCGCCGTCTTTTCGGGACCGGTTTCCTTGAAAAACACATTTCCCTCCGGAGCTTCAACCACCGCGCCGACCAGGACATAGTTGTTCTTGGATACGGTCTCACCTGACATCATCCCTCCCACCGGGGCGTTGTAATTTCCGGAAACCGAAACAATGTGCACCGGCATGCCTTCGACTGTCGTCACGTACTGAATCGATGCGGCCTTGGGGTCACTGCTGTCAGGCATACTCAGTTGCGTGAGCCAGCGATCAAGGTTGGCCTCAATCGTGCCGCCACCACCCTGGCCAAAGTAAAAGATGCTGAGTGTAGCGGAATCGCTTTCATTGTCAATTGGACCAAAGTAGTAATCAGCTTTTCTCATCCCTGATGGCCCGAGGTCGACCCACTGCGTGGCCGGAGTGAACGTGATGCCGGCAATAGTTACGGATGCGCCGGTAAATGTAAATTCGGTGCCGGATTTTTCACCGATTATGGCCATTTCTTTATCATCACTTTGGGAGGTTGTGGCGTTGTCAGCTTGTTTTTTCTGCTGTGAGCAGGCCACCACCGTCAACAGGGATAAAACCGTCAGCAATTTGGTCGTTGTCGTCATTTCAACGCATCCTTTCATGAGACTATTTGGAACTCAATCCTATTACGTTTTTTACTACTTTAATCGCAGTTTCGGGGCAAAGTAAGGCAATTCGCTGACAGGAGCAAGGAAATAGACCAAGTCGGTCGACCGTACGTGCTCGATACTGCGTTATCGGCGAAATCTAACAGTCATAAAATTGGATTGTTCCCGTAACTGTAAGCGGGTAAAATCGATGCATCGTTGAGATACGGCCGGAGAACCGAGTCTCCGGCCGATAAATCGGAAGGTCGCCTTACTTGCGTTTGGTGTAAGTCGCTGTCGCCATCAGCGCATAAGTCTTGCCGCCGTCGGTCGATGTTTCCATCCGCCAATCGAAACTGGTCGGGGTCTGGTTGAGGGTAACGATCCTGGTGTGCATTTCCTGTCCCATATAAACTTCAGATCCCATCAGAACCGTGGAATCCCCTGCTCTGGAGCCGGTGTAAAGACTCAGTCGGCCACCCATATTATCTGTCCATACCGCCTGCCATTTACCCAGGTCGGTGTTGTATCCCTCCAGCATGAGCCCTTCGAACGGCATTCCCATCATCGTGGAGGAATATTTCGATTGCTGTACGGCGCCGCCGAGAATGTACTCATAGGTGGCAGTTCCGGGAGAATCCATCCACCCGGTATCCTGCGGCGTCATCTTCATCTTCATCGCCACATCCCAAGTCCCGATCAAGAAGTCGAGCTGCTTCATTTGCGCCGGCGGACCCATCGGCGGCATCCCCGATTGAGGTGTACCCTTATCGTCCTGAGCGATGGCCAGACTCAGGCAGATCAGGCAAAATGCCGCTGTCAGCGCCAATAACTTGGTTGCCTTTTTCATCACTTCTCCTTAATGATTGGTTGAGTAGAATCCTGCTTTGGATTTCAAGCAAAATCTAACCATGAACCAGTTACAGCGCAATCATATTGTCAGACAAATTCTGCCCACGTTGAGTCTTGCGAGGAGGCCGCCCGGAGTCTTTAATATATTGGACAGGTATGAGTTACGAGGGTGGCTCAGTTATGCCCGTCCGGCGCCGAAATCACTTGTCCATAGTGCTCCGGATCAGTATCGCCTTCTGTATTGATCACAAGCACACGGGAACTCCCTTCCAGATGTATCCGTTCACGGGCTGCCGCCAGCGTCGGATCGCCGACCAGAGCAAGCAGCCCTCCAAGGCCTGCCGCGCCTGATTCTCCTGAAGTGATCCGTTGATCATTTCCGATCGGATGGGCAAAAGTCCGCATGCCGTCCAGAGCATACCGATCACTGATTGAGACGAACAGATCGACCGCGTCACGTAGAATCGGCCAGGCGATGATTGACGGCGTTCCGCAATTGAGACCGGCCATGATGGAATCCAGACGACCATCTGTTCGCGCCGGTTCTCCCGTTGGCGTCCTGATCGAGGCGAGCAGGCAGTCCGCCTGCACCGGCTCGACGCTGATGAAGCGGAGTCGTCTCCCACGGTCCCGATTCAGGTAGTACCATACCGCTGAAGCGGCCAGGCTCCCCACGCCTCCCTGAAGGAAAATGAAATCAATTTCTTCGCCGGCATCAAGCTGCTCTTCAATCTCACCGAACATTGTCGTGTATCCCGCCATAATCCAGGCCGGAATTTCGGTGTAGCCGAGATACGAAGTATCTGAGATGACGCGCCAGCCGTTCGTGTCGGCATCGCGGGCCGCCAACAGCACCGCTTCGTCGTAGTCGCCGTCGACCACCACGACTCGGGCTCCTTCGCTCTTGATACTTTCAATTCTGGATTTGACGGTATTGTGAGGCATATAGATGACCGCACGGTGCGAGAGCAAGCGCGAGAACCACGCCACTCCTCGTCCGTGATTGCCGTCTGTAGCCGTGCAAAACACCGGAATATGCAACCGTTCGATCACATCGGTCTCATACAGGTTCTCGATCTGAAAGCGTACACCGAATTCGTGCTCCCACGCTCGCTTAATATAACGGTAGATGGCGTACGACGCCCCCAGTCCCTTGAACGCATTCAGTCCGAATCGAAGGGACTCGTCTTTGACATAAATTTCCCCAACGCCGAGGCGCCGTGCCAGAGCATCCAGTCGAACCAGAGGTGTGGGAGCATAGCCGGGGATGGACTGGTGCAAGACCCTGACGTCGTCCGACAGGAACGCTTCTTCGACCGGAGCGTCGACTATCAGTTCGCCTGTTATGAAACGATTGAAAGCGTAGTCGCACATGCCTCATTTTACTCTGTCTCGGAATCGGACGCAATCTGATTCCGTGAACCGCAGTCGTACATCCGCTTCAATCGCTGTCGGTCAATCAGGCGACGTGGCCTGGTTTATCGACGGGCTCTTTTTGCTTATGCGCCGTCGAAACGCCTATAATTGGATACAACCAGCAGAAACTAAACAGGGCGGTCGCAATTGGTATCACACCAATCAAACCCCACCAGCTTCTGTAATAAGCTCCCAGGGCGATGATTACCAGACCGATGACATACCTTACGACTTTGTCGATACCGCCTACATTGTGAGTCATCTGAATCGTCTCCTTCTTGCGAATGTTGATTCACTTTAAACTCCTGTTCATGACCGGACAGTTATTTTCTTCTCTGTGTTATATAAACTGATAAAATCGCTTTGTTGTTCATCAGCTCAAAGAGGCGATTTCCCATGGCGCCCTGCCGAAGGCTCGTAGTTGGTCTGAAATGATTTTGTTGAACAAACAGGATTTCTTCTTGTTATTCAGGCGATGGTACAGGATCAACTGCATAAAATACTCTGGGAGATAAGTCATGCTTAAAGCAACCGCAGGTTCAAGTGTCGCCGTTCTGGGTGCGTCGCCAAAGGAAGACCGGTATTCATTTAAGGCTGTCCATATGTTAAAGGAGCACGGCTTCAATCCAATTCCGATACACCCGGCCGGCCACACGGTCGATGGAGTCGCGGGACTCAAATCACTGACCGATATCAAGGGAACGATTGACACGCTGACAATCTATGTCAACGCCTCCATATCCGACGCCGAATTTCAGAATATCCTCAAGCTTAAGCCGCGCCGGGTTATATTCAATCCGGGAGCTGAGAATCCTGATTTGCTGAAGAAACTGGCCGCAGCCGGTATTGAGACCGTGGAGGCATGCACCCTCGTAATGCTTCGGACCGACCAGTACTGACCGTCAGCCCTTAGCACAGCCAATATCTGCGGTCAGGGTCGGAGCCTCTCAGGAATGTTCCGGGTAATTGAGCTTCTTGAACTTTGCCATGACCGCTTCCGCCACCACCGGCAACAGGTCTTCGACGTCAAGGTGCGCTGTGTTGACGATCAAATCATAGCCAGTCGGATCATCGATCTCGCGGTCGAACACCTTCTTCACGAATTCCCGGCGCTCCTTGTCAGAATCGGTGATCATTTTTTCGGCTTCATGGACACTTACCCTGCGATACAATCTCAGATTCTCCACCCGTCTCTCGACCGGCGCGATCACCCGGATATGGAACCCGCGATTTAGACCGAGGATGAAATTACCGCCGCGGCCGACTAGAATGACTCCCCCAAGCTGCGCCATCGACAGCACAATCCGATGCAGGTGTTTGATGTAGTCCCGGTGATCAACCGATTTACCCGTGAACAATGATTCAATCATCAACTCGAGCTCGTTGCGATGTCTTTCATCGAGCGACTCCACCACGCGCGTCCGATAGCCGGAAGATTGAGCTATCTGGTCTATGACGTCGCGATGCAGATGCTGAAAGCCAAGAGATGTGGCCAGACGTGATGCAAAATACGAGCCGCGACTTCCTGTCTGTCGGCTAATCGTTACCACCGGAGTCGGCGGCTTCTTACTGGGCGGAATTGCCTGCGCATCGAGCTGCTTGCGCTCCATCTCCCATCGGAGAAGCTGACGATTGATAATTGCATCAATCGACGACATAACTATCACCTCCCACTAAAAGATACTGATAAGTCAATGTTAAGGCAAGTCAATTGTACGAAGGGAGTTACAATTTCTTGACCGGATGTGTCGATTATTCGAAAAGAGGACCTCTCATTTGAGGGCATCACGAACAATTTGCGCGAACCTGCCGGCCAAAGGACCTGCGGAAAATGTCGCGCGGGCATACTCAAACCCATTCATCGCAAGTTTACGACGAAGTGGATCATCGGCAAGCAGCTTGACAATTGCTTCGGCCAATGCTGCGCTGTTGTCCAAAGGCACCAGCAGGCCGCGCTCATTGTCGGCAATGATATCTGTGATGCCGCCGGAGTCGGTTCCGATTACCGCGGCACCGCACATCATTGCTTCGGACAATGCCAGCCCGAATCCGTCCTGGTAAGAATTCAGCACAACAATCGACGCGGAATTGTAAACGGAACGGAGTTCACTTTGCGTCACCGGGGCGAATAGCCTGACTCGGCTTTCCAGACCCAATTCGCGTATCAGGGTACGGATTTCCTGCTCCTGCGACCCGCTTCCGTAAATGTGGAGCCGGGCTGTCGTATGCTGTTCGCTCACCAAAGCGAATGCCGTTATTAGGTGTGCCACCCGTTTCTGATGGGTAAACCGAGTTACGGCGACAATTAGCGAATTGTCGCGGTTGATGCTCTCGTCCCGGTAAAATAACGTCTCATCGTGGGGCAAAGGGAGAACCTCGATTCGATCCGCCAGCGTGGGATCCAGATCAACTATTCCCACTTTGAGGAAACTCGACACGACCGTCCAACGCTTGAGGTGCCGGCAGAGATCGCGGAGATATCGGTAAGTCACCCGGAAATATTTTCTCATCAGGCGAATGTCGGTACCGTGCGACGACATGATCATGGGGAGACCTCTTTTGTTCATGATCGTACGCATAACGAGCCCCGCGGGAATCAACCAGTGGCCCGCGACAATATCGATTCGTTCCTTGTCGATCACCTCCAGCGCGGCGTCGCGAAAACAGTCGAGAAAGTGTTTGAACCGAAAGATGCCGGAAACCGACCCTAGAACCAGTTTGTGCATGTTTCCGCGGTACGCGATTGTCTCATCTTCGTCGCGTTGGGCATACCTGAACCGGTATATCAGTACGCCGTCCGATTCTTCATACTCGGCCGCCCCGGGATCGTGCGGTGCAAGGATGACCGGTTGAATATCGAATTCAAGCAAGCGTTTGGCGAGCAATGCAATAAATACACCGGCAAAATCCCCGGCGAATCGCGGATAGTTGTGGGTTATCATCAAAAGACGAATTTTGTCGCTCATATCTGAATGGTAAAAAAACGAAGCGAACAGGGAAATATAATTTTTGCCTCGCCGACCGGATTACTATATTCCGACATGGATTCCCAGAAAGCAGCATTTCTCGATTTTACGCGCCAGCCCGACTTCAAGAAAATCCTCACCAATCCGATTCTGGATATCGCCGCACGGTTCTGGGACGATGATCGGTACGAGGCGTTCAAGACTTGTTATCGGTCGATGCGGGTTATCGACGACCTCGTGGACGACAGAAAATCGGTAGGAGGCGAAATCACCGAACAGGAACGCCAGTCTTATGAGCGTCTGCTAAACGATTGGGTGGCGGGCATTCAGGATGGAAACCCACGAGACCCGTTCCAGAATCAGCTGATGGACACGATGCGCAATTTCGTCATTCCTGCATGGCCCTGGGTCCGGCTTGTCGAAGCAATGAAATATGATCTGCGGCACAACGGATTTCCCAGTCTACTTGGCTTTCTTCGGTATTGCGAAGGAGCGGCGATTGCACCGGCTTCCATTTTTATGCATCTTTGTGGAATCAGGTCCGACCGAAATTCTTTCGTCGCGCCACCATTTGACATTCGGGATACAGCGCGGCCACTGGCTGTCTATTCATACTTGGTGCACATCATCCGGGATTTTCAAAAAGACCAGACCAGCGGCTTGAATTACTTTGCCGACGATATGATGATACGGCACGGTGTGAAAACCGACGACCTTCACCGGGCCGCCCGCGCAGAAAACATCGAGCCATCCGTACGTGACCTGATGCGGGATTACTATCGCGTCATGTTGTACTATCAAGCGAAAGCTCGCCGTATGGTGGACAACATCAGACCGACACTCCTGCCACGATATCAGGTGAGCCTGGAAATCATCTATCATCTCTATCATCAGATCAGCGAGCGAATCGATGTAGACCATGGCCGGTTCACCGGTGTC
The DNA here is from genome assembly GCA_964371785.1 of uncultured Ignavibacteriales bacterium. GTDB lineage: Bacteria > Zixibacteria > MSB-5A5 > GN15 > FEB-12 > CAVQCT01. Next base: position 182,266 of record CAYJOL010000006.1, on the reverse strand, counting down.
GAATTAAACCCGTCGGCCGACGACGTCCAACGCCGCATTGACCAGGTCATATTGTCTGTTCTGTCCTGAAAATAAAAACTTTTCTGGAAGAAAACCCCTGCTTACTAGATAAATAAGGCAAAAGAAAGAAACAGCCCGTGCTAACTGGTGCGGGCCGGAAATCGGAAAATTATGTATAAGAGACAGGAGGAGAATATGAAAGGCATACTGCTGGCACTCTGTCTGGTAATGACATTTTCATTAGTGGCGGCGCAGGACGTCTCGGTCACCGTGTACAACAGCAATCTTGGAGTAGTCAGCGAAACCCGCTCGCTGGAATTCCAAAAGGGTGTTAATCGATTGGCATTCAAAGACGTACCTTCGGCAATAGACCCCGCCTCCGTTCAGTTTTCGGTAGTGGGAGCAGGCCATACGATCAATATTCTCGAGCAGAATTATGCCTTCGACCTCGTCTCTGCCGACCAGATGTACAACAAATATATTGACAATCAAATCGATCTCATCGACAAAGACGGCAAGTTATATTCGGGGACCTTGCTGGCGTACGGAAGCGGTTCCGTAACGCTCAAAGATAAATCCGAGGCGATAAAAATTGTCCAATTGGCCAATATCGCCGAAGTCAACTTTCCGGCACTCCCTGATGGACTGATCACCCGGCCGACTTTGTTCTGGATGTACAACTCCGACTATTCCGGGATCCTGCCGTGTAAAGTAGGATATCAAACATCCGGTTTGGGTTGGAGTGCCGAGTATGTCGGTGTACTCTCATCGGATGAGAAGAATCTTGACCTTTCCGGCTGGGCATCAATCAACAATACGTCCGGCAAGACTTATAAGGATGCGACGCTCAAGCTCATTGCCGGCGACATCCACCGGGCTACGCCGCCAGCGCCCGGTCGCACCATGATGAAGGGAATAGCCACGGCGGAAATGGACATGGGTGGATTTGAGGAAAAGTCATTTTTTGAATATCACCTGTACACCCTTCCCCGAAAAGCAACAGTTGCAGACAAAGAGATTAAACAGATTTCTTTGTTCGAGCCGGCTCAGACGCAGGTGAAAAAGGTCTTCATGTTTCGTCCCGATCGCAACGCCAAACAGGTCGAGGTTGACCTGAATTTCAAAAACTCCAAGCAGACCGGGCTGGGTCTTCCGCTGCCGGCAGGACGAACCCGGATATTCCAGACCGACACCGATGGTTCATTGATACTGCTGGGCGAAGATAATATTGATCATACTCCCGTGGACGAAGAAGTTAACCTGAATATCGGATATGCATTCGATATCACAGCCGAAGAACGAGTTGCCAACCAGACCCAGATTTCATCAAAAGTTCAGGAACAGGATATCGAAGTCGAATTGGCGAATCATAAGAAAGAGGCTGTGACGGTGGAAGTTGAGAAAAAGCTGTGGGGTTACTGGGAGATCATGCAGTCCAGCATCCCGTTCGAAAAGAAAGACGCTTACACGGTCGATTTTAAGGTGCCCGTACCATCGGACTCCACCGTGGTGCTGAAGTACAAAGTTCGATTCACGTATAGATAAGGTTGAATGTAAGTTGACAATGGAAGATGTATCGCATAGATTGTCGGACCGTTGCAAACATACTCGGATATATAACGTTAGGAGGATAGTTTGAAATTACAATCCAGAACCATACTTGCCACGCTGGTAATTGCCTGCCTCGCCGGAAGTGTGTTCGCTCAAGGGCGCGGCGCCCGCAAACTGCCGGCCGATGCATACCTGAAGTCAGCTAAAATCGATATCCTGTCCGGTGACCTAGCGAGATACGAAGGTGCCATTGCCATGCTCGATTCGCTTTTCATGTACTATGGCCCGCACGCCGAAGGATATCATCTGATGTCTCAGATGATGGTTGACTTCATTGACAAGACACCGGAGATCTCCAAGAAACGAACCTATATCGAGAAACTTGTGACGTACGATGACTCCCTCAAGATAGCCTGCGCCAACAAGGATAATAAGATAAACAAGAAATTCCTGAAAGATTGTGACAAATTCGTCCAGTTGACCGACTCGATCCAGGTAAAGTATTGGCGGGAGTATTTCAATGCCGGTATCGGCTCTTTGGGTAAGATCGATGAGTTGCTGACTCAAAAGAAAGAAGAGCCTGACTCAACATACCGCGAAAAGATCGACGCTGAGATACAGGCCAGTGTAGACACCGCTTCCATTCTCTACGGTTTCGCCATCCTGATCGACTCAAGCGATGCCCGCCCTTATATGGGCATAGCATCCGCATATGAAAAGACAGGCAACTACAAAGATGCGGTAAGCTGGCTGGACAATGCTCTGGCGCATACGAAAGACAGCTCGGACTTGCTCGTTCAGATCGCTTACGACCATATTAAAAACAACGACTATTGCTCCGCGATCAAGCCGTTGCGGGCGTATGTCGATATGACCCCCACCGATTATAGCAACGCCTACAACCTTTCGATCTGCTACAACAACTGCGGACAGTATGACTCGGGTCTGGTCATGAACCGCAGAGTTGTTGAGAGCACAGCGCCGGATTCGGAAAAGATCGACGCTATCGGATCTATCGGACGCTATTTCAACCAAATGGCGCGTAACGCGTCGGATTCAGCGAGCCAGGCCCAAAATGCCGGCAATGACGCTGCTTCTAAATCATGGCGTCAGGAACGCGACCGGTACTTTGACTCATCGGTTGTCTATTTCAAACGGATTATCGATGTAAAACCCGATGATGAACTCGCCCTTGAACAATATTCAACCATTAGCGCGCTTCGAGGCAGATATAGCGAGGCGCTGATTGGATTCGACAAGCTGACTCAGCTCAAGCCGGATGAAGTAGATTACTGGCGTTATCTCGGTGATTTGAGCCTTAATCAAAGAGATTTCAAGAAAGCAATCGCGTCCTATGAAAAAGTAGTAGAACTGAAACCCAGCGATTCCGAAGTCTGGGAGCGGTTGCGCGATTTGTATACCGAGGAAGGGATGACGGCCAAGGCGCAGGAAGCGGACAAGAAACTGCAGAGCCTCAAGTAATTCCCATAACGCAAAACCTGACAAAGGTCATTTGAAGGCGGCAGATGTACCATCTGCCGCTTTATTTATCAGCATGAGTTCCTATGTCTCCATCGCTATAACCGGGCCGACGAAAAGAACCTTCACCTATCGGGTACCGCCCGAGATGGAACCCCTGACTTCCGGTCAGCGGGTTCTTGTTCCCTTCGGCCGGGCGCGCAAGCTCGGCTTCTTCATCGGCAAGACCTCCGCGCCACCCGGAATTGAAATCAGAGACATAATTCGTCCGCTGGATGCCGCCAGCTATTTCTCGACTGAACTTTTTGAGACCTGCCTGTGGATGGCGGAATACTATTTTTCGAATCCGGCGGACTGCCTGCTGGCTGCTCTTCCCGCCGCTCTCAAACAAAATCGTGCGGCCTCATATCAATGGAGTGATAGGCCGCTTGATAGTGCGCCGGAACCGATTCGCTCCGTTTTTCGGGCGGGCGCCAAAGTTACCGCAAAAACGATAAATCAATTGCGGCAGAACCGGAAAATAGTTCTGCAGGAGTTGATTAAGTCGGGAATTCTCGAAGAACGGTGGGAAGATGGCTCGCCCCAGGATGTGAGACGGATACTTGGATTCAAAGCAGGCGATTCGATAGATTGGCGCGAGCATTTTGCGGACAAACGCTTTCAGCCGGAGGTGTTCGACGGTATCAAATCACGCGCGGATCTGCGCGCTGCCGGATGGACGGACTATCAGATTAAGCGTGCCCGAGAGGACGGTCTGCTGGTTGAAGTGCACTCCGACGCTCCATCGCCGTTACTCGACTTCATTAAACCGCGCGAAGCGGTGAATGAAATCAAATTGACTGAACAGCAACACGCGGCATACAAAACTGTAGTCTCAAGTTCAGCATCCGGGTTTACCCCATACCTGCTTCACGGAGTCACCGGTTCAGGTAAAACGATTGTTTATTGCCACATTATCCGCGATATCATCTCAAGCGGAAAGACGGCCCTCATGCTTACTCCCGAGATAGCCCTGACCTCCACAACCCTGGCGTACTTTCGCGGCTTTTTCGGCGACCGGGTGACCGTGATTCATTCGGCCATGACTGAACGCGAACGACTGGAGAGCTGGCGGGGGATTCTCGCGCACCAGTACCAGATCGTGGTAGGCCCCCGCTCAGCGCTGTTTGCCCCGCTGCCTAACCTCGGCATCATAATCGTCGACGAAGAGCACGATAGTTCATACAAGCAGGATGACCCGGCTCCCCGCTTCCACGGTCGAGACAGCGCCATCATGCGCGCCAAGATTAACAACATCCCCGTTGTGCTGGGATCTGCGTCACCGTCGCTTGAGTCCTACCACAACGCCGTTACCGGAAGATACAGGCTGCTGGAGTTGACTCGACGTCCCGGATCGGCGGCCTTGCCCACAGTGAACATCGTCGACATGCGAACCGACCGGCTCGGAGGTGACCTCCCCTACCTCTCGTCCCGTCTTAAAAGAGAAGTAGAGTCACGGTTGGCCAAGCAAGAGCAAGTGATACTATTTCTCAATCGACGCGGACATTCGTCACAATTGAAGTGTGTGGCCTGCGGTTATGTTCCCACCTGTCCATCGTGCAGGATTCATCTCACTTTTCACAAAGTCGGTCGCAAACTATCCTGTCACTATTGCGGCCACCTGGAATTGCAATGTGACTCCTGCCCCAAGTGTGGTGGCCGGGATTTTATGTACCAGGGTGTCGGGACGCAAAAGATTGAAGAGAATATCCCCCGGTTGTTCGCCGGCGCGCAGGTGGCCAGACTCGACTCGGACTCGGCCTCGGGACGCAAGCGAGCCTATGATATTCTGACAGATTTCGCGCAAAAGAAAACCAACGTACTGCTGGGGACCCAGATGGTCAGTAAGGGGCTGGATCTTCCCGGTGTCACGCTGGTCGGTGTAATCCTTGCCGACATGAGCATGGATCTTCCGGACTTCCGGGCTTCGGAAAAGAGCTTTTCGCGCCTGCTCCAGGTGGCGGGGCGAAGCGGACGCTCTTATAATCCGGGCGAAGTGCTGATACAGACTTTTTATCCGGAGAATGAGGTTATTACTGATGCCGCACGGCAGGATTATCGGGCCTTCTACGACCGGGAGATTCTTTCACGGCAGGCTCTCGCCTACCCTCCGTTTTCCAGAATTGTCAAATTTGTTCTTACTTCGCCTGATGAAGCTCCGCTGGAAAAACACTCCCTCCTGTTCCGTGACAGGCTGCTTAGCAGACTCAAAACGGCCTCCGTCAAAGCGGATCTGCTTGGACCGGCTCCCTGTCCCATGTACTATCTTCGCGGCCGCTACCGCCGCCACTTATTCGCCAAAACGCGCCAGGTCCAAAGACTTGTTCGGATGTTGGCAGAGTGGGAAGCCCTTGAGACTCACTTCAAGATACCGGCAAATATCCGGGTTATTGTCGACGTTGATCCTGATGATATGATGTAAAGGTTCGCAAGCAAAGGGAACTGTCATGGGCACATATATCGCCATGCTCCGCGGTATCAATGTGAGCGGCAAGAAGAAAATCAAGATGGCCGATCTGACTTCGATGTGCACATCAGCGGGTTTGAGAAACGTACGAACGTACATCCAGAGCGGCAATGTCACATTCGAATCGACCGTGACAGATCCGTCGCGCCTCACAAACCTGTTCGAAACTCATATCGAAAGGACTTTCGGTTTCTCGGTCGCCACTGTCATCAGAACCCGCTCGGAAATGCAAAAAGTAGTCTCCAGGAACCCGTATGTCGAACGGGCCGGCCTTGAACCCAGATTTCTTTACGTTACCTTTCTTCGCGAACAACCACAGAAACAACTGCTGACCGGACTTCAGTCGCTGAAGGACGGTGGGGATGAAATCACGGTCGTCGGGCGTGAAGTGCACGGCTATTTTCCGAATGGATATGGTCGAACCAAATTATCCAATGCTTTTATCGAGAACCGGCTGAAGGTGTCCGCCACGACCCGGAATTGGACCACGGTCAACACACTCGTGAAGATGGCATCGGAATAACGCAGCGTTAATGGAGGGAATCAGTATGATACCTCGCAGCCAATTTGAATCTGTCGCGCGTGATTGGATCTCGTTGTGGACTGCCCCGGTCGACTGGGCGTTATTTGATCAGGTCCATGACGATGATTTCGAGGATTGCTCGTCGGCCGGAAGGTCCACGACCAAAGCAGCATTTGCGCAAGCTCTCACGGATTTCATCCGTGCTTTTCCCGATATTAAGACGACGGTCGAAGGTCTGGTGATCGACGAGTCCGAGCAACGAGTGGCGGTTCGCTGGTCGGCGATCGGGACAAACCGGACGGCATATATGGGAACCGGTCCCACAAACCGAATAACGCTTATCACCGGCATTGAGATTATCGAGATTAAGAATGGAAGAATTATGCGGCGCTGGGGCGAATGGGACATTACCGCCCACACTCAGCGACAATGACCCTGTCTCTTCAAGGCATTAACTCCTATCCGAATCACGAGGAGTTCTCGTAATGCTCACATTGGTGGAGCCATCGGAAGATCTGGCCAAGCTGTATGTCGACATGTGCGAAGATTTTAGTTCGCATGCGGAACCCTGGTACCCATACAGAACACTCGAAGACGCGCGTAAAAGGATTAGAATGGAGCTTGGCTGGGCCGGCGGAATTGTCCCCGAAGGCGCGGTGCTATCGATCCCATTCTGGTTTCTCGACGAGCACAAGGTACTTGTAGGCACGAGCCGTCTGCGTCCGAATCTGAACGAGCGGTTTCTGAAGAAGGGCGGTCACATCGGATATGACGTCAGGCCTTCGTATCGGAGAATGGGTTATGCCACCGAAATTCTCAGGCTGACCCTTCGAGCAGCCAGAGCTGTCGGATTACCCCGGGTGCTGATCACATGCGATGACAGCAACATCGGATCGTTCCGTGCGATCGAGAAGAACGGTGGCCTGATGGAGGGGCTGACGGCGGACTCAGAGAACAATACGATGATACGCCGGTATTGGATTAAGCTGGGCTGAATCGCTGGAGGTATCAGGTAATATCTGGTTTTGCAGAAAAAGAAACCGGGTCTGGCAACCGCTGGCATGTCCGTATGCCGTACAATCTCAGACCCGGAACAATCCTTCCCACATCATGCGATATGGGAGCTTGTTGGCTCTCGGACTTATTGTAACAATAATCATGCCAGTTTCGTTCCGTATCACGCAAGAGACGCACTGCGAGTGACTTGCAGAACACGCGCAGAGATTACGGTCGTATTCCTGACAAGCATCGTATACGAGAGCTCGTACAATTCTACGAAAAATTGCCTGGTCATTGATCGCATGCAACATAAAAAAACCGCCGAGTATTCGGCGGTTTGATGTTTCGAGGACCTAAAATCAGGCAACTACTCTTTCTTGCCTTCCTTTTTCGGTTCCTTCTTGCCTTCTTTGGCGTCTTTGGCTTCGCCTTCGGCGCCCTCTTTGGCTTCGCCTTCAGCGGCACCCTCGGCGCCTTCAGCGGCGGCCGCGGCAGCAGCCAGCTCGGCTTCGGTCGGCTCAAGCTTCACGATTGTCGGGGCGGCAACCACGACAACGGTGCGCCGTTCGTCCCCGACGACTTTCGCATTCGGTACGTTCAGGTCGCGTACGTGCAACGAGTCGCCGATACTCAGATTCGTAACATCCAACTCAATGCGTTCAGGGATATCTGCCGGCAAGCAGGCGATTTCCAGCTCACGCAGCGTGTGCTGAAGAATACCGCCATCGGTCTTCACTCCAACCGGTATTCCGACAATATGTATCGGCACCGAGACGTGAATCGGCTTGTTCATCGAGACCGCATGGAAGTCCACGTGGAGCACCCTGCTGGTAATCGGGTCACGTTGAATCTCGCGTATGAGCACTTTATTCACTTTACCGTCGACTTTTAAATCGAACAGCGAGCTGGTTCCGGATGCCTCTTTGACAGCGGCGCGAAACTCCCGCTCATTGATTTCAACCGGGAGCGGTTTGCGCTCCGGACCGTAAACCACGGCCGGAATCAACCCCTTTTCCCTGATTTGCCGCAAGTCACTCTTCCCGGTTGTCGTCCGGGCGGTTGCGGGCAATACTACTTCTCTCATGGTCTGTCTGTATCCTCCAGAAAATATTGTTATTTGCGTCGCTATGCGATATTCGGCTGGTCCTCAAAGAGTGAGGACACCGACTCTTCGTCGAATATCCGCAGGATCGCCTCACCAATCAGTTCGGAACAGGTGAGAATCTGAAACTTGTCCGACAGGTGTCGTTGGCTCTGATCAATCGAGTCGGAAATGATCATCTTTTTAATCGGGGAACGTTCAATTTTCTCAATCGCCTCGCCGGATAGTACGCCGTGCGTACATGCGGCGTAGACCTCATTGGCTCCGCGCTCAACAAGAAACTCCGCGGCAGAGCAAATGGAACCGCCGGTGTCAACCATGTCGTCGCGCATAAGGATATTGCGCCCTTTGACGTCCCCGATAAGGTTCATAACCTTCGAGACATTCGCCTTCGGACGACGCTTATCTACAATCGCGAGGTCGGCGTTCAGTTTAGTGGCGGTGGCGCGGGCCAGCTTGATCGAACCGACATCGGGCGATACCACCGTCAGGTTCTCCAAATTCAGGCTGGCAATATAGTTATTGAAGATTACGGACGAATACAGGTGGTCGTGCGGAAGGTCAAAAAAACCCTGAATCTGACTTGCATGCAGATCCATCGTGATAATCCGGTCCGCTCCGGCAGTCGTCAACAGGTTGGCGACAAGCTTCGCCGTGATGGAGACGCGCGGACGGTCCTTGCGGTCGGCACGGGCATAACCGTAGTATGGGATCACTGCCGTGATACGCATAGCCGAGGCCCGGCGCGACGCTTCGATCAGCATCAGCAACTCCATCAGATTTTCAGCCGGTGGGTTGGTGGCTTGGACGATAAAAAGATCCGCGCCGCGGATATTGTCGTTTATCTGAACGAACACCTCGCCATCGGAAAACTTCGTCACCGTACAGTCCGTCAGCTCGACATCGATGTAGTTTGCGATCTTTTCGGTCAAACCCCGATTAGAGTTGCCGGTTACCAGCTTGATCTCGTCGCGTACTATCATGCTCTCTTCTACCCGTTGAAACATAAACCTGTTTCATCCCGACCGGTGTCGGGTTGAAGCAGGTTTCTGAGTTCGCACATACACATTTGCTGGGGCGCCAGGATTCGAACCTGGGAATGCCAGCTCCAAAGGCTGGTGTCTTACCGCTTGACGACGCCCCAATCGCTTTTGACTTCAACTTCCGTCAAGCTTTCGTCTGCGCCTGCAGTTCCTTCTCGTAAGCTGCCAGGACCTCGCGTTCAATAAGATCTCTCATGTCCTTGTTGATCGGATGGGCAATGTCCTGGTATGTCCCGTCCGGTCGCTTGCGGCTCGGCATCGAAACAAAAAACCCGTTGTTACCCTGGATGATTTTCATTCCGCGAATAACAAAGGCGTCATCGAAGGTCACATTCGCGAATCCGCGGAGCCGCTCCTCGTCTCTTAGCGTGACCCGGATTTCGGTTATGTCCACGGTCTCCTCCCTCAATAATGTATGGTCACTGTTCCGGGACTGAAATCGGCCTAACCGTATACACGCGCCAGATGTCAGGTCGGTCGGAAAGCAGTTTTTCGCTTTCGGGCATCTCCAAATAGATGCCAAAAAAAGTCGGACCCGAGCCGCTCATGCGCACAAGAGCCGCTCCACTTCGTATCAACTCTTCTTCGATCCCGTTGAGCACAGGATAGGACCGTCGAAGATTTTCTTCAAAGTCGTTGCCTGATAAGCTTAAACAATAAACGAAATCTTCAACCGTCGGGCACGGCCCTAAAGTAAAACCGTTGGAGGATAAAGTCAAGCCCCTTTTGAGCCCGCGATATCCTTCGGCGGTCGACGCGGCAAAACCGGGGTTCACTAACACAAGCCAGTAATCTGTCGGAAAACTGGTCGGTGTGAGAATTTCCCCCCGGCCGGAAACGAGTGCCTGGCCCCTGCCGAAGAAAAATGGTATATCAGAACCGAGCCGGCTACCCAGTCGGCACAGGGCGGCCTCGTCTAAGTTCAATGAAAATAATATGTTACAGGCCATCAGTGTCGCCGCGGCATCGGATGACCCCCCGGCCAATCCAGCCGCCACCGGGATCTGTTTGTCAAGCTCGACAGTCAGCCCTTCCCTCAGATGATATTCATTTTGCAGCAAGTGGTAGGCTTTGGAGATAAGATTGTCCGGACCAATTGTCAACTCGCTGGTGTTCAGAATACTGATTTTGACCCCCGGCTTTCCGCCCCGGGTAACGGTGAGCCGGTCGAACAGCGATACTGCTTGAAACAGTGAGTTGATATTGTGATACCCATCCTCCCGTTTGTTCAGCACCTCAAGAAAGAGATTGATTTTGGCGGGGGCGCCGATACGAACCTGGTTATCACTTGTTTGTCTGATGAACATAGTTGTTCCTGTCCGCTTTTGTTGGGTCGCCGCCGTACGGAGCGACCAGTAAACCGATTAAAAGATAAGCATTTCACATTTGCGGAAAAAGAGAATTACTTGGATTATTTTCAATCGACGGCTTGATGAAATCGTGAGTGCAATATATTATAGCGGCTGTGGATTTTGCCACGGCCTAAACATTGAGGAGATATGTGATGAATAATTTTGATGCCGTTTCGGAACTGAAAACGAAACACAACAAATACAAAATCTTCCGTCTGGATAGCCTGCAGGAATATGGTCAGATCGACCGGCTTCCTTACTCGATAAAGATACTCCTTGAGAACCTGCTGCGTCATGTCGACGGCCGCATTGTGAAAAAAGAAGATGTCATCCGCCTTGCCGGGTACAACGCCAAAAAGGTCGGCGAACACGAACTTCCCTTCATGCCGGCCCGCGTGCTGTTACAGGACTTCACCGGCGTCCCGGCCGTGGTGGATCTTGCCGCGCTCCGCGCCGCGATGAGGCGGATGGGCGGTGACCCGAAGAAGATTAACCCGATGGTCAAAGTGGATCTGGTCATTGACCATTCGGTTCAGGTCGATGCGTTCGCCGGAGCAGACTCTCTGAAAATCAATATGGAAAAAGAATTCGAGCGGAACAAGGAACGCTACGAATTTCTGCACTGGGGACAGAAGGCATTCAGCAATTTTTCCGTAGTGCCTCCCGCGACCGGTATCTGCCATCAAGTAAATCTCGAATATCTCGCCAAAGGGATCATGGTTAAAGACGGCGTGGCGTTCCCGGACACCCTCGTTGGCACGGACAGCCACACGGTGATGATCAATGGCCTCGGCGTGGTCGGATGGGGTGTGGGCGGTATCGAGGCCGAAGCAGTTATGCTCGGCCAGCCGATCTACATGCTCACACCTGAAGTGATCGGTTTTAAAATGACGGGCAAGCTTTCCGAAGGTGTCACCGGGACGGATCTTGTGTTGACAATCACGCAGATCCTTCGCAAGAAGGGCGTAGTCGGGAAATTTGTCGAGTATTTCGGCCCGGCACTCGATGACCTCACCCTGCCGACGAAAGCAATGATCGCGAATATGGCTCCCGAGTATGGCGCGACTATGGGCTACTTCCCGTTCGATCACGCGACTCTCGGTTACCTTCGTATGACCGGCCGCACCGATGAAGAGGTTGAACTGGTTGAGAAGTATGCAAAGGAACAGACGCTCTTCCGCGAGAAAGGTTCACCCGATCCGGTCTTTACCGATGTTGTTGAATTAGATATTTCCAAAGTGGAGCCGTCGCTGGCCGGGCCAAAACGCCCGCAGGACCGCGTCTCCCTCTCGAATATGAAGAGCGCCTTCGAACAGGCGCTGACCCAGCCGATCAAAGAACGCGGGTTTGAGCTTCCGGCCGGTTCGCTCAACGCCAGAGCGGAAATCAACGACGGCTACAAAGCAACGGTGGGGCACGGAGCGGTGGTGATTGCCGCTATTACTTCGTGCACAAATACTTCGGATCCGTTCGTTCTGTTGTCCGCTGGTCTGCTGGCGAAGAACGCGGCCCAGAAAGGATTGAAGGCCAAGCCGTACGTCAAAACATCGCTGGCCCCAGGCTCCCGCGTGGTAATTGAGTATCTCAAGAGAGCCAATCTGCTCTCCTATCTCGAACAGGTTGGATTCTACAATGTCGGCTACGGCTGCACGACCTGTATCGGTAACTCCGGGCCGCTTCCTGAAGAAGTCGCGGATGCGGTGAGCAAAGGCAATCTGGTGGTGTCCGCTGTGCTCTCAGGCAACAGAAATTTCGAGGGCCGTGTCAATCCGGTCACGCGAGCCAACTATCTGGCTTCGCCGCCGCTGGTAGTCGCCTTTGCGCTCGCCGGCACGGTTGATATCGACCTGACTAAAGAGCCAATCGGCAAAGGAAAAGACGGCCAGGATGTTTTCCTGAAGGATATCTGGCCAAGCGATAAAGATGTCCTCAAGGCTATTGAGGAGTCGGTCAAGCCGGAGATGTTCCGCAAGCAATACTCGGCGGTGTTCACCGGCAACGATGCCTGGAACAAGATTGCCAGCCCATCGGGCGACCTCTACGAATGGGACAAAGATTCGACATATATTCAGGAGCCGCCGTTTTTTGTCGACCTGCCGAAACAACCCGGCGATATCAAGCCTATTAACGACGCCCGTGTATTGGCAATGCTGGGCGATTCGATCACCACTGACCACATCTCCCCGGCCGGTTCAATCAAAGCCGACTCTCCGGCCGGCAAATTCCTCATGACCAGCGGCGTGCAGTTCGCGGATTTCAACAGTTTCGGGTCGCGTCGCGGTAACGACCGCGTCATGACGCGCGGGACTTTTGGCAACATTCGCCTACGCAACCTGCTCGCGCCCGGCACCGAAGGCGGCGTGACAACTTATCTGCCGACCGGCACGCCGATGTCGATCTACGATGCATCGATGAAGTACCAGGCGGAAAAGACTCCGCTGGTCGTACTGGCCGGCAAAGACTACGGCATGGGGTCATCGCGAGACTGGGCCGCCAAGGGAACCTTCCTGCTCGGCGTGAAAGCCGTGCTGGCTCAGAGCTACGAACGGATTCATCGCTCGAACCTCGTCGGCATGGGCGTCCTGCCGCTCCAGTTCAAAGACGGCGAGTCGCGCGAGAGCCTCGGCCTGACGGGTAAGGAGCTCTACACGATTGAGGGGCTGGACAACAGCCTACGTCCGAAACAGGTTGTTAACGTGAAAGCATTTGACAAGTCGGGCGAAAAACGATTCCAGATGATCGTGCGCATCGACACACCCATCGAAGTCGATTACTACCGTCACGGCGGTATTCTGCAGATGGTGTTGCGGCAGTTGTTGAAGAAGTAGCGCACAAACGCGACATTGATTGATTAAAGCGCCGTCAGGAATCCCTTAACGCACCGTCAAGAATCCCTTAACGCGCCGTCAGGAATCTCTTCCTGACGGCGCGTTTGTTTGGGGCAAAATGAGTCTATTCGCCTTAAGAATCGCCTAACTTTGCAGCATCTACCCCATGTATGCCTCCCCGGTGCAGACCGGGGTCCATCTTTAATATCCGTTGGAAGAAGACCCTCACCCTACCCTCTCCCAGAGGGAGAGGGCAAAGACAAAGAAATCGCATCCTTCTTTCTCCCCTCGCCCTCTGGGAGAGGGGCCGGGGTGAGGGAATCTAGCTGGGCACCCGCCTTCGCGGGTGAGGCAGAATGAGGTAACGCGAGTTAAGTTGGCAATCGCTATCTCAACAACACCATCTTCCGTGACAACGTGATATCGCCGGAGGTCAGACGGTAAATGTAGACACCGGACCCGGCAGGCTGGCCGCTGGACAGACGCCCGTCCCACTGGAGACGGTAGGTACCGGCGGACAACGGGCCATCAATCAATCGCCACACCTCCTGTCCGAGGACGTTGTAGATGGAGAGAGACACCTGCGCTCGTCTTGGTACATCAAACTCAATCGTGGTGGTTGGGTTGAACGGGTTGGGGTAGTTCTGGGAAAGAGTGAAGCCTGATGGCAGGCTGGGCTCGTAATCGTAACCGACATCGGTAATCGGTTCAGGGCCGGAAAAGATGTAGACTTCACCACGATGGTCGGCTCGGATGGCCGAAAACGCAAAGTCATTTCTCCCATCGCCGTTAAAATCTCCTATAGCCGCACACGCCTGCCCAAAATACTCCTGCCATTCGGGCATATCACTATTACGTACAAGCATGTCCCTGAGACTATCAGCATCCGGTCCACCAAAGTAAATGTTGACTTCACCAAGACTCGGCCACGAACTGGAATAGCTTGTTATAATGTCCATATATCCATCCTGGTTTATGTCCCCTGCTGGATGAACCCTGCTACATCGACGGGGAAATACCACATCAGGGATGGTATCGATATCCGGGCCTCCGAAATAGAGAAAAGTCACTGTGTCACCCGACTCAAACGGATTTGCAAGGAGATCATCATACCCATCTCCATTGAAATCACCGAGATCATAAAGTCTCGTACCAAACCACTGATAGCCCTCCTCCCAAATACCCGGGCGGGTGATAATCATGTCGGGAGTACTGTCAGGGGGCGATCCGCCCCAATACAAATATATTTGTCCATTTAGCTGGTTCTGTCGATATTGTCTCAGACTGACGGCGAGGTCTTCTTTACCATCATCGTTAAAGTCTCCCACCGCTAGACCTTCGCCAAAGTAATACCCCGGCAGAGCGCCTGAAGGATACAAACGAAAGTCAGGAACTGAGTCGTCTGTAGGTCCGAGTTCGAAACCGATCAAGGACTTTTGCGAAGTGGCAAGACCGAGTATCTCGTCAGTCCCGTTGCCGTTGAGATCATGACAAAAGGTAGCATTGTACTCTATGTACAAAGTATCAAGACCAAACCAGCGATCCGCAATGGTGTCCAACGCCGGACCGCCATTATACCAGTTTGCCTGGTGATCGTTGGCGTTTGACCCTGTCAGTATAAATTCAGGACAACTGTCACCGTTGAAATCCGGGATTTCGCTTCCGTATAGGGTCGTATTCTCAAATGTCAAGGCAGGAGCCGTAGGTACCGTTGGGCCACCCAAGTAGAGATAGCTCTTCCCACGAAAGTCCCAAGCGAGAAAATCCGAGAACCCGTCACAATTAATATCCCCCGCAGGCATGATCTCGTACCCAAGCCAGGTATTGATCGTGTCACACGTAATCGTCCCCAACTGCTCAGGTAACTGGGCGGATATTGGTGCTGAGAACAAGAGAAGAATTAGGAACCCCAGTACGAATGTTTTCATGCAAACCTCCTGAGAACAAGTAACCGATAATCCACGAGCTTGTCAATTATGTTTGTCCAAGGTGCCAAAACCCGCTCTAACCTGCTCAAAAACATAGATATTGACTTTTGGTCGCATTCCTCTTAATTACATCCAAATCACTAATCTGCAATTGTTCCGGGTAAGGATTCTAAAATGTCAAACTCTGACAATCTTATAAAAACTCCCTTCTTTGACTACCATGTCATCGCCGGCGCCAAAATGGTCGGTTTCGCCGGGTTTCTCATGCCTATACAGTACAAAGGCATAACGGCTGAACATATGGCTGTGCGCGAAAATGTCGGCCTGTTCGACCTGTCGCACATGGGCGAATTCGAAGTCACCGGCAAAGACGCCCTTGCGTTTCTCCAGCGGACGACCTCAAACAACGTGGCGGCGCTCGAAGTCGGCCAGATTCAGTATAGTTGTATGCCGATGGCCCACGGCGGGATTGTTGATGACCTGTTGGTCTACCGCCTGGCCGACCGGTATTTTCTGGTCGTCAATGCCTCGAATATCGAAAAAGACTTTGACTGGCTCCGCGTCAACCTGACAGGCGATGTCAGGCTGGTAAATCGCTCGGCCGACTTCGGCCTGCTGGCCATTCAGGGCCCTAAAGCCCAGAAAGTCCTGGCGCAATTAACCGACTACGATCTCGAAAGTATGAAATACTATACGGTGGCGACCGCCAAGATTGCCGATATCGATATCATGTTTTCACGAACCGGCTACACCGGCGAAGACGGATTCGAGCTGTACATCCCGCCCAAACATGGCGCTGCCCTCTGGCAGGCGATCACAAAAGTTGGGACAAAGTTCGGTATGGAGTTGATTGGGTTGGGCGCCCGTGACTCTCTCCGTCTGGAGATGAAGATGGCGTTGTATGGCAACGATATCGATGAATCCACGACCCCGGTTGAGGCCGGCTTGAGCTGGATTGTCGATTTCGACAAGGACTTCATCGGCAGGGACGTGCTGGTGAGACAGCGCGATGCCAAACCGGACCGTCGCCTCGTCTGTCTCGAACTCGAAGGCAAAGCGTTCCCGCGTCACGGTTACGATATAGTCGACAACTCCACCGTTATCGGCAAAGTGACTTCGGGCACTTTCTCACCGTCGCTGCAAAAACCAATCGCGCTTGGATATGTCCCGCGGGATCTTTCCAAGATAGGCAGTAAGGTGCAGATCGCCATTCGTGACAAAAAATTTCCGGCCGTAGTCGTCAAACAACCTTTCTACAAGAATGGAACCCACCGCTAAGAGATATGAGAGTAGATTTATTCCTTACCCCCGTACCATTTGCGAAAGCGGCTCTTGAAAACAAGACTGTCGCTGTTATCGACGTCCTGAGGTCATCCACATCCATCTGTGCCGCCTTGATGCACGGGGCAAAAGGCATCATCCCGACCGAGGGTCCGGGCGAGGCCGGCGAGATGTGGACGAAAGTAGGCAGCGAAATGGCGGTGCTGGCCGGCGAGCGGCAGGGCGTGAAAATAGAGAATTTCCAGCTCGGCAATTCTCCGGCTGAATTCACCCGCGAGACGGTCGGCGGCAAGTTCGTTATCATGACCACGACCAACGGGACGTCGATTTTCGGCAAAACCTATACGGCCGGACCGGTTATTTCCGTGGGCCTGGTCAACATATCGAAGGCGGCCGAACGGGCTGCGCGTGAAAGCCGGGACCTGGTAATTGTGTGTTCGGGACGCGAAGGGCATTTCTCGATAGAAGACACGCTCTGCGGCGGAATGTTGATTCATCTGCTTATTGAGAACCACCATCAGGATATTGAGGCTAACGATGCCGCCTCGCTGGCACTACTGCTATATCAAACCAACCGCTCGCGTCTTCGCGAAACCATTGAACAGGGCGAACACGGCCGGTATTTGGATTCAATCGGGTTCGGCAAAGACCTCGTAATAGCCGCCATTCCGGATTCCATGCCGGTGCTTCCGGTCCTCAAGGACGGCCGGTTGATTCTCGAATCGTAGGGTTTTGACCAGCTCTTTTGCCCAAATCTTTTCTGCCGGAAGGCGGTATAAGAACAAATGATAAAGTCAATTCTGTCAATTTTGGTGCTGTCTGTCATGGTTGCGGGGACTACTTTGGCCGCCGATGCGGTCGAATGCCGCCTTTCGATTTATGAATTGGACACCACCAGCCGGCAAAATGTGCTCGTCTGGGCCGACACAACCAATTTCGTTCAGCATATCCCGGCCAGCGGATTTATCGGACCATTCTCAGCGGAGATTGAAGTTATCTCGGCGGATTCCGCCCGGACTAACTTCACCGTACAGTTGGTCACCCTGGGACCGGTAGCCAATACGTATTCGAAGTCCTTCACCGTCGAGTACGGCCTGCCTGCCACCATAAACAACATCGTGGGCAAACAGAATTCGCAGTACACCTTCACGGTTACACCGACCGCCAAAACTACCGTGGATACATCGATCTGTTCGTATGACCATCGCAAGGAAGGCAGCTTCACCTTCACCCCCGCGGCTTATATGGACATTTACTATGTCCCGAACTCACTCGGTGACTTCTACTGGGACAATGTTAAGGAACTGCTCGATGTTCACTATCGCCAATTGATGACGATGGCCAATCTCACTATTCCCGGCAAGACACTCGTGTATCTCTGCCCCTGCCCGCTTTACTCGGTAATCTGGGACAAGCGGTTCGGCATGGCGGTCGACCCGACTCGAAACAGTGCGTTCGCAATTCTGAATAAAGAAGTCAACACAGCAGATCCGTTTATCGTCCAACAGACGCAGATTCTCCGCAATTTCGGATATTCCGCGCCGTTTCTCTCCGAGGGGTTCGCCGGGTATTTCTCGTTCTCGATCTATGACATGAAGAAGATCCTCGGTGAGAATCGACAGCTCCCCTTAGGCAACCTGATGACGACCCATGAATATTACACGGCGGAGGCCACTCTCGCCGATCGTACGGCAGCGAGTTTTGTCAGATTTCTGATCGACCAGTACAAGTTCGACAAATTCATGAAGACCTACACGGCTGCCGATGACCTCAATCTCCGTTCGGTGCTGGAATCCACGTATGGCAAACCGGTCTCGGAACTTGAAAAGGAATGGAAGACGTTCATTGATACGAGCACGATTTCAGCGGACGACTTTGCCCTCCATGCCGGAATCGCCGAAACGATGCTTAACTACAAGCAGATGCTTGAGTACAGCCGAGGGATGCTTGCAATGGCCCGGAAGTTGGCTGATTCGCTGGCCGCTTTCAATCTGCTCAAGCGCGCCTATTTCTTTACTGGAGATTACTACAAGGCGACCGAAACTGAACGCATTCTGTTAAAAGCGGACAGCACGAGCATAATGGACTGGATGGCGCTCGGTTCGTATCAGATGATGAACGGCTATTACGACAGCGCGTTCGTATCGTTTAACAGGGCAAGGGCGCTGGACTCGACCAACGAACTCGTCAATTTTAATATCGCGATATATTATCTGCAGAAGGGTCAGGCGGACCAGGCCCGACGCATCCTTACCGATAATCTCAGCACCGAAAAAGGCGCCCAGGCCCAGGGCGAAAGCCGCGTCACGCTCGCCAACTTACTGAAGGATTCCCCCAGTAAGGAAGAACAGCAGAAGGCGGCCAGGATGTATCATGAGACGATTAACAATTTCAGCCAGGCATTGAAAGCCAGCGGATCATCCGCCTCGCTGTATATGTGGATTGGCATTTCCTATCTTGGGTTGAACGATACCGAGAATGCCCTGAACTATCTGCACACCGCCGAGTTTCTGGAGACCCGTCCGTTTTACCAGGGGATGATCGACCTCTGGCTGGGCAAGGCCTACCTGGCGACTCATGACAGGAAATCCGCAGACAGCTATCTCAGTCGGGTCATGTCGGGAGCTTCTGCTGATTACCATCAACGCGAAGCCAGAGAACTGCTGGAACATGATTAGCGACATTGGCCATGTTTAATTTCTTAAATACAAGTGTACTCTTCGCGGCCGCGGCGGCCCTGATTCCACTGATCATCCACCTGTTCTCAAAGCGCAAGGTCAAGATCATCGACTTCTCATCGCTGAAGCATCTGAAAGCGATGCAGCGCCGCCAGGTCCGCCGACTTAAGATTCGCCAGCTTCTTTTGCTCATCCTCCGCATGCTGATTATACTGCTGGTGGTGCTGGCGTTCGCGCGGCCGACCACCAAGGGTGGAAATGTTGGTTCGCATGCTTCCGTGTCGGCAGTGGTGCTGTTTGACAACTCGGCGTCGATGGACCGATATGTTACCGACGGTAATCTCTTTGACCTGGCCAAAAAACGGACCGAGCAATTGCTGGGCACATTTGGCGAAGCGGACCAGGTAAGTATTGTACCGCTGGTCCAGAATGACGTGGCCACCCAAGAGATCGGTTTTACGTCTTCGGCGGTAGCCAAAGAGCTGCTGAACAAAATGCCGGCACAATATGAGCGGGCGGACCTTCAGAGCGCCCTCGAGAAAACCGTCACCCTGCTCGGCGCCGCCAAGAATCTGAACAAAGAGATTTATATTGTTTCCGACCGCCAACGCATTTCCCTTCCGGATTCGAGCATTCTCCGTGGTACCGACGCTCACGTCTACTATCTTGATCTGCCACTCGAGCCGCCCGATAACGCAGGTATTATTTCCGTCGATTTCGGAGGCCAGTTGATCGCGCCCGGCCACGATTTCACGTTATCGGCCACGGTGAAGAACTATGGCGAAACGGATCGCAGTGATATGATCGCTTCGCTGTTTCTTGACGGTGTTCGTTCGGCACAAACGGATTTTTCGGTCCGGGCCCATGATCAGGCGAAAGTATCGTTTACCAGAAACGTGACTACCACGGGGTTCCATTCCGGGTATGTCGAAATCTCGGACGACAAATTCATGGATGACAATCGGTACTACTTCAGCTTCCGCATCCCCGACCGGTTTAATCTGCTGGTGATCGATGGCGATAATACGGGGCAACTCATTGCGCTCGCCCTCGCGCCATCGCCCACGCTCACGCAGTACTGGTCGGTCAAGAGTGTCGATCCAAAGGATCTGACCGGCGTGGATTTCAACGAGTACGATGTTATCATTGTTACCGGCGCGCCGTCGCTCCCCGACACGTATCTTCAGCGACTGAAGTCTTTCGTCCTTAACGGCAAATCCATTTTCGTAACCTATGGTGGCGATACCGACATCAAATTCTACAATGCGAACTGGACTCAGCTTACCGGTGTCGTCTATGACCAGCCGATCGACCCGCAATTCACCCGAGCCGGGTACTACTCGCTGCTTTCGTATGATATCGACCACCCGATATTCTCAGTGTTCGCATCGGTGAACAAGAAACCGCCCGAGGTAAAATTCTATACTCTGCCGGCGGTTCACCTCGAAGCCAAAGCTCGGTCGTTAATGCGGTTCACGGGCGACCGACCGGCGTTAGTCGAAAATAGTTATGGCCGTGGCAAGGTGCTCAGCTTCAACGGGCCGATTGGCCCGAGATTCTCGGATCTCACCGGACATGCTTTCTTCGTGCCCCTTGTTTCGCGAATTGCCGAGTACTTGTCATCGGATTTGTCCAGCTACGACCTTCGCGTCTATTGCGGCAGCAGTCTGACCCGTTCGCTATCCGCGGGGATATCGGTAAACAGCGCCTTGAGTCTGATTGCGCCGGACAGCACCAGCTACAGCCTGGTACCGGAGGAATCACAGGGGTCCATGGTCATCCGAATTAATCAGACGGACCAACCCGGCATCTATCACGTGGTCAATCAGGGGCGTGAGATTGATCGGGTAGCAGTCAATCTCAACGCGGAAGAATGTGATTTGAGCTCAGTCGATACCGATCAATTCGCCGCCGCCATAGGGGCTTCGAAGCTGAATATTCTCGGCGGGCAGGCTGATCTGGCCGGCGTGATCGCGCAATTCCGCTATGGCAAGGAACTCTGGCAGCTTTTTGTCTGGGCCGCCTTATTGCTGTTAGCGATTGAGATTCTCCTATCCCGAGGCTCGACTCCCGAGGAAGTATAATGACTCTGCTGGCCGCTGAAAGAATATCGAAGCGATTCAACGACCAGATCATTTTTCAGGACGTTTCCTTTACCATTGGCAACAGCGAACGAATCGGGCTGGTCGGCAAAAACGGCAGTGGCAAGACAACCCTGTTCGAAATTCTTGCCGGCAGCCAGGAACTTGACTCCGGAAGTATCACCCGCAACCGAGCCTGCCGCATTGACTACTCGGCACAAGAGAAAACCGAATTCCTCGAATTGACCCTTTTTGATTTTGTCGCATCTGCCAGACAGGACCTTTTGGACATGCGCAGGGAGATCGGCAAGCTCGAGGAGAATCTCGCCCAGCACCCCACCGATGCCATTCTTCTCGATCGACTTGGACACCTGCAGAACAAATATGAACATGAACACGGATTTTCGTTCGAGAACGAAATCAAAGTGATACTGCACGGGCTCGGCTTTTCCGAAGACCGTAACCGCGACCGGATCCGTAATTTTTCAGGGGGTGAGAAAAACCGCGCGGGCCTTGCCCGCATCCTCGCCGGTAACGGTAATCTGCTGCTGCTTGACGAGCCCACCAACCATCTGGATATCGAATCCACAACCTGGCTCGAAGAATACCTGCAAAAGACGACCAAGAGCTTTGTGGTGGTCTCACATGACCGGATGTTTCTCCACAATACGGTCACCACGGTCTGGGAGATTCTTAACGGACGAATCGACTCGTATGTCGGTAAGTTCAACAAGTTCCTCGAACAACGGGCTGAACGACGGCGCCTCCACGAACACCATTATCGCCATCAACGCGAAGAGATTCTTCGGCTGGAGGACTATGTTCGGCGCAATATGGCCGGACAGAAAACCAAACAGGCGCAGTCGAAACTCAAATACCTTGAACGCATCAAACGAATCCCTCCTCCCGAGTCCGATGGCTCCGGGCCGACCATTAAAGTCACTTCATCGGGTCGCTCGTTCTCCCATGTGCTGGCGGTGGAGAACCTCGGCATAGGATATGGCGACCGAACGGTGGTGGATGAAATCAATTTTGATATTTATCGCGGTGATAAGATCGGCGTGATTGGCGCCAATGGGTCCGGCAAATCAACTCTTATCAAATCGATTATCGGTGAAATAGCGCCGGTCGAGGGCGATATCCGGCTGGGCAATAATGTCGATGTAGCTTACTTTGACCAGGAACTATCGGATCTGGATGGAAGCCGATCGGTGCTGGAAAATCTCTGGGAAGTAGACCCGTCGGTTGAGGTAGGCGTGATCCGCTCGTTTCTGGGGAGGTTCGGCTTTACCGGCGATGATGCGCTGAAGAGAGTATCCACACTCTCGGGTGGCGAAAAGACCAAGCTCTCGCTGGCCAAATTACTGTACCATCCGGCCAACTTTATCATATTCGACGAGCCGACCAATCACCTTGACATTGTATCGCGGGAGGCGCTTGAGGAAGCGCTGTCTGAATACGACGGTAGTCTGTTGGTCGTGAGCCACGACAGATACTTCCTGGATAAAGTAGCGACCCGCGTATTTCATATAAAAGACGGGCAGTTCCGGATTTATGAGGGCAACTACAGTTACTTCAAGGACAAAACCAGCGCGCGGACACCGGCGCCGCGTCCGGAGCGAAAAACATCGGATTCCAAGCAAGCATACTTCGATTTTAAGGAAAGATCGCGCCAACGCTCCCGGCTCAAAAAGGAAATTGAAGGAACGCGCACGCGCATCGAGAAGCTGGAAAGTGAGCTGGAAAGAATCAGCGATGACCTGGCTCATAATATTCCCAAGAGCGACTGGGAAAAACTTCAGCACGCAGCAGACAGAAAGTCACGAATCGAAGAAGAGATCCTGGATTTATATCACCGACTCGAAGAACTCGAGGGTATAGAAATTGATTAACCTGCTTGTCATATCCGGTTCGCCGATCGCAGGCTCATCGACCGACATTCTTCTGGCCCGAATCGCCGACTCGATCACCCGGGAACTCGGACAGACTACTGACTTGCGGGCTCACACGGTCAAGCTGAATGAACTGAAATTTATTCCATGCCAGGCTTGCGGGGAAGCGCCCACGCCCAAATACTGTTTCTACGACGATGACCTCGCCAATGTTTACCAGTTGCTTGAAAAGTGTGACTGCCTCCTGTTTGGCACGCCTGTTTACTTTGACTCGGTTTCCGGACAGGCCAAAATGTTTATTGATCGGTGCAATTGTTTCCGTCCATATGACTTTGCGAATCTCGACCCGGAGCATAAATTCATCAAATTGCTCAAATACAAACGACCGGGGGCTATGGTGCTGGTGGGCGGAGAAAGACAATGGATGGAGGGCGCCCGAAAAGTGGTTGCCGGATTTTTCAAATGGGTCGAAGTAACCAACGAGGGAATGATCACGTACAGTTCCACGGATGACCGGCGGATAGGTACGGTTGCAGATGACGAGCAAAAGCTCAGCGAAGCCGATCGGCTGGGCGAAAAACTGGCCGCACTTATGAAGACATCGAAAGAAAATCACCATGAAACATGAAAAGTCGATCACCGATTACTACAGTCAGCGCGCGCCGGAATACGAGCAGATCTATTTTCGCGAAATCCCTGATCGAAGGAAAGAAATTGACAATGAAGCCGGCCGGGTGCGTGAACTGACCGCCGGTAAGACCATTCTCGAACTTGCCTGCGGCACCGGATACTGGACCAGAGTCGCATCCGAGAACGCGAAATCGATTCTGGCCTCGGATATATCGCCGGAAATGATAGCCGAAGCAAAGAGAAAAACCTACAATTGTCCGGTCGATTTCGTCCTCGCTGACCTGTACAACCTTCCATTCCCCAGCCACAGCTTCGATTTGCTGATACTCGGCTTCTGGTTCTCGCATGAACCGAAACAAGGTTATTCTCGACTGCTGGACATTTTGTCGTCGATGATAACTCCCGGCGGACAAATCTGGATGATCGACAACAATCCACCAGCTGAAGGGACTGACACGGATTCATCAGGTACCGATGCGCACGGTAATAACCTGAAGCGACGGTTATTGGTAAACGGAAAAGAATTCGTGATTATCAAAAACTATTTCTCAGCCGGAGAACTCCGAGCAATATTCGCTCCCCGGTTTGATATCGGCCGGCTTACTTTCGGCTCGTACTACTGGTCGGTGGTCCTGTCCGAACCTTATGCTAGACCACACTCTTAACGTATTGTTCCCAAGCAACTTAGGCGGGCGTAGGAGAGATCTGGCCACTTGGGCCTTGCCAATCGGAAAAATGATACTATATTATTGGGCTTGAGGTTTCAAGGCCGCCTGGAACCCGAGACTGTTATAGTTGGTAAACGAAGAAGAATAGTTGACCTTAATAAACAAAGGAAATCAGAAGTGAAAGCTGGCATTCATCCCGAATACAATGAGATCACGATTACGTGTGCCTGCGGAGCCACCTATCCGACCCGGTCGACCAGAAAGAGCATCAGCGTTGAAATCTGCTCGAATTGCCATCCGTTTTTCACGGGCAAGCAGAAGCTGATCGATACGGCTGGTCGCGTGGAGCGTTTCCGCCGCAAATACAACCTTACCGACAAGGCAAAATAATCAGAATCTTTTCAATCTTTCGCCGGAGCGGTGCGTATTTCAGATACGACACCGCTCATTGGTGTTTGGCGGTGACACACGGAAACGATCTTCTATAGGATATTCTTACTGAGGACGAACTAATGCCCGATCTCAATATAGGCGGCCAGGCGGTTATCGAAGGCGTGATGATGCGCTCGAAAGACCGCGTCTCGACAGCAGTACGCATCCCCAACGGCAAGATTGTCGTCAAAACTGAAGAATACAAGTCACTGGCCTCAAAATACAAAATCCTGAATACCCCCATTCTTCGCGGTGCCGTCGCCTTCGTGGAGATGCTTATTCTTGGAATTAAGACGCTCAATTTTTCGGCCGATGTCGCCATGAAGGAAGCCGAGAAAGAGGAAGCGGCCAAAAAAGGCGAGGAAGTATCCGAGAAGCGGAGCAAGTCCAACAGTCTCATGCTCGTATTCAGCGCGCTGTTCGCTGTCGGCTTCGGCATTTTCGTCTTCTTCTTCATCCCTCTCGCAATTACCAATTGGCTGGATCTCGACAAAAACGCTATCGGCTTCAATCTGCTGGCCGGCGCCATTCGCCTCACGATGTTTGTGCTGTATGTATGGGGAATATCATTGTTCGGTGAATTCAAGCGAATTTTCCAGTATCATGGCGCCGAGCACAAATCTATCTTCGCATACGAAACCGGCGATGAGCTCCTGCCGGAACGGGCCGCCTGTCATACCCGCTTCCATCCCCGTTGCGGCACCTCGTTCATCCTGATAGTTGCCCTTATCGCGATCCTGATCTATGCCGTTTCGGATACGATTTACACCATCTACACCGGACATCCTCCGGTGCTGCTGACCCGGTTTGCCATCCATTTCAGCCTTCTGCCGATAGTTGCCGGCGGCTCGTATGAACTGCTCAAACTTTCCGGCAAGACACGCGACAACAAGCTGACCCGTGTTCTCATCCAACCCGGCCTCTGGCTGCAAAAGATTACCACAAAAGAGCCGTCGATTGACCAGCTGGAAGTGGCAATCGTCGCCCTTCGGGCATCGCTTGGCGAAATCGAAGCCAACGTGGCCTCGGATCGCGCAGCCGTCTCGTAGCTACCTCCCCCCTGATTCCGCTTGCCCTATACGGGCGAATCGTTTACCATTGCAATCAATATTCAAAAACGGAAAGTACCATGCTTGAGATAGTAGAAAGATTGGAAGCGCGGCTTCGGGCAATCGACGAACAGATGTCCGATCCCGCAGTCCTGTCGAACCAGAAGAAGATGATCGAGCTCAGTCGCGAACGGCGGCATCTCGAGGACGTTCTCTCGGTCGGTCGAGCTTATCGCAAGATCCAGACCGGCCTGAACGAGGCACGAGAGATCATCGATTCCGGCGGGGACGAAGAATTCCTGACCATGGCGCGTGAGGAACTGGCTCAGTACGAGGCTCAAATAGAGCAGGTCGAGGATGCATTCAAAAAGAAGCTCCTTCCCCGTGATCCAAATGACGACAAGGCGGCGATGGTCGAGATGCGCGCCGGCACGGGCGGCGATGAAGCCGGGCTTTTTGTCGGCGACATGTTCAGAATGTACCAGCGATATGCCGACGCTCATCGACTGAAGATTGATATCATGAACTCGAATCCATCGACATCGGGCGGATTCAAGGAAATAATCTTCTCGGTTGACGGCGATAACCCGTACGGTCGGCTCAAATATGAATCCGGCGTACATCGGGTCCAACGCGTGCCCGCCACCGAAACCCAGGGGCGCATACATACCTCGGCAATTACCGTGGCGGTTTTCCCTGAAGCCGAAGAAGTCGATATCGAAATCAAAGAAAATGAAATCAAGGTCGACGTCTACCGTTCCAGCGGACCGGGCGGCCAATCGGTCAATACTACGGATTCGGCCGTTCGCATCACCCACCTGCCGACCGGAGTCGTGGTCACCTGCCAGGATGAAAAGTCGCAGTTGAAAAACAAAGTGAAGGCGATGAAGGTGCTTCGCGCCCGACTGTACGACCGGATGATGGAAGAACAGCGCGCCAAGCAGACCGCGGAACGCCGCTCCATGGTCTCCACGGGCGACCGCTCGGCCAAAATTCGTACGTATAACTACCCTCAGAGTCGCGTCACCGACCATCGGATTAACCTCACCCTCTACCGGCTCGAAGAGATCATGAACGGCGACCTTGATGAGCTGATTGAAGCTCTGCGGGAGTACGACCAGGAACAGAAACTCAAACTGCAAGCGGCAGAGGCCGCGCACACTTCATGAGACTCCTGAAATACGTCGCCGCGTTTATTCTCACAGTCGCGATGCTCTATATCGCGCGGACCAGTTCCCGCGGTCACCCCGAGCAGTTTACTCATTCGGAGAACGGCTACACCTTCAGCTATCTGTCTGTTCCCAAGGCACTCGTCGATTCAACTGTTCGTCTGCCGGTTACGATCACGGGACCGCTCAATGACAATGCGTATCCGATGTTCCGCATATCCCTGGCCGGACAGGATTATACCGACCTTGCGCTCTACGCGTCATCGCCGATGATCCAGAGTGACTCCGATTATATCGTCTATTACACCGAGGTAACGGCCGGGCAGCGCGGCGGCAGATTCTACTATTATTTCGAGATTGCGGACAGTTTGGGACGTCCGATAGCCGCCTTCACTGAGAAACCGGGAACGCCGTTCGTCTTCAAATATATCGGCGCCGTGCCTCATGCGGTGTTGGTCGGACACATACTGCTCATATTCGCCACCTTCTTTTTCGTATCCCTGGCGGCCGTGAATTCTCTTTCGGTGATTTCCGGTCGATCCGATGCGAGACCGATGGCAAAGTTTTTTCTCTGGGCGGCGCTCTGTGCCCTTGTCGGCGGGTACCCTTTTGGGTTTGCCATGAACTGGTATGCGTTCAACGGATTTTGGGAAGGGGTGCCGTTCGGTACCGACGCCACCGACAACAAGACCCAACTGCTGTTTGTCTATCTGCTGTTTGTCGTGTTCTCCAGCCTGTATTCACTCACCCAAAATCCGAAAGTGCGTGACGTGTATTCGAGAAAGACGCTTGGTTGGATCGGTTTATTGGCGTTCGTTATCATGTTGGTCATTTTTCTGATACCCCATTCCATACAATTTTCGGCCACGCTTACCTATTCAGTTTGTTATTCTTTCATTGGCCTGTTGGTCATGCTTTGGCTGATTGGATTCATAAGAAGCAAAGAATCACCTCAACACCCATCGACTACTGAAAGCCCTTCCTCGTGATTCAGCATCTGACCCGTTTTATCGCGGAGAAGGGAAAGATCCTCGAGGCGGCCGGAATAGACCGCGGCAAGGCCGAAGTGGAGTCGATTCTTTGCCACCTGCTCGATACTGAGCGCCTCCAGCTGTACCTTCACGGAGAACAGCTTATCACCGACAAGGTACTGGCGCGGTTCGACGAGGTTCTCGCCCGGCGCGCTACCCGCTACCCGCTTCAGTACATTCTTGAGGAGTCGTGGTTCTACGGCCGAAGTTTCTCCGTCTCCCCCGCCGTGATGATCCCTACCCCCGAAACCGAGTTACTTTGCGACGCCGCCATCCGGTTCATCAAAGAAAAAAAGTTCACCAAACCACGAATAGCCGACCTCGGTGTCGGCTCCGGCGTGATCAGTGTGACGCTGGCGCTGGAACTGCCTGCCTGTAGTGTCACGGCGCTGGACATCTCGGAAGAGGCGATTAAAGTCGCCCAAAGAAACGCTGTCGACCTGAAAGCTGACGACAAGATATCGTTCCTTCACAGTGATTACTTCGCAAAGGTACCGGGCGGGTCGAAATTCGACCTTATCCTTGCAAATCCGCCGTACATCTCCGACGAAGAATACAAATCGTTGCCACCCGAAGTGCTGGCCGATCCGAAAGTAGCGCTGACCTCCGGTAGTGAGGGTCTCGATGCGGTCCGGACGATTCTTCGCGACGCTCCCAACCATCTCGCACCTGGCGGACGGATCATGTTTGAAATAGGCTATAATCAGGCGGACAAAGTCGCCGAGATGACATCGCACGACGACCGGTTTACCTCGATAGTGATTCTCAAGGACCTTAACGACATTGACCGGGTGGTGATACTTTCGTGCTGACTTGTTATGAGATTACGACGGCTTCCCAGCTATCGGTGTGATGGCCGCCTCGCAAAGACAGACCTTGAGCATGATAATAGTATGAGAACCTATGGACTATTTGAAGGTTAAGATAATGTCATTGCGAGGAGGGATAAGTCACGCGATAATGGGATCTCGCGACCTCGCAATCTTGACTCTGCCTCACCCGCGAAGGCGGGTGCCCAGAGCGAATAAAGATGGACCCCGGCCTGCGCCGGGGAGGCAGAGGGTGGTGACATCGCAATCTCGGAGCAAGAGCAAGAAGCAATGAGATAGAATCAGAAATGGCCAGAGAAACCCAGCAAGAGAAAAAAGTCCGGGCGATTGCGTGCATCAAGCTGCTCAAGAAGCACTACCCTGAAGCCAGGACCTCCCTGTCATACAAGACCGTGCATCAGCTCATGGTCGCGACGATTCTGTCGGCCCAGTGCACCGACGAACGAGTCAACAAGGTCACTCCCGGTTTGTTCAAGAAGTATCCGTCGGTGGAAGCATTTGCAAACGCAGAGATCAAAGAACTGGCGCACGATATTTTCACCACCGGCTTTTTCAACTCCAAAGCAAAATCGATCAAGCTTTCCGCACAGCAGCTTCTTGAGCGGCATGGCGGAATAGTGCCGAAAACGATTGATGATCTGGTGAAACTTCAGGGGGTCGGCCGCAAGACGGCATCGGTCGTCCTCGGCGCCGGGTATGGGATTGCCGAGGGAATAGTCGTAGATACACACGTCGGCCGGATCAGCCGTCTGCTGGGATTCACGACAGCGAAGGAGCCGGAGAAAGTCGAGCTCGATCTCATGAGAATTGTACCTCAGGCCGATTGGATTATTTTCTCTCACCTGCTCATACTTCATGGACGGGCAATATGTAAAGCACGACGACCGGACTGCGCACACTGCTTCTTGAACTGCCTTTGTCCCTTCGGGATCAACACGTTAAATCCCCCTGCCTGAACTTTTCGACACCGACTTAACTCCGCCTGACGCCCCGAAGTTTGCCAATTTGCACGTTGACAGTACAATGAACGGGGAATATATTGTGTACGAATAACTCTATTTTATATTAAGCAAACCTGCTTGAGTCGGGCGTACGCCCGTGGGAGGCTATTATGCGCAAGGTGCTGTTCCTCGTAATTGCGACCGCTATTCTGGTAATGTTCTCGGTGCCGGTATTCGGTTCATCGATAACACTGGACCATGTGTGGGGACAGTTTAGTCCCGGGGAAGTTAACTCCTGTCAGCCGCTCAAATTCTACTTCAGATACACAAATGATGGGACGTATCCGTTCGGTGGTATTACAAATGGATACAAGCTTTGGACTGCGCGCCAGAGCCAGCTGCTTGACCCGGCTCTCGACACCCTGCCGATCGATTTTGGAGGCGGAGCAGGCTGGCGAGATGTATTTGATCTTATCTTCGTCATCCAGAAATTCCAGACAACTCCGTATGCGTGCACGTTGGTCGTAGGGGGGTCGAAAGGGTCGAACGGAGAGGGATTGCCAGCCGGTTTTGACGCTGTGGCAATTTGTATCACTGCCACGGTCATGGAATCAGAAGACACGTTTTGCATCGATTCGTCCTATTACCCCCCAACCGGTACATGGCTCTGGGCCAGCACAGCCGGTCCCAATGTGAAACCGGCCTGGGGCGGTCCGTACTGTTTCTGGGTGGCCTTGGCAATGTGCGGCGTTCCGCAAATGAATGCATGTCCGGATACTATCTTCTCTGTACACCCTGACCCGGTCACGTATCAGTTCGAGGCTATACCGTTCCTGCCGTTGCCGAGTGTCCCTGTATACGCAATAGAGACAGGACCGGGGACTATCGATCCAACGACCGGACTCTGGTCGGCCTCGATTCCACGTGATCAGCTTGGGATTGCGATTCCACTGGTTGTGTATACATGGGATTCGGGATGTATTCAGTGTAATCGTGCCGAGTGCGCCACCACACTCATGATATTCGTGCTTGGTGATATCAATATTGACGGATCATCGGATGTCGGTGACCTGGTCTATATGGTCGAACACATGTTCAACGGTGGTCCTGAGCCACCGAGATGGGAGCTCGAAGACGTCGACGGCAGCGGCTCTATCGACATAGCCGATCTCGTGTACCTTGTCGATTACGAGTTTGGCAACGGCCCGCCGCCGGTGAATCCCTGGCCGTAAACGATTTTCGCATTCAGGGCGATCGAATGATCGCCCCTTTTCATCGCCTCATCCCCCCCAAACCCGCTGTTGACGCGGCTTGACCGCCACGGTATATTCTCCCTTTACAGCTTAAGGAGAAGATATGGCCCCTACATACACCCAGCCCGTCGTCACCCCGGAAATGGTTAAAAGCCACGGGCTTACCGACGAAGAATACGAACATATCAAGAAAATTCTTGGCCGCGAACCGAATTACACCGAACTCGGTGTCTACTCGGTCATGTGGTCGGAGCATTGCTCATACAAGAATTCCATCGCCTTGCTGAAAACCCTCCCCCGCGAAGGCGAAAACCTGCTGGCCAAAGCGGGCGAAGAAAACGCCGGCGCGGTGGATATCGGCGATGGGCTCGCGGTCGTCTTCAAAATCGAATCGCACAACCACCCCTCGGCGGTCGAACCGTATCAGGGCGCGGCCACCGGAGTTGGCGGGATCCTCCGCGATATTTTTACCATGGGTGCGCGTCCGATCGCGGCGCTTAATTCGCTGAGATTCGGCTCGCCCAAAAACGGCCGGGTGCGGTATCTGGTCGATGGTGTCGTGCGCGGGATCGGTGACTATGGCAATTCGTTCGGCGTGCCGACAGTAGCGGGCGAAGTTTATTTCGATGAAGCCTACACCGGCAATCCGTTGATCAACGCCATGGCAGTCGGGATTGTCCGGGCAGACCGGATGGCGTCGGCCGTGATGAAGGGCGAAGGTAACCCGGTGATGATCGTGGGGTCCAAGACCGGCCGCGATGGTATCCATGGTGCGACCTTCGCTTCCGAAGAACTCACCGAAAAGTCCCAGGAGAAAAGACCTTCCGTTCAAATAGGCGACCCGTTCACCGAGAAACTGCTCGTGGAAGCGACCCTCGAAATTATCGAGAAGGATCTGATTGTCGGCATCCAGGATATGGGCGCCGCCGGCATTACCTGTTCCTGCTCGGAAATGTCCGCCAAAGGAAAGGTCGGTGTCGAAATCGATATCGACAAGGTCCCCGTGCGCGAATCCGGTATGATCCCGTACGAAATACTCTTGTCCGAATCACAGGAGCGGATGCTTGTCTGTGTGAAGAAAGGCCGGGAAGCCGAAGTCCGGGCGGTGTTCGATAAATGGGGATTGGACTCAACCATAATCGGCCGTGTCACTACCGATGGTCTAATGACGGTCAAGCTGAACGGCCAGGTCGTCTCGCAGGTCCCGTCGGATTCACTCGTGCTCGGTGGCGGCGCGCCGGTCTATCATCGGGAAACACGCCGTCCGAAATATATGGATGAGATCGTCAACCTGGATCCTGCCACCATTCCGACCGAACGCGACTGGAACGAGACACTGCTGACCATGCTGGCATCTCCCAATATCTGCAATAAAGCCTGGGTGTATGACCAGTATGATTCCATGGTTCGTACCAACACGGCAGTAGGTCCTGGTTCTGATGCCGCGGTACTCCGCCTCAGAAAAACGAACAAAGCACTCGCCATGACGACGGACTGCAATGGGCGGTACTGCTACGTGAACCCGAGGCTGGGCGCTCGCTCGGCGGTAGCCGAAGCGGCGCGTAATATCGTGTGCTCGGGCGGCAAACCAGTCGCCGTGACCAACTGTCTCAATTTTGGTAATCCCTACAAGCCGGAAGTCTACTACGGCTTCAGCGAGGCGGTAGGCGGCATGGGCGATGCCTGTTACGCCCTCGGTACGCCGGTTACAGGTGGCAACGTGTCGTTCTATAACGAAGACCCGGAACGGGCGGTCTTCCCCACGCCGGTAATCGGTATGATCGGAATGATCGAGGATGTGTCACATATAACCACGCAGTGGTTCAAGCAGGACGACGATGTCATTCTCCTGTTGGGGAGAAATACCGGGGAACTGGGAGCATCGGAATACCTTCATACGATTTTCGAACGCACCACCGGGGCAGTTCCCGAACTTGATCTCAATTTCGAAAAGAGGCTTCAGGAGACGCTGCTGAGCGCCATTCGAAGCGGGTATGTTAATTCGGCGCATGACTGTTCCGAGGGCGGACTTGCAGTCGCACTGGCCGAATGCTGTATCGCCGCCAAAGATAATCAGATGGGCGCAACTATATCAATCTCCGACGGACCGCGCATCGATGCGCTCCTGTTCGGCGAAGCTCAGTCCCGCGTGGTCGTGAGTTGCTCGCCTGAAAATGCCGACAAACTGATTTCATTCTTTAATGATCAGGATGTCCCCTGCGCGAAGATCGGCGAAGTTGGCGGTGGCAATCTGAAAATCAATCGCGTTATTGACCTCAAGCTGGACCGGATGAGCAAAGCATATTTCGAAGCAATGACGCACATGATGGAACGGGTCGGGTGAGCCGGCCTCATCCGGCCACGGATCGGTAAGCGGCATGGCGCTGTATATATTTTCCGATGCTCATCTGGGTTCGTCGAACGTCGATAAGGAATCCCGCAAAGTAGCCAATATCGAACGATTGTTCCGCATGGTCTGTGCCGACGGTGATCGGCTGGTGATTTTGGGCGACCTGTTCGATTTCTGGTTTGAATACAAAAACGCCATCCCCAAGGACCATTTTCGTGTGCTTCGCCTGCTCGGGGATCTTCGCGACCGCAAGATCGCCATCGACTACGTCAGCGGAAACCACGACTTCTGGATGGATGACTTCTTCGACAAACAGCTCGGCCTTCACGTTCACCGCGACGCCTTCGATATCGAGTACGAAGGTAAGAAATTGCATCTAATCCACGGTGATGGTCTGGCGAAGAAGGACCGCGGATATCGATTTCTGAAAAAGATACTCCGCAACCGCTTCAATATCTGGCTGTACCGCAAGCTTCCGGTGGACTGGGCGATTCCGCTGGCCAAAGCCGTCTCCGGGTCGTCACGTGAGTATACTTCGCGCCGCGACCACAGTTTCGCGCCCGATTACCGTCAGTACGCCACGGACAAACTTGCCGCCGGATATGATATTGTAGTAATCGGGCATCTTCACATTCCCGTCTATGCTGAAATCGACGGCGGGATATACATCAATACCGGCGATTTCATTCATCATTTCAGCTATGCCAAGTTGACCGATGGAAAAATAAGCCTTGAATATTTGGGGTGAAATCGGCCGGAAGCCCGTCAGCTATCTTGCTTGGGGCCAACAGGTAAGAGAGGCCGGCGGCGGACCGAATACTAAAATAACTATTGACAATGAATTTCCCTGCCGATATATTAAGCAAGTATGATAGTTGTCCCTCATTAATCTTTTTTTCAAGGTCTGTATCTTTTTCAGAGTAATTCAAGGAAAAATGTTAATCTGGAGACAAGGGCGCAATGGTGCGCAAGAACCGGTTTATCTGCAAATGCGGTTTACCCAGTCGGGTGTCGCAGTGGGTAAACAAATCTGGAGTGTAGAATGAATATCTACGTCGGAAATCTGTCGTACGATGCGACAGAAGATGATCTTCGCCAGGCTTTTGAAAGCTACGGCCAAGTGACCAGCGTCAACATCATTAAGGACAAGTACAGCGGCGAATCCCGTGGTTTCGGGTTTGTCGAAATGGCGTCCAAAGAAGAAGGTATGGCAGCCATGGCCGGGCTGAACGGCAAAGACATTCGTGGTCGGAGCCTTAAAGTCAACGAAGCTCGTCCCAAAACCGAAGGCGGCGGCGGTGGCGGCGGTGGCCGTGGTGGCGATCGCGAACGTCGTGGTTTCGGTGGTGGCGGCGGTCGTCGCAACAACTGGTAAACCGGTCACATCTATTTCGAATGATCAAGGGACTGACGCAAGTCAGTCCCTTTGTTATTGCACTCAGATCTGAATCCCACGCGCCGCTTTGACTCGACATAAAGGTTGACACCGGCACGAATCATTGTCACCTTGCCCAAAACCAGGAGAGCGAACATGAAAAAATCAATCGGCGCCAAAACGATGATCTTCCCTACCCCGGTCTGGATAATCGGAACCTATGATATTGACAATCGACCGAATGCCATGGCGGTCGCCTGGGGCGGCGTCTGTTGCTCCAAACCGCCATCGGTGGCAATCTCTCTGCGGAAAGCAACATATTCTTACGGATCTATTGTGGCAAGAAAGGCCTTCACGGTAAACGTGGCGCCGCAGTGGTACGCTAAGGAGGCCGATTACTTTGGCGTTGCGACAGGACGAAAAACCGATAAATTCGCCGACACCGGGTTAACACCGGTGAAGAGTGACTTGGTCGACGCTCCATACATTAAGGAGTTTCCCCTTATTCTTGAGTGCCGTCTCTCGCACACTCTGGAGATTGGACTCCACACGCAGTTTATTGGAGAAATTCTCGACGTAAAAGCTGACCGGGAAGTGCTGGGTGAAAATAGTCTGCCGGATATCACCAAGGTCAAACCGATGATTTATGCGCCGACCGGAGGCTACTATGCCACGGGCGAGTTTATTGGCAACGCTTATCAAATGGGAAAATCGTTCGCTTCTGCCGACTCAGCAGATGATGATTAATACACTCTGCAGATTACGCCCTTGAGATACTCCGATTCGGGAAACGAAGCCAGACGAGGATGATCGATCCCCTGTGACAGAGTGTGAAGATACTGCACCTGCCTGCGGGCATCGAGCGACGCCCAGAAGATTGCTATTTTGAACGACGCCAGATCGATCGCCCCGGAACATGAATAGCTGGCCAAGATGCCTCCTTCGGTCAGAAGATTCATCGCCAGCATATTGATATCTTTGTAACCGGCCAATGCTCTTTCCACCTGAGCTTTGGTGGTCGCGAATTTCGGCGGATCCAGCACCACCATATCGAACTTCTGCTTCGACTGGCTGAATTGCCTGAGTACCTGGAAAGCGTCGCCCTTGACGTATTCCACCCGCGATGACTCGATTCGGTTGAGATTGGCGTTCTCTTTTACACGGGCAAGACTCGATGCCGACGTATCCACGAGCATCGCCGACTTGGCACCGTTCTTCAACGCATAGATGGCAAAGGTGCCGGCGTAGCTGAAACAGTCCAACACACTAAGGCCGTCGGCGTACTGGGCCGTAATTCGTCGGTTTTCCCGCTGGTCCAGATAGTAGCCGGTCTTCTGGCCGTTTTTCACATCCACCGTGAATTTAAGATTGTTTTCCCGGATAAGTAACTCATCGTCCGGTTCACGCCCGATAAGCACGCCCTTCTGCTGCGGCAAACCTTCGAGATCCCGCACATCAACATCGCTTCGCTCGTAGATGCCGGACGGATTCATAAGCGAATTCAGCGCCTGGACGATAACTCCCTTGGCCGCCTCGATCCCCGCCGTCAGGCTCTGAAGAACCAGGAAGTTCTCATATTTGTCGACTATCAGCCCGGGCAAAAAATCAGATTCACCGAAAACCAGTCGATATGCGTTCGTGCTGTCATCGACCGCCAGCGTTCCCCGCCGACGAACCGCCTGCGAGACTTTCTCATACCACCACTGGTCATCGACGACATTCGCTTCGTTCCATTCCAGCAGGCGGACCTGAATCTGTGAGCGATTGTTGAAATATCCATAAGCGATAAAGGCCCTGTTACTGTCAAGAACGCGCACCACCTCGCCTGAAGCCGGATTTCCTTCCACTTTACCCACCGCGCCGGAGAAGATCCAGGGGTGGTACTGCCGCGCCGATTTGTCACGGCCTTTTTTAAGGATGACGCTGTTCATAAGAGTAGACAGAATTTACAATGCTATTATTGTTTCTACAAGATTTTGTTTCTTTTGGCACAAGGCCAAAACATTATGTGGTTGGAAAGGTGCGGTAGGTAAAGAGATAGGAGTTTGAAGGTAACATATGATCACCCAGCTTCCGACTTGACAACTCCCTAGTAAATAAGTAGATTTGGGCAAATTCATGGGATTAATAATGTACAGCGACTAGGGGTAATTCTTGTCAGATTATCATATTGGTAAGCTTGATGTCGCGGATCTTTGGCATTACAAGGACTTCAGTATCGAGTTTTTTCGAGATGTCAACATTCTGATAGGAAGGAACGCTTCAGGTAAAACCACCATTCTCAATCTGCTTAGGTTTGTCGTAGAGGTGGACGTGGAGAGTCTCAACGCGATTCCTTTCAAGGAGCTTACGTTAACGTTACGAAGCGATTCGGGAGAGCCCGACATTCCTATTAAAGTTGTGCACTCCGAGGTAGGGTTCACTTTCACAATTGGCCGTACCAAGTGTCAAGTCAATCTTGCGGATCTCAGACCGGTATCCCGAAGAATGCAAAAGCGATGGCTGGCAGACGCAGTAAGGGAAGTCCAAGGCAAACTAGCGAAACTAGTTGAGGCCATATGGTTACCGGTGAGTAGAAGGTTACCAATTCCCGAGCAAGACGACGAATACATCATGGACCATAGAACACAACTTGAATCGGTAGATGCGAGTCTGACTCATCTCCTGGACCGCCTCTCGGTGTACCGGTTGGGCTTGGACGGGCCGCGGTCTGAGCTATACAGAGATTTTCAGAGACAAGTTCTTGGGACAATCCTCTACAGCAAACAATTGGATTCCAAGGGGTCCATTAGAATAAATGCTCCACTGCCCCAGGAAAAAGAACAATTACTAAGAGCGTTTGATGAGATTGGCTTACTAAACGATGAAATGCGCATGAGAGTTGAGGAGCATTTTCAGCGTGCTCAAGAAGTGTTTGAGCGGATAGGAAAGGGACCTACGGGTTCTAAGCCTGACGATGTCTTCATACTTCGCTTGTTCCGTCGTACGAACGATCTCGTTCAAATGGCTGGGAACCTAGAAACCAAGATAAGCTTGCTCTTTAGTCCACTCAAACGGTACGAATCAATTACGAATTCGTTTCTTGAGGGGAAACAGGTCTCCATAGGACCAAACGGCATACTGAC
This sequence comes from uncultured Ignavibacteriales bacterium, assembly GCA_964371785.1. Lineage (GTDB taxonomy): Bacteria > Zixibacteria > MSB-5A5 > GN15 > FEB-12 > CAVQCT01. The sequence goes on along the minus strand of CAYJOL010000006.1, from coordinate 144,170 downwards.
CATCGCTAGTCGGGATCAGAAAGGTACAGAGGTCAGAATACAGAATCTTTCTTCCGGCGAGAAGCAGCTTTTGATATTGCTTACTCAAGCCCTTCTTTGGGAGAACAAATCTGTTATATATGTCGCGGATGAACCGGAGCTGTCTTTGCATGTACAGTGGCAGGAAAAACTGCTGTCCTCAATTAGGGAGTTAGCACAGCAATGTCAGATCATAGTTGCTACTCATTCACCTGATATCGTGGGAGAATTCCAAGAGAAAGTGATCGATCTTGGGGCTTTGTGATGGCGCTTTTTAACCGCACTTCTTCAGGGCAGGCTGCTAAGTTCAACTTCTATCAAAAAGCACTCCTATGGGTTGAGGGGCCAAGCGACGTGGTTTTCTACGGGGCGATGCTTGGCCCGACAGATTTTCGAATCGAAGCAGCAGGAGGAAAAGAGGAGTGCTTGAAACTGGTAGAGAATCTCTTGGAGAAAGACCTCCCTTTTGCCGTTGCCATCGATGGTGATTATGACATACTTTTGCGATGCAGGAATCGTCATCGCAGAGCGGTTCACCTGAGAAGACATTCTATAGAAAATTATCTCTTTGAGCTTGATCTGTTGACTGAAGTATGCAGGGATTTACTTTGCATATCCACTATATCCGCCGACCTGGACGCAGAATTCCAGATGCTTGAGTCGTACCTCGAGTCTGAATTGTTAGAACTGATTGAGCTAGATGTTGCCTCTTTCTTACAGGGCGGTAATCGAATGCTTCCAAGGCGAATAGAAAGTATTCTTGAAAGCGGTGATGAAATCATTTTTAATGTAGACAGGACACAGGCACTGTTGAACAAGTCACGAGCGGCGGCGGTAGGTGCCGAGAAGGCAAATGCCAAGAAGCTGTTGCACCAATTCTTGCTGACTAACAGGTTTGTGTTCATTCTGCCCGGACATTACTTGTTCGCCATACAAAGGAGACTCATCGCTGCTATTTTGAAGCGAAAAAAACACAGTGGACCAAAGATTGGAGATCATGAGCTTCTAGTTCTCCTTGCCACCAAAGTGTGGAAAGGACGATTAGATCGCGATCACAGTAAGATTAGGAGGATGGTAGTCAAGGCGGTAAATGAGGCCAAACAGCTTAGATCGTGTATGGATTCCAAGAAGATTCAGAGGACCATAGTAGCACCGGAAGAAAACAGGTAAATAGGTCTGCTGACCGGAGGATACTCATGAAAACTGGAGCCAGAAATCAGCTGACCGGTAAGGTGACTTCGATAAAGCTTGGTGATATTATGTCACAGGTGAAACTTGAAATCGAAAGCCCGGCCTCGATGCAGTCAGTAATGACGGTCGATTCCCTGAAAGAACTCGGGATCAAAGAAGGCGACAGAGTCCGGGTTGTTGTCAAGGCCGTCAACGTCCTGCTTGTTAAAGAGTAACTGAACAGGTTCCTGCATTGAATTCATACAATCAAGGTTCGCCGGAACGGGTAGTCTTCACCAATTCGCTGAGTGACTATCTGGCGTTCGGAGAGCGCCATTACCGGACTTCGATAGTGATCAAGCGCGCTCGATATATAACCCAGGGCATACCGATACTACTGTTTCTCTATTTTGCCGGCCTGTACCTTTTCGGCGGTCACCAGCCGTCGATGTTTTTCTGGATGTTTCTCGCCCTGGCGTTTCTGGTGTTCACCCGAATCTATCACAAAAAGAATTACCTCAGGCGATTGACCGCGATGTACCGCGAAGGTATGGCGGCCAATCCGAGCGACCCTATTGAATTGCTGATCGACGATGATGGCCTGAGGATTAAAGCAGGTTCCCACACCGGGATGGTCACCTGGAGTCAGATCGAACAGATCGACTCAATACCCTCACATACATTCATTTACACCGGACCGATCGTTGCTGTGATCATACCGCGAGCTGCCGTCACTGAGGGCCAGTACGACAATTTCACCGGCGAATTAAAAACGCGGTTTGATCGCTCTCGCGCTACCCGGTAACCGGATTAAACACTTGACCGGATAGACGGCCCGTTCTAAGTTTCAATTATACAATAGCGACCTTAACCCAAAAGCAATCTCAGCGCGAAGGAGTGTACCATGTGCAAACTTCCGTTGGCATTCGCCCTCCTCTTTGTTGTGCTGTTGGCCGGATGTGTGACCACATTGAATCCCATCTACACAGATCAGGACATCATCTTTGATCCCGCCGTCCTGGGAGACTGGCACGACTCGGAGACGCCGGAGACTTACCAGTTCAGTCAATCCGGCGAAAAGGAATACCACTTAGTGTACACTGATGAAAACGGCACATCAGCGGATTTCACGGTCAAACTGGTGGAACTTGCGGGAATCAGGTTCTTCGATGTGTTCCCCGATGAGCCCGACCTTGGTGGGAACGGCTTCTACGAGATGCACTTCCTGCCGGTCCACAGCTTTATCCGAGTCTACCAGGCCGGACCTACTCTCAAGATTGCCGCCATTAACTCCGATTGGCTGGAAGATTACCTGAAGGACAACCCCAACGCGGTCCAAAATCAGGAGATCGAAGGCGAGCTGGTGCTGACTGCACACACCGCGGATCTTCAAAAGTTTCTCGTCAATGTGTCAAAAATCGAAGGAGCGTTCGAAGAGCCTACACTGCTCGAAAAGGGGAAATAACGGTCGATTACGGCTCCTCCACGGAAAGTAACCTAAGCATTGGAGGTACTTGATGAAGCTCAATGTCAAAGCCCTGGCGCTGACGTCCGGTCTTCTCTGGGGAATCGGCCTGTTTCTTCTCACCTGGTGGATCATTCTGCTGGACGGTGGCAGCGGAGAAGTCACGTTAATCGGCAGAATCTATCGTGGTTATTCAATCAGCCCCGTAGGAAGTCTCTGGGGATTGATTTGGGGATTAGTCGACGGTTACGTGTGCGGACTTATATTCGCCCTGGTTTACAATTACTTTGTCGGGAGAACAGCCGGGCAAACGTCGACACGGTAGAGATCAGTCTCTCAGCGAGGATCTGGATCGGCCAATTAATTCATCTTGAAACGGGTTGCCCGCTTGCCAGCCGGTCTTCCCGGTCTGGCGGAAGCGCTCTAGTCGACGGATAGTTATTTCTGCGAAAATCGGATCAATGTCGAAAGTTATGCCTCTTCGGTCGGTCAGCTCACAGGCGAGCAAAGTCGAACCGGAATGACTGAAGAAGTCGGTTACGATGTCGCCCGGGCGCGATGACGCTCTGATTATGCGTTCGAGCGCTTTTAACGGCTTCTGGCCGTAGCACCCGTTTACATTCTCTTCCATCCGGTAGAACACCTGCTGGATATCGGCCCAAACATTCCCCGGCCGGATGGTCGGAGCCTTTCCACGCTCGCCATTTTCCGTCACAACACCGTCGACCTCTTTATAGTATCCCCGCACCGATTTCGGGATCTCCGTGTACTGAACCTCGAACTCAGGTTCTCCCTTTGAGTAATAGAGCAGTTCCTGTCTGACTGCCATCCAGTTCTTCTGCGTGCCGTACCCGCGTTGATTGCGCATCGTAATAAATGACCGGGACTTGAACTTCGTGTCGGCCATCATCAGCATGAACTGAGGCAATGGCTGGAAGTGGTCGCTCTGCTCGGCGCCAAGCCAGACATACAGCGCGGCGTCATCATCCAGCGCATTCCATGTGGTATCAACCCATCGACGACACCAACTTGTGAACGAGTCAGCTGACCGCTTTTCAAACATGACAAGATTGTATGGTGGGTCCTGAATAGCGAGGGTCGACCGCCGGGCACCGACCAGCCTTCCGACGAATTCGGCGTCGCAGGCGTCCCCGCATCCCACTATGTGTTTGCCCTCGGGGTCACGCCAGACATCGCCGACATCCAGTCGACAATGCTTGAGCAGCTTCGCTCGAACATCCTCGGCGTCCTTATCCAGTCTCGGCAACGGGGCTTTGAACATGAAGACAAGTAGCAGCCTGACTGCTGGAGATTCAACAAAAAAACCGGGCTGCCTTGACAGTCCGGTTCGAATATCGTAGTTACTGCGGCTCTAAAACGCGATCGCAGACATGAGCACGCTGATGTGGCCATGCTCAAAATCGACACCATCGCTGGAAGTGCGGCCGCCGGACAGATACACGCCGAACTGCAAGTGACGGGTAAACTCGTACCCGGCACCGAGCAGAAGCGCCCCACCCGCATCGTTCTCTTCGAAATCCTCAACCTTGAAGTAATAGAATCCGAGACCGACAGCCGTGAAGAATGAACGTCCGGTCGGCCCGTAATAGTGATACCACGCGGCGCCGTTGAACCCCTGGGTGGCGGTTCTATCCCGCGGATCCAGCGGAAAATCCGAAAAGAAGTCCGACTTGTACCCTGCTACGTTGCCCTCGTAGACAATCATGTTGTGTTCGTCCCAGGCATAACCGACAAGAAGATTCAACCCGACCCCGGCTTTCGTTTCACTTGTGTCGAGTTGCATGCCCATGTAATAGTCGTCCACCGACCATTTCGCCGCCGGTGCGAACCCCAGTCCGCCACCCAGCACGAATCCTTTACGCACACCATTGAACGCCCATGATGAAGTGCTCAGCAGTAATACTGCCGCAAGAAAGACAAGAATCTTCTTCATGAATTCTCCCTTAACCTCTGTAAACCCACACTTGATTTCTCCGGCAATTTAAGCAAGGAGAAAAGAATACACAATAAATTTCTTTGTCGTGCGATTCAAGCCCCGTACAGAATACGTTCAGAAAGCAATACCGCTCAGCAGCACATTTATTTGCGTGTGATTGTATTTGACATCATCGTTGCTGGTTTTTCCTCCCGCTAAATAGACGCCGACCTGAAGATGCTTCATGAATTCGTACCCGCCGCCGAAGAGAAATGCTCCCCCGGTTTTGGTGGCGCTGAATTCATCCACCTTGAAATAGTAATATCCGAAACCGATTGCGGTGAACACCGAACGCCCGACCGGGCCGAAATAATGATACCATGAGGCTCCGGCATATCCCTGCTTGATGCGACGGTTTTTAGGATACAACACATACGATGAGAAGAATTCCGACTTGAATGTCGACATATTCCCTTCAGCCACCATCATATTCTTTTCATTCCATGCGTAACCGGCCATCAGCTGGCCCCCCACACCTGCTTTGCTTTCACTCTGGTCGGCGTAATCTTCGAGATCGGTCGCCGTGACTGACCATCGGCTCAAAGGCGCAAACCCCAGCCCTCCGCCCAACACGAACCCTTCGCGTTTGCCGTCGAACGCCCATGACGATGTTCCGCCTACCAGTAGTATCAACGCTAGCACCAGACTTCTTCTCATCGCATCTCCAGTTCTTACTTCCGCTTGAATTCGCAGTAGACATCATAATAGATACCGATACCAACATCCGCAATCAGTTTGATAAATCAATCCTGCGAACGAATAGTCGCACTGGTTCTAGCAGTCTTGATTTGTCATCTCGCAGATAACTGGCGCTTGCTGAGCGCCGGATCTGTATGATCGCTCCAACGAGGCCCGCGCGCACGCAATTATCTTCAATCGTGCATAATTAACTACCACTCAACAGGTTACGAGCAATTCGAACGAATTGACCAATATTAATTTGATAATCCAATGAAATTCCCTTATTTATAACGATATGACTGATAAAATGATATGGGCGCCGTGGCGGGCCGGGTTCATCCTGAGCAAGAAGGAAGAAGGGTGTGTCTTTTGTAAACGGCTCAAGATGAAGGATACTGTGGAAAATCTCATAGTGCACCGCGGCAAAAAAGTCTTTGTCATCCTCAATAAATACCCCTACAACTCCGGACACACGCTGATCGTGCCCAATCGTCATGTCGGCTTGATCGAGAAACTGACCGAAGAAGAATCGATAGAGTTTTTCGAACTGACGCGCAGAACTGTCACCGTCATCAAGAAGGCGCTGAAACCGGCGTCGATGAATCTTGGAATGAATCTTGGCCGGGCCTCGGGTGCCGGTGTCCCGGGACATCTACATATGCATGTTGTTCCCCGATGGCAAGGCGACACCAATTTCATGCCGGTAATCGGAAAGACCGGTGTAATATCGGTTCCACTCGAGCCCATCTATGAACTCCTGAAAACGGAGTTCGCCCGCTTATGATCCCCAAGAAACGGATTCCCACCAAAGGGGAGTTGGTACAGCTCCAGAAGCTTTACAAAACCGATGAAAAGATCGGTGAACGTCTTGGCGGTGTTCCTCCGTATCTGATCGCGTACTGGCGACGGAAGAAAAATGTCCCCAAGCATTCGCAGCCTAAATTTTCCGAGAAGGAGATTCGGAACCTCTGGGAGCGGTTCGGCGATGATGACAAGTGCGGACTTGAGCTGGGTATTTCTAAAGCCGCTTTTTATAATTGGCGAAGACGCTATGGCATTCGGGAAAAACCGGCATTTCTCAAACTGGAACAGCTTGAACTCGACTTCCCCGGCTCCGCCACGCCATCGACGACGGCATCGCTGTATGGCCGACAGACGCTGGTTCAAAAGGTTTTGTCGCGTATCGCCCAGATCTCTCGTGTCGAGGTCGGGCAGACCGTCACGGTGGAACCCGACCTCGTGACTATCGACGCCGGCGTGCTTCAGGTAATCGACGAATTCAAAAAGACCGGCACCGAGCTCATCTGGAACCCAAACAAGCTTTTCGTTTCGTTGTCTTTGTGCCCCCGTGCCGGACTGGAAAATGCCGCCGAGATGCTAAAACGGATTCGCGAGTTTCTGAAGCGACAGGGAGTGCGCAACCTCTACGACGCCGCCGAGGGCTGCTGTCATCAGGTAGCCGTGGAGACGGGTCTGGTCCTTCCTGGCCAGTTGATTGTCGGATGCGACAAGTATGCGGTATCCTACGGCTGCCTGAGCGCTTTTGGAATCAACCTCGCGCCGAACAGGATAGCCGAAATATGGTCAAGTGGCGCCACTGAAGTGACTGTGCCGTCGAGCATCCGAATAGATATCAACGGCCGTCGCTCCCGGGGGGTCTTCGGCAAGGATATTGCCCTCTCCGTCGTCAAAATGCTCGGCGCGGTCGACACCCGAGGGCGGGCGATTGAGTATTACGGTCACGTCGTGGCCGGCATGAGTCTTTCTGAGCGGTTTACACTGGCCAACCTGTCAATCGATACCGGCGCGGAGACGGCAGTGTGCGGATTTGACTCGACCACGCGACGGTTCCTTACCGGGCGGGCGGTCGGCAACTACACACCCATGGTGGCCGACCGGAACGCCGAGTATGAAGAAATGTACCAGATCACTATCGACCACCTGACGCCGATGCTGGCGCAAGCAACCGCGACGATGGAAGTCCTGCCGGTGACTGAGCGAGAGAGTTTGCCGGTGCAAGTGATAGTGCTTGGAACGGCGAGCAACGGGCGATTCGATGATCTTCGTATCGCCGCCGAGATCCTTAAGGGAAAACAGGTGCACGCTGATTGCCGTCTGTTGGTCTATCCGAGTTCCCGAAGTGTCTACCTCGAGGCTTTAAAGAAGGGCTTGATTCGGGTTTTGGTCGAAGCAGGCGCCGTGGTGATGTACCCGGGTTACGGGGGTTTGACTGACATACGCACGATGCTGGCGGCCGGTGAACGGGCGCTGACGACTACCAACTATTCCCGCATTAGCGGAACCTCGAAATCGAACACCGAGGTTTTTCTCTGTTCGCCTGCAACCGCCGCGGCCTCGGCCCTTAACGGCGTCATAACCGATCCGACTAGATATGTAAAGTAGACATAAAATATCTACTCTGCCATAGCTCCTGAACACCAATCCCCTCGATAATCACGGAAAATCATTTCCTGTGAACTTTTTGGATTGGCCACTGTTTTCAAACTCAAACGGCAGGTCAATTTGAATCTTAATAAAATAAGAAAGGTAACACCATGGAACGGCCCAAAGCCATTACATCGAAAGGAAACCCGCTCACTTTGCTCGGTCCCGAGCTGAAAGCGGGCGATAAAGCGCCACAGTTTACTCTACTTGACGGAAGTCTCGCCCCGGTCAAGCTTTCCGACTCATCCGGAAAAGCGCGGCTTCTGTCGGTAGTGCCGTCGCTGGACACCGGCGTCTGCAGCATCCAGACTCAAAGTTTCAACAAGAAGCTCGGCGAGCTCAAAGACAAGGTTGCGGCCTATACGATCTCCGTGGATCTGCCGTTCGCGCAGAAAAGATTCGCTGACGAACATGGGATCAGCAATCTCACGATTTTGTCCGATCATCGCGATGTCTCCTTCGGTCAGGCCTATGGACTTCTCATCAAAGAGCTTCGTCTGCTTGCCCGCGCCGTAATTGTAGTCGACAAAAACGACAAGATCAGCTACTTCCAGTTGGTGCCTGAAGTGGGCCAGGAACCTGATTACGATAGGGCCGTTGAAGCTCTCAAAAAAGTGATATAAAGTCACCGGCTCGCTGACTTGGCTGGCTCTTACTGGAGAACTGTTGTCCGGTTTTACGGATTTGTCGGAGGATTCTGGGTGTCGGAGTCACCGGCGGATTCATCGATGGGTGGCTTCTTCTCCTGTAACAGTTTTGACAATGGCGTCAGATAAAAGAGTATTAAGACGGCGGCCGGCAGAAAGATTGGCAAATATCGTAGCAGGACGGGGATATTCACACTCGCGCTTGAAGGGGCCTGACCTGACGGGGAACCGTGGGCAACCCAGCCTCCCTGACCATCCGGTACCCAACTGTCCTCCCCAGAGAGAAATCCATATGAGGGCCCATAGGCCAGTTGAAGAATCGCAGACGGAATCAGGTAAAGCAGGATTACGGCGACTAACAGCAGGGCGGTCCGTTTCATGGGAATATGTAAACCTATTCAGAGCGTGATGTCAACGTTTTACCTGAGGCCCGCCATTTCAACGCAAGAGAGATTTGAGTTTGCCAAGTTTGTAGAGTCGAAGTATACTAAAACGATAATCAGTATGGAGGAAACATGACTCATCCCTGGCACGATGTCAGCCCGGGCACGAACGTCGAAGAATCATTTTTCGGCATTATCGAGATTCCCAAAGGTTCGAAGAACAAGTACGAATTGGATAAGAAAACGGGTTTGCTGATAGCTGACCGGGTGTTGTACAGCTCGGTACATTATCCGGCCAATTACGGTTTTATCCCTCAGAGTTACTGCGACGATGGAGACCCGCTCGACGTTCTGGTGCTTTGCCAGGAACAGTTGACGCCACTCTGCCTGGTGGAGTGCCGGGCGATCGGCCTGATGACCATGCGTGACGAAAAAGGGCAGGACGACAAAATCATTGCGGTGCACGCGCATGACCCGGCTTACAATTCGTATCACGACATTTCAGCGCTTCCACCCCATGTCATAAAAGAGTTGAAGAGATTCTTCGAAGATTACAAAGTCCTTGAGCACAAGGAAGTCATTATCGATGAACTGCGCGGCCGGTACGATGCCGTTAATATTATCAAGGCCGCTATCAAGTTCTACCGGCAGAAAGTTGACAGCTTGAAACAGTGACCTGCGCATAAGCACGCAGGTACGGGAGGTAGTGATGCCCGGCACAAAGAAGTTTCCGCCCACTCAGCCATCGCTGGTCGGCAAGAAAGTGTACCTTCGACCATTGACTCCGGATGATGCGGTGAGTGTACAGCACTGGTTTAACCAGTCCGAGCCACAAAGCATGGCTTCGTTACCGATGGTCCTTCGCGCCCCCGGCGAAGCGGCGGAGTTGGCGAAAAAATACGAACCTTCGATTGACAACCAGCGTTTCGCGGTCGTACGGAAAGAGGACAATGTCCTGGTCGGGCGGGTGGGCTTTTTCAACTACAATCCGCTCAATCGCTCGGCTGAACTCGGTATTATTATAGATCCGGAGGAACGCAAGAAAGGGTTTGCCGCCGAGGCGTTGAAAGTGCTGATACGGTATTTGTTCAAATATCGGGGATTAAACAAGGTGTATGCGGAAACAGCCGACCACAACACGTCCGCCAAGAAACTACTGGAGTCTATGCACTTCAAAAAAGACGGCACACTCCGTCAGCACTATTTCTACAATGGGCAGTTTCATGACAAGCTGGTCTACTCGCTGCTTTTGTTCGAAATCGATTGGTAGACTTCCCAATCACACCTGAAACAAATAAAAACGGCACAGTCGTCACTGTGCCGTTTTTGTAATCGGATACTAAACGATTAATCAGCTGCTTCGTTCCCACGGTTTGGGTTGGTCCGGATTTTCCGGACGGTTATCTCTGTTGTCACGAAACCGATTGTTGCGCTGACGCCGATCCCGGCGGTGACGGCGATCAAACCGGCGCTGACTACGGTCTTGCTGAGCTTGCTGAGACGGAGGTTGTTGCCCTCCCTGCTGAGCCGGTGGCCTCTGTTGCGGCGGCGCAGTGTCCGGAGGCGCGGACGGAGGCTGATTCGGCTCCTTTGGCGACTCGGGTAACGCAGTCTGTTCGGTCCGGGACTGGTCCGAAGGTTCAGGGGCGGATGTCTGCCGCTCACTCGAAACCACCTCCACCGGCGTTGATTCTGAAGGCGTTGGAACTGGTAGTACGACGACTGGCTGAACCGGCCGCGAGTCCACCGGGGTTGCCGCCGCGGTCTCGCTTACAGTCACTTTGGGCTCGACTGGCGGCACGGCATCTGGCGCCGGTGTTGGTTCTGGAGGTACCGGTTTCTTCACGAACGGTAAATCCGGAACTGGCGGCATCTGGAACGGTTTGCTCTCCTGTTTCAAAGATTCCTGAGGTGGCACGGGTGGCAGATTCTGCTGACTCTCCACCATCTCAGGTCCCTCAAAACGCGAATCCAGATCAACCTGGATCTCCCCGCTTCGCACCCGGCTTACGGTGTCGTTGAGCTTTCTAAGTTCCTGTCTGGCTCGCTGAGCAAAATCCATCTCTTTGGAAGCATAGAGAACCGAACGCGATACATTGATCAGCGCCATTTTTCTGAAATTGTTGGTACCGAACATGACCGCCTTTTCCAGCGATCCTCCCTGGGCGCCCACACCCGGGATGAGAATCGGCATGTCGCCGGCTACCGCACGAATATCGCGAAGTTCTTCCGGTTGAGTCGCCCCCACTACCAGACCCAGGTTGCCATCCTTATTCCAGTAGTCCACTTTTTCGGCAACCACTTTGTACAGAGGTTTGCCGTCGACATTAAGATGCTGAAAATCTTTTGATCCGGGATTTGAGGTCAGGCAGAGGACGAATACACCCTTGTCTTTGTACTCAAGAAAAGGACGCATAGAATCATAGCCCATATACGGATTGAGCGTCACCCAGTCGGCTTTGAGCTTGTCGTAAAGCGCCTCGGCATAAAATGACGCTGTATTGCCAATATCACCGCGCTTACCATCGATAATAACGGGCATGTCTTCGGGCATCCGTTCGATAATTGAGCGAAGCAAAGATAAACCTTCGGGACCACGATTTTCAAAAAACGCCATGTTCGGTTTGTACGCACAGACCAGGTCAGAGGTAGCTTCGACTATGCGCATGGTGAATTCATACATCCCTTTTATCGATTTCGCGTAGTCCGCGGGCATCCGCTTTGGATCCAGGTCCAGCCCGAGGCATATGAGCGACTTGTTCTTCTCCTGCTTATTTCTAAGCTTCTCTACTGCCGACATTAGTACTTCCTTACCTTTCCGACGAGTTCGTTCACGGAACGAAGGTTCTTGCTTCTCATATACCGCTTGAGTCCTTCGGCGATTGTCACCGGTGCGTCGGGTTCAACAAACAACGCCGTCCCCACCTGGACTGCGGTGGCCCCGCACAATAGAAACTCCACGACATCGTTGGCGTTGCTGATCCCACCGATACCGATTATGGGAAGTTTACACGCTGAATAGACTGCATTCACCATCGCCAATGCCACCGGTTTAACCGCCGGTCCGGTCAATCCCCCCTTGTTATTGGTCAGGCGGGGACGCCAAGTTTCAATGTCGATCGACGTGCCAATCAGGGAGTTGATAAGCGAAAACGCGTCTGCGCCTCCCTGCTCGGCCGCTTTTGCGATGTCGACGACCGACGTCACATTCGGTGAGAGTTTCGCGATAAGCGGGCGGGAAAAGACCTTCTTGACTGCGCTGATGGCTTTGTGCGTCATCTGCGGGTGCGCGCCAAACTCCAACCCGCCTTCATCGACATTCGGACAACTGATATTCAGCTCAATCATGTCCACCCGATCGCAATCATTTAAGCGGGCACAGACTTCCACATATTCGTCGAGCGTCGAGCCCGCGACATTGACGATCACTTTTGTTTTTTGCTTCTGTAGAAACGGGATTTTGTCGGAGATAAATTTCTCGATACCGACGTTGGCCAGTCCGATAGCGTTAAGCATTCCGGCTGAGACTTCAGCCGTTCGCGGCGGCGGGTGTCCGAGTCTCGGATTGAGCGTGATCGATTTCGTCACCAGTGCGCCAAGCTTGGAAAGGGGAAAGATGTCGGCCAGCTCTTCTCCATAGCCGCAACAGCCCGAAGCCGTCATGATCGGAGTGGCGAACTCGACACCGGCGATTGTGACTTTGATATCCGGACTCATAAGACTACCTCGCCTATTTCAAAAACTGGACCGTCGCAGCATACCCGGGCATGTCCTCCTTTGACGAGCGGGACGACACAACCGAGGCAGATCCCAACTCCGCAGGGCATGGGCGCCTCGAGCGAAATCTGGCCCGGCACGTTCAGACGGACACCCAGTTCGTTGGTAGCCCTGAGCATACCGTCCGGGCCGCATCCATATATACGAAGTTTCTCGCCGGTATGCGAACCTATGAACTGTTCGACCGGCCGGGTGACAAGACCCTTTTCGCCAACCGTCCCGTCTTCGGTGACCGGATGAAAATTCACGCCGGTTCTCTTGATTCGAGGAATCTCGATAATATCCGCCGCCGACCTGCCGCCATAGAAAAACTCGATCTGTTTTGGGTCATACCCGCGTTGGACCATCCGGGTAGCCAGATACAAGAGCGGCGGGAAGCCCACGCCCCCGGCCACCATGATAACTCGCTCTTTTTTGCCCGGTAGCTTAAAGGGAACACCCAACGGTCCGAGGATGTTGACCCGGTCGGTCTTACGAAGGCCCCCCATGAGACGAGTTCCTCGTCCAAATACTTTGAAGATTATTTCAAGTTCGCCGGTATCGGCTGAGGACGATGCGACCGACATGGGGCGCCGAAAATAAATGTCTGTCGATGGCAACTGGACGTGAACGAAGTGCCCGGGTGCGCATTCACCTGCCCGGGAGTAGTGTTGAAAGGTCAGCGAAAAGTAATCATTTTTGAGATCACGTTTTTTGATTAAGAAAGTGTCTTCACATGTAGGTTTCGTCATCGCAGATGTTCCGGGAGTCTCACTCTAAATTTAAATACAAACCATGCGCCCTGCAACTCGGGGGGGATCCTGAGCGGATCAAACGTCATGGACGCCACTGCTTTAGTCGCCTCCCGGTTAATAGCATCATTATCTGACCGTATTTTCAGGATATAATCAATAACTTCCCCTGAAAAATCAAGGAAGATTTGAAAATATAAGTCCCCCTCCCAGTTCGAACGATAGGCTTCGGTCGGGTAAATGAACGTATCGAGTGTCTGCATCGGCTCCAGCGGCATATTCTTAATTGAATCCCCGTTTGGCCCAATGTAAAGGGCCGTCAACGGATCGACATATGTCGAGGAATCCCCTTCGACTCCACTGGACGTCCCATCGGGCAAGCCGGTGCTGTCGCCCTCCTGAGCCAATTGAACGTCTGTCGAGTCCGGTGACCGCTCATTCTGAGGGCGTCGGGTAGGTGTACTGCTTAAGCGTTTTCGAGCTTCCGATGCCCAGGGGGAGCTGGGGAACGAGTCTATAAATTGGGTGTAGGCTGTGATCAATGAAGAATCACCCGGGCTCTGGTAATTTTCAGTTAACCAGATGAGGCTGAATTTGGCCTGCTGGTAGTATTTTGACTCCGGGAAGTGATCGACTAGGTACTGATAATAGTAGGTGGCGGAGTCCGGTAATGAGTCCGTCACAACAAAGTCCTCGGCTCGATTGAGATATACTTCGGCATAACCTGTATCGGCCGGTGTCCCCTTGAGACCGAGCAAATCAATAAGCTCTCCGGTATAATCGGAATGTGGGTAGCGCGCGAGCGCCAGATGCAGAATCGAATCGGCAGCGGTAGTATCAGCCCTGTAATCCCGATACATCTGGGACAGTGCGATCATCGCCCGCGGCGCAATCGCCGAACGAGGGAAGGAATCGACTACGTACTGCATTTCGATGACTGCGCTGTCCGGCTTATCCAACCCGAACCAATACAGCTCGGCAAGCTGATACTGTGTTTTCCCGGCTTCATCTATGACCGATTGACTGGTAGTGGAATCTATTTTGGCGGTGCGGGCGAAGGTGGCCAATTTGCCGATATCCGATGAGCGCTGCAGGGCGTCCTGTCCGGCTTCGCTGGAACGGCTGTTCTCCACCGCCTTGTCATAGAACTTCTTCGCCTCCTCGAGGTTGTCATAATCGAACTGATAGATCAGTCCGAGCTTGTAGTAGGCTTCCCCCGCGTAGTTTTTATTTGTCGCCGTCTCCCCTACATCGCGATAGATTTCTTCAGCGCGATCTACATTCTCATTGTACTCGTATCCTTCGGCCACTTTCAATTTCAACACGCTCAACGAGTCAAAATAGATCTCGTCGTTCATCAGCGTATTCAGGTAATCGATTCCCGTCGTAATTTTCATCAAACGATACGCTGAACTGGCAGCCTGAAAGAGTGCGTGGTAACGATCATCCTTGGTCGGTTTCATCCCGAGGATCTGAAGATAAGCGCTCTGAGCATCGGCGAAGCGAAACAGATCGAAATAAGAATCGGCAATGAATCTCTGGGCGATTTTTTTCTGGTCGTCCGAGCCGAGCGAATCACGAACTGCGAGGAGGTACGGTAATGCCCGTTTGTAATCTCTATTGTCAAAATGATATGTCCCCAGCGCCATGGCGGCTTCGGTCTTGTATTCCCGCTGCGTCTTGCCCGTGAAGACCGACTGGAATTCCTCCATCGCCCCGGCTTCGTCCATCAGCTTCAATCTCGTCTTGGCCAGGTAAACTTCCGACTCCGGGACATAATTTGAATTTGGATAATTGGCCAGAATTTCGCGGAATCGGCGCTCCGCCTTGGAGTACTTCTCGGTGTAGAAATAGGAGACACCGAGGACAAACAGCGCATCATCAAAGTACTTCGAGTTCGGGTAGTTCTCGATTATTTTGAGCGATTTTTCTATTGCGACATTGTACTGAGCGGTGTTGACCCGCGCGCTACTATACTGGCTGGCCTTGCGGTTTTTCTCGGCTTCGTTGAAAGCCTTTTTCGCATTGTAAAACGTATTGTAATAGACACAGCCCCCCAGACCAACAGCCAGGATCAGAAGACCGAGAATTGCGCGCCCTGTGCGGAATGTGAATTTCACCGAAGACTACTACCTATCTGCTAAGTTTCTCGCTTCTTATACGGTACGCCCTCGAGCCGGTTGCAGCGGCCCCGGTCATCTGATTTCCCTTAATTCGCGAACCAGATCGGGCAGAAACTCTCCCGCAGCGGCGGAAAAGTGATAATCGGCCAGCGATGTCAGAGGAGTTTCCTCAAGATTCACCTCGGCAACCGTGGCTCCGTGCCTTTTGGCCGTTTCAGGCAGGGATGCCGCCGGGTGCACGATGGCCGATGTCCCCACGACAAGAAAGACGTCGGCACGTTCGCTTTCCAAAAAGGCCTGGTCAATTACTTTCGGATTAAGCATCTCGCCGAACCAGACAACATCGGGACGAATCTTCCCCCCGCACAGAATGCAAGTCGGGATATTATCCGGGTTGATTTCATCTGAACCGGTGTACGGCTTGTCACATTCGACACATTTGTTCCGGTAAATGTTACCGTGAAGTTCAAGGATGCTTTGCGTCTCCGCCCTGCGATGCAGACCATCGACATTCTGCGTGATCAGCACAAAGTGATCCAGCATCTGCTCCAAATCAGTCAAGGCAAGATGTCCCGGATTGGGTTTGACATTCTTCATGAGGTCACGGCGCCAATTGTACCACTCCCAGACCAGGCGAGAATTGGCGCTGAATGCTTCCATGGTAGCCAATTCCTCTGCCCGGAACTTCCCCCACAACCCTTCCTTGCCTCGAAAAGTGGGCACACCTGATTCGGCTGAGATACCCGCTCCGGTAAGAACTACACAGGATCCGGTGTTTTTGATTGTGGCGGCCAGTTGTGAGAGCCCTTCATACTTCATCAGGGTATGATATGATGCGGAAGGGGAAAAGACAAAATAAATCTGGAGGCTACGCTTAGAACAGCTCAACCTTCAAGTCTATGTATTTCTTTGGATTAGCGCGCATATCCTGCACGAGGGCATCGATATTATCAGCTGTTCTCCGAAGGTCATCGTAAAGTCTCCGATCTTCCATCAAAAGCTGTAACGAACCCTCCGGATTGTTAAGATCATCGGCGAATTGCCTGAAGGCGGTTGCCAGGCTGTCCAGACGATTGGTAAAATGGTCCAATTTGTATGTAATCCGGTCCATGCGAACCGCGGCTGAATCCACCCGTCCCGAGTTTTCTCCCAAAATCCGTCTCATGTCCTTAGATGCCTGGAAGAAATTTTCCGCAGTCTTATCCAGGTTGGACTGATTACGATTCAGGTAATCCGAGAGTGAGCCGGTTGAGCGTTCAATGTTTGCCAGCGTACGATCGATGCGGGCAAGGTTGGTGTCAGAACCAAAGGTTGTCTTAAACGTGTGGACAAAGCTCCGAACCTCCTGAATCATATCTCCAAGGATGCCGAGAACGTCAGGCAATCCGGTGTCATAATTTCCGGTAACAGTGTCGGCATTGTTGAACAGCGCGGTGTCAGTGCCCGGGGTGATTGCGACAAATCGCTCACCCATCAAACCAAGGTTCTTGATCAAAAAAGCGGCGTCTTGCTTGAGAACAACTCCCCGATCCAGCAGCAACTCGACCACGACCCCCTTGTCATCGAGAGCAAGGCTATTGACTTTACCGGACCGCACGCCGTGAACCGTTATCCTATCGCCCACCGCCAGTGTGCCAACGTCGGCAAATCGAACGTAAATGCGCTGTGAATTCTGTTCGAGCTGGAATCCCTGGAGCCAGAAGAGCGAGCCGGCCAGAATTATCAATCCCAGCAGGATTACCACGCCAACACGGAATTCTATGTTTTTTGCTGCCATATTCGATATATATCGGTAACCTGTTACTATTTCTTAAATTAACAACCCACCGTGGTCATAGCGTTTCGACAATTGCGCAATAGTTCTGGTACCTGAACAGGGCTATGCTGCCGCTGCTAACTGCTTCCTTTACAGCACAATCCGGCTCATGGATATGGGTGCAGGTCGAAAAACGGCATTTCCCCATGTACGGCTCGAACTCCGGATAATAGTGAACCACCTCATCTTTCTCTACCGTTCGCAGTCCCAGCACTTTAAGGCCGGGGGAATCAACGATAAAACCGCCCGAGGGAAGCTCAAACAGCTCGATCGATGTCGTGGCGTGGGTCCCGCGGTTGCTGTAAGAAGAAACGGCCTTTGTTTTGATTTCCAGACCGGGTATTAATTCGTTCAGTAGAGATGACTTCCCCACGCCGGAATGTCCCACAAAAATTGTCCGATGGCCATTCAGATTTTCCCGGAGTTCGTCCATCCCCGAGCCGGTTAAAGCTGAGACGAGTGAGACTTGATAACCCAGCAACCGGTAGGTCTGAATGATATAGTCAAGTTCCTCGGGCTGGTCCAGATCTACCTTGTTGACGATGACAAACGGAGCCATGTGGCCGACGAGGGCAGCTATGATAAATCGATCGATCAGGCCTGTTTTGAGCTCAGGTGACTTAATGGAAACTACTATCGCCAATCGGTCGATGTTGGCGGCTATCACCTGAACCCGACCTTCCATACCTTTGGCCGGGCGGGCAAACATGCTGATTCGAGTCGAAACCTTCTCAATGGTTCCGCGGCCATCGTCAGTGCGGCTAAACAAGACATCGTCCCCCACGGCCACCGGCGTCACGTCCTCGCTGCCGGTTTTGACCTTATGTCTGACTTCGCATTTGATCCGGAGCCCATCCTGGGCCCGGACTTCAAACAATCGCCCTCTGGTGGCCACAACTATTCCCTGTTCCAATCCACTCATTGATTGCAATCTAAAATACAGGTCGATCCAGTACAAGCGATTAGTGACCCGCGATAACCAGACCATTCAGGCAGAGTTTTCCTGAATAAAAGCTACTTTGGAAGGTAACTAAGCAGTAATTTCGGAGTATGGGAATTCAACAATACGAGTGAGGAATATACACATATGAGCAAAACTATCGCTCTGACAGTGGTCGCCGTAGTCCTGGCCAACATACTGGTTGCGGTCCGTCCGGCGCAAGCTGCGGACACGACGAGCACCCAGCGGGCCGAACTCTTCGTGCGACAGCTTTCCGCGGGTGACTACGCTTCAGCGGCCTCCACATTCGACAGCACGATGAAAGCCGCAATGTCGGTGACAGGTCTCGAAGAAACCTGGAAGTCAATAGAACAGAGCGCAGGGAAATTCGTGATGATTGAAGGATCTCATGTCACCTCCCAGGGGGATTATGAGATAGTGATTGTTACCACGATATTCGACAAGATGCGTCTGGATATCAAACTGGTCTACAACACCACCAACCAGTTAGCCGGACTCTGGTTTGCGCCTTCGGCGCCTAAACTCGGGTACGATCGACCGCCCTACGTCGATTCCACCAGGTTCCACGAGATTGAGGTCAAGATTGGAAGTGGTGATTTTGCCCTTCCGGGCACAATCAGCATGCCCAACGGCTCTGGACCATTCCCGGCGCTCGTACTGGTGCATGGTTCGGGACCAAATGACCGCGATGAAACGGTGGGACCGAACAAACCGTTTCGCGATATCGCCTGGGGGCTGGCATCGCGCGGGATCGCAGTTCTCAGATATGAGAAGAGAACGCGGGCGTTTCCGCAACAGTTCGTGAACAGTACTGACAAGTTAACCGTTAAAGAGGAAACGATCGACGACGCGGTGGCGGGCTTCCAATTACTTCGCCAGACTGGTGGCGTTGACAGCAGCCGGGTATTCATCCTTGGTCACAGTCTCGGTGGTATGCTCATGCCGCGCATCGCGCTGCTTACACCCGACGCGCACGGTTACATTATTCTGGCCGGAGCGGCCCGTCCACTTGGCGAGCTGATTCTCGAGCAGATGGTGTATATTGCATCCCTCGACAGTTCTATCAGCAAAGCAACGCAGGCCCAACTCGATTCTCTCAAAGTTCAAGTGGCTCTGACGGAGTCGCCGGATCTGACTGCGCAGACTCCCGCCTCAAGCCTTCCCCTGAGTGTCCCTGCCGCCTACTGGCTCGACCTGCGAGGCTACAAACCAGCCGAGGTGGCCACAAAAATCCCGCAGCCGATACTCATTCTCCAGGGCGCACGCGATTATCAAGTGACCATAAAAGATTTCGATCTCTGGAAGAAAGCCTTGGACGCCCGCAAGAACGTCAGCTTCAAGCTGTACCCGGATTTGAACCACCTGTTCATCACCGGCAGTGGCATGGCCCAGCCATCGGACTATGACCAGGCCGGACATGTCGCAGAACCGGTTATCGCCGACATCAGCGCTTTTATCGGACAGTAGTGAACTAAGGGAACTTGGCGCTATCGGCAACTCGCTGCGCAGTAAAAGCTTGTGAGAAAACTGCGGGCTGAAAGGCATTGTTGCCTTTTGGAAGAGAATTTTGTATCCTCCCTCTGTTGAATCAGTATAACCAATTGGGATGCCAATGATTTCAAGTATTATAACGAAAATATTCGGGACTAAGCACGAGCGCGATGCCAAACGGATGCTTCCGCTTGTCGCCGAGATTAACGATTTCTTTGAGAAATTACAGCCGCTCTCGGATGACGAACTGCGGGCAAAATCCGACGAGTTTCGGCAGCGTCTTGCCGACGGCGCGACTGTCGATGACATCATGACTGAAGCTTTTGCCGTGGTCAAGGAGGCCTGTCGTCGACATGTCGGTAAACGTTGGAGTGTAGTCGGTCAGGATACGGAATGGAATATGGTTCCGTTCGATGTTCAGCTCATGGGCGGTATCGCCTTGCACCAGGGGAAAATCGCCGAGATGGCCACCGGCGAAGGAAAAACGTTGGTCGCAACCATGCCGACTTACCTCAATGCGCTTACCGGCCGGGGGGTCCACATGGTTACGGTCAATGACTATCTGGCCCGTCGTGACTCCGAATGGATGGGCGAGATATACAAATTCCTCGGCCTGACAGTCGGCGTAATCCAGAATCAGATGAACAACGCCGAACGACGTGAAATGTATCAGTGCGATATCACCTTCGGCACAGCCAACGAATTCGGATTCGACTATCTGCGCGACAACATGGCCCAGACGGCTGAAGACCGGGTGCATCGCAACTACCACTACGCCATTATCGATGAGGTCGACTCCATTCTAATCGACGAGGCCCGTACGCCGCTGATAATCTCGGGACAGGTGGAGTCGTCGGTACATGACCGCTACCGCCAGATGAAACCGACTGTGGAGAAACTCGTGCGTAAGCAGACGGCCCTGATTAACGACATGCTGGCCAGAGCGGAACGTATGCTCTCAAATGGCAAATCCGAGGATGAGTTCGAGGCCGGAACGCTTCTTTTGGCCGCCAATCGCGGGGCGCCGAAGAATAACCATCTTCTTAAGATCCTCAAAGAGTCCGGAATGAAACGCCTCATGACCGACGTCGAGTCGAGCTTCATGCGCGATAAGAAGCTTCACGAGGTAGATGACCGGCTCTACTACTTCATCGATGAGCGAGAGCACACGATCGCGCTTACCGATTTGGGCTCGTCCCAGCTCGATCGTGATGAACAGCAACTTTTCGAAATTCCGGATATCTCCACGATGCTGTCGGAAGTGGAAGGTGACCAGTCTCTTTCGGCGCTGGAGCGCCAGCAGAAGGTAGACGAGATTTACCGGGTACACTCCGAAGTATCGGAAAAGGTGCATGCGATCAACCAGCTCCTTCGCGCCTACTCGCTGTATGAAAAAGACGTCGAATACGTACTCGAGAATGACAAGGTGATGATAGTCGATGAATTCACCGGGCGTATCCTCCCGGGACGCCGGTATTCCGACGGACTGCACCAGGCGATAGAAGCCAAGGAGGGCGTGAGGATCGAGGCTGAGTCTCAGACGCTTGCGACCATTACGCTTCAGAACTATTTCCGTATGTATGACAAGCTGGCCGGCATGACCGGTACTGCCGAGACGGAAGCTCAGGAATTCTTCGATATTTACAAGCTCGATGTCATGGTGATTCCTACCAATAAGGAGGTGGTTCGCGAGGATCAGGAAGATCAAATTTATCGGACCCGCCGCGAAAAATACAACGCCATCATCGAAGAGATTGTGGGACGATATAAAGAAGGTCAGCCGGTGCTGGTTGGCACGGTCACTGTCGATGTATCCGAGACACTTTCGAGGATGCTCAAACGCGCGGGAGTACCGCATAATGTCCTTAATGCCAAGCAACATCAGCGTGAAGCTGAGATCGTCGCTCGTGCCGGCGAACGAGGGGCCGTGACTATCGCCACCAACATGGCGGGCCGTGGCACGGATATTCGACTCGGACAGGGCGTGGTAGATCTCGGCGGGCTCCATATTGTTGGAACCGAACGTCACGAATCCCGTCGTATTGACCGGCAGTTGCGCGGACGTTCCGGCCGTCAGGGCGACCCCGGGTCTTCGAGCTTTTTCCTCTCACTCGAAGACGACTTGATGCGCCTGTTTGGTGGCGACCGCCTGGGCAGTATCATGGATAGACTCGGCGTACAGGAAGGCGAAGTCATCACGCATAAGATGGTGACACGCGCGATTGAACGAGCCCAGAAGAAAGTCGAAGCCCAGAACTTTGCAATTCGCAAGCACACGCTGGAATATGACGATGTCATGAACGTCCAGCGCAAGTGGATCTATGAACGGCGACTGGCCGCTCTTGAAAGACCCTCAATCAAGGACGAAGTTGTAGAGTTGATCGAGCAGGTGCTGGATGGACTCGTACAGGCTTATTGCCCGGAAAAGACATATCCCGAAGAATGGAACCTTCAGAGTTTCACCGAAGACCTTCGCAAGACTTATCTATTGAACGTCGAGTTCCGCAAGGAAGATATCGCCAAGCTTACGCATGAAACGCTTAAGGAAAAGATTCTTGGCGCCGTAATGCACATCTACAGCCAGAAGGAAGCCGCCTATGGCGTGGAGATCATGCGGCAGTTGGAACGGTATGCCGTTCTTTCCACGATCGACCGTCACTGGCGGGACCATCTTGCCGAGATCGAGGAACTCCGTGCCGGCATTGGCCTTCGCGCTTATCACGGAGGAATGGGCAAACCGATAGACATCTACAAAAAAGAAGCGTTTGCCATGTTCGAACAGATGGTTGAAACAATCGATAAGGAAATTGTCAACCTGGTCTATAAGCTTCAGGTGAATTTGCCGGAGAAATCTCGAGCCGAACGTCGCCATCAACCGGCCATGGTCGCTTCGCATGCGGACTCGACCGGCATGGGATTGGCGTCTCCGGCGGTGCAGACACCGGAAGGTCAGTCACCGAATCCGATGGCCCAGGCCTCTCAGGCAGGTACTCAAGCGCGCACCATAAGACGGGATTATCCCAAAGTCGGGCGTAATGACCCCTGTCCTTGCGGAAGCGGCAAGAAATACAAGAAATGTCACGGCGCGGATGCATAAAGACCGGCTAACTTGTTGCGGGATATTCACGCCCACCGGATTCTGTGATTCATCTTCCGACTGACGCAAGAGGAATTCTATTTATCGATTCAGAAAAGACTCGCTTTGCTTAAATCTGATGCGTAGATTTAATGAAGAAAGTGAAGGTGCTCGTTTCCAATTGGAGAGCAAACCAGGAGGTATACTTAATCATGCGAAAAGCAATCGTAATCTTGGTGGGCCTGGCGGTCGTAGTCAATCTGGCCGGCTGTGCCTCGATGAAAAAACGCGACAAAGGCGCAATCATTGGCGCGGCGGCGGGCGCGGTTGCCGGAGCGGCCATCGGTCATGAAGCCGGAAGTACCGCGGCGGGCGCGATCATCGGTGCGGCCATAGGTGGCGCGGCCGGTGCCTATATTGGCAATTACATGGACAAACAGGCTGACGAAATGCGCCAAGATATTCAAGGAGCAAAGATCGAGCGGGTAGGCGAAGGAATCAAAATAACATTCGCATCGGGAATTCTTTTTGACACGGATCAGTCAAGCCTTCGACCCGAAGCCCAGTCGAATCTTCAACAGCTCGCTACGATCCTGAATAAATATGACAACACGAATATCCTGGTCGAAGGTCACACTGATTCGACCGGAAGCGAAGATCACAATATGGACCTTTCGATTCGTCGCGGCGAATCGGTTGCCCGGTATCTCGCCGGTAACAGTGTCAATCCCACCAGGTTCACCGTCATGGGTTATGGCGAAACCGAACCAGCCGTCTCCAATGACACACCGGAAGGACGCCAGCAGAATCGCCGGGTTGAAATCGCGATATTCGCCAATGATAAACTAAAGCAGGTTGCGAAAGAGCAAACATCATAAGTTCGGGCAAAGAGCCGGTACTCGTTCTAATACCGACCCATGCTTTAGCCAATAGATCGTACTCAGGAGTCTCCAGTCGGAGGCTCCTGTTTCATTTTGGCGGATTAATGGTCAGCGGATTGAACGGATATGGTGAGCACTGTCTCACTGGAGGAATCCGAAGGCTATTCGAGCAGGTCGAATACATCCGGAAAATAGTTGATAAGGTCTCCGGCTATCATCGTGCGACCGGTCTGGTATTTAGCGGCGAAATCACCCGCATATCCGTGCACGTACACACCACAGACAGCGGCATCGATTGTAGACATTCCTTGAGCGAGAAATGACCCGATCAGCCCCGAGAGCACATCGCCCGTGCCACCGGTAGCCATACCGGAATTGCCGGTTTGATTCACAAAACAAGTGCCATCGATGTTCGCTACTATCGTCGGACTCCCCTTAAGAACCAGTATCGTCTGATATTCGAGCGCGAACTGCCTGGCCATGGCGATTCGTTCGTGAATGTCATCAGGAGGGACTTTCCCGGTGAGGCGTTGGAACTCGCCCGGATGAGGAGTAATAATCAAGTCGGCTGTCGTATTCTCGAGTACTTCCAAGTGACCGTCCAGGGCATTGAGCCCATCGGCATCGACGATAGCCGGCTTTTCAAGCGACAGGAGTAGTCGGCGGACCAATTCGAATGTTTCCCGGTGTCGGCCGATTCCCGGGCCAATAACAACCGCTTCGTGTTCCTGGATCTCCTTGCGAATCTGGCCCAGACCCCGCAAGGCGAGGACGCCCTTCTTGGCAACATCGGGCAACGCCAGGGTCGTGGCTTCAACGATGCCATTAGCAATAACCGGTTGCACGGAATGCGGGCATCCAACCTTGACCAGTCCGACTCCTCCACGAAGTGCACTCCTGGCTGCCAGTACAGCGGCTCCGGTCAGCCCGAGCGACCCGGCCAGAACAAACAGTTTTCCGAAGATACCTTTGTGCGCATCAGCCGGTCGTTCCGGCAGATTCTCCGAGACACGTTCGGGAATTATGAGGTCACAGGTTATCGCGAATTTGTCAATCGTGTCATCGGGAATCCCTATCGGCACGACCACTACAGAACCGGCCAGTTCCCTTCCGGGCGACACGTACAGACCGTACTTGGGCAGCGCCAGTGTAAACGTGTGATCGGCGTCGATCACAACGCCCTCATGCTGGCCGGTATCGGCGTTGAGTCCCGAGGGCAGATCTACCGAGATTACCGGAAGCATCTGCTGATTGATATATTGAATCAGTTCCGCGCTCAGATCCCGAGGCGCGCCTTCGAAACCGGTACCGAATATAGCATCAATAATGTAATCGACATCGAGTTCGTCCGGAAGTTTAGCGATTGAAGATATCGATTCAATATGCAGTTTCAGCTTGGCGGCGCGGTCAAGATTAAGGCGGGCATCTTTTGAGAGCTGATCTTTTGGGCCCAGGTAATAGATGCTGACCTCGGCTCCCGACTGAAAGAGGTAGCGAGCCACAACGAAACCATCGCCCCCGTTATTTCCTTTCCCGCAGAAAACGGCGAATTTGACCCCGCCAGGAGCTTCGAGAATGTCAGTCAGAATTCGTTCGGCAATTCCGCGCCCGGCATTTTCCATCAGTTGCGGACCGGGAATTCCTGCGTGTTCAATTGTCTCCTGATCGATCCGACGCATCAGATCGGCGGTGACAAGTTTCATCGAGTCGACCTCCTCGTCCGGCTCGTTCGTTCACCCTTCTTTTCACAATTGATTTTACCGCCGTCAGCGCCGTGCGAATCCAGCGCGAACTTCACGGCGGTCAATGCATCCGAAAAGAATTTCAGCTTAACGTTCTTTTTGATTTCCTTCGGAAGATCCACGGTGTCCTTTTGGTTCTCCTTGGGAAGAATCACGGTATCAATACCGGTTCGGTATGCCGCGAGGAGTTTTTCCTTTAGGCCGCCAATTGGAAGGATTTGCCCGCGAAGAGTAATCTCTCCGGTCATGGCAAGACAGGGTTTCACGGTTCGTTTGGTGAATAACGAGGCCAGGGCAACCACAATAGTTATACCTGCGGACGGGCCGTCCTTTGGCGTGGCGCCTGAAGGCACATGAATGTGAATATCTTTGTTCTCGAAAGAATCCTGAGGAATTTTCAATTCGACGCTGTTGGATCGGATGAACGATAGCGCCGCCTGGGCGGACTCTTTCATGATATCGCCCAGATGCCCCGTGAGGACCAGATTATTACGGCCTTCCATAGTGGTGGCCTCAACATACAGCACTTCGCCGCCGTACGCGGTATAGGCGAGGCCGGAAACCACGCCGATCCGGCTGATTCCTCCCAGGCCCTCGCGCACGAATCTGGTCGGACCGAGCACCTTCGCGATATCACGCGCTCCCACGGTAATCTTGCTCTTGTACCCGGTGGCCACTTTCCGCGCCGATTTGCGCACTACCGAGGCAATCTCACGCTCGAGATTGCGCAATCCCGCCTCACGTGTGTAGCCGTCGATTATCGTCTTAATCGCCTCGTCCTGAAACGCCAGTCTCTCGTCGCTCAGACCATGATTCTCCAGTTGCTTGGGAATGAGGTGTCTTTTGGCAATCGCAAGCTTTTCGATATCCGTGTATCCCGGGAGATTGATGACTTCCATGCGATCCCGAAGAACCGCGGGGATAGGCTCGAGCCAGTTGGCCGTGGTAATGAACATCACTTTGGACAGATCAAACGCGACTTCAAGGTAGTGATCCGAGAAACTGTCGTTCTGCTCCGGATCGAGCACTTCGAGCAGAGCCGATGATGGATCGCCGCGGAAATCCGCGCCCAGCTTGTCGATTTCATCGAGCATGATGATGGGATTATTCGAGCCGCAGCGGCGAATGGACTGGATAACGCGCCCGGGCATGGCGCCGATGTAGGTCCGCCGATGTCCCCTGATCTCGGCTTCATCGCGCATTCCTCCCAGCGACACGCGCACAAACTCGCGGCCCATCGCCCGGGCGATCGATTTGCCCAGTGACGTCTTGCCTACCCCGGGAGGGCCGACAAAACAGAGAATCGGTCCCTTTATATCTGATTTCAATTTTCTGACTGCCAGATACTCGAGAATACGGTCTTTGACTTTTTCCAGATCATAGTGATCTTCATCGAGCACCTTCTTGGCTTTCTTCAGATCAAGAAGGTCGTTGGTGGATTTGCTCCACGGCAGACTGACCAGCCAGTCCAGATATGTCCGCGAGACCGTGTATTCGGCCGATGACGGCTGCATGTGAGAGATGCGGTCAAGCTCCTTGCGGGCGGCTTGTTCTGCCTGCTCGGACATATGCGCTTCCTCGATTTTGCGTTCAAACTCTTCAAGTTCCGAGTTGTCATCCGCGTCGCCAAGCTCACGTTTGATCGCTTTCAACTGTTCCCGCAGGATATAGTCGCGCTGAGATTTTCCCAGTTCGCTGGCGGCTTTCGCCTGAATCTGTTGCGAGACCTCCAGCACCTCGATCTCGCGATTCAGAATACTGTACAGCCGATTCATCCGTTCGTACACGTGAAGCTCTTCCAGAATCTCCTGCTTCTGTTCAACCGTGATGTTCATATTTGAGGCGACAAAATCGGCCAGCTTGGAAGGAGTCTCCTGGTTGATCGCTGAAATATGGAAATCCTCGGACAGGTTGGGCGAAAGTTCAACAAGCTTCTTGACCAGCTGAAGCAAACTCCGTTGAAGCGCCTCGACCTTTACCTGGTTTCCGGAGATCTCGTGAACCTCTTCCACTTCCGCCGAGAGGTACGGTGACTCGGAAATAATTCTCTTTATCCGAATACGCGACAGTCCCTGCACCAGAAATCGCACTGATCCGTCGGGGAACCGAAGCATCTTCAAAATAGTGCCGGATGTTCCTATATCGAATAGATCCGTCGGCTGGGGGGACTCCACTTTGGGGTCCTTCTGAAGGAACATGCCTATTCTCGACCCACGCATCAACGCATCATCGATAAGCCTTGTCTGGTCCGCATCCTGGATCATCAACGGGACAATCAGGTACGGATAGACAATAGTGCCTTTAAGCGGAAGAATCGGAAG
The DNA here is from genome assembly GCA_964371785.1 of uncultured Ignavibacteriales bacterium. Lineage (GTDB taxonomy): Bacteria > Zixibacteria > MSB-5A5 > GN15 > FEB-12 > CAVQCT01. Next base: position 116,446 of record CAYJOL010000006.1, on the reverse strand, counting down.
GATTCGGGTATCCAGCGATTCATCCTTCGCGATTTTGTCAGCGGCTTCGGTCACGTACTAATATCCTCTACTAAAGTGCATTCTTTTGTAACTATCGGCAAAATGGACCGAGAAGTGCAGACACGCGGTCCGCTCAGACGTTGAACCTGAATAAGACTACATCACCATCCTGCATGATATACTCTTTTCCCTCAAGCCTTGATTTCCCGGCTGCTTTAATGGCGGCGGGCGTCTTCAGTGCGACATAATCATCGTATGCCACAACTTCAGCCCGTATGAATCCACGCTCGATATCGGAATGAATGACGCCAGCGGCCTTCTGGGCATTGGTCCCTTTTCGAATTGTCCAGGCCCGAACTTCCGGCTCACCTGCCGTCAAAAACGATATCAGGCCAAGCAGGGAGTAAGATTTTTGAATCACGAGTTCGACAGCCGGTGTGCTAATTCCCAGTTCCTCCAGAAACAGCCGTCGTTCTTCATCGCTAAGGGTGACCAACTCCATTTCGATCTTCCCACAAACAATGGCCACATCCCTCTTGCCGGGAACAAAGAATTTCGAGAAGTCACTCCGAATCTGCTCGGTCCGGCCGATATCACTTTCGCTTATATTCACAACAATCAGGAGCGGCTTTTGTGTCAGGAAAGTGAAGCCTCGAAGCGACTTCTCTTCATCGGGGGTCAGCTCGGCATCGATGAGCAGCGTTTCCGCCTCCAGTGCCTTTTGACATCTCTGCAACAGCTCGATCTCCTGGATTCCTGATTTGTCGCCGGTAAGCTTCGCTTTGCGCCCCTTCTTCTCGATATTCGTCTCGATGGCAACCTGATCGGCCAGGATCATCTCATCGATCAGGTCGGTAACGTCTCTCGACGGCGCCGAGTCGGGTGAAAAGCCGTCCACGGTAAGAATCAGAGCATCCATCTGCCGGATTTCCTGGCTGATCTCAACCGCTCCGGACTCCTTGCCCTTTCCCGTAAACCCGGGAGCATCAAGGAACTCAATCTCGGCATAGGTCTTCTTTTTGGGCGACACCAGCTCGGCCAGACGATCTATCCGTTGATCGGGAACTTTTATGACTGCCCGGTGAGAGGCCTGAGAATAGTCGCCGACGGATTCCTGTTGTCCTGAAGCAGCATTAAAAATCGTCGTTTTGCCGCTCTGTGGTTTTCCAATGATACCGAGTTTCATAGCTTTAAATGGTAAGCCAACAAAAGACCTTTGGCAAGAAGTAAGTTACGGCGATGACGGCCAAGAAATCGTGAATTACTGAATCCTTTTACCTCCTTTAATGCTTGATTCCGGCATCACTCTTCCGATATAGTACATACAAACGTCGCGGCATCAAATCACTTGGTGCACCTGTCGGGCATCGGATTGATAGGGTGGATCGTTCGTCAACAGGAATCTACGAGGGAAAAGCGACGCCAATAGTGGAGGCTGTATGGACGTTGGCAGTTACTTTACCCGCCTGCTCGGACCTGCTTATTATCGACGGTACGAACACGCGCCCGGGGTTTTTACACAATTCCACGCATACGCAAAACATGACGATTTCAGTTCCGATGAACTTCAAGCTATCCAGATAAAGAAACTGAGAGCACTGTTCATCCACGCCTACAAGTACACCCGCTATTACCGTCGAATCTTTGATCAGGCCGCATTCAATCCGGGAACTGTCCGGTGTCTCGATGACCTCGCGGTGTTGCCCGTGCTCAAGCAGGACAAGGTGCGCTCAGGCAAGGGCGAGCTGTGCGCCTGGAATTTGGGGGCCGAGTCATATCACAGTACCACGACCGGTGGGACCAGAGGTAAAAAAATGCCGTTCAACAGGGACAATGCGTGCAGGGCACAACGACTCGCGCTGCAATGGCGTTCGGACTCGTGGGCCGGCTGGCGTCCGTACGAACGGGTAACCTACCTCTGGCCGGCGATTCAGGATATTGAGCCGCCGTCAGGGTGGAAACACACCTTGAAGGACCATATCGTAAAGAGAACGCATCTGTTCTACGGTGGACGGATCACTGAGCACACCGCCCGGCGAATCTATGACAATTTGCGACAATTCCAGCCTGCCGTCATACGGTGCTTCACTTCCCCGGCCTTTCGTGAGGCTGAATTCATGCGCAGGGAGGGGTTGAACATCCCCGGCCTGAAAGCAGTCGTATGTACGGGAGAACCTCTGTCTCAACATCAGCGGCAGCAGATTGAATCCGGATTCGGGGTGCCGGTTTTTGACCTCTACGCTTCACGCGAGCACGGCACGACCGCGGCCGAATGCCATCTTCACAAGGGAAAACATATCGCCATTGATTCGGTGGTTCTGGAGGTCATTCGCGACGGACGGCAGGCCGAGTCCGGCCAGCCGGGCAAAATTGTTGTCACCGACTTGCTCAACTTTGCTATGCCGTTGATCCGCTACGAAATTGGCGATGTCGGTGCGCTGAGTCCAAAGACCTGTGACTGCGGACTTCCCTATCCGCTGCTGGACAGTGTCATCGGACGAACGGTCGATGGTTTTTATGACACGCAAGGAGCGTTTATCTCGACCATTTCATTGGGATCGCTGATCGACCGCGGACCGTGTATCGGCCAGGTTCAGTTCGTCCAGGAGGACCTAAATACCGTACTTGTGCGTTTTGGCGCCATGGACTCAGTCCCCGAAACCGTCCGGAAGTACTACACCGGAGCTCTAAAGAAATTGCTGACGGGCTTGTCGGTGGTGAAGTTTGAACTGGTCGATCAGATTCAAACGGAGAAGTCGGGCAAATATCGTTTCACCGTCTCAAAATTGAATCGTTCTGGCATTTCATAAATCCCCCCACAAAAAAGCAGGTTGCGTCTGCAACCTGCTTTGATATATAGGAAGTGACCTTTCGGAACACTTATGCGTTCTGATCGTCGTCCGCCTCGGGACTCTCCACTGCAGCGGATTCATCGGATGACTCGGCAGTCATTTCCTGAGCCGCATGCCTGAGTTCGTCAGGCATCGCGTCCGCCATTGCGCTCGGCGCCGCGGCGGTATGTTGCGACAGGAAGCTGTCCAGTTCGGTGCGCTCCCGCTTACGATAATAGGCGCCCACCGACAACACAATCTTGTGCTGGTAGCGGTCGAACTCTATCACCTGCAGAGGAATCTGTTCACCTTCCTTGAACACGCCGGTCGGATCGGTCAGGTCTTTGCTTCCAAGCTGGGCGCTCGGGACAAAACCTTCAACCGTATTGTCAAGATCCACAATAACACCACGATCCATCACTTTCGTCACCGTGCCGAGAGACTCGGTGCCGATCGCGTACTTCTTGGCGATCTCGGGCCACGGATCCTCGATGAGCTGTTTCGAACCCAGCGAAATCCGGCGATTCTCATGATCGATCTTGATTACCTTGACATCGACCTTATCACCCTTCTTCATCACTTCGGAAGGATGTTGAATCCGCTTGGTCCACGACATGTCAGAAATGTGCACCAGGCCGTCGATACCCTCTTCGAGCTCGACAAAGGCTCCGAATGCGGTCAGGTTCCGGACCTTGCCGGAGATGACCTTGCCGATCGGATATTTCTGATCAATCGTTCCCCACGGATCCGGCTCCATCTGCTTTATGCCGAGGGAGATTTTCTCGTTATCCTTGTCCACGGACAACACCACCGCCTCAACCGTATCATTGACATTCATGATCTTGGAGGGATGTTTGATATGCTGGGTCCAGGACATTTCCGATATATGAATAAGTCCCTCAATACCCTTCTCAAGTTCGACAAACGCGCCGTAGTCGGTGATGGAGACCACACGACCGGTGACTTTCTTGCCGACCGGGTATTTTTCTTCGATATTCTCCCACGGGTAAGCCGTCATCTGCTTCAACCCAAGAGAAATACGGGACGTCTTTTCATCGATATCCAGAATTTTGACGTCGATCTTGTCACCCAGCGACACGAGTTCGGAGGGATGACGGATCCGGCCCCACGACATATCGGTGATATGCAGCAGACCATCGACACCGCCGAGATCGATAAAGACGCCGAAATCGGTGATGTTCTTCACGATACCCTGGCGCACCTGACTGACAGCGATGTCCGTCAGTAGCTGCTCGCGCATCGACTCGCGCTCTTCTTCGAGCACGACCCGTCGCGACACCACGATATTCCGGCGAGCCTTGTTGATTTTGATGATTTTGACAGTCATCATCTGGTTCAACAGGGCATCGAAATCCGGCACCTGACGAAGCGCGACCTGGGAACCCGGCAGGAAGGCGTCGACACCCATGATGTCGACCACAAGTCCGCCCTTGATCCGGCGAGCCACACGGCCGTCGATCGTTTCTCCGCTGTCGTGAACTTCGCGAATCTTGTCCCACACCCGCATGAAGTCGGCTTTTTGCTTGGACAGAATCAATTGGCCGTTCGAGTCCTCGATCTGCTCGAGGTAAACTTCGATCGGATCACCAACCTTGATGTTGAGCGGGGTGATGAATTCGTTGATCGGGATGATCCCTTCGGACTTGAATCCGACGTCGACGATCACATCGTCTCTGGTCACACCAAGAACTGTGCCGCTGACAATCTCGCCTTCCCTGATAGACTTGATCGTGGAATCATACATCTCCACCATCTTTTGGTACTCAGGGTCGTCGTAGATGACACCGGATACATCGGTAATGCGTACGCGATCGACTTCCGATTCGACAGTCTGCGCAGGCATCTCAGCGCGAACCTTGGCTCTTTCAGCCACGCGCCGATGACGTTCAGTACGGACTTTTTCAGCCTTGATTTCGCGATCAACAGTCGTTACGACCTGGCTTGACTGAACGTCCGTCTTGGTGATTTTGGTTTTGGTTTTTTTGGTTTTTTTGGAAGTCGCCGCTTTCCGTTTGGATTGCTTTGCTTCCGCGGATTTTGAAGAAGTTCTGGCCTCTGCCATTAATTGAGAGAACCTCCTAACTGGTTTCTGAACCGGCGGTTTTGGATTTTTCCCTTTGGGAAAGCCACCGGAGTCTGCCCGCTGAACACCTTTCCGTTATTCGGGGGCAGATAAGTAGTATATCAAGACTATACTCAAAGCTCAAGGGTTTTCTGCTCTAATCCCACAATTTCTATCGGAAGGCCCCTGCAGTTTTCTTATCGGCCGGCCACAGTTTCTCTCAATACCCGAAGCCTTGCCATAACTTCCTCGGTGACAGCCAGATACCCCTCCTTGCTCGGAGGGTGGGAAATTACCCAATCTGCCCCGATAGCCTCGCCAAAAGTAATGCTCAGCCGCTGCCGGCCCCAAAAGCAATCTTTGAGGCAGCCGGATCCATGGATATATCCGGGAATAATCGGACAGGCGGCCTGAATAGCTATCATGCCAACCCCGGGTTTTGGCTCAAGGAAATCATCCGATTTGGAGCGAGTTCCTTCCGGAAAGATAGTCAGGCCGAACCCGTCACGGATGACCCCGGCGGTCAGTTCGAGCGCGTGGCGGTCAATCGTTCCCCGCCGAACTGGAAGCGCATTTGTCTGTGTGATAATCCAACCGAATATCGGATTGCGGAACAATTCCTGCTTGGCCAGGAAATAGACCTGGCGGGGAGCCCAGCTTCCGGCAAGGAGGGGATCGAAGTACGACTTATGATTCGTCGCCAGAATGAAGCCGCCCGAGCGTGGGAAATGCTCCTGACCCTCGATGCGAATTCGAAAGAAGAGTTTGGATATGATTCTCGTGAGGGTCCATCCGGTGTAATAGAGAATCTTCATGTTACCATCATTTGACCAACTGCCGGATCAGCGAGATGATAAAATCGACTTGACCTTCAATTGTCATATCGGTGGTATCGACAGTATATGCGTCTTTGGCCTTGGTCAAGGGCGAGTGCTGGCGATTGGAATCGTGATCGTCACGTCGCTTTATGTCCGCTTCCTGTTCTTCCACCGTCGTACTGATTCCCATCTTGGTTAGATCAAGCAGGCGGCGGCGGGCTCGTTCCTTCACCGATGCCTGCAAAAAGATCTTGATATCAGCGGCCGGGAAAACGACGGTTGTCGTATCGCGGCCTTCCGCCACGATTGAGCCATCCTTGCCGAGCTTCTTCTGCTTGGTCACCATCGCTTCACGTACGCCTTTGTGAGCGGAGACTTCCGATACGTGTTTGGTCACTTCAGGTGTCCGAATCTCAGCCGTAACATCTTCTCCGTTTATGAATACGCGGTTCACTTCCTCCGAAGTTTCGAACTGGATAGGCAGTTTATTGGCCAGAGCCGCGAGCTTCGGACCATCGGATGCAGCGATGCCGTTTTTAAGGGCGAAGTAGGTGAGGGCCCGATACATGGCTCCCGTGTCCAGATAGGTGTAGCCGAGCCGGGCCGCCAGCAGTTTCGACGTCGTCGATTTGCCCGAGCCAGCCGGGCCGTCGATCGCGATTATTTTCCCCTTAAGTCGGGGCAGGTTTATTTTCGTAGGCGTCATGAGTCCAATTTTATGCAACAACGTACCAAAAGGCAACCGGTAAATTACCGATCAGTGCTCGGCCGTTTTCGATGTATCTCTCAGTCTCTGTATGTCCGGTTTGTCTCCGAACCACTTCTCGTGAAAGCCCTCATAGGTCCCGTCGTTTTCGATAGAGTCCAACGCCGCGTTTATTTCCTTCAGTAAGTCGGTGTCTGCCGGCCGAACGGCAATACCGTAATACTCACTCGAAAGAATGTCGCCCACCGTTTTTGCGTCGTTATGGACTTTAATATAACGTCGTGTGGTCGGGTAGTCATTGAGGACTGCATCGAGGTTTCCGTTGGCCATATCGATGAAAGCCGCTCCTATGTTGTCATAGGAGAATACTTCCAACCCCTCCATCCGCTTGGCCATCATTTCGCCGGTCGTGCCGAGTTGGACACCCACGCGCTTGCCGCGAAGGTCGGCCGCTCCCTGGATCGTGCTGTCAAACAATGGCACGGCGATAGTCTGACCGGCGGCATAATACGGATGCGAGAAATTCACCACCGCCGAACGTTGCGCCGTTATCGTCATCGCCGAAATAACCGCGTCATATTTGTGGTTGGTCAGGCCCGGGATAATCCCATCGAACGGTGTAACAATGAACTCAGGCTTCCATCCGTTTACCCTGCAGATGGCCGTCATCAAGTCAATGTCAAACCCTTCGGGTTGTCCGGTCTCGGTGTTGACGGTTTCGAATGGCGGATAAGTAGCATCGGTGCCGATTCTCAGCACCGTTCGGTTGGCTTCGCCTGCTTCCTCTTGTTTGCTGCATCCGATTGTCAGCAGAAAAATAGCACCAAATATCAATAGTCTTTTCATATTCAGACTCCGTAAAGCGTGTGATGATGCGCTGGACGCGCTGACTTCCCTTTCGATAGTAATCGTTTTGGGGCACACAGACAACAAAAAAGGCGGCCGATATCGACCGCCTGTAAATTCCGATTACTATCGACTGGCTAAAAATAATCTACATTAACCGATCCGAGCTGTTTATCGAGACTGACTTCCGCCTTTGTCTTTAGCGTATCGTAGCCGTTACTGACAAATGTCCCGTCACCCGCATCGATCAGCCCGATTCGAAGCAAGTAGCTTCGATAATCTTCACCGAATACTTTGAGACCGATATCTTCGGAGACCCGCAGACGAAGATTGGCGTCAACGCCCTTGATACTTACGCGGATCATCGGCTCCATGGTTCCGAGTTTGACATAAATGGTCGATTGGTCGGCTTCTACATCGAGTTGGTCAAGCCGCGTAGTCGACATATTCAGATGTATGTCGGACTCCTTGCCCCGGCAGGCCAGAACAAGCGGGACCTGATCGGAGAAGCGAAGATACCAGTCCTGAGGTTCTCCGGACTCGATCTTCACTATTCCGCCTATGAAGCTGCCGCGCCGTCTGTCCACGGTGACTTGCGCGGTGTCTGACTTGATGTCATAGGAGATCTCGGGCTTGCGAGTATACTTTTCGAACTCGCCGTAAACCAGGTCCGAGCCGCTGTCTCTGACGGTGAGATCGGAATTTTCACAATTGACCTCAGCCTTTATCGCCTTCACCTGGGGATCAGCCTCGACCTTGTATGTCCATTGCGAAAAGAATCCTCCCATTTGTTCAAAATTGCCGGTAAACACTATTACAAACCCGGCCACTAAAATGATCACCGTCGTGATATACGAAATGAACTGTAAACGACTCTTGGTAAATATTTTCTCGACACCCACGGCGATCAGGATTATCGGAAAATAGAGCAGCAGATCCTCCCAGAAATCCGTGGTAATGACGTCAAAATTCTTCAGCAACCAGAGTATGCCAATCTGAATCAGGATGGCTCCCCAGCGAAACCTTGCCGGCGACATTACTGCGTTCCTCCATTTTCGTGCTTTACTTCCTGTGATCCATGAATGTGTGAGTTGAGTTTTTCCTCGGCTTCATGGCGTCCCTTTCGGCGAAAGACAAGGAACAGTCCCGCCAGTACCAGCATAACCGGCCAGAACTCATCCCAGTCGAACCAGTACAGATTTTCTCTGAGCAACAGGACAATACCGATACCTATTAAAATAAGGCCCGGCAGATATCGGTTCCACGACGAGTACCGCACTTTGGTCTCGACGCCCGCCTCGACCGCCGCTTCGGTTTCCTCTGCCCGTTTTGGAATGATTATCCAGGCCACAATGTATCCAAGTAGTCCCAGTCCATGAGCAAAGGCCAAAAGGACTACGATAATTCTGACGAAAACCGGGTCAACATCAAAGTATTCACCAAGCCCTCCGCAGATCCCGGCGATAACCTTGTCTTTTCTCGATCTGTACAACTTTTTGTCCATCATATCCTCCTTTGAATTCGGCGGAGGCCGCTGTTAGTATAGCTATACGTGAATTGAAGGAGGAAAGTTCTCCCTTTCTCAACAACCTGATGCCCGGCTCCTGATAACCCTATTTCTTGCTGGATGCCAGCCTCTTAAGCAGGTCATCGGCTTGAGTGGCAGATGGCGATGGTCTCCGCCCGGCATATGCCTTGAGCGAGTCGACCGAAGACCGAAATTCCAACGAGTCGGCAGTCAGGACGGCAATATGGTAATATGAATCCAGCAGGAGCTTATCCGGGTCCGACCCAGCCTCACTTAAGGATTTTAGCGCCGAGGCGCCTTTGGGCGGAGTCGTTTTGCCAATTTGATTTGTGCTCCGAATGGCCAGTACGCCTTGAAGTGAATCCCGGATGTCTTTCCAGTTCTCGAGACTCAGGCTGTCCGGAGTAGCTGCAAACGATGGTACATTCAAAGCTCGTTTTTTTAGTTCCGCCAGACCATCGGTGGCTTTGGCGATTACCGTCTTTCCCGTTTGCGAAGGAGCCAGTTCGGGCACCGCCTCTCTTTGCGGCTTGAGAGTAAGGTCGTGCTCAGCCTGCGCGGCAATCTGCTCCGGAACTTTCGCTTGTGTCGATGGTGTTGTAGCTTCGCCGTTCAAAACCTTGGCCGAGGTCTCCAGTTTCTCAGCCGTCGTAGGAACTTGACTCTTCGCACGCCGCTCTGACTGGACGGATTCGGTGCTCTTAGTCACAGGTGGCGTAATCGGTTTTTGATGAACCGCCTCGGAGTCAATAACAAGTTCTCGCTCCGGTCGCGGACTGAGCGGGGCTGCCGGCGATGGTGAGCTTTCAAAAACCTTTTTCGATATGTCCCCCTGATAGATGGCGATAAATAATATCACGGCCGCGGAAACGCTGAGCGCCCCGACTTTCCACCAGAGGCCGCGATATGAACCGTGGCGAACATCGATCACTTCGCTCCCCGCTGTACCACTTACGGCCTGATCGATTCTCTGCGCTGACCTTTCCCAATAATCCGAATCGGAAAGGCTGGAATGCTCACTCACCAGCTGGTCGAGTTTCTCAAGATCCGCAAGAAGCCGGCGGCATTCATCGCATGCCTGCAGATGCTCGGTCATCATCTGCGCTTCTTCGTGCTTCAACTCACCGTCGTGAAACGCCGAAACTCGATCTTTGAAATATTCGTGATTCATTTTATAATCCACTCAATCATTACTCAATCAGGTCTTTCAATTGCTCCATCAGCATTTGTCTGGCACGATACAAACGCGAATCCACCGTGCCGGGAGGGATTTTAAGATAGCTTGCGATCTGCGCATAATCCATGTCTTCCAAATGCCTCAACACAAAGACAGTCCGATATTTGGTCGGCAGGGCCATAAGTGCCTTGTAGAATCGTTCATCGGTCTCGCCTACGAGTAATGACGCCATCGGTCCAAGGTCTTCCGATTGCGGGTCATACCCTTTTTCCTGCAGACTGTCCAGCGATTCCTTCTTCTCCTCCCGGTGAACATGATTGTACGCAAGATTTCGTGCGATGGTGGACAGCCAGGGGTAAAATGAGTACTCGGCCCGAAATGTCTTAATATTGGTAAACGCTTTCACAAATGCTTCCTGCACAACATCCTCGGTAGTATCGAATGAACGAACAAGACCATAGATATACCGGAAAAGCCGTTTCTGATGTATCCGGACTAGTTGCCCGAAGGCTTTGGTATCACCGTTCTGGGCAGCTTCGACCAGTCTTCGTTCAGAAGTAGTATCACCAGAAGTGGATACAGGCAGATTGTCGTTTTCTTCCAGAATAATCCAATCCTTGGCTGAATTAGTTTTTTCCACCTGCCAGCGTCAGGGCTAAAGTCTCAAGCACCGTTTCCTGGCTTAGCAACTCCGAATGCCGGAGGTCGGCATCGGCGGCGGCGATGGCAATGATCATGTCTTCGAGTTGTCGGTTGTCGAATCTACCGGCCTGCTGACGAAATTTGTAGACCAGAAATCCCCGGTTTCCCAGCGGCGGACGGCCATTCTTGACCAGATACAACGAGGTGAAGTGCTGCTGGAGAAGAACGGTAAAGGTGACCGGTGACACTCCCTCTGCCAGCAACTGCTTGAGCATCTGAAGCGCTTTCTTGATCTTGCTGTCGACAATCAGATCGGCCAGGTCAAAAATGGAAAACATCTCGTAGCCCGCTGATACTTTTCTGATATCCTCGATCTCTATTGTCTCGCCGGAGCCTTTGTAATTGACCAGCTTGTTCATCTCGGACTCCATCGCCCCTCGATTGCCGTCCAGAAGTTCTGTCAGCAGGCGCAACGCTTCCTCGGTGATATTGATATTCTCCGTCTTGAATCGACTCCGGATGGTTCTCACGGCCTCATCGAAATCCAGCCGCTTGAATTCGATGACTTCCGCTACCGAAGAAACTGTGGTGAAAAAGGCCGATTTCTTGTTGGGTGCTTTGGCCGCCGGACTGTCAAAAATAATGATTCTGTTCGGATCGGGAGGACTGAGTAAAGCGAGTACCGCCTTTACCTCGGTCGGTTTATAGCTCTGGAAATCGGTGACCACAAAGACTTGCTTCTCGCCAAGCATAGGGAGATTTGACAGTTGGGAGATCAGGTCCCCCGCCTTTGTCTTGCGGCTGTCAAAACGACGGTAGTTGACCGCCAACTGGAGTTTGGGCAAAAACTCCCGTGCTATGTATTTTTCGGCTTCGGCAATCCGATAGTCTTCTACACCGAAGAAGTAATAGGCCGGCTTGAACTTACCGGCCGAAATATCTTTGTGAAGTTGGGCAGGAGAGGCCATACTGAAATCAGTATACAGCCTGCTCGGGCGGAGCGTCAATCAAAAAGGTGTCGGTAGACCGGATTGGAGTCTGAAGCTACCCAATCGATCGAGAATCTGTATTTCTGACGATAAGCGAGCGCCTTTTGGAGAAGGGGGGAATACTTCGACGGGGTCATTTCCTTCTGATTCACCTGATTGACAACTCGCAGGTTATTGCCATAAATCTGGTACGTATGATTGGAGAAATACTTCTGATTGCCGTCGATGAATTCAAGCAGTGCAAGAAGCGAAGCATAATCGCTATGCTCAGGATCGACACCGTCAAAGGGGGCCTTAAATTTAATCCCCAGTTCGGGAATAGTGAACACCACTATCGCCGACTTATTGACTTCGTTGCCTTTGGGCAATTCGTATGAGCCAAAAAAACATTCCATAGTACCTTTCCGGAAAGCAACGGCCATGCCTTATTACCAGACTATACATAATCAGATGTCTCTTAAAGACTTACAAAAACAAGAGGTCTCCCGATTGAACGGTGAACTGCAACGATATTCACATTCGCACCCTTTTGGGCGATTGGCGATTCGCAAACATAAGTCTTTTTCCTTTCCACTACTATTGTTTGTAAAATCGAACCATTATATTCATTTGTGTGTCATCGAATACAAAATAAGGAGACGGGCGGGCCAATCGGTCGAATCGTACTCAGATTGAATGTAATTCTGATATTGTGCATTTGCGCCTGCGATTCGAACAGTCCGTCTCAGTCTTCGCCCAAGCCACTTGAGATAAGCCAGTTTCCTCACGGCGTCGGCAGCTCATGGATTTACCTTATCACTGACAGTGCTTCGGGTACTATCGACACGATGACGGTACTCATAGCCGACACGGCGACACCACCGTCCGGATTCACCGCCGCAGAGCTTTGGACCTATTCCGCCCCCGGCACACCCACTGACTCCGTGCCGATGATTTACAACGACTCCACTGCAGTGCTCTCCAGCCCGGTCGGATCCGTCGATATCTCGTTCCCGGTGCGGTCGCCTGCAGAAGTGATAACTGTCCCTGCCGGGACTTTTGCCGAGTCATACCAAATCTCGGCGGGTTACCGCTTTCCTGACAGCCTCTATTTTTTTGTCCATTACTGGCTGGTCAAAGACAAAGGGATAGTGAAATTCACCTATGAATCCAACACCACGACACCGGCATTAAACTATCAAGCTGAGCTTGTCCGATACATCCCGGCGCCCTGACGGTAAGATGGGCGAGAACTTCATCGCCCAAGAAGCGTTTTACAAGAAAACGGGAGATTGATATGAAGAAACTGCTTTTGTTGCTGTTCGGTCTGTTTGTAGTGCTATTGCTGGTCATCTGGTTCTGGGATCTGGACGAACCCGAAGCTTCCTGACCTGTCGATCGGTTCTACTGACAGTCAGCCCACCTGCTCGTACATCTTTATGGCGAACCTATCGGTCATGCCGGCAATGTAATCGGCGATGACAATTTCTTTCTCTTCGGTCAGCAGCATTTCCTGAAACCGTCGTGGCATGAGTGTGGGCTCCCGCTTGAGGCGAGTGAAGATCGTCTCGATAATCTCTCGGGCCCATTCGGACATGGTCTGAAGTTTCGGATGTCGATAGAGCTTTTGATTCAGAAACTCTTTGAGCTTCATAGTCACATCCCTGGTCGGCGGCGAGTAGTCGCATATCCGGCTTCGGGACTTTCGGACATCTTCAAGATCGGCGATCCGGTATCCCCGTAGTCTCCGTTCAGTCTCATTTGCGACATCGGTTACAATATAATCCAGTATCCCCCGTACCAGGGCATATCTGGTCATATCATCTATTACCGACAGAGCCCTGACCGCCTGGCTGAGCTGCATCTCGGACCAAAATGACTCCCGCTGGATATCTTCCGGCGTGATAATACCCGATGACAGGCCATCGTCGACATCATGCGCGTTGTATGTAATCTCGTCGGCAATATCAACCAGCGAAGCCTCAAGCGTGGGTCGTTCATCGGGCGAAAACTCGACATTCCTGATCTGCACCTTGGTTTCGTGCTTGGCTATTCCCTCACGGACTTCGTATGACAGATTGAGTCCCGGATGTTCGGCATAGCGCTGTTCCAGGAGGTCGATAATGCGAAGCGACTGGCGGTTGTGATTGAACCCACCCTGCTTTTCAAGCAGGTCATTCAATACATCCTCACCTGAATGACCGAAGGGTGTGTGCCCGAGGTCGTGAGCCAGGGCTATCGCCTCAGACAGATCTTCATTAAGGCGTAATATTCGAGCAAGTGTCCGCGAAATCTGGGCCACCTCGATCGTGTGCGTCAAACGCGTGCGGTAATGGTCCTGCTCATGAGGGATAAAGACCTGGGTTTTGTATTCCATGCGACGGAATGCCGCGGAGTGAATGATCCGGTCGCGATCCCGTTGAAAGGCGGTCCTCAGGACGTGCTCTTTGAGCGGGTAGACGCGCCCCCGGGATTTTGATGACATCGCGGCATACGGCGCGAGCATTTGAGCCTCACGCTTTTCAATGTCGGATCTATTCACGCTGTACTGTTCCATGACCCTTCAGCCGTTTCACTTTTCGCGGTCGCCGCGAAACGAAAGCGTTATCATCCGACTCAATCCGAGCGCCGGATGATAAGACGCGGTACAGGTAATAAATGCTTTATAGACGAAGATTTCAAGACCTGCGCCATAGATTAGTGGTTTGGTCGATAATCCCCAGAAAAGCCGGGATTGCAGCGGCAATTTCAGAATCTGACCGAATCCAACCTGCAGCTTTTGCCCTTTTTGGGCGGTGACCCTCGAAGTAACGGAATAGGATTCTCGTGGCCAGTACTCCAGGTAACCGGAAAGTTTCGGATTCAGCCGTTCGCTGGTATTCCCCGGTCGCGGGGAGTTTATGTCTTCGAGGTTGACGCTAACTATGGCGGAGCGAAGCTTACAGGCCGCTCCCAAGCCGAATGCGGTCATGCTTAACGGGCTGTAAAATTCGCTAAATTCGATCGAGGTAACCCTGCTGTTCACTCCGAAAGCAAAGCGCCTGATCTGTCGGCTGACTGCGATTTGATAGGCCATCTCCCGATAAAGACCGTCCATCCCGAACTGGGTGAGCCCGGCCGCCACCGCATAACGACCTGAGCGATAGGCGATGGCCGCGGCGTTCTGATGAAATTCCTGCATTTGAAATTGGTCGTAATCAAGCAGGTCCACAGCAAATGAGCGACTCCCGAGACTTGCCCCGGTGGTGAGCAGGAAATCGGATGCGGACGGCTGCATCATGACGGCGCAGCCGCCCAGTCCCGGTATAGTCGGCGTCTCAAAATCCACAGCCTTGACTGTACCGCGGCACAGAATAATCACAATTATGAGCGACCTGGCGACCCGGTTCATCATTTACCTCGCCACCACAAGCGCCACCCTGGCCGATTTTCCGTCGTCGCGTTCCACGAGCAAGATATATAGCCCGACCGGAAGTCTCCGACCGTCATCGGAGAGGCCATCCCATATTATCGGCTCCGGAAGGTACTGCTGATCTCTCGCGAGTGTTCTCACACGCCTTCCCTGTGAGTCAAAGACGCGAACGGCGCATTTTCCCACGTCGCTTCCAACGACTATGATATTCACTTCATCCTGGAATCCGTCGCCGTCCGGTGAAACGTATCTACTATTCAGTTCGATACGGAGTGCCGCGTTTTCACTTTCGACGACAACTCTGTTTTCTTCGCCAGGCGTGCCAAACCGGTCTGCTGATCGGCCCCAGGTAAGGTCGTCGCGGCGGGCCCAACTATAGTCATCCAAATGTAGCGTTTCATAGGCGAATCGACTCGCCTCGATACCAAACGAATCAACAAGTCGCACCATATCACCATCGTTGTTCAACATCGGCCACGCGGCTACTTCTATTGCCACAGCAGCCAGCTCGGACCATCGTGAGGTCATCGCAACCTCGTCCTGCGCAAGCACGACGATGTCCCCTGGATGTATCAGATAGCTGTTGCTGCAGATCATTGACGTACCGGACGCATCCCCCACCCGCCAACCCGAAATGTCAATGACCGTATCCGATACGTTGACCAGTTCGACCCACTCGGAGGATGGCTCTGACTGCGGGTTAGCCAAAAACTCATTGATCAGAATAGGTGGGTAGCTCGAACCCGTAACGATTCCGTCAAAGAAATTATTCTCTATGCGTTCGTCTTCGGACAGCCCAACGGCCAGGGGCGCATACACACCGTCGAATGAATAGACCGCTGTGAACACATACGAACCAAACGATGCTACGGTGGGTAGGGAGATAGAATCCGCCACGCCTCTAGCGTAAACAAACAAGCCCGCGTCCTCGACAGAGTTGCTCCCATGTGACGATATATGTATAGAGATTTGTACATCCGGAGGTACGGGTTTGACACTCACCGAGTCGATTCTTAAGTCATATTGCACAGGCGTGACCGAATTGATTCTACCCGGCGTGGCACCCCGTGCCGAAATACTCTGAACAACAAATTCCGAGTCGGGCCAGACCCGCTCCCAGGAGAAAGCATCCCTTCCGGCCTGACTCCACCGCAAAGTGGACATCTGAAATCCACCGGATACTACTGACACCGAACCGCTTGAATTCATCAAAGAGAAAGTGCACTCCAGCGGCAGCGCGATCCCATCTTCGGTCGGACAGTCTCCCCATACGCCTGAACTGTCGCCCCAGTAGGATTCGAATCCCGGAGAGGTCGCACTGGCAAGGAGGCGCCGGCAGAGAATCCGGTATCCTTGCGGTGCAACCGTCACTCCTGGTGGTACGCTTACGGGCGAGCCATCAACAAGAATCACATAATCGCTAAGATTTATTGGTTGGATCGAGTCGTTGTAGAGTTCTATCCATTCCAGACCGGTGTAACTTCCAGGTTCGTTAGCAAGCAGTTCGTTGACGATCAGGCGCGCCGACAGACGTGAACTGATCATCAGGATTGCGATAGTTAGCAGCAGGCGAGAAATTCTCATAGGGCGTACTCCAATGAAAATGTACCAACCATCTGCGTGTGGGGCCAAGAGGAGCGGCGGTAGTATCGGCCAAGTTTGACATCCGCGGACAAATTCGTGGAGATGACAAACTGATTTCTGACAAATCCGTACCAGGTATCTATCTGACCCGAGGAGACCAGTCCCTGTGAGACGTTAGACCAGAACTCGACCGCGCCATAGGAGGGAATCCTGATCCGGAGCCTCGAGAGGATGGAAAATCGGGCCGGCAATTCAGTCTCATTAGTGTAACCGATTGACTGTCGGGCGAGGATGTTTGCCCTGCGATATTCGGCGTTGATCTGAATTCGATGCTTGTCCAGTGATGAAGGATCGTCGTTCACGCAGCGCTTGATCCGCTGATAGTAGTCGAGACTTACGTCCGTACTTCCCAGTCTCTTTCGCGTGAGCTTGGCTGACCATTGAACGTCCACGGAATCGACGTTGAGACGGCTTGACTGGATATCCGTCGCAAACTCCCAGTCTTTGGCGAGGTCAACGGCAGACTTGACTCGGCCGCCTCGTTGACCGGATCGTCTGGAGTAAAAATCAAACTCAAGATCATCAAGACTCATCCTGCGGCTGGAAGTCCCTGTTCTGCTTCCGGCCGAGAGATCATTGAATTTCGATGCATACCACCATCCGTACAGGTTGACGCGAAGTCGCTCACTTTGGTATTGTCCTTCGGTAACCAGTGCGCCGAGAGCGCCGTGACTTGCATATTGCCCGACAAATTCGACCGCCTGATTGAACGATGCCGACTTATACTCCGACCAAATCGACATCAACTGCTCGCGGTGCGACGATCCTGAAATCCTGTTCCGAAGATCGTTGTTCAGGAGAATAAGCCCGGCTGTCAAACGGCCGAAACCATGCTGTAGGTTTGCCGCCGTCGTAGTAAGGCGGTGAGTCGAATCCCTATGTATGGACACTGCCCCGTTGGCTGTCCAGCGGCCGGACGCGACATCGACCTTCACCCCGTTGTGTCCGCCGTAATCGGGAAATAGTGCGGATTCGGCGTCTATATCGGGCGAATAATCAAGCATCTTGCCGCGGTAGCCGAATGCCGCACCGAGACCGTATCGGCCGGAGAAATTGCCTGCGATGACCTTTTTTATGACCCCATCGCCATCCAGGGTCATGGAACGGTAGAGAACCCGTTCACGTCCGCTGAACTCTCTTCGAACTTTAGTCTCAACCCTGACCTGTTCGCCGAGATCACACCGGATGCCTGTTTGGTACCGTACATCTCCTTCGTCCTCGAAGCACTTCGAGTACGAATGGCGAACATAGCCGCCGACGCCTTTACGGGGAGCTGCATTCGACGTCGTCGGGTACTCGGGAACTGATTCCAGCAGATTAAGACCCGGCTCGGATATCTGTTGGAGCAGATAGATATTGGTCGAATCCAGCCCTACCGTGATCAGCTCCCTGAGGATCAGGAAGTCGTCGTAACTGATCTCGCCGGCGTCCAATGCAAGTTCAAGTTCGTCTTCTGATGGGTAAGTAACGGTCGGTATGTCCCTTGTGAGAGCCACACCCCCTGAAACCGTTAACAGCAACCCCAGTACAATAGCCCGTCCGAAATCGATCACCCCTAACCCAGTTTATATCGTTTAATCTTCCTGTATAATGTTCTTTCACCAATGCCGAGCTTTGCGGCGGCATCCCGGCGATTACCCTTGGTCTCACGCAAGGCCTGTTCGATGAGCACGCGTTCCATCTGATCAACCGTCATTCCGCGAGTAATTTCACCCGGCTCATCGCGGTACGCCTCAGTGGTGTCTTCCGAGGGAAGATGCGAAACAATCAGGTCCCGCAGCATTTTGATTTCATTGCCCAACGAGAGAATCGCACGATAAATGAGTTCCTGACCGGCCTCCTCGACCGTCCTGCCGGTAGAGACCGGTAGATTCGTAGCCCGAGCGTGCTGTTCGTCGATAAATCTTTCCACATCGTCTACGTCGACCCGTCCCTCCGGTTTTAAAGCGGCCATGCGATCCGCAAAATTCCGCAACTGGCGCACATTGCCCGGCCAGTCATATTTGGCAAGCAGTTCCAGCGCCGAATCCGTGTAACTCAGCTTTTCATGCTTAGTCCAGAAGTACTGAAGTAACGGCTGTATGTCCGATTTTCGCTCGAACAGAGGTGGAAGTATGACTTTGACGACGCCGATTCGAAAATACAAATCCTCACGGAACGCCTTTTCGTCGATAGCCTCCGTCAAATCCCGGTTGGTTGCCGAGACAACCCGGACGTCGGCACGAAGTGGCGAGGAGGAACCGACGGGGTAATAAGTTCCGTCCTCGAGTACCCTGAGCAGTTTTACCTGGGTATCCGGTTTGGTCTCTCCGATTTCATCAAGAAAAATCGTCCCGCCATCCGCCTTCTTGAAGAGTCCTTCTCGTTTGCTTACTGAACCGGTAAAGGCGCCTTTTTCATGCCCGAACAGTTCCGACTCCAGCACGCCTTCAGCCAGGGCCCCGCAGTTGATGGCTACAAACGCTTTATCAGCACGAGAGGAGTTCTCGTGGATCGCCCGTGCGACCAGCTCTTTGCCAGATCCCGACGGTCCAACCACCATCACCGGGACATCAGTCGGCGCAATCCGGCTTATCGTCTCAGCTACTATCTTCATTTTGGCCGACCGACTCACGATTTTGAACCGCGCCAGCACATGTTTAGCGCTGAGAATCTGCTGAACTTTTTTGGCAATCCCTTCGGCCCCAAGCTCAAGCTGCAGGTGGCCGTCGATAAACGGCTCATCCGGCTCACCATCGATAGTGTCTTTGACTATCTTCCAAATCTCGGTCAATCCGTTGTTTCGACGCACTCTGGTAGCTACCGGGTACTTTACATCCGCACGGGAGTCGTCGACCAGTACCAGATCGACTGCCTGCTCTCTGGTGGCGCCATACAGTTCAGACACTTCGTACACCACGGTTCCGATTTTTCCCCAATTCACCGTTTTGGCAATCTCCGAGCCCCTGGTGACCAGTATTACAACTTTACCGCTCATGGTCGAGGAACCAACTCCTACTTTTTCTTTCTGCTTTTGTATCGCGATTTGGCCGGCCGCTCCCGCTTATCAGGTTTGGCCTTCTCTCTCTTTTTCGGCGCCGCTTTTTCCCCCTCCGGCGTGATCACAAACAGATCCATCTCGCTAGAGACCTTATCGACTTTTAGCACGCCTACTTTGATTTTATCACCGAGCTGAAATGTTCGGCCTGTTCGACGGCCGACAATGCGATACCGTTTCTCCTCGTGCAGATAATAATCGTCGTCCATTGCCGACATTCGCACGAGGCCCTCGACACCCATGTTGTCAAGACGAACAAAGAATCCATAAGGCATCACCCCAGAAATGACACCGGTGAATTCATCACTGACATGCTGCGCCATGTACGACATCTGCTTGACTTTGACCGCATCGCGCTCGGCGGACTCCGCCGTCCGCTCCGTTTCCGAACAGTGACTGCCGACCGAGTCGATAATCCCGGCCACTTTTCGTGCGTATGCGACCGGGTAGTGGCCGCCCTTGAGCTTGCGCAGCAAGCGGTGAACGATCAAATCCGGGTAGCGGCGGATGGGCGAGGTGAAATGCGTATAGTGAGTAAAGGCGAGGCCGAAATGACCGATATTCTCCCGTTGATAAACCGCCTTTTTCATAGAGCGGAGCAAGAGTTCGTTGATGAAGTCGGCCTCCTGAGCATCCTTGATCCTCTCGAGAAACTTCGAAAACACAACCGGGCGCATGTTCGGTGAGACGGGGAACGAATAACCGAGACGCTTCATCAGTTCGGAAAAGTCCTTAAGCTTCTCCTGGTCAGGCCGATCGTGCACACGATATAAGAACGGCTGTGCCTTGCGGAAGACTTCGAGCGCCACCGCCTTATTAGCCGCCAGCATGAATTCCTCGACCAATCGATGGGACTCCAGGCGCACCTTATGCCCCAGTTCGAGCACCTCGCCCTGAGTGTTCAGAATGATTTTCGACTCAGGGAGGTCAAAATCGAGCGAGCCGGCTTCAAATCTACGTTCAGTCAGGAGTTTCGCCAGCTCTCTTGCTGTCCTGAGATTGTCTGCCACCTTGTTCAATTTGGTTGGCGTGGTTCCGTTGTCAAAAAATTCCTGAACTTCTTCATAGGACAACTTGGCCCGTGATTTGATCAGGGTATCAGCGAAACTCCATTTCAACATATGTCCGGTGTTGTCGAAATCCATGAAGACAGAATGGGCGAGTCGCTTACGGTTCACTTTCAATGAACATACGTCGTTTGAGAGAATCTCCGGAAGCATCGGCACCACCATCCCGGGCAGATAGACCGAGTTGCCGCGGCGGAACGCTTCGCGGTCCAGCGCCGTGCCTTCATCCACGTAATAGGACACATCAGCAATGTGCACCGCTAACCGATATCCCGTGGCTGTCTTCTCGACCGACACCGCGTCATCGTGATCCTTGGCATCGGCCGGGTCAATCGTATAGATGCAATCCGATGTCAGGTCGATGCGATGCGTCAGTTCGTCATCGGAGAGCATGGCAGAAGCCTGCTCGGCTTCGCTTATGACATCATCGGGAAATTGCTCCGGCAGGTCATACGTCTTAAGCACCGTGAGCATATCGACTCCGGGTTGCCCGGGCATGCCGAGACGCTCGGTGATCTTTCCTTCGGGGTTACGGTACGGGTCATCCCAGTGCGTCAGAACCGCGACCACCTTTTCGCCTTCCTGAGACTCAAGGGTCTCGGAGTCGGGGATGTAGATATCGCGATGCAGCTTCTTGTTGTCCGGGATAACAAATGAGAAGTGACGGCTCTGGTGGAACAGCCCGACAATGTTGCGTTTGGCTCGTTCTACAATCTTGATTACCTGGCCGGCCCGCTTCTCACCGGCCATGCCGGTCAGCCTGACCATCACCGTGTCGCCGTCGAGTGCCGTGTGAAGCTTCGGCGGGGCGACATACACGTCGTTACCCTCTTCGCCTTCGACCATGACGTAGCCGACCCCCATCCGCGTGATGGCGATTCGGCCGACCCGGACATTCAACTCCGATGCGACACCGATTCGGCCCCTCTTGAGCTTGACCAGTTCACCGGACCGGACGAGCTCCTTCACCACGTTGCGGAACTGGCCATACCCCGCGCTCGGGATCTCCAGCGCTTTGGCCAGCTCTTTCATTTTCATGGGATGGTCAGTATTGGCCCGTATAAAATCAAGAATGAGCTTTGGTTTGTATTCCATAGCTCAAATATTGGGCGAAAGGGGAAGCGAGTCAAGCTGTTTTGGCACAAATGCGCCATTATGGCAGAAAGCGCTTTGTAGTGGAATGTGGCCGAAATACGAAAGACCCGCCGTTAAGCGGGTCTCTCTGGCAATGTAGCATGAAGAAAATCTCAGGCTGGCGCGCAAAGGACCATCCGCTCCAGCCAGTCATCAGCATGCGACCTTAATTGCTATCCTCGTCATCGTCGTTGCCGTTATTCATGCCCTGACCCATCCCCATACCGGGATGACCCATGCCCATACGGCCCATCCGCTTTCCCATCCGATCCTGACGCATCTCTTTGAGTTGATTGATCTGATCGGTGGTGAGGATGGCTTTGGCCTGGGAGAAGTGATTGTAGTGCATTTTCATCATTTCACCTCTGAGGCGGCTGACATTATCTATCGCGGCAAGAACATCTCTGTCGGCCGACTTATCGTCACGCATGAGGGCACGAAGCTGGATCTGGGCTTTTTCAAGCTGGGCCTTCTGGTCGACCTGTTCGGTCTGGAACTTGGTCACGAGACCTTCGAGCTTGTCGCGCTGGTCCGGTGTCAGTTTGAGTTCATCGCCCATGCGAAGAATCATGCCGACTCCCTGGCCACCGCCACGCATGCCGTCGCGCATACCCATGCCTTGACACATCCCGCCCATGCCCTGACCACCCATCATCCCCATACCCGGGTGCTGGCAGGCATTGTCGCAACTGCCCATCCCGCGCTGTCCCGGCTGGGCCATACCTACTGTCGCCAGGCCAAGCAGAATCATTGCGGTTACTAGTGCTACTTTTTTCATACTGTTTCCTTTCGTATTCTATTTTAGCGGATCTTCTGATGAATCCGGGTGCATTTGCTGTCTTCGCATCCCCGGTTCGGGTGGCATGCCTTCGTGGCCCCGGCGAAACTCAGCGATTCGCTCAAGGACCTCGGCCTCGAACCGAGCCTGAAAAACAAACAATTTCCCCAGCTGTTCTTCGGTTAACATTGGACGTACTTTGGCGTAAAAATCTGTTGTCATGCGCACACCGCGACTGTCAAGCGAATCCGCCTGAGTCATCATGCGCTCAATCTGCTTACGGTCGAGACTGTCGCTGCGCAGTCCATCGGCCAGACTGTCCACCAGCATCATCCGCTGCATCTTGAGGTCGCGGTAATCTTTGCGGTACGAGCGGTATGTCTCGAGGAATTCCACTTCTTTGTTCTCGTCGAGCTGCAGCAATTCGAGCAGTCTGATGGTGCGGAACCACTCTATTCGTTTGCGGCCGCGCTCCATCTCCCGGCCACGCATCATGCCCATGCCGCCGCGCGGTCGGAACGACGAATCTTCATCGTCATCCATTTGCGCAAGCATGACACAGGGCATTCCACCCTCACCAAAGAATAAGCCGTCCGGCGGCAATGGCATCTGATCTGCCGAATAGCCGGAGCGAGCATCCGTTTGATTGGGTTGTGCTGTTGATGCTGATTCCGCCTGTACCGCGGACCCAAAGAGTACTACGAGCGCGAATGTCGCCGCCAGCTGTCGCATTAGAGTATATCTCCAGCCTTCAAGTTATTTTCCAGATACTCAAGTTCATCCGCCGAGAGGTCATCGATCAGGTATTCCGACGCTGTCTCATTACGGTCGGCCGCGAAATCATTGAGGAGCGAATCAACTTCGCCGGTGCTGAATTCTTCGTCTGCCGCGGATGAGCCGGTGACTACCAGCAGGGTATCTTTGCTTCCGGTATCGGCCCGATGATTACTCGAATTGAAAACGTTCAGCATGTACGCGGTTGCCGAGAAGCCTATCACCACCAGAAGCGCCGCCACGGCCGGTATATATGAATGCCAGGCTGATCGAACCGGCGTGACTCTGGTCGACCTGAGATTGTCGAGACGCCGTTCGACTCCTTCTATTAATTCCTGAGTCACCGATGGCTCCGGGAAGAAATTTTCGTTGCCGCCGGCCATTCTTGTCAGATCACCAAGCTCATCCGCGAATTCCTTACACGAGACGCATCCTTGAAGATGCTTCGTGACTGCTTCGGGGTACCCATGTTCTCCGAACTGCTCGAGCATTTCCTGTCTTACCTGTTCGCAATTCATGACTGCCATCCTTTGATCCGGGCCGCTTCACGAAGTTTGATGACCGCCTCGCGGTAGAGCGTCTTGACCGTGCCAAGCGCCTTGTCCGTCATCGAGGCTATCTGCTCAAACGTTTGCTCCTGGTAAAAGTGAAGTTCAAATACGAGTCTCTGTTGCGGAGGGAGATTGTCCATGAATGCAAGCATCTCCTTGCGCAATTCTTTCTGACGAAGGTCCCGTTCCGGGTTGTCGACCGCCTGCATCTCCATGACGTCATCGATACGACTCGACCGGCCCTCCCGCTTCAGATAGTTCAGGCTCTTGTTGGCGGCGATCCGATAGACCCAGCTTTCGAATTTGGAGTCGCCCTTGAATCCGCCAAGGTTCTGCCAGGCCGACACAAATGTCTCCTGGGCGAGGTCTTTGGCGGCTTCCATGTCGCCGGTCATTCTATATGTCAGAGCCACAGTTCTATTCATTGTCAATGCTACCAGTTTGCCAAAAGCCGTTCGATCACCGGCTTTGGCGTGTGCTACCAGTCCTTCAATCAGGTTATCGCTCGTATCCGTCATCGATTTCTTTATCTGCTTTTAAGACAATTTGCGGCCGTAATAGATTAATAGCTTGCCGGGCCAAGCCAAAAAAAACCGGCCTTTCGGCCGGTAACAATATAAAACATAGTCTGTTAAATAGCTAATCCCTACGGCTCTTTTCGAGGACTTTGGCATAAGCAGGGAAATTGGACAGAACCTTGCCGGTTCCCCGCACAACACAGGTCAGCGGGTCCTCAGCAACGTTTACCGGCAGATTGGTTTCCTGTCGAAGCCGCTTGTCCAGTCCCCTTAACAGGGCACCGCCGCCGGTCAGGATAATGCCGCGTTCGAGGATATCCGACGCCAGTTCCGGGGGAGTCCGTTCCAGCGCCTGGCGGACCGCCTCGACTATCTCATCGATCGTCTCAGCCAGCGCCTCGCGCACCTGCACCGATGACAGCTTGAGATTCTTCGGCACTCCCGCCACCAGATCACGGCCCTTGATTTCCATCGTCAGTTCTTTCTCCAACGGAAACGCCGACCCGATCCGGATCTTGATATCTTCGGCGGTGAGCTCACCGATCAGCAGGTTGTAATTTTTCTTGAGGTACATGATGATCGCTTCGTTCAACTCGTCGCCGGCGACCCGGATCGACGTATCATTGACGATGCCGTTGAGGGCGATGACGGCGATTTCCGATGTCCCGCCACCGATATCGATAATCATGCTTCCCGACGGTTGCTCGACCGGCAGACCGACCCCGATCGCCGCAGCCATCGGTTCCTGAATCAGGTAGACTTCGCGCGCCCCCGCGTTTTCGGCGGAGTCACGCACCGCACGCTTCTCGACCTCGGTAATGCCCGACGGCACCGAGATAACCACGCGTGGTTTCATGAGGAATTTATGTTTGACGACCCGGCGGATGAAATCCGCGATCAGTCGTTCGGAAATGTCAAAGTCCGCGATCACCCCGTCTTTGAGCGGACGGATGGCCGCGATTCCTCCGGGGGTGCGTCCCGTCATCTCTTTAGCGGCCGAACCGATCGCCAGCACTTTGCCGGTGGATTTCTCGATAGCGACGACCGAGGGTTCATTGAGGACGATTCCCTGCCCGCGCACGAACACGAGGGTATTGGCAGTCCCCAAATCTATTCCGATATCGCTGGAAAGCGCGTCGAATACTCCCAAGTTAAATCCTTTTAACCAGTTCCCATTTGAGTTGTTGATGTCCTGTACTGACTAATATCGAATAAAGGACTTATAAGTTTACTGATTTCGTCCAAAAAGCGCAAACTATTTCTGAGCCAATCCGATTCCGGGGCCATTTCGGCGAAACGGGGTAATTTGTTGGGGGGAGGGGGGTTGGGGGGACAGTCGCATCACCGTAAGCTGCTTGGAGGAGATATAAGATAGAGGAGTTCACTTGGCTACGCGGAAGTCAGCTACTGTCAAAACGATTTTCCCGATATTGCTCAGATTCTTGTCGCATCAAGCAACCAAACGTTTCCACTCCTGCAAGGTGTAATCAACCAGATTGATCCAAACGAAGATTATTCAGGGCGTTCTTCCTCCCCTCGCCCTCTGCGAGTGCGGCCGAGGGTGAGGGGATGAATATGACCGGCAACGTCAGCAATATACTGGAGCACAGATATCAAATCACATAATACCTGCGTCGTGCTGACTCTGATGATCGTGTAGCCCCGCGCCTTCAGTTCCTCATCCCGCACGGTGTCGTAGGCAACTTGTTCACGGTCCATATGAACGGCGCCGTCAATCTCAATGATCAGCTTCTTCTCACGGCAAAAAAATCCGCAATGTAACGGCCAATTGGATGCTGCCGGCGAAATTTCAGATTTTCGAAACGACCGTTTCTCAAGCACGTCCAGAGAATCTCTTCGGTACGGGTCGGATGTTTGCGGAATTCTCGACATAGACGCAACAAATGTGAAGGGAGTGTTCGCTGTCCGATACCCCCATATTCATCACGAGTTGCATACTGTCTTTTGCCCATTAGTAAGCCCCTCACCCCTTCCCTCTCCCATAGGGAGAGGGAAAGAGTCAAGATTGAGTATTCGTACCAAGTATAACACCTAATGCCACGCACACAATCACATTGTGATCGATTCGGAATAGTTGGCCACTCGGGATTTAAATCGAAAGTGTTGTCGAAGCAACGTATGCGATATGAATGCATAGTCTTCATAGAATCCGATGGTTCGAAACCTGCTTCCCTGCGCCTTTCGGATTGGACGAGGGCAAATCCGCAATTTGGAGAGCCGAATCAAACAGATTGATCAGAAGGGATATTACTCCGGGGACTCTTCCTCCCCTCGCCCTTTGGGAGAGGGGCCGGGGGTGAGGGAACACCGGAAGGCGCTGCTTAAGGGTAAGGGTGGATGTCGAAACCGCGTGCCGTATGGCACGCGTGGAACGGCAGGCTCGAAGCGAGCCTGCCCTACGAAGAATACTGCCGGGAAAACCCCGGGGGTGAGGAGATGTGTGCGAACGAGTCCCGTAGCCCACGTCAGTGAGGGCTGGCGGAAGCCAGGCCGAGTGCCACGTGGGGGATTTCAGGGAACGGTACAGGCGTGACCTTTCGGATATGAGAATTCTGTGAGAGCAGTGTCCAAAAAAGGAACCGGTCAGCAGGCGAGTGAGTGTAGTTGGGAGCGCGGAGATGCCCTACCGCTCGGAGCTGATCTCGCCCTTATTGAAGTCCTCGGTGCGGTGGCGGGCGATTACGCCGTCGACCATGTAGATCACGTCTTCGGCGATATTCGTGGCGTGGTCGGCGATCCGCTCCAGATAGCGTGAGACGGAAATGTATGGAATCAGCACGTCGATCTGCTCGGGGTTCAACCGGAGTGCATCCGTCACCAGCGTGTACATCCCGCGATTGATCGCGTCGACCTCGTCATCGGTCTTGCACACCTTCTTGGCCAGTTGCGTATCCAGATTGACGAGCGAATCCATGCAGGCGCGAAGCATCCAGCGAACCCGTTCGGCCAGCCCGAGGATATCGAATGGGATCCGGATGCGCGGCCGGGCATTGAAATAAAGGGCGCGCTCGGCGATATTGACCGCCAGGTCGCCGATCCGCTCGAGATCGCTGTTGATTTTGAGGACGGCGATAATGAAGCGGAGATCGATCGCCACCGGCTGGTGTAAGGCAAGGATCTTCAGGCAGGATTCTTCGAGATCGACTTCGGCCTGATCGATATCCGCGTCGCCTTTGATCACCTTCTCGGCCAGCGCGGAGTCCCGCTCCTCGATCGCCGTGACCGTCATGCGGACACTTTCCTCGACCGTGGCGCCGAGGCTCAGGATCTCTTTTTTGAGTCTTTCAATTTCTCTTTGCAGGTGCTTGGCCATGCGCTATCCTTCAGTTATCATCCAAAGCGTCCGGTGATATAATCTTCGGTTCGTTTTACTTTTGGTTTAGTGAAAATCATCTTGGTCGCGCCGAATTCGATCAAATTCCCCTCGTAGAAGAAGGCCGTGTAATCCGAGACGCGGGCGGCCTGCTGCATATTGTGGGTCACGATCACGATCGTATAGTTCTTTTTCAGTTCCCCGATCAAATCCTCGATCTTGGCGGTGGACACCGGGTCAAGCGCCGAGGCCGGTTCATCCATGAGCAATACTTCGGGCTTCACCGCCAGCGCCCTGGCGATACACAGCCGCTGCTGTTGGCCGCCGGAGAGAGCATAGGCGCTCTTATTCAGGTTATCCTTGACCTCTTCCCAGAGAAAAGCGCGTTTGAGAGCGTTTTCGACCGCGCCGCGCACGATCTCCTTGTCATTGACACCGTTCACCCGAAGACCGTAGGCGACATTGTCAAAAATCGATTTGGGGAATGGATTTGACTTCTGGAAGACCATGCCAACCCGGGTACGCACGGTGGAGACATCCTTGATGGCTTTGTAGATGTCCTGACCGTCGAGCAGAATCTTCCCTTCCATCCGCGTGTCGGTGATCATCTCGTTCATCCGGTTGAGGGTTCTCAGAAAGGTGGACTTACCGCAACCCGAGGGGCCGATCAAAGCGGTCACCCGGTTTTGCTCGATGTCCAGTGAGATATCCAGCAATGCCTTGTGGGCGCCGTAATAGAAATTGAGGTTACGCACCGACATTTTCAGAATGCCCGCGGCACTGTCATCCGACAATTTGTTGTCAGTGACTTCGACGGGTCTGATCTGTATCATTTCATTGTCCACCAGCATGCCTCATCCTGCATCTCACCATCACTATAAGCATTACGAAACCGTTTACTCCAATGCCAGCCGGCGAGTCTAAAGTCCTCACCTGCTGGCCGATCACCATGAAGGGGAAACTGAATTTTTGCGGTCCTCTCATCTTGTCTCCCGGCTCACGAGAATGAACAAAGCGATTGTTAGGATTATGTTAAGTGACCGTGAGCTTTTTGTTGGCACCAGCCAATCTCCAGTATGTCAATGAGATACGCGAATTTGTCGCCGCGTGTTTGTCTCAGACCGGAAGAAATATTTTGAACGTGCTTCCTTCGCCGACCATACTTTCAACGTCGACCCGTCCTCGATGAGCCTGTACAATATGCTTAACGATAGATAGCCCCAGTCCGGTTCCGCCCAGCTCCCGGCTCCGGGACTTGTCTACCCGGTAGAAACGTTCAAAAACCCTCAAGAGATGTTTCTTCTCTATTCCGCAACCGTTATCACGCACCTTGATTTCAATTTCCCTGCCGACTACTCCGCAGGAGATTTCTACTTTTCCTCCGGGGTCGCTGTACTTGATGGCGTTATCGAGCAGATTAACCATGGCAAGTTCCAGCAGGGGGGCGTTGATTTGCGCCCGGATATTTTCATCGCAGTTCAATTGCACCATGATCTTCTTGCCGCTAGCTTTGACCTCGCACGCCTGGATGGAACTTTGAAGCACGGTTTTCAGTGACAACGGCTCAAGCTCCGCTTCCGTACTGTCCGCCTCCTGCATTCTTGAGAGGGCGAGCAAATCCTCGATAATGGAATTCAAGCGGTCGCTCTGTTTAGCCACGATATCCAAAAACCGCTTCGCCTCCGCCGGGTCATTGATGGCCCCTTCGCGAAGGGTCTCGACAAACCCTTTGATCGATGTTATAGGTGTGCGAAGTTCATGGGAGACGTTGGCCACGAAGTCACTTCGGACTTTTTCGAGGTGGCGAAGACGCGTGATATCATTCAGCACAATCAGGACGCCCAGGCTCTGACCGGTATCATTACGTAGAATCGTGCCATGCATCTGCAGAATCCTGGCGCCGTTTCCCTCAACCTCGATCTCGTCTTCGAACGACTGTCTCTTTTCAAGGATGGCGCTGACCAGTTTCTGGAGTTCCGAGTGGCGGATAATCTCCTGAACATAACGGCCCCTGGCTGTCTCGCGGTCGAGCGCCAGCATATCTGCGCCGGCCAGATTAACTTCGATCAGCCGTTCGTCCGTGTCGAAAGTCAGTACTCCCTCCACCATACTGGAGAGAATCGCATCGAGTTCGTTGCGCTGATTGACGACCGCCTTAATTTTTTCATCGAGTTGCGTCGCCATCTGATTCATGGCATCGGCAAGCTTATTGATCTCCAACGCATCGCCCGACGGCAGCCGTTGATCGAACTCTCCTTTTGAGAAGTGTTCCGCCACCTGTCGCATTCTCTCCAATGGCCGGCTGACCCGCCGTGACAGATAGATACTCAGGAGTGCCGACAGCAGGCTGATGACGGCCGCGCCGAGCAGGATCCTGGGGTAAGTCTGCGCGAAAGCGTGGTCGATGTCGCTGACCGGCAGGGCGGCTCTCACTATTCCGATTATCTGCTTATCACGGGTCACCGGCATCGCCACATACATCATGTCTTCGCGTAAAGTGGCGCTGTAGCGGGTTGACACGCCCGGTTGCCGATTCAAGGCATCCGCAATCTCCGGACGATTGACATGACTCTCCATAACGTGCGGGTCATGATCGGAGTCCCCGATCACCGTGCCGGAGGGAAGTAATATAGTGAATCGGGTGTCGCTGTTTTTGCCGAGCGTCTTGCACAGGGAATCGGGCTGAGTGCTCATGGAATCAAAGTCCGCCTGGCCGAGACGGTCTTCTAAAAGCAGTACCCGTGCGCGAAGGTCCTCGGCTTTTTCCTGAAGGTACAGTCTCTTCATCGCTTTCGTCATATACCAAGTTACTGCCGTCGCGGTCAGCAGAATGACTAACAGATACGATGGAAACAGTTGCCAGAACAGCCGGCGCTTGGGCATAGCTTAGCCTTCGGCTTCCTTGTCGGTGAAGCGGTACCCGACTCCCCTGATAGTCTCGACCAGGTGGCCATAAGGGCCGAGTTTTTTGCGTAACCCGGCGATTTGAACATCGACTGAGCGATCAGTCACCGGATAATCCTCGCCTTTGATGGCGTTGACAATCTGATAGCGGGTGAATACCCAGCCGGGATGCTGAGCGAGATGGTAAAGCAGTTCGAATTCGGTGAAGGTGAGCTCAACCGCCTTGTTGCTGATACGAACTTCACGCTTGCCCGGGTTTATAGCAAAATCTTTAATTCGAATGTCCTGTTCCTTGGTAGTACGGGTTTCGCTTTTGCGGCGAAGCACCGACCTGACCCGGGCGATCAGCACACGCGGGCTGAACGGCTTGACGATATAGTCATCCGCGCCCAATTCCAATCCGATCACGATATCCGATTCCTCGCCTTTGGCACTGACAATGATGATCGGTATGGCAGCGATCTGAGGGTCGGCTTTGATGAGGCGGCAGATCTCAAGTCCGTCGGTCCCCGGAAGCATCAGGTCGAGGAGAATCAGGTCATAGGGCTCGGCTTTGACTGCCCGGAGGGCATCGTCGCCGTCCGTCACACCGGAAACCTTATACTGTTCCTTTTGCAGATTGTAAGTAATGAGTTCCAGGATATCCTGCTCATCTTCGATTACCAGCACGTTTTTGGTGGACATAGGCTTTGTGACCTTTTCCCGTTCTAAAGTTCTCAAGTAACCTTGCTTTTTGACATTACGCTGTCAATAGATTTTCCGGCCCGCGTTCAAAAAACAGGACGACACATTGACACACAACTCCGAAATTGTTCAGGATTAGTTAGGGGCGGTTTAGATTTGTATTAAGGCAGCCGCGCCAGGCAGCAACTGCCAAAGACCGGAGATGCTACCTTAGATAATTGTAGACAAATAGCAGGAGGCCCAACTGAAACAGCACCCAGCCAAGGAAATACATGCGATACCCGCCGGCCGTAAAGCAGGACCGGGTTCTCCAGAACGGCTTGCTCAATGGGAAATTACCAGAGACCGTGTAGTTCAGTGACCAAAGACCCAATATCAATCCGCCGATCATCATGAGTGCAGCGGTCCAGGCTAATAAGTGATTGACCAATGTACCCTCCGTAATCAAACAGTGAAAGCCCACGAATATCCGGTTCCAAAATAGCCACGGCGAGCCACCTTGTCAACTGGAAACGATACCCTGAAGTTCTCAGTGCGCCACAAGAAAAGGCCGGAGATGCGCTCCGGCCTCGTCGAGTCGTATCACGGAAATACTCAGCGCTGAGCTTCAACCACTGCAATCGCCGCCATATCGACTATCTCGTTGACATCGAGTGTCGGATGCAGCACGTGCACCGGCTTGGAAAGACCCATCAGGATTGGCCCGACAGCCTCCAATCCGCCCATCCGCTGAGCCAGTTTGTAAGCAATGTTGCCGGAATTCAGATCCGGGAATATAAACACATTAGCAGCTTCCTTGAGCTGTGAGAACGGATACCGTTTCTTCATATAATCCGGCATGAGTGCCGTGTCCGCCTGCATTTCGCCTTCGACCACAAGGTGCGGCGCCTTCTTCTTGATTATCTCAGTCGCTTTGGCAACCTTGATCGATTCAGGATATTGGGCCGAACCAAAGTTCGAGAACGAGAGCATAGCGATACGCGGTTCAATATTGAAACGCTTGGTCACATTAGCCGCCAGGATTGCGATCTCCGCCAGTTCTTCGGCGGTCGGGTTGATGTTGACGGTCGTGTCCGCGAACATATAGACCCGGTCTTTCTGGATCATGGCGAACATACCCGATACCCGGGTGATGCCGTCGGCCAGCTTGATTATCTCAAGCGCCGGCCTTATAGTCGTGGGATAATCGGAGAGCACGCCGGAAAGAACAGCGTCGCACTCGCCCATCTCCAGCATCATGATGCCGTAGTAGGTGCGGTCGCGCATGAGCCACTGGGCTTTCTCCATGGTCATGCCCTTGCGCTTGCGCTGTTCGTAGAAGTGTTTGGCAAAGTCCGGGCGACGTTCAGAGGTGGCCGGGTCGATAATCTGGACACCTTCGAGGTCGATCTCGTATTTCTTGGCAGCCTCTTGAATAGTGTGCGGCTCGCCGAGCACGATCGGATGGCCGATACCTTCTTCGAGCACGACATGTGCCGCGCGAAGAATTCGGCTGGAGTCGCCTTCGGGGAAGACTATCTTCTTCGGGCTGCGTTTGGCTTTATCGGAGACGGCGCGCATGATCAGGCGGCCGTTGCCGATACGCGCGGCCAGTTCTCGCCTGTATTCATCTATGTCGACCGGATTCCTCGCGACACCCGTCTTCATCGCGGCTTCCGCCACGGCGCCCGCTTCCCAGACCAGGATGCGTGAGTCAAACGGCTTGGGGATAAGATACTCCCGACCGAATTTGAAGTGATCGACTCCATAAGCCTTGGCGACATCTTCAGGGACATCCTGCTTGGCCAGATTGGCCAGCGCCTTCACGGCCGCAATTTTCATCTCTTCGTTAATCGACGTCGCGTGGACATCGAGAGCACCCCGGAAAATGAAGGGGAACCCAAGCACATTGTTGACCTGGTTCGGATAATCGGAACGGCCGGTCGCTATGATGACATCAGGTCGAGCGGCTAGGGCATCCGGGTAGGTGATTTCCGGATCGGGATTGGCCATGGCGAAAATAACCGGATCCTTGGCCATCGACCTCACCATGTCCTTACTCACTAGATCCTTCGCCGAAACACCCACAAAGACATCCGCGCCTTCCATCACCTCGGCGAGGGTGTGCTTGCCGGTCTTGCGCACGAATTCCTGTTTGTACTTATTGTAGCTGTCTCCACGTCCTTCGTACAGCACCCCCTTCGAATCGACCATGTACAAATTCTCGTGCTTCACGCCCAGTGAGCAATACAATTTGGCACAGGCGATACCCGCCGCACCTGCTCCGGAAAACACTACCTGGATCTTGGAAATATCCTTACCGGTGATCTCCAGGGCGTTCAATAGCGCCGCCGCGGAAATGATGGCTGTGCCGTGCTGATCGTCGTGGAAGACCGGAATATTCATGGTCCGCTTCAACGTCTCTTCAATGTAGAAGCATTCGGGTCCCTTGATATCTTCAAGGTTGATGCCGCCGAAAGTGGGTTCCAGAAGCTGCACACATTTGATGACCTCATCCGGGTCCTCAGTGTTCAGTTCGATATCGAAGACATCGATATCGGCAAATCTTTTGAAGAGCACCCCTTTACCTTCCATCACCGGTTTGCCTGCCGCCGGTCCGATATTGCCCAGACCGAGCACGGCCGTTCCGTTGGACACCACCGCCACCAGATTTCCCTTCGCCGTGTATTTGTATACGTCGTCCGGGTTCTTGGCAATCTCAAGACAGGGTTCAGCCACACCGGGTGTATAGGCCAGCGATAGATGGAATTGGGTGCGGCACGGTTTGGTCGAATTGACTTCAATTTTGCCACGCCGTCCTCGGGCGTGATAGTCAAGAGCTTCCTGTTTGGTAATCATATTTGTCAACTCCTAGGATATTTGCAGCCATCTGCGGATGCACTCCCCATATCAGATGAAGGATTGTGATTCTAGATGGTTATTTTTTTCACAAGCATCAAGTACGCACCAAAAGCGGCAATAGTCAAGCCGTTTTCATCAAATCTACAAGGTCGAGCGAGCGAAAATCAACAAATTTTGTCCTTATTCCGAAGTATTCACCGGTTCAACCACAAAACAGAAACGCGCCTGTGACAATTTGCCACAGGCGCGCTTGGAATCTATTCCGGACGCCGAAATTAGTTCAGCGATTTCTTTCTGCTCAAAATGACACTGCCCAAAACCAGGCCGAGTGCGAACAGAAGCACAGTACCTGATTCCGGAACTGTCGATACCGAGCCACCTACCTCACCACTTCCCAAGTCGTAGTTGACGGAGAGAACTGCGGAAGTGAGATTAACACCGCCAAAATCGAGTATCGGGGTTAAAGATACTTCAAGCGGACTCGAGTTCCAGTACATATCGTCAATATGAGTCAGATCGAAAGTATTGTCGCTGAAGCTCACCCAACGCCAGCCGCTGATACCGGTCCATTCCAGTTCGCCACCGAACTGAACAAGGTCAGTGCCGAAACCGGCGTAGTGATATCCGCTGATCCTTAGCCGGGCGTCCGCTACCGTAAAGGAAGTCGGTACAGGCATATAGGCAGGGCTCAACGTGTGTCCCCATGAACCCGTCTGTCCCCAGCCGATATAACCGTCAGTAAAAGTAACCGAAGACACATAGTTGTATCCCGGGGCGCTGATTCCGTAATCGTGAACGGTTTCAACGAATGCAAATGCGGATGTCTTGACAGGCAAAGCGAGTAACAGAACCGCAACCAACACAATCCCCACGGAACGAAGCATGCTTACTCCTTTTGATATGCAAAAATTGATATTATTTTCTGGGGTGATAATGTGCAAAAAGTGAACCGAAAAGACAAACAATTTGATCCTGCCTGTGATCGTTCCACATAAGATTATGTCATTCAATGAAATATAAGTGGAAATCAATAGGGTCAGCAATATGAGGCTGCCGGCTCTCGAATTCTGATGGGACGAAAGCATGCATATTAATACATATTCCTATCTTACCGTTGCATCCTCTGGTCGGTCGGTGTCAGTTTGTCGGGGGCCGACGTGCCGCAGTTCGCGCAGTTTCCACAAGCCCTGATTTCGTCGGTCATCCCCTGGACACTCAGGTCAGCAACCAGCAGGACTCCATCGGGACCATGTTCAATGGTCGCTACTCGGCAGTAATCCTTTATGCCACCGGAGGTTACACCAAGGAGTATCTCCAGTCCTGTCTTCACGGCAAGGAAATGCTTGACGACCATAAACTCGCGCACATCGGACCGAGTCGGGTGGGCGTTCAGCACATCTTGAATTGGAGTCGCGATTATTTCCCGGGCAGACTTATTCTTCAACCACTTACCTATCAATGACTTTCGACCAACCTCGCCTCCGCATGTCTTCTTGCGCAAAGCATAGTTCAGCAACCGGTCATCATGACTCAGCAGAATCTTCAACGTGTCGGTAATATCTTTACAAGGCATACTTTTCTTTTCCCAACTCACCTGAGCAGAAATCCGGCGGTCGACACCGGTCACCACCGTACTCGATATACGCGTTGACCACCGCCTGGCGTAGTCCCCCGGCCAAATAATTTAACGGATAGTTTCATGACAAGGTAGCCAAAAATGAACCCGCCCACGTGGGCCATCCAGGCCACGCCACCTCCTGAAGAAGTCCCGGTCAGCGACATGAACAACTGCAGGAAAAACCAGATGCCCAGAACAACTTTTGCCGGGACGACAATGAACTGAATCAGGAAAAACACTATCAGAACCGTGATATCCGCCCTCGGATACAGAACGATATATGCTCCCATTACACCGGCGATCGCCCCTGAGGCGCCTATCAAAGGGATCTTGGAGCCGGGACCAAACAGTGTGTAGAGTCCAATCGCGGCCAGACCGGATAGTATGTAAAAGACCACGAACTTTACCGGTCCCATATAGTCCTCAACATTATTCCCGAAAATCCACAGAAAGAGCATATTGCCAATCAGGTGGAGCCACCCTCCGTGCATGAACATGGAGCTAAACGGAGTCAGCCAGACAGTTGTGGCGAGATCGGGCGTGAGTTCGGTCCGATGGGTGATTTCAAACGGAATATAACCGTATTCAAACGTCAGATACTCGAACACCCGCGAGCCCTGAAAAACCATGAACAGAAAAATCAGCGAGTTGAGCGCTATCAAGGATATGGTTATGTACGGCACCCGGTTGGTCGGATTGTCATCGCGTATCGGAATGAACAATGGCTACCTCATTCTCCGGTCTGACAGCGCTACCGTTTGGCCCTGATCATGAAATTGAGATACTGCTCGGTCTTATTGCCGGCTCGATCGGTTACAACTATCCCGAGGTGATGGCTGCCGTTGGTGAGCGGTTCGTTTGGCGTCGTTTTGCAGATGCCGGTTATCGGGTCGAACTCCGGAATCAACCACTGTCCATCGAGCTTGATCGTAATATTTCGATCATCCTGAAAACCTGAGAGCGAATCATTGAGTACGAAACTGATCGTGAGAATCGGGTTGGTGTATTCGCGTCGGTCCTTGATATTGAGTTGCTCGATTTCCGGGGGATCCATGTCAAAAAGGGCCGCGAACAATCCCCCCCCTTCAGCCGTCGCCTTAACTGCGTAATTAGCGCTGTCTACTGTGTTGTCCAGCCAGATCCACCTGTCCGCTTTTTCATCGAGCCAGCAGATTCCCGATTTTGGCGTGATAATCGGATGCCGCTGCAGGCGCATGTCAACCTCAAAATCCTTTTTACAGACAAACGCCGGCGGATCAATCCTGAAGTAGTCGGAATTCAGTTTCAACAGTGACCGGTTACGGATGCCGGTCAGTTTG
This sequence comes from uncultured Ignavibacteriales bacterium, assembly GCA_964371785.1. Taxonomy (GTDB): domain Bacteria; phylum Zixibacteria; class MSB-5A5; order GN15; family FEB-12; genus CAVQCT01. The sequence goes on along the minus strand of CAYJOL010000006.1, from coordinate 79,232 downwards.
AGTTCCACATACCGGGGAGCAAAGAACCCATCGGTGCGGAAACGGATAGTCGTTGAATCGCCCAACTGGATAGCCTGGTTATCGCTGGTCCCGACAAGATAAATATTCAACGTATCGACATATTTGAGTGCGATGGAAGTGTCGCGAGTCACTGCATATCCGATTTTTGTAATATGCTGATATTTCTTGAGCGGGGGGATGAAGCATCGCTGCTGAAGCATGGTGAAATATTGCGGGTACTCCACGCCCAGCAAAGTATCTCCGTCGAACAACGCGAATCTTGCCAGCGCACCCTGTTTGGCCTGCACATTGAGCGTCAGCAGCAGACCATCGTCGAGAATCTCATGCTGCAGGGTGGCGATCTCCTTGCCGTATTCCTGAAGTCCGTTAAAGAGGTTGTCGGGGATCAGCGTCCCATCCGCAAATGCGCCGAGCCTGAGTACTGCTTTGCTAATGCCGTATGCGTCGGCAACGCACACCAGCTTGCCGTCGGGCTGCAGGGTGGCTGTCGCCTGTTCGGTTTCACCCCAGACATTTCCGCGATTGATAAACACCTTAACCGAGTCAATTCCCAACTCGGCAGATCCGCTTACGGGAGTAAAGTAGAACGTGGTCGTTTTAGGCGGCGTGGCCACAGCTGAATCAAGTGTGAAGATATTGTCCGGCGGTCCCCACAGGAAATTGAATCGAAGCTCCGATCGGTTGCCAAAACAATCTTCGGCAATCACTCTGCCCTTATGCTTGCCCGGCGCGTCTTTCCAGTCCAGCCCAACGACACCATTCGCGCTGCTGGTCCCACCACTCATATGATAGCCGTTTCCTGGAAGTCCGTAAAGTAGCCTCACCCGTTTCCGGTCATTCACCACACTGGCATAATCATATTCGAGGTTGGCCGAAGCCTGTTCATCGAAACTCAATGAGTCAAAAATCACCTGATAGAGAGGAGTGTCGTCGACAAGTAACGACAACTTGTACACCGCCAGCTTCATGCCTCCCGGACGTGCCAAGTCGAAACAATCGACCATAATACCGAACGGGCGCTGAAAGTAGAGCAGAGAATCGACCCTGTACACACTGTCGTTGACTGACTTTACATCGCAGAACAGCTCTCTGGAACCGGTCATAAATAAAGAATGGTCATCGGTCATCTTAAACCCGATGCGGGTGAAACTTGGTTTCACCTTGTCCTCGAGACTGAAACCATGAGAAAGTGGATTCAGCGGATAGTTCTCCCCTGAACGCTTCTCAAAATGCAGATGGGGTGCGGATGTCCCGGTTTTGCCGGTTTTTCCCAGAAATTCTCCCTTATTGATGCGAATCGAGTCTTTGGGGAAATACAGGTCCTGGTAATATCGACGAATCGCCAGTTGCGCGAGTTTTACAGGTGATTCGATTTTAGCGGCGAGGCTGGACAGATGTCCATAGACATACAAGTAACCGTCATCACCCATGATGTACAGTCCCTTGCCATACCCGATATAAGACATTTTTACGCGATATACGTAGCCGGCTACCGGTGACAGTATCGGGGCTCCTTCTACTCCCCCGGTCCTGATGTCGACACCGGCGTGAAATCGGTCCCGACGGTAATCGCCGAACCCGCTTGAGAGGTCAATATCGCGTTTGAGTGGCCAGGGTTCCTCCGCACGTGCGGCCCCCGACAGAACAAGGATAATTAGCGTGAGTAAGAATTTAGCGGCAGGTGTCGATACAAGCCTCATACGGTTGGTTCCCGGTTGAAGTGTCAGTTATATCAATGGGTTAAACGTAGTAATCAGCAATTTGACTCAAAAAATCAATGTTTTTGTATAAACGGATACAATCGTATTGCGAAAATGGATAATTAAAGTATATTCAGAGGTTTCCGGGGTGTACCCGGGTAGTAATCCGGCAAGAGAGTTAGAGTTCACATAAAGGAGAAGGGATATATGTTCGACACATTGCGAAAAATGATATTCCCGATCATCATAACGGTGCTAGTGCTATTTCTCGGGACTATTGTTTTCCAGTGGGGTATGGAGCTGTCTAGTCGCGGTCAATTCCAGAACCAGAATGTTGCAGCCGTTATCAATGGACAGGAAGTCTCCTGGCAGGAATATCAGAATACCTACAACCAGCTTTACCAGCAGGCCATAGCGCAGTCAACCGACGAGTTGCCGGATTCCAAAATCAAGGAACTTCAGCAAAACGCCTGGCAGCAGATTCGGAACAATTACCTGCTTACCCAGCAGGCCGCAAAATATAATCTCTCCGTTACGCCAGACGAGATTTACAACTATTTGAGGTATAATCCGCCGGCGTATCTGCAGCAGTACCAGGGATTCCAGACCAATGGCAAGTTTGACTATCAGAAGTATGTTGGCGCGATGGCTGATCCGAACGCGTCGGCTTTCTGGGCGCAAATCGAGCCGCAGGTGAAACACGACATTACCATCCTGAAGCTTCAACAGATGATCATCGAGACCGCCCATGTGACGGAGATGGAAGTCAAAGACGCTTTCATGGCGGGCCAGGAGAAGATTAAAGTCGGCATGATCAACGTGGGTTATGACCGGTTCTCAAGACCGCCTCCGACCAACACCGACGATGAGATGAAGCAGTATTATGAGGCGCACAAGGATGATTACAAGCTGGATGAGAGAGCCACCCTTAACCTCGTGCTCGTGGATAAGAAACCGCAGGAGTCCGACTGGGAACGAGTTGATCACCAGGCGTTGGCCATCTATGATTCACTGAAGAGTGGAGCCGACTTCGCCGAATTCGCCCGCATCTATTCCGAGGACAACTCCGCCCAGAATGGCGGCGACCTTGGCTGGTTCACCCGCGGTCAGATGGTGCCTGAATTCGACCGTCAGGTTTTTGCCATGAAACCGGGCGATATCAGCAAGCCTATCCGCACCCAGTTCGGCTGGCATATCATCAAGGTGTTCGAATTCAAAGACAGTACGAAGACCCTGGCGAACGGCAAGAAGGAGCAACAGGAGATGGCGCACGCCGCCAACATACTGTTCAAGGTGGCTCCATCCCGCGAGACCCTCGACCAGGCGTATCAGAAGCTCGAGGATTTCCGCACAAAGGCCGAAGAGCAGGGATTCTTCAAAGCGGCCCAGGATTTGTCTCTTGAGGTCAAAAAGACCACCCCGTTCTTCCGTAATCGCAATATCCAGTACATCGGCACCGATGCGCAGGCCAGTGACTTTGCGTTCAAAGAAAAAATAGACGCAATCTCGAAAGTCCTTGAGAATAACTCCGCGATATTTGTCGCGCAGGTCGGAGAGCGGGTACCGGCCGGCATTGCCAGTTTCGAGGACTCCAAGGAAAAGGTCAATCTCGACTTGATCACGCATAAGGTCAAGACGCAGTGCGCCGACACAGCCTCGGCAATTTACGCCGACATTCAGCGCGGCACCGACCTCACCAAGGCCGCGCAAGCACACGGTGCACAGTATGTTATTTCCGACGAGTTTGATCGCAATGGCTATCTCAAGGAACTCGGCCGATCGCCGATTGCGATCGGGGCCGCTTTCTCCCTGACCAAGCCGGATCAATTGTCAAAACCGATCGACTGGGAGCAAGGATCTGTGATTTTCAAGCTGTTATCCCGGACCGCCCCGGATCTGACAACCTTCAATGAGAAACGTGATTCGCTGTATCAGGCCATTTTGTTGAACAAACAACAGGATCTGTATTCCCGCTGGTTTAACAATCTGGTGGAAAGTTCCAACATTCAAAACAATACCGAGTCTTCGGCGAGAAGTCAGCAGATTTAAGACCCGCCGGCAGATTCAAATTTGAGTTCGCCAAGGCTCTCCCTAAACCGGAGAGCCTTTTTTGATGACTACCATTAATCGAACGAGGGCCGACAGCGCCCAAACCGTCTCTAACACCACGAATGGCATGGTGCCCGATTCATGGGCGTACCAGGCTGCCAGCGCCGCTCCCCCAAAATTCATCAGTAAATAAATACGGTTGCATTCGGGCAGTCGTCGGAGCAAATTGAACACGAAGGCCACCAGAAGTAATCCGACTCCCAGGGTACCAATAATCGCTGGAGTCATTTAAGATATCCTTTCCCGCCGTTACCGGCACGTATGTCCGAGTGAATAGTTCCTTCTCTTGATTGCCCGGTGTCAGCTCCGGGCATTAAAAATGGCGGAGTCAAATGACGCCGCCTATGCCCATAAACAATTGATCCGTTCCTCACAAATTCGTGTAATTCGGCCCTTCCCCACCCTGCGGAGTGACCCAGCGGATGATCTGATAGGGATCGGCAATATCACATGTCTTGCAGTGAACGCAGTTGGAAGGAGTCAGCTGTAACTTTAACTTTCCCGGCCGTTCGGCGTCGTCTACCATCTCATATACCTGCGTCGGACAAAAATGCTGACAGGGGTTGCCATATTCTTCCGTGCACCGATTATTGCAAATATCATAATCCGCAATTTGAAGGTGAGCCGGCTGCTCTTCCTCATGCATCGTTCCCGACTTGTACACATCGGTCAGCTTATCAAATGTATATGCGTTATCGAACTTGATTTTGACCTTCTGTGGTTCATGTCCGAAACGTGTCCGGTAGTCGGCCAGCTTGAGCATATACTCATTGTCGGGTTTGTTGCTTCGTCGGTCGAACAAACCGCGGCCCCCGGTGGCTATCTGCAGGGCGCCATTGAACAAACCGGCCAGCAACCCGCCCTTGAAGCCGGCGTGGAAATTGCGTGAACTACGGAGCTCCGTTTTTATCCAACTGCTTTCGTATCTGGTCTGATATCCCTTGAGAGCCGTGGTCGAGTAGTCACCCGATTTGGCACACTCGAACAAGGTCTCAGCCGCGAGCATTCCCGACTTGATGGCAAGGTGGATACCTTTGAGCTTCTGCGGATTCAATAAACCGGCCGAATCACCGCAAAGCAGCAATCCGTCATGATACAACCTCGGTACCGAATAATAGCCGTTATCCGGAATCGCCTTGGCGCCATAATGAAGCATCTTTCCTCCTTCGAGGATCTTCTTGACGAAAGGATGGGTCTTGTATCGCTGGAATTTCATATGCGGGTCGTTCGTTGGGTCGGGTGAATTCAGCCCGACCGCGAGTCCGATAGAAACCATGGTGTCGCTCATGCCATATATCCAGGCTCCACCGTACTCGTGTGACGGCTGTGGAAATCCGATGGTATGGATGACCTGCCCGGCCCGGATGCGTCCTTCGGGAACCTCCCAGACTTCCTTCACCCCGGTCAAATACGCTTGAGGCAGGCAATCAGCGGTCAGTTCAGGGATCTTTTCCATCGCCTGGCGCGTCAGGGAGCCGCGCACACCTTCGCACAGAACTGTCACTTTGGCCCTTATGATAGATCCCGGCTCAAAATTCGATTTCGGGTGCCCTTCTTTATCCAGGCCCATGTCGACCGTCTGCACGCCGGTAATTCGGCCGTTATCAACCTGAAGTTCATATCCGGCCAGCCCGGAATAGATGTCGACACCCATCGACTCGACCTGCTCAGCCATCCACCCGGTGAACTTGTTCAACGAGATAACATGGTTGCCGTGATTGTTTATGGAAGGAGGTGTGAACGGGAATTTCAATGCGCCGTTGGCGCTTAGATAATACATGGCATCGGTCGATACCGTCGCCTCCAACGGGGCGCCTTTGTCTTTGTAATCAGGGATCAGCTCCGCTATACCGCGGGGGTCCATTACGGCTCCGGACAGCGAGTGAGCTCCGACGTACGACCCCTTCTCCATCAGGAGAACTTCCGGCATGTCGACCGACTCTGCCTGTTGTACAAGCCGGGCCAGGTGATAGGCAAGCGCCAGACCGGCCGGGCCTGCCCCGACAATCAGAATGTCTGTCTCGAGAATTTCTCGTTCGATATCCATTGTTCAAATCGTCCATCGTTAATCGACTCTCGGAACATAGGGAACGAGACGGAATTGCGCAACTGGGAAATTGTCGATTATTTTCCCGACGATGAGATCGAGACCGGACGGCGGTCATTGTTGCGACGATTATTGCCTTTAGAATCATCGTCGTCCAGCGGCGTGCCGTTCATGGAAATTTGTAGAATCTCTGAGATCTTCTTCTTGTCGCACCCGATGGTCATAAGACGCGCGGTCTTGATGATCGGTCGGCGAAGCAGCGTGTAATCCAAAGCCATCAGCTTCAGAAGTTCCGAACGCGACGGTAAGGTCTCATCAAGGTTGTGCTTGCCAAAGGAATCCGAAAGCGGATTAAGAAAGTGATGGATGTTAATGTGTCCGATCAAACGATTCAACTCGTCCTCGGTGAAAGGACTTTGGGAAATATCCCGTACATCCAGCAGTATGCCTGCATCTTGAATGAATTTTCGGACTTCCCCGCATGTCGAGTCGTCGCCGTATGTAAAGAACTTTGCTACTTTGGGAACCATATATCCTCCAGAAAAACCAGGAGAGCATTTATCGCGCAATTTGCGCGGGCCCGACCTGGGAAATTGTTATGAGAGTCATTCAAACTACGGATCTAAAATCACCGTCGAATTTAACGGTAATCCAAACCCATTCCCGGAAAATCAAGACAGTTGAATCTTGAGATTTTCCTTTAAAACAAAATTGTACCTGGTTGTCAACAATAATATGTACGACACTTGAAATTCTCTTCTTTTTACTCTAACATCTTTTGCGCCGCTAAAGGTTCAACTTTTCTGGGACGTGCGCCACTTTCTGCCAATTCAGATGTTGATAAGAATTGTCTCACAACATCCCGGTACACCGGCGCCATGAATTTGTGTACGGGAAACGATTACGGGTGACCATCAAATTGTGTATTATTATAACGCTCGTCCAGACCTTTTGTTTCAAACAATTCTAATTCTGATAGGTGAATCGCGCCCTTATCTATTCGTCGCAGGAACTGCTTTCGGCGCGCTAAAGACGGAGTGCCACACTGATACCGTCCCGCACGGGAAGCATGGTCGTAAAAAAACGACTGTCCTTATAGAGCGCATCGGTAAACTGCACTATTGCTTTAGTAGTCTCGTCCTGTTTCTTCTCACAGACCCTGCCGGACCAGATGACGTTGTCTGTTATGAAAAGGCCCCCCTTGATCAACATCGAGGCGGCAACGTCTATGGTCTTCGGGTAATCTAATTTGTCTATGTCATTCAGAATGATGTCAAACTGTCCGTCCAGCTTCTTGACCGACTTGAGCGCATCCCCCACTAAAAACGTGAACTGACTTTGAAGCCCGGCGCGCTTGAAATAATCAAAGGCCCGCCGCTTGTTCTCTTTCTCTGTATCGGTCATTACAATATTCCCTTTAGAGCGGGTGGCCAGGGAGAACCAGAAAGCGGAATACCCGTAACCGGAACCAAGTTCCAGGATTCGACGGGCTTTTGTGAGCAGCGCCATTTGGTAGAGGAAACGTCCTACCAACGGTCCGATAATAGGGAAATCTTTATCTTCAGCATACTGTTCCATCTCCCGGAGAATGGGCTGTCGATCCGGAACTACTTGTTCGAGGTACCTATGTATCTTTTGAAACATCTCAGGCATATTTCGCCTTTCAATCAATTAGCACGTAAACTTCGCCATCAGCGATTTCTACCTCATATCGCTTCAGTTTCATACCGGTAACGGTCAGGCAATTTCCGCTTCGCAGGTCATACTTCCAACCGTGCCAGCGGCAGGTGATGATGCCATTGTTCACACTTCCGGTAGCGAGCGATGCCTTCATATGTTTACAGTCAGCTTCAATTGCGATAATCTCTCCAGCGTCGTTAAACACGGCGACGCGTCTGGCAAGAATCCGTTTGTCGACCGATTTGCCCGGGCCCAAATCGGCCAAAGAACACATGCGTATCTTAGCCATTTTCCAACCGGACAGTTCCCTCCGATGAACCTGTCTTGAGACAACCGATGAATACGGGAGCCGCTACCGGCAACTCTCGGCGCAGCAACGAGAACTGGTGACAGATTTGCCGCGCGGCATCGAAGTAGCTGAATGTATTGTGAGCACAAGTCAACTTAAGAGTCAACCAGCATGGATTCGAAAATAAGCAAGTCGGCGCAAAAAGCAACCTTAATCTTTCAGGGAACCATTTCTTTTTTCGGCTCCATCGCCTCGACCTCTTCAATAGCGGCCAGGTTTTTTCGGCGACGACGTTCGCGCATTGAAAGCGCACCGGAGAGAAAGGCAATAAATGCACCAAGCCAGAACAGGTTTATCATCGGTTTACGCGACAATTCGACCACAAGTGATGCCGTGGCCATCTGAGGCTCAGACATGAAGTCTCCAAGCACTCTCAGTTTCACGCCGCCTTTCTCGGGCTGCACACCTGATATGACGACCGTTCCCCGACCATAATCAAAGGTCGCCGGAATAGTCGCGACTGAATCACCGATAACCTGCAAAGCCGGACTTATATCCTCGGATTTGTCCCCATACTTGATCGTCAGCAGTGCCTTGGCTGTAGTCTTGCCACCTTGTTCGTGGCTCGAGAGTTGAAAATCGTGAAACGTAATCTGATACTTGTCCACACTCTTTGATCCGCCCTTTTCAAGTTCCAGTTCGGTCGGATCGGCACCCTCGGGCTGCTCCATCGCCACCGGCGCGATATAAATATCGTGGGTGAGGTACTTCTCTACATAAGGCTTTCTCATCACACCGTCGGCGTTCTTGGGAAATTCGTGCGGAAGAATTGCCATGAAGCTGTGACCCTCGCCGGACATCTCGACATGGCAGTCGAACCCTTTGGGGTTGTCACTGATGCTTACGAACTTCAAGGTATACCCCATCTCCTCGACCTGCTTGCCCTGTGGTAGCGTGATTGTCTTCTTCGTTTCAAACCCGTTCGCGAGCGCAGCGCCGGTCAAGCCAAGAGCCAGTCCTACGTGCGCGAGGTAGCCGGGGGTGAATTTTTTCTGAACAGCTGAGCTGACCAGAACATAGCTGTTAACAACAAACGCCATAGCCGCGGCGGCAAACAGCAGGATATACATTACCTGATAGGTAAAACCGGTAACGAGTATGAGAGTTGCGGTCAAAAGAAACGTTGCCCCTCCAACCATCAGCAGCTTCGGTTTAGCTATCCCCTGATTCCACCGGAAAGCCGGAAACAGTCCTATCAGTATGAGAATCGCAATGGCCACCGGCGTCATGGTCGCGAAGTAGTAGGGTAAACCGACATTCGAGGGTTTCGTGGCGAGGCGCGTGAGCAACGGCGACGAGGTTCCTATCAAGGTCAGTGTACCGCCGATTGACAGAAGCACAATTCCCAGCGTGACCAGATAAGAACGCGAGTTAACCGATGAATACGCCGCGTTTGGCTTGATATCGCGCCAGCGGTAGATCATCATGAATAATCCAAGCAAGACAAAGAAGAACAGGCCGCCGATCAGGAAGTTGTTGATTCCAAGATCGACAAAGGAGTGCACGGAAAAGTCGGCCAGTACACCAGAGCGCGTCAGGAACGTGCCGTACAGCACCGACCAGAATGACAGGCAGACTATGAACAGCGAGAAGCGCATAAGGCCGCGACGCTGGCGTTTGATAAACAGCACGTGAACTTGCGCGGCTAAAAATATCCAGGGAATAAACGACGAGTTTTCAACCGGATCCCAGGCCCAGAACCCACCCCACCCGAGAGTGATGTAAGCCCAGTAACCGCCCATGACCAGCGATGTACCCAGAGCCACCCAGGCAAACATTGTCCACTTGCGCGCCGACTCGGCCCACTGGTCATACCTGCGCTCAACCAGTCCGGTCATGCCGAACAGGAAGGGGAACAATGCCGCCGCGAATCCGGTGAACATAATCGGCGGGTGAATCTGCATCCAGAAATTCTGGAGCAACGGATTCAATCCCGCACCTTCGGAACGGTACACCGGCATCAATTCGAACGGGGATCTCTTCAGCAGGATGAACAACACGGTCAAAAGGAACAGATTCAAAAAGAACATATTCCCTTTTTCGAAACTTTTGGCGGTCCGCATCATGATGAGACCAAGAATGGACACATAGAAAATCCAGAGCAGGAAGGTGCCTTCCTGGCCGCCCCACAGGGTGGCGATCAAATATCCCAATGGAAGATCGGTAGACGAGTACGAATAGACATAGGAAACCGTGAAATCATGCGTCAGAATGAGGTACATGAGGGTGGCCAGAGCGCCCACGATACTCCCCGCGGCCAACAGAAACGATTTGCGGGCAAATCCGAGCAGATTCTCCTTGCCTCGCCAGGCGAGAAAATAGAGAACCGCCGATGCCGAGGCGCAGACGGTAGCGACAAATATCAGCAACTGACCTAAATACGGCATAATAATCCCCTTGTGAGTGTCCTTATCGATGTAGACTTAGCCAACGTGGCGTTCAATCTTCCGGATGCGGTTCTTTTTCTCCGGAAGGATGACCTCGGCCGTGCCGCCTGAGATGTCAAGCAGACGGTCGATAACCTCTTCGACCAGGAAATCGGGTGTCGAAGCGCCGGCGGAAATACCAATCTTCTCTATATTCTGGTCACCGGCAAACCATTCTTCTTTGATGTCAGCGGCGGAGCTGATGAGAATTCCACGGCCGCAAATGGCCTCGGATATCCCCGCCAGTCGATTAGAATTTGCAGATGTACGGGAGCCCACAACCAACACCATATCTACCTGCGGCGCCAGATCCATGATGGCGGTCTGCCGCTTCGTGGTGGCATTGCAGATGGTATTGAATATTTCTATATGCGGCCATTTCTCCTTGGCCAAACGCTCAATTTCGGCAAACTCTTCCATATGCGCCGTGGTCTGCACTGTCAGACCCAGCTTGCGGTCTTTCCAGTCCGGGAGGGCCAGAAGTTCTTCCTTGCTTCCGGCGACCGTTATATTGTCGGGAGCATAACCGACCACCCCATGCGTTTCATCATGCCTCGGGTCACCATAATGAATAAGGTAGAAACCGTTGGCGACAACTTTTTCTATAATGGTGTAAATGCGCGTCACCAGCGGGCAGGTGGCGTCCACCACCTTCAGCCCCTTGGCCTGCGCGTCCCGAATGACCTTCGGGGCAATGCCGTGAGCGGAGATTATCAGCGTTCCTTCGGACACATCGTCGATGGAAAACGCCTGGCTGACTCCGGCCTTGTTGAATTTCTCTACGACTGCCTCGTTATGCACGATCTCGTTGAGAATGGTGACTTTGCCGCTTTCCTGCTGGGCGGTTTCTTCGGCGATATTGATCGCCCGCTTTACGCCCATACAGAAACCGTGATGACTCGCTATGATTATTTTCTTCAGCATGCTCTCTCCAACAGCTTTCGAGACTGGTCAAACGCCTTGTACGAGCTTCGTACCAGTGGTCCCGCCTCGACGTGGCCGAATCCGATCTCCATACCGATTCGAGCCAGTTCCTTGAACTCATCAGGATGATAGTACCGTTCGACCGGCAGGTGTTTAGGCGATGGTCGCAGATACTGACCGATCGTGACCACATCACATCCGGTCGCATACACCTGGTGCATAAGTTCGATAAGTTCATCGGTCGTCTCGCCCAACCCGACCATGAATCCGGTCTTTACCACCGGGCGGTTCGAATAGTCTGATGCCCGACGCAAGACGTTCAATGACCGGTCGAGCTTGGCCGCGCCCCGGACACGCTTGTGCAGGCGGGACACGGTTTCGACATTATGCGCAAGAACATCGACGCCCGAATCCAGCACGATCTTCAATGAATCGTACTTTCCGGCCAGATCCGGAATCAGGAATTCTACTTTGACATCTTTATCCTGCCGTCGGAGGAGCTCTATAGTCCGGGCAAAAATAGAAGCTCCCCCATCGGGCAGGTCATCTCGTGTCACCGATGTAATGACGACTTGTTTCAATTTCAACTGCGCCACTACCTCGGCCAATCGGCGGGGCTCGTCTTCGTCGAGCCCCAGCGGCTGTCCGTGCAGGACGTCACAGAAATTGCAGTCGCGGGTGCAGTACTTGCCCAGAATCATGAAGGTCGCCGTGCCGGCGTCCCAGCATTCCCTGATATTGGGACAGGCCGCTTCCTCACATACGGAGTGAAGCATGTGTTCCCGCAGGATTGATTTGACCCGGCTGTAATTGGGACCGTGACTGACGGTCGTCTTCATCCAGCGCGGGAGCCGCGTGTACGGCACCTGGGCCCGTTCGCTCTTTTTCGGCGCTTTGGGCTCGACCGCGTGCGCCGAGTGTTCGCCCACTGATTGCGTATAAAGGACTTTAAGCATCCATGTAATATATTATTATAGTCGGCTCAATCCAAACAAAACTTTCGCAAAAAATACTCCAGCAATCGGGTATCCTCGTGGAGTTCGGTATGGAACGAGCTTGCCATGATTCGATTTTCTTCCACTAATACGGGCACATTATCGAAAACAGCAAGGGTTTTGACCTGTTCCCCGATTCGCTTGATTATTGGCGCCCGGATAAAGGAAACTTTCAGCAACGTCGGGATTCCCTGAAGCCGGGCCTCGATAGTTTCTTCAAATGAAAACACCTGCCGGCCGTAGCCGTTCCGGATAACATCGATATCGATCAGCCCGAGGGGTTTCACTCCGGCCAGGTTATCATTGATCTTACCGGAAAGCATAATCATGCCGGCGCACGTTCCCCAGACCGGCTTGGACCGTCCGAATTCAAGCAACGGCTCGCGAAGGTTGAAGGTGTCAATCAGCTTATCCATTGTGGTCGACTCGCCGCCCGGCATAATCAGGGCATCGATTCTTTCCAGATCAACCGGAAGTCTGACCAGCGTGACATCGGCACCAAGATTGAAAAGACTGTGCTGATGGCGCTCGAAATCGCCCTGGAGCGCCAGTACACCAATATTCAAATGCGTGTATTTGTCCATCGTTTTACTTAAACCGATAAATGGTCAATTTGTGTCCAAGTATAGGCGAATTTCTATGGGGGTCAAGGGGAAACGGGGGGCTTTGACCTCACGCAGGCTCGGCTGATACCCGACAGAAGCTCACGTCAGTAGGTCAATACCCTCTTGGGTGTTGACAATATACCACGTCATCAGATGTTGACACCCAAGACGGTGTCAACCTACAACTCATATCCGATTGTAGCCCACGTCAGTGAGGTGTGGTGACAGCCACGCCGATTGCCACGTGGGCGGAGGCCATGGAGAAAAAGCGGAGCTAATACCCGGCCGGTTCGAGATCCGGCATGGCGTCCCAGGTCTTGCCCAACAGAAGACGCCCCGATTTCTTCTTATTGACTCCACCCCACTGCTTGAAGAAGAAGGCAGTTTTTTGACGGTCGCACTGGCGTTTGATGTCCAACACCCATTCTTCGTCCATGGGCCTTGCTCCGGGACCTGATTCTCCACCCACAATAACCCAGTCAATGCCATTCAAGTCGAGTGACCCAAGCGGCCCCAGGAGCGGCTCAAGAGAGAGGAATTTAACCGCCGCGTTCGAATTGCGAAGGTCATTGATCCGAAACTGGTAGGTCTCACTCTCGACCGTTACTCCCATCCAGACGTTCGGCGGCCAATGCAGTTTGGCGTGGAGGCGCTTGAGACGCTTCGAACGCTTAGTCAATATCTGGAAAATGTGTTGAGGACAGCGAGCCATGACATCGAATATTCGTTCCACAAACGAGAAGTCGATTTCCTCGTGAAACAGATCGCTCATGGAATTGACAAAGATTACCTGCGGCTTCTTCCATTTCAGCGGCTCTTCGAGGACATCTTCGTGCATCGTCGGGCGGAAACCGTTGCGATATTTGTCAAGCCCCATTGCCAGTAATCGCTTCGCCATACGATCCGCATAGCAATGCTCACAGCCGGGGCTGACTTTGTCGCAACCTGTCACCGGGTTCCAGGTCGACTCGGTCCATTCGATTTGGGAGCGTTGAGTCAAACACTTCCCGAATCCGGATGTTTAGTGAGCAAAGTATCGAGTTCCCCAAACACGTGTTCAAGTACGCTTTGGTATGATGCGGCATAATTCCCAGCATAGACGATCTTGTCCATCGTGTCAAAATCCCTGCTTTTGATGTCGCGACCATACCGTCGCCAGTATTCCCTTAATCTTCCTTCGTACATAACCTTAGTAAAACCGCTGAGCGATGGAAAGTAACCGAGTCCTCGAGACCGCGTATAGTCATTGCTGCTCAGGTTTATGAGCAAATAGTCCAAAAAATGTTGGTAGTTCTGCTCCCCGTGCTCAGGATTGAAACAGAAGTCAAACAGGTAGTCATTTATCAGATCTCTTATGGCGTGATGATCTTCTGTGCCCTCTGGATCATAATGGCCGCAACCTATACCCATGTTCCTGAAGTCGCTACCCAATTGAAACAAGGTAAAGAGTTTGATCTGAGATTTCAATGCACCAAGCAGAACGTCGATTCTCTCAATTTCGCCTGATTCTACCCTCTGGTTCGCAAATTCAACGTACTTGCCTACTACATCACTCACACTAAGGTCGTCTATCAGCTCAAACACATTTCTGTGCGCGTCAATGTATGATGATTGGAACACCCCAAACACGGTTTGTGATATTTGACGCATCTCCTCCTTCGTGATTTCAGATACGTCACCTTCCGTGGGACCGTGTGAGCTGGAATTCAATACAAGCGCTCGCTGTAGATTGAATGTACTACCGCCGCGATCGGCGCAGCAATATAGCCTGAACTTAAGCAAGTCATAGAGGCCCAATATACCACGCCTCTGATCCCCCAGAACCTTAATAACGCCTTTTTCAGCATGGCTCCCTTTGCCAAATACCCAGTGAGCAATCTCTGCGATGTTGTCGGGCGTATTCTCAACGTGTTGTCCTGCATCGTCCGACCAACCAATTGCATCTAGGAGGAATACCAAGAAGTACGCTAGATCATTCCTCAGCCCTATTCCGATTCCTGCATGACTAAGGTAAGAGTAGTTTGGGAAACTCTCGAGCAGATAGTGAATGATTTGAGTGCTTGACCGGCTGTCGAATACGCGGGGGTTGTTTACAATGACACGCCAGAACTGCGCGTGGTTCCTTTCTGTTCTATCGTAACCAAACTCTGGCTCAGACAGAACTTCCGGTATTGCAAGTCCTTGTCTAATCCGTGCAACACAATTGGCGTAGAAGCGATATTGTGTGTGCTTCTGTGGTGCGGCGAACTCTGTAATAAGTCTCAGGTATTGTTCCAAGTTCCTTCTTTTATCCCAGCATCCATTGAAACAGGCATACGTATGCTTCTTCTCGTCGGATACGTCATCCACGAATGTGCCTCCAAGTCTCGATTTCAGGTCGAAAACCTTGCGCAGTAGAAACGCAGCAGGCGGTTGTTTGCTGTCCAGTTCTTTGATCAATTCGTTATATCTCGTGGAATTCTTAAATTCGCTCCGCTCCTGTGACAGCTGGTTCACATTCTCTTGGGCTCTCGGATACCAGTCGTCGCCAGGGACAACTGTCGAAAAGAATCCACGTTTGTCATCAGTCTCAGTATCAAAGATTAAGCGGAAGATATTCGGGTAATTGATGTAGATCAAAAGCAAATGGATCAGGTCACTGCCGTCAAAATCGGCATTCATAAAATCGGTTTTTTCAATGTCCAGAAGCAAGACCGTGTTAATGACTCTCTTTAGCTTTCTTACGTCGCCGACAAAAGGCATATATCTGTAGGATTCCGGAGACTTGAGAATGCCTATGAGAGGACTCATAGTATGTTTGACCAAAATAGGATCGGCCTGGGAATTATTAGACAGCGCCTTGTCCATGTGTGCTGAGACGAATTGACGCAACTGGCTGGCGTCGGTGAAAAGACCAACTTTTACATTTACGAATTTCTCGAGAAATTCATTCAGCTTTTCGTAGGTTGCGGTGTTAGTCGGCGATTCACAAATATTCTGAGTATCATAACAGAGGACGTATGAGATGTTTGGCAAGGAAAACGCCTTTTTGATGGCAAAAAGCACATCGGTAACGGAATCTATGTGGAGCCTGTCGAGATCGTCGATCACAACGATTATCTTACGATCTAGATCGAGAAGGACGTGCTCTAGTTCCTGCATAACATCATCTACAGACCTTTCGAGCGGAATTATTTCGATACCAAATATCGAAAATCCTGTTTTTGCCTTTAGGAACCTAGTATACTTGCGAAATAGAGGTTGCAGTTCAGGAATAAAACAGTCCTTCTGAATCCGTTTAATCAGCCCATCGATAAAGCGCACCATAATCTCAGACTCATTCTGGATCTGAAGAGGACTAAAGGTATATACGATTGTCTTCACATCGAATCCATCTGACCAGCTCTCGACACAGAAGTTGACGAACGTAGACTTCCCCGTACCCCATGGTGCATCAATCCCGAACACCATACTCTTTGACGAACCGAGATTTAATACTCTGGCCGCAAATCGGTTGGCTTTTTCAGAAAAACCTAGCAGGTCGCTCTCTCTCGACCTAAGCTCTAGGTCGTCCAGAAAGAACTGATCCTCGTACTCATGCAGCTTCCTCTTCGTTGACATCACCCTCTGACATAACAACGCAAAACCGATTGAAGGTGGAATTCCAAGTAGAACCAAGTATTGCAGTGTAGAGATCGAAGTCAATGCGGACAACAGAAAGTTATATCCGATGCCTCCCAAAGTTACTGCGGCAGTGGCCCCCGCCATGAATATCAGAACGACATCGACTCGCCTGCTCTTGACAATCAGTAGTACATGGGCCAGGAACCCGAACGCATAGAAATAAAATACTGCTGAGATTAACCCTATCACGCCCAAAACATTGCCCCAAATCTGATACGGCCCGTGCCACACGCAAACAACAAAGCTAAACCATATCGCCCTGGCTACGATGCATGCCTCCCCAAATAGCAGTCCTACAATTGAGGCCTTAAAGAATACTATCAGGGTCGCAGGTGAGATTCTCTGCCGAAGCGATTGTCTATTTCCCCGAGACTCGCTTTCGGACTTCTTGCCGCCTCTATTGTCCCCAGAATTTTCCATTGTCGAAGCTCTCCCAGCTGCCCTCTTAGGTTTATCTAGCCGCTAATGGCTCGGACTGTCCACAATTTATGGAAGATCAGCTGTCGAGTGCAACTACTAATCTTCTTCCCCCAACAAAGAAGCCCACCCTCTTACAGGGCGGGCTTCAAATGTGATGTCGGATCGTCTACCGCGTCTGAAGCAGATGCTCCTCGGCGATCGAGGCGGCCTGAATGCCGGTCATCGCTTTGCCCAGACCGCGTGAATGCTCGGCGATAATCGAGGCATCCTGCCAGTGGGTCGTGGCGGCGACAATCGCTTTGGCGCGCTTGGCAGGATTGTCCGCTTTGAAAATACCGGAGCCCACGAACACCGCTTCGGCTCCAAGTTCCATGCACAGCGCGGCATCGGCCGGTGTCGCCACTCCGCCCGCTGCAAAATTCGGCACCGGGAGCTTGCCCGTTTTGGCCACGATGCGGACGAGGTCTATTGATACGCGATGTTCCTTCGCGACTCCGTACAGTTCTTCTTCACTCATGACTGTCAGTTGTTTCATGACGGAGCCTATCTCGCGAAGATGCTTCACCGCCTCGGATACATCGCCCGTGCCCGCTTCGCCCTTGGTCCGGATCATGGCCGCGCCCTCGGAGATTCTCCGCAGTGCTTCGCCCAGATTCCGGCAGCCGCAGACAAACGGGACTTTGAACGGCCACTTGTTGACGTGGTACATATTATCCGCCGGCGTGAGAACTTCGGACTCATCGATAAAGTCAACTTCGAGCGATTCCAGCACCCGTGCTTCGACAATATGCCCGATCCGGCACTTGGCCATCACCGGGATGGTAACGGTGCGTTTGATCCCTTCGATAATATCCGGGTCGGCCATCCGCGCCACTCCGCCTTCGGCACGAATATCCGACGGCACCCGCTCGAGCGCCATGACGGCGGCGGCTCCGGCATCTTCGGCGATCTTGGCCTGCTCGGCGGTGGTGACATCCATGATGACACCTCCCTTGAGCATCTCGGCGAGGCCGACTTTGACTTTGTACTGTTTATCGTTAAAATCTGTCACCTGGCAGCTCCTTTGTTTCAGTCTTCGTACGCAACAACACTGATATCGATTTCACGGTTCATTCCCGCTCGGATACTCCGGGGGCACAGTGTCCGCTCCACTTTAAATATAATACGCGCAGGGGCGTCGGCACAAGACGGAAAATCGTCGGATGTTATGGTGGGACATGGTTTTATTGTCACTATGACAAACGGCCGGAATTGCAACAAAAAAGAGCCCCGAAAGACTATGGGGCTCTTTATTACTATCTATTCTGCTATGATTTCTTGGCCGGAGTCTTCTTGTACTTGCCGAAATGTTCTTTCCCGAGAGCCTTTTTGAAAATCTTCTCCTGTGCTCCCCAGAAGTCTTTCATCTGACAGCGATTAAACTGCTCGCACCGGCAGTTGGCCGATTCCGTGCACAGATTCAGATGGATCGGGCCATCGATAGCTTCGACTACTTCCAGAAACGTGACATCCTTGGGTATGCGAGCCAGCCGATAGCCGCCGGTAACACCCTGGTACGAAACGAGAATTCCGCTCCGTGTCAAGTCCTTGAGGATTTTGGCGAGAAATTCTCTGGGAATACTTTCCGCTTCGCTGACCGAGTTGATCGAACCCAATCTCCCTTTGGGGAGGGTGGCGATATGACGTACGGCCCGTAACGCGTAGTCGGATTTTCGAGACAGTCTCATATGACAATTCCCATATTTAATAATTGGTTAAAGAGTGGATTGTTTCCTTTTTCTTCCATTTTGTCCCCATTATACGAAAAAAGATTCACTTAGTCCATAAAAAAATTGACAAAAGATAAAATTTTCGTATTTTCGCGAGCACATCTGACGATTTCCGAGTGAAATTGTCATCGAATACTTCAATAAAGGTCTCTAATATTGCGTAATTGATATGGAATGTCAAAACAATATTGGGAACTTAGAGTTAATTGGCCTGTTTAGGATTTTCACCGGGCGAGAGGAATTATTTACACACTTTTAAGGAGAGAATACGATGTCTGAACATACCAACACCACCAGTAATGTCCAGCCGGTAACTATAACCGAGTCTGCGATCGGCGAAGTCAAGCGGTTGATGGCCCAGGAAAAGGACGAAACGCTCTATCTTAGGCTCGGCGTGGCCGCCGGGGGCTGTTCGGGGATGTCCTACAGCATGGCTTTCGATACGCAGAAAGCTGAAAACGACGTGCTTTTTGACTATAATAATCTTGAAGTTCTCATCGATAGCCGCGCATTAACCTACCTGACCGGGTGCGTGCTGGATTTCAAAGGCGGCCTGCTCGGTGGTGGTTTTCACTTTGAAAACCCTAATGCCCGCCGTTCCTGCGGCTGCGGGACCTCATTTAGCTGCTGAGAATGACGTACGATATTGTCGACCCCACCGATTTCCTCGACAACGGCCTGTTTTTCGAGCAGAAATTCCTGGTGAAAGCGGACGAACACGACTGGAGCAGATACCGGGACAAGAAAGTCCTTGTTCGGGGCTGCCAATCGGTCATAGTTCCCCCGTGGGCATACATGCTAATAACAGGCCGTCTGGCCCCTTACGCGCAATCAGTTCGTTTCGGCAATGAACACGACAATCTGGTAGTCTACCGAAAGCCGAAAAACTCTTGATTCGCGGCAGGCAATCTCTCTATTTTACCATCGCAAATGAGAAGAACGGATGAGGATTTCTGAAATGCCAAAGGTTACGTTCCTCCCTCTGGGAAAGACGGTCGAAGTAGCGGAAGGTACAATTGTCCTGGACGCCGCCCTCGATAACAATATCCAGATAGACCACAATTGTGGCGGCAATTGCGCGTGCTCGACCTGTCATATAGTTATAGAAAAAGGATACGATTCGCTCAATGAAATCTCAGAGGATGAGGCGGATATGCTGGATGAAGCGGAGAACCTGACGGACACTTCCCGTCTGGCCTGCCAGTGTCATATTGTCGAAGACATGATCGTCCGAATACCGGAGAAAGAATCCGACTGGGACGATGACACTTTTTGATTTCCCCCCAACTGACTGTTTTTGATCATCTTACAGGCCCGCTCCGGCGGGCTTTTTTGTTGCTTCACAACGTTCTCCCGCCTGCTCTACCTGCCCGTCCCTGGCTCAAAATAAGCCCGGTTTTGCCGATAATCGTACAGAATAACCCGTTATGATAAAATGAATTGGAATAAACTAAAACAGGCCGGCGGCTACTCATTGCTCGAACTCGTGGTGGTAATCGTGCTGATCGCGATTCTGGCCTCTATTGCTATGGGACAACTCAAACACTCCGCCGAGACGGCCCGCCTTGAACAGACGAGAGCTGAAATGGGCCGATTGGCTACAGCGATAGTCGGCGATGCATCGTTGGTGTCAGCTGGAAATCGAACGGATTTCGGGTATGTGGGCGATGTCGGCTCGTTGCCGGGTAACCTCGACGCCCTCGTGTCGAACCCCGGCTATGCTACCTGGAAGGGTCCGTACATCCGAGACGCGTTTTCGAGTGGAACGGCGACAGTTCCCACCGAGTTCAAATTCGACGCCTGGGGCAAACCATACGTTTACTCAGGAGCTATTATTATAAGTTCTACCGGCAGCGGCACGACCATCACGAGGCAGTTGGCAAACTCCACAGCTGAACTGCTTTCGAATTCAGTCACTTTGACGATTCTCAACATCAATGACGTGCCACCGGGGCCCGTGTACGTCGACTCGGTGGATGTAATACTGAACTATCCGAACGGCACCGGCGGCATGACCGCCGCGGTCACGCATCCTGCCCCCAATGGATCCGCCGCCTTTACCGGCATACCGGTAGGCCGTCATAGTCTGTATGTAGTTTACCTTCCGACGGCTGACACACTTCGCCGCATGGTGACCATCGACCCGAACAAGAATTTCTATGCTGAAGTGACTTTCCATGAGAAATACTGGTAACAAGGCAATGTCTAAGAATCAGCACGGGTTCAGCCTGGTCGAAATGACTGCCCTGATCGTGATTATCGGTATTCTGGCGGCAATTGCTCTTCAGTCTATGACATCGGTTCTCAAAGACAATCGACAGGTATCCACGGAGCGTGAAATGGAAGCGCTGGCTGACGCCATCGTCGGCAATCCCGAGCTGATGTCCGGGGGCGAACGTTCAGATTTTGGATATGTGGGCGATGTGGGAGCGTTTCCACCGAATCTCACGGCGCTGGTAATCAATCCCGGAGGCTACACGACCTGGCATGGCCCCTATCTCAGAGACCGTTTCGCACAGGATACTTCAGGCTATAAGCTTGATGCCTGGGGAAAACAGTATAGCTACTCCGGAACCACTGCTATCACTTCGACCGGCGGCGGCAGTCCAATCGTAAAGAAAATCGCGGATGCCACCTCGGATTATCTGAACAATACGGTGAACGGATACATTCGAGATGTCAACGACTCTGTCCCCGGGCTGGTGTACATGGATTCAGTAACGGTCCAGGTGATTGTGCCAAATGGAGTCGGGAGCACGACCTCTCGGACGGTACATCCTGACTCGTCGGGTCAGTTCACTTTCACAAACATGCCGGCAGGTAAGCATCAGCTCTTTGTTATCTACACCCCGCAGGCGGACACATTGAATCGCCAGATGACGGTACTTCCGCGCCAGAAGGATGCCAAAACCTATAAGTTCACCGGGAGTTACTTCTCAGGCGGCGGCTCGACCGGGTCCGAGTGGGGACGTAAGTGCGAACTTGTAATTCAGGCCAGTCAGGTTCCCGGCGATCTAAGCTACTTCCCCGTACTGCTCACCCAAACCAATTTGCCCCCGGAGATGGTTGATGCCAACGGATTGTACCATGCGCAGGATGGTGGAGCGGACATCATGTTCAGCGGCGACGATGCCGGGGCGAATCGTCTGGCCTGCCAGATTGTGACTTTCGCGATTCATCCCAACCCCTCACAGGCGAGAGTTCAGATATGGGTGAACGTGCCATTCGTATCATCATCCACCAATACGTCGATCTGGGTCTGGTACAATAGCCCCGGTATGGCTCAACCTGCACCTCCGGACATGTATGGTTCTGAATCGGTCTGGGATTCAAATTACGTGGTGGTACAGCATATGGACGACGATCCTTCCGGCGCCGCTCCCCAGATGATAGATGCTACGAAGAATAATAACAACGGGACCGCGAACGGCAACATGAGGTCGAATGACCTCGTCTCAGGGCAAATCGGCAGCGGTATCGATTTCGATGGTACCAATGACTACATCAATATCAACCGAACCGGAGTTGCGGTATCCGGCAAGCAGATTACCATGGAGGCGTGGATGAATCTGGCCAGCGCCAACGGTAACCAGAACCTGCTTCAGCGTGGCACGAACTACGCACTGTGGGAAATACGAAGCGGCGGGACTCCTTATTGCGTGTTCTATAACGGAAGCTGGCAAACCGGCTTTCGCTTTGGACAATCGGCAAACTGGTTCCGCGACAACTGGCATCAGGTCGCGTGCGTCTATAATGGCACGAGTGTTATTACTTATATCGATGGAGTCCAGGACAGATCGTACAACTACTCCAGCAATCTCGATCCGACCAGCAGCAACTATGACCTGGGGCTGGCGGTTAATGCGGGATGGAACGATTCCTACTACTCCGGGAAAATCGATGAGATGCGAATTTCCAAGACGCCTCGCTCAGCCGAGTGGATTCGGGCCCAGTACAATAACCAGAACAGTCCTTCGACTTTCGTGATCGAAAGCACGCCGGCGACACCGTAGGAGAAAACAGTGAGGAGTTTTGCGGACAAAAACGGATTCACCCTTATCGAGGTCGTGGTTGTAGTGATCATCGCGGGGATTCTCTCGACAATCGCCATTCGCTCGGTATTCACGATCAGCGAGACGGCCCGGGTTGAGGAAACCAAGCGGGAATTAGATGAGCTGGCATATGCCGTCGCCGGAAATCCCACGCTGGAAAACAACGGGGTTCGTTCGGACTTTGGCTATGTCGGCGATGTGGGATCCATGCCGCCCAATCTCGACGCGCTAATCAGCAACCCGGGTGGCTTTAGTACATGGCATGGGCCTTACATCAAGAGGCGGTTCGAACAGATTGCCAGCGATTACAAGCAGGATGCCTGGGGTGCTGCATACGCTTATACCGGAGGAGTTAAGATCAGTTCAAGCGGTTCAGGCTCAAATATCGTACGAAAGATAGCCAACAACGCGGCCGACCTGACGCTGAACCGGGTGTCCGGAAATATATTCGACCGCGATGGCACCCCACCCGGTAAAGATTACAGAGATTCGATTACCGTGAATATCCTGGTTCCCAATGGTTCCGGCGGAACGGCGGTGAAATCAACGCCACCTGATGCCGGAGGCTATTTTGTGTTCGATTCGATACCGATCGGAAATCACCAGCTCACCGCAGTGTATCAGCCATCGCATGATACTCTCAACAAATTCGTATCGGTGATCCCCAATAGTTCCTCGTACGGCATTTACTACCTCTCGACAGACATCTGGCGGGAGACGACTGGTGGCGGCGGTAGTTCAGCAGGCGCCCTCGAATACGTAAATGGTTCGGCTCAAACTTATGGCGGCCAATGCAACAACATACAGTTCAGCGTGACTAACACATCGGGCGCGACCATCACAGTTACAAGCATCCAACTTGATTGGTCCGGCCCCACGGCATACTTCGAAAAAGTACGTTTCGACGGAGAGGAAGTGTTCGAAGCTAACGGTCCCCGCCCCGGAACAGGCGATCCGGTCCCGTTTGATTCACCGGGTACGGTCAATGCCGGGCAGACCGTGACCGTGCAGGTGACCGATTTCAGAGCGAACAGTTCCGGCGGCGGAGGTCAACGAGTCGACATGAACTCCGTAAACATGACCATTACATTCTCGGACGGAAGCGTGATCACCTTCAACACCGGAGAGTGTGATTGATGACCCACGGCAAATACAACAGCAAAGGGTTCACCTTGATCGAGTTGGCGTTGACCATTGTTCTCATTGGAATTATAGCCACTTTGGCGGTTCGAAAAATGTCCGCCACGATTGAATCATCGCGCTACGAAGCAACCAAGCAGGAGATGGACAATATCGCCTACGCCATCGCAGGCAATCCCGCCGCGTTCGCCGATGGCTCTCGAAGTGATTTTGGATATGTTGGCGATGTCGGTGCGTTGCCAGTAAACCTCGATGCTCTTGTGAGTAATCCGGGCGGCTACGCGACATGGAGCGGCCCTTATATCAATTCCGGTATCTCCACCAACGACTTCAAGAAAGATGGCTGGAACACCGCCTACATTCTCGCGGGAACGACAATAAGATCAACCGGCTCGGGCTCGTCCATCGAAAAACAGTTTGCTGCAAATGCAAGCGAACTGCTAAATAACACGGTAAGTGGGTACATTGTCGACGCCGCAAATAGAGCGCCGGGGGGAACCTATAAAGATTCACTGCGATTGAGTTTGATTTACCCGGGCGGATCGGGAGGTTTGGTCACCGCCTCTGCGTATCCCGGCGCCGATGGCCGATTCAGTTTCAGCAATGTCCCGGTCGGTCAGCACACGCTTCGCGCCATTTATCTGCCCGACAGCGACACAATCACACTTAAGACGACCGTTAACCCGGGCAGTTCCACTCAGCTAAGCATCACGTTTCCGGCCAACCTCTGGTAACTTTACTTCTCTGTCACGACCAGATTGATACCGCGTCGTTTCAATTGCGGTATAAAAAGCGAGGGTTTCACAGCAACTTCCTGGGGCATGCATCCTTTGTCGGATATCTGTCCATCGGCCGCCATCCAGGCGATAATTGCGGCCGGAAAGGCGGTTGTTCGCATCATCGCCGTCAAACCCGACTTGGTATCCTGTCGGTCCAGTATTTCGTACACGATCGTCTTTTCAGCGCCATCTTTGACACCCTGCACCGTCACCCTGACCAGAACGAGATCCACGCCACCATAGCTGAGATTTCGATCGAGCACCGCTTTGAACAAAGCCCGCGGTTCCACGAGCTGACCCTCGACATCTATTTTCTGACGGGAGGCCAATCCGATTTCAAGCATCGTCTTGAAAAGCAGGCAGTGCCCGGGGTAGCGAATCGTTTTATAATCGAGATTCTCAACGACTCCGAAATAACTGTCCGGGAGCGTGGACGTCCCACCGGAAGTATAGAAAGCTTCCAGTTCTCCGACGCCATCGAAGGCCAGCGATTCCAGACCGGTCATCGGGTGAACAATCTTCCGCTTACCGTCTTCAAGGATGATACAGGACTCCCAGTATTCATTGATCAGACCCTCTGCGGAGAACACCATCTGGTAATTAAGCGGGGGGCGTGGGGATTGCGGCAGACCACCCACTCTGATTTTCACGCTCTTGGCGCTGTCGAGTTTGCTGATACCGTCGGCGGCCAACAGCGATACCATGCCGGGGGCGAGTCCGCAATCAGGGATCACTACCACACCAGCCTTCTTTGCCTCCGGACTCATCTCCAGCTGACTCCGGACGACATCGTTGTTTCCTCCGAGGTCGACCAGATGACACTCTGCCTCAATCGCGGCGCGGGTGAGTACAGGATTGTACTTATAGGTCACACATGAGACGGCCGCATCGAAATCTCTCAGTAAATCGGCAACCGCCTTTTCATCGCCGGCATCGAGCCTGCCGGCGGTCGTCTTATTATTACCGTATTTGGAGGCCATATCGCGGGCCAGCGTATCATCGATGTCGAAAAGACCGACCTCCTGCACGTTCTCTATGCGGGCCAAATCATAAGCGGCCGCTCGGCCCATCAGACCGGCGCCGATAACTGCTATTCTCATATTCACTTACTCCCTATTGGTGTTCCCCCAAAAAACATCGTCAAACCGGTTTGGTCAACTGATTTATAGAAAATATCGGACCCAGATCGAGGATGTTTGTGGCTTATCAAATGCTTCACTTTGCCGATACTAATTTGAAAGCACTGCACAATAGGAATGGGACTCAAACATGACACCGTCCGAGTTAAGGGCTGTCCCGGCCGAGTTACAAAAAGAGCTGGCGACCTTCGAGCTGCTGAAACCATTCATAGCACACTGCCTGGCGCTGAACCACGATCTCAATAATCCGCTCGCCGGGATTGTTGGGTATTGCGAATTCCTGACTGACGAGGGAAAAGATATGACCGACGATCAGCAGGAATATGTCAGGCAGATTATGAAGTGCACCGAACGCATCCAGAAAATTATCCAGAATCTTTGCAGGGAAAAATCTGATCTGGCTGAAAAGATAGATATTCAGGGTCTGATGGCGGAATACACCGCTCCCCGCGAACAATCATAAGAGTTGATTGACTTTTCTGACGAGCCACTCTCCCGAGAGGGCGACCAGAAAGACAAGCAGCAACCAGGGTTTATTCCAAACCACTATCTCATTTGTCTCGTCGACGGCCACCGGTTCTGTCTTGATAGTCGACAGGGCCTTGTCAAAGTCCTGATAAGTATAGTAACTTCCCCCGGAAAGTCGGGCCAGAGCCTGAAGACCGGCCGGGTCTCCGCTCTGGTCGAACTCCTCCAGCGAGAAGACTTCAACCGCGAGCTTCCCCGATGACTTCTTCAGCGACTGACCATCTTTGACAAGCTCTCCCGAATACGTGTAATCGCCGGGGACGACGTTCGAGAAATATGCCCGGTACTCACCCTCGCCCTGAGCGACCAGATCCGCCTCATATCGATCAGGTCCCGTTGTGGATTGCAGCTTCACTGTGCCGGATACATCGGGTATCGGCCTGAACCCGAGGTCAAACGCGTAACCGTCGAAACGTACCACCTCGCCGCGGTGATAGACGTCCCGTTCCGGCACAATCCTCATCGGATCCATGTCGTCGCTGACTGTCAACCAGCTCGCTGTACCCTCTATGAACTTCCCATAATTGCTGGCATCCTCACCGAAACCCATGTTCACGAATCCCCAGGGCCAGAATGGCAGACCCGTTGAGGCGAACAGTTTGCCTGCACCGAATCTTCGATACCCCAGCAGCGGGATTTTGGCGTCATCACGAGAAGGTAACGAAGCGTAAGCCAAAAGTGTTGCCGCGGGATCTATAGTATCACATAGAACCAGGGTCTGGAAGGGTGGCAACTGAGACCAGACCTGACGAATCGACGTCTGGTTATCGGCGAGACGTACCGACGGGTGGAACAGGTTGCCTTCGGAGGGCTCGCCGCGGAAGTTTTGATGGACCAACGGCCGTTTTACCGTTTGAGAGAACGGCAACAAACGATCAAACCAGGGAGTCGGGCCGCGCTGACTGAACTGCTCTCCGAGAAACACCCAGATTGCTCCTCCTTTGTCTGAAAGGTAGGACCGGATAACTTCCTGTTGGGGCTGCAATTCAGCCGGATCCGGGTCGTAGAGAATGACCAGATCGTAGCGATTCAATTCCGTTTGTTGAGTGGGGAATCGACCGGCGAGGTTTCCGGCATTAGCGCCGGTAACAATCAGTTTGACATCATACTTGTCAGTACGATCCAGGAACCGCTTGAGAAATCCTACTTCGTAATCAGGATGATTGGCCACCAACAGAGTCAAGAGCCGACTTTTGAGTACCTTGACGGAGAAGGTCCGATGATTGTTGCCGGTGTTCTCTTCTTGATCCAGCGGAGGGATATTAATTCGGAGGATCTTTTGTCCCGGACTGGTGGGCAAATACTTGAGAGTGACATCGCCCATGCCTTCGTCCTGGTCAATCGGAAAAGTCGTCTGGGTAACGACGCGATTCGAATCAACCAACTCGATCGTCGCGGTCTTGCCGCCGGCGTGATGCCAACTTAATTTCAGTCTTACCTCGCTGGGCTGTCCGACGAACATGACAGGATTGAATTCGATATCGCCAATGCCGATGTCAAAATTCCCGACATCGGACGAAATATCAACTGCCACCGTCGGCGCCGCTCCTGCTTGCGTCGCTTTGAGAGGGTCACGGCCGGAGTTCGATTTACCGTCACTGATAAGCAGCCAATAATCGGAAGGTGCCGCCAGCTCCTGCTTTTCGAGGTCATAAATCGCGTCACCTAACGACGTCTTTTCCCGGTCGACCTTGTCGGCCTCAGTCGTCAGATTCCCGCCAAAATAATACGTGGAAAGGTCCACCTGGCTTTTCAATTGACCGAAGGTATCGGATGAAAGCAGGGAGTCCCGCCTGGCACTGCGGGATTTTTCCCGTTCAACCTTGTCCATACTGGCCGACCGATCAAGAATCAAGGCCACTCGCTCCGGCCGTTGAAACTGCCTTGTGTAACTTACCACCGGCTCCAGCAGCATAGTTATGAGTGCGGCGACCGCAATTATGCGCAAGGCCCCGAGAATCACACGAAGATATTTGGGAAGGGGCGGGTTTGTTCGGACATATAGATAAACACTCAACCCGAGCAGCACAAACAGGGCTATCCAGGTAACCGGTTGCGAACCGGCGAGCAGGTCGATGGAGATTTGCTTGAGGCCAAACATTATTCAGTTA
The DNA here is from genome assembly GCA_964371785.1 of uncultured Ignavibacteriales bacterium. Classification (GTDB taxonomy): domain Bacteria; phylum Zixibacteria; class MSB-5A5; order GN15; family FEB-12; genus CAVQCT01. Next base: position 50,775 of record CAYJOL010000006.1, on the reverse strand, counting down.
TACTCAGCCTGAACTCGGAAGTTTGAATGAGATTACACGCGAATCGATGGCCGGCCGGATTGGGCTCACGATGCCCGGGCGGTGGTAAATCGGACCATGTCTTCAAGTCGCTGAAAATAGACTGAGTCGCTGACAGCCGGAATTGCCTCGAGTCCCTGCTGGCTCAAATCATACGCTTTCTGGTACGCGTAATTGATTCCGCCCGACTCCGAGACGAACGCGTAAACCCTGGCAAACGCATCCTCGTTATGCTCGCGCAACAATTTCAGGATTTCCTGGCGACTTGTCTTGTTTGCCTTCTTCAGCGCGTAAATGAGCGGAAGGGTAACTTTACCGGTCATAACATCGTTTCCCGGCTCTTTGCCAGTCTGCTCGGCATCGCCAACATAATCCAGCAGGTCGTCGGCTATCTGGAAGGCGGTGCCGATTTTCTCGCCGAAAAGAGCGAACTGCTGTCTCTGTTTTGTCTCGCGATGTTTCAGGATTGGCCCGGTCTCGCAGGAGACTGAAAACAGCGAGGCGGTCTTGTCGGCAATAATCGATATGTATTCCTCTTCCGACAAATCGTAATTGCCGGTTTCCTCTATCTGGCGAAGTTCGCCAATAGCCACTCGTTCCGTGGCCCGTGATATGGCCCGCATCAGATCAATCGACTCGGCTTCGACCATGATGCGAAAGGCCTTAGCGAACAGGTAGTCGCCCATCAGCACGGAAATCAAATTGGTCCACTGGGCGTTTACCGTTTCGAGGCCGCGGCGCATTTCCGACTCATCGACCACGTCATCGTGAAGCAGCGTGGCGGTGTGAATAAGCTCGATCGCCAGCGAGGCATCGACCGAAAAAGCCGTATAATTATCCGCTGCCCGCGAAGACAGAAACAGGAATATCGGGCGCATCCGTTTGCCCCTCGACTTGAGCAGATGTCGGGCAATCGAGGTAATAAGCGGGGAGTCCCCCTGAAGGTAGTCGTTCAGTTTGCTGCTAAATAGTTCCAGGTCGGCCGAAATAGGACCTACATACTCGGCCATTTTACTTGCATCGAGCATATTACTCCAACACTTATGTTAAGAGCGTTATAATAGGTCGTGTGGTGGGCAATGTCAATCAATTTCGACCCCGGCACGTTTGAATACGGAGCGATCAGATCGGCCTTTAGTCAGTGCCCCAGACTATCTTACGGAACGCTGTGCGGTAATCCTCATGCATCAGATATTCGCGGTCGTTGTGGCCCCCGGCCAGCGCTATGAACTGTTTGGGTTGGTTGGCCGCCTCGTAGAGCGCTTCCCCCATTTCATAGGGAAGAAATTCATCGTCCGGCGAGTGAGTGACCAGTACCGGGCAGCTGACCTTTTTAATTTTGGAGATCGACTCGAACTTGTATTTGATGAGAAGCTTTACCGGCATAAACGGAAATCGGCTTCGACCGGCTTCTGCCGCTGACGTGAACGACGACTCCACAATCAATCCCCGGCAAGGGACCGTAGTTGCCAAGTCGATCGCCACCGCGCCACCGAGCGACCTGCCGAACAGGACCAGCTCGTCGGGCGTGAAGCCTTTCTCATTGAGCAGCCAGTCATAAGCTGAACGGGCATCGGCGTACACATTCTCCTCACTTGGTTCACCATCAGAATTCCCATATCCGCGATAATCGAAAATCAGACTGCCCACATGTTCGTTTACGAAAAAAGCCGCTGTTTCCAGACGATTACCGATATTACCGGCATTGCCGTGGCAAAAGAGAATCACTCGCTTCGGATACCCTGCCGGGGGAGGGAAGTACCAGCCGTGAATCCGCTCGCTTCCCGTGACATTGACATACACATTCTCGTATTCAGTCTGGAGGAGGTCCGCCGATATTTCAAGACCTTTCCAGGGATGAAAAATCAGATTCTTCTGGTAAAAGTAGAGGAAGGCCGCGTACGCGGCAAACGCCCCCCCCACTATGACAACAAGAATTACCAGCATCGTTCGTACTTTCACAGGGTGCAACCTCCGCCCGGAACGTTGGGCAGATGGCGGCTTGGTTTGGTTTATTCCCACTCGATCGTTGCCGGCGGCTTCGATGAGATGTCGTAGGTGACCCGGTTCACGCCTTTAACGTCACGGATTATGCGATTCGATATGTGGGCGAGAATATCATTGTCGATTCTGGCCCAGTCCGCGGTCATGCCGTCGACCGATGTCACCGCCCTGAGGGCGACAACATTTTCGTAAGTACGTTCATCCCCCATGACGCCGACCGCGCTCACCGGCAAAAGGACGACAAACGCCTGCCAGATGTTGTCATATATGTTGGCGGCGTGCAGTTCTTCGATAAAAATATGATCCACCTCGCGCAATAAATCACACCTTTCCCGGGTGACTTCGCCGAGTATCCGTACGGCCAGTCCGGGGCCCGGGAACGGATGCCGGCCGATAAACTCCTTGGGCAGACCCAGCGTTCGTCCCAACTCCCGCACCTCATCTTTGAACAGCTCACGGAGCGGCTCGACCAGCTTCAATTTCATGCGGTCCTTGAGACCGCCTACGTTGTGATGCGACTTAATCGTGACTGACGGCCCTTTGAAGGAAACCGACTCGATGACATCGGGATACAATGTCCCTTGCGCCAAAAAGTCGATCTGCCCGATCTTTTCGGCCTCCTGTTCAAAGATATCGATGAAGGTATTACCGATAATCTTCCGTTTCCGCTCCGGTTCGGTCACACCGGCGAGTCGGTCCACGAATAAACTCGAGGCATCGACCGGATGCAGATTCAAATCCAGTTTGCTGAGCATCCGGACTACTGATTCAAACTCGAACTTGCGCAGCAGACCGTTGTTAACAAACACGGCGTGAAGATTATCGCCGATCGCGCGGGACAAAAGAAGGGCAGTGACGGTCGAATCAACACCACCTGAGATGCCAAGAACCACCCGGGATTTCCCTACCTGCTGCCTTATCTTTGCGATTGAGCTCTCGATGAATGATTCGGTCGTCCAATCGCCTTTCAGTTTACAGATTTCAAACAGGAAATTGTTGATTATATTCCTGCCCTCGGTGGTATGATGTACCTCCGGGTGGTACTGTAGACCGAAGAACTTGCGTGAAGTATTAGCGATGGCGGCTACTTTGAGCGAATCGGTCGAGCCGATGACTTCGAATCCCTCGGGCAGTTTCACGATCGAATCGCCATGCGACATCCACACCTGGCTGTGTGCGGGTATGCCCGATAGCAGCGGGGATCCGTTGATTACATCGAAATGTGCCCGGCCATACTCACGGTGTTCGGACTTAACCAGTTTCCCCGCGAACAAGTCCGCCATCAATTGCATTCCATAGCAGATGCCAAGAACAGGTTTGTCGGTGTCAAAAAACGACCTTGGGAGTCGCGGAGCATGGGGATCGCTGAGCGACGACGGTCCGCCTGACAGGATGTACCCTCTAACATTTTTATCTTCGTACAGAGTCAGGTCCACCGTGCAGGGAGCTATCTCGCAATAGACTTTTGCTTCACGGACCCTTCGCGCTATCAGCTGAGTGTATTGGGAACCAAAATCGAGTATCAGGATCATTTCGTTTTGTGCGCTCACGACATCAAGTCCTTCCTGTTCAAGCCGGGTATCACGGTGTCCTTCAGGTACTCCGTTCGCGGAGTCGGATAATCTTCGAGATAATGCAATCCCCTTGACTCCAGCCGCATCAGGCTTGATTTGACAATAAGCTCCGCTACGGTCGCCATGTTGCGTAACTCCACGACCTGGTAAGTGGCCGGGGTCGCCAGATAGTACTGCTCGATGGCGTCCCGGATCTGCCGCACTTTATCGAGGGCCAGCTTGAGCCGGTCGACCGAGCGAACAATCCCAACAAAATCGGACATGACACGGGTCAGTTCTCGTCGGTCGTGCGCGATGAGGATTTTTTCGCGGGGGTATTGCAGTGAAGAATACAGCGTTTTGTCAATTGTGACGGTGTCGGGGAAGTCAATTTGTCTGGCATAGGCGCTCGACACCTCGGCCGCCAGTTGCGCCATCACCACAGCCTCCAGCAGAGAGTTCGACGCCAGCCGGTTGGCTCCATGCATACCGGTCATAGCCACTTCACCGGCCGTGAACAGCCCGGGAAGTTCCGTCTCGCCATGTATGCGGGTGACCACTCCACCGCACGAGTAGTGGGCCGCCGGAACCACGGGAATAGGTCGCTCAGAGATGTCAAACCCGCGCCGGAGGCACTCTTTGTAAATATTCGGGAATCGTTCGGTGATAAAATTCTTCTTGAGGTGGCTCACATCAAGATATACATACTCTTCGCCACTCTCTTTGAGTTCTTTGTCGATCGCGCGGGCAACCACGTCACGCGGCGCCAGGTCTTTTAACTCATGTGCCCCGTCCATGATATATCGACCGGCAATCGATATCAGCCGGCCGCCTTCTCCCCTGACAGCCTCGGAGATCAAAAACGGCCACCTTCCCGGTGAGTACATCGAGGTTGGATGGAACTGGATGAACTCAAGGTTCGCCACGGTAACGCCCGCCCGGTATGCGATCGCGACACCATCGCCCGTCGCAATCTTCGGATTGGTGTTGTGATAGTAGACCTGGCAGAGTCCGCCGGTGGCCAGCATGGTGACCGGAGCATAGTACGCTTCAAACGTTCGCTCCTCTTCCGAAAACACGAAAGCGCCGGCACATACCTCGCGACCCCTGATGCGGTATGTGATCAGGTCGAGGACGATATGATCACGGAAGATGTCAATATTATCCGACTTGCTTCGACACGCTGTCAGCAAGGCCCGTTCGATCTCGCGGCCCGTAAAATCGGCGGCGTGGATGACCCGTTTATGGGAGTGCCCGCCCTCCCGGCCCAGGTCGAGATGGCCGTCCTGCTCGGTAAAGCGAACGCCGTAGTCGATCAATTCCTTAATGACTCTTGGTCCGGTCTCTACGATTTGCCGCACGACGGGCTCGTGACAGAGTCCCTGACCGGTTTTCAGGGTATCGGCGATGTGATTTTCAAAGGAATCGGTATCCGCAAGTACCGTGGCAATTCCACCCTGCGCTCGATTGGTGTTGGTATCGGTCTCACCTTTTTTGGTTATGATAGCAATTCGCGCGCTCGGGTTGAGCTCGGAAATCTTGAGAGAATAAAATAAGCCGGCAATTCCGCTGCCGACCACTATGAAATCATAATGCTGTTCCATTAACTGGTCTGTCTTTTGAGGTTCAGTCTCTCTTGCAAATGGGCTACCAGCTTCTCCTCGCCCGGATCGAGGTCGATAGTCTGGTTAAGATAGTATATCTCCCGGTCAAAGTCAAAATCGCCGATTTTCACCCAGTCTTTGCCCGTTGTGAGCAGGACGTCAGAATCATAGTCATCGGCCATATCCTTGATTTTTCGCAGCAACTCCGGCGTATATTGTTGGTGGTCATCGAGCTCAAGGGCAAAATCGAGATCAGCGCAAAGGGCGTCGACCTGCTTTTCCAGGGTTCTGAAGTTCCCGACTCCGGCGAACAGGAAAACTGATTTGTCCTCAAGATATTTCACGTTCATGGTCTGCCCTCTGCCAATCAGATGATCAGCCGAGAACCGGGCCGAGTAAACCTGAGCGCGAGGATTCAGACTCTCCAGATCTTGCTGAAGGGTGTACAGGTCGCGAACGAATTTGGAGCGGGTCACTATGATTATATCCGCGCGCTTAAGCGATGAGAGCGGTTCGCGAAGGAGCCCATAAGGGAAAGGTTTAAGCAGACGGTCCTCGATCCCACCATCATATGTTACAATGTCAATATCTCGGGCCAGATCGAAATGCTGGAAGCCGTCGTCGACAATTATAATGTCCACCTGGTCGCTTTCGGCGAGCTTTGCTGCGGCATCGACTTTGCGGTCCGCCACCGAGAACACCGCCTCCGGAAGCATCCCGGCCAGCAGCTTGACTTCATCGCCGGTGAATGATGACTCCATCTGATTCAGCCTGTAGCCAGCTTCAAGAATATCTGTATGCGATCGGCGCCCGTAACCCGAGGACGCAACGCCAACCCGATGACCGTCATCGAGCAGGTATCTCCCCAGAAAAGCAACCATCGGGGTCTTTCCCGTGCCGCCCACAGTAATATTTCCGATACACACGACCGGGACCCTTACTCTCGTCTGCCGGCGATGGCGCTTTCGATTCAGCACTGAAGCCAATCGATACAAAATTGACGCCAGCCAGAGAAGGAACGCCGGAATAGCGTAGAGCGAGAGACCCTCCCGCCTTATTATCTTTTTCCATTGTCGTTCAAGCATGGGATAGTCCGGAGAGGATATACTCGCCGACCATCGCAGTCGCCGAGTTATCCGGGCTGTTGGTTTTCTTCGTTGCGTACAGTATATCACCCATGCGGGCTTTTTTCAAGGCTGAATACAGACCGTCGGCATTCCGAATCTGAACTCCATAATTGTGCTTAAGTATATACTCAGCCGCTTCCTTGACGTTACCTGTGGACGGTCCAAAGATGACCGGAGATCCGGCCCAAACCGGCTCCAGAAGATTATGCCCTCCCAGATCCGCCAACGTACCGCCTACAAAGCTGATCGATGCGGCCAAATAAAACTCATTGAGGAGACCGAGCCGGTCGACAAGAACCACATGTTCGCCGTTATCCGGGGCGTTGTAGATCCGGAAGGCCAGACCCCTGGACGTAAGCAGTGCGCCAATCTCATCGCTCCGTTCTACATGCCTCGGAGCGATGAGTAGACTGACATCCGGGAAGTCTGCAGAAAGTCGTGTGAATACTTCGGCAAGCACCACTTCTTCGCCGGGGCGAGTCGACCCTGCAACAATAAGAAACGCATCTTCGGGGATGTGGCTCTTCCGGCGTATTGAAGACATAGTCTCGGCACTCCGCGCCATCATGGGGGCGTCGAATTTCATATCACCAGCTACCGTTCCCTGTGATTCGCTGACGCCAAATTGGCGAAATCTTTCGGCATCTTCAGCGGTCTTGAAGAAGAATCTGGCGTATTTACGAAGTAAGTCCGCCAGGAACCCGGCAATATGGCGATACCTGCCAAACGCCCGGACAGACATGCGTGCGTTGGTCAGCACAATCGGAATTGCCCTTTCATGTGCCGCGTGAATCAGGCAGGGCCAGATTTCTGTTTCGGCCACCACAATCATGCGAGGCGCGATAGCCTCGAGAGTGCGTTTGATAGCTCCCGTCGTGTCTATCGGGAAGAAAGAAAAGGTGACTCCATCCCGAGCACACTGCTGACGGGCTATCGCGTACCCGGTTGCCGTCATCGTGGTAACGTGGATACGCAGCGACGGTTGCTTGGCTTTCAAGTAGTCGACAAGATAGCAGATGACTTTGGCTTCACCCACTGAGGCCGCGTGCATCCAGATATCCACCGGACCACAATGATCAATGAGTCCCAGTCGCCCGCGCCAGAGGTCATTGCCTTGCGCGACGCGAATCCGCCCGAATGGATAGGCGATCAGATAAACCAGAAACGTAAAGACGCGATAGAGTAATAATATCATGACGTTTTACTATCCAGAAAGTTGATAATCAGACTGGCCGCTCGTTCAGACGCGCCGGCGCCACCCAGAATGTCCGGTACGCGATTGAGTTCGCGTCTCACACGCTCGTACTGCTGAGTGTCCCGGGCAATTTTCTCAATTTCTCTGACCATATTCTCCGGCGAAGCCTGACCTTGAATCAGCTCCGGCACCACATTTCGGCCCAGCACCAGGTTGACCAAACCGATCGCTTCGAGTCGCACCAGTCTTCGCGCGATTTGGTATGTGACGAATCCGGTCTTGTACACGATCACCATCGGCCGTCCGATTATTGCCGCTTCGAGAGTTGCCGTACCGGACTTCGTCAGCACATACCGTGACCCGTGAAGGATGTTTCTGGAATCGTCATAACTGAGCATAACACCGACATCTCGATATCGCGACACTATCGGCTCATAGTCGAATCTATTCGGAATGCCAACAACAGTAGTGCGCATACCGTACGATAAGTGCAGGCGTCTCGCAGCTTCAAGCATCGGCACTAACATGCGTTCTATCTCCTGCGGGCGGGAACCGGGGAGTATCGCCAGCGTGGACGAATCGGGCGGTTTCGATGCGATGAACTCCCTGGATATGTCTTCCAGTAAATAGTGTCCGACAAATTTGCACGCGACACCCTGCTCGGCATAGAAGGATGCTTCGAATGGCAGAATGACAAGCATGAGGTCAACAAGCCGCCGAATCAGATGGGTGCGATCTTTCCCCCATGCCCAGACTTGCGGTGAAATATAGTAAACTATCGGAATGCCAAGTGATCTTATTCGTTTGGCCAGACGGAGATTAAAGCCCGGATAGTCGACCAGAATCACCACCCGGGGGCGATTCCGGCGGATCTCGGCGACGCACTGGTTGAGCAGAGTGCGAAAATAGTTGAACCGCTTGGCAACTTCCCAGAACCCTATTACAGCCAGATCCTCCGGCCGAGCCAATTGTTTCTGTCCCAGCCGCGCAAGCTTCGGTCCACCGAGTCCAAGCAACTGATAAGATGGATAAGTTCGGCGAAGCATCTCAGCCAGACGGGAGGCTGGGTTGTCGCCCGATGGATCGCCTGCCGATATGAACAGCGAGTCTGTCTGCATTTACTGGTGTTCCGATGCCGTCACGCGGGCAATCGACTCCTTGCCGATTCGCTCGATTTCGAGCGCTACCCGAAGCGCTTCCGTGGCTCTTTCCACCGTCACCGCCACCGGCTTGTCCTCTATTACCGATTGAAGAAAAGTGTCAATCTCAGCGCCGAGCATATCCTGGCCGGTGTCTTCCCGCTTAACGTAAATGATATCTTTGCCCGATTTTCCCAGCGGCAGCCGGAATCCTTCGGACTCGTTGTCCGCACCGGCCAGCCTGTATATGTCGGCCTGCTTTTTTGCGAGATCGAGCGAAAAGTAACCTGAACGCTGAAATATGCGCAACTTGCGCATGGGATTGAGTGATATTCGCGATGATGTCAGATTGGCCACGGCACCGTTGTCGAAAGTGAGACGGGCGTTGGCGATGTCAACCTGCTCGGACACCACAGCAACCGCCGACGCTTGAATATCCACGATCTGCGCTTTGATGAAGTTAAGCACAAGGTCGATATCGTGAATCATGAGGTCCAGCACGACCGCTACATCGGTTCCCCGGGGATCAAAGGCCGCAAGGCGATGGCACTCGATAAACGACGGCTTTATCTCGTAATTCGCCAACGCGAGCACGGCCGGGTTGAAGCTCTCGATCTGTCCGACGGTCACTTTGACCTTGCGAAGACGCGCCAGCTTCTGCAGATCCTGAGCTTGCAGGACATTCAACGTCACTGGCTTCTCTATAAGACAATGCATACCGCGGTCGATAAGTGTTGAGGCTATCTCGAAGTGAGCTGTGGTCGGCACCACAATTGACACCGCCTCCGCCTCCTCGGCCAGCTGCTCCAGCGAACTGAATGAATTGATGCGGTATTCCGAAGCATATTTGTCCGCCTTCTCTTTATCAGTGTCGTACAGGCCGACCAACTCGGCGCGCTCTAATTGAGACATCCATCTAAGATGATGCCGTCCAAGCGCCCCGACCCCCACCACCGCTGTCCTGAGTCTCCTCATAGAGCTATATCTCTTTTCGCTATAATCACTTTGTCAATTTTTGGTTGATAAGATAACATGATGTCGTGACGGAATAAAGGACATTCTCTTCAACAGAAAAAGCGTACCCGACGACCTAAAGCGTAAACCAGACAGTTGACATCCAAATTGGCGGGGCATATATTAGCGGGCTTACAGATAGCCCGAAACTGTAATTCGGTCGACGCGTACAAGCTACGGAAACATATGAACTTAAAAATACTAAAACCTGAATCGCCCGGTTGCGAATCAGGAGGAGTAGACTCATGTACAGACGGTTCATCAGGCAGATCCCATTGGCCTGTCTGCTAGTTGCCCTGTCCGGGTTGCCAGCGGCCGCGGGTTCCAACAGTCACGGTCTGGACCCGGCCAATCTGGATACCACATATAAACCATGCGAAAATTTCTATTTGTACGCCAATGGCAATTGGCTCGCCTCCAATCCAATTCCGGCCGCATACTCCAGCTGGAGCGTGTGGAACGAAATCTACGATCGGAATTCCGAGATTCTCAAAGAAATCATGGAGCAGGCATCGGCAGATTCCAAAGCCGAAAAGGGATCGGTAAAGCAGAAGGTCGGTGACTTCTACTTTACCGCCATGGATACGGCGACGATAGAGCAACTCGGAGCCCAGCCTCTGGATGCTGATCTCAAGCTGATTTCTGCGATGCAATCTTCTGCCGACCTTGAGAAGGTCATTGCCCACTACCACGGCCTGGGAATCGGCGTGCTGTTTGATATCGGCGCTGAGCAGGACATGCAAAATAGCGAGCAGACGATCGCCTATGCCACTCAGGGTGGGCTGGGTCTGCCCGACCGTGATTACTATACCAGAGCTGATGCCGAATCCCAGAAACTTCGCGAGCAGTATGTCGAGCATATCGGCAAGATGCTTCAGTTGCTTGGCGATGATCCGGCGGCCGCGGCCGGTGCGTCTCAACAGATTATGGCGATAGAGACGAAACTCGCCGAAGCATCGTTGACCAATATCGAGCTTCGTGACCCGAAATCATACTATAACGTAGTCACGATAAAGGAAGCGGACGCCAAAACGCCGCACTTCTCATGGACCACATATTTTCAGGACCTCGGACTGCCCCAGTTGACTACATTCTCATATGCGCATCCGAAATTTTTCAATACGATGGACTCGTTGATGGCGAATCTGCCGATGGATCAATGGAAGCAGTACTTCCGCTGGTTTGTCCTGAATAACTCGGCGCCGGACTTGAGTTCCGCGTTTGTAAACGAGGATTTCGCGTTCGAAGGAACAATTCTGACCGGGGCGCAGGAACTCCGTCCTCGTTGGAAGCGCGTGCTCAGTAAAGAAAATCGGTATCTGGGGGAAGCGGTAGGTCAGCTCTTTGTCGAGAAGGCGTTCTCACCCCGCGCCAAACAGAAAGCGCTCGAACTCGTGAACAATCTCCGGGCCTCACTGAAGGTGCGGCTTTCGAACCTCGAGTGGATGAGCCCTGAAACGAAAGAGAAAGCGCTGGAGAAGTGCGCTACCTTTACGCCCAAAATCGGCTACCCGGACAAGTGGCGTGATTACACCGCACTGGACATTGACCGCAGCTCGTTCTTCGCTAATATCCGCCGTGCCGTGGCGTTCGAAACCCGACGTGACTTCAACAAGATCGGCCAGCCGTTGGATCGCACCGAATGGGGTATGCCACCGCAGACCGTCAACGCGTACTACAACCCCATGATGAACGAAGTCGTGTTTCCAGCCGCTATTCTTCAGCCGCCGTTCTTTGATCCGGATATCGATGACGCGGTCAACTATGGTTCGATCGGTGCGGTTATCGGACATGAATTGATGCACGGATTCGACGATGAAGGAAGTCAATTTGACTCCAAGGGGAACTTGAACAACTGGTGGACGGCTGATGATAGGAAATTGTTTGAAGCCCGTACCCAGAAGTTAGTGAACCAGTTTGATTCTTATGTGGCGATCGACAGCCTCCACGTCAACGGTCAACTGACCCTGGGCGAAAATATCGCCGACCTCGGCGGTCTGACCATATCATACTACGCGCTCGAGAAGGCGCTTGGGGATAAGACGCGGACCCAGATCGACGGTTTCACGCCGGAACAGAGGTTCTTTTTGTCCTGGGCTCAGACCTGGCGCAACAACCAGCGCCCCGAAGAACTCAAAGTTCAAGTTAATACTGATCCGCATTCTCCGGCGATGTACCGGGTGAACGGTCCTTTGTCCGACCTCGCGGAATTCAAAAAGGCGTTCAATTGTGCCTCGGGCGACCAGATGGTCGAGGCGGATTCGACCCGAGCTGTCATTTGGTGATTGTTCCGAATTGCATTACTCTGAACAAGAAGAGGTGTCGGTAGGTAACCGACACCTCTTTCATTTCATGCTTGCCGATGGGCCTAGCGCACTATTTTGATTACCTGCCTGAACTGGTCGCCTTCGGCTACTTTGAGCATTTCAAACAACGACATCTCAACGCTCGTTAGCTTGGCACCAAGCTCCTTGATCCGTTCGACACCCAGAAAGTAATTATCGGGAATGCGCGAGGAAACCGCATCGCGTACCAACTGAACTTCGTACCCGGCTTTGAGCAGGTCCGCGGCTGTCTGGTACACGCACACGTGAGTCTCAATGCCGGTCAACAGGATCTGGCGGCGGCTGAACGAACGGAGTTTTTCCAGAAACGCCGGGTCACCGCAACAACTGAACGTCTTCTTGACCAGCGGCTTCATGCCGCCGAGGTGCAACGCGATCTCCGGATCAGTTATGCCGAGTTTGTCGGGTAGCTGTTCCGTCCAGATAATAGGAATCTCGAGTGCCTTCGCACCTTCAATCATCCGGTTTACATTCGCGTAGAGCCGTTCTTTTTCATGCATCAGAGTGGCCAGTTTGCCTTGAATATCGACAACTACGAGCACGGTATTTTCTTTGGTCAGCATATCCTTAATCCTTCTATTTCCGACCCGGTTCAAGTGAAACTATCAGAAAGAGTAACGGCGGACAACTCCGAAAGTGCCCGCCGACTTACCGCCTATTTTAACTTCTCTATTTCACAATCCCGCGGTTGGAACGGTTCAGGAATTCCAGAATCTCCTGGACTTCAGGGATAATTTCAACTTCGCCGTGAATCCGTTCGACCGCCTGAGTCGTGTTCAATTTGCTGAAGAAGAGAATCTTAAAAACCAACTCAAGCGTGCGAATCGTTTCGGTCTTGAATCCGCGACGTTTGAGGCCGATCGCGTTAATCCCGACCACCTTGAGAGGGTAACCCGCGACCAGGGCATAGGGGCAGACATCCTGCTGCACCCGGAAGCCACCGCCGACCATCGCGTGAGCCCCGATCTTCACGAACTGGTGAACAGGTAAGACGCCGCCAAGTATGGCATAATCGCCTACTTCGATATGTCCGGCGAGGTTGACCGAGTTCGCCATAATGACGTTGTCGCCGATCGTGCAGTCGTGGGCTACATGCGAATAAGCCATCAAAAAACAGTTCTTGCCGATTGATGACTCGCCGTGGGCCGCGGTTCCCCGGTTGATCGTTGCGTATTCGCGGATAGTGGTGCCGTCGCCAATCACTACACGTGTCTTCTCTCCGCCGAATTTCAAATCCTGGGGCACGGTTGCAATGACCGCTCCATGGAAAATGCGGACATCCTCGCCGATTACGGCGCCCGCGGCTATGCGGGCCGAAGAGGTAATCTCGGTGCCTTTGCCGATGATTACGTCATCTTCGATAATCGTGTAAGGTCCTATTTTGACGGTGGGATCGATTTCTGCCTTGGGTGATACAATTGCGGTAGGGTGAATATTGCTCATCTGTCTATGACCATTGCCATGAAGTCGGCGCTCGCAACCAGATCGTCATCGACAAACGTCTTCCCTGACATCTTGCAGGTATTTCGACGAAACGCGTGCATCTCCAATTCGAATCGGAGCTGGTCGCCGGGCAGTACCGGTTTGCGGAATTTCGCGTTATCTATTGACATGAAGTAAACTACTTTTGTTTGCGGTTCGGCTATTGCGTTGAGTAACAGGACGCCGCCCGCCTGTGCCATCGCCTCCAGAATCATCACCCCCGGCATGATCGGGTGGTCCGGGAAATGGCCCTGGAAGAATGGCTCGTTGATCGTCACATTCTTCATGGCGATCACGCGTTTATCCGGCTCAAGATCAATGATGCGGTCGATAAGCAGAAACGGATATCGGTGCGGCATTATTTTCAAAATGGCGTTAATATCGAAAAACACACCCTTGTTCTTTCCCGCATATTTGCCGGCGATTTTCTTCTTCTTGTATAGCTGACGCATCCGTCTGGCCAGCTCCACATTCGCCTTGTGACCGGATCTTGCGGCCAGGACGTGTCCTTTGAACGGGGCGCCTATCAGGAACAAGTCGCCCAGTAAATCAAGCGTCTTGTGACGAACCGGTTCGTTGTAGAAGCGCAATGGAATGTCATTAATAATACCGGTCTCACCAACAAAGGCCTCATCCTTCAGATTAAGCGCCCTGCGGATACGGTCAACTTCGACCTGCCCCAAATCGGAGTCATAAATGACCACGGCATTCTGCAACCCACCGCCTTTGATCAGTCCGGCATCCTTCAGCATCTCGACTTCAGACAAGAAGCAAAATGTCCGCGCCGCCGCGAATTCATCGACAAATTCCTTCTCCAGATCCACGAGCGTAGTATACTGTGTCCCGAGGGCCGGATTCTTGTAGTCGATCATGAAAGTGATGCGAAGATCATCGGAGGGCGCCACGACCAGGTCTACTCCCCTCTCCTTTTCACTGTAAGCCATCGGCGTATCGATCTCTAGATAGAACTTGTCAGCATCCTGCATTATGATGCCGGCTTCGAGAAGTTTATCTACATATGGCTTGGCGGAACCATCCCCAACCGGCGGTTCGTTACCGTCGAGCTCCACAATCATGTTATCGAGCTGAAGACCCGCAAAGGCCGCCAGTACATGCTCGACAGTATACACTTTTGCTTCGCCGCTCTGCAATGTGGTCCCCCGAGAAATGTCGACCACATGGTCGATATCAGCCTGAACCCACGGAGCACCGGGAAGGTCGACCCGGACAAATCTTATGCCCGTGTCTTCAGCAGCGGGCTTGAAGGTCATGTTGCACTGATTGCCGGTGTGCAGCCCGATACCGGACATCGTTATCTCACGCCGGATGGTACGTTGTTTATCAAACATAAGCGTCCATTGAGGTTAAGTTGGCAGGAGTATACGCATATCCCCACTGCTTCTCAAGTGTTTTTTGACGATATGACTGTTTTGGTCTCCCGCCATGCCTTCGCCATTGCCGGTTGTGGTGATCTATGCGATAATCATATCTCTTTCAAGGACTTTACTTGTCTTAGTTTGCGGAACAGGCTGATGTATTCTTTCACCATGACCTCCTCCGCCTGCGATAATCCGTCCATCATCGGGATACCAATGCGAATGACTGCGCGAACAATGTCAGAGATAGTCCGATCGTATTTATCTGCAAGCGCCTTCAGTTGCTCTTTCAATTCATAGGAAATAAAGATGTTCAGACAGTGCTCTCCGCGTGTTTTTCTGGTCGACTCTCTAGTGGTTGTCATTGGTTATACCTCCTTATCAATTCGGCCCATGGTCATGTGATATTTCTCATGACCGATTAATAGTTGTGGTGTTTTAACTTCGATGCCAAACCGTGATTTCAACTCCCTGATGACACCTCGCCAGGTCGCGGTTTTGTCGCGACTGGCTATGAGTGCATTGATTTCGTCAACTCGCCCTGATCTGCACAACAGGCAATTCTGATTCATAGGAGACGGCAGCTTGAATTCTCGGTTCACGAAACCTGTCAGCAGCGAGCGGATTTTGCGGATACTTCGGCCATGCAACGAGCTCAATTTGTATTCCTCACGGCCTGTTTCCTCACATAACTCCCGGTAAGTTTGTCCCATAAAATAGAAACGAACTATGAATTCCTCTTCTTCTTCAGTCAAACGGTCAAGGGCCGAGCGCACCGCATGAATGATACTTCTGCTTTCGGTCGAGGTGTTCCCGACGAGCAATGGGCCGTCCGGGTCACGGCCCAACTCTACTATCCAGTTCTGATAAATGATTCGATTGTCAGACATCGATCCTCCTTTTGCCCCCATGATATTTCATGATCGGCCGCTTGACTACCACAAGAGGTTCACTTACATTGGGTTGCGAAAACGGACGAGCACATCACGTGATTCACATGCAGGTCGGATTAAGTCTTTGACTCAATTCGGCTGCTTCAATCAAGATGTGCCCTCGACCGGCCGACAATGGATACAGCCGCTGGAATCGGGAACGTATACTGACATGAGCATGGAAGAAGAACAATACAATCGAGTAGAGGCATATCAGGTCCCTTCATCTGACCACCCGAACCTTGCCAGTTTCAAAGAAGACTATGGCAATGTCGGTTATCGCACCTCCAAACTCACCTATCTGTCGCTCTTCTTTCTAATTGTCGTCTACCCGGCTCAGGGATTCATCGGTGGTGATCCTACTTCAATTCTGCAGAATCTCAATGACACCATGAGGATGATCGTATATCTCTCCACGATGATTCTCCAGTGGGCGATATTCCTCCTGCTCTATTTCTCAACCTATCGTGAAAAGACCGGCCTTCGCGGAATCGGTGTCAAGAGAATCAGAACGGTAGATTTCTTCTGGGGTGGCGCATTGTTGCTTTCGCTCTTTGTAGTGAGTAGCGGTATCGCAAAATTGTTGGAGATTCTGAATTATCCCGTGTCGGGTGAGGTCGGATTACTACTGCCCCAGACGCTCTCGGGGAAGATCATCTGGGTGGCCGTGTCCTTTACCGCCGGATTCTGTGAAGAGACTGCGTTCCGGGGTTACATGATGACGCGAATTCGGCTCTCCGGCAAACTCCGCGGCTGGCTCATCCCCATACTTGTATCAGCCATTACTTTTGGGGCGAGCCACGGTTACCAGGGACCTCCCAATATGATTGTTATAGCTTCCCTTGGCGTGCTGTTCGGGCTGGTATATATCAGAACCAGGTCGATCTGGCCGTGCGTAATTGCGCATTTCTTTCTGGACTTTATTGCCTTATTCGTCCCGCAATGAAAAAGGACCGATTTGCATCGGTCCCGCTTTGATTTTACAGAATTACAAAAGACAAGCTATTTCAACAACTCCATCTTCTTGGACATCGCCTTCCCGCCTGCCTCCAATCGATACAGATAAATCCCACTGGCCACAGGCTTTCCCGATGCTTCGGTACCGTCCCAGACAACCCGATGTTCTCCCGCGGAGAGAGTAGTATTGACCAAAGACCGCACCTGCTGGCCCAGCATATTGTAAATCACCAGCGAGACTTGAGATTTCACCGGGAGAGAGAAACTTATTTCTGTCGACGGATTGAACGGGTTCGGGTAGTTCTGTGACAGACCGAATGATTCCGGAAGGTTATCGCCGCCGTCATTTGCGTCGGTAGGTAGATACACAAGATTATTCGCATAAATGTTGAAACCATTGGATCTTGAATCGGCCCAGGTATACCAGGCTCGCCCGAATTGAGTGGAGGTGGATGGGTTTTGCTGGATTTCCGGGCTGGTCGATGACACTCGATTATTGACATCTATCGGGATATATGAATTATCTAATAATTGATAGTAAATGACGCGCTTACCGTCCCTGTGATCAACCCAAGTAGCGCTGACATACCCGCTACTCCCCACCGAAACAGCGGGCTGGGTAGGAATCGCCGCGACGTTATCAGATATTACAAACGGCGTGCGGAGAACTGTCCCAGTATTTCCGAGAACGGTCAGGTAGAGTTTCGGCACGGCCTCGACACTGTTCCATAGCAGTGAGATGTTTCCGGAAAGATCCACACCTGCAGAAAGATCATTGACATGTACGCCGGTGGTGGTCGAACTCCAGCTGAACGTTAAACTGGCACTGCCTCCATAGGTCATGCGCCGGATTTTAGCGGTCGTCTCGGCAACCCCTCGGTCCAGCCAGACAATAAAGAACCGATCGGACCCGTCTACACCAATATGAATATCGGAATTGGCAGAGTCATTCGCCGGGTTAGAGACCGTGAATTCAGCTCCATCAGCTGTCCCATCGGCTTTGAGCCATCGCCCATACACCTGGGGATTTCCGTTTCGCTGGTCGGCCCAAGCAACTAATCCCCTTCCCATGCCATCGATTGCCACGGCGACATCGGATTTGACGGCAGTCTGCGCTGAGTCTGAAATCATGAATTCGTTCTCCGAGAACACACCCCAGTGATTGCAGAATCTGCCGTAGATTCTTTGCCCGGGTATTCCGCCCACATCGCGGCTGTCCACCCAGGTCACCAGCGCCCGGTCATCACCCACAAAGCTGGCGGCGGCGGGGTCGGACTGGATACTTCTGCCCGCATCCTGATTAACACGAACGTTGGCCGCCAGCAGGACGCCGGAATTGGAGATCGCCTGGCAGAAAATATCCCCTTCATCATTGCGCTGATCCACGAATGCCACGATGTTATACCAATCGTCGGTTTGAACAATAACCGGATTCGAAGATACCGCTCCGGTGGCGTCCTCATTCAGGGTCAACTCCGGCGAAGAGCTGGCGCCGCCGGCATCAAACAACATCAGGTAGATATCGTCGTTACTTCCGTCGGGAACATCCGTCCAACCGACCGCGAACTCTCCGTCATGGCGAAAACAGGCCGATGGATCCCATCGCTGGCCGGTCGTCGACAGATTTATCGGCTGCGACGGTTCAAGCGGCGTGAACCCGGTATCGAAATTCAGGAGCATGATATTGTTTTCTGCGCCAAAAGACGCCCAGGTCGCCTGGAGTCGATTCGACGGGGAGACGGTGAAATCCGGGTCCCAGTTAACAACTTGATTGTCCGGCCCGGAGAGTTGGACATTCCCGCCCACCAGACCTGAGGTGGCGCTGAAGCGCTGCATGAAGATTTCCTGGCCATCACGCTGGTCGACCCAGCCGATAGCAAATTGATCGGTTGGCGAAAAGGCTACTTCAGGGGTGAATTGAGCCGAAAGATTGAAATTCGGTGGCACTATGGCGAGGTCGGCTCCCAGAGAACTACCCGAGCCGTTAAACGAACGGATATAAATATCCGCCTGAGAGTTCCTGTAATCTTCCCAACCGACAACAAAGTTGCCATTGGGATCCACCGCTACTGATGGCGCCCAATGCGATGACGCGCCGCCATCGGAATTAACAGTCGATGGGCCGGAAATCCGGACTCCATCTTTGTTGTACAGGCCCATCGCAATCGTTGAACCGCCGCTATTATAGTTTTCCCACACGACCACGAGCCGTCCGTCGGGATACACCGATACATCGAAAAGTCCGCCATACGCCGCAGCCGACGTATCGTTCACAAGGTAAGCAGACTGGCTGACCGTAAGATTTTCATCGTACCGCGAACCATAGACCAATCCGCCAGTCTTATCGCGATAGAATAGAAAGACACGCCCGAGTGTATCTTCACCCAGCTTCGGATCGACCAGATCACTGCCGATTTCCGACGAGGCCACCAATTGATTGTCGCCAACCGGCAAACCAGTGGAATCTATCTGCTGCCAGAAAACTTTGCGTGCTCCAAGGCGGTCGTCGTCCCATGCGGCCAAATAATTGCCCGACTTGAGGGGAATGATGGTCATATTGTTCTGGTCAAAAGTCGAAGGTGAGATCGACTGGGAGACAAGCCAATCGGTGCTCGCGCTCAAACCGGGTGACAGAGTCGCAGGCACGGTCGGAGCGGCAGTCGATCGATTGACAACCGGTACCTGGTACGAGTGCAATTCGGCACGGTCAAAGGAATAGGCCAATTCTGTAGCTATGAGCAAAACAGAGATAATCAGGGCCGAAGTCCGTATCATGAATCCCTCCGAGTTTCTTGCTGGCAAGATAACGTGCAAACGGAGTGCCTCCATCAGAAAATTCCAGAAATTCCGTCGCCCGAGCAACTGATAATACAACATCGCTATCCGCTTGGCTATAAGCAAGATATACTTAGGTCGACAAGCTCCGTCGCGGTTTCACAGAAAGAAAACCCGTTTTTTACGCCCAGAGTTGCAACCCGATTCACAAATGATGCCCTGGCGCGTTGAGAACGCGAATTTTCGGCCCTGCGATTTATGCTCTAACTTTTTGGCCAAAAGAAACTTAAAGGCGGTTCTACCGTATCAGATAGTGGTGGGAGGATACATGAGCGGTGTCTGGAATCAGGATACGGCTTGATTAATATTGCTTTTTAGAGGATGATTTGATTTCATGGATAGAACGCTCGACAAATCACTTTTTAAAACTACTGGTTCGGGAGCCGTTGTCGGGCAGCCGATTCCTGAGCATCCGTGGGACGGCTCGCGGCTGCCAGACCGTACGAAACTTCGACCGTCAACAAAGATGAATTCAGCATACGTTCTGCTATTCGTTGCTTTGATTTGCCTCACCCCGCTTCAAGGGCCGCGTTCTCAGGCTACCCTACCCCCGACCGATGTCAGTCAGAAGAAAGACAGACCGATCGTCCTGAGCCGGGATAATCTGGAAAAAGCCAATGATCTTCAGGATGTGGTTCAGCAGATTGAAAGACTGGCCTACGATTACCAATCTTATTTGGGCGACTGCGGCGGCTCTCCGGAGTGTGAGAAGACCAACGAGGCTCTCTACCATATGCTGGTTAATTTCGATGTTGGGTCATATTATCTGAGTCCAGCCAACCTCAATAACGACATCAAAGAGCTGACGGGCATGCTTCGCGAACACGAAAGCGCATTGCAGAAGGCACACGATGATGCGAAGCTCTACCGCTTGACCAAGTCGCTACGCCAACAGCTCGAACTATACGAGGACATCCTGCAACAGGATGTCTGTCCCGAATTGCGTCAGGATACCGCTTCGGCACAGAAGATCCAGGCTTATCTGATCATGCAGATGGCGAAAGACGGGAATCAAAAAGAAATGTACAAGGAGATCGTCCTCAGCAATAAGGAGCTGGTCGATAAGATCAAGTCACAGATCGAGGCGCAGCGCGATGCTATTAAGGCCAGCAGCCAATTGAAGGCTCAGCAGGTATACATACTGAAGGCTCTCGATGTTCTCAGGGACAGCCTTTCGAATATCGTCTGGGTAGTTCCGCCGACTCCGCCTGTCCCCCATGCCCGGGTTGGAGAGGTTCCCGAAGTCCCGGAGGTTCCGCGGATAGACATGCGTACAGTCACGCCACCGGCGCCGCCGGCAGCCCCCCACGTGGTGATTGTGGGAAGAGACCGCACGTTCACCAGTGAGTCCGGGCAGTCAGGGGTTGTCAAGGAGTTCGGCGACAGCATGCAGGTTCAGTCACAAACGGTGCCTATTTTCATCAACAATCAGACCGGCACTCTTATTGTGACGGGGGTGGATGAGAAGGTGATTCGAGTGTCATTCACGGTGAGGGTCAGCGCTTCCGATAAGGCTTCCGCTGATCGACTGATCGATGAAATCACCGTGGATCTTTCAAGCGCGGCCAAAGGAATTTACGTCAGCTCACATTTCCCGGCTATCAGCGATCCGCGCCGCAATATCCTGAGCAGCACGATGGAAGTTACAGTTCCGAAGACAAACCCGCTTATATGCGAGAGCTCGTTCGGCCGCATGGAAGTCAGTAACGTTCGTGGAGGTCTTAAGGCGAATACCAGCTACAGTGATGTCACGGTGAGCGATGTGGTAGGCGAGACGAAATTGGCCGGCAAGATGGGAAGAACCGAGTTGAACACTGTCTCCGGTCCGATCGACGTGCGAAACTCTCTAGGCGATATTGTGCTTTCTGACTGCTCCGGGACCTTTGAGTTGGAGAATTCGTACGCCACGATCGAACTCGACGATTGTTCGGGTAACGCGATCATTCGCAACAGTGGTGAAGTCAATGTCAGCGGCCATAAGGGTGACCTGAAGATCGACAATCAAAACGGACAGGTGGTGGTAACCGATGTGGTGGGCAATCTCGATGTCAGGAATTCGTACAAACCGCTAACGATAACGAATGTCGACGGTACGGCCAAACTGGAAAATCTCAACGCGAGTATCGATATGGAAGATATCAATGGGACCCTCACAGCGGCCAATAAATTCGGTTCGATTTCCGGACGGTTCCTTAACGGCCCGCTTGAAATCAACAGCGAGCGGGGTGATGTCGCGGTGGAATTGAATCAATACC
The DNA here is from genome assembly GCA_964371785.1 of uncultured Ignavibacteriales bacterium. GTDB lineage: Bacteria > Zixibacteria > MSB-5A5 > GN15 > FEB-12 > CAVQCT01. The sequence continues at coordinate 28,939 of CAYJOL010000006.1, read as the reverse complement.
TCACGGGACCATCGTCAATTACTTCCAGCTTCGGCCTTGTGAACCTGACCCTGAGTACCGATGCCGGCGTCATGGTGACGGCGGTCGCCAATGGCGGCGTGATTAGATCGGACTATGGCAGTGCGGTCGACCAGGGACAAGGACGTTCCCTTACAAAATTTTCAGTCGGCTCAGCCAAAACTCCATTTCAGGTAACGGGGACCAATTCGACGATAGTGATCACCGAAGCCAAATAAGAAATTCAGATAAGCGGGGGGACAATTTAGAGAACGGCCGAAAGGCCATTTTTTATTGCAGTCAATTCACCGGTTGCCCTTTGGCGGCAAGATCCAGTTCGGCGAGGCGCTGTCTCATTTTCTTTTCGATATCGATGATGTAAGTGTCATCGTGGTAGACTGTCGTCTTAAACTCATTGAGAGTCTTCAGTTCTTCGAGCACGGCCTGAATGGTACCAACTCCGGAGATTATAATGTCGATAGCGTGTCCGATCTTATCCTTGGAATCAATAACTTCGCCTCTTGAAACGCCCAGCTGAATCAATTGGGCGCGTCCGAGAATCGTGGCCGCCGCGTTGTTGAGGTAATGATTGAATGTCGCGGTGATGGTCTTCAGCGTATCCAGCGCAGCTTTTTCCAATTTGGTCTGGGCGATCTCGCGCTGCATCTGCCGGTTTTCCCGTAAGAGATTCTCCACCGTGAGGTAATGGTAGTAAAGCATCTTATTTGCTTCGAGCATGATCTCTTCATTCGAACCGACTTCGATCTCAAGAAACTTGGCCTCCTCGACCGTGCTGGCCAGCAACTGTTCTTCGATCGCCTGGAGCCGTTCGCGCGGAATGCGAAGATTCTTGCTGACAATCTCACGGCTGTCAGACTCGTAATCAAAGTGTGGTTTGGCGTTGGCTACAGTGAATTTCGAGATGAGATTGCCCAGAAGAACTATCTGCGGAAGCACGAAATCCGGTTCCGTTGCATCGGGGGGGAAGTGATTGTGGTGCTGTCCGACCGCCTCGCAGATTACCGCCGGAATATTCCATTGCTCGAGCAGGAATTGCCCGACCCGGGCATGATTGGTGCCCCAGGCGCCGTCCTCCAACTCGACCAACGACCCTCCCGATTCAACCTGCCGCCAGACACTCTTGTATTTCTCGGAAAAAGATTTCTCGAGAACAAGGATACCGATGTCGTGGAGCAGACCCGCCACGAACGCCTCATCGATTCTGGGGTACCTGACAGCCTCGGCGATATTCCGGCATGCAATCGCAGTTTCCAGTGAATGACGCCAGAAGCGCATACGGTTAACCGTCGACTGCCATTTGCCGGTCAAATCGTATACCGAGGTCGACAGAGCTAATGATGAAACAGCCCGCATCCCCAGCGTAACGACTGCCTGCGGCAAAGTAGTGACCGACCGGGAAAGCCCATAAAAGGGACTATTGACAATCCGCAGAATTTTTGTGGTCAATGCCGGATCATGGCTGAGTACAGCCGCCAGGTCCTGAGCCGAAGAGGTATCACTCTTGGTGACCCTTAATACCTCGGACAGAGTCTGAGGCAATGAGGCAAGCTCCTGATGGTCCTGGAGGATTTTGTTGTAAAACTCAGCGTTCATAAGTTCCCTTTAGGCATATTATCGGAAAATAGCGCAGGGATTTAAGGCCTATTTGCCACTCATTTTCCCGCTTTGCAGCTTGATTTTCAATCGTTCAAGACGAAGCTCCAATTGGCGTTGCTGAGTCTTGCCATTAGGCGAGATGTCGCGGGCTCTACAGGCATAACGGAAGGCCAGAGCCGGGTCGTGACCCCGGTGCTCGTAATATTTGGCCAACTCGATATTGGCCCAATAGGCTTCCCGAGTGCCGGTTTCGGCGACCCGGTGCCACAAAGGGAGAGCCTTCTCTAAGGCGTTGGTACGCTTGAAGTTCATGGCGTTAAACAGGAGGATGTCGTCGGCCACCTCCCTGGCGTCCGTATGGTCGATGCGGGCAATGATAGATTCGACGACTGCTTGATCCCGACGCCGACTGTACACCCGGGACAGCGAATGAAGATCGTCCACTTCATCCAGCACTTCCCCGTGCGAACGATGGATACCGGCGATGTGGTTGACCAGATAGAATAATGACAGAATGTCGAGCCGATTGTGCTTGAGAACCTCGGGAAGCATATCCAGACTGTCTGAGGTCAACCATTCGAAATAAACCGATGGTATCAGGTAGCCCGGGATGTCATCGTTGCGCTCGAAACTGAACAGTTCTTTTTCGATATTGGTCAGCCGACAATCCTTGAGGCGACGTTTGAAAATCCTGCGGACGGCATGCAGAAGGTCGACATGGTATCCATACGGAAGGCTGTTGGATACTCGATTGATTATGAGGCGGTCCTTAAGCAACGGCAAATCGAAGGTAGCTCCGTTGTAACTCACGAGTACGTTGTCGTCGCGGAGCTCCTGCTGAAAATCCTCAAGCATCGCTTCTTCATCGGAATAGTCAGGCAGCAGATACTGTCGGATCTCAAAACCATCTTCAACGAGCGAACCGCAGCCGATCAGAAAAGCGACTGCGCCGGCCCCGCCGAGGCCGGTAGTCTCGGTATCGATGAAAAGCATCGAAGAGAGTTCCAGATCGCCCTGCTGGTGCAGTGAGGTAAACGCGGACAGCGGCACGGTAGCCGAAGCCGCAGCATCGTCCAAACAGCACTCTCCATGATAATGTTCAAATGGATAGAGTGTCTTTATCAGACAGTAGGTCCCGGCATGGTTAGTCACCACTCGACCACCATGTGCATCGGCCAGCCTGGCATAGCGTTCGGGCGGAGCAGGCATCGGCGAAATCGGCTTGGAGTCGTGAATCAGGTTTTGGAACCGGTTGAGTTTCTTCTGGAGATGCTCGTCACTCATGTTGAACAGCTTGTATGGCCGAAGTAATTTTCAGCAGGACAAATCGATTTTTTTCGTTGGCGATCAGGTACCGCCTGAATCCGCAATTATCCTGCGGATCGGCAAATATGACGGCCTCGGCCGCGTGAGCTCGTCGATTCGCCTCCGGGCTGGTCGATTGCTCCATCAGAATGTTCAGCGCCCGGTCGGAGCCGATCTTGCCCAGAATATAGCAACCGAGATTACCGACAAACGGAGTGAGCGAAAACATAGAGTCGCGCACCGCAGGAATGACCCTGGCAGTATCCATTTTCAGCAGCGCATCGACGGCGGACATCCTCGCTCCATAAAAATCGTCACCCAGAATATGTACGAGTTCGGGTACCGCTTTTTCAACGCCGATTTTTCCGACCGCGACCGTTGCCGCCTTTCGAACTTGCCCGATCGTATCGGTCAGACCTGAGATCACTGCCGCTTCCGCCCGCTTGTCGGCCAGTTTGCCCAAGGCGTCCAAAGCCTGCTCTCGTACTTGCCACGAAGTATCAGTCGTCTTGTGGGTGAGCGGCAGGGTCGCGGCAGTATCACCGATATCGCCCAACGCAAAGCAGACCCGTTGGACAATCAACGAGTTCGGATCCTTAAGTGAACCGACCAGATAGGGCACGGCGGGCGAACCAATCTTTTTAAGTGTGTTTGTAATGGTCAGGCGCTCCCGGGCAGACTGGGTGGTCATTTTGTCGACCAGCAACGGCACTGCGTCTACACCAATCGCCGCGATCGCGTCAATTGCCGGTTGCACCAGATTTTGATACTTGATTTCACCCGATGAAGCTATGACAAACAACGAATCCACCTTCTTCTCAAGCTGAGTCGCGACGCTAATATCAGCGGCGACAACTCCAATGAGCAGAGAAGCGGCAAGACTGCCAATCACATTCTTCAATCGTTTAGTTATGCGTGTCACTTGACGCTTCCCCCGCTGACACTGTCAGGCTGATTCAGTTCCACATCCATGCCGCCACCCCATTTCGAGTCCGTTCGCCAATAGAAATTGTTTTTGCCGTTTCCTAGGTACTGGTCTTCGCCGCCAAGGTCAATAAACAGCCCGATCGAGCCGAAATCGCGTCTTGGATTACCGTACCCCTGGGTGTTCAAGGCGTTTCGGGAGAAGTATCGGTCGTTGCCTTCGTTATCAATCAGCACACCTGCGCCATTGGCCGACCCGGCCCCCTGGGAGAGATCGAAACAGGTGTAGGTGTCATCACCATGGCGGTCCAGAATCATACCGCAGGAGTAGTCATGCCCGCACCCTTGCATAAGTCCCTTCCCCGAATAGACATCGTTGCCGTAATCGTCGACCAGAAGCCCAAGGGTCATGTGAGTCGCGGCGCCCTGGGCATACTGGAAGCTCTGGTAGTTGTCGTTCCCGCTGGAATCATATATCATACCGAGCGACCACCAGTAGCTGGCCGCCTGCGCAAAGATGTCGGAGTAATAAGTATCGTCGCCTTTGAGGTCAATAATAGCGCCGATCCCTCCGGACATGTACGGGCGTAATCCATAGCCGAAACCCTGTGACATCGACAAATAGTGATCTTCGTACCGAAGGATATCCTTGTACTTACCTCCCGCGTAATAGCTGTCTGAGCCCGCGAGGTCGTAGATAACACCGGCGCCCTCGGTAAATCCGAACCCTTCGGCGTAAGCGGCCGCGTTATATAAGTCGCGTCCACCCTCGTCGATAAGCTGGCCTATCCCGAATGTGCCCGCTCCTTCGACATGGTAGTCGCCGTTGTAAATATCATCACCGGCGGCGTCGTACAGCACTCCCATGCCGAAGTACCCCGAGCCCAGTCCGAACGATTTTGCGTCATAGAAATCATCCCCGCCGAAATCCAGCAGGAAACCGACCGAAAGACAGCCTGAGCCGAGCGTGAAATCAGATTGCGAGCGATAGCTGTCATTGCCGCCCAGATCAATTATGATCACGCCGTGGGGAGAATCCGGGTTGTAACTGAGGTCGTAGACATCATCTCCCCCTAAATCAAGAATGAATTTGTAGTCGCCCGAATAATAGTCGTTACCGGGACCGCCGACCTTCCAACCCGGCTGCTTCCCGAGATAGCTGTTCAGGTCGGCCCCGTTGGGCACAAATCCGAGACCCTCGACAATCTTATTGGCGGTCGTCTGTCCGGACCGAATCTCCTGGCGCAGCGCACCAATTTCCTGAGTTAACTCACGCAGACAATTGATTCCGGCGTCAAGGATCGGGTCCTTGTCAATCTTGTATCCGAATTCGACGAACTGCTTGGTGTATGCTTCGTCCAGTTTCTCCAAAGAGTCGAGCTGGTCTACGGACAGAAATTCATCTTCCTCGCGCATCTCGAGTAAATGCTTGAACTGCTTGGTGAGAAAAGCTTTCTGGTCTCGAGAAAGAAAGGCCAGCGACTTGTCGACCGATTTCGGGAATATCACGTCGATGTATGCGGCCGCGCGGGTCATCAATTGATTGAGAGCGACGTCGTTGTAGTAAAGATTATAAGTTGCTCTCATCTCCGCGCCGTCGGGCTTATAAGCCGATGACCTTCCGACCTTGCCTGCCAGCGCCAGCTGCTTGAACAGATAACCGGCAAGGATCTCCGGCTGACCGTTGATATGGCCGTTTTTGAGGCTGTCCAGATATTCGACCATACCCAGCGGCTGCTGCATCAGATTGGCCGCCACCTCAAGCCTGAATGAATCCGGCTCAGTGTAATCGGGACGAAAACTGATGTCGCCCGGCTTGAGGCCAAGATACTCGGTTAGTTCTTCTAAGCCCCATTGTTCCGGAGGCTCGACCGGCCTATCCTGGGCGGTGGCAATCGACGCGGCCAGGATCAGATTGAAGCAGATTGTTTTCAGCATAGGTCCAGTATAGTCTTGAGGGTTGTGCCAATCAACAAATTTCGCAGTAGGCGCGCTGACCGGCTTATCAATAACTATATCGGCAGAATGACGACTTGAGCTTCGGGGAAAACCGGGCTGGGGTCGTTCCATTTAGCCAAAAAAAAGCCCCGGCCGAAGCCGGGGCGTAAAGAATCCGAGAGAGTCAAGATTAGGACGTTGCGTCGTTGGTCGTGCACTGGAGGAAACCAGTCTCGTCGATCTGCCAGACGTCGTCGGTGGCATCATCATCAAGGTTGGCAGTCGCAACACAGGTAAACGTGTTCTGCGCGGCCGTCATTACATAAGAATACTGGGCGGTCTGCATGATTTCCACACCGATCAGCGTAAAAGCGCCGCCGGCGGCCGCGGTCACGCCATCGTCACCGTAGGTATTATTGGCCTGGCGATACGTATGCTGCATAGTGTAGATCTGCTTCAAAAGCTGCTTGGCTTCCGACTGCTTCGCCTTGGTGGTCGCCTGCATGAACCGCGGTATGGCCAGAGCGGCCAGGATACCGATGATCACAACCACGATCATCAATTCGATGAGGGTGAAACCTTTTTGACGGTTATGGAACTTTGAAAACATTTGAACCTCCTACAGGTTTGTTTTACGTTTGTGGTCAGTTCCGCTTGTTTTTCATGTTAGGTATTGGCAAAGACTATGCCCTTTCGATGTCTTTTTTTGAACAGCATCTACCCTGCTGAATCCTCGTTTTTGGACGAATAAACGAGGTCAACACAAAGCTGTGGGAAGAAATCATCATTTTTCACTTCCTGCTATCGTTTGATCTTCCGCATATTGCTAAACATTTGGCAAAATGCCACAAACGGGGAGTATTTCGCCCTATGGTGACTGCGCTGAAAAGCGCCCCAGAATACCGGCGCATGATACGCCCGTGGATGAATTATTCTGGGGGGTTGTGTCGTACTGGAAATGGGGCGCCGATAGCGGCAACGTCCCGGTGCAGCGGTTTCGCAAGATGCCCTCTGAAGTCAAGTAAGGGTCATTCGGTCGCAAATTGCCAGAAACGTCGCAACTTGCCATAATCTAAGCTTGTTTCCGGCGATATCACGACGGAGAAATGAGGCAAAAAAAAGCCCCGCTTCACGCGAGGCTCCACAATGGAAGGTAAGTGGGTAATCTGCTAAGTGGTTACGTCATTGATGGTATTGGTCATGATGCCGTCTTGGTCTATCGTCCACGTGTCTACTGTAGCATCGTCATCGATATTCCCTGCCGCAGTAGCGGTAAAGGTACTGACGCCGCCGGTGATGGTGTAAGTATACTTGGCCGAGTTCATGATTTCGACCCATATTTCACTAAACGCCTGAGGGGTGGCTGCCGAGCCAGGTCCCGCTGGAATGTAGTAACCGGTAATAAAAGACTGCTGCCGGTAGGCATTTTCATTAACGTAGATTTGTTTCAAGATTAACTTCGCCTCTGACTGCTTGGTCTTAGTGGACGCTTGCATGAAGCGGGGAATTGCCATGGCGGCCAAAATGCCGATGATGACAACCACTATCATCAATTCGATGAGGGTGAAGCCCTGATTATGCTTACTCTTATATCTCATTATCTTCCCTCGTTTCTGGAAATTCTGTTTGGTCAGCCATAACCGCAATAATCGTTCCATGACCCTGCGCAGAAAATGAACTGATTTGAATTCTAATCGTCGTCCTTTTTGGGATCGGTCAAATCTTTCAGATGATACCGTTCGATTTTTCGATACAGTGTCGATGTATCAATGCCCAGGATCTTTGCCGCCTTCGTTTTCTTTCCCCCGGTCTGAGTCATGACAAAATGTATATACGCTTTTTCAATCGACTCCAGGGTCGGGTTAGCGGGGTTTTCCTCGCTGACCGCAGACATATTACCGGACTGGCTCAGGCGTTCGGGAAAGTCCGCCACTTCAAGCGCTTCGGTGCGGTTGAGCAACACCGCCCTTTCAATCGTATTTTCAAGTTCGCGGACGTTCCCGGGCCATTGGTAGTTAGCCAGCAGGCCCAGGGCTTCCGGCGAAATCTCTTTGGGGGGGATATTGGCCTTCTGACAGAACCGGTGAATGAAATGCCGGGTCAGAAGCTCGATGTCCTCTTTGCGCTCTCGTAGCGAGGGTATCTGCAGTGGAATCACGTTCAGTCGATAGAACAGGTCTGGCCGGAACCGACTCGCTTTGACATCATCTTCAAGGTCCGCGTTGGTCGCGGCAATCAGACGCACATCGACATCGATCGGCCAGGTATCGCCGACCGGGGTGATTTTTTTCTCCTCGAGCACCCGCAGGAGCTTCACTTGGATAGCCAGCGAAGTATTGCCTACCTCATCGAGAAAGAACGTCCCGCCGTCAGCCACCTTGAATAGACCATCCTTGTCCTTTATAGCTCCCGTGAAAGATCCTTTTTTGTGCCCGAATAATTCGGACTCCAGCAAAGTCTCCGGCAGGGCGGCACAGTTGATAGTCACGAACGGTCCGCCGCACCGCGGCGAATGCAGGTGAATTGCTTTGGCGATCAGGTCCTTGCCGGTCCCTGATTCTCCTCTGATGAGTACGGTGGACTCGGACGAAGCAATCCGGCGAGCCAGCTTCTTCAGCTTCACCACGACTTCCGAATTACCTATGAAATTATCGAAGGAGTTGTCGCCCTGGAGCTGGCGCTTGAGGATGTCGTTTTCCTTGAGAAGTTTCTTGCGGTTAATATTTTTTTCGATAACAAGCTTGATTTCATCAATTTTGAACGGTTTGGTAATATAGTCGACCGCCCCCTGTTTCATAGCTTCGATTGCGGTGTCGACCGACGCATAGGCGGTCATTACGATAAGGTCCTGGTCTTTTTTGAATCCACGAACCTCTTTGAGGACATCGATACCGGTCATCTCCGGCATATTCAGATCGGCGATGACCAGGTCGAAATTTTTGTCTTTGAGCAGATTAACGCCATCCCGTCCACGGTTGGCCGTCTCTACTGCATAACCTTCCTTGGTCAGCATTATCTCCATGAAATTGCACATTGAATCTTCGTCATCAATCACGAGGATCTTTGCCGCCATGAAAACCTCTTACCTTCCTATACTATTTACTTTGCGGTTACATCCTTCTTTTTCGGCATAAGCCGAGGACGCTGAATAAGCGTCCGGGAATTTGCTCTAAGATTAAACAGGCCCGCCGGACAAGTATGGGAAAGACTCTTTATTTCTCTTGATTGGCCGGGTGAAATTCGTATAATCTGGAACTTAACCCCTAAATGAATTGTCGGAGACTGTCCTGTGGAACGCCAGATCAATTCGAGCCTGTTAGACGCCTTCGCGTCAGCTTTGGCCGAGCACGTACGTCCCGGAACTTTCCCGCTCGCAGTTCGGATGCTCGGGCCGACGGAGCCATTGCCGAAAGAGACCCGCCGGCCGAATGAAATATTTAGTCACAAGGTTGCCGTCTGCCAGACGTTCTCTATCGCCCGTCGGTATGGCTGGCAACTGGCCGTGGGGAGCGAAGATATCGGCTGCCCGCTGGCGCTGACCGCATTTGGATTTAAGACGGAGCCGGCTTCGTTTACCTGTGGCGAGATGTGCGGCGGAATGTTCACCGAGTCAAATGAACTCGGAGCAAAAACAGAGGCATCAGTGCCAAAATTCAGTTTCGGCGAATACCGGTATATTCTCACCGCACCGATTGACCGGGCAGGTTTCACCCCCCACCTCTACCTTGTCTATGGAAATTCGGCTCAAGTGATGAGGATGCTGACGGCGTACCTCTGGAAGGAAGGCGGATATGTTCATTCGCGGTTCTCCGGACGGCTCGATTGCGCTGATATTTGTATCGAGACGATGTCGACAGGCAGACCGCAGGTGATTCTCCCCTGTTACGGCGACAGAGTATTCGGCCAGACTCAGGACCATGAGATGGCCTTTTCCATCCCGGCAGGCAAGGAGCAGGACATGATCGACGGGTTTGAGGGGACCCACCGAGGAGGTATCCGCTACCCGACCCCCTCGTATCTCCGGTATAACCCCCAGTTCCCCAAACACTACTATAAGTTGTTTGAGCAGTGGAAGGAAAAAGAGGAGCAGGAATGAACTGTGAGGGATGGCGCTTGTTGAGACATGTGGAATCCGGTATGAATCGGCAGATAAGGATGGATCGAATTGACGGATAAGTATTCTCACCGCGAGCGGTTACAGCACGTATTGAACGGCCAGGAGCCGGACCGGTTTGCGGCATCGTTCTGGCGACATTTCTATCACAAAGAGCATTTTGCCGAGGGCACGGCCGAAGCCATGCTCGATTTTCAAAAGCGCTTTGACTGGGACTTTATGAAAATCAATCCCCGGGCGGATTATCATATCGAAGGCTGGGGATTCAGGCAAAAATACTCCCACGACGAATTCGTCAAGCATACGAAAACGAATTTCCCGATCAAAAGACTCGAAGACTGGCGGGATATTGAACCGCTCAAGCTTTCGACTCTATCGCTCGACGAGCACCTGCGCGTAGTCTCCATTATCAGAAAGAAAGTCGGCCCCGATCTACCGGTTCTTATGACTGTATTCACACCTCTGGCTATTGCCGGGCGGATGGTTGAGGACGATGCCCTTTTGGCGTCGCACATCCACGAGCACCCGGAGGCGGTTGTACCGGCGTTAGAAGCTATAACCCAGACATTCGAGCAGTTTGTCGTGGAACTGCGGAATGCCGGAGCCGATGGAATCTTCTTTGCCACTACCCAATGGGGCTCAAGTAACCTGATTAGCTGGGCCGAGTACGAGCGGTTCGGGGTTCCCTTTGACCTGCGAGTTATTCGAGCCGCGGGCGATGACGCCCTGAATTTGCTTCACATCTGCTCATCGAACAACTTTCTCAAACAGATCGGCAAGCTCGACTATCCGTATGCCCTGCTCAACTGGGATAGCGAGCACCCCACCAACCTTCCCCTTGACAAGGGCGTCACATTTTTCGAAGATAAAACTGTCGTGGGAGGGGTCGACCACGAAGGCTGGCTGCTCAAAAGCAGTGCCGATGAGATTAGATACAAGATGGGTATGCTGAAAGAGAAACTGGATCGTTCGCGAGTTATAATCGGCCCCGGTTGTTCGATTCCGCCGGAAGTACCTTTGGCAAACCTTCAGGTCATTCGGGAGAGTTTATAGATGGAAGCCAGAAGACAGAAATTGATAGACGAGATAAAGAAAGTCATTTCTTCAAAGACATCCGAGAAGGAGATTCTGCAGTCGGCTATTAAACTCATTGACAGCTTCTCGGAGCAATTCAATTGGACCGGATTCTACATGATGCGGGGCGACATTCTGGAAGTTGGTCCGTACGTAGGTCTGCCAACTCCGCATACAAAGATCTCTCTGGACGCCGGCATCTGCGGAGCGGCCGCTTCTCAGAAACGATCGGTGTTAGTGGACGATGTCAACAAAGACCCGAGGTTTTTGGCTTGCTCGCTCACTACCCGGTCTGAAATTGTCGTACCCCTGATGGACGGCGATGTCTGCCTGGGTGAGATAGATATCGACTCTAATACCCCGTCGTACTTTACCGATGATGACCGGCTGATGCTTGAACGGGTGGCGGGCGTTGTAGTCGACCGATTGAAATCGATCAAATAATCGGACCTCCAAGAAAATTGTTGTTTTTCGATTCCGGCCGAAAGCATATTAGTCTACCGGAGATGAAGTGAAAGCCCGGGAAAGGAGGATTCGAAAATGTTTATAGGCGTACTATTGTTATTAGTCGGCCTCTTCATGTTGCTTGAGCGAGCTGGATTCATTCATATACAGTTCGGGGACTATCTGTTACCAGTTGCGCTCATAGCGCTGGGGATATCGTTCGTATTTGAAAGACGACGGAAAAAAGTATAGATGACGTCGGGGTTGTTCTACTTCGACCCGTTTGCCAAAGGACTCGAAGTTTTTCTAGGCCCGACCGAGGCCAGACTGATGGAGTTAGCCTGGCGTTACGGTAACTTGACCGTCAAGAAAGCCCTGTACTATCTCAGCGACGAAGGGGATCGCGCTTATACAACAGTGATGACAGTCCTGGCGAGGCTTGCCGAAAAGGGGCTGCTGGTGCGGCAGAAAGATTCCGGACGATCATTCAGTTATTCCCCCGCTCTCACCCGCGAACAGTTTATCAAAGATCGACTTAACGCGGTCACCCATTGCCTTCGGCAGTTCAAATGAGCACCCGCCGGTTCAGGGCTTTAACAAAAGGCCTCCCGATGTCGATACGACTAATATGAAACGACTTGCGTTGACTTTTCTGATGGTGGTTCTTTTCACCGGCGCCAGCTGTGCCGCCAGCGGTTTTTTTGATCTGGGTGGCGAGATCCGGCTCCCTCAGCCGGATGGCTGGCGACTTGGAACCGACAGCATCGACTTCCCTTTTCAAATAATCGATCCGACCGAAACTTCCGAACTGCTCATCTTTCGTTCTGAAATCACCGGCGACGGCATAATCCGAAATCAGCAAGAGCTCCGTGGATCGGTTGACAAAGTCGTCAACGATATCATATTGGAGCTTCCCAAAGCCCAGTTGCTCAGCAGCACCGGATACTATGACACCAGCCGGGTTTCCTTTGTGCTGGATTTTGAATCATCCGACAGCGCCACCGGACTCGTCATCAGTCATCGCTTGAAAGGATACATGTATCGGCACCCTGATGGACACCAGATTCTTTTTACGCTGTGGGGAAAAACGGGCCGGGACAACCCGCCGATGGTCATGTCGGACATCCGATTGATGCAGGATGGGTTTGCTTATTATGGCCCGGCCGAAGCGGAGATTTTCGGTTCTCCCGGCAAACCGATTTGGTACTGGCTGGCTCCGGTGGGTGGAACGCTTGTTTTGATTTTTTTCTTCTTCAGGAGGAATCGGAATAACAGCATAGCATTTTCGGAGGATGCTAATTTCTGGCGCTGTGAGTGTGGGCGCATGAATCCCAATCAGTATGATTCATGCCGTCGATGCGGCCGCCCCCGGCAAACCGATGTCACCGTTTAGATTCGCTGTTCCAGTTCGATAAGCACGCCATTCATGTCCGCCGGGTGGACAAAAGCAATCAGATGTCCTTCGGCTCCGACTCTTGGCGTTTCGTCGATCAATTGCACGCCGGCCGCCTTCAGATCCATCAGTTTCGTACGGATATCATCGACATACACGCAAATGTGATGCAACCCTTCGCCGTGCTTGGCAATAAATCGCGCGACCCCGCTGTCCGGCGAGGTTGGCGCAACCAACTCTATACGTCCGGAGCCCCCGTGACCTGCACCCTCAAAAATGGCGACTTGGACTTGTTGATCCGGAACCGCGTGCACCTGCGGTGACTGTTTAGCGCATATCAGTCCATACTTCCTGATCGCTTCTTCGAGATTCGACACGGCTATACCGATATGCGAGATCAACTGGTCAGCCAAAATGTCACTCTCCCCTGGCTTCGGCGGCGGCGGCCGAGTCGGCCGTTCTAATGAGCCGGTCGTAGTTGGCCTGTAAAGCGCTCGAACCTACTGTCGGTTTGATCCATTTGCCATCCTGATAGTACACGACGATAGCGTCCTTCAATTTACTCTTGACCCCGGTTGGGCCGAGAAAGCGAACCGTGACATTGGCAAGAGCGGAGTCATGGTCATACATTGTCAGGCTGTCGATATCGACATGCGTAAGCGTATCCGCTTCAGCGTATTTAACCTGAGCCATTTGCAGGTACTCGTCGAACGTCTTTTCATCACGCAAATAAGGAAACTCGTTCGCGTAAAGGATGGATTTGTCCTTGTAGCGAAGGTAATCCATCACCGTGTTGATCATCGCCTCAATCGTATCTTTTACCGTCATGGGAGCACCGGAGTCGGTGACCGCCACATCTTGTTGAGTCTTGCCGTCCTGCTTATTGTTGCCTGAGCAGGCGGCCAGCAAGGCGGCAATCATAATCGTGAGTACTACTAGTCTAGACATTGTGTTCATGGTATTCACCCCATACTTGTCTGAGTGTCTGGGCAATCTCTCCTACCGTGACATAATTCTCCACAGCATCGAGAACCGGATAAACTATATTTTCCCCGGACCGGGCGGTCTTATCCAAAGCTTCGAGACATCCGGCGACCTTCCTTTTGTCCTGGCCTTCCTTCAGGCGGCGCAGCCGTTCTACTTGTGTTTTTTCAAGCTGGGGATCTACTTTCAGCACTTGCGGGATGGCCGCGGTCTGGGACTTGAACTTGTTCACGCCTACAATCGTCGCGTCGCCTCGTTCCACCGCACGCTGGAAAGCATAGGCCGAGCGGGCAATCTCGTCCCGGAAATATCCCGACTCGACACCGCTGACCGATCCCCCATCAGCTTCAATTTTCTCGATCAGCTCGACAGTCTTTGTTTCCAATTCGTTGGTCAAGTACTCGACAAAATACGACCCGGCCAGTGGGTCGACCGTATCGGCAACACCTGATTCATAGGCAAGAATCTGCTGCGTACGAAGGGCAATCTCAGCGGACTTTTCGGTCGGCAAGCCCAGCGCTTCGTCAAAAGCGTTGGTGTGAAGAGATTGTGTCCCTCCGAGTACGGCGGCCAACGCTTCAATTGTCGTGCGGACAACGTTATTCTCGGGTTGTTGCGCCGTAAGTGTTGAGCCGCCTGTCTGCGTATGAAAGCGAAGCAACATTGCTTTTGCGTTCGAAGCTCCCAACTTCTCTTTCATTATTTTCGCCCAGAGTTTTCGGGCTACGCGGAACTTGGCGACTTCCTCAAACAGATTACTGTGAGCGGCAAAGAAGAATGAGAGCCTTGGGCCAAAATCATTGATATCAAGACCGGCCTGCTGGGCGGCCCGAACATATGCAATCCCGTTGGATAACGTGAAGGCGATTTCTTGCGCCGCAGTCGCCCCGGCTTCGCGAATATGGTAGCCGGAAATAGAGATGGTGTTGTATTTCGGAAGGTGCTCGCCGGCATAGGCAAAGATATCCGTAATGATGCGCATCGACGGCTTGGCGGGAAAAATATAAGTCCCGCGGGCGATGAATTCTTTGAGTATATCGTTTTGCACTGTACCCATCAGCTGTTCGGGGGCCACCCCCTGTTTCTTACCTACCGCGATATACATGGCAAGCAGCACGACAGCGGTTGCGTTGATAGTCATCGATGTAGAGACTTTGTTCAGGGGGATGCCATCGAATAGGATCTCCATGTCTTCCAGTGAGTCAATTGCCACACCTGTCCGACCAACTTCACCTTTGGCCATGGGATGGTCCGAATCATACCCGATCTGAGTCGCCAGGTCGAAAGCCACTGATAATCCGGTCTGGCCTTGTTGGAGCAGATATTTGAAGCGCTCGTTCGTCTCGGCGGCGGTTCCAAACCCGGCATACTGGCGCATTGTCCAGGGGCGACCGCGGTACATGTCGGGATAGACACCGCGGAGAAATGGATAGTCTCCGGGAGCTACGCGATTCTCCGCAGGAATCAGGACATCGGATTCGCCCACGAGCTCCGGAACGATAATTTCCGACGTTGTCTTTCTGGGCTTCTGTGCCATCTATTCGAACTCCACCAACTTCATATCCTTTTCCACCGACTGGCCTTTGGCGACATGAATCGTCTTCACCTTACCATCGGCCGGCGCCTTAATGATATTCTCCATTTTCATCGCTTCGACAATCAGGATTGGCTGGTTCTTGGCGACGGTGTCGCCCGGCTGGATCTTTACTTCGAGAATCAGACCCGGCATCGGCGCCTTAATTGCTTTTTCAACCGCGCCTCCGGACGACATAATTGCCGTTTTGCGCAATTGGGCGAGATTGTAGTCCTCGATATCCACGAGGATATCTCGGCCCTTCATAAACACAATCTGGCGGGATGCATAGGAATTCGCTCTCACATCGACCTCAAGTGACAGACCGTCGACCAATATTATAGACCGTCCCTCCGCAAGCGGGAAGAATTCCATCCGGACTTCCCGGCCGTTTATCCGCGCACAGTACTTCTCGGAGCAGTAGTCAATTTCGATGTCGAAGTCCGTATCATCGACTTGCGCCAGATACCTTGCCATCACTTGCTTCCCGTGAATTTGCGATTGTTTTCTTGACGATAGAAAGCCTGCCATCCGGAAGCATTGCTGCGGCTATGGGCCGTCGTCACAGTTATCTTACGTTCCTTGATGAACTTGTCAAGGGCCACGGCCAAGGCCGCCTGTTCCTTCAGATTGCTGTCCAGAGGATTATACTTGTTATCCGGGTATTCTTCTTCAATAAAGCGGGTAGAGAGCGTTCCTTCGACAAACCGTGGATTGTCCATAACTACCCGACAGAAACCGATTGTAGTCATCACACCGGACACGCGGTATTCCTCGAGCGCCCGACGGGTCCGACTGATAGCTTCGGCCCGGTCCTTGCCCCAGACAATCAGTTTTGCTATAAGCGGATCATAGTAGATCGGAACCTCGGAGAATATCACCACTCCCGAATCGACCCGTACCCCCGGCCCGGCGGGGATGCGATAGTTAATGAGCTTGCCGGTTGACGGCATGAAATTCTGTTCCGGATCCTCGGCGGAGATTCTGCACTCGATAGCGTGTCCATTGAGCACGATAGCATCCTGCGTGTGGTTCAACTGTTCACCCTCGGCGATCAGGATCTGTTCTCGGACGAGGTCCAGCCCGGTGACAAGTTCTGTGACCGGATGTTCAACCTGGAGTCTGGTGTTGACTTCCAGAAAATAGAATGAGTTATCACGGTCATCGACCATGAACTCGACCGTCCCGGCGCCGATATATCCTGTCTGTTTGGCAATCTTAACGGCGGCGGCTCCCATTTTTGTGCGGAGACTCTGGGTCATCATGGCCGATGGCGACTCTTCGATGAGTTTCTGATGTCGCCGTTGAATGGAACACTCCCGTTCGCCCAAATAGATCGCGTTGCCGTGCTGATCGCACAGAATCTGGATTTCGATATGCCTCGGCCGGGGAAGATACTTTTCCAGATATACGCGTCCATCGCCGAACGCCGAGAGCGCTTCCGAGGCCGCCCGGATGAGGGATTCTTCGAACTGGTCGGGCGAGGTCACGACCCGCATGCCTTTGCCGCCGCCGCCGGCCGCCGCCTTGATTAATACCGGGTACCCGATCTCATCGGCTTTTCGAAGCGCGGCTTTCAAATTTCCGCCTTCGAACTCGCCACCGGGAACAACTGGCAGCCCCGCTTTAAGCGCCGCCGCTCTGGCCGCCAGTTTGTCGCCCAACAGAGAAATTGTCTCCGGCCTGGGACCGATAAAAATTATTCCGGCCTCGATACAATGCTGTGCAAATGAAGCGTTCTCCGCGAGGAAACCGTATCCGGGATGGATTGCATCCGCACCTGATTTCCGGGCCGCGTCGATAATACGCTCGTGAACCAGGTAACTCTGTGATGACTGGGCTGCGCCGATATGATAAGCTTCATCGGCCATCCGCACATGAAAAGCGGTGCGATCCGCTTCGGAAAAGACCGCCACCGACCTGATTCCCATATCGCGGCAGGCGCGCACGATGCGCACGGCGATTTCACCGCGATTGGCTATGAGTATCTTGCGGATTCTGGATGCCATACTCTTAAGGCTTACAGTGGAATGTTCCCGTGTTTCTTGGGCGGATTGCTGTCTTTTTTTGTCTCAAGCATTTCAAAAGCGCGGATAAGCCGTGGACGGGTCGTTTTTGGTTCGATGATATCGTCGATATAACCCCGTGAAGCTGCTATATACGGATTGGCAAACCGCTCACGATATTCATCGGTCTTCTTCTGTACTTCGGCCTCGGGATCCCCGGCATCGGAAATGTCCTTCTTGAAAATAATCTCCACCGCTCCTTTGGGTCCCATAACGGCAATTTCAGCAGTCGGCCACGCATAGTTCATATCGCCGCGGACGTGCTTGGAATTCATGACATCGTATGCCCCGCCATAGGCCTTACGGGTGATTACCGTGACTTTCGGCACCGTTGCCTCGCAGTAGGCGTAGAGCAGTTTAGCGCCGTTTTTGATAATGCCGCCATGTTCCTGGTCGACACCGGGGAGGAAGCCGGGGACATCCTCGAAGGTCAGGATCGGTATATTGAAGGCATCGCAGAAACGGATAAACCGGGCGGCCTTTATCGATGATTTAATATCCAATACCCCGGCCAGCATTTGGGGCTGATTGGCGATTATGCCAATCGACCTGCACCCGAGGTGCGCGAACCCGACTATTATATTCTGGGCAAAATCTTCATGAACCTCGAAAAACGACCCGGTATCAACCACTCGCCTGATAACATCTTTCATGTCGTACGGCTGGTTGGGATTCTCCGGCACGATATGATTCAATTGTTCGTCCTCGCGGTCCGCCGGGTCGTGGTTGTCGGCCAGCGGCGGGTCCTCGAGATTGTTCTGCGGTATGTATGTCAGCAGCTGTTTAAGTCGGGTGACGGCATCGGCTTCATTCTCACACGCGAAATGGGCCACCCCGGACTTCGATGCGTGCACCATGGCTCCGCCTAATTCTTCGGAAGTTACCACTTCATGCGTGACTGTCTTGACCACATTCGGACCAGTGACGAACATATACGATGTCCCCTTGGTCATGAAGGTGAAATCAGTAATCGCCGGGCTGTACACCGCGCCGCCCGCGCACGGGCCGAGAATCACTGAAATCTGCGGCACCACACCGGAGGCGAGAGTATTGCGCAGAAAAATATCCGCGTAACCGCCGAGAGAGACCACACCCTCCTGGATGCGCGCTCCGCCCGAGTCATTGAGCCCGATCACGGGCGCGCCGACCTTCATGGCCATATCCATGATTTTGCAGATCTTTTCCGCATGCGCCTCGGAGAGCGAACCGCCGAACACCGTGAAGTCCTGCGAGAAGATGAACACCTGTCGCCCGTTGATCCGACCGCAGCCGGTCACCACACCGTCGCCCAGCACCTTCTGGTCTTCCATACCGAACCCGGACGTCCGGTGAGTAACGAACATATCGAACTCTTCGAACGAATTCGCGTCGACCAGCAACGCAATTCGCTCCCTCGCCGTGAGTTTTCCTTTTTCGTGCTGGGCATCAATTCGCTTGGCACCGCCGCCGAGTTTGGCCTCGGCCCGCATCCGCTCCAACTGGTTCAATTTTTCTTCTAATGACATGACCGTTTACTCTCACTTATCTGGCGAACGGTAGTTCGTCGGTCGTGAACATCTCAGGCCGTTACTTTCTCAACCACAAACCGCTTGCCGTCCCGTCGAACCCGCCCTAACGGAATCTGGGTGTCATGGTCGAAGGCCATTATGACTCCATCATCGACGATCTCCGGCAGCTTTCTCCGTTTGATTTCCATTGATGCCAACGGATCAATGTCGGTGGCCGGGATATAGGGAACGGAAATATGGTGCGAGGTGCAGAAAATATCCGCGTAATAGAACAGTTTCTGTCCATCTGACATAATCTCCAGCGCGAAATGCCCCCGACTGTGACCACCCGTAAAAACGGCTTTTACCCCGGGAAGTATCTCGGTATCATGCGCGATCAATTTCAATCTGGCCATTTCTTCGATTGCCAGGTAACGAGCCGGGATATACACGGCCGATGTTCTTTCATCCGGATGTGTAGCGGCTTCCCACTCTTGCGTTGAGGCGACATAGGTCGCATTAGGGAAACGCGGTTCGAATGCATGGTCCACGGAAAACCGGACAGCTCCGGCGGCATGGTCGGTGTGCAGATGAGTCATGATGACATAATCGATATCCTCAGGCGCAAGTCCGAGGTTCTTAAGACCGTCATCGAGATGCGACTCGCCTTGCGGCGCGTAGATGCGCTTCTCCCGGTCCGACAGCGTATCACCGAGGCCGACGTCAAATATGACATTCTTGCCGTGCGCCTTCAACACGAAGATGTTGATGTTCATGTCTATGAGATTGTTCTCATCGGGAGGCATCATTTTCTGCCAGAGACTGCGGGGAATCACCCCAAACATAGTACCTCCGTCGAGCTTGAAGCGCTGCTCGACGAAGGTATATATTTCGAATTGTCCGATGCGCATTACCGTCCCAGATAATTACCGGCGATAACGAGGCGCTGGACTTCGGAAGTTCCCTCGTAGATCTCCAGGACGCGCTGATCGCGATAGATCTTCTCGATTTGCGAGAATTCACCGATAAACCCGTAGCCGGCATGGATCTGCATGGCGCGGTCGACGCAGAAGTTCGCCGCTTCGGTAGCATACAGTTTGGCCATCGAAGCTTCAAGACTGAACTTCTCATCGGCATCCTGCAGCAGGACGGCCTTGTGCATGAGGGCGCGAGCCGCTTCGGTACGGGTGGCCATATCAGCAATCATCCACTGGATCGCCTGCAGTTTCGCGATCGGCTGGCCGAATGCCTGGCGTTTTTTGGCGTACGATATCGCCTCATCCAGCGCGCGCTGGCAGACGCCGACCCCCTGGGCCGCAACGCCGATACGGGCGCTGTCCAGTGTGGTCATCGCATAGCGAAAACCCTTACCGACTTCGCCCAAAAGATTTTCTTTGGGAACCTTGACATCCTTGAGGATGATTCCTCCGGTCGTCGCCGCGCGCATACCCATCTTGTTCCTGAGGGTGCGCTTCTGCCATCCGGGCTGATTGGTGTCGACTATAAACGTCGACATTTTCGGCTTGCCTTCGATTCGGCAGAATAAGACCGCCAGGTCGGCTACATCGCCATGCATGATGAAAATCTTCTCACCGTTGACGATATAGTGATCGCCGTTTTCGACAGCCACCGTGCTCTGGTTGGCGGCATCGGAACCGGCGTTCGGCTCGGTCAGTACGAATGCGGGAATCCGCCGGCCGCTGGCGCAATCAGGTACGTACTTGCGTTTCTGTTCTTCGCTGGCAAAGTGCAGAATCGGGAAGGTCGCCAATTCAGCCACCGCGCACAACAATCCTATTGCCGCATCGTGATAACACATCTCCTCAATCAGCGTAGCATATTCCAGGTGTGACTTCCCTTGTCCACCCAACTCCTTTGGCATGTTGAAGCCGATAAATCCGGCCTGGCCGATCTTACGGTACAAATCGACAGGGAATTTGCGCGGCTCCGGCATCTGGTCCAGTTCGCGCGACACCGGATACATTTCCTTATCGGCGAATTCCTTGACCATGTCTCTGACAGGTTGTTGACGCGGATCGATGTTTTTCGACATATTGCCTCCCAGGCATATTCGTTGTTTAATGAATCTTTGTTGGCTTTACATTATTCGCTCGTCCGACTTTTTCCGAACGACCGCATCGCGCAAGAATGCGATGGCGTCCTCGGTCGGCGCTCCGGGCGTGAAAAGGCGGGCCACCCCCTGCTTCTCCAACTCTTCCTTGTCATCATCCGGGATGATGCCGCCTCCGAAGAGGATGATGTCATCCGCTCCTTTGGACTTCATCTCCGCAAGGATGGCCGGAAAGAGCGTCATGTGCGCCCCGGAAAGAATTGACACCCCGATAGCGTCGACATCTTCCTGAATGGCCGCGTCGACAATCATCTGCGGTGTCTGGCGAAGCCCGGAGTAGATGACCTCCATGCCGGCATCCCGGAATGCGGCAGCGATCACCTTGATGCCCCGATCGTGGCCGTCGAGGCCGGGTTTGGCCAGAAGGACTCTGATTTTTCGTTCCATAGATATTCGCTTACTCTCTCATCTAATCGCTTAACTCACAAATCTATTTAGGACGGCATCATGGCGGCCTGAGTCTCCACGTATTCACCCCAGACATCGCGAAGCACGTCGCACATTTCGCCGACCGATGCGTAGACACGGGTGCATTCGAGCATCGCCTCGAATGTGTTGCCGTTCCCGACGGCTGCTTTGCGGAGCTTGTCGAGCGACACCTGTACGGCCCCATTATCACGTTCCGCCTTGATTTTCTTGACAAAGGCGACCTGTTGGCGCTCGACCTGAGGGTCGATTCGAAGAACGGGGATTTCGAGTTTCTCGTCTTTGAGCACAAAATCGTTCACGCCGACGATAATCCTCTCCTTTGACTCTACTTCCTGCTGAAACGCGTAGGCTGATTTCGCCAGCTCCTGCTGGAAGAACCCTTCTTCGATACAGGTGAGCACGCCACCACGGCGCTCGATTTCCGCGAAATACTTCTCGGTCTCGACTTCCATTTTGTCGGTCAACGCCTCGATGAAGTATGATCCACCCAATGGATCGACCGTATTGGCCACGCCCGTTTCGTATGCGATAACCTGCTGGGTGCGAAGAGCAATCAGGGCCGCTTTTTCCGATGGCAGCGCCAGCGTTTCATCCATCGAATTCGTGTGTAGTGACTGCGTCCCGCCCAGTACCGCGGACAACCCCTGGATCGCCGTCCGGACGATGTTATTCTCGGGCTGCTGCGCCGTGAGCGAACACCCGGCCGTCTGCGTGTGGAATCTCAGCAACCAGCTTCTGGGGTCTTTGGCTTTGTATTTGTCGCGCATCCGCTTGGCGTAAATGCGACGGGCCGCTCGGTATTTTGCAATCTCTTCAAAGAAGTCCGAATGCGCGTTGAAGAAGTATGAAAGTCGCGGTGCGAATTCATCCACATCCTGGCCGGCCTCGATTGCCGATTCGATATACTGGAAGCCGTCCGCGAGGGTGAAGGCGAGCTCCTGCACCGCGGTCGCTCCTGCTTCACGAATATGGTAGCCGGAAATCGAGATCGTATTCCACTGTGGCACATGCCGGGTGCAGTATGCCATCATATCGGTAATGAGACGGATCGACGGTCTCGGCGGGAAGATGAATTCCTTCTGTGCAATATATTCCTTCAGGATATCGTTCTGCAAAGTGCCGCGGAGTTTTTCAGAAGAGACTCCCTGCTTCTCGGCAACGACGATATACATAGCCAGGAGAATTGAGGCCGGAGAGTTGATCGTCATTGATGTCGACACTTTCGCCAGGTCGATATCGCCGAAAATGATTTCCATGTCGGCCAGCGTATCAACGGCCACACCACACTTGCCGACCTCGCCCAGGGACCTCGGATGATCCGAGTCATAGCCCATCAAAGTGGGAAGGTCGAATGCGGTGGAAAGGCCGGTGCCCCCCTGCGCGAGGATGTATTTGAATCTCTCGTTGGTCTGTTTGGGCGTTCCCATTCCGGCGAACTGACGCATGGTCCAGAGCTTGGTCCGATAGAGCGTGTGATGTACACCGCGGGTATAGGGAAACTCACCCGGCAGTCCTATATTTCTGTCAAAATAGTCGGGTTGGTCGGCACCGGCAATCGATGCCGGAGTGTACAGGCCGTCTATATCAACTCCGGAAACCGTGAAAAATCTGGGTAACGACCGTTTGCTCCGGAACTTTTCGGCATCTTTATTCCATTTGGCCACGCGAACTTGTAAGTCATCGAGAAATTTCGAACTGAACATAATGTACTCCACAATGATAGTGACCGGAACATAAGTGATTCGGCAGCGAAAATCAAGCCCCGCTCGGAGCGGAGGCTGTTTTTCTTGGCAGACTTTATACGCATAATTATCTGCATTTCAACAGGTTAATTACTCAGACGGAAGGGCTGCCGGAAACACCGGTCAATGTGAGAAGCGCTCAAACAGGTCGTTGCTGACTGCGAATGGGTTGGCCAGTCCCCGGTGGATGCTGTCGGCCAGCGCATCGAGATCGGCTTCGCCGGCCAGACGGTCCAGAAACTCGCGCTGGAACCGGTTCTTGAGAATATTGAGGATCTTCTTCTTGATTTGCAGGCGGCGATGCTCATCGAACTTGCCGGCATCCTTGATAAACGCGATATGCTTGTTGATCTGGGCAAACAGTTTATCGACATTTTTCCGTTCGGTGGCAACGGTATCGATCACCGGGATCGTCCACTGACCTGAAATTTTCTTTCTGGTCAGAAGCGTCTGCCTCAAGTCAGAGACTATCCGTTCGGCGCTCGGGCGGTCCGCTTTGTTAACCACGAAGATGTCAGCAATTTCCATCAGGCCGGCTTTCATCGTCTGCACGGCATCACCCGACTCAGGAACGACGGCCACGACGACCGTGTCACAAGCATCGACAATATCCAGTTCCACCTGTCCGACGCCGACTGTTTCGATCAGGGATACGTCATAGCCGAACGCGTCGAGGACGACCGTGATGTTGTCGGTATCGGCCGCCAGGCCCCCGGTCGCACCCCGCGTAGCCATCGAACGAAAATACACTTCGCCAGTCATTGGAAAATCGTGCATCCGAACCCGGTCGCCCAGTAACGCTCCACCGGTGAACGGTGAAGTCGGATCTACCGCGATCACGCCTACGCGTTTGTGTTCTTTGAGATACTCATGGATGAGCGCATTGACCAGAGTTGATTTTCCTGCTCCGGGCGGGCCCGTTATACCGACACGAATCGACCGGCCGGCTCGCTCGTAGAGTCTGCCCAACAGATCGCGATACCCATCCTCCCGGTCCTCGATAAATGAAATGACCTTAGAGAGCGCCCGGATATCTCCCTGATAAAACTTCTCGAGGATAGTCATGCCATCACTCAGTAACTGGGCATACTGCCAACTGTGAGTTTGATATCCTTAAGTCGAATCTGTTTGCGGGTGACATCGTTGTACGTATTGTACTCGATAACGTAGACGACATCGACCAGACAACCTTTCGAAGATATCAATCTGGCCATGTCGCCGAACCCGAATCCGATGACGTCAAAAATCGCGTCGCCCTTGCGAATTTTCATCTTCAAGTGGTTGCGCCCCACCACGTAGGGCTGGCCGACCACCTCGCAATTACGCGTCAGAAAGATTGGCCGCATATTCTGGGGTCCGAACGGCGAAAACGCCTCGAGCGACTGCATAAAATCATCGTCAATGTCGGTCAATTCTATCTCAAGGTCGATGTGGAGTTTCGGGATGATATCCTCGTCGCTGAGGAACTGGCTCGAAACACTTATAAATTTTTCGCGGAACTCCGGTATGTGCTCCTGCTTGATCGACAGTCCGGCGGCATATTTGTGACCACCATAGCGAATCAGCAGGTGTTCGCACTCCTTGAGCGCCTCGCACAGATGGAATCCCGGAATGGACCGGGCGGAGCCTTTACCTTCGCCGTTGGTGATCGAGATCATCACGGTAGGGAGGTGATATTTCTCCACGAGCCTGCTGGCGACAATGCCGATTACTCCCTGATGCCAGCCTTCGCCGGCCAGCACGATTGCGCGGTCGTTTTCCAGGTCAACGATTTCCTCGATCTGATCGAGCGCTTCATGCAGTGTTGTCTCGTCGATTTCTTTACGCCGTTTGTTCTCGTCATCGAGTTTTCTGGCAATCTCCGCGGCCAGCCGTTCGTCTCTGGTGGAGAGCAGGCGAATCGCCTGTCCGGCGTCGCCCAGCCGGCCCAGCGCATTGATACGCGGGGCGAGGATGAACACCACCTGACCGGTGCTTATCTCTTTGCCCATCAGTCCGGAAACGAACGCCAGTGATTTGAGGCCGGGTTTGGTGGTGCGCGCAATCTGCTTGATGCCGAATTTGGTCAGGATCCGGTTTTCGCCCACCAGCGGCACGATATCGGCCGAAGTACCGAGGGCGACTAGGTCAAGATGTTCTTCGAGCTCACGCTCATCCTGATTCAGCGAACGGAACATCGCCTGCGCGAACTTGAACGCTACGCCGACTCCGGATAGCTCGGAGTCATAAGTACAGCCCGGCTGCTTGGGATTGATAATAGCGACCGCGTCCGGCAATGACTCGGCCGGTTCATGGTGGTCGGTGATCAGCACATCCATGCCCAGCGAATTCGCGTAACGGACTTCTTCCACCGCTGTAATTCCGGTATCGACCGTGACGATCAGGCTGACCCCTTTGCTCTTGGCTTCATCGATCGCGTCTTTGGACAGCCCGTACCCTTCGGTCAACCGATTGGGCAGGTAGAAATCGACTTGCGCTCCCAGCTTGTTGAAAATCATGTAGAGAAGAGCGGTAGCCGTGATACCGTCGACATCGTAATCGCCATACACAACTATTTTTTCGTTTTCGAACAACGCTTTAACAACCCGGTTTATCCCTTCCCGCATGCCGGTCAGTTCGAACGGATCCTTGAGGTCGCTCAGTTTCGGATTGAGGAAGCGATCGATAGTTTCGGCGGTATCGATATGGCGATTGATGAGGATTTTGATGACGTTTTCCGGCAGCCCGGTGTCGGCGACGAGCCGGCCCACTTGTTCGGGGTCGGTCTTTGACGCCACAACCCACTTCAACTGAGCGGGTTTATGGACCCAATGCATGGAAGCCTCCATTACTGAAGGCCTGTGGAAGCAGGAAATAAGCCGAGTTCTGTAAGCTTCAAAGAAGCCAGCCAGTCATTTGTCTGGATAACCGGTTGCCCGGTTATTCAAGCGGCCTACCCGGGAATGATAGCGGGGTGAGTCACCCCTCTTCCCCTATTTGGCCTTGCTCCAGGCGGGGTTTACCCATCGAACACATTGCTGCGTCGACCGTGGTCTCTTACACCGCGATTTCACCCTTACCCGCAAGCGGGCGGTATAGTTTCTGTGGCACTTTCCGTCGGATCGCTCCGCCCTGGCGTTACCAGGCGCCTTGACTCTGCGGAGCTCGGACTTTCCTCACTTTAAACTCACATTTAAAGCGCGACTGCTCCTCCTACTTCCACAAGCTTTCGTTTTATATAAACAACAACAACAAACTTTTCTAATTCAGCGGCCGCCCGTACGATCAGTACATCCGGCGGTAGTTCGGCGCTTCTTTGGTGATCGCGACCGAATGCGGGTGGGATTCGCCGATTCCCGCCGCGGTAATTCGCACCATTCGCGAATTCGCGTTCAGTTCAGCCAGATTCGCGGCGCCGCACAAGCCCATACCGGAGCGGAGGCCACCAACCATCTGGTATATGGTGTCAGAAAGGGGCCCCTTAAACGGCACCCGTCCTTCGATTCCCTCGGGGACGAACTTGGTCGCTTCCTCATGATGCTCCTGGAAGTACCGGTCCTTGGACCCTTGCTTCATTGCCTCGACCGAACCCATCCCGCGGTACACTTTGAACGAGCGGCCCTCGAAAAGCACCGTTTCGCCCGGGGATTCTTCTACCCCGGCGAGCAATGAACCGATCATTACCGCCTGCGCGCCGCAGGCCATTGCTTTCACCACATCGCCCGAGTACCTGATACCTCCATCGGCCACGACCGGCACTTTTCGCTTGACCGCTTCGCTGACCGCGTTCAAAATTGCCGTCACCTGCGGAACACCTCCGCCGGTCACCACTCGGGTAGTACATATCGAGCCCGGACCAATACCGACTTTTACGGAATCAGCCCCGGCGTCTATCAGCGCTTTCGTTCCTTCGGCCGTGGCAACATTGCCCGCCATAATCGGAACTGAGTCGAATTTTTTCTTCAGCAAAGTAACCGCCTTCAAGACACCTTCGCTGTGGCCGTGAGAACTGTCTATGGCCAGAATATCGACGCCTGAGGCAACCAATCGTTCAGCTCTTTCTTCGAGGTCGCCGCCCACACCGACCGCCGCGGCGACACGGAGCCGGCCCCGACTATCCTTGCATGCCTGGGGGTACTGAATTTTCTTCATGATATCCTTGACGGTGATCATCCCCTTGAGCATGTAGTTGTCATCGACGATGAGCAGTTTTTCGATACGATGCCGGTGAAGCAGCTCCTGAGCTGTTTCCAGGTCGGTCCCTTCTTTGACGGTGACGAGATTCTTAGCCGTCATTACTTCGGAGATTCGGCGGCTCTGGTCTTTGTGAAACCTCAGGTCCCGGTTGGTCAGGATGCCTACCAGTTTGCCGTTTTCGGTGATAGGAATCCCGGAAATAGAAAATCGCTTCATCACACCGAGCGCGTCGCCAATCGTCTTATCGGGCGGCATGGTAATCGGATCGACAATCATGCCGGACTCCGAGCGCTTGACCTTGTCCACTTCCGCAGCCTGCTGGCCCGGCGACATATTCTTATGAATCACTCCGAGACCTCCCTGGCGGGCCAGAGCGATTGCCATCCGTGACTCGGTCACCGTGTCCATGGCGGCCGACAGTATTGGGATGTTTAATTCAATGCCGGGTGCGATTATCGTCGAAACATCGACATCTTTGGGCAGAACGCGGGAGTAAGCGGGGACAAGCAGAACGTCGTCAAACGTCAATGCGATATCATCTAAAATCTTTGTCATATCTGGTCAGACTTGTCATGCTTCCTGAGAGTTGGTTCAGTTCGATTCATTATCGTCCCAAAATAGCATGCGGCCGCAGTTGTCACAAGTGAGGATTTTGTCGGCCTTTCGGATTTCCTGTACTTTCTTCGGCGTCAGCGCCTTGTAGCAGGCTCCGCAAGCGCGTTTCTTCACGGCCACCACCGCCGCGCCGCCCTTGCCTTTGCGCACGCGTTCGTACGTGGAGAGCACCTGCCGGGAGAGCGCCACTGTGACATCCGTGCGTTCGGCCTGCTTTTCCAATACTTTGCTGCCAATCGATCCGATTTTCTCCTGAAGGATAGTAAGCTGACGCGAGTTATTCTCCTTGATCTGATCCAGTTTCTCTTTGTACTCAGAAATGTTCCTCTCAAGGGTCGTGACCAGGTCAATGGTCTCCAGCAGCTCCGTTTCATGCGTGGAGATGTCCCCTTTGATAGCGTCGATTTCGGCCACCAGGGCATCGTACTCCTTGTTGGTCTTAATCGACATCATCTGCTGCTGGAATTTCTGAAGACTCGCTTCACGGCTTTTGACGTCAAGTTCAAGGGTTTTCTGCCGGAGGCGGGCTTCTTCGAGGTCCTTTGCCGCCGTATCGAAACGCGATTGGGCCTCATTGATCTCCCGATTCAGGTTACCCATCATATCCGGGAGATATTCTTTGGAGCGCTCGAGCTCGCCCAGGTCATAGTCTATGACCTGAAGTTTCAGCAATGAATCAAGTTCCTGACGAAGCAGGGTTTCTCTACCGGAATCACTCATGGTACTCTCTCCAAACAAAAAACGCATTCAACCGGTTATGGGTGAATGCGTTCTTAATCTTTGTCTTGTGCGCGCCGTCGTAATTCCAATCCCCGGGAATTTTGACAGTGCCTCGACGTATTATTTTATTCACAGAACATCTCATATTTCAAATCTGGGCAATACTGGACTCGAACCAGTGACCTCTCGGATGTGAACCGAACGCTCTAA